>NZ_BAABHW010000021.1:0-505 GCF_039542305.1 [Roseibacterium] beibuensis | reverse complement strand
CGACACTTCTTCTAAAACGGTAAAAGCCTCCTTGATCGGAATTTGCGAAGATACATACTGTAGACTCTTATTCTCCACTATGCGATAGGCAAGTGTAAAACGGTCCAGAGAATTCACTCGCTTCGACAGCTTAGATATAGAGGTTCCTTTGAATTTGTTCGCATATTGTAGTGACTTATCGAAGCTGGTATTCGTTACCGTAAAGTACTGTGCATCCTTGATCACCTGTGGCTTTCCAGCAATAAATTCAATGATGACGGTATGTCCTGAAGCATCTGAAACCGTATAGTGCAGCTCATACATTGATTTTTCTAATCTTATGTGATCTAGATTATTGACCACTTCTTCTACCGAAGCATACTGGTCTAACTGATATTGAATCCATTGCAGCTCATTTAGAGCAGGTCTGTTGTCTGCTTCCGGATATTGCCCATCCTCATGATACATCATAGCAATAGCCAAGCCTCTTTCATTCATTCCACTCGACGGTAACTCACGTCCAAAC
>NZ_BAABHW010000020.1:0-549 GCF_039542305.1 [Roseibacterium] beibuensis | reverse complement strand
AATCCGGAAAAACCGTCATTCAGCACATTTACGATACCCATTATGAGGGAGCGGAGCGCGCCGAGGGACTAGTCGAGCGTTGGAAGACGCTTGAAGATGATATTGACGAGGGGCGCTATCGGCAAGTGCTGGACAGGCTTCAAGAGCAAGCCGAGCACGCCAAGGAATGGCGGGATGTGATCAACACTTATTTTTTGCGCAAGTCGGGGATACAGGATATTCTTAAGCGGCCGATATATTGAAACTGAAGAATGAAGGAGGAAAAGGGGTTGCAGTTGAACTTGAAGGCCAGAAGTCGGGAGCAAGAGAACTCGGAATACCTCCCGTTAGAGCACCAGGGCTTGTCCGCAACAATTGAAGTCCAAGGAGGGAGCGGTCATCCCCGGAATCCTTTTCACGTTCGCATACAAGTGAGAAATAAGAATCAATCGTCGTGGTTTGGTGTCATCCATATCGAGCTTCCATTTCCAAAAGAGAATCCACGCTTTTTTATGCCTGCATTTCTGTATGGGCGAAATCGGGGGGAAAGTCCGCAGAACGTACTTAATG
>NZ_BAABHW010000019.1:0-647 GCF_039542305.1 [Roseibacterium] beibuensis | reverse complement strand
CCGGCCCCCGACAGAACCACCGCGTCCGTCACCCCGGTGGCGTCCAGTACGTCGTTGCCGTCGCCGGAATTCACCCGCTCGATCCCGGTGCCCGCCAGGGAGAAGCTGAAATCGCCGTTGTCCATCAGGAACAGGCGGTCATACCCGGCCCCGCCATCGAAGGACTGGTCGACGCTCTCGGCGAAGAACCGGTCGTCGCCCGCCCCGCCCTCGAAGGAATCCGAGCCGCCGTCGCCGAACAGGAAATCGTCCCCGTCGCCGCCGATCAGCACGTCGTCGCCCGCCCCGCCCGAAAGCTGGTCCGTGGCCGAGCCGCCGGTCAGCGTGTCATTGCCGCCTTCGCCCGAGATCACGAGGCCCAGGGCCACGCCCGTGCCGTCGAAGGCGTCATCGCCGGTGCCGCCGATGACCCGCTCGATATTGGTGCCCGCAAGCGCCACGTTCACGCCGCCCGGATCCACCGCGATCAGCCGGTCATAGCCGCCGCCGCCGTCGAAGAACGTGTCCTGCCCGTCGATGTAGAGATCGTCCGCCCCGGTCCCGCCCGAGAAACTGTCCGCGCCGTCATTGCCCTGCAGGATGTCAGACCCCCAGCCGCCGATCAGCACATCGTCGCCCGTCCCGCCACGCAGCAGGTTGCCATTGCC
>NZ_BAABHW010000018.1:0-950 GCF_039542305.1 [Roseibacterium] beibuensis | reverse complement strand
GCGATCTCGCCCCGCTCCGCATCCTCAACACCGTTCGCAGAGCGGTTGTTGTATCGGAACTCGAACTCAGCCGCGTAGCGGTGCAGGTGCTTCTTCGCGCAGTGCTGGTAGACGCCCTTCATGCCGCGCTTGAAAATGCTGAAATAGCCCTCAATCGTGTTGGTGTGGACGGTGCCGCGCCCGTATTCACCTTGGCCGTGACGCACGAAATCATGGCCCGCGAAATCACGTGCGAGGTGGCGATACTGGCCCGCTTCGTCGGTATAGATCACGGCTTCCTTGGCGATGTTCTCGCGCAGGATCGGCAGAAGGGTGGACTGCTTGAGGTCGTCCACAATCATGGACTTGGCGCGACCAGTGTTGCGGTCCACCAGCGTCAGAACCTTGTGCTTGTGAGCGTAGCCACGGCCCTTCTTCTCGCCCTTGGGCTTAACCGTGCGGTCGTTACCGATGAAGGATTCATCAACCTCAACGGTGCCGCCGCCAGAGCCGAAATCAACGTTGCCATCGGAACGCATGGCTTCTCGGATACGGTGCGTCATGAACCACGCGCTCTTGTGGGTTATTTCCAGAACGCGGTGAAGCTGGTGGCTGCTGATGCCCTTCTTGCTGGACACCATGAGATGGATGGCTTGCAGCCACTTGTGCATCTCAATGTGGCTTTCCTCGAAGATGGTGCCCTTACGAACCGTGAACTGCTTACGGCACTCGCGGCACTTCCACAGGCCATGGCGAACCTTGCCCTCGGGGTGCTTCTTGCTCGGCTTGGTGCGGACACCTTCAAGGCGATAGGCGCGGTCAATCACGCCACAGTGCGGGCAAACCGGGCCATCGGGCCAGATGATGCTTTCGACGTGTTTAAACGCCTCGGCTTCATCGTGCATGTAGGGTTTGCTCAGAACAGACATGGCGGTTTCCTCAACTCTATGAGTTAAATATAGGAATCCGCC
>NZ_BAABHW010000017.1:0-1003 GCF_039542305.1 [Roseibacterium] beibuensis | reverse complement strand
GAGGCGATCTGTTCGTCGACGGCCTTGGCTCGAATGACTTCACGACCTACGGCGCGGAAGTGGGCCTCGCGCTAGAGTTCTGAGTGCGCGGTTTTCTCCCGGTGAATGAATGCTTGTCTCCAACCCTCTGAGAGCTGGAGACAAGCAGCCGTAGAATCCTGGCGGGTATCCTAGAAAGATCTGAACGCCCGCTTGGCCTGCAGACAAGATCCTGGTGCTTTTCGTAGGGAACGACTGCATTCCGCCCTCGCTCTCGAGGTCATGGCTCCGGCGCCTTACGGCCCAAAGCAGCCCTTCCCTGAAGGTGCTTTTTGCTGCGCTGGCACCTCCAAAGCGGACGTCCGTGTGAAGCGCTAAGCCGACTTGGGCACAAATTGCTTCAAGGACTCACACCGTCACTTGTTTCACCAGGGAGCCGGTCATGTCCGATACGCCAGTGCTCGGGCGTAAGAATGGCTCTCCGACGAGGAGCCGCCTCGAAGGCTTCTTTGATTGAGCGGCCAGCAACCATGTAATTGCCAACGGCTCTCATGAACGAGTCAACCGACGTCCACATCCCAACGTTAACGTATGACGTGTAGTCCGCTGCAGCCCAATCATTTCGGTTGTCCTTTTCATCAGGCTCCATTTCCCATGTGATTCCTTCATGAAAGTCGCTGTCTTCTACCTTGCTCAAAAACTCGCCGATCAATCCAGCAGCACCATCGAGCGACAGCTCGTTCTTCCACTTATTGAGAAAATCCTTCTCCGACCCAATTTTCACACGCCAGTTTATCAAAGCAATAATCAAAGCTACTTCCTTCTTTCAACGTTGAGACTAACGGCTGCTCACGGGATCCTAACGCCTATCCAAGGCAGTGAAGAGTTATTCTATGCTTGCACCGCTCCCCAACGTTGGACCGCCGGAAGCTGGATTTTTCCGGCTCTTTCACGATGACGGGCTGGTGACGCCATCGGGATAATGCATGGCGATCGGGACGTTGTATCCGATCGCGCTATGGGG
>NZ_BAABHW010000016.1:0-1135 GCF_039542305.1 [Roseibacterium] beibuensis | reverse complement strand
GAACATGTTGCGGCGCGGGTTATGTTGCGGTGGCGTGAACTTGCGCGGTTTGGCGGGGGTTCTCGCGGGGCTGGGCAACATAACCTCAGCGCGCCGGGGGGATTTTCGTGATGGCGCGCGATGCAGCAGAGCTTTCGCGCCGGCTCGCGCGGGACGCCGAGGCCGTGTGTCGGCATTACCTCCCCAACGGGCGACGACAGGGTCAGTACTGGACCGTCGGCGATGCACGTAACACACCGGGGCGGTCGATGTTCGTCCGGCTGAAGGGGCCGGAGGCTGGCCCCGGTGCTGCCGGTCATTGGACCGATGCCGCCACGGCCGAGCACGGTGATCTGCTCGACGTGATCCGGGAGAGCTGTGGCCTGACCTCTTTCGGCGATGTCGCCGAGGAGGCGCGGCGCTTCCTGAGCCTGCCGCGGGTCGACCTTGTCCCGACCATCAATCCAGCACCTGCCCGTACAGCCATGGGATCGCCGGAAGCGGCACGGCGACTGATCGCCATGGCGCAACCGATCCGGGGTACGCCGGTCGAGACCTATCTGGCCAGTCGCTGCATCATGCCGATCCATGGCGCGGGGGCGTTGCGATATCATCCAAGCTGCTATTATCGGCCCGACGATGGCGGACCAGCAGAGCGGCGTCCGGCGATGATCGCATCCGTGACCGACCTGCAAGGCAGGATCACCGGCGCGCACCGTACCTGGCTCGCGCCGGACGGCTCGGCCAAGGCCGCGGTTCCCACACCCCGGCGGGCCATGGGCAACCTTCTTGGCCATGCCGTGCGCTTCGGGGCGGCAGAAGATGTTCTGGCCGTCGGCGAAGGGATCGAGACGATGCTGTCGCTGCGGGCGGCGCTGCCGGGCATGCCGATGGCCGCCGCGCTGTCGGCAAGCCATCTCGCCGCGCTCAGACTGTCACCGTCCGTGCGCCGCCTCTATATCGCCCGCGATGTCGACGCAGTGGGCACGAAGGCCGCCGCGACCCAAGCCGAACTTGCGACCAGTGCGGGCATCGAGGTGCTGACGCTCTCGCCTCGTCACGGCGACTTCAACGACGACCTGACAGCCCACGGCCTCGACGACCTGCGCGCGGCGATCCGGCCCCAGATCGCGCCCGAAGATGTCGACCGGTTCCT
>NZ_BAABHW010000015.1:0-1208 GCF_039542305.1 [Roseibacterium] beibuensis | reverse complement strand
TGCTCTGCTCCCTGAAAATTGGATCGGTTGAAGCTGGAGTTTTCCGCTAAGTTTCCCAGGCTGGGAGAGGAGCGGAATCGCATGAAGGCATCGAAGTTCACGGAGGCGCAGAAGGCGTTCATCCTGAAGCAAGGTGAGCAAGGTACGCCGGTTGCGGAGATTTGCCGCAAGGCCGGGATCAGCCAGGCGACGTATTTCAATTGGACGAAGAAGTACGGCGGCCTGCTGCCGGACGAGATGCGCCGTCTGAAGGCGCTCGAAGACGAGAACACCCGGCTGAAGAAGATCGTCGCCGACCTGACGCTGGATCGTGAGATGCTTCAGGACGTCATTCGCCGAAAGCTTTGAAGCCTGGCCGTTTGCGCGAAATCGTCAGCGGGATGTGCGTCGACTGGGGCGTGTCGATCCGGAGGGCCTGTGGGACCATCCGCTTCGACACCTCCACCTACCACTACAAGTCCCGGCGGACGGATCAGGCTGCCGTCGAGAGGCGGATCAAGGAGATTGCCGAGACGCGTGTGCGCTATGGCTACAGGCGCGTCCACGTGTTGCTGCGACGCGAGGGATGGCTCATCAACATGAAGAAGACCCGCAGGATTTACAACGAGTTGGGCCTGCAACTCCGCAACAAGCACCCGAAGCGCCGGGTGAAGGCGAAGCTCAGGGAAGACCGCCAGGAGGCCGTTGGACCTAACGACGTCTGGGCGATGGATTTTGTCCATGACCAGCTCGCCCTGGGAAAGAAGCTTCGCATTCTGACCGTTGTCGATACGCATTCCCGCCTTTGTCCGGCAGCGGATCCGCGCTTCACCTATCGGGGCGAGGATGTCGTGCAGACACTTGAGCGGGTCTGCGGACAGATCGGCTATCCCAGGACGATACGAGTCGACAACGGCAGCGAGTTCATCTCGCGCGACCTCGATCTCTGGGCCTATGCGAATGATGTCACGCTCGACTTCTCACGGCCCGGGAAACCCACGGACAACGGGTTCATCGAGGCGTTCAACAGCAAGCTCAGGGCGGAATGTCTGAACGCTCACTGGTTCATGAGCCTTGCAGATGCCCGGGAAAAACTGGAGAATTGGCGTCGGCACTACAACGAGGACAGACCCCATAGCGCGATCGGATACAACGTCCCGATCGCCATGCATTATCCCGATGGCGTCACCAGCCCGTCATCGTGAAAGAGCCGGAAAAATCCAGCTTCC
>NZ_BAABHW010000014.1:0-1243 GCF_039542305.1 [Roseibacterium] beibuensis | reverse complement strand
CCCCGGTCCTGACGCTGGAGGGCGTGCCCGAGGCCTTCGAGGCAGGCGATGTCTTCTCGCTGACCTTCACCTTCTCGGAGAACGTGATCGGGTTCGAGGCGGGCGATATTGGGGTGACCGGCGGCACGCTGTCCGGCTTCTCGGGCGGCCCGAGCGTGTTCACGGCGACCCTGACGCCGGACGGCACGTCGAACGTGACCGTCACGGTTGCGGAAGGGGCCGCCGAGGATGCGGCGGGCAACCTCTCCACCGCGGCCAGCGCAACGGCGACGATCAATTCGGGCGAGATCGCGAGCGAGATGATCGCGGAGTTCATGGAAACGCGGGCGCGCAACCTGATCCAGAACCAGCCGGGTCTGTCGGGCTTCCTCTCGGGACGACAGGGCGGACAGTTCAGCGCGCAAGTGACACGCGGCTTTGGCAATGTCGACATCCACAGCGGCGCCGGGCCGGTCTGGTTCAGCCTGCGGGGATCGGCCACCGAGCACGAGGGCGGCGGTGACAGCGCCTATGCCCTGGCCACGCTCGGCGGCCACGTGGCGCTTGGCGACGGGCTGATCGTCGGCGGCATGCTGCAATTCGACTATGCCGAGGACGACATGGGCGGCGGGGTCGGAACCACGGGCCGCGGCTGGATGCTCGGGCCCTATGTCGTGGCGCAGCTGGGCGATCAACCGCTCTTCTTCGAGGGACGCCTGCTCTATGGCGAAAGCGACAACGAGATCTCGCCCTTCGGCACCTTCACCGACAGCTTTGACAGCGAACGCTGGCTCACGATGCTGGCAGTCGAAGGGTCCTATGAGACCGAGGCCCTGCACTATTTCCCGCGCCTGCAATTCAGCCACGCGGTCGACACGCAGCTGGCCTATGTCGATGGATTGGCGAACCCGGTACCGGAGCAGACGATCCGCCTGACCGAGCTGTCGGCTGGCATCGATTTCGAGGCGCCGATCTTCGGTGAGGCCAGCGGCCACGTGCTGACTTGGGGCCTGTCCGGCATCTGGTCGCGGGTTGAGGGCGACGGCGCGGCCTCGGCCTATATCGACGAGACGGAGAGCGGACGCGGGCGGATCGACCTTGGCTATCGCTTCATGGGCGATGGCGGGCTGACCCTGAGAGGCGATCTGTTCGTCGACGGCCTTGGCTCGAATGACTTCACGACCTACGGCGCGGAAGTGGGCCTCGCGCTAGAGTTCTGAGTGCGCGGTTTTCTCCCGGTGAATGAATGCTTGTCTCCAACCCT
>NZ_BAABHW010000013.1:0-3333 GCF_039542305.1 [Roseibacterium] beibuensis | reverse complement strand
GCTGAAGGGTGCAGCGAGGTCGTGTTCATGAGACCGTCCGAACCGAAAAACCCACAAATCATGTCCTGACCTGCGAAATCCTGTGTCTCCACATTATGGAGACACACCCATGTTCCAAGACATCTTCTTGCCGCCCGCCGCGGCGAAACATCGTGACGCCCCGCTCGCGGCACAACGCGCAGACTACCTCGTCCACCTGAAGGGAACCGGCGCGAGCCGCGCCAACCTGCGCAAACAGGCCAACGCCCACCTCAACCTCGTTCGCCTTCTGGACCTTCGCGACGGCGATCGGATCCACCCGCGGAACATCGAAGCCGCCGCGACACTCTGGTCGGAGCCGCGGGGCCGCAGAAGCGCTACGCCGGCCACGTCGAAGGCCCGCCAACGCTTCGTCAGCCACTGTATTGCACTGGTGCGGTATCTCGGCTGGCTCGAAGACGCCGAAGGCGAATTTAGTTGGCCTCCGCCCGAGCTTCAGGCCTACGAGCGCTGGTTGCGCGACGAACGTGGCCTGGCAAATGCCAGTATCGAAAGCTACGGGCGCGCCGCCGGTACATTCCTCCAACACCTCGACCAGATGGGGATCCGGCTCGACACTCTTGAGGTCACCGATATCGACAGCATCATCGGCGATGAACACCAACGCGGGTCGTGGAGCCGGAGAACGATCCACGACTTCGCGCAGCGCGTCCGGTCGTTTGTCGGCTTCGCAGAGAAGCGCGGGTGGTGTCGGCCCGGGCTGGCCGCGGGCACCGTCGCGCCCGGATACAGGGCCGATGAGTGCCTTCCGAAGGGCATCAAGCGTCAGGATGTCGAGCGTCTGTTGGCGTCTGAGGGTCAGCGGCCCGTCGACAGACGCGATCGCGCGATCCTGATGCTCTTCGCCTCCTTCGGCCTGCGCGCGGGCGAAGTCGCGGGTCTCAGCCTCGATGACTTCGATTGGGAGAACGAGCTCCTGCGCGTGCATTGTCCAAAGCCGGGTCGCACGCATCTGTGGCCGCTGTCGCAGGAGGTCGGCGGTGCCATCCTCGACTACATCCGGAACGGGCGTCCCACCGGCTTCGGGCGGAGCCTCTTCTTCACATCCTGTGCCCCGATCCGCCCCCTTGGGCGGAAGGCTCTGGGCAAGATCGTGCGCGACCGCCTGGCCGGGATCGGCGTGGTCTCCGGTCGTCGAGGACCACATGCGCTCCGCCATGCCGCCGCCCAACACCTGCTGGACCAAGGCGTGGCGATGAAGGTCATCGGCGACTTCCTTGGGCACCGGGACCCGACCTCGACGGCGATCTACGCCAAGGTCGACCTCCGGACTCTGCGAGAGGTCGCGGCCCTCGATCTGGAG
Source organism: [Roseibacterium] beibuensis (assembly GCF_039542305.1). Taxonomy (NCBI): domain Bacteria; kingdom Pseudomonadati; phylum Pseudomonadota; class Alphaproteobacteria; order Rhodobacterales; family Roseobacteraceae; genus Roseicyclus; species [Roseibacterium] beibuensis. The sequence continues at coordinate 1,991 of NZ_BAABHW010000013.1, read as the reverse complement.
GGTCTCGTATGAAGCTGAGAGATGCGATCGAACACTACGTGGCATGGCGCCAGGCGCACGGCGTAAAGTTCTTGACGGCGCGGAACCTGCTTCGACAGTTCCTTCAGCACGCCGATGGCGACGCCGGATGCGACGCTGTCACATGCGCGCAGGTCCAAGCCTTCCTCGCCGGGACAGGCCCCGTTACCCGGCACCGCGAAAACAAACACTACGCGCTGGCCGGGTTCTGGCGCTACGCGATCAGCCGCGGCCATGCCCTCTCGTCGCCGCTTCCTGAAAGCGAGCGGCGCCCACCCTTGCAGGCACCGCCACATATCTACAGCCGGGATCAGCTGCAGCGCCTCTTCGACCCGGATCACATCGACAATGCCTTGCAAGGCTCCCGGCAACTCGACCCCGCGACGTTCCGGACCCTGCTGCTGATGCTCTACGGGGCCGGGCTGCGGTTCGGCGAGGCGACCGCTCTCACCCTGTTTGATGTGGATACGGCGGAGGCGATCCTCACGATCCGCGATACGAAGTTCCAAAAGAGCAGGTTGGTTCCCGTGGGTCCGCAGCTTGCAGGCATACTGGATGCCCACCTCTCGGTTCGGCCCGTCAAGGGGGTCGCGGAGAGTGCCACGTCGTTCCTGCTCGCCAACAGGGATGGCACGCGGCTCGCCAGCAGCACCGTTCAGGCCGCCTTCGATCGCCTGAGATGCGTTGCGGATGTGCATGGCAGGGCCGGAGGGCGGAAGAACCCGCGCCTACATGACCTCCGGCATACCTTCGCGGTTCACCGGCTGATCGCTTGGTATCGACAGGGAGCGGACGTACAGCGGTTGCTGCCCGCGCTCTCCACCTATCTCGGCCATTCCGACCTCGAAGGCACAAAGGTCTATCTGACGATGACGCCGGACCTCCTTGCGCAGGCCTCGCTGCTCTTCGCGCGCTATGCCGGAGGAGGGTCGGATGCCAGACCGTGATCTCATTGGGCCATGGCTCCGGCGCTTCCTGACTGAGTATATCGTCAGCGAGCGCAATCTGGCCCGGAACACTCGCGCGAGCTATCGCGACACGTTCAAGCTGCTCCTGCCCTTCGCGAGCCGAAAGGTCCGGAAGCCCATCGAACGCCTGGCCATGCAGGACCTCACCTCGGCACTTGTATTGAAATTCCTTGCCCATCTCGAGCAGGAGCGCGGATGTTCCGTCAGGACGCGCAATCAGCGGCTCGCCGCCATCCGGGCCTTCGCCCGCTTTGTGGGAAGCCGCGATCCCGCACAGGTCGAATGGTGCAGCCACATCCGCGCGATCGCCTCGAAGAAGGCGATGTTGCCGCCGGTCGGCTGGCTGTCGCGGGAGGAGATGGAAGCGATGCTCGCGGTTCCGGACCGCAAGAACCGTCGAGGGCAGAGCGAATACGCGCTGCTTCTCTTCCTCTACAATACCGGGGCTCGCGTCTCCGAAGTCACGCAGCTGAAGGTTCGGGACCTGACCCTTGACCGCGACAGAGGTGGGCACGATCTAGCCACACTGCACGGCAAGGGCGGCAAGATACGCCAATGCCCGCTCTGGTCGGAAACGGAGCGAGTCCTGGCGGAACAGATCATCGGCCGCGCGCCCGAGGCCCCGGTGTTCCTCAGCAGGCTCGGCCATGCCTACACACGGTTCGGCGTGTATCGGCTGGTCGAACGTTGCGCTGCCGATGTGCCTCGACTGGCGGGTCGGGCGGTGACACCACACGTGATCCGGCACACGACGGCCTGCCATCTCGTGCTCGCCGGCGTCGACATCAACACCATCCGCGCTTGGCTCGGCCACGTGTCGATCAGCACCACGAACATCTATGCCGAGATCGACCTCACGCTGAAGGCAAATGCCGTGGCGCTTTGCGAGGTTGGCTCTCCGGGACCGAAAAGGCGGTGGAAGGAGGACAAGGACCTCATGGCCTTCCTGAATGGCCTGTAACACCGTTGTGGTCGTCTCACCCGGTCGTGGACGATCCTCTGCCG
>NZ_BAABHW010000012.1:0-2500 GCF_039542305.1 [Roseibacterium] beibuensis | reverse complement strand
GTTGGCTTAGAAGCAGCCATCCTTTAAAGATAGCGTAACAGCTCACTGGTCTAAACAAGTTGTCCTGCGGCGAAGATGTAACGGGGCTCAAGCCATGAGCCGAAGCTGAGGACTGCGTATGCAGTGGTAGCGGAGCGTAGTGTGAATAAACCCATGTCTCCTTACCCGGTTCGCCGGGATTGGAGACGCGGGTTTTACTGTGAAGCCGGGGCGTGAGCCATCCGGTGGAGTGATCACTAGCGAGAATGATGACATGAGTAGCGACAAACAGGGTGAGAGACCCTGTCGCCGAAAGTCCAAGGGTTCCTGCTTAAAGCTAATCTGAGCAGGGTAAGCCGACCCCTAAGGCGAGGCCGAAAGGCGTAGTCGATGGGAACCAGGTTAATATTCCTGGGCCATGTGGTGGTGACGGATCGCAGGTGTAGTTCAACCTTATCGGATTGGTTGGGCTGCTGAGCGGTTCCTGGAAATAGCCCCACTATAAGATCGTACCCTAAACCGACACAGGTGGACTGGTAGAGAATACCAAGGCGCTTGAGAGAACGATGTTGAAGGAACTCGGCAAAATACCTCCGTAAGTTCGCGAGAAGGAGGCCCAGTTTCTACGCAAGTATTGACTGGGGGCACAAACCAGGGGGTGGCGACTGTTTACTAAAAACACAGGGCTCTGCGAAGTCGCAAGACGACGTATAGGGTCTGACGCCTGCCCGGTGCCGGAAGGTTAAAAGGAGGAGTGCAAGCTCCGAATTGAAGCCCCGGTAAACGGCGGCCGTAACTATAACGGTCCTAAGGTAGCGAAATTCCTTGTCGGGTAAGTTCCGACCTGCACGAATGGCGTAACGACTTCCCCGCTGTCTCCAACATCGACTCAGCGAAATTGAATTGCCTGTCAAGATGCAGGCTTCCCGCGGTTAGACGGAAAGACCCCGTGCACCTTTACTACAGCTTCACACTGGCATCAGGCACAACATGTGCAGGATAGGTGGTAGGCTTCGAAGCAGGGACGCCAGTCTCTGTGGAGCCTCCCTTGAGATACCACCCTTGTTCTGCTTGATGTCTAACCGCGGTCCGTCATCCGGATCCGGGACCCTGTGTGGCGGGTAGTTTGACTGGGGCGGTCGCCTCCTAAAGCGTAACGGAGGCGCGCGAAGGTTGGCTCAGAGCGGTCGGAAATCGCTCGTTGAGTGCAATGGCAGAAGCCAGCCTGACTGCGAGACTGACAAGTCGAGCAGAGTCGAAAGACGGCCATAGTGATCCGGTGGTCCCGAGTGGAAGGGCCATCGCTCAACGGATAAAAGGTACGCCGGGGATAACAGGCTGATGGTGCCCAAGAGTCCATATCGACGGCACCGTTTGGCACCTCGATGTCGGCTCATCTCATCCTGGGGCTGGAGCAGGTCCCAAGGGTACGGCTGTTCGCCGTTTAAAGAGGTACGTGAGCTGGGTTTAGAACGTCGTGAGACAGTTCGGTCCCTATCTGCCGTGGGTGTAGGATACTTGAGAGGAGTTGCCCCTAGTACGAGAGGACCGGGGTGAACGATCCACTGGTGGACCAGTTGTCATGCCAATGGCAGTGCTGGGTAGCTATGATCGGAAAGGATAACCGCTGAAGGCATCTAAGCGGGAAGCCCCCCTCAAAACAAGGTATCCCTGAGGACCGAGGTAGACCACCTCGTCGATAGGCCGGAGATGTAAGCGCAGTAATGCGTTCAGTTGACCGGTACTAATTGTCCAATAGGCTTGATTTGATCCAGTAGAAGCCAGGCTTCGAACGATCCTTAAGCATCACCAACAGTGTACATGACTTGGATATTTGTGTGCCTCTCACGCCTTCGTGCTCAAGTAGCGCGAACGCGCGGTAGCACACAAAACACGTGTTTCTTCCTCGGTTTGGTGGTCATAGCGTAAGCAAAACACCCGGCTCCATTCCGAACCCGGCCGTTAAGTGCTACTGCGCCGATGGTACTGCGTCTTAAGACGTGGGAGAGTAGGTCACCGCCAAACCTAGAAAGAAACACACAAAAACGTATCTCTCAAACGATGAAAACATACCTCGGATCACCAAAATTAGGTCCCTCCGAGGACTTGGCGCGGGGTGGAGCAGCCCGGTAGCTCGTCAGGCTCATAACCTGAAGGTCGTAGGTTCAAATCCTACCCCCGCAACCAAAATCACTTGCCGCACGCCCGCCCCATCACGGCGGGCGCCGGCATTTGGGACACACCCACTGTCACACAACGACAAAATCGTTCCGAGTTCCCCACTAAGCGCGATCCGGTGTCCACTCCGTGCTTCTGGATCAGCGCTCAGCGTGACGTCCTCAATAAGGCCGCGCAGGTGGTCCGCCGCTTCGGATCGCGTGTCCGGCTCGTTCAGGGCGCTGGCAAGGTCACCGACCTTGTTGGCGCAGGTCGCAAAAAGACCCGGATGACTCGCCACCGCCACCGCCACCGCCTCCGGCTCGCGCAAACTGGCAAGCTCCGTCCCGAAACCTCATCGCCC
>NZ_BAABHW010000011.1:0-6836 GCF_039542305.1 [Roseibacterium] beibuensis | reverse complement strand
GGGCAATGACACGCTGACCGGCGGGTCGAACAACGACGTGCTGGCAGGCGGCGACGGGCAGGACACGCTGGAGGGCGGCGCCGGGTTCGACTCGTTCTTCGGCGGGGCCGGGGCGGACAGCTTTGTGTTCGAGGACGGCAGCGGCGTCGACTTCATCGTGGGCTGGGAAGACGGGCTCGACCTGCTGGACTTCAGCGGCCACTCGCAGGTGAACGGACTGGCGGACCTGACGATCACCGACAACGGCGTGAACAGCCGGATCGAGTTCGCAGGCGGCGACGCCATCATCGTCATCGGATATGCCGGCGGCTTCGACGGGTCGGATTTCACCTTCGTGTAGGGCAGGCGGTGGAAGGAACGCTCTGAGCCAGCACGTCAAGCCGGACTTCAGCGCCCTGTTGGACAGGTCAGTCCGATCGGCTTGCTTGCGATGACCTTTGCATTGGTTTACCGGACTCCAGAATATCTCAGGATTTTCGCGAAAACCTCAGGGCGTTGAGATGCTATCGAAATATCTGTCCGTCCTAGGAATCGGATCGGGGCGCAACGATCCGATCGATGCGATCCGTGAGATGTTCGACGCGTCCTTCTATCGTGAGAGCACGTCCGAAGCTATCGGAAGCGACGATGACCTTGCGCGCCACTATCTGGACGTTGGGTGGAAAAACGGGCTTGATCCAGCGCGTTGGTTCTCGACCAACGGCTACCTCGCGGCGAACCCGGATGTAGCGGAAAGTGGAATGAACCCCTTTCTGCATTACGCACTCTATGGGCGCGCCGAAGGCCGTGCGAGCGTACCGCCCGAGAGGGGGACGACACACCGGCTAAGTTGGACCGCACCAAACAAGTCTTCCGCCTCCGATGCTGTCGCGCCGTGGTTCGATCAAACCTTCTATCGTGCAGGTTTTCGACGAGGGGAAGTGCCTGACGACCTGATCGAACATTACCTGTCGGAAGGATGGCGGGAAGGTCGAGATCCAGCGCCCTGGTTTTCCACGCGCCATTACCTTGCAACGAATGAGGATGTGGCAGAGGCCGATGTTAACCCGTTCGTTCATTATTGTACTACGGGTCGCTTTGAGCGCCGCCGCCTGACACCTCTTGGTCATCCCGCTCAAGGTCTCTACGCGGCGCATCAAAGCGCATTGTCGCAAGGCCCTTTTTTCGAGGAGATCGACCCTGCAATCGGTGTCGGCGGTGAGCCTGCGGCGATGGTCCTGAGTTACTACCTGCCGCAATTTCATCGTCATCCCGTGAACGATCGGCATTGGGGGAACGGCTTTACGGAATGGCGTAACCTTCCGCGGGCGCTGCCACGTTTCGAGGGGCATCTGCAGCCGCGTTTGCCGCGCGATCTGGGGTTTTACGATCTTTCGCACAAAGACACCCTCAAACGGCAGATCAAGCTGGCTCAGGCCGCCGGGATTCACGGGTTTTGTTTCTACCATTACTGGTTTGACGGAGCGCGGGTGCTTGACGAGCCGGTGGAGGGGTTTCTGGACGACCCGAGCCTGGAATTTCCGTTTTGCCTTATGTGGACAAACGAGAATTGGACAAGGACGTGGGACGGCGCGGAAACCGATGTGCTCCTTGCCCAAAATTACCATCCCGATCACGATGAGGCGCTCGTGGCGGATTTTGCCCGACATATGGCCGATCCTCGTTACATTCGGCTGGGTGGGCGCCCGCTGCTCTTCTTGTACCGACCCGGCCACGTTCCGAACGCAAAAGACACCATCGCCCGTTGGCGCGAGATCTTTGGGGAGAACCATGAACTCGACCCTCTGATCTTCATGGCCCAAGGGTTTGGCGATACAGATCCGAGGGAATACGGATTGGATGGTGCAATCGAGTTTCCACCGCACAAATTGCTGAACGGCCTGGATCCGATCAACGATAGCCTTGCGTGGATCGATGATCGTTATCGGGGCCATGTTTACGATTACGAGGCGGTCGTGGAACGGTCTGTCGTCGAACCGGCACCGGATTACCCACTGATCAAGACAGCCGTCCCCTCTTGGGATAACGAGGCGCGCCGTCCTGGGCGTGGTATGGTCCTCCACGGCGCGAGTCCGGCAAAATTCGAAGCCTGGATGCGCCAGTTGGTCGATCATGCCCGACGGCATCCTGTGTTCGACCACCCCATCGTCTGTGTGAATGCCTGGAACGAATGGGCCGAGGGCGCGACCCTCGAGCCGGACGTCCACCATGGGGGCGCCTATCTCAATGCTTTGGCGCGCGCTGCCTTTGGCAAGAGCGGATCGGTGCGGGGACCCAAGGGCCGGGTGTTGTTGGTCGGCCATGACGCAGAGCGGAACGGTGCTCAGAAACTGCTGTTGAACATCGCGCGGGTCCTTACCGCCGAGATGGGGCTTCAGGTTAATTTCCTGCTTTTGCGCGACGGGCCACTGCTGTCAGAGTACGAGGCAATCGGCGAAGTGTTTTTGGCCGATCCTTCGACGTCCGAGGAAGAGCTTAAGTCGCATCTTGCGCGCCTGCATTTGAGCGGCATCAATTGTGCGCTGACCAACACGGTTGTCGCTGGGCAGCTTTGCCCGCAACTCAAAAGCGCCGGGATGCGTGTTGTTTCACTGATCCACGAGTTGCCAGGCATTATCCTTGAGAAGGATTTGGGGGAGGCGGCACGGCTCGTGGCAGACCATGCCGATCAAGTCGTGTTCCCGGCATGCATCGTAAAAGAGCGTTTCGAAGAGGTCGCCGGACCGATATCGAATTCGGCTGCGATCTCGCCACAAGGGATTTATTCCACGAAATCTGAAACGGACGCTCTGGCGCGTGGCGCAACGCGCGCCGAGTTGGGGGCTGACGCAGCACATCGTGTGGTGCTTGGCGTGGGCTATGGCGACTTGCGGAAGGGTCTCGACCGGTTCGTTGCTGTAGCGCTCGCCTCATGCCGTTCTGATCCCAGTCTGATTTTCGTATGGGTGGGATCGGTGGCGCCAGAGATGAAGATCTGGATCGAACCGGAAATCGCCGCGTCCGGTATGGCCGACCGGATTCGCATTCTTGGGCATCAGGAGGATGTCGGGCGCTTCTACGCTGCGGCAGACCTTTTCTACCTTGCATCGCGAGAAGACCCGTTCCCTTCCGTCGTCCTTGAGGCGCTGGCCTGGGGGCTTCCTGTCGTGGGCCATCGCGGTTGTGGTGGATGCGATTCATTGATCGAACGTCACGGGGTCCTTGTCGACGGAGCTATTTCCGAGGGTGCGGCCGCGGCGCTCAGAGACGTCTTGAACGTGACGCCCGAAATGCGTGACGAGCAGTCAAGGGCCCGTATGCAAGAGGCCGAGACCGGCTTTGATTTCGCCACCTACGTCTTCGATCTATTGCAGCGCCTCGTCCCGGGTTTGCCATCCGTGTCCGCCGCCATCCTTAGTTACAACTACGAACGCTACATGCCGCAGCGTGTGACGAGCGTGCTTGCACAAACCCATCCGCTCAGAGAGGTCTTGCTCCTTGATGACGCGTCCAGCGATGACAGCGTCACGATAGCGTGCGATGTGGCCGCGACCGCCCGGCGGAAAATGAATGTTGTGGTCAACGAGACGAACACCGGCTCAGTCTTCCGGCAATGGCGGCGCGCTGCGGAAATGGCAAAAGGCGAATACATCTGGTTAGCGGAAGCCGATGACATTGCCGACCCGGACCTGGTTGCAACTCTGCTCCCCAAGATGACCAGGTCTGGTGCGATCATGGGATTTAGCGACAGCACACGCGTGAATACCCGGGGCCAGGTGATATCGGACAGCTACATGGCGCACCTCGACGATATCGAAGGCGTCGATTTCTCGAGCGCCTTCGACATGGACGCAGAAAGCTTTCTGCGCAGCTGCCTTGCGATCAAGAACGTGATGCTGAACGCCTCGGCGGTCGTGTTCCATAGGGGTACATTGCTCGACGCCTTCGAGACGCTCGGCGATGAACTGGACTCATACCGCATCGCTGGTGATTGGCGGCTTTACGTGGAAATGTGTCTTAAGGGTTCTGGAAAGGTTTGTTACGTGGCCCAAAGCTTGAATGCGCATAGATACCATGAGGACAGCGTTACTCGATCAACCGACGCCAAGCGGCATCTGGACGAGATCATGCGCGTGCAATCGACGGTTCGGAACCTTGTTGATCTCGAGTCCAAAGTCATACGGCAACAGCATCGCCACCTTGAAAACTGCCGCGATTACCTGGGTGTCCAATGACTGATCCCAAGACCGGTTGGACGACTGTTACCTGGACAGCCTCATGAAACGGGTTTTCGTTCATATCGGTCTGCACAAGACCGGAACGACATCGCTGCAACGTTTCCTGTACCAGAACCGCGAAAAGCTGGGGGCTCATGGCGTTCTCTACCGGTGTTTAGACGAAGAATGGCCCAATCATCATCCGGTGGCGGTCGGTTGGCGTAAGGGACAAAGAAGTGACAAGGTCGCGCGCTTTCTCGGCGAATGCCTGTCCTCTCCGCCTCATCATACAATCATCTTCAGCTCGGAAATGTTCGCGGAACAGGCGTTTGATGTTTCCGGTTTCCTCGAGGTGCTGGCGCCGCATGACGTGACCGTCGTGGCATACCTGCGCAACCCTTGCGCGCAACTGGTCAGTGCGTTCAACGAAGTGGTTCGCGATCCCAAGGTACAATGGACGCACCCGATAGGGAGCGATCCATCTCCTTACGATGTGTCCTATCATGCCCTTCTCCGCGACTGGTTGCAGGCACCAAGGCTGATCTTGTGCCCTTACGATCCACCCCAATGGATTGGAGGTACACTCGAAGCAGATTTCCTGGCAACCGCCGGCATCGAAAACACCGACCTTGAATCCTTGCCGTTTCGCGAGAACGTGAGCTTGCCGTTTTCGGTTGTCGAGATCGTCCGCCACGCCAACCGGGCCGGGCTTGTCGAGCCGGACCGCTCGGATCTGATCAGTTTCCTGAAGACCGCAAGTTTCGATCCCGACCTTCCAGCGCGCTACCCGCTATCGGAAGACGAGTGTCAAACCCTCATTGAACGATTGCGCGCCAGGTATTCAATCTACGAACCGTTTCTCAGGAAAAATTTCGATGCAAACTTCCTGTTCGAAATGCCGAATGCCCTGCTGGCCGACGGCTCTGACTAATATCTTCTCCGTAATCTCCGGCAAAGGATCTGAAGATGCGCCTTGACCCAGATGCCCGGTTTCAACTCGATAAGCCGCTTGATCGCGATGTCGATCTGTACATTGGCGCGGTCTGTCTCGGTAAGTTTGCGGCTGGCGAGCGCAATGTGCCTCTTTCCCGATTAGCAATGCATTTCAATCATTTGGCCGATCATAAGCTCACGGCAAAGACAGATGGGGGTGAAACTGTCTTTCACATTGATACGCGTGATTTTGAAAAGGCTTATCGGACTGGCGACCTCCTTACAGCGATGCAAACCGCTTTGGGTGGCGGAAAGTGGCGGATCTACGAGATCGGTATCAAGGACGGTTCGATCTATGCCGATGTCGGATTCGTTTTCCCGCTGTCGATCAGGACGCCCGTAACTGTAGATCTCTTGTGCAATGGGATGTCCGGGGTGTTGCTTGAATCAGAATACGATACGCATTTCGGTCGGACCCATTGGTTCATGCCGCCCGAAAACGTGGTGCGCCACAAATATCGCTTTCCATTCTCGCAAGTGGAGGGTTGGGCTCAGTTCCATCTTCGGGCGCTGAATGGCAAAAGCTCAGATGCTGCGCATTATCGCGACCAGTGGAATTTCACGAACCGTGATATGCTTGCTGAATTGCCCGATGATACCCGAATTCAGCGTGTCGCAAGTGCACAAGCCAACCGCGCATCTTTTCTCAACGGTGGCAAAGCAGCATACGAGGTCATACAAGCGCTGTTCCACCGCTATGGAAGTGCAGCCTCGAAACCTGAAATAAAGGTTTTGGACTGGGGTGTGGGGTGCGGCCGTGTTGCGCGTCATTTTGAAACGGACAGTGCCGTTCAAATGACTGGTATCGATATCGACAAGGACAATGTCGGGTGGTGTTCTGAGAATTTAACGGGCGAATATCTGCATGTGGAAACTGCCCCACCTACACCCATGCCGAATGGCATATTCGATCTCGTTTATGCCTGTTCGGTGTTGTCGCATCTGAAAGAGGAGTCCATTGATCAATGGCTGGCTGAGGTCTCTCGACTCTTGCGACCGGATGGTTTGGCGTTGTTGTCATTTCATGGCACTTCAAACGCCGTATCCTATCTCTCACGTCGCCCAGAAGAATTGCGCGCTCTGATGGGCGGGGAATTGTTCGACGCCGACAGGAATAATGAACTTCAAGGGTTCATTTCGGATGAGGACTACTACCGCCAGGTTTTCTCTTCGGATTCATGGTGGCATCAAAAGTTTTCCGAGTTTTTCGAGGTCCTGGCAATCGAACCTGCAGTTCTAAGCGGGTTTCAACATGTTGCGGTATTGCGCTTGAAGCCATGACTGCGGATACCTGACGCAACTTCCGGTCAGCTAAAGAAGAAATCCGACCCGTCGAAGCCGCCGGTATAGCCGATGACGATGATGGCGTCGCCGCCTGCGAACTCGATCCGGCTGTTCACGCCGTTGTCGGTGATCGTCAGGTCCGCCAGCCCGTTCACCTGCGAGTGGCCGCTGAAGTCCAGCAGGTCGAGCCCGTCCTCCCAGCCCACGATGAAGTCGACGCCGCTGCCGTCCTCGAACACGAAGCTGTCCGCCCCGGCCCCGCCGAAGAACGAGTCGAACCCGGCGCCGCCCTCCAGCGTGTCCTGCCCGTCGCCCCCTGCCAGCACGTCGTTGTTCGACCCGCCGGTCAGCGCGTCGTTGCCG
>NZ_BAABHW010000010.1:0-10336 GCF_039542305.1 [Roseibacterium] beibuensis | reverse complement strand
CAAATGTTGTGCCGCGCTACCCATCCGCTTCGTCCGCGTCAGACCCGCTTGGCGTCCCGTCAGCGCCTCAGCGCCGCCGGTGAAGGGGTGTTTACGGATAGCGCCAAAGACCCGCAAGTGGTTTTTTCGGATTTTTGCAGAAAAACGGCATTCTGCCCAAAAAACATGCGCACGACCCCGTTCCGAGCAGACATCTGGCAGGCCGAGAAACGCCGTAAAGGGCAATAAAACTTGGGCAAACCGCCAGCCAAACGCCCCCTGCCCCGCAAACTGCCCTCTCTTGTCTCTTTATGGCGAAGCCTCTGACCGCGCCGTGGGTAACGCAGGGGCACTCACCCCGACACGGGCTGACACCGACTCGATTGCACGAGTCGGAGACTCGGGAGGAGGACTTGCCCGCCTCCCCTTGCACACCAAGAACCAGAATCGCCGCCAAGCACCGCTGGTTCGCATCGACCACGACGATATGGCGAAACGCTACGAAGGCGGTTCCCTCGCCGTCTGAAATCCGCGAAACAACCGGGGCACGCCGAGCCGTGTCCCGGCCCTTTCTATGGAGATACCCCATGTCCTTCGATCGCACCGTCAAGATCGCCCCATCGATCCTTTCCGCCGATTTCGCCAATTTCGGCGCCGAGATCCGCGCCATCGAGGACCAGGGGGCCGACTGGGTTCATGTGGACGTGATGGACGGGCATTTCGTACCGAACCTTACGTTCGGCCCGCCGGCGGTGAAGGCGTTTCGCCCGCATGTGAAGACCTTCATGGATGTGCATCTGATGATCGCGCCGGTCGATCCCTATATCGAGGCCTATGCCGAGGCCGGCGCGGACATGATCACCGCCCATGTGGAGGCCGGCCCGCATATCCACCGCACGCTTCAGGCGATCCGTGCGCAGGGCGTGAAATCGGGCGTGGTCCTGAACCCCGGCACCCCGGCCGAGGCCGTGGCCGACGTGCTGGACCTGTGTGACATGGTGCTGATCATGACCGTGAACCCCGGCTTCGGCGGTCAGAAGTTCATCCATTCCGGCGTCGAGAAGACCCGCAAGATCCGCCAGATGATCGGCGACCGGCCCATCCACATCCAGATCGATGGCGGCATCACGCCGGAAACCGCCCCGCTCGTGGTCGAGGCCGGGGCGGATGTCCTCGTGGCCGGATCGGCCGTGTTCAAGGGCGGCTCGGTCGACAACCCGGAGGTCTACGGCCAGAACATCGCGGCGATCCGGGCGGCGGCGAATGGCGTTTGAGGCGCCCCTCCAAGACGTGAACGGCACGCTCGCTGAGCCCAAGGACTTGCACCGCCGCGCCTTCAACGCGACCTTCGCGGATCACCACCTCGATTGGCGTTGGAGCCGCGATGAGGGCCTCACCCGCCTGATGACCGCGTAGGAAAGGACCGATCATGGCCGTCTCTCCCCCCGTTTGCGAGTTCGGCTGGCACGCCCCCGATTTCGCCCTGCCAGCCACCGATGGGAAAACCTACACGCTCGCCGAGATCGCCGGCCCCAGGGGCGCCCTGATCATGTTCATCTGCAACCACTGCCCCTATGTGCTTGCCGTTCTGGACCGCATCCAGCGGGACGCCTCGGACCTGCAAGAGATTGGCATCGGCGTTGCGGCGATCTGTTCAAATGATGCCGACGCCTACCCCGCCGACAGCTTCGAGAAGATGGCGGAACTGGCGCAGGAGCGCGGGTTTTCCTTTCCCTACCTGCATGACGAAACGCAAGAGGTCGCCCGCGCATGGAACGCCGCCTGCACACCGGATTTCTTCGGGTTCAACGCGGAGGGTGGTCTGCAATACCGCGGACGCCTCGATGCCTCGGGGAAAAACCCGGCCCCGGCAGATGCGCCGTGCGATCTGTTCGAGGCCATGAAACAGGTGGCGGACACGGGCCAGGGCCCGCGCGACCAGATCCCGTCCATGGGATGTTCGATCAAATGGAAAGCAGCATGAGCGGCGCGATTGTCTTTGACCTCGACGGCACGTTGATCGACAGCGCGCCCGATCTGCATGCAGCCGCCAACCGGATGCTGGCCGACTGCGATAAACCGCCCCTGCCCCTGGAAAAGATCACCAGCTTCATCGGCAACGGTATCCCGAACCTCGTGCGCCTGGTGATGGAGGAGCGCGGAATACCCTCCGCCGAGGAAGAGCGGATGAAGGCGTCGATGCTGGCCCACTACACCGCGCATCCGGCGGACCTGACCCGACCTTACGCGGGTGTGGTCGACGTCCTGACGGCTTTGAAGGCGGCGGGCCACCCGCTTGGCGTCTGCACCAACAAGTTCCGCGCGCCCTCGGTCCAGATCCTCGACGCGCTGGATCTCAGCCGCTTTTTCGACGTAGTGATCGGTGGCGACAGCCTGCCGGTGAAAAAGCCCGATCCCGCCCCCCTGGTCGCGACCTTCGAGGCGCTGAACGCCGCGCCCTTCCTTTATGTCGGCGATAGCGAGGTCGATGCCGACACGGCACATCGCGCGAAGATCGCCTTTGGCCTGTTCTCAAAGGGATACCGCAAGACCCCGGTCGAGGATTTGCCCTGCACCTTCGTCTTCGACGAGTTCACGGCCCTGATCGGCCATATCCGGGATCTGCCCCAACCCTGAGACCGGTCCCGGAGAATTTGACGGCGGCCCGGCGGCTCTCGCCCCCTTTTCGGATGAGCGAGCCCGCTTTTTGACACGACGACTCCGACACCTGCCGGACTCTGCAAGGCCGATGCAGGTCCGCGCGCCCTACCCTGTCAGGTTTGTTTCAGAGACACCCGGACAGCGAGTTCGCAAGGTTGCGGATAAGCTGCGGGTAGAGGTCAGGCCCCGGTTCGAGATCGGAGCCCAACGGATCGAGCACCGCCGTGTTGGCCTCGGTGCCGTCCATGACCGTCGCAACAAGGCCGGGGTCGAATTGCGGTTCGGACAGCACGCACTGGATGCCCTCCTCGGCAATGCGCCCCTGGATATCGGCAATGCGGGCCGGGCTTGGATCCGCTGCATCGGCGACAGAGATCGCGCCGGACGCGGGGAAATCGAAATCCGCCTCGAAATACTGAAAGGCGTCATGGAACACCACGAAGCGCATGCCGCGCAGCGGGTCGAGCGTTTCGTTTACCTCTGCCACGAGGGCATCGAGTTCTTCGCGCGCCTCGGAAGCGTTTGCATAGTAGGTGCCGGCATTCTCGGGATCGGCCGCGGAGAGTTCAGCCGCGATTACGTTAAGCCAGACCGCCGCGTTGCGAGGCGAAAGCCAGACATGAGGGTCATGGTCGCCATGCGCATGATCATGGTCATCGTCGGCATGATCTTCGTGATCATGGTCATGGTCGTCAGCATGTTCATCATGCTCGCTGTCGTGATCATGATCGTCTTCGGCGTGGTCCTCATGGTCATGATCATCGTCGTCGCCATGAGAATGGGCCTCGAAAAGCGCATTTTCGCGGAAATCGAGCAGGGTCATCCCATCGGCTTCGAGCAATGTCGTGACATCGGCGTCGCCGGCGAGCGTTTCGACCGCGCCTTCCATCCAGGGCGCAAGGTCCTCCCCGATCCAGAAGACAAGGTCGGCTTCTTGCAGCGCCGCCGCCTCGGAGGGGCGCAGGCTGTATTCATGCGGCGAGGCCCCGGGCTGAACGATCAGGTTCGGCTCTCCAACGCCTTGCATGACGCGCGCGACCAGCGAATGCACCGGGGCGATATCGACAGCAACGCGCGGGACATCGGCCAGGGCGGTGCCGGCCATCAAGCTTGCAGCCAGCGACAGGGGAAACAGGTTTCTGGACATTCGGGCCTTCCTGTGATCTTATAACGTCACGATGCCGATACAAGAAATGAGATAACATGACAAGAGCCGTGGCAGAGATCACCGATGCGCCGAGCCATGATCCGGTGGGGTTCGAGGTACATGACCACCGCCAATGCGTTCAGGCCGGACTTGCCGCTGCCGAGGCACGCTGCGCGGCTGAAGGCCTGCGGTTCACGCCCGTCCGGCGCGCGGCACTTGAAATCCTGTTGAGCGAACACCGGGCAATGGGCGCCTATGAGCTTCTCGACCGGCTGCACGCGGCAGGCTTCGGATCGCAACCGCCCGTCGCCTACCGCGCCTTGGACTTCCTCGTCGCCAACGGCTTCGTGCACAAGATCGAGCG
Organism: [Roseibacterium] beibuensis; assembly: GCF_039542305.1. Taxonomy (NCBI): domain Bacteria; kingdom Pseudomonadati; phylum Pseudomonadota; class Alphaproteobacteria; order Rhodobacterales; family Roseobacteraceae; genus Roseicyclus; species [Roseibacterium] beibuensis. The sequence continues at coordinate 6,185 of NZ_BAABHW010000010.1, read as the reverse complement.
GCTCAACGCCTTCATCGCCTGCGCCCATCCCGGCGCAAGCCACTCGCCTGCCTTCCTGATCTGCCGGATCTGCGACGCGGTGGCCGAGGCGCAATCCGCCCCCGCCCGCGGCACCCTTGGCGACGCCGCCCGCGCGACCGGGTTCCAGATCGAGCGCACGGTCGTCGAAGCGGTCGGGATATGTCCGGCCTGTGCCGCCAAGGCCGCCGAGGCCGAGCCCGAGAAGCCCCTCGCATGAACCTTGTCGATGTCGAGAAATTGAGCGTCCGCTACGGCGCAACGCAAGTCTTGCGCGACATCTCCATGCATGTCGCGCCGGGCGAGATCGTGACCATCGTGGGGCCGAACGGGTCCGGCAAGACAACCTTGTTGCGGGCCATCGTTGGCGCCGCGCGCATCAGCGGTGGGCGCATTACCACCGCGCCGAACCTCGTCCTGGGCTACGTGCCGCAAAAGCTTCATATCGACCCGACCCTTCCCATCACGGTCGAGCGGTTCCTGCGCCTGCCGGGCGGGGCGACCCGGTCCGATATCGAGGCCGCGTTGAGCCGCGCCGGTGTCGCGCAGCTCACGCATCGGCAGATGTCGGAGCTTTCGGGCGGACAGCTGCAACGCGTATTGCTGGCCCGCGCGCTGGTGACGAAACCCGACCTGCTGCTTCTGGACGAGCCGACGGCGGGCCTCGATCAACCCGGCTCGGCGGACTTCTACCAGCTGATCGACGACGTGCGGCGCGAATTCGGCTGCGCCGTTCTGATGATCAGCCACGAATTGCATGTCGTCATGGCCTCATCCGATCGGGTCATCTGCCTCAATGGGCATGTCTGTTGTCACGGAACGCCCGAGCATGTGTCCTCGGCGCCGGAATATCGGGCGCTCTTCGGCACCGGAACCCACGGGGCGCTCGCGCTCTACCGGCATGAACATGACCACCAGCATGGGCATGACCACACCCACGATCATGGGCACGACCACGATCACGGGCACACGCACACCCATGACAGTCACGAGGCGGCCGAGTGATGCTGGACGATTTCATGACCCGCGCGACGCTGGCCGGGATCGGCGTGGCCTTTGCAGCCGCCCCGCTCGGCGGGTTCGTCGTCTGGCGCCGTATGGCCTATTTCGGAGACGCGACGGCCCACGCCGCCATTCTTGGCGTTGCCCTGTCGCTTGCCTTGCAGATCTCCATCTTTGCGGGCGCCATGGCGCTTGCCCTGACCATGGCCCTGACGGTTTCCGTGCTCAGCGGGCGCGGCTATGCGATGGACACGCTTCTGGGCGTGCTGGCCCATTCCGCGCTCGCGTTCGGCTTGGTGGCGGTGTCCTTTCTTTCGGGCATTCGCATTGACCTTATGGCGTATCTTTTCGGCGACATCCTCGCCGTATCGCGCCTTGACCTCGCCGTTATCTGGGGCGGCGCCGCGGTTGTCGTGGCGTTGATCGGCTGGCGATGGTCAGCGCTTTTGACGGCCACGTTGAACGAAGAACTCGCCTATGCGAGCGGGATCGACCCCAAGCGCGAACAACTGGTGCTCACCCTGGCGCTTGCCATCACGGTGGCGGTCGCAATCAAGGTCGTGGGCGTCCTTCTGATCGCGGCGATGCTTATCATCCCGGCTGCCGCGGCGCGCCCCCTTGCGCGGACGCCCGAAGGCATGGTGCTGATCGCCGCCGTGATCGGCGCGGCCTCGGCAGTGATCGGCCTGCGGGCGGCCTACATCTTCGACACGCCGGCCGGGCCGTCGATCGTTTGCACCGCGGCGCTGTGTTTCGCTGCGACCAGCCTGTTCCGCGTTGTGCGGGCCACGTCAGCGGGTCACTCGGACTGATCCGAAAAGGCTGGTTTGGCTCGCAGCGCGCTCGTGCAGGGGGCATCGCCTGCAGCCACGGCAGACTTGCACGGTCCAAGTTCGATGAAACGACGGCGAGGAAACTTGCCAAGTTTCGGTCCATTCCTGTTATCCTGTTGCCCGGAGCGGAGGACCAACGCGCAGGAGACGCCCAATGATACGCTGGACAAAGCGCCTGACCATCGCGGCCTTGGGTGCCTTGGCCGCTGCCGCCCCGATGCCGGCCGAAGCGACCCCGTTATCCGCTGAAATCCCGTCATGGCTGCAACAGCATGTCGGGACGGGCGAAGGCCAGATCGCCCCCGTCGTGCTCGAACGGGCACGCGCGCTTTACATGGAGCAGGTGCGCGGGGGCGGCATCCAGAACCCGTGCTATCTGGCCATGGACGCGACACGTCCAAGCTCGTCCTCCACCGGCGGTCCGGGTCAGCGGTTCTACATCATCTGCGAGGCCGAAGAATCCTTCCGCGCGGTCTCGTCCGGTTATGGCAGCGGTCGCTCCCTGCCCGCAGCGGACTTTTCCAACGAACGGGAATGCGCGCAGAATTTCAGCAATGCCGAGGGGTCGAACCTGACGATGGGCGGTGCTTACCTCACGGCCGAGACGCGGACCTCCTTCAAGGGCTACTTCACCGAGGATGGCGAACGGGTGCCCTTCCACCGCACCTTTCTGCTGTTCGATGGCATGGGCGAAACCGACAACGCCCGTGAGCGCGAAATCGGCGGCCATGTCGCGATGTTCCTGCGGTGGCAGTGCCGCTTTAGCGCCCCGGACAGTCCCGACGCCGATGCAGAGGGCTACGTCCCCTATGGCAACCTCGTGAATTACACCGGCGGGCGAAGCAACGGGTGCACCACATGGTCCGAAGAGGTGGCCGAAGACATCATGTCCCGGGTCGAGGGAGATCCGACAACCCTCTATATCTATCCCGAGTCCGGCGACATCACCGCGGTTGCAGACGCCGTGGCCGGCCAGAGGCCACTATCCGAAGAAGGCCTCTACTGGAACGCTACCTGCCTTGGCGCGATTGGAAGCCCGCGGTTCTGGACGCGGGAGACCCTGCGCCCGATCATCGACCAATGGCGCGCCTCCCTGCCCGAGCCAGCGCCGCTGGAACTGCCGATCTGCCCGTGAGACGGACGGGGCGGGATCGCAAGACCAAGAGATGATCTATGCGCCCGGCAGGATGGAGGCCGGTATTCCAATTTGAATTCCCGGCCAATGCCGCTCATGGTGCCGATCGTGCAACATTGCAGGAGTCCGCCCATGCATCTCGCCCGTTTTCCGCGCGTCTTTCTCGCCCATCTGCCCACGCCGTTGGAACGGCTCGACCGGCTGAGCGCCGAGCTTGGCGGGCCCGAGATCTGGATCAAGCGCGACGATTGCACGGGGCTGTCGACCGGCGGCAACAAGACCCGCAAGCTGGAATTCCTGATGGCCGAGGCGCAGGCGATGGGCGCGGACACGGTGATCACGCAGGGCGCGACCCAGTCGAACCATGCGCGCCAGACCGCGGCCTTCGCGGCCAAGCTGGGCATGGGATGCCACATCCTGCTGGAGGATCGAACCGGCTCGAACGATCCGAACTACAACCACAACGGCAACGTGTTGCTGGACCACCTGCACGGCGCCGCCACCGAGAAACGGCCCGGCGGGCTGGACATGAACGCCGAGATGGAGACGGTGGCCGAGGCGATGCGCGCCGAGGGCAAGACCGTCTACACCATCCCCGGCGGCGGCTCGAACCCGACGGGCGCGTTGGGCTACGTCAACTGCGCCTTCGAGCTGGTCGGTCAGGCCAATGACCGCGGGCTGGTGATCGACCATCTCGTTCACGCGACCGGTAGCGCGGGCACGCAGGCGGGCCTGATCACGGGGCTTAAGGCGATCAACGCGCAAATCCCGCTTCTGGGCTTCGGCGTGCGCGCGCCCAAGGACAAGCAGGAAGAGAATGTCTACACCCTCGCCTGCGCGACCGCCGAGAAACTGGGCTGCCCCGGAGTCGTTGCGCGCGAAGACGTCGTGGCCGACACCGGTTATGTCGGGCCGGGCTACGGCATCCCGCGCGCGGACACGATCGAGGCGATCCGCATGTTCGCCGAGCTGGAGGGGATCCTTCTTGACCCCGTCTATTCCGGCAAGGGCGCGGCGGGGCTGATCGACTATTGCCGGAAAGGGAAATTCAAGAAGGGCGAGCGCGTCGTCTTCCTGCATACCGGGGGGGCGGCGGGCCTCTTCGGCTATGACGCGGTTTTCGCCGATGGGGCGACGGCGGGCTGATGACCTCGCCCTTGCGCCGGATCGGCATCCTCGGAGGGATGGGACCCGAGGCGACGGTCCTTCTGATGCAGAAGGTGATCGCCGCCGTTCCTGCCAAAGACGATGCCGACCATATCCCGCTTCTGATCGATCAGAACCCACAGGTGCCCTCGCGCATCGCGCGGCTGATCGAGGGAACGGGCGAGGACCCTGCCCCGGTGCTGGCCGCGATGGCCCGGCGCCTCGAACAGGCCGGGGCCGAGGGTCTGGCCATGCCCTGCAACACGGCGCATCACTATGCGGACGCGATCCGCGGCGCGGCGACAGTGCCCTTTCTCGACATGGTGGCGCTGTCCGTCGCCCATGCCGTGGAGTTGGCGGGGCCCGGAGCCTCCGTCGGTATTCTCGCCTCCCCTGCCGTGCGGCGCGTGGGCCTGTTCGACGCCCCCTTTGCAAAGGCCGGGCTGACGCCGTTCTATGCAACGGACGAGGACGCGACCCTCGCCGCGATCCGCGCGATCAAGCGCGATGGGCCGACCGCCGAGGCCCGCGCCGCCCTGCGTGCCGCCTCGACCGCCCTACTGGACCGTGGGGCCGCCGTTCAGATGATCGCCTGCACGGAGTTTTCGCTGGTCGCCGATGCTGTGGCCGACGGGGTCACGGGTTTCGATACGCTCGACCGGCTGGTCGCCGCCATCGTCGCGTTTTCGCGCGGCGCGGATTGATCCCGTGCCGTCCCGCGCGATCACGATCAACGGCGCAACGGCCTGGGCTTCGACGCATTGGCGCGGCGTTCTGATCGCCGCGATCATCGCGCTGGCCGCAAAGTTCATCGCAAACACCTATGGCGCACCGGCGATGCTGTTCGCGCTGCTGATCGGCATGGCCTTCACCTTTCTCGAGGCCGAGGAAAAGACCGCGCCGGGCATCGCCTTTGCCGCGCGCAGCCTGCTGCGCATCGGCGTGGCCCTGTTGGGGCTGCAACTGACCTTCGCGGATATCTCGCAGCTTGGCGTGGTGGCCATGATCGGGGTGGCTGGCCTTTTGGCCACGACGCTGGCCTTCGGCGCGCTCTCTGCCCGGCTGGCGGGTGCGCCGGTGGCCTTGGGCCTTCTGACCGGCGGCTCGGTCGCGATCTGCGGCGCCTCCGCCGCGCTGGCGATCTCGGCCATCCTGGTGCCCCGCCACGCCGCCGAAAAGGACGTGCTGGTGACGGTGGTCGGCGTGACCGCCTTTTCCACCATCGCCATGATCCTCTACCCGGTGATCTTCGCCAGCCTCGGCTTTTCCGAGATCCAGAGCGGCTACCTCGTCGGGGCGACGATCCATGACGTCGCGCAGGTCGTGGGCGCGGGCTATTCCATCAGCGAGGACGCGGGCGACATCGCGACCTTCACCAAGCTCTTGCGCGTCGCGCTCTTGCCCATCGTGCTCCTGGCGATCGCGCTGAGCTTCCGGCAGGAGGCCGGCGGCACGCTGCGCCTGCCGTGGTTCTTGGTGGCCTTTATCCTGCTGATGCTGCTTGGCAATCTCGTGCCCCTGCCCGAGACGCTGCTGCTCTGGATCGGCGAGGCCACGCGGTTCCTGTTTCTTACGGCCATTGCCGCCCTCGGCATGAAAACCTCGCTCGGCAGCCTCTTTCAAACCGGAAAACGCAGCATCGCCCTGATCGCCGTGCAGTCCTTGTTCCTTTTGGGGTGCGCCCTCGTCGTCGCGCGCTACGCGCTGGTGTGACCAAGGGGTTGAAACGCCAAGCAGAGTGGCGTTCGTCTTATCGCCAAGGCCCCTGCCCATTGGTCTTGAGCGACCGGTTTCCAGGCCGCGTTGCAGGGTGCCCAGAAAGCCTTGCACAGGGCGCGTGATCGGAACCTGCTGCACCCGGACGGCTGAGATCTGCACTGACCTGCCCCAATGAACTGGTCCGGTTTCAGTCTTGGTGCATGACGTTTGCTCTGCTCCCTGAAAATTGGATCGGTTGAAGCTGGAGTTTTCCGCTAAGTTTCCCAGGCTGGGAGAGGAGCGGAATCGCATGAAGGCATCGAAGTTCACGGAGGCGCAGAAGGCGTTCATCC
>NZ_BAABHW010000009.1:0-32579 GCF_039542305.1 [Roseibacterium] beibuensis | reverse complement strand
ACCCCATAGCGCGATCGGATACAACGTCCCGATCGCCATGCATTATCCCGATGGCGTCACCAGCCCGTCATCGTGAAAGAGCCGGAAAAATCCAGCTTCCGGCGGTCCAACGTTGGGGAGCGGTGCAGGTTTGGTCACACGCCCATTGGAGGGTGCGCCAAGTCAGAAGATCAGTCGTCTTCGCTTTTTCGATGAACGACGCCCTGTTCTTCATGGGCTTCCAACAGCATCCTGACATATTCCCGCGTGCTGGTTGTCGCATGCCCCAAGCCAGGCCAGGCAAAGGGAAAGGTCATGCAAGTCACGCTTATGTCCAGCTCCGCACCAAGCAATTCTGCCACAGCCATTGCGGTCTCGGGCTCTTTGGACTCAGGCCAAAGGTCTTCATCCAAAACAATGCAGGCATCGCCGTCATCATCGACAGAAATCTCGGCGAGCTGCGCCCCGATCCGCTCTGCGGGGGTCGTGGCGTCTTCAAGCAACGCAGTACGCAAGAGCAACGAACTGCTGTCTTCGCCCAGCGTGAGAGTCGGTCTTGAATCCACTACTTCAATCATTGGCTCAGGCCGCTGCCGCGCTATCCGACCTTTAACAGGTTTGACTGTCACATCGGAGTCCTCCAACCAAGCTGGCTCGGAAAAGATGTCGATGGGGGATGCACCGCAGCCAGGGCAATACCAAAGATTCTCCGCGAGCTGTGTGCCTGTGATCTTGCCGTCGCAATGCAGGCAGAACCACTCGGCAGACTTCCCGCCGAACAGTGGATGAAGCACCACCCCTTCCGTATCAGGTTTGGTGGAGCGTCTTGGCCAGTCCGAAGCAATCCCTGCGCGAACCTTTGCGGCCTCTTCGTCTGCAATCACCAACGCTGCTTCGAGGAAATCCTGCTTGCTTACAGGGCTCGTGTCGGCATGCGGCTTCTCGATCTCAACAAGCGGCTGGGAGAACTGCGCTTCGCCGACAAGAATGCGCCATCCGTCACCCTCCATGCGAATGTCGCCGAAAGCCTCGAAGACCCGATAGTCGTGATCGCCGATCTTTCCTTGCCTGATAGGTTCATCGACAGGACGGGATAAGCTCATGCCTATGAAACTCTCTTTTTCATCCGTGCCTGGGTGAGTTTGGTGAACAAGCGCCTCGGCCATCGCGAGCTGCTCGGCGGTCGGGAGCCACCCCTGCTTCGCTTTGGCTGCCAGGTACGCCCAATGGGGGAAGTCCAACGCAGCGGCCATCGCGTTGAGGGCTTCGTGTTGAGCAATCCGATTTGCCCGCGCGTACCGTTTTGCGAGCGTCTTCAGTTTGTCGATTTCGTTCTTAGAGGTCATGAACCATTTCCAAATGGGATCTGACTAGGTGTCCGCTACTAACCAGATCCCACAATTGGGCTGGAGTCTTCATGTTTGAAGGAGAGTGCTGCGTAGCTTTGCGTGGCGGACACACCGGCATGCACTTAAGGCCAACGTAAGCGTGCAGGATTCTTTCAGTGTCGTCAAGCTGTTGCCGAAGTTCGTTTACGCGGAGCCCGATCTTGACGGAGGACGGGGCCGCAGGCCCCCAAAACAGGGAAGAGCGGAGCGGTGTTCACCGCGACAATCCTGGCGACCAGACAGGCCGCCAGCGTGCGCAATGGAACGTGACTGGATGGCAAAGACCTGGCTACAGGACTTAGGTGCTTGCGCATAGAGCCTGCCCGCCTCCAGGCGCGCCTACTTTTTCACTGGATTCTGGGCCATCAGCCGAATATGTTCGCATTATGTTCTACTTCGCTACGAAAGTTATGGAGATGGACGTGCCGGATTTTCTAGGGGGTAACAGGGGCAAGATGCTTTCGAACTTCACCACCGTGGTGTAGCATGGTGCAAACAAGGATTCGAACGCCATGCCGCCAGCAACGAAAAAGAGCACGCCCAAAGCGTCACACCGTCTATCGGTCAGCCTGACCGAAGAGCAACACAAAGAACTTCTCGAAATAGCAGAGAAAAACAAGGTTTCTGTGGCTTGGGTGATCCGGGAGGCTATCGAGCGACTGCTTCGCGATGAACAGCCGTTGTTCCATGTGGGGCAAGTGCGATGAATGAGCATGTGAGCGGCATAGCAACCAATACCGCCGCGAGGGAGGTTCCCGAACGGACACATAGCGGGCGCTTTACGGCGCTCGATGCCGACAAACTGCGCGGCGGGTACTACAGCCCTGCGGAGTTGGCGCGCTGGCTCTGCGCCTGGGCGATCCGGGGCGCGGACGAGCTGGTGCTTGAGCCGAGCTGTGGTGATGGCTCATTCCTTGAAGCGGCAAGCACACGTCTCGAAGCGCTGGGGGCGCAAGGCCCCGCTCGCGCAAACAATCTGCGCGGCATCGAGATTATTCCCGATGAAGCCGATAAAGCCCGTCTGCGCCTTAAGGATGGTCTCGGCATGCGCGCTGCCGATGTTGTCGTAAACAGCGATTTTTTTGCGTGGTGGAGCCGACCGGACCGCCCGGAATTCGATGTGGTGGTCGGCAACCCGCCCTTCATTCGTTATCAGAGCTTTCCGGAGCCCCATCGCAGCCGCGCGATGGATATCATGCATGAACAGGGCCTCTCGCCGAACCGCCTGACAAATATCTGGGTGCCGTTTGTTGTCGCGGCGGCGGCGGCGCTCAAGGAAGGCGGGCGCATGGCGCTTGTCCTTCCCGCAGAGCTTTTGCAGGTAAGTTATGCGGCGCAGTTGCGGTCATTTTTGACGGACCGGTTTGGGCGCGTCGATCTGATCGCCTGCAACGAGCTGTTTTTTGAGAAAGCTGAGCAAGAAGTATTGCTCCTGCTCGCTGATGAAGCGCGCTCTGCGCCTTCGGCCAGCAATCCGTGCAAGGTAAATCTGACCGAAAGCGACTCCGTCGTCGATATCGTCAATCGCAAGCCGCGCGAGGTATTGCGCAGTGCGTCCCCAAAAACGGTCTGTCATGACAGCGAAAAATGGCTCAAATACTTCCTGAGCGCCGGAGAGATTTCCTTTATGCGGGCTCTGCGCGCAGGTGCGAGCACGACCGAGTTAGGCAAATATGCTTCGGTCAATGTCGGTGTCGTCACCGGCAAAAACCAGTTCTTTGTGCTGCGCGAAAGCGAAGTCGAAGAGCTTGGCTTGCAGGGCTTCACCATACCGCTCATTGGACGCTCCGCCCACCTGGGCGGCGCAGTGGTCGATAAGAAGGGTTGGCGTACTCTCGCCAATGAGGATCAGCGGGTGCATCTTTTGCATCTGGCCCCGATCAACGGCACGAAGCCGAAAGGAGCGCTTGCCAGCTATATTCGGCTTGGGGAAGCTCAGGACGTGCATAAGGGCTATAAGTGCTCGGTGCGCACACCCTGGTATGCAGTGCCCTCGGTCTATGTGCCGGATGCTTTTGTCTTCCGCCAGATTTATGACTTCCCCCGCATCGTTCTCAATGATGCTGAAGCGACGGCCACCGATACCATCCACCGCATGCGTAGCTACGGCGCTGATCCGCGCGCCATTGTCGCCAATAGCTATAGCTATCTCACGGCCGCTTCGGCAGAGATCGAAGGACGCAGTTATGGCGGAGGCGTTCTGGAGCTGGAACCGACCGAAGCAGAAAAGCTGCTTATGCCCGCAAAACTTGGTGATGCCCTGCCTGTCGAAGAGTGCGATTCCTTAATCCGCGCCGGGCGGCTTGAACTCGTTCTCGAAGAGAACAGCCGTCGAATCCTGATCGAAGGGATGGGGCTCTCGAAGGTAGAATGCGTAATGCTGCGCAGCATCTGGGAGAAGATGCGCAACCGGCGTCTCGCGCGCCGCCGTGCCGGTAAGAAACCCCGGAGTAAAGGATGAACGATGATGCGCAAGCCGGAATTATAACTCCCGCCGCTCATGATGGTGATGAGGTGAAAAAACACGCCCGCGCCCGTGTGGCCGAGCTTGTCGAGCGCTTCGGACGCAATGAAAGTGATTACCTTGACGCTGGCTACAACGAGACTCAGGCGCGCACCGAGTTCATAACGCCGCTGCTCGAAGCGTTCGGCTGGGACGTGCACAATCGCCGCGCCCAACCGCTGACTTACCGTGAGGTTATCGAAGAGGCGACCGTCGAAGTCGGGGAAGAGCGCCTTTCCAAGCGGCCAGATTATGAGCTGCGCCTTGCGCGGCAACGTAAGCTTTTCATTGAGGCTAAGAAGCCCAGCGTGCGGATTGATCGTGACCGCGCGCCTGCGTTTCAGACGCGCCGCTACGGGTACTCAGCAAGCTTGCCGATCTCCGTGGTTACCAACTTTCATCAGCTTGTCATCTATGACTGCAAGCCCGCGCCGCTTGAAACCCATGAGGCGCATGTCGCAAGGCTGCATCTGTTTGGGTATGACGAGTTCGAGGCACGCTTTGATGAGCTGTGGTCTCTGCTTTCACGAGAGAGCGTGCTTTCCGGCGCATTCGACCGCCACTTCGCCATCGACACGACGCGGCAAGGTTCGGAACAATTTGACGATTTCTTCCTGAATCAGGTTCGCGACTGGCGTGCCCGCCTCGCCGCCGATATTAACGCGAACACGCCCGGCCTAAGCTCCGAAGAGCTGACCTATGGAGTGCAACTTTTTCTTTCACGCATTGTCTTCCTGCGAATTTGCGAAGACCGCGAGATCGAAAAATACGAAACGCTCAAGAATCTTGATGGCAGCGCCACCTTTGATGCCTTGATGGGTGTCTTGCGCCGCGCGGATGAATTCTACGACTCGGGGCTGTTCCGGCTGATTGATGATGACCCGCTGGGCATAAGGATTAGTGACGAGGTGCTGCAAGGCATCATTGCCGAGCTGTATTACCCGCTCAGCCCTTACACCTTCGCAGTCGTCGAGACTGAAGTGCTGGGCGAGATTTATGAGCAATTCCTCGGCGAAGTGATCGTGGTGGAGGATGGCGCTGTAGCCATCACCAGCAAGCCGGAAATTCGCGAAAGCGGCGGTGTGGTGCCAACACCGAGTTTCATCGCCGATGCTATTGTCGCTCGCACCCTCGGACCGCTTTTGGCTGGCCGCTCCCCGCAAGACCTTGCATCATTCACGCTGGTGGACACCTGCTGCGGTTCCGGCATATTCTTGCTTTCTGCGTATGACTTCCTGCTCGGCCATTATCTGGATTGGTACGTTGCAGACGGTGCGGAGAAGCATTCAGGCATCGAGATTTATCAGGCCGGTGAAAATCTTTGGCGGCTCACATTCGATGAGAAGCGCCGCATTCTGTTGGCACATCTTTGCGGCGTCGATATCGATCCCAACGCGGTCGAAGTGGCGCAATTCAGCCTGCTGCTCAAGCTCATCGAGGATGAAAGCGAAGCGGCCCTCAAGGACTATGTGAGGCGAAAGAAACACGCAGCGCTCCCCGAACTCGATAGCCATATTCGCTGCGGCAATTCACTTGTGAGCACCCAGGAATGGGAAGCCGCGTGCGGGCCGCTGCCAGCAGCGTTGCGTGATGCGATCAATCCATTTCGTTGGGAAGACGAGTTTGCTGATGAGATGGCCGGGGGCGGCTTTGACGTGGTGGTGGGCAACCCGCCCTATATCCGCATTCAGAACATGGTGGCCTACTCACCGGAAGAGGCCGCATTCTACAATTCTGCGGAGTCGCCCTTCAGTACGGCGCGGCAGGACAACTTCGACAAATACGCCTTGTTCATCGAGCGCTCGCTGGCGCTGGTCAAAGATCAGGGCCGGGTCGGCGTTATAGTCCCCAATAAATTTATGACGATACGTTCAGGACGGGCACTGCGTGGTCTTCTGACTCGCACGCCGGTCTTAGAAGAGATCGTGAATTTCGGGGTGAAACCTGTCTTCGGGCGAGGCACGTCCAACTATACCTGCATCCTCGTTATGGATCGCACCGGCTGTGAGACTGTTCATGTCGAGGAAGCAGGGCCGCTGGAAGAATGGCGCTATGGTCGGACGGGTGTGATCTCGACCATTCCCGCCGCAGAGCTGAGCGATGAGGCTTGGACGTTCGGCCAGGAGGATGTGCGGGCACTCTTCGCGCGGATCAAAGACGAAGTGCCGGGCAGACTGGAAGCGCTCGCGAACATCGAGGTCGGCGTTCAGACCAGCAAAGATGAAATCTATCTGCTGCACCCTACGCGCACCGATGATGATCATGTCTGGATCGAGTGGGACAGCCGAGAATGGCAGATCGAGAGGAGCATCCTTCGCCCCTGTCTTCATGATGAGCAGCTTGACGCATTTGGTCAGCCCGAGGCCAACGCCTGGATGATCTTCCCTTACGAGATGGTGACCACGCCAAGAGGCAAGCTACGCGCCCGGCTATTACAGCCTGATGAAATGGCGGAAAATTACCCCCGCTGCCTGGAATATCTGAGCGCACGGCGCGACACGCTCGAAGGACGCAATGTTGTCGGCGGTGCGGCGGACGAGCGGCAATTCTATCAGTATGGACGCTCGCAAAGCCTGACGAAGTTCGATAGCCCAAAAATCGTACTGCCCGTTCTCGCCCGCGAGCCGCGTTACGCCTATGATGAGACGAACACGATTATTACCGGAGGCGGCAACGGTCCGTACTACATGATCCGCGCCAAGGACGATGCGCCGATCTCGACGCTCTATTTACTAGCCGTTCTGAACCATCCACTTTGTGAAGCGATGATCCGAACGAATACCAGCGTATTTAGGGGTGGGTATTACTCCCATGGCAAGCAATTTATCAAAGACCTACCGATCCCCGTCCCTGAGGACGAGGCAGCAAAGGCGGCAATCGAGCAACAAGCCGAAAGGGTTGTGGGTGCGCTCAAGGCGTTGAATGCGGCACGCACGCCCCATGAACGGACACGGCGCGAGCGTGCAGCCAATGACGCACGTTTGAAGCTGAAGCGCCAGGTGAGCGTAGCTTTCGGTCTGTCAGGCGATGATGCAGAAATTATTGAATCCGTACCGGTGCCTTCATGAACAATGTAGCGGCGGCACAATACTTGGGGGCAAAACATGAGCAGCGATGTCCGTGAACAAATCACCGAATGGCTTACCGGCAACGACACCTGTTTTCTGATTGGGGCTGGTTGCAGCGCCTGCGCAAACAAGCCTCTGATCGGGAAACTCACCGAAAACGTTCTGGAAGGGTTGGATAAAAAATTACTTGATCAATTTGACGGATTGAAGCCACTTTCTGATCGCCCTCCGACCATCGAAGACTTGATCAATTATCTGGTCCGCTATCGCGAGATTCTGAGCGCGATCACAACTGCTGAGGCACATGGCCTTACCGTCGATGAAATCGACGGATGGCTCACCGAAATCAAGAAGCGCATCGTAAGCGAAGTCGCGGATGATTGGCAAGCATGCGATTATCACGAACGCTTTTTGCAACGCCTGCGTGGTGCTCGTGATCGCGGACCACGCGATATTTTTAGCTTGAATTACGATACGCTGCTTGAGGCGAGTCTGGACTCTCTCCGGCTGCCATACTCTGATGGCTTTCGCGGCACCAATCGCGCTTGGTTCGATCCACAATCCTTTGATGAGGCCGGGCCGGGAATAGCATACCGGATTCACAAGCTCCACGGCTCCATCAACTGGACACGTGATGCGGATGGCCATGTTCGGCGTGGGCGCAACGCAAATGAAGATGCTGCCGATGAGCCAGTGGTGGTGTACCCGTCCGAGCAAAAATACCTGCAAACTCAGTATGGGGTATATGAAACCCTGATTGGCCGGTTTCGGAACCGGCTCCGGCGCACTGGCGTCAACAACCATCTGGTTGTTTTGGGCTACAGCTTCAATGACGAACATATCAACGAAGCCATTTGCGATTCGATAAACTCTCCGCATAGCAATCTCACCGTCATCGCCTTCGTGGGACCGGAACAGGATCGAGATAGGCAGGATCAGCGCTTGCAGGCGTTCTGTGACCGCTGTGATTCCCGCTTTAGCGTCTTCATTGGCGGCAAGGACAATGGCGGATTTATTGGGCATGCCCTCGATGTAGAATCGTCCCTCGGCGTCTTGGAAGCCGATTTGTGGAAGTTCGAAAATTTGGTTGCCTATATAGCCGGGGGGAATTGATGAGCGATCCAATCTTAAAAATCGGTCGCGTGGTCGAGGTCTCCGGTTCAAAGGTGATCGGCGAGCTTGAAGGAACAGTTGAAGACCTACACCGCACCTATAAGAGCCGCCGATACACGGTTGGACAAGTGGGCTCTATTGTGAAGATCGAAGCGGGCGACAAGCTTGTATTCGGCGTGGTGACCGCACTTCGGATGACTGAAACCATGCTTGAAGGCGCCGCTGGCGTTACCGGTCGCGACACGTCGGGTGAAGGCGCAGCAGACGCAAAGTGGCTGGAAATTGAGCTGTTCGGTGAAGCCGTGCGAACCGGCCTCGGGGAAAGCGAATTTGTATTTCAGCGCGGTGTGGTGACCTACCCGCTTCCGGGGCAGGGTATTTTTGTGGCAAGCGTTGTGGAGCTTCAACGGATATACAATCGTCCTGACAAACCGAGTGTGCATGTCGGTACGCTCTCGCAAGCTGCATCCCTGCCGGTCTATCTTTTGACCGACGAGCTGCTGGGCAAACATTTTGCTATTTTGGGCACCACGGGATCGGGCAAGTCCTGCTCCGTCACGGTATTGCTGCGTTCCATATTGGAAGTAGCTCCGCGCGCCCATGTGATATTACTTGATCCGCATAATGAGTATCGGCGTGCATTTCCCGATTTGGCGGAAGTAATTGATCCGACGACGCTGAACTTGCCGCATTGGCTCCTGAACTTTGAAGAGAGCGTGGAACTGTTCATCGGCAAGACGGAGCATGTCGCTACCAGTCAGACGAACATTCTCAAGGATGCCATCTTGGCAGCGCGGCGCGATTTCGGTGCGGATGGCGTTCCAACAGAGAAAATCACGGTCGATACCCCGGTTCCCTACCGTCTTGGTGACATGTTGGCGCATATCGATGCAGCGATGCCGACGCAGGCTTCGAAGCAGGATTCTTATCTCAAGATCAAAAATAAGGCCGAAACGCTACAGCAGGACAGCCGCTTTGGTTTTATGATGCGTCCTGATGCGACCGTGGGCGATCAGCTCGCCGAGATCGTTGGTCAGTATCTGCGAATTCCGGTGGGCGACAAACCCCTGTCGATCATCGACCTCTCAGGTGTTCCTTCCGATGTTGTCGATGTGGTGGTCTCTGTGCTCTGCCGCATCGTCTTTGATTTTGCGGTTTGGAGCCCTCGCCCGGTACAGGTGCCGGTAGTATTGATCTGTGAAGAGGCGCATCGCTACGCGCCTCGGCGCGACGATGCTGCGTTCCAACCGACCAAACAGGCATTGTCGCGGATCGCCAAGGAAGGACGAAAGTACGGCGTGGGGTTGGGACTGATCTCGCAACGCCCCTCCGAGCTGGCCGAGTCGATCCTCTCACAGTGCAACACACTAATTGCGCTGCGCATGAGCAATGAGCAGGATCAGAATTTCGTCCAGCGCGCGCTTCCCGATTCAGTGCGCAGCCTGGTCAGCATCTTGCCGACCCTACGCACGCAAGAAGCTCTGGTCGTCGGTGAAGGCACGGTCGTGCCTGTACGGCTGCGCTTCAACGATCTTGACGAAGCCCACATGCCACAAAGCGCAGACGTGGCATTTGCGGCGCTGTGGGAAACAGATGGCGCGGAAGCTGACCATGTAGCGAACGTAGTACGGCGATGGCGGATGCAGGAACGTCCGTCATTGGTCGCCGTAGCTGAGCAAAATGCCGAAGACGAAGACGGGTGATCTGTTGCGGGGTTCAGGCATGCGGTAACGCCATGATCGGGTTCAGCGCCGACGCGCTGACGGCATCCAATCCGCGCTGGGTTGGTCAGGGTTCCAAGGGGCTCGAAGGCTCCTTGGTCGATGGGATGGTTCCAAGGAAGGGCAGCGCGAAAGCTCCCTTGCCTTGGTCTCGATGAGGTCGTCTCCATGAAGTGGTCATGGGGGCATCGGGGGAGCAGGAACGCGCCCCTGATTGGTGCTGCAACGGCCAGACGGTGCGAGTGGGTTTCATGGGGCGCGATAGCTCCTGATCCTCCTGAAAGGATCGATGGGTGCAGGGAGAGCGAAGTCTCCCGCGAGTGATTGAACGGCGATACGTTCTGCTGGCTCGGGAATGGGTTCAATGCCCTGACAGAGCCACGGCCTGGGGGATGCAACGGGGGCGCGCAGCGAGCCCCCTTGCCAAGATGGTTTTGTAGTACAAAACACATCTTGCGGTTTCGCCTTACGGCGGTCTTAGGGCTTTGTACTACAAGGATTATTGCGGCGCACCAATATGCGCCAACTTTATACTACAGCACCCTCAACTATCGCTGAGGATGCTGGAAAGGCGTGGCTCGACCTTCTCCTTGAGAAGCGCAACAAGCGCGGGATCACCCCGTTCATACTCATCGGGGATGTGCAGGGTGACGATCCTGCTGTCTGCTGGGCGCTGCTTGTACTTCTTCCTGATCCGCTCGCGGTGGTGGTTCTCCATCGCGAAGATCAGGTCGGCGCTTGCCACAAGCTCTTTGGTCAGGGGACGCGGCGCTTCTGCGTCCGTGCCCGCCGACACGGCCTCGATGCCAGGGAAATCCCTGAACACGTCCTCGGCGGTCGGGCTTCTGAGCTTGTTGGAGGTGCATACGAACAGGACTTTCATGCGGGTATGATAGCGCAAGATGTTGCGCTGCGGAATCCTGCTTCGTCAGTCTTCGATTGGGTCTTCGATCCGCACCAGCTCCACCTCGTATTCTGGATGCAGCGGATCGGAGTGCGTCATGTTCGCTGACCGTCCAATTCCGCCGTTGAAGCTGAGTTCCCCGCGCAGCGTCAGCGGATCATCGGCGACTTTGTAAAGACGGTACAGCCGCGCCTCCAGTACAGTGCGAGTCGCCATCAGATAGCGCGAGGCTTCTCTGTCGGCGAATCCGAACGCGACAATGACGCCTGCGTCGTTGTTGCGGGGCGGTACGGCAGGAAACTCGTCAGTTGCGGGATCGACGGAGAAATTGAAGATGGTTTCCGACACGAGCAAAGCATCGTGCTTTTGCATCGGCTTCAAATCGACCACCGCATAGGGGATTCTCGATAGCATTGGCTTAACAGGCGGCGCGCTGAATTCGCCCCACTCGTTCATGGTCATGGTTTCCCTGAAGCCCTCGTGGCCATGCGCGCGCCTGTCGGTACTGGCATAGACCTGATAGCGCCCGATCAGGGTATCGACCCGATGCGGCTGCCTGACGCTCCTAGAAAAGAAATCGGCGAGCGTTGCTGCGCTTTCCTCGATTAGAGGGGGCGGCACGCTCCCGAGATATCTGGCTATCGCGTCGATAAAGTCATCATTCTGGCGGTGAGTGCCCTTCAAGAAGCGCTCTACGCGTCTTCGCCCGCTATCGCCTTCGAGGCCGTAATTGGCCTTGTCGGCAATGTCCTGGGCAAGCCGATGATAGCGAATTTTCTTGTTCTCCACGTGCTCCAGAAGAGCGCGGCGCAAACGCTCGCGTTCTTCATCCGAGTACCGTGGCAACTCTCTCGCCATGCAGTTTGTCCAGTCTGTGTCCGTGATTTTTCGGGTTCGAGTTTCGTAATCAGGGTCAGCAACCAAGAGGAGCTGACACCATGAAACCTTATGAACAGAAAGCCTGCGAAGTTGGCAAGAACGGCGGAACCGTTCCGACCAACAATATGCCCCATCAGCAAGCCGAGCGCATCGCCGCTGCCGTGAACAACGGCAAGCAAGGCAAGTGACGCTCTTGGACGGGGCGGCAATGGCCGCCTCGTCCCCTCCCCGAATTCCTGAACCCGCGAGAGCCAAGATGAACAACGGCACCAATCCCAAAGGCGGATCACCGACCGCAGCCCTGCTGCTCGGCGCTTCGTTCTACGGCCTCGCCCATCTCTGGGGACAGTACATGGTCGCGGGTGACGCTGCCGACGGCCTCTACACAGGGATGTTCAAGGTTATCGGCGGGATCGCCATGCTTGGCGGCCTCGGCGGTTACTACAAGGGCTGGCAACAGCGCGAGAAGCGCAAGGCCAGCCGAGAAACTTCCGGTACTTTTGGCGATGCGGCCTTCGCCACGCTTGAAGAGTGTGAAGACAAAGGCCTTTTCGATCCCAAGGGTTTGTATCTCGGTCTCCTGAATGGTCGTCCACTTTTCTATCGCGGCAAAGCCCATCTTCTGACCTGCGCTCCCGCGCGGCAGGGCAAGGGCATCAATATCGTGCTGCCGAACCTGCTGCACTATCAGGGCTCGGTGATCGTCACTGACCCCAAGGGCGAGCTAGCGGCAGTCACGGCGCAGCATCGCCGCGAACGGCTCGGCCAGGATGTTGCGGTTTTCAATCCGTGGGGTCTGCATGGTCTGCCCCAGGATCGCATCAATCCGCTTGAGAACGTGATTGCCATTGCTGGCAACCCCGCCTTGCAGCGCGGCCTGTCCGATGAGGTCAAGGCCATCGTCATGCAGCTCTACCCCGAGCCTGAAGACACGCGGAACCAGTATTTCCGCGAAGGCTCGCGAAGCATCATGCGTGCCGTGCTGATGTATCTGGCGCTCTGTTCGCCGAAACTCTGCGCGCTGCCCGAGATGTGGAGAATCATCGCGAACCCGCTGCGTCTTGAGCGCATGGTTGAAGCGATGCGCAAGGAAGACGTGCTGGGCGGCCTTCTCGCCGATCTGGGCGATGACCTTGCCCATCAGATGGAAGACAACCCCGATCTGTTCGGTGACTTCCGCGCGGGCGCTGTCCAGCACCTCTCCATCTTCGAGCCTGGCGGCTATCTGGCCGATGCGGTCAGCGCCTCGGACATATCGCTTGCCGATCTGAAGTCGGGGAATGTCAGCCTGTATCTGGCATTCCCGCCCGACAGGATCGTTTCGCACGGTGCAGCGCTCGGCCTGATCGTCAATCAGGCGATCACGGCAGTCGCACGGTCGAGCAAGCGCGGCGAAGTGCTGTTCATGCTCGATGAGTTTGCCAACCTCGGCAAGCTCGCGGGGCTGGCCGAAAGCCTGACCGCCCTGCCTGGGCTCGGTGTGCGCGTCTGGATGTTTGTGCAGGAACTTGCGGAGATGGTGCGCATCTACGGTGTGAACACGGCCAAGACGATTCAGTCGCAGGCTGAAGTGCGCCAGTTCTTCGCGGTGAACAGCGACGAGCTTGCGCAGGCACTCTCGCGGGCGCTCGGCCAGAAGACCGTCAAGACGATCAACTTCAATCTCGGTCGTTCCGACACGGACGAGATCGGCGAAAGCCTGTCTGAAACGGGTCAACCGCTCATGCGGGCTGAAGATATCACGCAGCTCGAACGCAATCAGCAAATCCTGCTGGTCAAGGGCGTGAAGGTGATCCTCGGGGAGTTGCTGGCTGTCTGGTTCTTCTCGCCGTGGCGCGAGTGGCTGTCACCGAACCCTGTCGAGGGCGACTACCCGAAAAAGAAGCCGCGCGTGCGCTTCGGCTACGAACTGAAGAAGTGAGGAACGAACCATGAGCAAGTTTGAAGTCAAAGTCTTGGGCGGCACGCCCACAAAGCGCCCTGAAGGGGCAATCAAGCGGCTGCGCCGCCGTATCGGCGAGACGATCAAAGCCGCGCTGCTGCGCCCGCGCATTATCGTTCTGACGGGAATCGCTGGCTTTTTCGTCTTCGTCGGCACGCCTCATGTCGGCTGGGACTACCAGTGCAGGCATCCGATGCGCGGCTTCGGCACCTGCAATTCGGTTGCCTGGTGCGCCTATTACGGCATCCAAGGCCGCCGCGAAGAAAGGCCTGCCTACGGCGAGCGCTGCGAGCTCGTGACGTTCCTGCCGCTGGATTTCAACAAGCTGATCGAAGGAGTTCTGTGATGAGCAATTACACATTCGCCCGCGACATGGATGACTACTACTGGAACAAGTTCGAACGGGTGGCCGAATATTTCGGCCATACGAACAAGGACGAATACGCCCTCCACCTATTTATCCACGCAATCCTGAAAGCGGAAATGTGGATGAATGCCGACCTCTATTCGAAACATGAAGAGAAGATCAGCAATTTTGAAGAGGAAGCGCGTAGGGATTGGGATCAATACATCGACGAATTCCAGAATTCGAAAGGGTATTGCGATGATGAGCTACCCTTCTAAAACCCGCATAAATTTGCGATTTTTGGATAAATTCTGATAAAATTAAAATGGGTATTGAGAAATACCCATCTCCAAAAATGGGAGATGAAGTAATGCGCGATGAATTTAACACCGAAGGTCAGCATGACCTTTGCGGCAAGGATCGCTCGTCCCCGAAGAGCATCCTGACCGTAGACGCGGAGAGGTACCAGTCGTACCTCGATGGTGTCGATATGACTCAGACGCAGAAGGAAGAGTTTCTGCAAGCACTGTGGTCGATCATGTTCACCTTCGTTGCCCTCGGCTTCGAGGTTCATCCGCTTCAAGAAGTCTGTGGAAAAACTCCTCTGAACGGTGGTCAGGGTGCCAAAGAAGCTTTCGGTGCGGTATCCTCTGATGATCCAGACAATGAAGATAACAACAACAAATTCAGTCCTTAGCGAGGCTTGGAGGTCACATGAATAAAGATAACAACATCATAGGACAAGGCCACCCAAGCGCTGATCTACTGCCGTGTGTCTTCCACGAAGCAACGGATTGAGGGCAGCGGGCTAGAGAGCCAGGAGCAGCGTTGTCGCACCTATGCGGAAGACAAAGGCTATGACGTTGAGGCTGTGTTCCCCGATGACGTAAGTGGGGGCGGCGATTTCATGCGCCGCCCTGGCATGGTCGCTCTGCTCTCCTATCTCGATGCGCAGAAGGGCAAGCCCTATGTAGTTATCTTTGACGACCTGAAGCGATTTGCCCGAGACACTGAATTCCATTTGAAGCTACGCCGTGAGTTCTCAAGGCGCGGTGCAAAAATCGAATGTCTGAATTTCCGTTTCGAAGACACTCCCGAAGGTAAGTTCATTGAAACCGTTATTGCTGCGCAAGGCGAGCTTGAGCGCGAACAAAATCGCCGCCAAGTAGTGCAGAAGATGCAAGCTCGTGTAGAGGGCGGTTTCTGGGTCTTTCGAGCTCCTGTCGGCTATCGCTATGTCAACGCGCCTTCAGGTGGCGGAAAAATACTTGTTCCTGACGATGTACTTGCCCCTGTTGTGCGCGAAGCGCTTGAAGGGTTCGCTACGGGGCATTTCGCCTCGCAGGCGGAAGTACAGCGTTTCTTGGAGCGCAATCCACACTTCCCGAAAGATCGTAAGGACGGGACACTCCGCCCCATGACCGTGACACGCCTTCTCAAGAAGGTGGTGTATGCAGGATATGTGGAAGCCCCTAAGTGGGGCGTAAGCTTGCGCAAAGGTCAGCACGAAGGTCTCATCAGCTTCGAGACCTTCGAACGCATTCAAGACAATCTAGAAGGCCGCAAGCGGCTCCCTGCCGCTCGGAAAGACTTCAACGAAGACTTCCCGCTTCGTGGCTTCGTGCAGTGCGGATGCTGCGGCAACGCAATGACTGCTGCCTGGTCTAAGGGCTGCCGCAAGCACTATGCCTACTATCGCTGTGAGACGCGCGGCTGCGAGGCCAAGAGCAAGTCGGTTCCTCGGGCGAAAATGGAAAGCGCTTTTGAGGAGATCATGGAAGGCCTGCAACCTGCTCGTGGGCTGTTCGATCTGGCAAAGGCCATGCTGCGCGATGCATGGGATATGCGGCTCGCGATTTCGCACGGTGAGAGGGACGAACTCCAGAAGCAGCTCAAGGAGGTGGATCGGCAGATCGGGAGCCTCTTGGATCGGATCGTTGACGCTACGAGTGCTTCGGTCGTCAGTGCCTATGAAGCCCGTATTGAGAAGCTGGAGCGACAAAAGCTCGTGCTTGCCGAGAGAGTTGAAACAACCGTGCCGCCGAAAGGACGGCTGGAGGATTGTATTGAACTCGCTCTCAATTTCTTGGCAAGCCCTTGGAATATTTACAAAAATGGTGACTTCGCTATGCGCCAGACAGTGCTTAGATTGGTCTTTTCAGAGCCACTGAAATACGGTCAAAATGGGGTGTATGGAACTCCCGAATTATCGTTCCCTTTCAAGTACTTAGCGGGAATTTTGGGGTCAAAAAGTGAGATGGTGCCGCAGGGGAGGATTGAACTCCCGACCTCACCCTTACCAAGGGTGCGCTCTACCACTGAGCTACTGCGGCGCCGTTCACGTGGGCGGTCAATTAGACGCTTCGCGCAGGCCTTGCAAGCGCAAACTGGACGCCCCTTGTCCCGCGCTGTAAACCCCGGCCCATGACAACGCGACCGTCGACAGGAAAACCCGGTAAACCGGACGCGGGCAGCGCCACGAACCCGCGCGAGGCGCGGCTCAAGGCGGCGCTGAAGGCGAATTTGGCACGGCGCAAGGCACAGGCGCGCAAACGCGCCGACGGGTCAGCGGGGCAAGACACCCCCGACCCGCAAAAGGATTGAGGAAAGGGACGCAGCGTGGACAGAATCATCGTCGAAGGGGCCGGCCCGCTTTACGGGCAGATTCCGACCGCGGGCGCCAAGAATGCCTGCTTGACCCTCATGCCGGCGACGCTGTTGAGCGACGAGCCCCTGACGCTGACCAATGCGCCTCGCCTGTCGGATATCCGCACCATGTCGACGCTCCTGCAATCGTTGGGGGCCGAGGTTCAGACGCTCAATGACGGGCAGGTTCTTGCGCTGTCGTCGCATGGGCTGAACAACCACACCGCCGATTATGACATCGTGCGCAAGATGCGGGCCTCGATCCTCGTGCTCGGGCCGATGCTGGCGCGCGACGGACGGGCCGTGGTCAGCCTGCCGGGTGGCTGCGCCATCGGCGCGCGCCCGGTGGACCTGCATCTCAAGGCGCTGGAGGCGATGGGCGCGGATCTGGACCTGCGCGACGGGTATGTCCATGCCGAGGCGAAGGGGGGCCTCAAGGGGGCGACCTTCGAATTCCCGCTGGTCTCGGTCGGGGCGACTGAGAACGCCTTGATGGCTGCGACACTGGCGAAGGGCACGACGGTCCTGAAGAACGCCGCGCGCGAGCCGGAGATCGTCGATCTCGCGCAATGCCTGCGCCAGATGGGCGCGCGGATCGAGGGGGAAGGCACCTCCGAGATCACCATCGAGGGCGTCGACCGGCTTCATGGCGCGACGCATCCCGTTGTCGCCGACCGGATCGAGCTTGGCACCTACATGCTGGTGCCTGCCATTGCCGGGGGCGAGGTCGAGATCCTCGGGGGGCGGATTGCGTTGGTCGAGGCGTTCGTCGCAAAGCTGCGCGAAGCCGGGGTCGAGGTGGAGGAAACCGCAACCGGGCTCAAGGTGTCGCGCAAGGCCGATCGTATCCGGGCCGTCGATGTCGTGACGGAGCCGTTCCCGGGTTTCCCCACCGACCTTCAGGCCCAGATGATGGCGCTGCTCTGCCTTGCCGACGGCACGTCCGTTCTGGAGGAGACGATCTTCGAAAACCGCTTCATGCATGCGCCCGAATTGATCCGCATGGGTGCCAGGATCGATGTGCAGGGCGGCACTGCGACCGTCACCGGCGTCGACAAGCTGAAGGGGGCCCCGGTCATGGCGACGGACCTGCGCGCCTCGGTCAGCTTGATCCTTGCGGGCCTTGCGGCCGAAGGTGAAACGGTGGTGAGCCGCGTCTATCACCTCGATCGTGGCTATGAGCGGGTCGAGGAAAAACTCTCGGGCGTGGGCGCGAAAATCAGGCGGGTTCAAGGCGATGACTGAAGACGCACGGTTCGAGGATGCAGGTGAGCGCCCGGTTTCGCTCCGCGCGCTTGATGCCGACGACCTGAAGGTGATTGCGAGCCTCGCGCAGGATGCCGTCTTTCCCACCACCGAGATGGGTTTTGACAGCCGTCGGCGCAGGTTTGCCATTCTGCTCAACCGGTTCCGCTGGGAAGTCGGCGGTCGCCGGACACCGCCCGAGCGCGTGCAATCGGTGTTGGCCGTGGAGGATGTCCTGCGCGTGGCCACGCAGGGCGTGGACCGCGCTGATCCCGATCTTGTCCTGTCGCTTCTGACAATCGAATGGGAGCCGGGCGAGGACGGCACCGGGCGTCTGACGCTGGTGCTGGCCGGGGACGGGGCGATTGCCCTCGATGTCGAGGCGCTGGAAGTGACCCTCAAGGACGTCACCAAACCTTACGTTGCACCATCGAGAAAAGCGCCGGCGCACCCGGAATGATCGTCGCCCGGCCGCTCAGGACCACCGAGGTCGAGGCCGCCCATGCCCTGCGATTGAAGGGGATTTCAGAATTCCCCTTCGCCTTTCTGCTGACCATGGACGAAGCCCGGCAAACGGGGGTGGATCAGTTGCGCCGCCAGGCCGCGACGGGCAGCTTGATCGGCCTTTTCGACGGCGAATCCCTGATCGGCATGGCGGGCCTGAATAGCCCCACGCTCGATCGCATCCGCCACCGTGCCGAAATCGGTCCGTTCTATGTCGAACCGGACCACCATGGCACGGGCGCAGCGGAGCTCTTGATGCGGTCGGTGGTTGAAACGGCGCGTGGTCAAGGGACCTTGCTGTTGGAGCTGAACGTCTGGGAAGACAACGCGCGCGCCGTACAATTCTACCGCACCCACGGATTCCGCACCGTCGGGCGGATTCCGGCGGCTGTTCGGGGGGGAAGCGGGTGGGAAACGGACCTGCACATGGTGCTCGACCTCGCGCCGAAACCGCAAAATGCGCGCCTGCACGCGGATGCAGCGGTTCGCAAGCTTGGGCCAGAGGATTGGGCCGTGTTTCGCGATATCCGGTTGGACATGCTCGCGGAAAGCCCGACGGTTTACGGGTCACGGCTGGAGGATTGGGCGGCGAAAACCGAAGCGGACATCCGCCAGTGGCTGGGGGATCTGCGCGCCTTCGCGGTCATGGATGGCGCGCGCTGCCTGTCGGTCGCGGCGTGGCATGCACACCCAGGTGTCGTGCAGCAGCATCGCGGGCATGTCATCTCGGCCTATACCCGGCCCGAGGCACGCGGCGCTGGCATGTTTCGCGCTGTCATGGCGGCGATCGAAGCAGACGCGAGGGCGCATGGCATCCGCCAGATGGAATTGGATGTCGCCGATGGGAATGACGCTGCGAAAGCCTACGCCGCCTTGGGATACAGCGAGGTTGGACGCATCCCCGATGCGATGAACCATGACGGGAAGATGTCGGACAGCCTGATCTTCATCAGACGTCTGGCCTGAAGGGCAGGCGAGGCGCCGTTCGGCTTGAAGCGCTCGGAACGAGGGCCGGCCCTTTTCGGCCCCCCCGATGACGGCCAAACCCGTTGCCAGCGTACCACTGATCGGTGCGTTTCTCATTGTTTCCTCCTATTCCAATGAGCGCCTTGCGGCCGGTCTCAAGGATCAGCCCGTTTGATGACCCACGTAATTTTACTTCGATTTGAAACCGTTGCGCTTGACATGATTTGGCGCGACTGGATGGCGGCGCGATCTGCGCTTCACCCCGGCGTGCGAAACCGATAGACGAAGGCGCGGTCACGAAGGAGTTTGCGATGCCCCAGTTCCTCGACACCAGCGACGCCGATTTCGAGGCGCGATTCTCGGCGCTTCTGAGCATGAAGCGCGAAGATGCCCCCGAGGTGGATGATATCGTGGCGGGTATCATTGCCGACGTCCGCACGCGCGGCGACGAGGCCGTGATCGAGTTGACCGAGAAATTCGACCGTTTGCAGCTGACGCCCTCCACCCTCGCGTTTTCGGCCGAGGAGATCGAGGCCGCGATTACCGCCGTTCCCGAAGACGAGCGCAAGGCGCTTGAACTCGCGGCCGACCGCATCCGCGCCTACCATGCCCGCCAGCGGCCCGATGATGCGCGCTGGACCGATCCCGATGGCGCCGAGCTTGGCTGGCGTTGGTCGGCGGTCGAGGCGGCGGGCCTTTACGTGCCCGGCGGGCTGGCGAGTTACCCGTCCTCGGTCCTTATGAACGCGATCCCGGCGCAGGTGGCAGGCGTGAAAAGACTGGTGATCTGCGCGCCGACCCCGGACGGCAAGGCCAACCCGCTGGTTCTGCTGGCGGCGAAACTCTCGGGCGTCGATACGATCTATCGGATCGGGGGGGCGCAGGCCGTGGCCGCCATGGCTTACGGGACCGGGACAATCACTCCGGTGGACAAGATCACCGGCCCCGGCAATGCCTTTGTCGCGGCTGCCAAGCGGCGCGTTTTTGGCAAGGTCGGGATCGACATGATCGCCGGGCCGTCCGAGATCCTCGTGATCGCGGATCGGGACAATGATCCGGATTGGGTTGCCTTGGACCTGCTCAGCCAGGCCGAACATGACGAGGTCGCGCAATCCATCCTGGTGACCGACGACGCGGCCTTCGGGCAAGCCGTTGCCGAGGCGGTCGAAAAGCGGCTTGAGACCTTGGAGCGCCGCCACATCGCCGGACCCAGCTGGCGGGATTACGGCGCGGTCATCACCACGCGTGATCTGACCGAAGCGGCGGAACTGTCGAACCGCGTCGCACCCGAGCACCTGGAACTGTGCGTCGCCGATACCGAGGGGTTGCTCGACAAGATCACCCATGCCGGCGCGATTTTCCTTGGGCAATGGACGCCGGAGGCCATCGGCGACTACATCGGCGGCCCCAACCACGTTTTGCCCACCGCACGCTCGGCCCGGTTCTCGTCCGGGCTGTCGGTGCTGGATTTCATGAAGCGATCGACCTTGGCCAGGATGACGCCAGCGGCCTTGCGCGCGATTGGACCTGCCGCAGAAACACTGGCAATCTCCGAAAGCCTGGAGGCACATGGCCTGTCGGTGCGCGCACGGCTCGATCGGTTGAACCAGGAATGACGATGCGGCGCAGACAGGGGCGGGGAGGTCGTAGATGAGCATCTGCCATATCGAGATTGATACCGCGGGAATGCCCGCGCCCACGCCCGAGATCGAGCAGGAGCGCAAGGTCGCGATTTTCGACCTTCTGGAAGAAAACACCTTCGGACTTCCCGCGCGCGATGACCGGACCGTGCCAAACGGCCCTTATCGTTTGACCCTTTCAATCCGCGAAAAGCGCCTGGTCTTCGACGTCGATACCGAGGATGGGCAGGATGCGGCCGAATTTCACCTGTCGCTGTCGCCCTTCCGGCAGGTGGTCAAGGATTACTGGCAGATCTGCGAAAGCTACTACGACGCGGTGAAAAAGCTGCCGCCCGGCCAGATCGAGGCCATCGACATGGCCCGGCGCGGCATCCACAACGAGGGCGCGCGCATCCTGCAAGAGCGGTTGGAGAACAAGGCCGAGGTCGATATCGACACGTCGCGCCGGCTTTTCACTCTGATTTGCGTCCTTCATTTCGGAGGTTGACGGATCGTGGCGCAGGGCTTCCCCCAGTCGGTACTGTTCTGCTGCGACCACAATTCCATTCGGTCCCCGATGGCCGAAGGGATCATGAAGAAATTCTACGGCCACCGCGCCTACGTGCAATCTGCCGGCGTGATGAACGAGTTGGAGATCGATGGCTTCGCCGTTGCCGTCTGCGCCGAGATCGGGGTCGAGTTGCAGCGCCATCGGGTGCGCAGCTTCGATGACATGAAGGAATGGGGGGACGATATCTCGGGCTTTGACCTGATCGTGTCGCTGTCACCCGCCAGCCAGCGCCGGGCGCTGGAACTCACCAGCAGTTATCACCTTGAGATCGAGTATTGGCCGGTTCTTGATCCATCGGGCCTTGGCCAATCCCGCGAGGAGAAACTGGCCGCCTATCGCCAGACCCGCGACATGATCGTGAAGAAGATGATCGAACGGTTCGGACCGCCGACACAAGAGCAGGAGAGCGAGAAATGAGCGAAGCGATGGAGGCCGCCCGTGCCCTGGTGACCCGCTATTACGCGGCATTCAACACGGGCGACGTCGAGGGCATGGTTGCCTGCCTGTCGCCCGAGGTGGCACATCACGTGAACGAGGGTGGGGTGCGCGTTGGGCATGAGAAGTTTCGCGACTTCTGCGCCCATATGAACCGCTGCTATGCCGAGGAACTGACGGATATCGTCGTGATGGCGCACCCGGACGGTGCGCGCGCGGCAGCCGAATTCACGGTGAACGGGCGCTACCTGGTGACGGATGACGGGCTGCCCGAGGCGAAGGGGCAGGCCTATGTCCTCCCGGCGGGCGGCTTCTTTTCCATTGAGGGCGGGCTCATCACGCGGGTCGTGACCTATTACAACCTTGCCGATTGGATGCGGCAGGTCTCGGAATGAGCCTCAGCTTTCGCGACTATACCGGCGAGGCCATCGCGGAGGTCGTTGAAGACCTTGCCCGGCTCAGGATCGCCGTGTTTCGGGACTGGCCATATCTCTATGACGGGGATCTCGACTATGAGCGCGGCTACCTGGCCCGCTATGCGCGCGGAGACAGCATTCTGGTCGCTGCTTTCGACGGCGACAGGATGGTCGGCGCCTCCACCGGCATGCCGTTATCAGATCATGCCGACGATTTCGCAGATGCGTTCTCCAGCCAGAACATCGACTTCAAGGATGTCTTCTACTGCGCTGAATCGGTTTTGCTTTCCGAGTATCGGGGGCAAGGGGCGGGACATGCGTTTTTCGATCGCCGCGAGGCGCATGCGAAACGCTTGGGTTTCACTTTTTCCACATTTTGTTCCGTAACGCGCCCTCTCGACCATCCCAAGCGACCGGACCACTATCAGCCGCTCGATCCGTTCTGGCGCAAGCGCGGATATGCACCGCTCGAGGGCGTGATCGCCCGGTTTGACTGGCGCGATATCGGGGATGACGCGCAGACTGAAAAGCCACTGCAATTCTGGATGAAGCGCCTATGAAAATTGCCGCCGCTGCTTACCCGCTGGACGCCGTGTCGGACTGGTCGGCCTATGAGGCCAAGATGCGCGGTTGGGTCGAAGAGGCGGCCGCCGCCGGGGCCGACTTGCTTGTCTTTCCGGAATACGGCCGGATGGAACTTGCCGCGCTGGAGGGTGTGGCAATTGCAGGTGATCTGGAGGGGAGCCTTGGGGCGGCCTCGCGTTGGAGCGACAAGGCCGATGCCTTGACCGAGGCCCTGGCGGTCGAGTTCGGCGTTCACATCCTTGCCCCGTCGGGGCCCGTTTTCGACGGTGGCGCGCGACCGGTGAACCGCGCGGCGTTCTTCGGTCCGGAGGGACGTCTCGGCCACCAGGACAAGCAGGTCATGACCCGGTTCGAACGCGAGACCTGGGACGTGGTGCCGGGCGACCCCTTGCGCCTGTTCGAGACGACGCTGGGGCGGATCGGCATCCTGATCTGCTACGATGCGGAATTTCCGTTGTTGGGCAGGGCTTTGGCCGAAGCCGGGGCAGAGATCATTCTTGCGCCCTCCTGCACCGATGCTTTGGCAGGCTATTCCCGGGTGCGGGTCGGGGCGATGGCGCGGGCCTTGGAAAACCAGTGTGTCGTGGTGCATGCGCCGACCGTTGGCGACGCCCCATGGTCGCCCGCAGTCGACGAAAACGTAGGCGCCGCCGCGATCTACGGCCCGCCCGACCTCGGCTTTCCCACTACGGGCGTCATCGCCGAAGGCCCACTGAACCAGCCGGGTTGGGTGATGGCCGATGTGGAGCGCGCGGCAATCGCCCGCGTGCGGACCGAGGGGGCCGTGTTCAATCACGCCCATTGGCCGGAAAGCGCCCTACGCGCGCAGGTTTCGCCCTGTGATGCAGATAAGCCTTGAAAAACGGGCGCATCAGGCGCATTTACCGCGCATCTGCACTGCGAGGTGCGCAAACAAAGGAGTGATCATGGCCAAGGAAGAAATGCTCGAATTCCCTGGTGTCGTGAAGGAACTCCTGCCGAACGCGACGTTCCGGGTCGAGCTTGAAAACGGCCATGAGATCATCGCGCACACGGCAGGCAAGATGCGCAAGAACCGCATCCGCGTTCTGGCAGGCGACAAGGTCCAGGTGGAAATGACGCCTTACGACCTGACGAAGGGTCGTATCAACTACCGCTTCAAGTAACGGTGCGCCTGATCCTTGGGTCAGGCAGCCCGCGCCGGCGGGAGTTGCTGGGCGTGCTCGGCCTGACGCCCGATGCCATCACGCCCCCCGATATCGACGAAGATCCCCACAAAGGCGAGTTGCCGCGGCCCTATTGTGCGCGCATCGCGCGGGAAAAGGTGGCCGCCGTCGAGGCCGGGCCGGAGGATGTCGTGCTGTGCGCCGACACCACTGTGGCGCTGGGTCGGCGTATCCTCGGCAAACCCGCGGATATAGGCGAGGCCCGCAGCTTTCTTGACCTTCTGTCCGGACGGCGGCACCGCGTTTACACTGCGGTTGCCGTGAAAGCGGGTGGCCAAATCCGCGAACGCCTGGTCGAGGCACGCGTGAAAATGAAGCCTCTCTCCGAGGCGGAACGCGAAGGCTACCTCGCGACCGGGGATTGGCAGGGCAAGGCGGGCGGGTATTCCATCCAGGGCCCGGCAGGGGCGTTCATCCCCTGGATTTCAGGTAGTTACACGGCAATCGTCGGCCTTCCGCTGGCCGAAACGGCACAGCTATTGCAAGCGGCGGGACTGAACGTCTGGGGGCCAGGATGAAGGGACGCGTTGTTCTTCTCGATCAGGTCTCGGGCCGCAAGGCTGCGGCGCTGATGGTCGATGGTCAATTGGCGGATCTTCTGATCGACGCGCCCGAAACGGCGGGCCCACAACCGGGCGCCATCTACCGCGCCGTGGCGGACCGTCCGCTGAAAGGGCAGGGCGGCCTGACCCTGACGCTTGGTGATGGCGACAAGGGCTATCTCAGGGCCGCCAAGGGGATCGCACCGGGCACGTCGCTGCTGGTTCAAGTGTCCGGCGTGGCCGAACCGGGCAAGGCCGCGCCCGTGACCCCGAAGCTGTTGTTCAAAAGCCGCTACGCGATTGTCACCCCCGGGGCGCCGGGCCTGAACATCTCGCGCCGGATCAAGGACGAAGCGGAGCGGGACCGCCTGCTCGAAATCGCCCATGCGGCGATGGAGGGTGCGCCTGAAGGCCATGGGCTGATCCTGCGCAGCGCCGCCGAAGAGGTGGCCGACGACGTGCTGGCAGAGGATATCCGCGCGATGCGTGATCTGGCGGCTGCGGTCAGCGCGGATGCCGACGGCCCGGCGGAATTGCTGGTGGACGCCCCCGATGCGCATCTGCTGGCCTGGCGCGATTGGGCCGAGCCGACGCCGGACGAGGTGGAGGACAGCCCCGGCTGTTTCGAGGCGTCGGGCGCGCTCGATGCGATCGAGGCCGCCTTGTCACCCCGTCTGCGATTGACCGGCGAGGCGTTCGCCTATGTGGAGCCGACGCGCGCCTTGGTGGCCATCGACGTGAACACGGGCGGCGACACCTCCCTTTCGGCTGGCCTCAAGGCAAACCTGGCGCTGGCCCGGTCCTTGCCCGGCGCGCTAAGGCTCAAGGGCCTGGGCGGTCAGGTTGTTTTGGACCTCGCACCCATGCCCAAGAAGGAGCGTCGCGCCTTTGAAGACGCCTTGCGCCGCGCGTTCCGCCAAGACGGCGCCGAGGTTGTTCTGGCCGGGTGGACGCCGCTCGGCAACTTCGAGGTGCAGAAAAAGCGCGATCGGTTTCCCCTGGCCCAGGTCTGGCCCGGGGCGCACAGCTAAGGCTCAGGCGCGGCGCAGGGCAGCCAGCAGGCTGGGTGAGGCCTCGCCGGTCACAGGCAGGCCGCGTGCTTGCTGAAAGGCTCGGATCGCGGCCTCGGTGCCTCTGCCGATGACCCCGTCGGGCGTTCCCGCGTCGAACCCGGCGCGGTTCAACAAGCGCTGCAACTCTCGTCGCTCGGCTTGGGTCAATCCGTTGGCATCCGGCCCGAAACTGCGTGACAGCGGCCCGCCACCGGCAAGCCGGTCAGACATGTACCCGACGCCGATCCCGTAATTGGTCGAAGGGTTGTACCGCAGGATCACGTCGAAGTTGCGCCACAGGATCCAAGCCGGACCAGCCGCGCCACCCGGCGCGTGGATCGCGGCGCTGCCATGGTCGGGCAGGGCGCTACCACTGGCCGTGCGCACGCCCATTGCCTGCCAATCGCTGGTGGCGCGTCGGTTGTTTCGCCCCGAAAGTGACGTGTCGAACCCAGGAGGCAGGCGTACTTCCATCCCCCAAGGCTGCCCCCGTCGCCAGCCGTGACGCTGCAAATAGGTGGCCGCCGTCGCCAAGCTGTCGGTCGGGTCCGCAGACCAGATCTCGCGCCGTCCGTCGCCATCGAAATCGACCGCATATTCCTGGTAGACCGACGGCATCACCTGCGTGTGGCCCATCGCGCCGGCCCAGGATCCCAGCATCCGGTCCGGCGTGGTGTCGCCCGATTGCACGATCCGGATCGCGTCGAGAAGCTGCGCCGTGAAAAACCGCTCTCTCCGCCCTTCCCAGGCCAGCGTCGAGGTGGCCGAGATCACGGGAATATCGCCCAGCCGGGTGCCATAGGCCGTCTCGACGCCCCAGATCGCGGCAACAACTTCGGCCGTGACGCCGGTGGCCGATTCGATGGCGTCCAGAGTGGCGCGCTTTGGCCGGATGCGGGAGCGCCCGAGGCTCACATCCTCGTCTGAGGCCACCAGTGCGAGGTAATCCTCGGTCGTGCGGCGGAATTCGGTCTGGTTGCGATCGCGCTCGATCACGCCGGGAAGATAACCCTGCCCGCGAAACGCCCGGTCGAAAGCCTCACCCGTGATCCCTTGCGACAAGGCGCGGGGACGAAACGCCGCGACCCACGAATCGTAATCGGCATTCGGTTGCGGCCGGAACGCAGGATCGTCACTTGGCCCCGACGCGCCGACGCCGCCTGTGGGCCCGAGGGAGGGCATGCAGCCGGCTGTGACCAACCCAGCAGCGCCACCTGCCGCAAGTACGCTTCGCCGCGTGATGTGCATCCGTGCCTCTCCCTGCGTATCCCCCAGCCTTCGTAACCGGCCCCAAGGCCTTGCGTAAAGCATCGCCAAGCCTTCGGTTGCGGTGGGGCGACCCGTTCGGCATAGTGCCGCCGATCCGCCGACGACCAGGCCCGAGGAGGGATTCATGAGCTGCCCCATCTGCGGCAAGGACACCGTGCAACCCTACCGCCCCTTCTGTTCGCGGAGATGTGCCGATGTCGATTTGGCACGGTGGCTGAACGGCTCCTACGCAGTGCCCTCGCAAGACCCCGAAGACATGGACCGCGCCGAGGAAGAAGTCCGGACGGCCCAGTCGAAACCGCACTAGGAATGCCGAATGCTCCGGCTGTGATTTTTCGCACCGGAGGGTCTGGACACCCCGCGAGGAACCCCCTAGAACGCCGCTCACCCACGGCGAGCTTGAGTGTCGCCAAACCCGTGCCCGGGTAGCTCAGGGGTAGAGCAGTGGATTGAAAATCCTCGTGTCGGTGGTTCGATTCCGCCCCCGGGCACCATAAAAGCCAAAGACTTATCCGATGCGCTGATTTCTTAGGCTCGCTATAGGCTCTTTGCAGCCACTGGCGTTGTCACCTTGGCCCATCAGCGACCGAGCGACTGTTAATGAATTGGTCGTAGGTTCGATCCCTACCGCCGGAGCCAATCTTTTCAGAGCTTTAGAGGTCCGTTTGGTGCTTGAAACCAAATTCTAGGCTCGGAATAGGCTCACAAATACGACCTGCCACCGTTGAGTTTATGCGGGCGTCAACCAGTCGGTTTTGCTGCAAGTGCGTGGAAGCAATCCGACGACGCGGAGTCAGAGAAGGGAACAACTACAGCCGTTTCGGCCTCCAATCGTTGGTATAAACTGGAGTGCGCCGCTCGCGTTCGTTCAACCTCCTGCAACAAAACACCTTGAAAGATGCTCTACCGAACAAATATGGCGTAAGCGTCTGTTTTTTTGAAAAACCGTCACTCACGAAGCGCTTTCACACGCTCCGAGCCAAGCCAGCTCAAGAAGAACGCGCTTGATACCCAGCGTCTTGGCCAAATGAGAGAGTGACCGCAGCGGGTCGCTTCGCGCGCCATACAGTGAAGCTCCTACAAGATGTGAGACGCAAGGATGTTTTTTCTTGCTCGCGTGCTGAGCCTGTGATCCGTTTCCAAAGTACCCAACGCTCAATTAGTTGCGATAAGAAGATGCATGCTACACCAAGTGAAACCGATCTTCTCATCATCGGCGGCGGAGAAGCTGTACGAATGGCGTACGACGCACTAAGCACTTATGAGCAAGTAGCCATTAGTTATCTCCCTGACACCACCAATTCATTTCCAAGCTTCGAGTTCTTCGAAACAGCCGAGATAGCGATCGCAACAAGAAATCCAAAGGCGATTTATTTGGCAACGCCTGTGGCGTCACACTCAGACTTATTGGCAAAACTCATAGAGGAAAAGAAGCCAATATTAGTGGAGAAACCACTGGCTTTAAATTTGACCCAAGTGGCAGGTTTCAATACTTGCGATACAAAACGAGTTGCTGTTGCCTTCAGAAAACGGTTTTCCAAGGTGGCTTCAGCTATCAAGTCTTCCCGTGGCCACAAGCCAAATGACCATTGCACCGTGCAGATAATTTGGCTCGCACCACACCCTGGACCAAATCATTGGAAAATCAAGAAAGAAATCGCTGGCGGCGGTGTACTTATGGACATTGGCTCTCATGTACTTGACTTGCTTGAACACACGATCGGAAAAATCTCCGCCATCCACCTGATTGACTACGAACTCGAACCTAGGCAGGACACAGAATCTTATCTATCATTAGCAGTACACTTTGAGAACAATTCTGATGCACAAGTGATTTTGGGCTGGGCAAAAGAAGAGCCATTTCAACAAATTGTATTTAGTCAGCCAAACGAAAACATCACCTGGCAAAAGGACGCCAGCAAGCCCGAAAGCACACTAATACTTACTTCAAAGAACACAACTCGTCAAATGATATGCCATAGGAATGATGAATACTTTCCAATGTTCAAGGAATTTAGGGAGTTCACCAATGGGACGCCGGCCGATTTGCCCACATGGAACGACGGCGTAAGAAATCTCGCATTAATCTCCAAAATTTACGAATCTCTGTAGAAATTCAAGAAAGGGAAATAATACGTTGGGAGTATCCAATATAGATGAAAGGAATTGGCCGAAATCACACCCCTGGGGACCACGAGAGCTTGAGCTACTTGAAGAAGCGCTTGGCGGGAACGATTGGTCCCATACGAGCATGTGCCGGGAGTTTGAAGCCAAGTTCGCTCGCTTCGTTGGCACAGCGTACGCGCTCATGGTGCCCAGTGGTACATCTGCCATATACTTGTCCCTTCTGGCTGGAGGCATTAAGCCGGGACAGGAAGTGATCATTCCGGGAATTACATGGCCATCTGTTGTGTATGCCATCTTGAAATCTGGTGGAGTGCCCAGAACTGTTGATATCGACCCGGATTCTTTCTGCATGAGCGCGAAAACAATCAAGCGATCACTGAACGAAAAGACATTTGCCATACTCGCCACTCATCTTTTTGGATCACAATGTGAAATGAACGATATTTGCAATTTGGCGAGTAAGAACGGAATTTTGGTCATCGAGGATGCCGCCCAATCAATTGGTTCGATACAAGACAGTAGACATTGTGGCACCTGGGGGTCCTTTGGTTCATTCAGCTGGAACGATAAAAAGGTGCTGGCCTGCGGAGAGGGAGGGGTCATTGTCACGAACGATGGGGCGGCATATGAAGAATTATTGCGCTTGCAGCTAATCCTTCCAGAACGTGACAGAATTCCCAGACATGTGCCAGGCACATATAAAGTGAGTGAATTTCAGGGTGCAGTGGCCATCGCCCAACTGGAAAGATTGGAGCGCCGATTGGCTAAGATGGCTAAAGGCGCAAAGCTTCTTGAAAAAATTATTCTTGATCAGGGATCTCAAAAAATTGCCATTCAGAAGAAGCCGGATAAATCTGATCTACAGTCATATTACAATTTTTGTTTAAAGATTGACGGTGTTGAAGACAGTTCACGAATCATCAAAGAACTGTCTGCAAGGCTTGGGTGTCGAGTCACTAAACCTTATAAGCCCATATCAAAGATTTCCGACTTCAAACCCACGAGGGAATACTACGATAAGCGAATATGGAGGAACCTTAACGAAACTCACGAAATTTGCGACCTTGCTTATCGTAGTTTGTGCCTTCGATTGCCGTTCTTTGTGTTGGAAGCGGAAGACACCTTGCTTGTAGAGGCGGCACGGATTATCGTTGAATTGGTAGAAGAACACACAGGATAATGCTATGGACAATCGGCGATTATTTTTGGTTCTTTCCTTTTTGGTTATTGTTTTGCTTGTCTGTATTTCTGGTGTTTTAATTTTTTTGAACGAGGCGGTTCTGCGGCTTTCCAAGTACTCGGGCAACAGTTCTCTTCCTCCAACATTGGTCTTGCCGTTCTGTTTCTGGCAACGCTTATGTTCCTCTACATTCTTCGCGAATTCACGCGCGCCGAAGACGATTCTCATTCTCCCGCAAAGAAGAAGCTATCCAGTTCTGGTAACGAGGATATTAAGTGGGACGAAGTACTCTCGGGCTCAGGCGACCTAGTTCTGCAACTCACCGCCGCCAGGGGATTCAGACCTGATTTGATTATTGGTCTGTGCGGTGGCGGTTTAATTGTTGCAGATGTGTTGTGCAAAAAAACTCGGACACATTCCATGTATTTCTCTGTGGGCGAACAGACATTCGCGCAAGGAAAATTTGCTATTCTCTGGCCCCGCATCGAGAGTTAATAGGTATGAGTTTGATGAGATCTTCCGCGAAGGAGGGGTGGACCGAGTTCTATTGGTTGATGACGTTGTTCATAGTGGACACACACTGAAAGAAGCCGTTGAATTTATTACGGCCAACAGCAAACTACTCCAGTCGAACGAGGTCGAATTGCGGACTGCAGCGCTTTTCTTCTTGACTTCGGCTACTTTCAAGCCAGATTTTATCGCGCTTTCTCATTCCCGAGTGGCTAGGAAGATAAATGTCTCGAAGTAAAACGGATTATGTTTCTGCTAGAGCTTCGTCGACACACAATATGAAAGTTCCTCATAGCCTAAAACGACTTTCTCAGCTCCCACAAGCGACAATCGGCTAGAATATTTACCGCCATGATCGTCTGCGAGAAATCCCCAAGTTCTAAACCCCGCACCCACCGCTGAACGGACACCATTTTCGCTATCCTCAACAACCAAACAGTTCTCAACTGGTGTCGTTATTTTAGACTTAATGCTTTCATATGGCTCTGGGGAAGGTTTAGTTGAGCGCACATCATCACTCGAAATGATCTTTGCACCGAAGAAGTGGTCGAGTTTTGCTAGCTGCAGCTTCTCGGCTATGGAATTTCTAGAGCTGGAACTAACGAGCGCCAGTTCCCCAGTAAAGCTACCCAAGAATTCAATCGCTCCGGGTATTGATGTAAGGTTTTTTCGGTATTGCGACCATCTAGCTCGATGGAGTATCTTCTCCAAGTCACTCGGAGCATCGATTCCCAGTTTACTCTCAAGCAATTCTTTTATTTGCATAAAGTGATCTCGATCCGAAAGCCCAAGGAAGATCTCATTATATTGATAACGAGTAATTCCCAAACCCAGAGAGTGGAGTATTTCAAGTTCGGCTTTTGCCGCGAGCTCCTCTGAATTAACGAGCACGCCATCGCAATCAAAAACTATACATTGAATTCTCATTTCATGCTTATGCTCTCACAGATTTGATCCTTTTTCAATTCCTTTAATGATTACTTCGCCTCAAGAAAGAAGGTTCCTGCGATGCTGGGCGGGTAGGAATTTGACTATAGGTGCCACGGATTTTTTGAACCCATTGTTTATCTTGGGGTGACAAGGACACTCCTGCACAATAGAACGGAGGACATGCCCAGTAATCAGCTGATTGCTTGGGCTGATACTTGTTCGAGTAGTTGCTCTGATGCGCCCGCACCACAGAACAAGCTTCGAGTCTAGAAGTCAGCGGATATTCCACGTCGATAATTGTTCGAGATGTGACTCGGACATGCCCGCACCACATGAAGGACCGTGTGTCTAGAAGTCACCCGATCTTCGACCTCGATATTTTGTCGAAGAGTGACTCGGACATGCCCGCACCACAGGGCAGGCTACGAGTCTAGAAGTCAGCGGATACTCTATGCCGATGATTGTTCGAGATGTGACTCGGACACGCCCGCACCGGATTCCAGCACGAAGAGAGAAGGGCTCGAAGCGAGCTTAGCTCACCGAGCGTTTAGAGGCGTACAGTATCGTCTCTAGGAGTCGATGACTGATCGCAACGCGTTCGTAGATGTCGAGCACATCCTCTTCCAGAAATGAAAAGGTCTCGATCATCTGTTCGAAGGCCTGTTGGCTGATACGAACATCTGGCTTGGTCATAGTGATGGTTTAGCTGGTAACGTGGTCGACCATTACCCATGTTACTTGGTAGACTGCTCTTGCTGCACCGCTCCCCAACGTTGGACCGCCGGAAGCTGGATTTTTCCGGCTCTTTGCACCGCTCCCCAACGTTGGACCGCCGGAAGCTGGATTTTTCCGGCTCTTTCACGATGACGGGCTGGTGACGCCATCGGGATAATGCATGGCGATCGGGACGTTGTATCCGATCGCGCTATGGGGT
>NZ_BAABHW010000008.1:0-88014 GCF_039542305.1 [Roseibacterium] beibuensis | reverse complement strand
GGTGAACTTGCCGGCCGCGCCCGGCCCTGAGGCGGGTCCAGTCAGCCGCACAAAGAGCGACCGGCCAGGGTTGTTCTGCAGATCGCCTACGATCCAGTAGGACCCTTCCCGCCGACCGGCGGGAAGGTAAGCGCGACAGACGCCTTCGGCGTTTTCTGCGAGGGCTCGGATCACCTCTTCAGTCTCGGAATACATGGATCAACACCCTCCTCGTGCATGTAGTCCCGTTACAGGACAACGTGCAAGCAGACGATCCAGCACGGCAATGCCGCCCGAGTCCGCCGGGCAGAAGAGACGCAGTTTCCAGCTGATTATCTCCGAGAAGAAGCCATCGGCCTTCAGCCGGTCTTTGGAGGCATCAGTGAAGCCGGAGAGCTCGATCCGGTTCACGCCCATGACGCGTGAACGGTGGAGTTCCATCCCCTCGGCGAGCCGCACGACCGTCTTGCCCTCCAGAACGATGGCATGGACCTGCGCCGCCGTGAGTTGCGGCGCGTCAGCGGCCAGCGTGGTCGCGACCCAAGACGGCGAGACGCGGCGACCGATGATGCGCTGGCCATCGTCGGTCTGCAGGCGGTAGACGCGGGTTTCGTCCTGGGGGAGCTGCTTCCAGATCGGCAGCAGCAGGCCCGCCACGATGTGCAGTGTAGACTCGCTGAACTCCGGCACCTCGGCCAGTTCGGAATTCCAGGCGGCGGCGAAGGCCGCGCGGTCGGCCTCGAGCCAATGGGTATCGTCCATCATTCTGGCCGGAACCGTGCTCGCCTCCGTCGGGCGGATGAGCCTCAGCCGCGGCTCGATCGTGCCATCATCCAGCATCAGGCTTGTGGCAGGCACCTGCACGGCTGCCCGGCCCGAGCGGCTGTTGACCAGAAGCCGCGCCTTCGGGTCATCGAGCCAGTCGAGCGCATCTGCGAGGGACGTCGGCGTGTTGCGGCGTTTTTCGGCGATGGTGAGGAGCTGGGTTTCTGCACCGGAACCCGGATGGGTATAGATCACCCGGGCATCGGTGACGCGGAAGCTCTCGGCGCGCAGGGTCTCGAGCCCAAGGTCATAAACCCCGGCCGCGATTGCCCCCTCGATGCGCTGGTCGAGCAATTCCTCGAAGGCCGAGAACAGCACGGCTTGCATGTCGATCGTCAGGGCCAATAGGCGATTGAGGAAGGTCGTGATCGGCGGCAGGTCGTCTTTGAGGCCATTGTCATCGGTCAGGCTGAGGCCGGTGGCATCCTCGAAGGCCCCGAGCGAACAGCCAGCCACATCGCCGCGATAGATGCGGCGGTAGAGTTGGCGCAGGGCGTCGCGGGCATAGGGAGACTCGAGGTTGTCCTCGGGCCGGAACAGCC
This sequence comes from [Roseibacterium] beibuensis, assembly GCF_039542305.1. Lineage (NCBI taxonomy): Bacteria > Pseudomonadati > Pseudomonadota > Alphaproteobacteria > Rhodobacterales > Roseobacteraceae > Roseicyclus > [Roseibacterium] beibuensis. The sequence continues at coordinate 86,668 of NZ_BAABHW010000008.1, read as the reverse complement.
CCTGCCCGCCGGTCTGACGCTGGCCGCGCGTGATGGCGCCGAGCGTGTCGAGGCGGCGTGCGATGGTGGAGAGGAACCGCTTCTCCGCCTTCACATCGGTGGCCACTGGCCGGAAGAGCGGCGGCTGCGCCTGATTGGTGCGGTTCGTGCGCCCAAGGCCCTGGATGGCGGCATCGGCCTTCCAGCCCGGCTCCAGCAGATAGTGAACCCGCAAGCGCTGGTTCCTGGCCCCGAGATCCGCGTGATAACTGCGCCCCGTGCCCCCGGCATCTGAGAAGATCAGGATGCGCTTCTGGTCATCCATGAAGGCGGCGGTTTCCGCGAGGTTGGCCGAGCCAGCCCGGCTTTCGACGACGAGGCGCGCGGCAGGACCCTCGCCCTTCCTCACGATCCGACGCGAGCGGCCCGTGACCTCAGCCACGAGGTCGATGCCGAAACGCTGGACGATCTGGTCGAGCGCGCCCGGCACGGGCGGCAGCGAGGCCAGTTTCTCGATCAGCGCGTCGCGCCTGCGGGCGGCCTCGCGGCATTCCACCGGTTGGCCATCCCGCACAACAGGCCGGGAGGAGAGGTTGCCCTCGCTGTCGGTGAAAGGCTCGTAGAGCTGCACCGGGAAGGAATGGGCGAGATAGTCCAAGACATATTCCCGCGGGGTGATGTCGACGCGGATGTCGTTCCATTCGTCGGTGGGGATGTCAGAAAGGCGGCGCTCCATCAGTGCTTCGCCCGTCGAGACGATCTGGATGACGGCCGCATGGCCTGCCGAGAGATCGGCCTCGATGCTCGCGATCAGTGTGGGGGTCTTCATGCTGGTTAGCAGATGCCCGAAGAAGCGCTGCTTGGCGGACTCGAATGCCGACCGCGCGGCTGACTTGGCATGGCGGTTCAGCGTGCCGCTGTCGCCTGTGATGTTCGCCGCCTCCATCGCGGCGGCGAGGTTGTTGTGGATGATGGCGAAGGCCCCGGCATAGGCATCGTAGATGCCGCGTTGCTCGGGGGTCAGCGCATGCTCGAGCATCTCGTATTCGACGCCGTCATAGGAGAGCGAGCGGGCAGTGTAGAGGCCGAGAGACCGCAGGTCTCGGGCCAAGACCTCCATCGCGGCGACGCCACCGGCCTCAATGGCTTCCACGAATTCCGCCCGCGTCGCGAAGGGAAAGTCCTCCCCGCCCCAAAGCCCAAGCCGCTGTGCATAAGCGAGATTGTGGACTGTCGTGGCCCCCGTGGCCGAGACATAGACCACACGGGCATTCGGCAGCTTGTGCTGCAGGCGCAGACCCGCCCTGCCCTGCTGGGACGCCTCGGTGTCCCCACGATCACCCTTGGACCCTGCAGCATTGGCCATGGCATGGCTTTCGTCAAACAAGATCACCCCGTCGAAATCCGCCCCGAGCCAGTCGACGATCTGGTCGACGCGGGACTTCTTGGCCCCGCGTTCTTCCGAGCGCAGTGTCGCATAGGTGGTGAAGAGGATGCCTTCGGAGAGCGGGATGTCGCGGCCTTGTGCAAAACGCGAGAGCGGCGTGACCAACAAGCGCTCCTGCCCCAGTGCTGACCAGTCGCGCTGCGCGTCTTCGAGAAGCTTGTCACTCTTCGAGATCCAGAGCGCCTTGCGTCGGCCTTGGGCCCAGTTGTCGAGCAGGATCCCGGCCGACTGGCGGCCCTTACCTGCACCCGTGCCATCGCCGAGGAAGAAGCCGCGACGGAAGCGCACGGCGTCCGCGGCATCGTCGGGCGCGGCCGAGACCATATCGCCGGTTTCATCGACGGTCCACGAACCGGCGAGATAGGCGCCATGCGCCTCGCCCGCGTAGATCACCGTCTCGAGCTGGGCGTCGGAAAGCAGGCCGTCGCGCAGAACGGCTGCGGGGAGTTTCGGGCGGTAGGAAGGTTTCGGGGGCGCGACCGAAGCCATCGCCGCGGACTGGACCAGCTTGGTCGGGTGCGGGGCAGCGCCAGGGATGTCGATCGCCTGCAGGCGGAAGGTCTCATAAATGGCATCCGATAGGCGCATACCAGCTGCCCCGTCCTCGGTCGGACCGCGCAGGGTATAGGCAAGGTCTGCGGCCTCGATCTGTGGAGCGGTGTTGGTGGGGGGTGTTGCTGGCGTGGCGCGCGATGTGCTGATGGCCTTGCGCGTGGTGCGGGCAGGATTTCCCGGGACGGGGGAAGTGGCGCCCTGCCGGGCTGGTGCGACCTGCGCCAGCGCGAGGCGCGGGGGGACGTGGGCAGTGATCAGCGACAGCAGGCTGGCGACATCAGGCAAAATCGGGCGCGCCAGATCGGCTGTGATGCCGCCCGCCTCGCCACCGCGACATTTGTCAAAGACCGAGATCCGGGTCTCGAAGCTGGTGCCATGCTTGGCAAAAGCGGCACCGGACACAGCGCCCGTGAACACCAGATGCGCGGTCTCGGTCAGGCGTGTGAAGGTCTCGGCCCAAGCCGGGACATCAGGCGCAAAACCCGCCCCCGTGATGGCCACCAGACGCCCGCCGGGCGCGAGCCGGGCTAGGGCCGAGCGCAGATGCCGGGCCGTCGCCTCGGTCGTCCGGCCATCGACATTGGCCACCGCGGAGAAGGGCGGGTTCATCAGGATGACGCTCGGGCGAAGGCCTGCGTCCAGATGATCGTCGATTTGTGCTGCGTCGAAGGTAGTGACGGGACGCCCCGGGAAAAGGTGACGCAGAGGGTCGGCGCGGGTCTCGGCGAGTTCGTTCAGCGCGAGACTGCCACCCGTGACCTCGGCGAGGATCGCCAGAAGCCCTGTCCCGGCCGAAGGCTCGAGGACGAGGTCACGGGGCGTGATCTGCGCTGCAACCATCGCCGCCAGCCCCATCGGCAGCGGCGTCGAGAATTGCTGGAAGCGCTCCATCTCCTCCGAGCGCCGGGTATGCGTCGGCAAGAGGCCCGCCACCTTGGCGAAGATCGGTAGCAGCGCCGCAGGCGAGCCGGCACGGGCGAGCAGCGCGCGGCCGAACTTCCGCAGGAAGAGGACGAGCGCCACCTCGCCCGCCTCATAGGCGAGCTTCCAATCCCAGGCGCCATCGGCATCGGAGCCGCCAAAGGCGCGCTCCATCTCAAGTCGCAGACGCAGCGCGTCGATCTGGAAGCCTTGGGCGAGATCGGGCTGCAGAGCCTCGGCCACGGCGAGTATCGCGGGCGCGGGCGCGAGATCGCGAGATGGAACAGGAACGGGAGGCGCAACGGGCGCGAGATAGGTCATCGGGAAACTCCGGAATGAGGGACAGGGACAGGCCCGGACGCCCTCTCTCGGGCACCCTCAGGCCTGATCTTCCCCGACCCTCCTTTCCCTCTCGAACCGCCGCACCCCGGACACTTGGCTTGATTTTGTTCTTGTTATGTTCTAAATTGAGGAACAAGCCAGAAAGGGGGTTCCCGATGAACAGCACCACGCATGCCCTGCCCGCGACGGCCAAGCAGATCGCTTATGCGCGGTCGCTCGCCCTGCGCAACAACACCCTCCTGCCCTGGGAAGTTCAGCAGGACCGCCAGTCGCTCAGCGCCTGGATCGAGGCGCAGGCCAAGCTGAAACCAGTCTCCGACATGGATCGGTTGCCGACCTCAAAGCAGGTGGCCTTCGCGGAGAAACTCGCCCGGATCAAACGGCGCGCCGTCCCGGATGAATGCTTCCGCGACAAGGGACTGATGTCGAAATGGATCGACGGGAATAAGTAGCGGGAATCTTCCGAAAGATGGTCAGTCAGGCTTGAACGCTGCATTGGCCGTCCGCGCGATGTCCGCGCAGCGGTCCATCAAGTCGCCAAAAGGCTCTGGTGTTGATGCAAGCAGGCCGTCCTCGACCATCCGGCCATAATCGTCAGCGAGAGCCTTGAGAGCATCGCCGCCTGGGACCAGTTGTAGATGCCCAGAGGTTGCGGTGCCGTAATCGATCCACGTGGCATCCGCCGCCTTCTCTGCAAAGAACATCGTCTTGTGCCGGGCGACAGCGGTCGCAAGCGCGCGATCTTGGATGGCCGCAGCGGCGATGCCCGCATCGTCCAACCGGGCGACATCATGCCAGTGGCGAGAAAAGCGATCCCCTCGCATACGGTTTTGCAAACAGAAGACGTGGATCGCTGTCGCCTTTTCCCAGAACGTCCGTTCCGCATGCATCACGCGCGGGCGGGCAATGGGAAACTCCACGCCTGCGATCACCGACGCGGCATCGCAAACGATATCGCGTGGGGATGCGGGCTCTCCTGTAGAACGCGCACCGAATTCCAGCATCACGCTCGGAGAAACGTATCCCGTGCCGCGCGCGAGGTGCGGGTAGTCGATGAACAGCTTGTCGCCATCAATCCGAAGGCCGGCATCGATCCCTTCCCGATCCATCGCCTGCTGCAGGATCGGCTGGACGGTCCCGGCCACCCATTCAGGCAAGGCCTGTCGGACACGTTTCGACCAGCGCCGCTCTTCGCTGGATGTGGCGGGCATGGCGTCTTCACGGCCCCCAAGCAGATCCGGGATCAGCGCTCTGATATCGAAGGTCAGATCCACATCCTCGGAAAACCGGTCAATGACCTGGTAGGCCTTCGACAGAGAGGTGCCACCCTTGAAGACGAGGTTTGTGCCAATGGGCGATCCAAACAGCTGCTGGATCGCCCAGACCACCCAAACGTCCTTTTCGAGGAGGTGGGCTGGCCGGCCAAGCCGATCGGCCGCGACACCAAGAGCATCCAGCCGGTCTTTGGCGTCGAGGCGCAGGAATGCCTCAGCCATGGACCATCTCTCCGACCAATCGTGCCAGCCAAGTCGGAAACTGCGGCGCGGCGGACATCAGCTCAGTCTTTGCCGTCTCCGTGAGCTTGGATCGCAGGATTTGCAGGGCCTTGGGAGCCTCATCCGGCCCGAGCCAGGCAAGAGCCCGAACAACCTGGCCGGAGGTCTTGTTGCCAAGGGTCAACTGCCAGCGCGGCGCATGACGCAGTTCGACTGCCTGCCGGCCAAGGTTCAGCACACGGCTTCGCCCTGAGGTGAGGTAAACCGACTTGACCGGCACCTGTGTCGTGAGGCCCAGAGCGTTTGCTGCAGCAGCACCGCTCGGCACGATCGTCTCGCCCCGCTGCACAGCGAGCGCTTCAATCGCCTGTTCAGCGGACGGACTGCGCGGGCCAAAGCGTGTCTGGACGGGGCGCATGTAGATGCCGCGTCCTGCTCGGATCAACTCGCCGCGCGCAGCCAGACGCGACAGCGTTTGATCGACCGCCGCGCGCGAGCCGAAATGCAAAAGCCCCTTCGCTGCCAAGGGCACCCCCTCCGGCAACGTCGTTGCGACATTCATAATGCTCTCGGCCATGCGCTCCATGATCGCTCCTTTGTCAGAAACATACGCAGTTTTCTGACAGTTTTCAACCGTGCGCCCTTACTCGAAGCGACGCCCGGCTTCTGTGAAGGTGTACTCGTTGACGATGATGCCGTCCTCAACGGACTCATCCGAGGTCAGGTGGTCGTATTCAGCCTCAAGCTGGCGGTAGAGCCAGCGGGCGAGATCGCGCAGCGCCTCGGTCACAATCTCTTCGGCATCCTCGGTGGGCGGCTGCCAGGTCGGGCTATCGCGGGTGACGTCCACAGACATGCAGTATTCGTGGTAGTAGCGGCCCCGATGGCTGACCTCAGCAGCAAGCTGGTAAAAGTTGCGCCGCTGGATGGCCTGCAGCCGGTCGGCAATGCCATGCAGCGTCGCATCCTGGGGCGCATAGTCCCGGATGCGCGCGGCCGCGCCCTTGGCGTGGGACCAGCATCCTTCGAAACAGGCCCCATCCCCTTGGCTCCAGAACCCAGAAAACCAGATGCAGGGTTTGGCCCGCGTCTCGCCGCCCATCAGCCGCACAGGCGTGGTTTTGAGCCGGACGCCGAGGATCTCGCAGATGCGCTCGAAATCCTCGTAGACCGCGTCCCACCAGTCGTCGTGCGGCCCGATCTCGCGATACCAGCTGCGCGCCTTTTCCTTGGCTGCCTCCGAGAGTTCGGTGAACTGGTAGACCGTGGTGCAGATCACCTCAGGCATCGACGTCCTCCCCGTTCAGGGCGGCGGCCAGCCACTCTTGAGTGCTGATCCAGCCGATGGATTTGCGGGCACCGAGATCGATGACATGCGCGCCACCGCCAAAGGCGTCGAGGCGCGGCCGGGAGCAGGTCAGGGCATACTGGAAGCCCCAGAGGCCGGTGAAATCGAATTCTTCCGCGAGGCGCAGGACGAAGCGGATGACGGCTTCGACATCGCCGTGGTCGTCATCATGGATCCAGAGGGCGCTGCCCTCGGGCGCATCCTGGCGCACGAGGTCGAAGCCTGCAACCTCCGGGTCCTCGGCATCCTGATCGGCTTCGCGCAAGCTCTGGAACAGCGCGAGCGCGCGGGCAGCTTTGTCGGGGGTGCCGACATCGAGCAAGCACGAGAAATGGGTGAAGTAATCCGCCATGGGGACCTCCTGAATGGGGAAAGCCCGGCCAAGTGGCCGGGTGCTGGATTGGGATGAGTGGCTGGATGGGGCGATTAGCCTGTGGAACTGTCGCCCGCCGCCTGTCGCGCGGCATGCGCGCAAAGCATCTGCCGGTAGAAGCGCTTGCGCGCCGCCCGGAAGCCGCGAACGGCGCGCGTGTCGGGATGGAACGCCCGGACCGCCGCCCGCAGGACGGTGTAGGGCGACGCCGCCACGGGCAAGCCGAGGCGCTGATAGGCCGGATCGGTCATATCAGGTCACCTCGACCACGGGCGAGGCGAGATGCGGATCGACCAATGCCTCGATCCGCGCTGACCGGCCCATCCAGGGTTCCGGCCGGATGGCCTTCACCCAGTCGGCGAAGCTTGGGATGAAGCCGAGGTCTTCCTTCACATGCTGCTCGCCGACCCAGCGGGTCGGAATGATGCGCCCGGTCGAGAGTGTGAGGGTCGGGCCGAAGATCGTCTCGGCCATGAAGATGCCCTCGGCATGGTGGCGCAGCGCCCGGTGCCGGAAGTCCGCAGTGATCTCCTTGCTCTGGTCGAACCAGGTATGCACGGCCATGTAGCAGTCGACCGTGCCGCCCCATTTCTTCACTGAGGAGAGGGCGTGGTGATAGGGATGTGCCATCGCCGCCCCCTCAGAAGTCGTGGGTGTAGAGTTCGGACGACGTGAAGCGTTCGTTGAACTCGAGATGTATGCAGCGGGCCGCGGCGTCGAAGCAGAACTCGCCGTAAGCGCCTTCGTTGTTCTCCCAGCCGCCATGGGTGTCGGAAAGGAAGTCGTAGGCCAGTTGCTCGACGACATCTTCGAGCGAGAGCTGGCGCATTTCGACTTCGGGGTGGTCCCAGGTAATCGCCGCATAGGCGATCTCGGTCGCGGGGAAGTTGACGGCGGTTTCACCGGACCACGCGCCGATGCTTTCGATCTGGCCGCTGTCACCGGCACCGTCGAAGGTCACGGTGACATGGGTGATGCCAGCGGCCATGAGGCCGTCGAAGAGGCGGTCCTTGTTGCCGGGGCGCAGCGCGTCGATCCGGGCCGCGCGTTCGGCATGGGCCGCGAAGATCTGCGCCATATCGACGGTCGAGGGTCCCATCGGCGGCGTGAGGGTGGGTTCAGTCAGGGTCATCTTGTGTCTCCGGTAAGGGGAAGGGATCGGAGCCGGGCCGGGCGATCTCTCTCCCCCGGACAAGCTCCAAATCCCCCCTGCCCTCCTCTGCCTCTCGGGCCTCACGCCGCGATTTGCAGCGCCCGGGCGGCGAAGGCGCGCCAGAGCGGGTCGACGAGCCGCGCATCCAGAAGATCGGCGCGGTGGCGCAGCCGAACTGCCAGATCGGGCTCGCCCCATGCCGTCGCGCGGCCTGCTTGCGCGCGCAGCTGGCTTGCCTCGGTCACGACGTCCCGCGCCTCGGTCGCGCTCCACACCGGGTGGCACCAGGCGACGGCGCTGTCGCTAGCGGCCCCGGCCAGAACAAGGCGCGCGTCGCGGTCGAGGATCGCCAGAAGCTGGGGCGGAGCATCCGGGACGATGCCGCCGGCATGGTCGATCGCGCCCTGCATGGCCTCGGCCAGCGTCGCGAAGCGGGCGAGCACCAGCGGCGCGGCGCGGCCCGACATCAGGTCGGCCGGTGCGCGGCGCGACAGGGTCAGGGCGAAGGGCAGGTTGGGATCAGTGACGCCCGACGGAAAGAGCGGCGCGAAGCCGCGAGGCACTGCGGTCTGGTGAATAGGCAGGGGCAGGTCGAACATGGGGAAATCTCCGACGGCGCGGGAAGCCTCTCTCCCCGCTTCATCCGTCAAAGACCAAACCGCCGCCCTCGTCCTCGAAGGGGCGGCGGTGATGGGTCCGATGGGCCTTCAGAGCTTGCCGAGGGCCCGCAGGCTTAGCTCTGTCCCGGCGCCGACGATGATGTGGTCGTGCAGCGTCAGCCCGAGGTACTTGCAGCCCTTCTGGATTTCCTTGGTCATGCTGAGATCGGCCTCCGACGGCGTCGGATCGCCCGAAGGGTGGTTGTGGATCAGGATCAGGGCGCTGGCGTTCAGCATCAGCGCTCGCTTGATCACCTCGCGCGGATAGACCGGGACATGGTCGACCGTACCGGTCGAGAGAAGCTCATCCGAGATGATGCGGTTCTTGCGGTCGAGATAGAGGACGTGGAAGCGCTCGATGGGCCCGCGGACGGTCAGCGCGCAGTAGTCCATCAGCGCATGCCAGCTGCCGATGACCGGATTCTGGCTGAGGTAACGGCCGAGGATGTCGCGGGCCTCGAGGATGACGGTTTCTTCCTGGGGGGGTCATGGCGGTTCTCGCTGAATTGCACACGCCAAAGCCCCCTGCCCTCTCGGGGCGGGGCCAGTGGCATGCATGTGGAAGGGAAAGCGCGACCGCCGCAGATGCGGGCGGTCGCGTTGTCGGGGCCGACGTCAGCCGACCCGGTCGAGGAGCTTCTTGGCGCGCCCTTCCATGTCAAGGCGGGCGTCCTGCTGGGTCTTGTCACGAGCAAGCCGCGTGATTCCCTGCACGAAGTCGAAGATGCTCTCTGGCGGGCGGCCTTCTTCCATCAGCACCTTCTCGATGATCTTGCCGGACTCGGCTTTCGAGAAGCCCCGCTTCCTCAGGAAATCCGCGCGATCCTCGTCGCTGCGCGCCACGATCTGCTGTCGCGCCGCCTTGATGCCGTTCACGAAACCCTGTGGTGAGGAATTGGCGAAACGCGTCAGCGCCGGGGCCGCCTCATGGGCAAAGCGCGAGGCGGCATATTTCGAATGGCGGATCTTGATCTCCTGGAAATCCTCGACGCCCCAGAGGTTGCGGTTCTGGCACACTGCCCGCAGGTAGAAGCTTGCCATGCCGAGGGTCTTGGCACCGACCTCGGAGTTCCAGCAGTAGAAGCCCCGGAAGTAGAGATCGGGGGAACCATCCGGCAGACGGCCCGCCTCGATCGGGTTGCGATCGTCGACGAGGAACAGGAAGACATCGCGGTCCGAGGCATAAAGCGTGGTCGTGTCGCGGCTGATTTCGACATCGGGGTTGTAGACCCCGGTCGACCAGTCGAGCACGCCCGGCACCTTCCAGCGCGTGTCGCCCGTGCCATTGCCCGCAATACGCTGCACAGCCTCGACCAGCTCAAAGTCATGGATGCGGCCATAGTCCGGGCCGGTCACCGCGCGCAGTTCGGTCCGGCCGTCTTCCGTCTCGAAGGTCTTCACCTGCTCGGCACGGTGGTTGGTCAGACCGTATTGCAGGTTGATCCCCGCCAGTGGCGCGGGCAACTGCCGCAGGTAGGAGGCCGGTGCGCCGACGATGCTGGCCAACTGGCCAAAAGCCCAATGCGTGGGCGCGACCGGCTCCTGCGCCTTCGGCAGCATCAGGTGCAACCGCTCGGGGTTGTCGCGCGCGGCCTCGACGCGGATGTCGGCGGTCTGCACCACACGACTGCGGCTGCGCTCAGAGCGACCCTTTACATTGGCCCAGAGATCGTCGAGCGACAGGTACCGCTCGTCATCCGGCCTGTTGAACCATTCGGACGAAACCCGCCCGTTCCGGTCACCCCGGCTCACATCCACTTTCCAGCCACTAGCCCGCGCCGGCTGAGCCGGATCCAGAACTTCCACAACGCCCATCGGCTATCTCCCGCGACGGGCGCCGGGAGCCACTCTCCCAGCCCTTAACCCGTCACCGGAAAAGCGGCACTCCTCTCACTCTCGGAGGCCGGCTCCGCCGCGTTAACTTCCGCGTCGATGTCAATGCACTATCGGGAAAACGCAATCGGGTCCAACATGCGGAGGAGCAAGTCTATTTGATCTTCTTGAGTTCCTGGATCTCACGGAGCGCGGCACGTTCAAACCGCCTGATCTGCTGAGTGATCTTTTCGTCATCGCCGAATGCGGAGGCGCTGCGCCGCCCATAGGAAGAAAAGTTGCGTACGATCCGAACACCTTCGTCGTCACGCACCTTCAGGTGGGTGAAACGGCGATACAGGCGTTTGGTGTGTGCCTTAGTCGATTTTCCAGATGCGATGTTTCTCTCCGCGATCTTGCGGGTTCGGCGCATCGCCCTTCGCATCTTTCGCCACTGCCGAGCGAGGGAGCTTTCTCGAATGGCTGGCCCCTCTTCGTGGAGCGAGAAGCCTAGGTATTGTGCTGCTTTTCCCGCTACGACGCCCGTACCCCTGAACTCGGTCCTTTCGGTCTTGTGGGGAGAGATATCCAGCTTCTCTGCCTTAATGAGATCCATGATTTTGGCTTCGGCTGCTGCGGCGTGAGCAGAGTCGCAGATCACCAAGATGTCGTCCGAATAGCGGCGATACAAAGCACCGATGCTGTTGCAGAAAGCGTGCGCTGCCGCGTCGAAATCAATCATGTACAGGTTCGAAGCTGCTGCGCTGATGGGGGTGCCCTGAGGGATGCCTCGCCGATGCCCCTTTGCCAGTTCGGGGTTGGGGTGAAACTTGATGCCATTGGCCTTGAGCTCTTCGACACTGGCGATCCGGTCGCGGCTTTTCTCCTTGAGCCGGGAGGAGAACGTGGCGTTCGCCTTAAGCTCTTCCATATCAACATAGTGGAACGCGGTGATCGCCCGAAACACGCGCATCCAGTGTTCGGGCAGCGAGGTTACGCCCAGCACTGCCTTTAGGCGGCGTTTCAGGAGCGTGTGGTCAAGGTTGTCGAAGAAGCTGCTGACGTCGAACGCCAGTATCGTGACGGGGGCATGGGTCTTGGCAAACGCAAGCACTTCCGCCGAGAAATCGTAGTTACCACGCCCGAGTGCACGATAGGCCAAAACGCTATCGGAGAGGTCCGCGGCGTTATAATGGGCGTCCAGCAACTTATTCATCTCGCTGGCGTAGAACGAAAGTATACAGGCGTCCCGGTGCGATGCATACTTGATCGGGCGGTCCTTCGAGGTGATCGTCCGTTTCCCGGTCATCGGGCATTTCTTGTAGCGTTTCTCTGACTTCGTGTAGTGAAGCAGCGGGACAAACGAGTGCTGAATCACGAAGTTCGGGTCCATTACCTTCCTAGCGAACTTCTCGCCAACGGGCAGATCGAAATGGCGGTAGCCTCTGGACTTAAACCAATCGAGCCGCATTCAGCCTCCTTATCGCAGAGTTCGGAGGACTGGCCCTGACCCTGGGCTCCGGTTTGTTAGGCCGGGCGTCCCCCGAACGCACGCCACCTTCTGTCAGCGTATACGTTCAGCGTCTCACTTCCGAACGCCTCGCAGACACGGGTCTCAAAACGCGAGGTGGTATAATGTAACCGTGGAGGTCCGAGCTATGCTCAGTGTCTCATTCCGTCTGGCTCTGGTCGCAGAGATGCTGTTCGGCATCGTGCTGCCAGGTCACCATAAAGAGGTTGACAAGTTCAACGGCCAAACCCGTGAGCCATTTCTCGCGGGCAGTCACTATTTGGTGAGCAAGTTTCGGCAATTCAAGGTTGCCAAAAGACAATTTAGCCAACCCCGTTGATGCCGAGGGTACGAGAACCCGGCGGGTTCCCCGCCGGGCCCGAGGGGGAGACCCCGTTCCTCAGAACGGGATCTCATCGTCGCGGTCGACCAGCTCGGGGTTTTCGTTCTCGGCCGACTTCGGGCGGCTCAGGAAGTCGACCTTCTCGGCGATGATTTCGCAGCCGTAGCGGTCGTTCCCCATGCTGTCGATCCACTTGGTGTAGTGGATGCGACCGTGGACGAGGACCTTCATGCCCTTTTCGCAATGCTCAGCGACCGTCTTGCCGAGACCGTTGAAGCAGGTGATGCGGTGCCATTCGGTGTCCATGACCCGGTAGCCGTTCTCGTCGCGCAGGACGCGACCTTCCGAGAGGCGGGGGCGCGAGGTGGCGAGGCTGAAGTTGGTGATCTTGGTGCCGCTCTGGGTGGTGCGGACTTCGGGGGTCTGACCGATGTTGCCGGCGAGGATGACGATGTTCTGCATGATAAGCTCCTGTGTTTCCTGTCTTCGGGACCGTCCCTTCGACAAGACCCGGAAAAAGCCCGTCGGGTGACGCGTGCACGGTGGCCGGAACGGACGCCGGAAACCCCCAGAGGACCGGGGTGGCGCGGGCAGCCCCAAGGGGCAACACGGCCCGGACTGACGCGGGGTTGCGCGCAGGCAAGCGAACGGGATTAGGGGATTGTCAGTCGAAGGGATGGCCCTGGAGACAGAGATGCGCGGGGAGCCCATGCCGGTACTTGTCACCTTGCCGATCCGGACTGTCTGACCCCCAGTTCAGCACCTCCCTGGCGGCGAAAACGGCGATCAAAAGCCTTTGCCACCCCTGCCCCAGCCTTCCGGGAGTTGCGGCCCCTTGCCGCGACAGGCTATCGATGGCGGATCATTCAGGACACGGACCGCATCAATGGCTGATTACGATCTCGAGGCACTGTCGCTCGGCGAGCTGAAGAAGATGCAGAAGGACGTCGCCAAGGCGATTTCCACATTTGAGGATCGGCAGAAGGCGGAAGCCCGCGCCAAGGTGGAAGCTCTCGCCCGGGATCTGGGCTACTCCCTGGCCGAACTCGTCGGCACCGAGACGAAATCCGCGCGTGCGCCAGCCGCGGCGAAATACCGGCACCCTGAGAACCCGGCGCTCACCTGGTCGGGCCGGGGACGCAAACCGCAGTGGTTCGTGGAGGCGTTGGAGGCAGGGAAGACGGCGAGCGACTTAGCCATCAATTGAGGCTTCCAACGACGCGATCGGCCTTGAGCCAACCTTCGCGCGGGACACGTGACATGAGCGGTTTCATCTCCCCGCTGTCATTCGTCTACAAGGTCTTCATTCCAGCGTTTCGACGGTAGTTTCCCTATCACGGAACCTCATCAAGCACCGTCCCTACCGGCGCAGAACGATTCGACAATAGGTCGCGGATTTCTCGGAGGATCGTCGCAGTCTCGTCATTCGATGAACTTATGATCTCTCCAAGCTGCGCCGACGCTTCAGCCTGGGCTGCGCGCAAACCGGCTACTTCAGCCTGCAAGTTCTCAATGGCAGACTTAGTCTCAGGGCCGTTGTCGGGCGTGCGCCGGAACTCAGAATAGCCGATTTGGACGGCTGGCATTGCAATGGCGATTATCACAGCAACAACACCGATCCAGATGGCCCGCCCCGCGGTGCGGTCATTATCCGCAGCGGCTTTCTCGAACTTCTGAAGGAACTCAGCAGCGGCACCTTGCAGGCCGTTGGCTATCTGCGCCGCATCTGTGGCGATGCCCTGCATCTGCTCAAATCGTTCTTCGATACGTTCGAGGCGCTCATTGGTCTCAAGGATCGGATTCGGCGGAAACTTAATCTGTTCGATGTTCGGCAGTCGTGGCGGCTCCGGCTTAGCAAGGTTTTCGGGGATATGAGGACGCATTGCCTCAATCGCACGCTGCTGGTCGGCAATCTGCTTTGCAACACGGCCAATGGCGGAATCTTCCCCGGCGGAGAGCCCCAAGTTTTTCATGCGATCTTGGAGGCCGCGATAGGGTTCAAACGCCTTCTCCATCTGCTCCTGGATGGCAGAATATCGTTTCGCGTCTTCAGCCAGCTTCGCAGCGATACCCTCATGCCCAGAAAGCCCTTGGAGATGCTTCATTTGCTCTTGCAGATGGCGAAGGGGTTCCATCTGTCGCACCATGTCTTCCATGGTTTTCTTTAGAGCCTCCCCCCCTTTGCCGCCATTGTATCCCTGAGCCTTCAGTTGTTCGCTCAAAGCAGCAAGATCGACACCTTTCTTCTCCGGGGGCTTTTCACCGCCGCCTTGGCTCTTGTCATGGTCATTACTCATCAATAGTCATCCTGAAATCGGTGCCGGAGGCATAGATATAGGGATGCCGCACGGGATCGTAAGATCGGCACCGACTATCACTCTGTCGGCGATAGGCCCGGGGGTGCGCCTGCGCCTTGCCGGGCCCTTGAGAAGTGAGGCCGAAGCCTCACCCGAAGGGATCGTGCTCCCCCACGATCACGACCTCGTCGCCGTCGATTTCATCGGCCGGGACGGCGCCGAAGGTTCCATCCCCGGCCTGGAAGACGACGATCGAGACCATGAGCGTGGCGGCGAGGGAGGCGGCGAAGGCGTGAGCATCTTTGCGGGACATCTGTTTGGCTCCTGTCTTGGAGGCGGGGGACCATCCCCCGCGCGACAGGACCCCGCAGGCCCGAAGACTGTCTGACATCACCGGGTGCGTTCGGCTCGTCCGAATCCACCCGGCGGCACGGGCTTGCCCGTAGTCCGACCCCTCGCGGGTTGATCTCGAAGACGGGATTCGGGGCAAGGAAGGGAATGGCGAGCGGGGGATGGTCCCCTAACGTCAGGAGCCGATTGTCCCGTTGATGCTTGGAACGCCGCCAGCCTCCCGGTCATGCTCTTGGTTGAAGACTTACGTATTGGGGGGATGGATCCTCTGGTGCCCCGCGACAGCGCGGGACGAGGTTCAAGTGGTCGGAGAGAGGCCGGCCCTTCGGCAGGCCCCTCACGCATTCTCAGGGCTCAGGCGGCTAGATCCGCGCCCCCTGCCCTTTCGCCGTGCTCGGCGCCGACGATTTCGAGCCGCGCATTGTTAAAACCTTCCCGCGCGATCCAGAGCTCGGCTGCGGTGACGGACTCCGCCAGATGCAGCTGCTAGGTGTTGCCACCCAAGTTCAGAAACACGCGCAGCTGTGCGCCTTTATCGGGAGGACGTTTCTGAAGGTTGCCGGTAACGGAGTTCGGGTCGTTGGACGATCATGTCCTCGTAAAGGATCGCCATCCTGTCGATGTACCAAAGTTTGCCGCCAATGATCATGGCCATCCCGAAGATGGTCGGCCATGGATCAATTGCCACCAGACCCCATACCAGAAATGGAAATCCTGTCAGCGACGCCACGTTCAGGATATTCGGCATGATCTGATGGCGCGCAGGTACTGGCACCCTGTGGCGGTTCGACCAGAAGCGCTCACCAAAGACGCCTCGCGCTATCCAGGCGCGGTCATCCTGGACCGGCCCGAAGGCCCGCGGGTTCAACCAGATCCACAAGAGCGCGCCTGCGATTGGAACGAGCGACCACCAACCCAGCCAGACGCGGCTCCAAACGGCTAGGGCGAAAAGCGGCAGGCAGGTGATGAAGCGGGTCCAGCCGCTCCATGGGTTCGCATGCTTCGCCCAGCCCATGTCATCGAGGCCGAAAAAGCTGGCGATGCGGCTTTCCGTGGTCATGATCCTGTCTCCTGTCTGGTGAGGCCATCTGCAACCAGAGCGATCAGCGTCCTGGCGGCGGCCTCAAATCTTTCATCGCTTCCGTACCGGTCGCGGTGCAGCGAGAGGAGCGCGACCGACCTGACTACATCCATCAGCGTCTCGATCGGGTGTGGCGGGATCTCTCCAGCCGACATGCGCGCGGCGAAGAACGCGGCGAGAGGGCGCTCCATCCAGTCGGACTTGCGTTTCAGGTCTTCAGGCCGAACGCGCATTGCGATTGCTGCCAGTGTCTGGGGTTCTGCGACCAATCGCGCCAGAAAAGGGTTCGCGCGATACTCGGCCAGAAGCGCGTGAAGGAACTCGGAAAGGGCTGCGCGTGCCGACAGGGCCTGGTCGTCGAGGGGCGCCATGACGCGTGTGCTGAAGCCAGGGGCCTCAGCTGCCAGCAAGTCGAGGAGCAGATCCTCCTTGGATGGGAAGAACGAGTAAAAGGACGTCTTGGCAATCCCGGCGGTCTGGGTCAGCCGAGACAGCGACAGGGCGCTGAAGCCGCCTTCGAGATACAGGCGCCTGCCCTCCCTCAACATGGCTTCACGAGCCCTTAGACGGTCATTCTCCGAAAATGCCTGCCCCAATCCACTACCTATGAACAATTCTACAATTCGTTCATAGCGTGAATTCCGTCGACGGGCAATCACAGAAGAGCAGCCAGATTCGGCAGCAGGCGAGAGATTTCCAACTTCTTGGGACGATCCCGTTAACGCCTCAAGCGACAGGTTTGGCGGTGCGGTCCATCACCGGGGGAACTCTAAGTGTTGGTCAGAACGAGCGTCCTAAGGGGCTTGTGAGCCCTGTAGGGCAAGGAACCATCGGCGCCCCACGGCACAGCGGGACGAGGGTGTGGTCGGTGAGGGGCCCGCACATGGGTAGGCCCCTCACGAAGTGTCAGGGCTCAGGCGGCTAGATCCGCGCCCCTTGCCTTATCGCCGTCGTCAGCACCGACGATTTCGAGACGGGCATTGCGATAACCCTCCCGCGCGATCCAGAGCTCGGCCGCGGTGACGGATTCCGCCAGATGCAGCAGCTCGGTGTTGCCACCGAAGTCCAGCAGCACGCGGACCTGCCCGGGATTCGGCTCCTCGGCGACCTCGAATACCAGCCGGCTGTCTGCCGAATGGCTGCGCATGATGGTGACGAGGATGACCCCGTCTGAGGAGAAGTTCCCCTCATGCAGCGTGAAGGAGGCCGGAGCGGTCCAGGTCGGATAGACCCGGGGCGGTTCCTTCTTCACGAGACGGCCGACGCCGTTCGAGCGCTCCCAGGCGGCGAGCTTCTTGGTGAAACGTGCCGGCGGCTTGGGACTGCCGTCGGTGTAGCGGATCAGCGCCCCAAGGGGGGCTGTGTCGATGATGGTTGTTGCAGACATGATTCCTCATCCTGAATGCGAGTACTCGCATTCATCATATTGATATTACTGTGTTTTGTTGAAATTAGGGGCAGGTTTCCCCGCCCCCGGATGGTTCAGATCACTCCGCGGCCATCATCGACCCGGTGCAGTCCGGCAGATCAGCCGTCAGGAAAGCAGGGAGATCGATGTCGTCGGGCGCGCTCGCGTCCTCCCCCTGCCCTTCTGCGATCCCCTCGCCGTCGCTTGCCACCAGATCGGCCCGGCGCAGGACCTCGGGCAACCAGCCGCTGCCTTTGAGGAGCCGCTCGGCTTCTGCGGCCATCTCGCCCTTCTTGAGGTGATCGAGAAGCTGCGCAGTTCCCTCGCCTTTCGCCTCGCGCACAGCCTCGAGGATCCGGACCTTGGGCACGCGGTTGAGGTAACCGTCGACCGTCGGCTCCCAACCTGCCTCGACCATGTCGAGCTCCACCGCGCGGGCTACGAGATCGGCATGGGCCATGCGGCGGGTCAGGCCGGTGGCCGAGATGCCAGCCCCATAGGGGTTCACCTTCTCTTGGAGCGCGTTGATCCCGAAGCTGAGGCAATGCGCCAGGAGCGCGAGACGGCTGCCTTGGTCGAGAACGGACAGATAGTCCCAGAGCGCAGCATCGTCTCCGAGGGGCAGATCGGCCTCCCAGGCTGCGTGACGCTCATCGATCAGCTTGGCGACGACGCTGTCTTTCAGATCGGGCGCCTGGGCCGACATGTAGACGTGCCGGACCGAGGCTTCGAGACAACTGCCCGTCGCAGAGGCGGTGCGGAAGGTGTCCGTCACCAGCTTTAGGAGCAGGAGCGTCAGCGCGACGTCCGGCGACCGCCCGATGGCCTCGCGCAAAGCCAAGGTCCGGTGAGCCGTCAGTTCCATGACCAGCCGCTCGGGCAACGGCTTCAGCGCTCCGTCGTCGTCCTCCTCGGACGCATCCGCACCAATCGGCTGACCGCCCGAGGTGATGACGGTGCCGCCGGCGGAGGTCGCCGACGGCTTCCAGCTGGAAACACCGACATCACCCCCCTGCCCCATGGCATCCACACCATCGCCATCCTGGACCGCGGTCTCCTCGTGCGGCTCGTGCTCTGGCCGAACGTACCCGCGGTAGATCGCGAGACTGCCATCCCGATCCAGCGTCACGAAGACGCCCGCGCGCGCAATCTCGGTCGGGTCGTAGATCAGAGGCCGCTGTTCAAGCGCTTCCATCGCCATCTCGAGTTGACCCAGCCGTGCATCGATCTCCTCGGGGTACTCGTCCTGGCCGGAGTATTCTTCCTCCAGCGCCCGATACTCCGCGAGGAGCGTCGCATGGGCCGCGCTTTCTTCGTCGGTCATCGGCGCGGGATCACCGGCCAGACGCCGCAGACCGTGGCTGTAGCCATAGGGCAGGTCGGTCGCCACCTCGATCCACTTCCAGCCATCCGAGGCCAGCGCCTCGGCTTCGGCTTGGAGCTTCTCGGAGACCAGCCGATCGAGCAGGGCAGGGTCCTCGAGCCAGCCTCCGTCATCGCCCTGGAAGAGATCGCGCAGGACTACACCGCCGGCCGCCTCATAGGCATCGACACCGACGAAGACCGCGCGGCGATCGGACGCCCGGACCGAGGTTTCCGTCAGCATGCGCCGGATGGCATAGGGCTCCTTGTTCCAGGAGTTTTTCACCGCATCCCAGACCTGTTCCTGACGCGCGTGATCCGGGTTCACGGTGAAGGCCATCAGCTGTTCCAGCGTCATGCCATCCTCGGCATAGACCTCAAGCAGGGCAGGGGCCACGGACGCGAGTTTCAGGCGCTGCTTAACAATCTGCGGCGTCACGAAGAAGGCCGCGGCGATCGCTTCTTCACTCTGACCCTTCTCGCGCAGAGCCACGAAGGCGCGGAATTGGTCCAGCGGGTGCAGAGCGACGCGCTGCATGTTCTCTGCCAGCGAGTCGTCCTCGGCCAGAATGTCGGACGCAGCATCCCGCACGATGCAGGGGATCGGCGCGGCCTTCGCCAACCTCTTCTGCTTCACCAGGAGCGACAGCGCCTGGAAGCGGCGACCACCGGCCGGTATCTCGAACGTGCCGGTCTCAACGCCTTCGGCATCGACCACCGGCCGCACGTACAGGCTCTGCAGGAGGCCACGTCGGGCGATGTCCTCGGCCAGTTCTTCGATGGACAAACCCGCCTTGATGCGCCGCACGTTGGACTGGCTCAGCACGAGCTTGTTGAAGGGAATGTCCCGCGACTGGGACAGGACGATATTCTGGGCTGCTTTCGCCATCAGATCTTCTCCATGACGGGCGCCGGAAGCCACTCTCCCGATCTCACCTCCCGTCACCCCTCAAACCCCCAACCTTTCCCTCTCTTCGTCGGTCTTGACCGCGGTCAAGACGTGTAAGCTGCATGCTCTATGCGCGCAGGATCGTTTCAAAGTATGCCTCGGGCTGCCTGATCGCTTCGCCTTTCCCCAACAGGTAGTCCAAGATCAGCAAAAGCCGTCCAGCCCCAGCTTTCTGAAGACCACGCATCAGTTTTTCTTGGCGTATTCTAAGCAATCGACCGATGTCGAAGAGAACGCGGTTGAGGGCTTCGCCTGTTCGTGGCGGATCTGGGAAGAAGTCCGCGACATGCGAAAAGTCCGTCCACGCCATTTTTGCAGGGTCCCGGTTCATGGTCGCTGCCCCAATGCTTTGGGGAGCGTTGGTCTTCATTACGTGCGTGTCTTTCTTTATATGTTCTTTTTTTACAGACTCTATCTGCCGGTCATTTTGTCCGTTCCTGGCGGACATTTCGCTCGCGCATTCACGTCCGAGGGTTTGGTCTTGCGATTGCTCTCGGTCCGCACGGGTGTTTGAATCGTGGCACTCTCCATAGCTCGGCTTGGCGTTGGCTCCGAGCTCACGGAGACCAGCGATGATTTGCAAGACTGTGTCGGCAGTCAGGGTTGCTCGACGAAGCAAGTTTCGGATCGTTTCCAGTGAAGCCCGCCGTGCGTCATGGAGCTGTTCGTCCTGTAGGAGGGAAGCGCGCAGCGCCAGTGCTTCTGCCTTGAGGGAGCGCAGGCGTTCACGCTCTTCCGTGACCTCCGATGCTCTGGCCGCAAGAGCGTCGTGGCTCTGCATTAACGGACCCAAGTCGATCCCAAACGCATCCCTGATGATCCCTCCGTAGCGGAGAGGGAAGCGTTTCCCGTTCGCTGAACTCTTTCGCTGGATGAGTCCCGCAGCCTCAAGGCGCCCCAGGCAGCGGCGAAGCGTTCTTTCATCAATGCCGTTTGCGCGCTCGGACAAGGAGGCGTTGGAAGGAAACACAATGGTCAGCTTGCGCTGTGTTTCACCAGAGTTGGGACTCTGATCGCGCGGTAGAAAGCTGATGAGCGCTGTCAGTACGGTGACGTCGTTGCTCGTGAGGTTCAGGTCTTTCCGAAGAACCCGCACCGGCCCCAGAAGCTCGTAGGGGTTAGGGCAGGCAATAGCGGATTGTTCCGCCAAAGCGGTTCGTGCTTGAGTGACATGTCTCATGGTGTTTCGGAAGAAAAAGCTTCCCCGTTCACCGCGAGCGGTGTTGAACTCGATTCGTTTTGGGGGTATCAATCAGGTGTCGAGACTGATTGAGGCCCTTCGGAAGCACCGCTTTCGGGGGGTCTTTCCTTTTCTAGCCGTTCCTCCTTTCGTTTTCTGCTCGTTGCTCTTGATGTCTTGACCGCGGTCAAGACACGGGGTCGTCACTTTGGGCCGTCTTGACCGCGGTCAAGAAGCTCTTCGATCAGCTTTCGGACCGCCTCTTCGACGCGTGGAGCAAGATCAGCGTCCACATCGATAGTGATGCGATTGCCTTTGCGGCCGATCTTCACGCGCTCACCTGGCTCAGCCTTGGGCGGAGTTGTCTTGGTGGCCGTGAGTAGCGTAACCGCTGCGTCAAGCCGCTCTGGGCCAGGCAAGCTACGGGGGATTTCGCGGGCGACTTCCTTGGCTCTCGAGACGTCCTTCTCGCACAGCCTGAAAAGCTTCTCCCAGACCCGCCGACCAACGCCATGTGCTGGTCCGATGGCCTGGATCAGCTCCATCGGAATGCCCGTCGCGATACGGTTCATCCGAGAGACGAGAGATTCATCGATCTGGAGTGCCCGATAGGCGATGGTCTGGGCGTTCTTGCGCGTTTCGTCTGTTTTCCCAAGTTCCCGAATGATGCCGGCGACGAATAGAGCCCTCTCGATAAACGATGGGTCTTGGCGCGCATTGTTCTCCACGCCCTGGGCGATCAGTGCTTCCTCTTCGGTCATTTCCATGACCGTGGCCCGCACCTTCTGACCAAGCTCACGACAGGCAAGAAGGCGACGGCGCCCGTAGACGATCTCAAGTGCGCCATCCTGGGTTCGGCGGACAAGAATGGGAACCTTTTGCCCATGCTCTCGGATCGAGGACACAAGTTCCTCGAGGCCATCGCTCGGATCGATACGGTCCATGACCGCGGACATCCGCACAATGCTCGGGTCGATCAGGCGCGTGGCGTGCTTGTCTTCTTCCAGCACGGATGCTTGCGCACGAGCGACAGTTGGGCTCGTGCGCTTCAGATCAAGATCCGCACCTTCGTCCGGCGTTGCGGCGTTGCCCATCGCGTTCTTGAGAGAGTCTCCGAAGACCTTACGCGCCATGGCTACGCCCCCATGCCTTGAGGATTTCGCGTTCGACTTCGTCGGTCACACGCGAAACGGACTCGATCGCACGCTCGTAGGTTCTGCGGTTTACGTCGCGAGGTTCGACCTCAAAGATGCTCTGCTGCGTGTTGGCGGCATCACCTACCGCTGTCGACTTCAGGAACTCGGCCGGCAAGACCGCATCGCCAAGGACCGTCCGAAGCAGAGACGAGATCTGGACCTGTGGACCGTCGGTATTCTCGTAGCGGGTGATCAGCACGCGCACGAAGTTCAGACCGTGTTCGGGAGCATGCGCCTCGACGACACCCATCAGGTTGCTCGCCATACCGAGGAAGCTCGCCAGGGACATGACATCAAGCATGGACGCGTTGAGCGGGATCAGGACCCCGGTGGAGGCAAAGAGGGCAGAGATCACCGAGAAATTCAGCTGAGGCGGGGTGTCGAAGATCACCACGTCATATCTGTCCAGAACAGGCTCAAGTGCTTCGCGGATCCGGCTGTGGAACGTGGTGGCTCCGTGTCTGAAGCTCAAAGCGACCTCAAACTCGTACTCCATGATGTCCATGGAGGCGGGGATAAGGTCGACCGTTGGAAAGTTCGTTTTGCGAATGATTTCGGAGGCGGGCAGGGGACCTTCCGACCGGATCAGATCGTAGGAGGTCGGCATGTCCGGATCGAGTTCAGGAGTCACCCCAAACAGGTTTGTCAGACTTGCCTGGCTGTCGAGGTCGATCAGCAGGACCCGATAGCCGCGAAGGCCCAGTAGCTGACCAACATGAGCTACGGTCGAAGTTTTTGCGGACCCGCCCTTCAGGTTGAAGATTGTCACGACCTGGCACGGTTCGCCGGCTCTTCTGTGAGGGTGCTCATCGGGCTTAATCCTGCCCGTCTCAAGAAGGACGCGTTGGGCCTCGACCATTTCCTCGGCAGAGAAACTGCGGCGGTTGCCACCCTCGAGTATACCTTCGGGAAAGCCTTCGAGGTTTGACACATGGTGGCGGAAGGTGTTCTGGTTGAGCCGTAGGAGATCTGCCGCTTCCCGCATCGCGAAGCGGCGGAGACCCTTCTGGGCATCCGGTGGAAAAGTCTCCTGAGCATGTTCTCGCAACCGGCTACCAAGCCGCTTGGACATGACATCGAATCTTTGAGAGGCTCGTATCCCGCTCATCACTGCCCTCAAGTCTTTATTGTTTTGTAGACCTTAACAGTTTTGGTGAGTAAATCCAGCCCAAACCGTTGAACGGTGTATGCGCGTTGAAGGGGCTGATTTCTGACGAGAGAAAACCATTAAGTATCAGTGCGTTGGGTGACCCTGTTCGCAGCATACTTCAACAGCTCGTGGGTCGTGGCGTCGTGGCCACAACATGTATTGTGGACGCCTACGGACTGCAGATCATGAGAATCGCATGGCGATTCCCGCGACTTCAATCAAGCAGCCCCAGCCTCTCGGCTCGCTCCAACAGCATCTTCACGGATGACGGTTGCCAGGTGGTCCGCCCACGCGGCGTCCGTTCCCGCATTTTCTCGAGCCTGTTGCAGATCTCTTGCAGCGTGATCTCCGGGTTTGCGCCCTTGATGCCGGCCACGATGGCGGGCAAGCGGTCGTCGGTATCGCGACGACCGGCACGGCCCAGCACGGATTCTTCCAGGAACCCATCCCGCACATACGCGTTCACGGCGCGCAGCAGGCGGCTCTGCGTCCATTGGCGCTCGCGGGGCAGGGGGCCGTTGATGATGCGCAGCACATCCTCCCAAGCCATGTCGGGCCGTAGGCGGCGGACATGGGGCACCCAGTCCTGCGCCGTCTCGTTCAGCCGCTCCATGTAGCCGTCCTGCCTCGCCAGCCGCACCTTGCGCAGCGCCGCGGGATCGCGGGCGCGCAGACCGGGGTTGCCACCGACCCGCCCCTTGCTGCGCGCCGAGGCCAGCCCCGCCTTGGTGCGTTCGCGGATCAGGGCGCGCTCGAACTCCGCCGCGGCGCCCAGGACTTGCAGGGTGAACTTACCCTGCGGTGAGGACGTGTCGATCGGATCGGTGAGCGAGCGGAAGAAAGCGCCCTTGGCCTCCAGCCGCTCGATCACCTCCAGCAGGTGCGACAGAGAGCGCGCCAGGCGGTCGATGCGCACAACGACAAGCGTGTCGCCTTTGCCTATCCGCTCCAGCACACGGGCCAGCACGGGCCGCGCACGATTACCGCCCGAGGCTTGTTCCTCATGGATCTCGACGCAGCCCGCGGATTTCAGGGCCTGCGACTGGGGCAGGGGGGTCTGATCCTCGGTCGAGACGCGCGCGTAGCCGATCAGGGGCATCAAAACAGGCCGTTTGCAGTTTAAGGTATCATAAATAAACGACCGTTTGTAAACGAATGCAAATAGGTGCTCTCTCGTCGCGTTCATCCTAAGACCCTTGGTTCCCTAGCGCTGAGCGCGATCTGAGAGGTTCCGCCGGCAGTCGCGCGAGCGTACTATATAAAGGGCGTAGGCAACCGCCACAAAATCACTTGGGTAATGTGCAAAAGAACAGTATTTTGCACATATGAATACGAGAGCCTCTATTTTGACTGATGGTTACGACGACCCCCTCATCACTACCGAGGAGGATGCAGAGGCTCACGAAAAGGATCTCTGGTTTCTGCCGGGACCATTCGAAGAAGAACCAGATGATTTGCCTCCCGGGCCGCGTGCAGAACCGCCGGACACTGCCGTCATCGAAGACTGGGCAAAGGCAGAAGGCGTTCACGCTGCGCGGCTAGCAAAGGTGGCTGGACGCCTGGGAGCTCTGGATGACCGGCTGCTGCGCGGCCCGGAAGGCTGGCGGCATCGCCTCGCTCTTGTCGAGGCAGCGGCCCTCAGCTGGGTCGCAGGAGATCGGGTGAGTACTGATCGTCTGGCGCTCTGGGTATCCATGCGGCTGTCAGGTGCGCAGGATGACCCAAATGCCTTGGCACGCGTTGGATGGGCTGTTCGGCGCTTGACAGGCGGTCCCGGACCGATGGCTGACCTGGCCGCTTTTCTGGATCGCCGCGACCCCGAGAACATTGAAGACAGCGCTGAGCGTTTCGAGGATCGCGCGGGTGGGTGGCTGGACGTCATGGCAGCCGCAAAGGGTCTCCACCCGATCACGCGGGCGTGCATGGGGTATCACCTGTGGAGCTTGGCGGGCCTCGGACGCCACGGCGACCAGATCGAAGCTGCCGTCACCGCGTCTAGGATCGCGACCAGCGATGGAAGCGGTGCCATCTTCGCGCCGCTCGCTATGGCCGGGGCCGGGGGGCTGCGCGTTTCGGGCTTGCCACCCGAGCGTTTGGCCCGCTGGTTGGATGGGATGAACAGCGCAATTCTAACGGCGATGCGAACACTTGATGATATTGAAGTGTGGATCGGGCGGGCAGAAAACGTCATGGCGCAATTATCTGGCCGCACGCCGGTTGCCTTGCGAAAGGTTTTCACGGAATGGCCCTTGGTCTCCGCCCCGATGGCTGAGGCCATGACCGGAGCCAGCCGCGCCGCCATTCAGCGCAATCTCGCATGGATGGAGTCAAGCGGTTTGATCCGCGAGGTGACGGGGAACGGGAGGTATCGCATGTGGAAAGCTGACCTAATATAGGTCATTTGTCGAGGCTGACACCGGCTTGACCTGGCACGCTTTAGTGCCGCCCCAGATGATCGTTTAAGCCACTTTCCGTTCGAATGCGACAAGGCTTTTCCAGCCCAAAGCGTTCGTTAGCCATTCGTCTCACGTTTTTGTGACAATTGATCGCTTGAAGCTCCAGTGGGTGAAGGTTGTAACGGGGCGAAATAACGGAATAAGAGCCGGAGCCAGAGATGGCATCGTAGCATTTGCGAGTGGCGCAAGTTCCCTGTGCCGTGACGTTCCCGATCTCATGGTCGCGATATCGAAGCCGCTGTGCCTAAATTTCCAAACAATCTGCGACTTAACGAATTGTCGCTGCGCAACTTCGGACCAGGTATTGTGCGAGCAGTTTTCTCCTCCCTAGCAAACTGGAAACTGCAAGGATCGCATGTCTACTTACGAAAATTTGCCCTTGAACCTCTAGCCACTAGAAGTCCTATCTGTTCAAGGAGAACACATACCGTTCTTGCCATCAATCGCCGTTGAGAACCGAAAGGGTACGAAATGCTGACAAGACGACACTTCATTCAGACAACAACGGCGCTTTTTTCGGTGACCGGTCCCGGTATGGCTTTTGCCGACACTTGGCCCACCGAGGCTCAGAAGGCTGAATGGGACGCACAGGTGACGCCTCAGGGTTATGTTGCCGAGACTTCCAACCCATGGGGATTGCACCCGCGGTTCCTACCGCAACGTGTGGTCGCGAAGGCCGGTCTCGTGCCGGGAGATATCCATGTCGATGCGGTCGCGCGATATCTCTACCACATTGAACAGGGTGGAACCGCGATGCGCTACGGCGTGGCGATCGCGCGGGGCAACCTCTACGAGCCAGGTGTTTATAACATCAAGCGCAAGGTCAGGTGGCCGCACTGGACGCCAACACAAAACATGATCGAACGCGATCCCGTGAACGCACAATGGGCCGATGGTATGGAACCAGGGCCGGAAAACGCTCTCGGATCACGGGCACTCTATCTCTATGTCGGGGATCGCGACACCTATCTCCGGATCCACGGCACGCCCTACCCGAGAAGCATCGGCGGTCGCGCGAGTTCAGGATGCGTGCGGATGGTCATGGCCCACATCAACGATCTCTATCCGAATGTAGAACTCGGCTCTACAGCTCACCTGTATTCGGCAGAGGACAGCGTCACAGCCCGCAGCTGAGGGAGCACTCGGTCGGCCAACGTGCCTGCGGTCCGTCGATCGATCTCAGGTTGGGCGCGCGGCGCAGATCGGGTTGCCGTTCGCTGTTCGCAGGGGGAGCAAGGTCACCTCCACCGGGCCGCTGTGCTCGTACCAATAGCAGCCGTCTTCCGGCCTGAGGCGGGCGGTCGATATATTCTGATCGGGCGCCGCCATTGCCACCACGCTCTCAGGCACATTCCCGATCGCATTCGCCGGGTCGCTACTGCCACTTGGAGCAATGGCGCATCCAGCGAGGAGCGACAGCGCCGTCGCAACCATCATTTTTTGCTTCAGCATCGAACCCCGCATCGAGCTTCCTTTCGTTTCTGGTTTTCCTTCGATCGGTTCTCATGCCTCAAGGGGTGAACGAGCCGGTCATCAAACCGTGTAGCAAGAATGCAAACTGAAATACCAACGAATTTTGCTCTTGAAGCTCTAGCTACTGTAGGGGCTATGTCATGGTAAAGCACCCGAATCCAGAGGTCCATTCATGCCGCCCGACACCCATCGTCACGACCACGATCACGCCGAAGATGCCCAGACAAGCGGCGGCAGCTGCTGCGGGAGCGCCGGAACGTGCGGCGACATCGTTCCGGCGACCCCCGCGCCAGCGGGCGGGCGCAGTTTTCAGGTGTCCGGCCTCGATTGCGCCGAGGAGGTAGCAATCCTGAACAAGGTGGTCGGCCCGAAGATCGGCGGGGCCGAGCATCTCGCGTTCGACGTGATCAATGGGCGGATGACTATTCTCGACAGCGCCAAGAGTTTATCGGACGGCGAAATTGCAGAACTGGTCGCAAGCACCGGCATGACCGCCAAGCCTTGGGATGCCGAGAACGCGTCGGTCGACCAGGCGGCCCATCTTGCAAGACAGCGGCTGTTTACGGCGCTCAGTGGAGGCTTCTGGGCCGCGGGATTTCTGTGGCACATCATCGAGACTGGCATGGGCGGGGCGCTCGGCCTCTTCGCGGGTCACGGCGAAGCGCCGATGCCACTGGTCGAGGCAGGGCTGTTCGCGGTTGCGATCCTGTTCGGTGTCTGGCTCGTGGCACCCAAGGCATGGTCGTCCGCTCGGCGGCTGTCGCCCGACATGAACCTGCTCATGGTGGTCGCCGTGGCCGGTGCCATCGGGCTTGGCGAATTTTTCGAGGCGGCGACAGTCGCGTTCTTCTTTTCGCTCTCGCTCTACCTCGAAAGCTGGAGCGTCGGGCGTGCGAGGAATGCGGTTTCAGCTCTGCTCGACCTCGCGCCGCCGACGGCAAGAGTTCTTCATGATGACGGCTCGGAAGCGGACGTTCCGGCTTCTGCGGTTGCTATCAACGCACGTTTCATCGTGCGCGGCGGAGACCGCATCCCATTGGATGGTGAGGTTGTCGATGGGGCAGGGGCCGTCGATCAGGCGCCGATCACCGGAGAGAGTGCGCTGGTCCCAAAGGAACGGGGCGACGAAGTCTATGCCGGTACGATCAACGGCGAAGGCACACTGACGGTGCGCGCCACGAAGGCCGCCTCGGACACCGTGTTGGCCAAGATTATCCGCATGGTCGGCGACGCCCATGCCCGCCGCGCGCCGGTGGAGCAGTGGGTGGCGAAATTCGCCCGCATCTATACGCCTATCGTCATGGCTCTCGCCATTGCAATTGCCCTGCTGCCGCCGCTCATTTTCGGGGGGGCCTGGGATTATTGGTTCTACAATGCACTCGTGCTGCTGGTGATCGCTTGCCCATGCGCTCTGGTCATCTCGACACCGGTCTCCATCGTCGCTGCACTCACCGCCTCAGCGCGGGCCGGGGTGCTGATCAAGGGCGGTGCATATGTTGAGGCACCGGGCAAGACCACTGCACTGGCCATGGACAAGACCGGCACGATCACCATGGGCGAGCCCGAGGTGGCGGCGGTGCATCCGCTGGGCAAAGCATCGGCGCAAGATCTGATGACCCTCGCCGCTGGGCTGGAGGCACGTTCCTCGCATCCCTTGGCGCGCGCCATTCTTGCGCGGGCAGAAGCCGACGGCATCAAGGTATCCGCCGCGGAAGATACCCGAACCGTTCCGGGCAGGGGACTTGAAGGACGCACAGACGGCCGGTCGATCTGGCTGGGGTCGGACCGGTTTGCCGAGGAGAAGGGTTTCGGCGACGCCATTCCGAAGGATTTGCGCGACCGCATCGAAGGGGCTGGCAGCACCCTTGTTGCCGTGGGCGACGACACCGGTGTCACCGGCATCTTGGAATTGCGCGACCGTATCCGCCCGGATGCCAAAGGCATCGTGGCGCAGCTTCACGCGCAGGGTGTGAAGACCATCGTCATGCTGACCGGTGATAACGAGCGGACAGCGCGCGCTGTTGCAGCCGAGGTCGGCATCGACGAGGTCCGTGCCGAGCTTCTGCCCGAAGACAAGGTGACTGCCATCGAAGAACTGGTCGAAACGCATGAGATGGTGGCCATGATCGGCGACGGGGTCAACGACGCCCCGGCCATGGCGCGCGCGCATTACGCCATCGCAATGGGTGCCGTTGGTTCGGACGCGGCAATCGAGACGGCGGATATAGCCCTGATGACCGACGATCTCGGCAAGGTGCCTTGGCTGATCGGTCATTCGCGCCGGACAATGTCGATCATTCATCAGAACATCGGTATTTCCTTGGCGACCAAGGGCGTTTTCGTTGTCGCTACCGCGTTCGGACTGGCATCGATGTGGGGCGCGATTGCAGCCGACGTAGGAGTGTCATTGCTGGTGGTGGCCAATGCCCTGCGCCTGCTGAACAGCCAAGAGGCCAAGGCGCCGCCGTCCGGCGGTGAGCAGGTTGGCCCACAGATGGCAAAGGCCGCGCTTGCCCACGGACATTGATCACGCAGCATTTGCAAGGTAACGTAATGTCCATAACAGACCTCACGAAAGAGGCATCGAGCAGTGAAAACCATCCGATTTCCCCGCCGCGCCGTCCTGTTGGGCGGGCTGGCAGCGTTTCTGTCCGGGTGTGCCAGCAAGTTCCGCAGCTATGACGGACCCGAAGTCACCCGTGTTCGGCTTTACAAGGGACAGCGCTTGCTTGTTCTCGACGGAGCCGATCGCGTCTTGCAAACCTATCCGGTCGGGCTGGGTTTCGCTCCCGAGGGTCACAAACAATTCGAGGGGGATGGCCGGACTCCGGAAGGAGTTTACACAATCGACAGGCGAAACCCCAACAGCACCTACCATCTTTCGATTGGCATCTCTTATCCGAACGAGGCCGACATCGCCTTTGCCGAAGCGCAGGGCCTTTCCCCCGGCGGCGACATCTTCATCCATGGTGGCCCACGCCCCGGCATCGACCCGACAAATGTCCGCGACTGGACAGCTGGCTGCATCGCGGTCACGGATCGGGAGATCGAGGACATCTATGCAATGGTGAAGGACGGGACACCTATCCACATCTTTGCATGACGGTCTTTCTCATGCGGCGGTAGTGAGCCGTCGCATTGGCGCCATTGCCCAGCTCCACGAAGCCAAGATGAGCGCCAACAGCATCCAGTCTCCGAAGCTCGCGTAGAGTGTCGGCGGTCGCGCGGAGGGCAGGCTAGCGTCGATGATGCCCGTTTCGCCGGTATCGAGCCGCGCAACGATCTCTCCGCTCGCGTCGATGACCGCAGAGATGCCCGTATTCGCGGCTCGGATGACTGGAAGGCCTTCCTCTACGGCGCGCATACGTGCGGAAGCCAGATGCTGCTCGGGTCCGATGCTGGTGCCAAACCAGGCATCGTTTGTCGCGTTGAAAATCCACTCCGGCCGGAACAGGTCATCGACCACATGCCCTGGGAAGATGATCTCATAGCAGATCGCCACGGCGACCAGCGGCACACCCGGAAGCGCAAGCGTTCTCGGGCCCAGTCCGGGCGTAAAATCGCCCAGACCCGCCGTGAGCCGCTCGATGGGCAACCAGCCGCGGAATGGCACGTATTCGCCGAAGGGCACGAGATGGTGTTTCGCGTATCCGGTCAGGATCTCGCCGGTCTCGTCAAATGCCTGGACCGTGTTGAAATATCGGGTGCCATCCTCGCTCGGTACACGGTCCGGCACACCGGTAAGCAGCACTCTGCCGTCTGGTAGCGCTGCGGCAATGCGGGCCCGTGCCTCCGTATCCTCATCGAGGAAACCCGGAAAGGCGGTTTCCGGCCAGAGAAGAACGTCGAAATCGCCGGGCTGGGTTGAAAGCTCAAGATAACGCGCGAAGGTTGCCTCGCGGTTCTCGGGCGCCCATTTCTCCTCTTGGGGAACGTTGCCCTGGACGATGCGCAGCTCCACACCGGGTGGTTGTTCTGTATCCGACTGGAGGCGAAGTGTGCCGACGGCCCACATCGTCGCGATGCCGGCCAGCGCCATGAGCGAGATGGTCAGTCGTTGCCGCCCGGACGCCATGACAGCCGCGACGGGAAGTGCCGCGACGAACACGGTGAGAAAGCTTAGCCCATAGCTTCCGACCCAGGCGGCGGGCTGGCGCAAAGCGGCGTAATCGACCAGAGCGTAGCTGGCGAGGATCCACGGAAAACCTGTCAGAACGTGACCACGCAACCACTCGGCCACGGTCCAGAAGGTCGCGAACAGGAGGCAGGCCAGGAGATTGCCCAGGGCTCCGCGCCGCGCGATTTCGGCGAAGAGCGCTGCGGCAATGGCCGGGAAAATTGCGAGACCTGCGGACAATCCCGCGACGGCCGGGATCGCCATCGCCCCGAACCGCTCGCCCTCGACGTAGAAACTCTCTGCAATCCACGAAATCCCGAAACCGAACTGGCCAAGACCAAACGCCCAGCCGACGAGGAAAGCGCGCCCGAAGGAGAGATCGCGAAGACCGACAAACAACGCGGAATAGGCAACGGGAACAAGCAGGAGAAGCGAGAAAGGCGGGAAAGTCAGAACGGTCAGCGCCCCGGCGACGAAACCAAGCGTCATCCGCGAAAGCAAACGGTGGAGCAGTGCTATGCGGTTCAGAATTTCCGGCTTCACGATTTGATCGGACGCCGCACGCTGATCCATGGCGCAGCGAGCAAGAGCCCCACGCCACTGACGACAAATACATCCGCCATGTTGAAGGCAGGCCAATGTGTTGTGCCAATATAGAAATCGAGAAAGTCTGTTACGGCCCGATACCGCACACGATCGATGACATTGCCCAGGGCTCCGCCAATGATCGCACCGTAGGCAAGCGTTTCCACCGCATTGTCGGCGCGAAACAGCATAACCCCCAGCCAAACACAGATGGCAAGAGCGAAAGCGATGAGGCTCCACCACGGCGCGCCGCCCAACATCCCGAAAGTCACGCCGTCATTACGATAAAAGACGAGGTTGAATCCCGGAAACACGGGAATTCCGGCGCTTAAAGTGACGGCATTCGCAACGACAATGGCTTTGGTGATCTGATCGATCGCGAACGCAGCAAGTGCTGCGAAGACGCCGATCATCGGAGATACCTTGTTTAGTGACATTGCCTCATCCCAACCAGACATCAAGGAACAGCATCAGAACGAGCCCGACTGCGAGACCGAGCGTCGCCCTGTTCTGATGGCCGCTGCGATGGGTTTCAGGGATGATTTCGTGGCTAATGACGTAGAGCATTGCGCCCGCGGCAAAGGCCAGACCCCATGGAAGCAGCGGTTCCGACAGTGTGATGATGCCGGCCCCGAGCAAACCGCCAATCGGCTCGACCATGCCCGTCAGCGCCGCGATGCCCCAGGCGCGCAGCTTCGGATATCCCTCGCCCAGCAGAGATACAGCGACGGCCAATCCTTCGGGCGCATTCTGAAGCCCGATGCCGATGGCGAGCGGCAGACCGCCCTCCATACCTCCGGATCCGAAGCCGACCCCCACGGCAAGGCCTTCGGGGAAGTTGTGGATCGTGATCGCAATGATGAACAACCAGACCCGCCGCAAAGACGCCGCTTCGGGCCCTTCGCGTCCCGTCTTGAAGTGCTCATGCGGCAGCTTTTCGTTCATCAGGGCGACAGCCCCCATGCCCAGAAGAATCGAAACGCATACGATGGCCGCAGGCATCGCGCCGTTTTCGAACATCGGCTCCGCCGCATCCAATGCCGGGATGATCAGCGAAAAGAAAGAAGCGGCGAGCATCACACCGGCAGCGAAGCCGAGCGACAGATCGCGTGTGGCCCGAGACGGGATGCGCCCGAACAGCACGGGAACTGCTCCGACTGCTGTGAGCGATCCGGCGGCGAGACTTCCGAGAAAGCCGAGCATTATCGGAGAAAGATTTTCCATGGGCGGGCCAGA
Source organism: [Roseibacterium] beibuensis (assembly GCF_039542305.1). Taxonomy (NCBI): domain Bacteria; kingdom Pseudomonadati; phylum Pseudomonadota; class Alphaproteobacteria; order Rhodobacterales; family Roseobacteraceae; genus Roseicyclus; species [Roseibacterium] beibuensis. The sequence goes on along the minus strand of NZ_BAABHW010000008.1, from coordinate 53,889 downwards.
TTATCCTTCGGCGTAGCTCGAAAAGACTTCCGTCGACCCGTCCTTGCGGATGAGGAAGACATCATAGGCCTCGCGGTCGTCTTCTGGCCCCATGCCGGGCGAGCCATAGGGCATCCCCGGAACGGCGAGGCCGACGGCGTCCGGGCGCTCCTCGAGAAGGCGGCGGATGTCAGCGGCCGGGACATGGCCTTCGATCACGTAGCCATCAATGAGCGCGGTGTGGCAGGAGACCATGCGCTGCGGCACGCCGTTGTCGAGCTTGAAGCGAACCAGCAACCCGCCGAACATGTCCTGGCCGGTCGGCGCAAAGCCATTCTCTTCGAGATGGTTCATCCACGAGAGGCAGCAGCCGCAACCGTTGGTCTTGCGGACGTCGATCGCCGTTGCCTCTGCGAGGGCCTGTGCCGCCGGGAACAGGGCGAGCGTGATGGCAAGAGCTTGGGTCATGCGTTTCATGGGTCAGAGCCTTTCGGTTGTCGTTTCGGCAATCTCGCTGCCGAGGTTTTCATTCAGAAGCGCGCGCGCCTCGGCCAGACGCGAGAGCGCGGCGGTATCATCCGCTTCGCTCTCGGCTGCTTCGGCGAGCCGGTCGTCAGCGAGGGGGTCAGTCGGGCGCCCATCCACGAGGACTTCGTAGTGCAGGTTCGGACCTGTCGCCGTGCCAGTCGCGCCGACGCGGCCGATCACGTCTCCCGCCGCAACGCGTTGGCCTTGTGCCAAATCTTCCGGCACGGCGCTCAGATGCGCGTAGCGCGTCATGGTGTCGGAGCCGTGCAAGATTTCGACCACGCGACCATATCCGCCGCGCCAGCCGATGAAATTGACCCGCCCCGGTGCCGTCGCTTGAACCGGTGTCCCACGTGCCGCTGCAAAATCGACGCCGGTGTGCATCCGGACGTTGCCAAAGACCGGATGCGTGCGGCGCCCGAACACCGAGCTGAGGCGCGCACCCTCGACCGGCTGTGCGAAGACGCGCAGCACCTCGCCATCGACGTAGATCGTCGCCTGACCGCTGCCGTCGTCAGGCCATACGATCTCGTAGAGCGAACCGCCGATGTCCAGTGCGGCGAAGGCGAGTTCGGGCTGTCCGATCCTGTCCTCGCCGACCCGCGCCTCACGCCAGAGAAGCCTTAGTGTTTCGCCGCCGGCCATCTCGCGGCGGAAATCCACGGTCCCACCCAGCATCTGCGCAAGGTCCACGGAAAAACGGGCGGGTATGCCGGCTTCGTCGAGTGCCGCGAAGATCGAGCTGTCGATCACGGCTTCGCCGGCAAGGGTTACGATCTCCGGATCCGGAGCCACGACCTGTGTGGACAACTGCTCGCCGAAAACCACCTCGATCCGAACCCCGTCCTCGACGGCGAGTGAGACGGTGCGGGGGCTGCCGTCCATGGTCGAAGCAACAGTGACCGAGTGCCCCGGCCGCAGCCGTCGCAGATCGTATTCCGCGCCAAGCGCGAGGGCAACTTCGGCTCTGTCAGGTGCCGCAAGACCAGCCTCAGACAGCAAGAAATCGAGCGTCTCGCCAGGTGCAATGTTGCGCGACCATGTCGACAGGGGTGGCTCGATCGCCTGCACGGGCCTGTCGGCAAACGCGACCTGCAGAAGGGGCAGGGGGCCGAGGTCGGGTGCATCTTCTGCCCATACCGTCACGGGCAGCGTCACGGGGATGTCAACGTTCTGGGGGGCTTCAGGACCTTGGGGCATCCAATTACCTGCCGAGGCAAGTTTCGGCGGCACGGGTTCTTTCGAGAAAACACCGGAGATGACGATAGCTGCCCCGGAAACCGTCCCCGCAATTGCGACACAAGCCGCCAAAGTTCTGAGCCTCATGTCGCCCCCTCCATTTCTTCTTCCAGCGCGCGGCGAATTTTCGGCACCGCGAATTCTCTGGGTTCGTGATAGTCGATCATGGTGACGAACCGCCCAGAGGCTGCGAACAGGAAGACGCTCGCGCTGTGGTTCATCGTGTAATCGCCGCTCTCCGTCGGCAACCTTTCGTAGGTGGCGTGGAAGCCGTCCGCGACGCGCGCGATCTGCTCTTCCGGTCCCGTCCAGCCACGTATCCCAGGATGGAAGTAGCCGACATATTCGGCCATCGTTTCGACAGTGTCGCGCTCGGGATCGACCGTGATGAAAACCACGTTCATCTCGTCGGCCTCGTCTCCCAGATCGTCGAGCCATCCCGAAATGTCCGAGAGCGTGGTCGGGCAGACATCGGGACAGTAGGTGAAGCCGAAGAACGCCATCGTCGGGCGACCGATCAGGGTTTCTGGCCCGACCGCGTTGCCCTCATGATCCGTCAGACGGAAATCCATTTCGGTCAGGGCCACAGGCCGCTGCCCGACAGGTTCGGGTCCACCGGGTCCATCGACCTGCCACCAACCGACGAAGAGCATCAGGGCGACCGCCCCGACACCAGCCGCGCCGTACCCCAGGATCGCCCGTCGCCGCATCAGTCCTCTGGCCCCCGCGCGGCGATGCCGAGGATCGGCACCTCGACCGTCACTTCGCCTCCGTCGTCGAAAAGCAGGGTCAGCGGAAAGGTGTCCCCTTCCGTCATCGGTTCTTGTAGCCGCATCAGCATTGCGTGCAGGCCCCCCGGTTCGAGCGCGACGCTCTCGCCCGGGGCGATCGCGATCTCCCCCGCCGGGCTCATGGAACTCACACCCTCGGCATTTGTCTTCGTCTCGTGAATTTCGGGCATCATCGCGAGCGGAGTTGTAAGGCCGATCAGCGTCACCGGCTCGTCGCCAGTGTTGCGGATCGTCATGTAAGCGGCCCCGGGACGGTTCATCCCGATGGAGGCGCGGGACCACGCGTTCTCGACGACAACATCCTCGGGTCCGGCCAGCGCGGGCACCGAGAGCCCTCCAAGGGTCAAAAGCGCGGCCAGTGTGCCAGTCAAAATATACTTTTTCATCGTTCTGATCCTGCCCTTTCCATTCAGCTTTGCGCGGCAGCGACTTCGGCGGCCACCAGACGACGCAACTCTGCCTCCCCGAATGGATCGAGCGGCTTGCCGTTCACAAAGAATGTGGGCGTCTGGCGAATTCCCACGGCCTCGACGTCAGCACGATCCTGGTTAAGGATCGCCACGACACCGGGTGCCAGCATTTGCGTGCGCGCGGCTTCGGCATCGAGTCCGGCCGTGGCGGCGATCTGAAGGATCAGGCCAGGCGCCGGGGCACCGTGCGACGCCCATCTCGGCTGTTCCCGCAGAACGGCCTCGAGCACCGGCACGTAAACGTCCTGCATGCGCGCCGCCTCGAGCACGCGGATCGCTTCCTCGGATGCCGCGCCGTGGAAAGGCGTGTAGCGGATCACGACGCGGACAGCATCCCCATGCTCGGCCATGATGTCCTTCACGATGGGATGAAAGGCGCGACAGGCCTCGCAGGCCGGATCGAAGAATTCGACGATCGTGACGGGCGCATCCGCAGGCCCGAGGATGGGCGAGTAGGGGCGGATCATCGCCTCCGCAAGTTCCGGAGCAACGGGCTCCGCTTCGGCCACTGGGCCGGGGCGGTTTGCAAACCAGGTGGCTCCGCCGAAACCGGCGGCGCCGAGGGCAAGAACGGACAGGATCAGGCCGCGTCGATTCATGTTCGTGTGTCCTTTAATGAAAGGGCCGACAGCGCCCCGATCAGCGCGAAGGCGGCGAGCGCCATCAGCGGGATAGGGATGCCGAAGACCAGTTGGTTGTCATCGGTGCAAGAGGGGCCGGTGGCCGTGCAGGGCTGGACGCGTTCGGGAACAAGACCGACGTACAGCCCCATGTGCCAGAGGGCGATTGCGCCGCCGCCAAGCGCCAATGCGATGCCGTAGCGCCCCACGCGGCCGTCCCGCCACCAAAGGCCGAGCCCGAGGACAATGGCCAAGGGGAACATGAAGGCGCGCTGGAACCAGCACAGCACACAGGGCGTCTGCCCCAGCACCTCGCCGATGAAAAGCACGGCAAGCGAGGCGACGAGCGCGATGATCCACGCCAGCCCGAGGGCTGTTTCTCCGGACATACGGTTCATGTCGGTCAGATCCTCTCTTCCAGATTGGCGAGGATCTCTTCGGCGGAGGTGCCGTAGGGCCACGAGTCGGCGAAGCCCGCGTCGGGATCGAAGAGGAACAGATGCGACGTGTGGCCCATCGTGTAACCATCCGGCGCCGCAGCCTCTTCGACGCGTTCGAAGAAGATCGGAAAGGTCTCGGATGTGGCGGCGATCTGTTCCGGCGTGCCGGTCAGCCCGATGATGCCCGCATCGAACAGCGGGACGTATTCGGCGAGTGCTGCGGGCGTGTCTCGTTCAGGGTCGATTGTTATGAAAATCGGCTGGACCTTGGCGGCATCGTCGCCCAGACCGTCCATCACCGCCGCGACCTCGGATAGGGTCGTCGGGCAGACGTCGGGGCAGTTGGTAAAGCCGATAAAAACCAGCATCCAGCGCCCCGCAAAGTCCTCCTCGGTTCGAACCATACCCTGGTGGTCCGTCAGTTCGAACTCAGCGAAAAAAGGCGGTTCGGCGTCGGTTCGGGCGCTATCGGCACGATAATCGGACCATAGCAAAAGCCATACGAAGGCAAGCGCTGCCACGCCTGCCAAAACCCAAAGAAACTTCTGTGCCGATGTAAGGGACAATCCTGTTCGCCTGATTTTGATTCTTATTGCTTGTGCGGATACATCCTCTAGCTGCTAGAGGTTCAAGCACGAAATCATGGTATAGCTTGAACTCACGCGTCTGTGAATCCGACACTTGTCTATTCCGACGGCAAAACCTACACAAACTGTATCTTTTTCATGGAGGCGAAAATGCTCACGATCGGTACTCTGTCAAAGAAGACTGGCACAAAAGTGCAGACCATCCGGTACTACGAACAGATCGGACTCATGCCCGAACCTGGCAGGACCGAAGGCGGACAGAGGCGCTACGACAATGCACAGCTTGATCGACTGTCCTTCATCCGCCACTCGCGGCAACTCGGCTTCTCGCTCGATGCGATCCGCGAGCTGCTCGACCTCAGCGACCATCCCAATCGGCCCTGTGATGAAGCTGATGCCATCGCGCGTCGCCAGCTCAAACAGGTGGAGCAGCGCATGGCTCGCCTGAAGGCGCTGCGCACGGAACTGAAACGTATGGTTCACGAATGCAGCGGCGGGCGGACGGGAGATTGCAAGGTGCTTGAGGTGTTGCGGGACCATTCGGAATGCTTGACCGAACACGAGGAAATCGGGGCCTGAAGGAATTCAGCCAACATTCCGGCTGGAACGCAGATCAGCCGCAGAAGTTAATGTGTCGTACAACACAAGCTGGAACCACAAAATGGCCGCTAGACAAGATTCAATGGAGAGACGGACGCTTTGGATCGTTCTGGCGCTCAATATCGGTTTGGCCGTGGCTTTTTTCGCAACAGGCGCCTTCGGCGACTCAAGTGCCCTGATCGCCAACGGGCTCGATAACCTCTCCGACAGCTTCGTCTACGCGATCAGCCTTTTCGCCTTGTCCCGATCCGCCAAATGGAAACGCGGGGCGGCGAACGTTTCCGGCGGGCTGCTGATCCTGTTCGCTGCAGGCATCCTCTACGATGCGTGGCGCCGCTACATCGGTGGGTCAGATCCGCTCGGGACGATCATGATTGCAATGGCCCTGATCGCGGCGGCTATCAACGCAGTCTGCGTTTGGCTGCTCGCTAAGCTCAAAAATCCAAACGTCAATATCCGCGCGGCCAACACCTTCAGTTACAACGATTTCGCCGCGAACCTCGGGATCGTCGTGGCCGGTGGCCTCGTCGCTTGGCTAGGAACCAACTGGCCGGACCTTGTCGTCGGTGTGATCGTCGCCGGGATCGCGGCCTGGGGCGGTATCGACATCCTGCGCGACGCACACGGCGAACACCACAAAGCGGTTCACACGGACAAATAGTTGCGGGAGATTCTTTCTGAAAGAAAGGATTGAAGCTATAGTGACTATAGCAATTAGTCTTGTTCCAAGACGATTCGAGGAGCGACCCGTTGCAGATGACTGACCCCCTACTTGTACCCACCAAACTACTGGATTTTGATGCCGCGCCTCTTGCGCGTCTAATTGAGAACCGCAGCTGGCGCGGCTTATCCGAATACGATCGGATCGGAGCTGCCTATGATTTCGTTCGGAATGAAATCGCGTTCGGATACAATCGAGCTGACGACATCCCCGCATCCGAAGTGCTTTCCGACGGCTATGGGCAGTGCAATACCAAAGGCACGCTCTTGATGGCGCTGCTGCGTGGTGTCGGCATTCGTTGCCGGTTGCATGGGTTTACGATCCATAAAGGCTTGCAGCGCGGTGTTGTCCCTGAGCTGGTGTATCCGCTTGCTCCGCAGGAAATTCTCCACTCATGGGTCGAGATCGAATTTCAAGGTGCCTGGATCAACCTTGAAGGCTTCATCCTGGATGACGCTTTCCTCGATGTCCTGCAAACGTCATTCTCGGACACAGAAAGTCTCTGCGGTTATGGCGCGGGCACGGATTGCCTTGGCGCGCCTCCCGTCGCCTGGAACGGAGAAGATACCTACATTCAGAAAACCGGCATCGTGCAGGATTTCGGCGTGTTTGATACGCCGGACGCCTTCTATTTTTCCCATGAGCAATCCTTTGGATGGCTGCGTGGTGCCCTTTACCGTCATATCATACGCCACTGGATGAATGCGCGCGTTCGTGGTTTCCGCAGCGACCGCCTCAAGACTGACCGACGCGCGACACACGCGCATGAGGAGCCTGCCAATGCCACATGACCACGGGCACGCGCATATCGATCCGGATTCTGGCGATCGGCGGGTTGCCATCGCGATCTGGGCGAACGGGCTTCTTACCGTTGCGCAAATCGTCGGGGGCATATTGTCGGGCAGCCTGGCACTGATCGCCGATGCGCTGCACAACTTTTCCGATATGGCCTCGCTTGTCATTGCCTTCGCCGCACGCAAGATCGCGCGCCGCCCAGCCGATGAGCGCATGACCTTCGGCTATGGTCGGGTCGAAATCGTCGCGGCCCTGATCAACTACACCACCCTCATCGTGATCGGCTTCTATCTGATCTACGAAGGTGGCATGCGCATGATTGATCCACCCGAAGTCATGGGGTGGACCGTAGTCATTCTCGGTGGAATCGCGCTTGTGGTCGACACGCTGACCGCAATGCTGACCTATTCGATGCAGAAGGGGAGCGTGAACATCCGTGCGCTTTTTCTCCACAACCTTTCGGATGCGTTGGCTTCAGTGGCCGTCATAGTCGGCGGGACGCTCATTATACTCTATGAAATGCGTTGGGTTGATCCGGCCATCACCATCGGCATCGCGCTCTACATCCTGTATTTGTCCTTCACCGAAATAGGGGGCCCAATTCGAACCCTGATGCTTGGGAGCCCACCAGATATTGATGGAAATGACGTGGTCAGAGCGATCCAGAGTGTCGATGGCGTTGTGGACGTGCATCATGTCCACCTGTGGCAAATGCAGGAGCACGCTGCGGCATTGGACTGCCATATTGTCGTCGAACGCGAATGGATGGGTGAGGCCGACAAGATTAAAGAAAACGTCAAATCGGTGCTGCATGAACGTTTATCAATCGAGCATTCCACGCTTGAATTCGAAGCGAGCGACAATGCGCGTCAGGAGGCGCAGGTGTTCGGACACCGCTCATGACGATTGCCCAAGGCATACTAATGGTCGTTGGCCTGCTATCCGGTCTGGTTTTGATTGGTGCGCTCCTTTGGTCGATCGCCCGCCCGTCCAAGCGCATCTGGCCTCCAAACAGAGAGCATTCAGTCATACCAAACATTGCATGGGGTCTCACATTGGCCGTGTTTGGGGCGGTGATCGGTTTGGGCATCTTGGATTGGAAATCCGCTTCTATGGCCAACCCACTCCGTTGGGCGGTCGGGCCGTTCTTGATCGCAACCGGAAATCTGATTGTCTGGTGGGGGGCATTCAGCATTGGACTGAAAGCCACCAGCGGTGCGAAAGACGAGCTGATCACTTCGGGTCTCTACCGTTTCTCTCGGCATCCGCAGTACCTTGCCGACATGGCCATCCTGATAGGTTTTGGTCTTCTCTTCGCCTCATCTTGGGTTTGGCCTATCGTCATCGTTGGAGTTGCCGCGCTGGCCCTTGCCCCGCTCGCGGAAGAGCCATGGCTGCATGAACAATACGGCTCCAAGTATCGCGATTATTGCGCTGAAACGCGTCGATACCTGTAAACTCGCGACCTCACGAGAACGTCATCGTTTTTCAGTTGAACCTCTAGCTTCTAGAGGTCGTATCCGTCAGCCAACAAAAGAGTGAGGCAAGGCATATGACAAAAACACTGAAAACACGACGCCAGTTCGTCTCGACAACTATGATCGGACTTCTGGCAACACCTTCCCTTCTCCGTGCTCAGGAGCAGGAGCAGGAGCCCTCGGCGGTACGCAGAAATATTTCGTCCTTTAGTGCGGATCTCTGGCAAGACCACTTCGATAACCTTCAGCACGGTGCAATTTTGTGCGACATCGACTCGCGTGCAGTCCAGTATTGGTGGGAAGACGAAAGTGTCTACAAACTCTACCCGTCGAGTGTCCCTGCATCGGAAGAGTTGACCCGCCGAGGATATACAGAGGTTATAAGGAAGGTGGAGGGGCCGAGTTGGCGGCCCACTCCATCAATGAAAGAGCGTAACCCCGAATGGCCTGACTATTGGCCGCCGGGTCCTGACAACCCGCTTGGAACACACGCACTTTATCTGTCGTGGCAGTATTACCGGGTGCACGGAACCGGTGACACGCGCAAAATCGGTCGGCAATCATCAAACGGCTGTATTGGACTGTACAACGAGCACATTGCTGAACTTTTTGCTCTGGCAGAAGTGGGAACCCAGGTCAGGATTTTCTGAAACCCAAGGAAAGCTGGCTGATACTTCCATTTTTAACATAAACTTCACTATCGGAACTTGACATCTGTGGCGGGGCTTTCATGGACTCCAAGTCCGAGCAAGCGAAGCTACCGGGATATCTCCCCTTCCAGCACCGCTCGTCCGTGCACCGCCAAGGTTGCTGAAAACCTCTGGCACCCAAACTTGCGGATCACATCGAGTACCCGCGCTTCGTAGGCAGCGTGTCCGATCAAGCGACACAAGTCGGACGCGTGGAACTGGCGGTTCGCAGTTGGTGCGGCTTGCATCTGTCTCAGCAATTCGCGCTCTTTGGGATCCGTTATTGGTCTCGCGGGCGGCTTGACCGCGGGACGAGTTGGAGTTCCCCACGAATTTCGCCATCGGCGCATGAAGCCAAGCAGGAAGCCGGCCGGCACCCTGCCGTTGCCTCGGGACCGGTTGAAGGCGAGGAAGCGATCCCAGATGACCTGGGTGTCGATGTTCCAGCAGGGCAACGTGGCCTTCGCTGCTTTGATGAGCTCCGCCCAACTTGTCTGAAAAACGTTCGAACTCGTGGTGATATCGATCAGCCCTGAGAAGATAGTTTTGTTATTATTATCTCTAGATAGTGATGTGTCGCCTTCACCTGACACGAGATCATGGGTTTCACTCTCCTCGTCGAAAGCGGAAAACCGAAAGATCCAGGGCGCGAACTTGCCATTCGGCTTCGCCCGCTCGAGCTGCAACTCCGAAGCCTCAAGTTCGCTCAGAAGAACCGCAAGATACTGCCGTGAGACACCCATCTTCTCTGCCAGGGCCGAGAGGGTGAAGGCTGCCGTTCCCCGCGACAAACCGTTGTAGCCATCCTTCCAGGCGATGGCGTCGAGGATGAGGGTGGCAAGCTTGTGCGCTGCAACAGAGAGATTTGTCTGCGTAATCCGCCGCAGGATCAAGCCGGTCGTAGGTTCCATGGTCGAGGTCTCCTTGGAGATCCGACGCCATGTCGTGAGACAACAACATTCTTGCCAGCAAAACAACTTTGCTGGTTGCAGGTGTTTTAGCGGTGCGCTAGGAAACTCTTGTTCACGGAGTTTTCTAGCACGGCGTCAGGCTTCACGGTCTGGCGTCGTCTCCTTTTCAGGGGTTTTGCACAGCCTCCCGTGCGGGGTTGAGATGACGCGCGCGGCAAAACCGCGCGCAGATTTTGTCAGTAGCGAACTTCTTCAGAACCATAGTTCCCGGCGTGATCACGCCAGTCGACGAAGACGGAACGGTAAAAGTAGCTGCCACATCCATTCGGGATGCTCAGGCCGGATGCGGCTGGCACCTGGCCCACGGTGGATCTTGTCCATCGGTAGTCGCCCTGCACGCCGTAGGACCCCAATCGCGTCGAGTCGCTGCGATTGCAGTCGCCATCTCGGTTTTCGTGCTGGCGGTACTGGATGTGATAAACGCGAATGCTGCGTACGAAATCAAAGGCGTCGCCCGAGATGTCGATGTCGGCTTGTTCATCCGCTTGGACGCGGACAAGGGGCAAAGGAGTCGATTCCTGCGGTTCGGGCGGATCGCGGAACGTGATGTCATAAAGGCGTTCCATAGGCGACATCGGACTGGGATCGTTGAGAGACACACCCATTGGGCACCGCCAGATTTGTAAGGGCGGCTCGATCGGCCATGGCGTGATCCGCCGAATGAAGACCGCTCTGGCATGCGCGCAGGGCGCAGAGTCAGGCCAACCGCCCGCAAGGCAGAGGAGGATCGCACAATCCACCTGATAGGCCTGAGCCGGAGCTGACGAGGCCATTAGTCCGGATATGCTTATTGCCGTGGCTGTTGCCACGCCGTGGATCACGTGCTTCATGATGCCGACTCCATCTATAATGGTGCAGCGATACGAAACAACATTAATGATAGCAAGGAGATTTGATTGATGGTCGCGTGCAAGTCTTGCCTTTTTCGCTCGCCATATCCTCGAGCCTGGCAGCGGGCCGCGGAGGAGTTGCGGCCAAGGAACCGGCCAAATTTGCGGACGGGATGCGCTTTTTGAGTCGGCAACCTTATGATAGTCTGTGGTTTTAGAAGAGGTAAGTCATGGCCAGAAAAGCGGCCAGAAAGCAGGACAAGTGACAACCCCGGATGATGGAGAAACGGTAGGACTTTTCGAGCCTCTCATGGTTTCTGAAGGTGCACCAGCGCGCGCGCGTCTAAACGATCTCGCGCTCGAGCTGGCAGAAAAGTCTGCCGCGTTCCGGAGCGGGTTGCCTTCTTCCGTCTCGGAGGCGTTGGCAGATCTCGTGCGGGCGATGAACTGCTACTACAGTAACCTCATCGAAGGGCACGACACCCATCCCATCGACATCGAACGCGCGATGCAGGGCGACTACAGCGCCGACCCATCGAGGCGAAACCTTCAGCTCGAAGCCAAAGCACATGTGGCGGTCCAGAAATGGATCGACGAGGACGGCATGGCGGAGAAGCCAACTGCGCCCACGTCCATTATCGAGCTGCATCGCCGCTTCTGCGAGCTGCTGCCGCCTGAGCTTCTCTTCGTCGAAAACCCGAAGACGGGCGAAAAAATACCTGTTGTGCCCGGCGAGTTGCGGACGCGCTACGTTGAAGTCGGGCTGCACGTTGCCATCAGCCCTGGCGCGGTGCCGCGATTTCTCGAACGTATGCACAAGGCTTACAGCCTTGCCGGCAGGATCGAACCAATCCTTGCAGCGGCTTGCGCGCATCACCGGCTTCTCTGGGTGCACCCTTTCCTCGACGGTAACGGGCGTGTTGCCCGCCTCATGTCTTACGCCATGCTGCGCAAGACGCTCGATACACGCGGGCTCTGGTCTGTGGCGCGCGGGCTTGCACGGCAAGAGGCCGCCTACAAGGAGCACCTGGCCTCCTGCGACGGTCCTCGCCGCGGAGATCGTGACGGCCGCGGCACGCTGAGCGAAGCCGCGCTTGCCTCCTTCGCAGACTTCTTCCTGCGCACATGTATCGACCAGGTGGAGTTCATGGAAAGTCTGATGCGACCTGATCGGCTGCGTGACCGCATCCTGATCTGGGCCGAAGAAGAAATCCGCGCCGGGGCGTTGCCTCCAAAATCCGATACCGTGCTGAAAGCCGTCCTCTATCAGGGGCAGATCGAACGTGGAGAGGTCGAGTCCATACTTGGCACGAGCGATCGCACCGCACGACGGGTGACGTCTGCGCTACTTGAAGCGGGGGCTTTGTCATCGACCTCGACCCGCGCGCCGCTCAAGCTGGCGTTTCCTGCCAAGTATGCAGGTCGGTGGATGCCCGGGCTGTTTCCTGAAAAAGACACATGAAGTTAGGCACAATGCGGTGACGCTTGATGGCCTCAAGGAAATGGCCGAGCACCTCTATTCGACAGCATTCAGGAACCTGGCATAGTCATCACTGACCTCCCTCGCCTCGACAAAGGTGCGGGCGCGCTCGGTGTCTAGACAACGGAAGTAGTCCTGCACATCGGCAATGTAGGTCTCGAAATCGCTTCTGATCAGATCGGCGTAGGCACGCATGTCGTCTTGCGACTTAGGCAAGAACGGTCGTTCTGGAGGTACGCAATCCGCGGCCGCAGCTACCGGCATGCTTACAAGCAGGAGCGCGAACAGCAACGGAGCGTTGCGCGCAATAAACAAGCGCAGGGCAAAACTCCTTTGCCGCCTTTAAGATTGTCGATCTGTCGGCTATCACTCTTATCGGAGCAAGGCAATCTTCGTCAAGTCGTTTTAATTGTCTTGCTATCGTTAATGTTGTCTTGTATCGCCCGCGGTGTTGCGACCCCGTGGGCCCGAGACTGCATCTCACGCAGAAAAAAGGGACCCAGGGAAGGCCATGATAGAAGAAGCACCGAATGTGGTTACAGAAGACGGGCTGCGCAGCCTCCTTGCCGAAGGCTATCTCATCGAGGTGGTCTGCAAGGAAGGCGCCGAGAAGCGCCACAACAGTTGGTACGGCGCCTGGGTCATCCGGGCAGTTGCCCCGGATGGTGGCGACGACAAGATGCTCGTCACCAGCCGCAGCGTCCTCAAGCAGCGCGATTTCAAGACCATCGTCGGTCTTGTCAGCTTCCTTGTCGACATGGGTTGCACGACTGCCAGCATCCCGCTCGTCGAAGGCGCTCGCGAGCGTCACGCAGCACCCGGGCGCACGTCCGAGCCACGGACCGGCCCGGTTCTGGTCAAGGACAACTGACCGCGCGTTTGCGCTCGTCGTGCTACTCGGTACAGGTGTTTGTTCCGCACCCTTGGCCGCATATGCACAGAATGGGGCCGACGGTTTCATCTTCCAGGTCAGCCCTGATGGCCGACTGATCGACACAACTGATGCCACGAGCACCCTGCGCTCGTTCACCGGTGACGAAAACGCCCAGAATGGGCCCCTTCCAGATCGTCTCTTTCTCTTTGCCGCACCGCAGTCCCATGGGGATGATGATCCCCTCAGCGATGTAACGGCTGCCGCAGCGATTGCCCCGCGCGCCATCCGCGCCGCCCCCGAAATCCTCCACGCCATCGAGACCACGGCGCTGCGTTACGGCAGCCATGATGCCCTGCGTCGGGCGGGCCTGTCGGTCACCGATTGGGCGCTGTTCTATCGCGCCAACATCGAGGTCGAGAGCGCGTACAATCCCGGCGCCTTGAGCCCGGTCGGTGCCATCGGGCTCGGCCAGCTGATGCCCGATACCGCGCGCGATCTCGGTGTTGACCCCCATGACATCGCACAGAACCTCGACGGCTCGGCGCGTTACCTTCTGATGATGCTTGAGCAGTTCGGCGATCCCGCGCTGGCGCTTGCGGCCTACAATGCCGGTCCCCATGCGGTCACCCGCCATGGCGGCATTCCCCCCTTTCGAGAAACCCAAGGCCATGTGGCCCGTGTGACAGCCGTGTTCCAGCGGCTGAGAGGAGACCTTTCGTGACGTCCAAACCTTCTATCGTCGCGCTCGGCGCGATGGCCCTCATCGTCCTGGCAGGACCGGCGCTTGCGCAAAGCATCGACCTCTCGCCCGTGCAAACCCTTCTGCAAGGCATCGTCGATGCGATCACCGGCCCCTTGGGCATCGTGATCGGCACGCTCGCGCTGATCGGCGTGTTCCTCTCCTGGCTCTTCGGCATCCTCGATTTCCGCCAGGCGCTCTGGGTCGTGGTCGCGATCGCCGGCATCGCTGCAGCGCCCACCATCGTCGCAGCCATCTGGACGACCTGAGCAAGACCCATGTCCGACCAATCCCGCGTGTTCATCGGCCTTCTCAGGCCACCCAAGCTGATGGGCTTGCCGATCATGTACGCCATGGTTTGGCTCTTCGGCTCGACGCTCCTGTTCCTCTGGGTCCAGAGCTGGGTGGTGGCCGTCTTCGCGGGGCTGGCCTGGCCGGCGCTCTGGAAGGCCGCGGACTGGGATCCGAACTTCCTCGATGTCCTGGTGATCACCTTGCAGGAAACTCCGCCCACGGCGAACCGCAAGCTCCACGGGGGCGACAGCTATGCCCCGTGATGGAGTAGCCGATGAAGTGGCCGACGCCCTCGATCCGCTCACCGCGCTGCCCGCATGGGTCAAGGGCGAGAAGCGGCTCTCGTCCATGCTGCCCTATGTCAGCCTCGTGACCGACCGGACGATCCGGACGCGCGGCAACGAGCTGATGCAGTGCATCCGGCTCGAAGGGGTGAACAGCACCACGAGCGAGGATGCGCATCTCGACCGGATCGGCGGGCTCCTGGCAGGCATCGTCGCGCAGGTGGGGACCGAGTTCTCCTTCTACCTGCACAAAGTCTCGAAAGCGGTCGACGTGACCCTGCCGCCCATCCCGGGCGAGGGATTTGCCACCGCCGTCGACAAACGATGGCACGCGCATCTGGGTCAGGCGGGCCTGCGTGACAAGACACTGACCCTGACGGTCCTTAAGCGCCCCGAGGCGGGGAGCCGTTTGCCCTTCGGTCTGGGGGCGTCGCGTGCGCGACATGCAGCGGACACAACCCGCCGCTTGCGCAAGCTCGACGAGGTCGTGGGGTTTCTGCTGTCCTCCTTCGATGAGCTGAAGCCTCGCCTGCTGGCCGCAAGCACCGGCGAACTTCTGGGCTTCCTCGGCTCGCTCAACACCGGCGAAGAGCACCCGCTTTTTCCGCGGTCGCGCCTCGGTGTGATTGCCGAGGATGTGGCCAATACCCGCGTCACCTTCCGCGGCACGACCATCGCACTCTCGGACGGTGCCGTCGGCGACAAGCTCGGGGCGATCTTTTCGGTGAAGAACTACCCCGCCAAGACCGATAGCCTGATGCTCGACGAGCTGAACTTGCCCGTCGACATGGTGGTCACGCACTCTTTCGTGCCGATCAACGCCAACATCATGGCAGGCCGGATCAAGCGGCAGCTACGCCTCATGCAGGCCGCCAATGACGGCGCCGTCAGCCTCGCGCAGGAGCTGGAACTCGCGCAGGACGATCTGGAATCCAAGCGTCTGATCTTCGGCGAGCACCACATGACGGTGGCCGTCTACGCGCGCAACCAGGCCGCCCTCGACGATATCGCAGCCGAAATCCGCAACATCTCCGCCACCTGCGGAATCAACCTGATCTCCGAAGCCTTCGGAGCGCGGGCGCATTTCATGGCGCAGCATCCCGGCAATACCGGGGCGCGCAGCCGCAAGGCCGCGATCACGAACCACAACTTCGCCGATCTTGCTGCTTTCCACCGCACGCCCCTCGGCAAGACCGGTATGGAAGTTCCTTGGGGCGTGCCGATCACGCTTTTCCCGACACCCGAGCGCAGTGGCTTCCGCTTCAACTTCCACGAACAGGGCGCGCCGGACCGCGAGCCCACGGGAGGCCACACGCTGATCCTCGGCCGTCCCGGCTCGGGCAAATCCGTGCTGGCGGCGTTCCTGATGACCATGGCTCGCCGGGCCGGCGCGAGGCTCTTCGTCTTCGACTATCGCGCGGGCATGGAGATGGCCGTCCGCGCGCTCGGCGGCAGCTATTCAACCGTGCGGGCCGGACGGCCCACGGGCCTGAACCCGTTGCAAACCGAGATCGACGCCCGCGGTCAGGCCTGGCTTGCCGACTGGCTTGCAAGCCTCCTCGAGCGCCGGGACCGGCCCCTGACCCCGGTGCAGACCAACCGCCTGCAGGAGGTCGTGCGCCAGAACGCAAGCGCCGGAAACGCGGGACTGCGCAACTGGTCGGACTTCGCCTCTCTCCTCGTCTCAACCGATGATGAGGGCGATCTCTTCGAGCGGATGCAGGAATGGACGGCCGATGGCCGCTATGGATGGATCTTCGGGGCCAATGCCGAGGACAGCTTCAGCATCGACGGCGATGTTGCGGGCTTCGATCTGACCGGCATCCTCGATTCCGAGAGCGAGCGGGAACGCATGGCGGTCCTGTCGTACCTGTTCCGACGGGTCGAGCGCGTGATCGAGGATCGCAAGCCCACGATCATCGTCATCGACGAGGCTTGGAAGGCGCTCGACAACGCCTACTTCGCGGAGCGGCTCTCGAACTGGCTGGTGACCGCGCGCAAGCAGAACGCCGTCGTCGTGATGATGACGCAATATGCCAGCCAGCTCGAACGTACCCGGACCGGCAAGACCATCGTGGAAGCCGTGCCGACGCAGGTGCTTTTGCCCAACATCCGCGCCTCGGCTGCCGATTACGCGATGCTCGGCCTCAGCGAGAAAGAACTCGACGTTCTTCTGGGCGTCGGCTCCGCCTCGCGCCTGGCTCTCGTGCGCGATGACCGGGGTTCCGTCGTGATCGACGCTGATCTCAGCGCCCTCGGCCCGCTCGTGACCATCCTTGGCGGCATGGAGAAAGGCGAGGCCCTCGTTGGCTCTGACTACCGGGACCGCCCTGATTTCTGGAGAGTGACATGATCCGTACCATCATCCGCAGCGTCGTGCTGCTTGGCCTTGGCCTGAGCCTGACGGCCTGCGCGCAGCATAACCCTGCGCAGGCCAACTGCTTCAACTTCCGCGAGGCGCCCGCACAAGGCGCAACCGCCACGACCACGATCTCGACGATGGGGGCCGCCGTCACGCGCCGCGACACGGCTTGCGATTTCGTGATGCTGGGGGCGGGCGGCTAAGCCCATGCGGACCTGGCTTCCCCTCTCGATGGTCAGCATTGCGCTGGCAGGTCCCACATTGGGGCCGGCCGCCGCCCAAGGCGTGCCGACCTTCGATCTGCGCCTCTTCGCCGAACGACAGGCGATCCTCGAGCAGACCGATCAGGATCTCGCACTGCAGCAGGACCGGCTGACCCGCGAGGAGGAACTGGCCGAGATCGAGCGCCAGCAACTCGCCTCGCTCGAAGGGCTGATGGATGCGATGTCGCTCGGCTCGGGTGATGTGGCTGGCACCGTGGCCGGGCTTGAGGCGGGGCAGGGGGTGGTTGGTGACGTCGAAAGCGCAGCCGCCAGCCTCTACGCGCCCGAGGACAACAATCCGGCTGCAGCCCGGATGTTCGGCGATGCCCGGGAAGGGATTGAGGAACTGATCATCCGCGCGGCACGTGACACGCATGGACTGCCAGGGGTGAGCCGTGCCGGCCTGTCGCTCGTGCAATGGCGCTGCCTTCTGCAGGCGCTGATCTGGCAGGAAAGCCGCTTCCAGATCGGGGCGCGCTCCCCCGTGGGGGCGTTTGGCCTCACCCAGATCATGCCCGGCACGGCGGGCGATCTCGGGATCTACCCGGCCT
The DNA here is from genome assembly GCF_039542305.1 of [Roseibacterium] beibuensis. NCBI lineage: Bacteria > Pseudomonadati > Pseudomonadota > Alphaproteobacteria > Rhodobacterales > Roseobacteraceae > Roseicyclus > [Roseibacterium] beibuensis. The sequence goes on along the minus strand of NZ_BAABHW010000008.1, from coordinate 36,304 downwards.
ATTACGACGACCCTTGGCTGCAGGTGACGGGGGGCGCCCGCTACCTCGCGCAGATGCTGAACATGTTCGATGGTAACATCATCCACGCGCTCGCGGCCTATAACGCAGGCCCGGGCAACGTTCAGAACTACGGCGGCGTCCCGCCCTTTGCGGAAACCCAGCATTACGTCGTGGTGATCCCGCAGCAGTACAACAGCTACCTCGCCGCCGTGGGCGGCATCGATGCGCTCGGCACCATCGACCCGGTGCTTCTGGCGAACGCGAGCTTCAGCCTCTCGGCCCATGGTGCAGGCGCTTATGGTGACTACTCGCTGGTCTCTGTCCGCGCTGCAGCCCTGCGTGTGCAGGACATCATCACCCGCATCGGCGAGACCGAAGACCTGCACGAGGCCATCGCGCTCAACACCTATGCGCGCGCCGAACTGGCCCGACTGGTCGCGATCCGCACCCGGATCAAGGCCGCCCACACCCAGCCGCTGAGCGAGGAACAACTCGCCATAGCCGCGGCCCAAGCCGCCGAGCGGCAATTCATGGATTTCACCCAGGAGACATTGCGATGATCCGGCGCTTGTACCGTTCCCTCACCACCACCGCCGCGACCCTCGCGCTGTCCACCGCCCTCGCGGGGCCTGTCACCGCACAGGGCGTGCCCACGGTCGATACCCAGAACATCGCCCAGGAAATCCGCCAGCTTCAGCAGATGCTGCAGGATTTCGGGATCCAGACCGATCTTCTGGACAATGCGCTGGCGCAGCTCGAGACGCTGCAAGGCCAACTCGATCAGCTGAACGAGATGTACGCCTCACTGACTGGGCCGCGTAGCATCCTCGGCCTCGCCATGGGCGGCGATCTCGATGGCCTCCTGCAGGCCAATTTCGAAGACATCCCCGGACTGATCAGGGGGATTCAGGCGGGTGACTGGTCGAGCCTGATCGGCCCCAATGCGGGCCCTCTGCGCACGCAGATGGAACAGGCCCTTGCCGGTGCTGGGTTCGATGAGGATTCACTCCGCGAGATCGCCACCAGCGGCAATCCCGGCGCCGAAGGTGTCGCCACCCGCGCCACGACCGGCGCCGTTATGTCGGCGGCGGCCCAGAACAGCCATGCCGAGGCGGCGCAATCACTGGAACGCGTCGAGCAACTCGTGTCGTTGATCCCCGACATGGAAGACCTCAAGGAGTCGATGGATCACAACACCCGCGTCACGGCGGAACTCGCCATCGCCATGACGCGGATGTGGGAGCTTGAAGCCATCCAGACCCTCGGCGCAGGCAATGCGGGCGTGGTGGACGCTGCCACCGTCGCCGAAGAGCGCCGGTACATGGACTTCACCCTGCCGAGGCTGCGGCCATGACCAAGGCACCGGACATGACGGCAGGCATGAGCACCCGTGAACTGGTCGAAGAAGAACTGATCCACGGCGCGCTGCGCCGGGAGCAGCTCTGGCGGATGATCGGACTTGGCGGAGCGGGCTTCGGGGTCTTCGGCTGCCTTGCGGCCGCGGCCGTCGCCCTGATGGTCGAGACGCCGCCTCCGGTCGTCGTGCCCTATGATCCCACGACGGGCTTGGCCCTGCCGAACGCCACGGTCGAGACGGTGCGGCTTGCCGAGCGACCTGCGATCATCGAGGCGCAGATCTACCGCTACATCCTCGACCGCGAAGCCTACAACCAGCTCGACAATGATCTGCGCGTGCGCCGTGTGCTGGCGCAATCCACCGGGGCGGCCGAGGCCAGCATGCGCGCCATGTGGACCTCGGGGCAGGAGAGCTATCCGCCGACCCGCTATGGCCCCGCGGCCGAGATGGCTGTCGAGATCGCCTCGATCACGCTCATCGGCGAGAACCGCGCGCAGGTGCGCCTCAGAAAGCGCCTGACCAGCCCGCAAGGGGCACAGGACGGATCCTTCACCGCAACATTGATGTTTGCATTCCAACCCGAACGGACCCGTTCGATCGACGATGTCTGGCAGAACCCCTTCGGCTTCACCGTCACCCAATATGCCATCCGATCGGACCGTTCCGAATGACCTCTGTTCCCGTTCTCACATCCGTCCACGCCCTTATGGTCGCTGGTGTACTGGCGCTCATGGCGCCCGCAGCGTTGGCCGAGACCACACCGCGCCCGGGGGCCCATGACAACCGCGTCCGGGTTGCCAACTGGACCGAAGGCCAAGTCTACCGCATCGTCACCACCCTGACCCGGGTCACCACCGTCGAATTCGGCGAGGGCGAGACCATCCGCTCGATCATCGCGGGCGATACGGTGGGCTTCCAGTTCGACGGTGTGCCGGGCGGACGCGCCTTCGCGATCAAGCCTGCAGCCTCGGGTGTCGCCACCAACATCACGGTCTATACGAACCGCCGCTCCTACTATTTCCACGTGGTCGAGGCGCGCGAGACCCCGCATTACGTCGTGCAGTTCCGTTATCCCGAGAGCCGCGTTCAACCGGCCCGGGCTGTCGCGGCCGAGGCGCCGAATGCGAACTATGCCGTCAGCGCCCGGGAGGAGTTCACGCCGACCGCCATCTGGGATGATGGCACCTTCACCTACTTCCGCTTCGCGCGGAACGCGCCGGTCCCGGCGATCTTCCGCTATGCAAATGGCGGCGAGCGAGCGGTGAACAGCACCGCGCTTGAGGACGGTGTGATCCGTGTCTCGGGCGTGAACCGCCAATGGGTGCTTCGCCTCGGGGAAGACGAGGTTTGTGTTCAGGATATGGGTGGATCCACGTCATGAGCCAGGACACCGAAGACCTTGCTGCGCGCCTTGCGGCTCTTGAAGCTACAGGCGACAAGAAGCGCGCTGCCACACGTCCCTCCCCTCTGGCCGCCATCCTCGGTGTGGCCGGGATCGTGGCTGTCGGCGGTCTGGCCTGGGCCGCCCTGCAACCATCGCCGGAAGCGCCCCTGCCGACCGCAGCCCCGGAAGAGTTCCAGACAGCTGGATCGGGCTTCGGCGACCTCGCACCTATGCCCGTGGTAGAGTCTGCACCGCCGCCAGCGGCCGAAACGGGCCCCTCTGCGTCGGAACTGGCGCTGATGGAAAGCCTCGCGACGCTTCGGGCGGAACTCGAAGACCTGCGCGCGCGGCCCGTCGAGGCATCGGACAGCGGCGCGGAGCAGGCTATCGCCGATCTCACGGCGCAGATCGCGGCGCTGCAGGAGGCCTCGACCGAGGCGCAGCGCGCGCTCGAGCGGCAATTGACCGAACGCGACCGCGAGCTTGACCAGTTGCGCATGGATCTCGAAGTCGCGCGGCTGACCCCGCCTGCGCCCATGGATCTCGGGCCCAACGAGGAGGAGTTGCGGCTTGCCGAACTTGAACGCCGCCGCATGGCCGAAGCGGAGGCCCGGGCCGAACGCATCGCGTCGCCGATGATCGCGTTTTCTGGGATGGGGGCAGGGACCGACCGAGAGAACAGCCTCGAGGCCGCGCGCTTGAATGAAGACGAAGCCTTCGTGCGCGCGGGTGCCAGACCCGCCCCGGTGACGCGGGCCGAGGTGATCGTGAACCCCGGCAACACCGTCGTGCAAGGCACGATGATTCAGGCCGTGACCGAGACGGCGCTCGACAGCACGCTGCCTGGAGCGATCCGCGCCATCGTCTCCGAAGACGTTCATTCCTTCGACGGCACGCGCGTCCTGATCCCGCGCGGCGCGCGTCTCGTGGGGCGTTACCGCTCCGATGTGGCGCTCGCGCAGTCGCGGGTCATGGTGGCCTGGGACCGCATCATCCTACCCGACAACCAGACCGTGGAAATCAGCGCCTTCGGTGGGGATGAGCTTGGGCGCACCGGCACCACCGGATTTGTCGAAACCCGTTTCGCGCAGCGCTTCGGCTCGGCCGCGCTGATCTCGCTGATCGGGGCATTGCCTGCGGCGGCCGCCGGACAGATCGAGGATGAAGCCGCCGCTGACATCGCGAGCGATGTGGGCACGGACTTGCGCGACAGCACCCAAAGCGTGATGCAGGATTATCTCGCGATACGGCCCGTGATCCATGTCGACCAGGGCACCCGCATCACGGTCATGGTCGACCGCGATCTGGAGATCTTCTGACATGGCAGCGAGCTATCTCGAGGCCTCGCTCGACCGGCTGGGCGCACCCGTGCGTTACTGTGACACGATCGAGATCTGCATCAACCCCGACGGACAGGTCTGGGGCGAGTTCCAGGGTGATCATTTCATGCGCGGCCTCGGCACGCCGCTCACCCAGACCGAGATCAAGGATCTCGGCAACCAGATCGCCTCGGCCGCCTCGACGACGCTAAGTACGAAGAAACCCATCGTCTCGGTCTCGATCCTCTATCGCGACCGTCCAATCCGCGCGCAGGTGATCCAGCCGCCAGCTGTGGAAGGGGGTTTTTCGATCTCGCTGCGGTTCTTCTCCTCTCTGCCACTTGAGGCCATCAAGCTTGGTTTCCTCTATGGCAAGGAACGCAGCCTCGAAGGCCTGCGCCGCGAACGGAATGCCGCGTTGCGCGATGTGGTGGCCTCCGGCGACATCGATGCCGCCCTGCGCTTCTGCGTCGGGAACAAGCTCAACATGATCGTCTCGGGCGGCACCTCGACCGGCAAGACAGTCGCGGCGCGCAAGATCCTCTCGTTGATCGCACCCGAGGAACGGATCATCACCATCGAGGAGGCGGCCGAATTGCGGCCCGAGCAGCCGAATGCCGTAACGCTGATCGCCGACCGGGACACCGAAGCCCGCAGCGCCGATGTGCTTCTGGCCTCCACCCTGCGGATGCGGCCCGACCGGATCGTCTTAGGCGAGGTCCGTGGCCGCGAGGCCATGACCTTCCTCGAGGCGGTCAACACCGGGCATGGCGGCTCACTGACCACCTTGCACGCCGAGACCCCGCAACTCGCTGTCCGCCGCCTCGCCATCGCTGCGCTGAAGACCGATGTGCCGATGACCTATGCCGACATGGTCGACTACATCGAGGGCTCCATCGACGTGATCATCCAGGCCGGCCGTCATGACGGCGCCCGCGGCATCACCGAGTTCTTCCTGCCGGGGCAGGCGAGACATCCAGATCAGAACACGGGTCCAGCCGGGGGTGCCGAGCGCCCCACGGTCGCGGCCAAATGAACCGAAAGGAAACCTCCATGCGCAAGATCACCCTCGCCGCAGCTGTCGCCCTGCTCGCCGCGCCCCTCGCGGCCCAGACCTCGCCTCAGGTCACGAACGATCTCACCGTGACCATGTCACCCCAGCAGTACCGGATCTGCAACGACCGGCCCGCACGGCCGGCCTGGATGGATGAAGTCAACCCGCGCGAGTCCTACAAGGCGCTGACGTTGATGCGGCTCTATGAGCTGCGGTCCTGGGAGGCGATCAAGGAAACTGGCGACTGCGGCTGTGATGTCCGCTTCCCGTCATGGGATGCCGCCTCCGCCGAGTACGAGGGACGGTTCGCGACAAGCACTCAGGCGGAGCACACTCAAGCTCGGCTGGCCATTCGGAACGAGCAGAACCAAATTGCCCGCGACGTCCAGGATATCTGCGAAACGCAAGGCAACTGGTAATGAGCATCGTCAGCTGGATGGTCGGAACCGCCGATGGCTTTCTTGCCGATGCGGCCGAGTCCCAGTTCGGGGCTGTGGCCAGCAATACCGGCACGATCGTCCTGCTGATGGTCACGCTCTCGCTGATCGGCGTCTGTATCAACATGGCCTTCCAGTTCCGCAGCATGGATGGGGCCAGCTTCTTCTGGTACCTGATCAAGCTGACGCTGATAGGGCTCTTTGCCTTCAACTGGGCCAATTTCAACGCGGTCGCCAATGCGGTGATCGGCGGGCTCGACTACGTCGCCGGGGCCCTGATTTCCTCGGTTGGCGGCGGCGGGGCAGGGGCCACGTACTTCGCCGCCGAGTTCGATGATCTCATCACGGAGTTCAGCCAGTACCTGAATGCCATCGGTAACAACCTGAACTGGATGACTGGCGCGATCCTCGGCGGCATCGGCCTCGTGCTCCTGAGCCTCCTTGGCTTCATGACCGGGATCGTCCTCATCTTCGCCAAGATGATGCTGACCCTGATGCTTGGCCTTGCGCCGATCATGATTGCGCTGTCGCTCTTCGATGCGACCAAGGATTTCTTCCACAGATGGGTCTCGACGACGATCAGCTACGCCTTCTACCCCATCGTCATCGCCGCCATGTTCTCGACCGTCGTCGGCATGGCGAATTCGCTGCTGGCCCAGCTGGGAGATCCGAACTCGGCTACCAATATCGGCTCGCTGGTGCCGTTTTTTGTGATGATCTTCCTGGCCAAGGGCTTCGTTGCGGCAACGCCCCTGATCGTGCGGGGGATCTCTGGAAACCTGATGGTGGCTGCGGCACCCGCTGTGGTCGCGGGATCGACTGGGATCATGCGGGGGATCTTCAATACCGACGGCGTAAAGGGCAGGGCGCGGATTGGCGCGCTCACGACAGGTGAAGTGATTGGGCGGGGGGCTGTACAAGCCCCGGCCGCCGTGCGGAGCGCCGCGGCAACGGCAAGCGCGCAGGTGGTCCGGATGGCCGAGAGGGCGAAGCGGCTGGGTCCGTGACCACGGCGACAATGCGGACGGAATCGAGATGAATTCAGAGGGAACACATGACCGATAAGCAGAAGGTCACCATGGCTTCGGTCATTCTCAGGCGGTTTGGCTTTACCAATCGCGAAGCAGCCCAGTTCTGGGGGGTGTGCGAAGAAACGGTGGCGAAGTGGGTAACGGGCGAAACCGATATGCCGACTACCATGCAGCTCACGGCGCTTGAGCAAATCAATGCCTGGCAAAGCTATTGTCGGCATATGGCAGGCATTTATCACGATATCTTCCAGGAAGCGCCCGAAGCATACATCGGTGTGTTGAGCGCGAACGATGCGGCCGCGTATGGCGTTCCTGAAAGTGATGGTTTCATCTCGAACACCATCGCCAGCATCTGCGCATATCTCGCACCGAAGCACGAACACTTGGTTCTCGTCACATCCGAAGAGGCGGCCCGGGAGGACACTTTAACCCGCTTGCGAGAATGCGCTTTTCTTTAGGCGATCAACTTCGTCGATCTTTTCAATATGGAAACGGCATTCGGAACGACCGAGCTGGCGATGACCGAGTTCCTGGTCTCTCGTCTTCGCCGCGATCTCGGCGATCCTGTCGCGGCGATGCTGTCAACAGATGGCATAACGTATGACCGGCGCTGGACCATCCACTTCATCAACACCCATGATTTCGTGGCTGATTTCGCCAATGAGGACGGCGAGGGCGATGAGCGTCACGAGTATTTCGAGGTTTCATTCACGCCCCTCTCGTTGGATTCTCCCTTCGATTTTTACAGCGATGATCAAGCAAGGGTGCGCCTTGTTCTGGACGATGGCACGACGATGGATGTGGGCCTTGCCACCGGCGATTCTGAAGCTGATTTCGTTGCCATGAACGCAGCAGTTGCAGACATGCTCAATGAAGTATTCGGGACACCCGCGAAGATGAAGACAGCGTTCGAGAAGCAACGTGCTGTCGAGCAATCCGAACGCGACATGCTACACTGACGGACCCGGTGCGCGGCGCACGGATCCGTCATCAACTCTGGGCCCGTCAAGCATGCTCCGCGATGATCCCTCGTGTCGTCTGAACCGCTGCTGCCAGTTCGACACTGTCAGAAGCCCGAAGACCGAGCCCTGCAAGATCGAAGGACAGCTGATCTGATCCCGCGCGACCCGCAGCGGCCCGTGCAGCCCTCCCTCGCGCCCGCCCCGAGGGCGCAGGCTTGGGATCGAGCAGCTCTTGCGAGGGAGATTGAGCCGCTTGGGGCAGTGCATTTGCCTCAGGCCCTTGGGCCCCTGCAGCCGCCCGCACCGCCTGCAATTCCAGCTTCAGCTTCTCAACCGTCTCGCGTGTTTCGGACATCTGCCGATCGCGCCGCAGTCCGTCCTCATCAGGGTACGGGAAACTCCCCGCCTGACCGGTGTGCAGCGCGTTCAGCGCCGGGTCCTCAAAGTATTTGATCCGCCGCGCCCGGATCGGCATCTGCGCGTCGATCACGAGGATCACCTCGTCGAGGTCCATCCTGCGGGCCTGGTCTTCGGTGAGGAGCGGCGTGTCCTCTGTCCGCTCGGAGACGCTGCGTCCCTCGAAGGGGTTACGCCCGACCGCGCGAGACCTGGTCACCACACGCTTTGTGGTCTTGCCGACAGCCTGGCTCAACTCCTCGATGGTCTTCTGCTCGGACGGGGTGAGGTAGAGCTTCACGCCCGCGCCGCCCTGGAGGGACCGGCGGGTGTTCTCGCCGTAGATCTCGTCCAGTGCCGGGATGGTCTGGGTGACGATGGCGAGGTTCCCGCCAAAGGAACGCAGCGTTTTGATGCTCTCGGCGACGATCGGCATCTTCCCGAGCCGATCGAATTCGTCGAGCATGATCATGACCGGCCAAGGTTCGTCGTCCCCAGGCTCCTGCGCCTGCAGCGAGGCGATCAGGTCCGAGAAGAAGAGCCGGATCAGCGGGGCAAGCGGTCGGATCATCTCGGACTCGACAACGAGATAGATCGCGTGGGGGCGGCGCCGAATGTCCCGGAAGGAGAAATCCGAGGTCGCGGTGGCCGCGTCGATGGCACGGTTGTCCCAGGTGTCGAGACCCGAGGTCATCAGGAGCGACAGGTAAGAGGTCAGGGTGTCGTTGTTGGTCGAAGCCATGCGCTCGAAGATCAGCTTGGCCGAGGTGTTCTTCACCTCCTGCGAGCGTTTCAGGTACTCCTTCTGCTTGTCGCCACCCGAGGCGGTGATGCGATAGATCTCGCCGATGGTCGGCACGCCGCGTTCGAAGGCCAGAAGACCGGCCGCCACGAACAGATCGATGCCGCCTGCCAGAAGCCCGCTCAGTTTTTCGTTGTCGGTCTGCAGGAAGAGTTTCGCGGTCAGCTTCAACTCCATCTGCTGCCGGTCGGGGTTGGTCATGGCCGCAATGCGCGCGAGGGGGTTGTAGCGGTGGGTCGGCCGGTCCCAGTCGGTCGGCGCGAAACGGAAGACTTTGTCGCCCATGCTTGCGCGGAAGCGTGAGGTCTCGCGGAAGTTCTCCCCCTTCACGTCGAGCACCACGGCCGAGCCCTTGTAGGTGAGCAGGTTCGGGATCACGAAGCCCACGCCCTTGCCCCGACCCGTGGGCGCCACGATCAGCGCGTGCGGGAAGGTCTTCGAGACGAGGAAGGGACGCTTCGATTTCGGGCGGCCAAGCTTGCCCAACAGGAACCCACCGCCCGGTTTGGCAAAAAAGCCGTTGCGCTTCATTTCTGCCTTGGTCTGCCAATGCGTCGTGCCGAAGCGCGTCAGGGCATCGCCAAGAAGCGTGACGCTAAGCATCAGCGCGGCGATCCCAAAGCCTGCGAGGATCAGGTTCACCCAGAGAAAGTCCCGCGGCGCGCTGACACCGAGGGCTCGGTACTCGCGCGCGAGCAATGTGAAATCGATGCGGTCGGTCGACAGCCCATAGCGCAGGATCAAATAGCCCGTGGCCACGACATAGCCGATGGCGAGGCCGACCAGCGTCAGGCTGAGGATGCCGCCCGCGATCTTGCCCTTATCCATGGGTGATCCCTTTTTCGCCATGGGCCGCGGCGTGACGCGCGCGCTGCGCCTCGATCTGTTCCTCGGCCAAGGCATCCAGAACCCGCTCCATGGCGGGTCCGTGGGCAGTCACCTCACTGCTCTCCAGATAGGCCTTCGCGAGCTCCAGCTGCCGCAGCGGATGTTCGGTGAACTTGTCCAGCACATCTGCATGGCCGGCGCGCAGGGCGGTGACCGCGTTTGGCGCGAGGTTTCTGTCGACCTGCTCGATCAGGCGCTGCCCGGCTGTTTCGGAGAGAGCTGTGCCATTCTCGGCCTCGGCCCGCCGGAGGAAGGTCATCACATCAGGGGCGGTCTCGGCCATGAAGCGCCGCTCGGCATAGTCTTGCCGCGCTTGGTCCTCGATGTCGATGCTACGCTCACTGATAAAGGCGCGTGAGGCCCCCATGGCGCGCAGCCGGTTGATCTCATCCTGCACCGCGGTACCGAACTCTTCATCGGGCATTTCCGCGCGGTAGCGCGCGAGGGTGCGGTCATCCTCGGTGATCGGACCAAGATGTTGCGAAGGATCGCGCAGAGCAAGGTCCATGTCGCCCGCGTGGAGCCTGCGATCCTTCTCCTCGACGGCGAACTCCTGCGGCTTGCGGCTGTCGGTGATCTTGTCCCAAGCCATCGAGGCCAATTCGGCGTGATCGGGCGATCGCTGTGCATAGGCGTTGAAGGCGGCGCGGGCTGCTTCCACTTCGACAGCACCCGCCCTGCGCACGGACGGGTCATCCGAGAACGGATGAGTGAAATCCGTCCGGCGAAACTGGGCGACCAGCTGCTGGAAGTCCTGCCGCTCGGACGGGGCGAAGGCGTCCGGTCCCGCGTGGTCGAGATCGCGGCCCAGTGGCGTCAGACGCTCGGTAAGCGAGACCTCGGCATCCTCCGCCTCATCGACATCTTCGACCGCCCGCAAGATGCGCGCATCGGTCAGAGTATCGCCTAGGCGGACGTGAACGGCTTCCAGCCGGTCCAGCGCTTCCTCGCGATCCTCGCCCTTCTCCAGATCAAGGTCGCCCGCCGTGGCGATGGCGCGCAGATCCTGCGCGAGCCACTGCCGTTCGAGGGCTGCATTGGCGGCACCCTCACGCATGCGGGCGGCAACCGCCTCGGGATCGATGCCCGTGCCCTGCAGTGCCTCCGTGAGGCGCGCCTTCACCGAGGCGTCGTCAAGGCGTCCCATCTGGTCCTCACGCATGTTGGCCCGCGCATAGACCCCGTCCCGGGATGGTGCATCGAGCAGCGCAGCCGAGCGGTCTCCAAGCGGATTGAGATGCGCGACTGAGGCCAGCACATCGGTGAGCTTGCGCTCGATTTCCGGCCGCTCGGCTGCGGGCGCCCGGTCGATCGCCGCTTCGATCTGACGGATGTTTTGAGAGAACTCGGTGATCAGCGTATCAAATGCCGTTTCGTCTTGGGACATGTAGATGGCTCCGTCAGATTGGATCTGACCGCCACTGGCAAGGATGGTGCTGGCCCGCTCGAGTGCCTCGGCCACGTCATCGAAGTTCGACCGGGACGCCTCGACCGCCAGACCACGGTAGGTCAGCGCATTGCGCGCCACCGTTTCCAGGGCTGCGGCCAGGTCGGCCCCCGTGCGCTGGCGCTCGACCGGCGTTCGGCCCTCGTCACGGGCTTTGTAGACCTCGTCTATCTCGGCGCGGTAGGTCGTGACCCCCCGGTCAAGACGCCGTGTCGCCTCGAGCCGGATCCCGTGGACCTGCGCCGCCTCGACCATCGCCACCCGGAAGGCGTCGTAGTTGAAGTGGTGATCCTTCCCGAGAAAGAACATTTCGCCATCCTTGCTGCGGCGGTTCAGAACGATATGCGCATGTGGATGCGCGCGATCTTGGTGTATTGCAGCAATATAGTCGAATTGCGACCCCTCACCTTGAAAGAACTTCTCACAGACGGATTCCGTGATCGCGCGCACCTCTTCGCCGCTGGTGCCGACGGGAAAGGCCATCAGAAGATGCGAGGTATGGCCGAGCTTCGGGCTGTGCCGCTCGCCCCACTGGTTCTCGAAACGGCGCACCACCCGGTCGATCTCCGCCTCGGTCAGGGTCTTCTTGCCATCATGGGTGCCGCGACTGTCGAGGATGTGGCTCGACTTGGTGGTGAGGTAGGTCAGCTGGGCCTTGAGCTGCGCGCCCGTGTAGCACCCACCCTTGGAGATCGGCTTGAAGATGGCCGGGGAGTAGCCGCGCGCTGCCCGGACCATCTGCGCCTTCTTGGCGAGCCCCTGCCAACTGCCCGAGACCCGGCTCCAATCGCGATCGAAGAGGGCGGGGCTGACGCCGCGCGCCTCACTCCGCGCCACGTTCGGCCACCTGCTCCGCTTCCTGCCGCGCCAGACCGGCGAGGGCCCTGGTGACTTCGAGGTCCAGATCGCGACGCCGCGCGCGGAACATCTCCTGGATTTGATCGGCCATGTCGAAGACCAGCACGGCGAGATCGCGGATCTCGGCATGACTGGCGGGGGTGTAAGGCAGCCGCTCGCCCTTAAGCTTCGCCTCGTTCAGGCGACGCGCGACCTGGTTCACGTTGTTGCCGACCCGGTTCAGCGCCGCGCTCATACCCCTCAGCTCATCCGTCATGCCGTGATCCGGGCGCAGGAGATCGTCCGCGGCCAGCATCAGGCAGCGCATGGCATCCGAACGATGCGCGATCCCGCGCCGCGCAAGGGCAGCATCGAAGCCGCGAAGGTCGCGGTCGGTCACCCGCATGGTCAGCACGCGGGTGCGGCTGTCATTGGCCGAGACGGCGGAACGGCCCCGGCTCAGCACGTTGTAGACGGTCTTGGTTGAGACCTTCAGTGCAGCACTGATCGCACTGACCGAGACGCCTTTCGCCCGTTCCCGGACGATCTGACGGCGCTCCTGATCGGTCAGTCTGCGACTGCTGCTCATGTGAAGTATACGTTCCTATTTCTTGCCAACTTCGTACAAGCCCGCCTTCTCCCAGCACAAGCGGAGAAGGCATCAAGGGCTTGTACTCAATGTAGAAAATCGGCCCCGGAGGCCGATTTGACGTCCTTTGGCAAATGCAACGCGCAAGGCGCTCAATGCAACGCGTCCCGCGTTGCCTGCACCGCGCACCGCGTCCTTTGGCCTGCGTTTTGCGCGCCCTGCAGCACGGCTTCTGGCGAGTGCCCGATGGCATGTGCCGCCTGCATCGCGCTTGGTGCCGGATGATCCACGTCCAATGCAGAATGCGTCAGGTTTCCTGCGACGCGGCCAATGGCCCATGTCGAATGTCGCACGTCATCTGGGGCCTGCATCGTGCGGACGGGATAAAGTCAGGTGTCCCGTGCAGCGTGCCTCACGTCCCCTGCACGATGCATTATGCGCCCCGCATTTCGCCTGAGGCAGCCCGCATCCCGTCTTCTGCTTGACGCCGTCGCGCATGGGGGTTAGCGACGTAGAAACATCTTTGTCGCGTTTCACCATTCTTGCGAGAGGCCCGCCCCTATGCCCAACGACAATCTCGTGGTAATCGCCGCGATGGCCCGGAAAGGGGGGAGTGGCAAGACCACGCTCTCGCGCGCCTTGATCAGCGCTGCCGTTGCCGCTGGCCGTCGCGTCCTTTTGATCGATACTGACAGCACCGGTGTGCTTGGCACCTGGCACAAGCGGGCTGAAGCCGCGGGTCTGGGATCACCGCTCCTGCGCTCGGCAACCGTCGAGAGCGTGGGAGCCGTAGATCGCCGGATCGAGCAGGTCTATGCGGCGGACTCGGCGGATTTCGTCTTCATCGATACGGCAGGCGTCGGGGCCGAGTGGTCGGACGGGATCGCTGTTCTGGCCGATCACATCGTGACACCGGTCATGCTCTCGACCTCGGATCTCGATGTCGGCGCGCAGACGACCGACTGGTTCGAGAAACTCCGCGCCCGCGTCGATGACCCCGACAGCCTGCCCCGCCATCACGTGGTCCTGAACATGGTCGACACCAAGACCACGCGTGCAGATGCCGCCCTCATCGAGGCGGCGATCGCGCGGTTCCCGGTTGTCGAGACCGTGATGATGCGGCGGAATGTCTACAAGGAGATGGATGAGAAGGGCCTCCTGCACGCTGTGGCGTTGCAGAAGCAGGCCGATCCGAACCCCCTCATGCGCCCCCATGTGCGCCATGTGGTCGAGGCCCTCGAAGAGGCGACTGACATCCTCAACAACATCCTCGCGGCGTGAGGATGGGGCGTTGAGGAAGAAGATCCCGACAATCACGCGGCCCGACCTGGCCTATGCCGCATCCCTGCGCCCAGAGGTGGGAGAAGACCCGGGAAGGGAAGAGGTGCGGCTCGCGGAGGTGATGCCAGAACCTGGTAGCGTGCAGCCCGCAGTCCTAGACGATCACGCTGCTTCGCCGCAAAGGACGCAGCCTGAGCCCTCTCATCAAGCCAGACAGGAGGCAACTGGACCCGCTGAGCCTGCGGTCATGTCATCGCCAACCCGAACGCGGCACAGTCCCGCGACGCGCAAGATCGACATCAGGGTGAACGCGCTGGAACGGCAAGAGGAAGCCCTGATCGATTGCGGCGTCGATCCCGCCCACGTCATCCGCGCCGCCCTGCGGCGCGCAGTCAAGAACTGGGAGCTTGGGTCCGAGTTCGTCCCACCGTCGGAAGAGCAGCGGACACGGATCACCGAATGGCGCGCACGTACCTCGCTGGTGGTCGATGCCGCTGCGCTGACTGCCCTCTTGCGCGCGCATGACCCTCTCGATGTGCTGAGCAAGTGGGCCTTGGTCTGCGGCCAGATCGAGCCGCGCGTCTGGGCAGAGATCGACATACTCCTGGACGAGATCGCCGTTCGCGCTGCAGCGCAGAATGCAGAAAAGGTTGCGCCAGAAACCTGACTATAAAGACAACTTGTCCTTTTGTCGGTGGGTTCTTGCCGAGGCCGCCGACTTCATCTTGCAGTTGCAGAAACCCAACCCTAAGACGTTCAAAACGATATTGCGGCCTCGTTGTTAACAAGTCCTGAGGTCAGTTTGAGAGGAGCACATCGTGACCATTTTACCGCGGCTTACAGCCGAACCGATCATGCGCATCCTCTGCAAGAAGACCGACACGCTGGTGGGCTACCTGTACCAATGGAACAATGGCGACTTGCAACCTGCCTGGCTCAACGATGCCATGCCCGACGTGCGCTACGAGCCGATGGTCGAGGCCGCCTGACAGGCGCAAAGGCCTAGCCCTTTGAGGGATCCTGCGGGTGTGTCCGCCGGTTCAAGCATCTGGCATGATGCATAGATCGCGCTTCCATAAATCAGAATTTGGCGCTATTTTGAGTTATAGGAAAGGAACCTATAGCTCATGCGCTGGAACTGGACGCAACCTGACTGGCCGAATTTCCGCTATGACAGCATTGCCGTCGAACCTCTCGAACGGCGGTTCCTGCTGTCATCCGGCGAGATCCTTGGCGCCGTCCGCCATGTGACCGACGACGAGCGCGACCGCCTGCGCATCGAGCTGCTGAGCGAAGAGGCGATGCGGACGAGCGCCATCGAAGGCGAGGTGCTGGACAGGGCCAGCGTGCAATCCTCCCTGCGCCGTCAGTTCGGCTTGACCGCGGACGGCGCACCGTCAAGGCCGCGCGAACAGGGCGTCGCGGAGATGATGGTGGACGTCTACTCGACCCACGCCGCGCCTCTAACCCACGAGACCCTCAGCCGCTGGCACGGGATGCTGCTGTCCCATGACCGCGGCCTCGAGACCATCGGGGCCTATCGGCGGCATTCCGATGCGATGCAGATCGTCTCTGGTCGCATCGACCGACCGACGGTGCATTTCGAAGCGCCGCCCTCCGCGCAGGTCCAAAGGGAGATGGACGTGTTCGTCGACTGGTTCAACCGAACGGCGCCAGACGGTCCAACGCCCCTGCCGGCTCTGACCCGCGCGGCGCTTGGGCACCTCTGGTTCGAAAGCATCCATCCCTTCGAGGACGGCAATGGTCGCCTCGGCCGCGCCTTGGCAGAAAAGTCCCTTGCCCAGAACATCGGCCATCCGAGCCTGATCGCGCTAGCCTACACGATCGAACGGGACCGAAAAGCCTACTACGACCAGCTCGAGATCCACCAGAAGACACTGGACGTCACCGGCTGGCTGCTCTGGTTCGCCGAGATCATTCTGAAGGCCCAACAGACGACACTTTACCGTGTCGGCTTCTTCATCGCCAAGGCGAAATTCTACGACCAATTCCGTGATCGGCTGAACGAGCGACAAGCCAAGGTGATCGAGCGCATGTTCCGCGAGGGGCCGGACGGATTCAAAGGCGGCCTCAGCGCCGAAAACTACATCGCCATCACCGGCACCTCGCGTGCGACCACAACCCGGGACCTGCAGGATCTGGTGGAAATGGGGGCGCTGAACCGGACCGGAGAGCGGCGGCATACGCGGTATTGGCTGACGATCTGAATCAATATGAGTCTTGAAGGGCTTAAATTCGGAAGGCTTCATTAAATCAATCACCTCAAGGCCTGAAGCCCTGCAAATGATATTATACCCATTTTCAATATGGTAGTTTCAAACCGGCCTTAATAATTGCGTGGGCCACCTCATTGAATGGTATATTTGAGATTGAATCTCGAAATAGATGCCGAAGTTCTAGCTCGAACTTTACCTGATCAACGTACCTCTCATCTTCCTCAATCATGTATACCGACTTTTCCATTAGAACGGTAACTCGTCCGTCAGACTGGTGATTAAAAATGGACACTTCACCCGTACGCAAGTCAACCTTTGTGCGCTCCGAAAGCCTTGGCAGAGCGCTGGTGGCGAAGTCCGGGTAAAGGAGTGCTGTCAGCTTCCGAGACGCGAGGTGGACGCGATATATCGTGGTGCCGTCCAGAGTGCCCGCAAGTGTTTGTGCGATGCCGATGTATGTGCGCAGTCGCGGTGTCAGCTTTGGCAGGTCGCGGGCGTGGACCTGGTATTTGTCGCCTGACAGGTGCCCAACGCCGGCAATTGCATGGGCGTGCGCCTCCTCCGCAAGGGCAGCCATATCGCCGGCGTCAAAGAGCATGCGTCGGCCGACCCCCTCTGCCGCGGATAGCGAGCCGAAGAACGCACGGATATCGCGTTGCAAATCAGGCGATAGCCGACGGTACGGGGCACGACCGGAGAAGGCGCCGAGGGCAAAGAAGCGACCGACTTTGTCGGCGCGATCAGCAGTGGCGGTAGCCATTTCGTCTATCGGGATGGCCGATAGCGCATCGGCTATCGCCGCTTTTATCGACAAGCGCCCGTCCGCTAAGCGCATTTGCAGATCTGGGGGTATTTCATCTGCATGAGGGACGCGGCCCATCGTCAGCAAAAGGTCTATGAGATCGTTCCTTACCGAAGCGAGTACTTCTTGGCGACAGGACGGCCCTGACGCTAGGTTCGACGGCTGGCGGGGCACCGACAGGATCGGTCGACACCCCCCCACTCCCATCTGTCGGCGCGATAGAACGCGTTGTTCGAGCTCTTCATCACGGAACACAAAGAAGATGCCCGGACCAGCTGCTATGGGCGTCATATCCAGCGTTTCGAGCAGAAGGGTTCGCAGTTCCACCTGAGTGTAGTAGCGCTGGAAGGTGCCACGAGAGGAAAGGAAGCCATCGCCATGCGGCCGGTGGCCTGAAACATCGCCCTTGCCGACCAACATGACTGCAACGGCCAAGCAACGCTCGGCAAGATCGAATGCTTTGCGCAGTACGTCGCACCGTTCGGCTGGGTCTTCAACCACATTGAGGACGAAGCCGAGGTTAACGATATCCCGCGGCGCGAGCACACTTCGATCTGGCGCGAAGTGAGGATCCCAGCCGACTGCATCAATCCCGGCGGCCCTGAGCGCGCGCACGTCGTCGCCGCGGCCGCAGCCGTAGTCGAGAACGCTGATTCCGTCCTCTAGAAGCCCCGCAGCGTTGAGCGCGGCCATCGGAGCGGACAGGCTGTTCCGTCCAATCGCTGTCCTGTGTCTGGCGACGGGTGGCATCACGCCACCAAATGGGCTATCCGCTCCCTCAGCAGTCATCGAAACTACCTCGGGTGGTCCGGGAGGCAACGACGCGGTGATCGCGCACCTCGATTCCTGCTTCGGCCAAAGCCGCCTCCCAGGCGTGTTGCCGCCCACGCCGCGTCATGTCAACGAAGAGGCCTCGCCGCTCAAGCTCCCGCGTCAGCGCCAAATAGACATCGCGTCCGGGGGCGTCGGGAGCCAGCAGTAGTTCCTTGCGATGGAGGATCGGCGGATTAGTCTGGTAGCGACGGACGGTCACCACTCCAGTCCCAAGATCGACACGGTGGCTTTGGCGCAGCGCAGGAAAGGCGTGCTCCGCGAAATCCTCGTAGTTCAGAAGTGATACGGCGCGGTAATCCGCCAGATCAATCTTCGCCACGTTCCAGTTGCCCTTTGGAACGTGCTCGGCAGCGGCAGCGATCGGCCTCGACTGTTCCAGAAGAAGACAGTCCATAGCAGATTGGTGCACATAGAGCGCACCGCCAACCCGCTTCCCTGTGCTAGACCCATCTATCTCCATTCATGACCCTCTCGCTCGGTGCGACACCGGGCGCCAAGCGATTATTAGCTGAGTCGGGATGCCCAATAACTCTTTGCGGCGGCGGCAAGCCGATGCATATCCTCTGTTTCGGCGAAGGGCACCTGCACCACGAAGAAGTTCTGCCCTGGTGGTAGCTGCTGATTAGCAAGAACGCAGGCGAGATGACCCTTGCCCAAGAGCTTTTCGGCGCCGCCGACCCCGAGAACCATCCGTGAGCCAGTACTATTCTGCACCTTCAGGCAAAGGCGGTTACCCATGTTGTCCCTAAGCCGCCCTGGTACAGCCTCCGCGTCGGCGCGCTGTGTGATCAAGGTCAGGTGAATACCCGCTGCACGCGCCTTCATTCCGAGATTGGCCACGGAGGAGAGTACGACTTCCTGATACTCCTTCTCCTGTGCCATCCATGCGCCTAGCTCATCATGCACCAGAAAGATCCGTGACATCCGCTGCTGAGGCGTGACTTTGCGGTTGTATTCCGTGATGTTGGCGGCACCGACTGCGGCGAATTTGTCGTAGCGGGCGTCCATCTGGACCACGAGATCTTGGAGGATCGTCTGCGCGTCGCTCACCTCGGTGACAATCGGCACCTTCATCTGCGGAGCGCCTTCCAACCAAGTGAAGTCCACTCCCTTCTTCGGGTCAACCACGATCAGCTCGGCTTTTTCGGGATCGTTGAAGGCAATGAGCTGCAGCAGAATCCCTTGCGTCAGGATCCCCTTACCGCTGCCGGTCTCACCCGCGATCAGAGTGTGCGGACCGTGCGCGTCGTACCCAGCGAAGGACTCGGAAAGGTTCAAATACAACAACCGGTCCTCATCTTCACGCGCTCCGAGGATGAAGGAGGTGGCCTGGCCGGGGTCACGATCAGGCCAGTGGGCACTTAGCCAGGTCGAGGCAAGCGGTACGCGAGCCCTCGTCTCCCGCGTTACGAAGACTGAGATACGGCCGCGTCCGGGCCGTACATCTGCAACCTCGATGCCATATGTCGTCAGCAATTCGCTTGTGCGCTTCTCGATCTTGTCGACAGTCAGCGAGGGATGGCCGCGGAAAGCGATTAGCGCGCCGTTGGGCGTTAGCCTCGGCTTGGGGTCCGCAAACTCGGCCTGCATGCCAAAATGGCTTAGTGCACGCTGGGTTTCCATCGCCATTCGATCGGCCCAAGCGAGGGAATCAGCATCGGTGATCGCTCCGCCCTCGGTTGCCGCCATATCGCGTAGGACTTCGAAGACTGGAGGCGGTAGGAAACGCGGCGGCTCTGGCACCGGCTCCGCATTTGCTGCATCTTCTTGTGCTTCAACCGGTTCCGCACCGGTAGTATCGGCGGAGCCACCCGTCTCCGTCGTACTCCGCGTCACCTCCGGGTTTTCGTCCGACAGTTCCTCCGGGGCCGTGGAGCCTTCCTCTAGAACTACAGTGGTGTCCGCAAGCGGTTTCAGGCTAGGCTTCGGGGCATCGCCTTCACAATACCAGTCGATGTCGCCGAGACCTTCGCGCTGAGGAACCTCTCCGCCCACAGTGTGCTGCAGTGTCTGACGAATAGCCGGGGTGGTTAGAACATGGTGGCGAAGAAATGGTCGATCCGGATCCGCCTCGCACCGCCAGACCGGACCATGATCGTCGTGCAGGCACACCACGGCTTCGCCACTTATATGAAACGATACTTCGCCTGTGCTCAAGGCGTTGAAGAACGCGGCACGTTGGACGGGATTGGGAAGCCGCTCCGTCACCCCGTCCCGATTAACGAGGAGATCGGCCAATCTTGCGCAGGCCGCCGCCCGCGAGATGGCGTCATCGTTGTCGATGAACAGACGGACAAGACGGTCCACTGTGTCCTGGACCTGCTGTTGCGCTTCCCGGATCGTGGCTAGTTCGGACGTTTTCTCAACAAACTTTGCTTCGCCCACCTGCAGGAACACTCGGAACTTCGCATTGTCATAATCGATAGTGACGGCGATGGCATCGGCAACCCGCCCCTTCTCGGACATGAACCAGCCACGGTAATCGTCGAGAGAGATCCAGATTGGGTCGTCATCCACTGTGCTCTTCAGCGCACCCTCCATCCAAGCGCGCATCACGGCGAGGCCGATCATTTCACGTGAGGCGTTGGTGTATCGGGCCGCCGATAGGACCTTCTGGCCCGAGATCCGCAGCACGTCGCGGATGACTACCCCCGCGAGCTTCTCCGCATCCGGCGCTGTGATGCCGCAAGCATCGATGAGATCATCGCGGACGTTTCGCTTAAGCCGATCATCCACCTTGCCAGCGCTTACGATCACCCGGCCGTCCGCCCCCGGGACCGAGATGTCGCTGATAATCTGAACGCCGCTGCGCTCGAACAGGGTTCGGCTGGCCACCTTATCATAGGTGATCACCCATTCTGCCAATTGGTGTGCACGACGGATCAGATCGACCACCTTGGCGTCAGCAAATTGTGCCTGCCGGATGAGCACCCCGTGAAACCCGCCAGGCAAGAAGCCTTTCGCCAGTTCGTAGAGTAGGTCCTGGTACTGCCCTACAGCGCGAGGCGGCCTCGGTAGTGTGAGGTAGATTCCCACGCCTGAAGCATCGGTCTCAGTCATCCGGCGCCGAGGTCGCCGAGCCATGCCGGGATCAAAGGGGGCGGGAAGATCCTGTGAGCCGCCAGCCTCCTCCACCCAGACCGGATCGGCATGGTGGCTGATGACATCGTGCAGGAAGACCAAATCGAGTTCCCGCACCTCACTATCCACGCCTTCCGCGGCACGGTTTGAGCGCACATCGACCCGCAGCCTCGACAGAAACCCGCGCGCCGTCTCGCTAATATTCTCTGCTCCCAAGCGGAGGTTTTGATTTCGATATATTTTGCGCATGCGATCCTGATCACGGTGCGTGATTACGAGGTCGCAGCGCAGGTCTGACCTCCGTTGCAGACGCTTGGCCATCTCCCGCGCAACCTCGCGCGGCAGAGTCTGGCTTTCCGAGTCGAAGATTGCCGCCGAAAGGTTGGTAGCCTCATGGGGGTGAACCTCGAGGTACTGGTCGACGCCCTCCATGAACTTCACTGCAGCCGATGGCGCGGAAGCTTCGAGCGCCTCTTGGTTGCGGGCTACGCAGTCTGCAGGAACCATCAGGCTGTAACCGCCAAGATCCTCGACCGCGATCATCGTCATTTCGCGAGCAAAAACGACCTCGGGAAAAACCCAGCGGGAGCGAGCGAGCCTCCGCTCTTGAAAGGCACCGGAGAGATCGGCGCTGCGGGCCGGGCCGGACGTCAGTACGGCCTCCACAAAAGAGGAAAGCTCAATTATCTTCGCTCGCCGCTCGGCCAACCGAAGGGGGTGCCAAGCGGCCAGAATAGCCATATAATCGGCACCGTCGGAGGCCACCACGCCGATACCGGCGACAAGCGCACGAATATCCCGTCCCGCCCGGCCCGTGGTCGCGGGCAGACGACATGTGCGGCATAGGATTCCATAGGCCTCGGCCTGCTCTTCGAGGATGCTCGATGCGAAGGCCGCACCCGGGTTCTCCGACAATTGCTTCACCGCCCTACGATACGAAATGTCGAAGGCTTCGGTGGCCGCCATCACGGCCGTCGCGGTTTCGCTGTCCAGTGTTCGGTTACGTTCAAGCTCTTGCAGCCGTGAACGAAGATCTCCAAGCAGATCCTCCTGTGGCCGGACAACCAAATCGAAGGTGCGTCCCTGCTGGCCTTGGGCTACATCGCTGAAGGAATACCGGTCGTATAGGCTCGTAGAGGAGAGGCGCGTGTTCTCCCCGCTCGAGCGCGGCGCGAAGTTCAGCGGTCGGAACACGCTGTCGCCCGCCTCGGCCGCCTTGGCTAGGGCGTCGAGATCCTCGATCAGGGCGAGGCTGATAGGTTCATCCTTGGGTGACTTTCCGGGTTGCCACGTCGTCTTGACCCGGGGTGCCTGCTTGGGGGGATTGCGAAGACCGCCCAGGTCGGTCAAATCCTCGGCCTCTACCAGATACAGTTCAAGGTCGATCTTCCGCGCTTCGTTGCCGCCGGCATCCCCGGTACCCTGGTACTTCTCGGCTGCGGCCAAGTCCCAAACTACATTTGGCCCGAAGAGCGCCTTCAAGGCCCTCAGCTCAAAGTTGAACAGCCGATGAATATCTGGATCAAGCCCCTCCCAGAAGAGGGCCTTGTCGTGCTGTGTGGCACGAACGAGGACCCGCGGCTCAGTCATGTCCACCAGCGCCGCGTCGCCTGCAATTATGAGTGCCTCGAAACCCTCGGCAAAGGCAGACAAAAGATCGTGCCCAATGACCTCCTTTGAAAACAGTCGCTTCTGCCAAGGCTTGAAGAGCTTGACGTCACGGCCCAGGCGCTCCTGCCAACGATTAAAGAACTCCACTTCGACGTCGCGTGGCTCGCGTGGTGTGGTGTTGGTCAGGCTGTCGAGAAGGTCCCGATCTTCTTTGGTGACATCGTGGCCGTAGTTGCCTTCGATGAAGCGCAGGGTGCGCTTGCCGAGGCTTTCCGTAGAGGAACTCCGCTTGCCCCCAAACACGCTGGCCCCGACGCGTTCCCAGGAAACCTTGCGGCAGAACGCTTCCTGGCTTGGCCGCCACCCGCCAGGAAGGATCATATCTGCGTCGTCCAAGAGAGCTCGAACAGCGTCGAGAGCCTCAATCACCTCAGGCTCGTTGTCATGCTGGAACTCGTCCACCCGTGCACGCACAGCTACGACATCAACGCGCTCGTGCTTGGGCGTCATGAGAGTGGCGTAGACCCCGGCCTCGAGGCGGGCATCGCGAAATGCTGCAGAGAAGTCCCGCGCACGCGCCTTCGGGTTACCTTCCGGCTTGAAGGCTGGAAGCTTGACGATGCCGTCTTTTGGAATCCGTAGAGCCGGCATCGCATTCCTGATGCGAACATCGACTTTATAGGCAAAAGCCTGATCGACTATGGCACATATGAAATCGACCCACATTTGAAGGTCGAGGCACACTTCCCGTGCGTCGCGGAGTCCTTCGAGTGCGGCCCGAAGGTAGCTGTTCGCCTCTCCTGTCTCTCTCAGTTCCGCGACCCATGCCGGGATTTGGTCAATTATTCTGGGTTCGTCGATGCGGGAGATCGGGCCAAGTCCGGCGCCGATGCCCTCACGTTCGGCGTCAGGCGGCGCGAAGACGATGACTTCGGCGGCATCATTGTGGCGCCAATGGACAGCGGATTCCTCGGACAGATAATCCTCATCGACCTGCATACCCGGTGCGGCCTTGGGGTTCATCTTCAGAAGGACGCTCCTGCCATGTAAATCTTCAGGCTTGTTGCGAGCGATCCCCTCAAGCGCCTCGGCCTTCAAACCAGCGAGCATGAAGGTGACACGCTGCCCAGCCGCCGCGTTGTCTACGGCGCTCAGCACAATCCCCCAGACGACGCGAGCGATTAGATCGCCTCTCCTGGCGTCAGGGGCGGAAACCTCGGAAAGCTTTGTTGATAAATTCATCTCACAACCTGTATGGGTTCGTCACGAATGCACAGTCATCCGAAAGCCGTTGCGTCAGGGCGAGCCGGGTCATGCGCGCCTCGAGGGCGGCAAGGTTTGCTTCGTAGCGCTCGACATGGATACGCCCGAATGCATCTCGGGCCTCTTCGGGGCCGATAACCAGCCCATAGCGCCGGTAAAGTTGGGCCACGAAATCCCGCAACTCGATGGTGTGCGTGACATTGGCGAGAACGAGGGAAAATAGCATCCCATCATCGAGGGCGAACCACGGCCCAACCCGTTGTCGCGACGTCGCCAGTCCTGACGCCTTTGCTAGCGGCAACAGGTACTTGTAGGTATTATTCTTGTCGCGTTGCATCGCATGGTCGATGAATGCTTCTAGTTGTTGCGCAGGTGTCGCAGCGTTTCCGCGATGGTCATCGCCCTTGGTGAAGCCAAATCTCTCCTTCAATGCTTGCTTGGCGAGTCCAGGATCGCTGCGCTCTAGCGCCATCTTCCAACGATCGCAGTCCCCAAGCACTCGCTCCACAAAGGCGCGTACCGCACGATTGGCGACATCCCGGTGCAGGTTGAGGTGGACCTTGGCCTCCTCGCGCAGCTGCTGGTTGCCTCCATCGGTAAGATCGGCAACGATCGGTATTGCTTTTGGTGCCCCAACCTCTTCCTGTGCCCGCTCCGCCAGATAGACGACGATGTTGAGCCCGGTGATACGGAAAAGAGGCTCGAAAAGGTGGCCCTCCGGCAAGCGATTGCACATCAGGATGTTAAGCCAGTCTTCGGCGAGACGATCATAGGCGGACAGGGTCAGGTGCGGGAGATATCCGATCTGGGTGTTGGACGCGCCGGTGTCTGCCGGGTCTGACAAGGCTTGTGCGATCCGATTGATCGGGTCGTTTTCGGAGAGAAGCCGCTCTTGGACCAACCGCTTCAGCTCGACTGCGAAAGATGAGCGGTTCAGCATCAAATATACAAGCTCGCCACCTCGGCCGAAGAAGCGACGGTCAGCCGTCCAGCCGCCGCGGGCCTCTCGCATGTCCGTGCAGATCATGTCCGGTCCGGTCACCGCGAGGAAGCGCGACGTCCACCGTCGGTTGTGCATCACATCAAGCTCACGCGACTGCAGCAGCCGGACTGCTTGGTGCAGAGCGTTGATATCCATTGAAAACCGTTCGTTTAGGTAGGCGAAGGCATCGTGCGAGGCCCCCGCACCGAGCTCGCGTTGTCCTTCACCGAACTGCGCGTTGACCCGTTTTTTCCATTCGTGCCACTTTTCGTGGTCAGGGATGGAACTGTCCTCGACAACCTGTTCAAGATGCCGATCCTGAAACAGCAAGAACCGCATCTTGCGGCGGTGAGGTAGAGCATAGTGGAATGCTTCATGTGCGTCCGGCTTGGGCAGGACGCTGCCTAGAGGTCTATCCGCGCAGACCGCTAGGGTCTCGAGGACAATCATGAACGGCTCCTGCTCCTGCATGAAGCGGTGACCGTGAATAAGCTCCTGCACACGCATGTCGGAACTGTCGAGGACGTTCGGGGGGGGCGGCAGTCTGCTAGTGGACATGATGTTCATCACCAGGCATCTCCCTCTGCCATGATTGCGATCGCATGCTCTTGCAGGTTGCCGTCCAACATCCGGACCTCCTTGGGCATCGGAGCTGCTCCGTCGAACTCGAACGCATGTCGGACTTCCGTGGCCACCTGCAACTGGAAGCGCTCGACCTCCCGCTGGCATTCCGAGGAAAAGCTGGCCGGTAGAGCACCATCGGCAATCCGAAGCAAGCACTCTACCAGGGTTGGTCGAAGCGCCAGGTCCACCGCCCGATCCACCCGCCCTCGGGTTACGACTCGAATTACCGGCGGTCGGCCGTTGTCGGAAGGACCGACGCGGT
Organism: [Roseibacterium] beibuensis; assembly: GCF_039542305.1. Lineage (NCBI taxonomy): Bacteria > Pseudomonadati > Pseudomonadota > Alphaproteobacteria > Rhodobacterales > Roseobacteraceae > Roseicyclus > [Roseibacterium] beibuensis. Next base: position 10,824 of record NZ_BAABHW010000008.1, on the reverse strand, counting down.
GGTTGCCCGACACAAGGAAGGACATCGTGCTAATGCCGCCAGTGCGAGGATGACCGGCATGCTGCACTAGCAGCGGGATTTCACTGCCCAGATAGACACCGGGTGGCGCTGTTATCCAAAGGCGATCGTCTGTGATCGTCATCTCACCGGTCATCATGCGGTTCAGTCCGCGCAGCAACTGGCGAGCAATCTGCTGTGGCATGCCCGAGCCGAGGAGGCCATCGACCATCGCGACGTAGTCGACGCCATGCTTGAAGACAGACAGATTCCACGGGCTGCGGTGTGGGTTGGTACGGACCTCGGCACTCTGCGGATCGAGCGAAAAGAACAGCCGCCGCCGCTGATCGACAATGGCGCGCTGAAGATCGGCTGAATGGCGGGAAGGGTCACCCCGGTACATGTCTCGAATCGACGCGAAGATGCGCTCTCCGTACCACGGACAGTCAGGCAAGCTTTCGTCGCCCCACAACAGCCCGTGATCGAAGACGTTGTTGGTTTCAAACCCCACCTGATACTCGCTGAGGACTGTGAAGGCGCCATATTGCCGGCGCTCGCGCTCGGTCAGGTTCACCCCAAAGGCATTGGCGAAGGGATTTGTCGAACCATAGTCGTTCTCCCGCGCCCGTCGCTGCGCCTTCTGACAAGTCAACAGGGTCGAACCGGCTCGTGCGTCTCCGAGCAGGATATTGACCGTGAGCAAGATTAGCTGACGAATCGACAGATGTCGTCCATCGGCGGCGGCCATGCGGATCATGTCCTTGAGCCGGGCACGCATTGATGCCGGATCGTTCCGGAGAAGGATGTCGCGGTTGCAGCGGATTGGACAGGGATTGTCCTTGTCGGCAAGCGCCGGACAGCCCTCGCACCCTCGCCATCCATCGTGGGCCACCACGCCGTCGACGATCTGATCCACAAGGTGGCGATGGGACTGCCGCGACATGTTGACGAGCAAGAAGTGTCCGTTCGGATCTTCGCGGGCGTCGGTGCGCAGCATCTCCGCGAAACGGTCGTGAAGCTCCGCTTCCCCACGATCTCGGAAGAACTTCAGCAGATGACCATCGTTGACACATATAATGAAGACTTCGGTGCTCTCGCCGGTCAGCGTAGCCATGATGTCGGGAAATATGCGGTTCTTCTCAGCTTCGTTGATCTCGCTGAGATCCTTAATGAAGAGAGCCGATCGGCCGGACGGCAAGGGTTTAGGCAGGGTATAGATCTTTTGTGTGTTGGACCAAACGCGAGCCTCGCCGGACAGCGCTTCGGCCACCTTCCGAGCAGTGTACGTTTTGCCATCCCCAGCCGTCCCGGTAAGGATCACACATTTTGGCGTGGCGGACTGCAGAAGCCCGATCAACTCGGCAGTGAGGGGCTGGTCAATTTCAAGGGCCGCACAGCCGGTCCTCTTGGCGGCCTCAACCACAAACTCATCGTAGAGATTATTCGAGGACGCTTGAGGGCCGTAGGAGGCCAGGAAATCGACGAGGGGGTTGCTGTTCATCCTAGCCTCACAAGTGGCAGATGGCGCATCCGTCTTCCGGCTCGCCTGTTGGGGTCGCATAGCGCTCGCGAAGCTTTTCCAGCTCTTCCAGCGAGCGGGTCTGAGACCAAGTAAAGCGCCGCCCGTTCGCCTTGGTCACCTCGTAGGTCTTGGCCGCCTCGAAGAGCTCAGGGTGACGTTCTTTCAGCCCCTGCCACTCTCCGACTTGCTGATAAAAACAGAAGTAGCAGCCCGACCGCGACCGCCAATCGTAGTAGGGCGGCAGCCCGAGACCGCTGCCCAGCAGCAAGTCGCGAACCTCGTCGAGGCCGAAGCCGATGTCCTTGAGCGGATAGACCGGCAAGATGTTGTTGCGGTTGGACAGCACTACCGGCTTGGCGCGTCCTGTTTCGGGCCGCACTTCGTCGTCTTCAGGTGAGGGTCCGGCAGAGGCGCCGCGAAAGCCTTCCCTGTTCTCGTCAGCACGAATGCCGATGTAGCTAAATGCATCGTCGCCGCCGACGAAATGCTCGAACGGCTTGATCTTAAGCATGCGAGTGCACCAGCGCGCCTGCGGGTTAGGGAGGAAACCCGAATAGACTTCGTTCAGCAAGACATCGAAGGGCGACCGGCGCCCACCTTTTGAGCGCACCTGCAGCTCGGGTAAATCGAGGGCAGTAAGCCGGTTGATTTCGACTCCGAAGATCGCCTCGAACCGGCGCAGATAGCTGTAGGTCTCGGGCAGCTCTGCCCCGGTGTCTGTGAACACGAACTCCAACGGCAGGTCGCTGTGCCGTTCGAGCATATACACCGCCAGCGCGGTGGAGTCCTTGCCCCCACTCAGCGGGATGATATGGCGCCGTGACCGGTCCTGCACCGCATCGGAAAGACTAGTTGGCGTCATGACGTTCCCCTGTATATCTCATCCAAGTATTTGATCAGACGCGCACGACCGATTTTTGCATCGTAAACATCAAAAATTGTCGCCAGCTTGTTGCGCAAAAAAGGCTCGAATGCGTCGCTGCCGTCCGCGCGCTCAAGCACCGCTTCTTCAATCCGCACAAGTGCCTCCTCGAGCCGAGCGCGAAAGAGGTCAGCCGTCCGGTCATCCCATGCTTCGAAGCCCTCTCCGCATAGAATGCCGCTCAACTGAGTTACGAAACCTCGCGCGCCCCTGGGGGAGTTGCTGGAGCTGCGCGCACGTGCGAGTACGCCCCTAGCTTCATGATCAAGGGCGCGCACCTCTTCGTCTCCCAGTGGAACGCAGGCCGCCCACTCCGAGGCCGCATCGAGAAGAGAGCGCGGGCTGCCCCTGAGCCGGCGGCTAAAAATCGCTGCAGCGACGTCAATTGCTTGGTCAGCAAAGGCCGATGATACACCTTCGATCTGGCGTACAGCTGTAGCAAATACTTCAATCGTCTCTGCGTTCAGGGCTGGCTCTCCGAGCACCTGCGGCAGTTCTCGGAATAGGAAGTTGACGGGGTCGAAAGACTTCTTGCGCAAGAGAGGCTGGAGCAGATCCGCATTCTCGCCCAAGCCTTTTGTGCTGAGGGCCGTAGGCGGAAGTCCACTTCGCCATTCCAGTAAGGCATCGTAAAGCCCTCGCAGCAGGTCTGGCTCCTGCGGGTCAAGGTCTCCGACTAGACACCGGATCATCTTCTTGAGATTGCTTGATTGCCCTGACGTCAGAGTCGGCACTTCCAGTTCGAACCGCTTTGGTTCCTCGCACATCTTTTCAATCAGGCTTGGCTGGATGTCGTCCACATACCTCGCGCGGCCATCGACGAGTTCCCGCAACGCCAACGCTCTTCCGAACGCAATCATACCTGCCGTCAACAGGAGTGGCAGCACACCTTCCCGCAGCCCGATTGGTGGGGCTGTCAGCCGGTCGATGAGGTCCTCTACACTCTTGAGTCGTTCAGATGGTTGGGCAAAGAATCCCTCGATCTCTGACCATACATGCCTCATCGAGAGATCATCTAATTCGGAAGGCATCCGCCACCGCCAAGCGCCGTTGATGCAGCCATAGAGGCCGGTGTGCTCGAAGACCGTGCGGTAGATCGAGGCGTCGGCGGATGTGGCGCCTTCGTAGCCGAGCGCACGGATACCAGTGCGTTCGATGATCGCAAGCATGCAGCGTTTGCGGGCCGAGCGAGTTACTGCCGAGACTCTGCGCCGGACAACCTGCTCGTTGGCGATCCGCGGAGTATAGGGGAAGCGCTCCTCGAACAGGCGCGAAAGGATCTCGCCTGACGTGCCGCTCTCGGCGAACCTGTGAATCGCCGGCCCAGACAACCAGACAACTTCGCCACGGTCGGGGTTCATCAGGCGTTCGAGGCTCTGACGCAGTGCTGCCTCGGCCTCGGACTTCAGTTCCTGAAGCTCGCGCTCCACTAGCGGGTCGGTGGCAAGAAGCTCGTGGCGGTCTAACAGCGCCTCCATTGCGAGGAGGTCAGCGAGAATTGGGCCAACCTCGGCGGAACGGCGGGGCAGTGCCAAGATTAGGTGGGGCGGAAGGGCGCGGGCAAGCTCCATGAGGTCCGACCGGTCTGCAGTAGCGTCGATGACTAGCGCCACAAGCGCATCCTCGCCATCGGCATGAGCCCGGAGTACCTCCAAGCCTGGAGCCGAGATCAGGTCGCCTTCGCGCACGAAGCGGGCCCGAGCGAAGCGGGTAATACCTCGGGCGTGGTTGTAAGGTGGCGCAGTATAGGCATCTGGCGGGAACATCCGTTCCAGCGACTCCACCGGGTCGCTTTCCATCGCCAATCGAGTGGCCTCCTCAGCGACCATCTGACCAAGGTCGATGTCAGCGCCATGCCAGACCGAAATGTCGTCTACCCTGCGGCGATGGAGGAGCAGTTTGCGCGCCACCAGCGCTTCGATTGCGGCATCGACGGCCTCTGACGTCGTTGGGCTACCCTCCGCCACAGCATAGACCAGCCGCGCGTGCGGCAGCTTCAGCCGCTCCGCGCTGCGGCCAAGTTGCAGTAACGCCGCGGTCTTTATCACCCTCCGTTCTAGATCTGTTTCGGCGCGTGACAGCGCTGTCTCTGTCTCGACAAAGCGGCGGTGGGTGCCACCTGGTCCTGTGTCGGAGCGCATCGCGGGGGCGAAGAAGTCGTAGAGCGCATCAACGCCTAGAGCTGTCCCAGGCTCGGCCGCCGCCACCACATCAGCAAGGTAGCGGAACATCGTCCGTTCGGCCTGAGCCACCTGCGCGGCGAGGCTTGGCAGAATCTGAAGCGCTGCCGGTGTCAGCGGCGCAGTGCGGGAGAGGATGTCGGACAGCCTTGCGTCGTCGGTAATATCGGCAAAGAAGCCAGCGGCTCGGGCGCGGGCAATGGCAGCTGCATCAGGCGTGTCGCGCCGCTCGTCAAGCGCCTCAGCCAGCATCTCCATCGCGTCGACGCCATCGTCGATCAAGCTGAGCGTTTCAAATCGCCCCTCGATCTTTCTCCACGCTGATTGTGCCGTGTCCGATGCACGTCGGGTGTAATGGTAGACCCCTTGGTGCATGAGGGTTGTCAGCGTCACCCGAGGCTCGGTCCGTCGCACCGCCCATTCCGCCAGATCCTGCACCGCCAGCAGGTCCTCTGGACGGCCCTCGCGCACAAGGGTTTCGAGATGCTGGCCGAACTCGTCCCAAACGATAGCGATCTGCGCCATGCCGTTCCGGCGGGCAAGGCGGAGGATTGCCGCAAGAACCTTGGAGAGCGGGCCTGCTTCCACTTCCGCCCGCTCGGCAAGCTCCGCAGCTAGGTCGGGGCAGGCGCCATGCAGCAGCAGGAGTAGCGTCGACCCGTGGGTCTCGACTGAGCCCAAAGCCGGGTCAACTGCAGCGATGCGCGCGCGCAGTTGCCGGGCCATAGTCGGATCGCCAGCAAGAAGGGTGATCCCCGCAAGCGCGGCAAGCGATTTTCCCGCGCCATAGGGTGCGACCACATTAGTGGCCGAGCTCCGTTCAAGTCCGCAGACAGCGCGTACCACCTGTAGGGTCTTGCGCGTGGGACGGTATGCGGCGATCACCTCTGCCCGCGCGCGGTCATCCGCGATGTTGATTGAGCGCAAGAGGTTCATGCCGCCTCCCGGGCTGCGCCAACGCGGTCATAGAAGCGCCGCGCCCAGGTCGCGGCAGCCGCACTCGGCAGCGAAACATAGCGTTCTCCGGCCAGTGTCCGCACCCGCAGTACCTCGGGCCCCAGTTCCCGTTCACTTGCTGCGGCAATATCCAAGAGCGCTTCGCGTGACCGACCCAACATCGCCCCAGCCCGTGTCATCGGCGCGCTGCCGATCGTGATGTCCTGCAAAATCCCCTCACGCAAAGTGGCGGAGGGTTGGCTCATCCCGAGCGCCGAAAGGACGAGCCCAAGTGCCTCCGGCGGGATGGGCGTCGTTTCCGATCGCTCGAAACGGTCCGTCCCGTAGAGATGTCGCCACAGATCAAGCCGGTGAAATGGTGAACCTAGATTGTCTTCTGGATCACTACGCGAACGTGGCACCGGTACGGCGTAGGCCTGCATCACAGCAGCGACCTCGCGTTGCACCGTCTTTACAGCTGGTGCCTTTCCTCGTTTCGGCGAGAGATCGCGCATCAGTGCCTCAGCCAATACTGTCCGGTTGCAGCGCTCTGGTCGACGCGGCGAGAAAAACCAAGGCAGCGACGTCTCGGCTCCACAAGTCATTGCGCTGGCATGCACCAGCCACCAAGTACCCAGCCGAACCATGTAAGGATCATACTCTGCCAATATGGCGCCGAGGGGCGTGGGCTCTAGCGGACTGTTCCTGCTCGACCGTGTCGCGAGGCCCGTCGCATGCAACCACCAGCCAATTGATTTAGCCATGTTGCGCCCGACTCCAAGCTGGTCCGCTGTCTCGGGTGCCGAAAACACGCCTATACCGCCTGCTCGCAGGTGAAGGAGGCCCTTCGTCAACCAGCCTGGCCTCGGATAGAAGGTTTCATGTCCGCCAAGCTTCATACAAGCCCACCCATCATCTCCCGAAGAAACAGCGCCTCTTCCACCATTGTTTGTGCTGCGAAGTCGACGTCATCTTCTTTTGTGTCAACGGCAAAAGCTATTCGGAGGCTTGAATAGGCATCGTCTCTTGACAGGCCCATCGCAAGTAGTGTGCGTGACGGCTCTGGCTGCCCCGAGGAGCATGCCGAAACCTGCGAGCAAATGATGCCACGCGCCTCGAGGCGAGCCACAAGTGCCATGCCATCCACACCCTGAATCGTAAGACTAGCAGTGTTAGGAACCCGCTGCGTATCCGAGCCATTCACACGGACGTCGGGGATTGCAGCAATAACTTGCTTCTCAAAGCTGTCGCGCAGTCTGCCCATGCGAGCAATAGCGCTCTCTAGGTTCCGCTTTCGGAGTTCGCACGCGACGCCGAGACCAACGATACCTGATACGTTTAATGTACCGCCTCGCAAACCACGCTCTTGCCCGCCACCTATTAAAACCTCTACTTGCGGCACTGTTCCCGGCTGTATCAAAATTCCAATACCCTTCGGCCCGTGCAGCTTGTGACCTGAAAAAGTAAAATAAGATACGCTATCCGCTTCAAAAACAACCCGCCCCACCGCTTGTGAGGCGTCAATCAGACAAACGGCGCAATATTTGTGTGCCATGAGCTTGATTGCAGTCAGATCCTGAAGAACACCCGTTTCGCCATTGGCCCAAGCGAAAGCTATCAGTTTAGGCCCGCTAACGGCCTCTAGAACTGACTCAAGTGCATCCAGTCGCCAGCGCCCGGATTTGTCCAGAGGAACTGTTCTGACTTTCTGTGGCATGTGTCGAAAATAAAATCCTGCCACAGCTGGGTGCTCTGCCGTCGAGGTAATAAGCGTCGCTCCGAGTGTCGCGTGATAACGCAACACTGCCTCGTTAGCTTCAGTAGCACCGGAAGTAAAAACCACTTGCTCTGCACGCACTCCGAGCAGTCGTGCCACTTGTTCACGGGATAACGCCACTGTCCGTGCTGCGGCCTGTCCAAATCCGTGCGGGCTCGACGGATTAGCCCAGTCACTTTCGAGCGACCGAGTTACGGCGGCTACGACCTCTGGGAATGGTCGAGTAGTAGCGTTATTGTCGAGGTAGACTATTTGGGAATGCATCTGTTTAACTAACGTCTCTCATCACTTCGGCCGGATTCAAAAGCACAATCTGCTGATCGTGCGGCTTCCGTACTGAAGGATCGGTATCTAGGCCAAGCCGCTTCAGCGCGTAATACAATAGCGCGCGTCTTACCTTGATCTTCGCCTTGCCGCCGCGCATGCCGTAGTCCAGAGCGATGACCTTCGCCTGCGTATCCGAGAGGTCGGGGTGAGGGGCGATCTCCAGCGTTACCTCGGCGTGCCAATCATTGTCGTCGACGGCCGACGTGTCGGTGCCCCGCGAACCGCGGATCTTGAGCATTCGGGACAGCAGGAAATCCTTGAAACAATTGTCAGCAAAACAGAACGCTCGCGTGTGCCAGCGGAAGCCGTCGAAGGCTATTGCGTGAGGCGCGATCCAGCGCCAGCTTGGCTCCGGGTGGGACAGGGATTGGTATCTCACCTCGATTGCTTCGGACCGGCGGATGGCTCCTACGACAGAACGAAGCGTCAACGGATCGACCCCGCGCACAGGCATAGGGGCAGATGCGTACGGCGGGAGGTTGGCAATCCAGGAGTCCTCGCGGTCGAGGACTCCGTCGGCGAGCGAGCGTAGCTGCGCTAAGTAGCGGCTGGCCTTGGGCTCCAGGAACCGAGCTTCGAAGTTCGAGCCACGTACATATGTCCGCGCGCTCTTGTCGTAGACCATGTTGCCGGGTGCGAAGCCGATGTAGCGGTTCAGGTCGGTGGACGCTTGGTTCACCGATACCCCGAACTGATCCATCAGATCACTGCGATTCACATGCCCCTCCCAGAACAAGCGGAACTCTATGAACTCGAGGCGTTGCTCGACGCCCCAGCGCAGTTCCGACTCGGCATTAGTCATCATGGTCTCCCGGCCCAATCAGTGCGAACGGAAACTATGCACACCCACTTTATGGGCCTACGAAAACCCTATCCACATGAGTGGACACAATCAATGGCTTTTGTCTTCGAAACACAGATCATCATCGTGAGGTCAAATGACCAGTGACCCCTCGTAGTAGGCTTCCACCTCGATTTCCCCGCGAGGGGAAAAGGGGGCTCATGCCCCCTTCTCGAACTTCATGACCGGGATGCCGAGCTTCTTGGCTTTGTCGGCGAGGTTTTCCTGGATGCCATTGCCCGGGAAGACGAGGACACCCACCGGCAGCACATCGAGCATGGCGTCGTTGCGCTTGAATGGGGCGGCCTTGGCATGCTTGGTCCAGTCGGGCTTGAAGGCGACCTGCGTCACGCCCCTCGCCTCGGCCCATTTGGCGGCGATGAGTTCCGCGCCTTTCGGGCTTCCTCCGTGCAGAAGGACCATATCGGGATACTTGGTCCGGACCTGGTCGAGCTTTCCCCAGATCAGGCGGTGATCGTTGAAGTCGGTCCCACCGGTGAGGGCGACCTTGGGGCCTGCGGGCAACATCACCTCGGTCTCCGCGCGGCGCTTGGCGGCCAGAAAGTCGCGGCTGTCGATCAGCGCCGCGGTCAAATGCTGGCGGTTCACCATCGAGCCGGTGCGGGGGCGCCAGGTCGAGCCCGTGTGATGGACGAACTCGGTCGCGGCGTGATCGCGCATCATGTCCATGCAGTTCCGACGTTCGATCAGCGTCAGGCCTTCGGCCGTCAGGCGCTCGAGTTCGGTGGATTTCACCTCGGAGCCGTCCTGCTCGCGCTGCAGGCGGCGCTGCGCCTGTTCGTTTTCATCGAGCGACCGCTCGATCCGGGCCGTCGCGCGGTGGAAGAGGTTGACCTGGCCCCAGAGCACCTCTTCGAGGTCGGGTTCCATGCGGGTGTCTTCCAGGGTCGCGACGAGGGCGTCGAAGATGTCGGCGACGGCGACAGCGAGGCGCTGCCCATCGGGCATGGGGCGCGGATCGGGCTCGTCAAAGGGGCGGTAGCCATAGAGCTGCAGCTCGTCGAGCGCATGGGCGGTCTGGGATGCGGTGTGGGCGGGTTCATACGCGTCGTCATGGGTGTGGATCATCATCGGTTCTTGCCTCCGGGCCAGTCTCGTCCGCGCGACAACCCGCGCGGCCTTCATGGGCTGCGGAAGCCGTCACGGGGGACGCCCCTTCACCCCGCCTTCGGGGCCGGAACGCATGTGGAGGAGGACGGGGGGCGGCTGATTTGTTTCGCGATGCAAAGGCGGCTCTGCCGCCGGCGGAAATCAGTCGCCCCCCGTCCTTGAAGGGGCGGCCCCTTTGACGGCCGCCTGCCCATCTCTTGAAGGCCGTGTGGGTGACGGGTGGATGAGATTGCCCGGGAAGAGGCAAAAGGCGACAATCCACAGCCATGACAGGGATCCGTGACCCCTGCCCCGCTGTCCCCTGACCGCCCCTTGCGCGATGCAAGTCAGCCCAACAGGCGTTGCCGATCCTCGGGCCCGATCTGCCCTGCCAGATGCTGGCGCAGCGCTTCCTTGCCGTACGCCCGGAGATCATCATTGAAATCCCCGAGCCGCGGTTCAAGAACCCGCACGGCAATCCCGACCTCGGTTACTCTGGCGCTCAACTTCTCTGCCGCGCGTTGCCCGGCCGGATCGCGGTCGATGGCGATGTAGAGGCGCTGCACCGCCTCCGGCAGCAGGACCGCTCCGAGGTGACCTGACGAGAGTGCCGCCCAGACGGGAAGGCCGGGCACTGCCTCGACCAGGGACAGCATGGTCTCGATGCCTTCGCCGACCACAAGGATGTCGTCACACGGGGTCAGCCTGACGGCATTGCCGAGGAGGTGACCCATGGCACGCCGCTGCGTCTCGACAGCCGCCTTCCCCTGTCCGTCAGGCGCAAGCCAGGTGCGATGCACGCCCTGCAAGGCCCCTGCCCCATCGGTAACTGCAGCGATCAGCGCCGGTCTGGGGATGCTGCGGCTCTGGCCTTCATCCCGATGCCAGCACTTCGGGTGGAAGCGAAGCGCACTGATCATGCCGCCTTGGGAGATGCCCCGGGAGCGGAGGTAGGTGTCGGCAAGCGTGCCTGCGACCGGCACCGAGGCTGCGAAAAGGCGCGCCGCCGCCGCTGGTGTGCCACCAGGGGCTTTGGCCTTCTTTGGCACTGGCGCATCCGGGAGGACCGGCTGCGGACGGCCCAAATGCGCTCGGGCCTCGGCCAGAAGATCGGGAAAGCGGGAGATCCCAGTCCGCTCGCGGATGATATCGAGAAGATCGCCATGCTCGCCCGTGGCACCATCCGTATTATGTGGAATTCCACATAATACG
>NZ_BAABHW010000007.1:0-177072 GCF_039542305.1 [Roseibacterium] beibuensis | reverse complement strand
GCGGCATGAAGGGCGTCTACCAGCACTGCGCGAAGAAGCACCTGCACCGCTACGCGGCTGAGTTCGAGTTCCGATACAACAACCGCTCTGCGAACGGTGTTGAGGATGCGGAGCGGGGCGAGATCGCTCTATCTGGGGCAGTCGGAAAGCGGCTGACTTATCATCAGCCTAATCAGTGACTTAAGTGGGAAGTGACTGATTCTCTTGACAGAATCGCAACATCATCATATATGTTGAGTAATCCAGTCTGATGCTGGAGGTAGGGATTCATGTTTCCCAGCGGCCCTTGGTGACAGGGGCCGTTTTCAATTCATGGCCTCCATACGCGCCCATATTTGTTCGGATTTCCCCGATTGTCTCTATGATACTTTTCCGTCTCAAGAATATCTGCGACTTCACTTGAGAACCCGAGAGGCCCGCGACCTTTTGCGTAAATCTTGTGGCAATGGGAAAAGCTGGTCGCCGCCAAGAGGTCAGCCAATTGGAGCCCAGCTATATCATCGCTCTCTGGTTTGACCTTTATTTCCTTTGATGTAATGTGTTTATTCAAGTCTTTTGCCGAAATAAAGCCGGTTCCGTTATCAAGCGTTTCTCTGAACTTTAACTTTAAACGTTTATCACTCTTGCCCCTTTGTTCGGCAAGAACATCTCCCGTAGCGCCTTCGGACTGAAGGAGGAAAAAATAACGCTCAAGAAGTGTCTTAACCAGCAGGAAATATATGTCGTCATTCCATTTGGGATACTTGAAGTAGAACCCAATCTTATCCACGCTCGCTGTGATCACACGATAATCAGCTTGCCTGTAGAGGCGCAAACAATGCGCATTCCATGCTTTTTCGCGCTCGGGATCTTCTAGGCACGAAAAACAGCCCTTCTTCGCCATCACATCATGTCGGTGGAGTATTGGGGGCCTGGACTTCCGCGTTAGGCCGAAATGCGCTTCCTTCATGGCGGCAAAGCGAGGCGAGAGTTGAGAGGTGTAATATTCCTTCTCAATCACGACGCCAGTGATGCTTGCAAACCGTCGCTTCGGATCGTTTGTTGCGGCGTTCTCGACGTCTCGTATATCGTCTATGTACATGCGGTAGTGAGCCATAAGGGTATAACATGACTGACGCGAAAAAGAGTCAACTCGACAAGTTCAAGGAAGCCGCCCGTCAGCTAGAGACGGACGACGACGAAGAACGGTTTGACGAGAAGCTAAAGCGGCTGGCGAAGCAGAAGCCGGGCGACAAATCCGAGGAAGAATGAGGTATTGAGATACCGCGATTGGTGAGGTATCATGATACCATGAAGAGTTTTCGCATCAAAGCAACCTTGTGGATCGCCTACCGCGTATTTGGCGTCCCGGTTCAGGTTGACCAAAATTTCATGTGGGGCCGAAATACTTGAAGGTGTGTTGGTAGGTAGTGAAAACTACCGCCTTATCCTTCCTGTAGTCTAGCGCTCCATATAGCGCAGTTTCCACCGCGCGCGCGTCATCTGTGTTGAGAAACAGGCACGACGTGGTGCGCGCTTCTTCAATGCCAAATCGTTCAAGCGCTTTGTGCAGATCATCATAGCGTTCACTGTAGGTGGCGTCATAGTGAATGTTGAAAGTTACTCCAATCATCGTCGAATCCCCCAACTAACTACGCCGTAAGGCTGCGTCAGCGGTCCGGGTTTGTCAAATATACAATCGCCAAAAGAAAACCCCCGCCGGATCGGTCCGGCGGGGGTTTTTCCTTACACCATCAGAAGCTTGGTCCGGTCGCTAGAGCGACGCCAGCCCCCAAGCCTATTGCGGCATATATCCATTACCGGTGCTGCCGGATGCAGCGAAGATAAACAGGATCATCGCCAGGATCGGCACGATAAGGTGATGGGTGCGGGTTTCGACATCATCGTAGATCGTCTGGGTCGACATCTGCGGCACCAGTTCCGGCGCTTCGGCCTGGGCAACGGTGCCCGTGGTGAGTGTCGCAGCGACTGCGACGGTGGCGAGCAATTTCTTCATGGTTCAGACCCTTTCAATACGGCTTGCATCCGAGAAAATTAGAAACCGTCGATGTATACATTACCGGTGCTGCCGGATGCTGCGAAGATAAACAGGATCATCGCCAGGATCGGCACGATAAGGTGATGGGTGCGGGTTTCGACATCATCGTAGATCGTCTGGGTCGACATCTGCGGCACCAGTTCCGGCGCTTCGGCCTGGGCAACTGTGCCGGTGGCGAGTGTCGCCGCAATTGCGACGGTGGCGAGCAATTTCTTCATGACATCCCCTCTCATGTCGGGCCTAAGGCCTTCAAATTTCGTCCGGAGGAGGTGCGCAGTGAAATAGCTGGGCAACCTGAGCAACTCCCCCAGCCGCTCGCACATAGAAAAAAGGCGATTCTTACTACAAAGCCATTCCCACACACCGCTTTGTTGCGTTTTTGCCCAGCCCCTGTGACCGGAATCCTACACTTCGCCCTGCGATCAATCCGCGACCGGCGGGACAAGCCCCAGCCTCTCGTAGTTCACCGCCATGTAGCCGTAAGGCAGGTCCACCACCGCCTCGGGCGTGTGGGCAAGCACCTCCTGCGCCAAGACGCCGGTGTGCACCTCGTCGGACCAGACATAGCGGTACTGGTAAAGCGTCAGGCCGTTCCCGGCGGTTCCGACAGGTGTGATGTCGCGCTTCAGGCGCGCGTCGCTGGGTTGCAGGCCCGGGTTTCCCCCGCCCGAATGCAGCGCAGCAGCGATCAGGAGCACGGCAAAAATCGGAACGAGGATCTGGTGCGAGCTGTCGGCCGTATCCTCGACGATGACCGCGGGCGGCATCGCGGGTTGCGGGGCAGTGCCCCCGGCGAATGCGGTCGAGGTGGCGAGCGTCAGGCTCAGGGCGGTGGCGGTCAAGAGACGAGGCATGAAGCGAACCCTCCGAATGATTGGCCGCTGTCCCGGTCCGGCAAGTGGGCGCAGGGTTCAAGCGGCCTGAAGACGATGCGAGAAGCTTGTTGGGCGCGAAGACCCGCCGCAAGAGGGCATGACGGCGCTATTTGCCGGGTGTTGCCGTTTTGTTGCCGCTACATGGCCTGATTGCGTGTCTTGCAAGGCACGGTTTTGGATGGAAGCGGACGGACTTGGCCGCGAGGCTTGAGTCGATTCGCAGGCATTAACCATTGTGCTTCAAAGTTTCTCTTTTGGGATTTGCGGCATGCCGAAGTTTTCAGGCCAGCTTACCGACCGACGCAGGGCCCTGCTGGGGCTCGGCGCGGTTCTGGCCTGTCCTGCCGTGATCGGGCGGGCCGAAGCGCAGGCCATTCCGGCAAGCTTCACCGGGAACGGGCCCGTCACACGCGGGGCCGACGTCACGGTGCAGCGTGTGAATACCCGCCAGCCCGTGGTCGCGCTGACGTTCGATGACGGCCCCCATCCGCGCCTGACGCCGCAACTCCTCGATATTCTGCGCGCCGCCAACGTGCGCGCCACCTTCTACATGATCGGGCGCAACGTCGCGCGGTATCCGCAGCTTGTCGCCCGCGTGGCCGCAGAGGGGCACGAGATCGGGAACCATACCTGGTCGCATCCCAGTCTCTATGGCCGTTCCGACGCCGGTGTCCTGAACGAGATCGACCGCACCAGCCTTGCCATCCAGGACGCCGTTGGCCGCCCGCCGGTCACCATGCGACCGCCTTACGGCAATTTCTACGACCGTCAGCGCCTGATGCTTTACGCCGAGCGCAACATGCCGACGGTGCTCTGGTCCGTCGACCCGCAGGATTGGCGGCGCCCGGGCAGTTCGGTCGTCCGCCAGCGGATCGTCGGGTCCGCCCATCCGGGCGCGGTGGTGCTGGCCCATGACATCCACGGTCCGACCGTGCGCGCGATGCCCTCGACCATCGACGGCCTCTCGGCGCGGGGCTTCCGTTTCCTGACGGTGTCGGAACTCATCGGCTGGCCGCGCTGGGACCAGCGCCGCATCCGCATCGCCGCACGCAGCCCGCGCAGCTGATTAAACCGGCGCGTCCACTGGAAAGGGGGCGGCCGTTGCGGTACACTGTCCACTGATTGTAAACAATAATCCCAGATTGCAGAGTATTGGGGACGGGGAGAGCAGAGCCATGACGACGAAATCCACCACCAGCAGCCGCAAGCGCAAATCGACGCCCGCCGGGCGGTCGCGCAGCCGCACGACCACGGCAAAGGCGGCCACTCCGACGTCCTCAGACAAAAGCACCAAGGAAAAGAAGACTTCGCCCACTCCCAGGACGGCGCCCGCTCCGGCACCGTTGCGCGCGGTGGAGAGCGCGACAAAGAACACGGCCGCGCCCGAGACCCCGGCGCAGGGCGACAACGACAGTGCGGATCGCGCCAAGCGTCCCGACCTGCTGGACGCCATCGCATCGCGCAGCGCGTTGAAGCGATCTGAGGTCAAGCTGGTGATGGACCTGATGCTGGACGAGATGGGCAAGCTGCTCGACACCCATGAAGAGGTGGCGGTGCCGCCGCTCGGCAAGCTGATGGTCAAGAAGCGGATGGAAAAGCCAGGCGGCC
Source organism: [Roseibacterium] beibuensis (assembly GCF_039542305.1). Taxonomy (NCBI): domain Bacteria; kingdom Pseudomonadati; phylum Pseudomonadota; class Alphaproteobacteria; order Rhodobacterales; family Roseobacteraceae; genus Roseicyclus; species [Roseibacterium] beibuensis. Next base: position 172,551 of record NZ_BAABHW010000007.1, on the reverse strand, counting down.
ACATGCTGACGCTCAAGCTCAAGCGTGCCACTGGCGGAGCCGATGGCGCGTCCGGCACCACCGTGGACAAGCCCGCGAAAGACAGCGACTGAACCGGGCGCGCCGGCTTCGGTCGGAGGGCTCGAAAATGGGGCAAACCCCTCTTGCAGAGCCTTGGGCTTGGGTCTAAATACCGCGCATCCGGCGGGTGATTAGCTCAGTGGTAGAGCGCTTCGTTCACATCGAAGATGTCGGGAGTTCAAATCTCTCATCACCCACCATTTCCCTTCTCCGTGAATTTCGATCGGCGGTGATCGACCCTTGCGGTCCGGCCCGGCGAAAGACGAGGTTGCTCGCATGGCTTTTCCGCCCCTCTACATCCTGCGCCACGGGGAAACCGAGTGGAACCGCGCCGAGCGGTTGCAGGGCCACCTCGACAGCCCGTTGACCGAAAGGGGCAGGGCGCAGGCGCGCGAACAGCGGGAGATCCTCTCTGAACTGTTGTTGCCCGCCGGGCATGTGACAGTGATGTCCAGCCCGTCGCCAAGGGCGCTGCGCACGGCCGAGATCGCGTTGCCGGATCACCCCATCACGCAGGATGCCCGCCTGCTGGAAATCGACCTTGGGGATTGGGCCGGGCGTGTCCTGTCTGAAATCCGCGCCGACCACCCCGAGATTGCTGCGGCCACGGACCCGCACATGTGGAAGTTCACAGCCCCGCGCGGCGAGCGTCTGGCCCAGATGGCGGCGCGGTGCCAATCGCTGCTTGCCTCCCTTCACGGCCCCACCGTCCTTGTGACCCATGGGATCACGTCGCGGGTGTTGCGCTGCCTCGCCCTTGGCCTGCCGCCCGAAGACCTGTCGAGCATGCCGGGTGGGCAGGGCGTGGTGCATGTCGTGGAACACGGAACGGCCCGGTTGCTCGGGGCCGCGTCGGACGCCGATTGAGGCTTGCTCCCACGCCCCGGACCGGGCTATGAGGCGCCCCGGCGGGTGGTTAGCTCAGTTGGTAGAGCGCTTCGTTTACACCGAAGATGTCGGGGGTTCGAGCCCCTCACCACCCACCATATTTACCAACACGACCACCGCGCACTCCCAGCGGTTTCACCAGGTTTGGGCGACCTGCGCCCCGATCGGACGCACGCCCAGACTCGGCGTTACAGGGGCCGGCGCATGGGTTCTTGACGCTAGGGGGCGCGAGCGACAGCATCGGTGGGGTTTCGAAAAGGACGCTTTTCATGCAGGACACACCGCCGCCGCCGCCCCAGTACAACCAGGGCCAGCCCTACCAAGCGCCCCCGCCCAACCCGCTGGAGCCGGCTTTCATCATCTACATCACCTACATCGTGGGGTTCGTCGTGCCCTTCGCAGCCCTTGGCGGGCTGATCTATGCCTATATCGAGCGGGGCAAATCACCCGAATTGGACAGCCACCTGACCTTCCAGATCCGCACCTTCTGGTGGGGTGTCTTGATGATGGTGATCGGCTTCGTGCTGACCTTCGTGCTGGTGGGTTTCCTCGTCTTCCTGTTCTGGCTTGTCTGGACAGGCATCCGCATCGTAACCGGCCTGCAACTGGCGCAGAACCGTCAACCGATCCGGTCGGTGGAGGTTTGGGGGATGAAAGCGGTTTAGGCGCTTAATGTGCGCCAGCGCAATTCCTCTAGCTCGCCAACCTTCAAAATGTGCGACTGCGCACAAAATCGGTGTGATTGCATCGAATAGGACTGGATAGCCTAACGCCCTAGCTTAGTCGGGACCCGCAACGACCAAGCTGGAGCCTCTGCCATGAGCTGGAACCCCGCCCTCGACCCGCATTGCCCCACCGGGGGCGATGTCGATGCCATTGAAACCGTGATCGTTCCCCGCGCCCGAGACCTCGGGGATTTCGAGGTGCGCCGCGCGCTCCCGGCGCCGAAACGCCAGATGGTCGGCCCTTTCATCTTCTTCGACCAGATGGGGCCAGCCGAATTCATCACGGGGCAGGGGGTGGATATCCGTCCGCACCCCCATATCGGCCTCGCCACCGTCACCTACCTGTTCGAGGGCAAATTCCATCACCGCGACAGCCTGGGCACCGACCAGTGGATCGAACCCGGCGCGGTGAACCTGATGACAGCAGGCCACGGCATCACCCATTCCGAGCGGATCGACGGCGAGATGCTGCGCGCGCCCTACAAGCTGTCGGGCATTCAGACCTGGATCGCCTTGCCGAAAGGGGCCGAGGATGGCGCACCGGATTTCGTCCATGCCGCCAAGGGGGAGCTGCCGCTGCTGGAGGGGGAGGGCAAGCGTGTCCGCCTGATCCTCGGGACGGCCTTTGGGTCCAAGGCCCCCGTCTCGACCCCATCCGAGATGTTCTACGCCGACGCCTCGCTGGAGGCGGGTGCGAAACTGCCGATGCCCGACGATCACGAGGATCGCGGCGTCTACGTCATGGATGGCTCGGTCGAGATCGCGGGTGAGCGCTTCGACAAGGGGCAGATGATGGTGTTCCGCCCCGGCGACCGCGTGTCGTTGACCGCCGGAGAGGCGGGCGCGCGCGTGATGCTCTTGGGCGGCGAAACGCTGGAGGGGCCACGCCATATCTGGTGGAATTTCGTCGCCTCCTCCAAGGAGCGGATCGACGAGGCGAAAGAAGCGTGGCGTCGGGGCGATTGGGAGCACGGCCGCTTCCAATTGCCGCCCACCGACCAGGAGGAGTTCATTCCCCTGCCCGAAAGGTGACAGCGCCGTCGTCTCGTGCTAGCGGCAGACGCATGTCTGCCTGTTCGGGAAATTTCGCCATGACATCGTGGAAATGGGCGGCCCTGGCCGCCCTTGTCCTTCTGCCTGCCCCCGCCGTCGCCTTCGATGCGGAAAGCTGTGACCGCGTTCTTTCCGCCGATGCCGTGGAGGGCGAAGACCTGCGCGGCGCGGTGCCCGCCCTGATCGCCGAGCCGCCGCAATTCGGCGGACGGGTCGATTGCATCCTGAGCGGCGGTTCAGCGACCGAGGGCGGGGCGCAGACCGTGACCGTTCTGGAGCGTGTGCCGGGGGCCGACGACCTGCATGAACTGCACGTCCTCTACCGGGCCGATGGGGTCGAGACGCTCAGCTTCAACCGGGTGACCGAGCGGGCGCGCACGATCACCGAATGCGGCCGCGACACGGACGGGGCGATCCGCTGCCGCACCGACCTTTTCATGGGAAGCGGGGTGATGTTCGACCGCCTGATCGCGGCGAACGGCGACCTGATGCAGTTCGGCATCTATCTCGACGAAACGCGGACCTTTGCCGACGCGCCGTCGCAGGCGCGGTTCTTCGACGCCCCGCAAGAGGCGCGCGGCGTGGCGATCGAGGTGCTGCCAGACGGGCCGACCTATGACCTCGCCCTGACGCCCGAGGGGGCGCGCTACCGCGTCGCCACCCCGGACGAGACCCGCAGCCTGGCGCGCCGCATGATCGAGGCCACACCGGCCCTGCGCTTGCGCTTGCGCCTGTCCGAGGATGGGCGGGACCGCGACCAGACGCTGGAGCGCTCGGCCGGCGAAGTGAACACGGCGCTGCTTGTGCATTTCAGGCTGGAAGAGTTGATGCTCGGCGCAGCCGACTAGCGCGCGACGTCAGGGGGAGCACATGGCGCCGAGCGACGACACAGCGAACAATGCCCGCGCCATCCTGTTCATCCTGGCGGGTGTTTTCTTCATCTCGATCAACGACATGCTGATCAAGCTGCTGTCGGGGGGCTACCCGCTGCACCAGATGGTCTTCGTGCGTTCGGCCATCGGGATCTGCGTGTCGCTGGTCATCCTGCGCTACGAGGGCGGGGTTGCGATGCTGCGGACCGGCACGCCCGGTCTGCACCTTGTTCGCGCGCTGTTGATCGTCATCGCCAACATGACCTTTTTCGCCGCGCTGGCGGTGATGCCGCTTGGCGCGGCCACGGCGCTGTTCTTCGTCGCGCCGCTGTTCATCACGCTTCTGGCGATCCCGGTGCTGGGCGAGACGGTGGGCAAGCACCGCATGACGGCGATCCTGATCGGCCTGTTGGGCGTGGCGGTGATGATGGCGCCCGGCGTCGATTGGGGCGGCATCCCGCGCCTCAGCCTGCTTCTGCCGGTCGCGGCGGCGTTCTGCTACGCTGGCATGCAGGTGCTGACGCGCAAACTGGGGGCGAAATCGGCGGCCTCGGCCATGGCGGTCTATATTCAGGCGACCTTCATCCTTGTCAGCGTCTGTTTCTTCGTGGTGGCGGGCGACGGGCGGTTTGCCGAGGGGGTGGAGAGTGAAAGCCTCGTCTTCCTGCTGCGCGCCTGGGTCTGGCCGCCGGTCGAGGATTGGTGGAAATTCGGCTTGCTGGGGGTGTTGTCCGCGGTTGTCGGCTACGCGCTTAGCCAGGCCTACCGGATCGGGGATGCGGCGACCGTGGCCTCCTACGAATACACCGGCCTGCCCATCGCGATCTTCTGGGGCTGGATCGTGTTCGGCGAGATCCCGAGCCTGCCGATGCTGGCCGGAACGGCGCTGATCGCGGGGGCGGGGCTTTACGTATTCGCGCGCGAACGGCAGCGCGCGCGCTCGCTGTCTGCCGCCCGTCCACAGCGCCGACCGTGAGCGCCGAGAAAAAGGCGGCGGAAAGCGCAAAACCGCGCTTGACGGGGGGCGGGCGGGGGCCTAATACGCCCCCCACGCAAAGGGGATCTCCCCGAAGCGGAAGGGTGAGCGGTTGTAGCTCAGTTGGTTAGAGTACCGGCCTGTCACGCCGGGGGTCGCGGGTTCGAGCCCCGTCAACCGCGCCACCACCCGTTTCGCAGCGATGCGCGAAAATGCCGGCTCCTCGGGGCCGGTTTTTTCTTTTTGCCACCCTGCGCTTTCCCTCGCGGGGGCGCTGATCTAGACAGGCGCATGATCGGTTTTCTTCTTCCCGCTGGTGCCCTTGCGCTTGCCTATGGCGCGGTCTGGACGTTGCGGCCCGTGTCTTGGGCCAGGTCCGCGATCAAGACCGGCTCCACCGTCCTTCTGGCGCTGGCCGCCGCGTGGCATGGGCTGCCGATCCTGGCCATGGCCTTGGGGCTGGGGGCTGTCGGCGATTTCTTCCTGTCGCGCGATCCGAAGTCCGGATTCCTGCCCGGTCTGGCGGCGTTCGCCCTTGGACATGCGATCTACATTGCCGTTCTCTGGCCCTTGGCCGGTTCGGTTCCCGTGGTGCCCGTTCTGGTCCTTGCGGCGGTGTCGGCGGTCTTGCTGGTGCGGCTCTGGCCGGTCCTTGGTGACCTTCGGCTGCCCGTCGCGATCTACGCGGGGCTGTCGGTTGCGCTTGGGGCGCTGGCGCTCGCCTTGCCGGACGCGGCCGTCTGGATCACGGCGGGCGCACTGGCCTTCATCGCCTCGGATATCGTGCTGGCCATCGAGCTGTTCCTCTTGCCGCCCGAGAGCCGCTGGAAACCGCTCTTCGCGCGTGGCCTCTGGGCGCTGTACTGGCTGGGGCAGGCGGCGATCCTGTGGGGGATGAAAACCGCCGCTTCCGGCATTGACGCCGCCCCGGGATTTGCCTAATCAGGCCCTCACGCGGTTGTAGCTCAGTTGGTTAGAGTACCGGCCTGTCACGCCGGGGGTCGCGGGTTCGAGCCCCGTCAACCGCGCCATTTTTCCAAAGTCTCAAGTACCGAAGGCGGGCGCGCCTCCTTCTGCCCCTTTGGGGCACGCGTCGGCGCGCGTTGCCACGGATTGGTGCCTTGGGGGCTCCGCCCGGTCGCACCTCGCGCGCCCCATCGGGGCGAGCGCCGGCCTGCTCAGGCCGGATCGGTGCCTTGCCGTGGCTCCGCCCGTTCGCACCTCGCCCGCCCCGCTGGGGCGAGCGCCGGCCTATTCAGGCCGGATCGGTGCTTACCCCCTTGTGAATCCAGCCGCCGCCGAAGACGCGGGTGCTGTCGGGATCGTAGAACACGCAGGCCTGCCCGGGGCTGACCCCCTGTTCGGGCGTGGCCAGTTCCACCTCGGCCTCGGTCTCCGAGATCGGGCGGATCACGGCGGGCGCGGGCGGGCGGGTTGAGCGGATGCGCACCTCGACCTCCCATTCCGGGCGCGAGGTGAAGGGCGCATCGCCCAGCCAGTTGATCTCGCGCACCGGGACCGTGCGTTTGGCCAGCGCCTCTTTCGGGCCGACCACGACCTGCCGCGCGTCCGGGTCCAGCCTCACCACGTAAAGCGGGTCCGACAGACCACCGATCCCGAGGCCGCGCCGCTGGCCGATCGTGTAGTGGATCACACCGCGATGCTCGCCCAGAACGGTGCCTTCCATATCCACGATCTCGCCCGGATCGGCGGCACCGGGGCGCAGCTTCTCGATCACGCTGGCATAATCGCCGTTGGGGACGAAGCAGATGTCCTGGCTGTCGGGCTTGTCGGCCACCGGCAGCCCGTATTTCGCCGCCAAGGCGCGCGTCTCGGCCTTGGAGGGCAGATGTCCCAGCGGGAACCGCAGGAACTCCAGCTGCTCCTGCGTGGTGGAGAACAGGAAATAGGACTGGTCGCGGTTCATGTCGGCGGCGCGGTGCAACTCGGCCCGCTCCGGCCCCATGGTGCGCTGGATGTAATGGCCCGTCGCCATGCAATCGGCGTCGAGGTCCTTGGCGGTGGCCAGCAGGTCCTTGAACTTCACCCGCTCGTTGCAGCGGATACAGGGCACGGGCGTCGCGCCGGCAAGGTAGCTGTCGGCGAACTCGTCGATCACGGCCTCGCGAAAGGTGTTCTCGTAGTCGAGGACATAGTGGGGAAAGCCCATCTCCTCGGCCACGCGACGCGCATCGTGGATGTCGCGCCCGGCGCAGCAGGCGCCTTTCTTGGCCAGCGCCGCACCATGGTCGTAGAGCTGTAGCGTGACGCCCACGACGTCATAGCCTTCCTCGGCCAGTTGCGCGGCCACGACCGAGGAATCCACGCCGCCCGACATCGCCACGACGACGCGCGTGTCGGCGGGGGGCTTGGCAAAGCCAAGCGAATTGAGTCCGTGGGGCCGATCGAGGGCCATGGCAGGCATCCTGTTCCGGGAAATAGGTCGAATGGGCGGAATATAGGAAAACCGACCCTTTTCACAAGCCGCGCGCTAACCGCGAATTAAACACTCTGCGTCAGAGTGCCGGTCGACGAAGTGACCATGATGACGAGGCGCCGATGTATATCCGACGGATCAAGGGACCCAATGCCGTGACACTGCCCGACGGTCGTGTGCTGACACGCGCCGACCTGCCTGCCCCGGACACGCGGCGTTGGGTGGCCAGCCGCAAGGCAGTGGTGGTGCTCGCGGTCGAAGGCGGGCTGATCACGGCGGAGGAGGCGATTCGCACCTGGGACCTCTCCGAGGAAGAGCTTGATAGCTGGCGCGATGCCGTCGCCCGGCATGGTGTTGCAGCTTTGAAAGCAACTTCGGTGCAGCGTTTTCGCAACGCATGACCGGATCCTCGTGAAATCGCATGGTTTTTGCGGGGGCGCCCGCCGAAACGGGTAACTTGTAATTAACCATTTGGACCGAGGGTGGGTGTCGACCAAGGCGAGATTCGGAGAGAAAGAAGATGCGCGTTTTGCTTGTTGAAGACGATCTTACCACGTCCAGAAGCATCGAGATGATGCTCAAGCACGCCAATCTGAACGTGTATTCGACCGACATGGGCGAAGAGGGCGTCGATCTTGCGAAGCTTTATGATTACGACATCATCCTTCTCGATCTGAACCTGCCCGATATCACGGGGCACGAGGTGTTGCGGCAATTGCGCACCGCCCGGATCACGACGCCGATCCTGATCCTCTCGGGTTTCGACGACCCCGAGAACAAGCTGAAGGGGTTCGGCTTCGGCGCCGATGATTACCTGACCAAGCCGTTCCATCGCGAAGAACTGGTCGCGCGAATCCACGCCATCATCCGCCGCAGCCAGGGGCACGCCCAATCGGTGATCCATACCGGGCAGATTTCGGTCAACCTCGATGCCAAGACGGTCGATGTGGGCGGCGCGCCGGTGCACCTGACCGGCAAGGAATACCAGATGCTGGAACTGCTGAGCCTGCGCAAGGGCACCACCCTGACGAAGGAGATGTTCCTCAACCACCTTTATGGCGGCATGGACGAGCCCGAACTCAAAATTATCGACGTCTTCATCTGCAAGCTGCGCAAGAAACTGTCCGAGGCCACGGGCGGCGACAACTATATCGAAACGGTCTGGGGGCGTGGCTACGTCCTGCGCGATCCGGCGGCGCAGACCGGGGCCGACATGGCCGCGACGGCCTGACTGCGCATCTTGGCACATCCGCAAGGGGGCTTGATCGGATGTGCCATGTGCATTTGGCCGGGCGTCCGGCTGAGCGTGACGCCTTTCGCGTCGCACCGGCTGCGGAAACGCTGCCGATCTGCGGGCGCATAACGGCCTGATCCCCCTGATCCGGCTGGACCCGACCGTGAACGAGACCTATCACCAATGCAGGACGAGCAGCCGCGCGAGGGTGACATGGCCGAGGAGATACGGGACGCCGAAAAGGCAGCCGCGACCCTGACCGAGGAGGAGGCGCGCGCCCGGCTTGCAGAGCTGGCCGAGGCCCTGCAATCGGCCAATACCGCCTATTATGCCGAGGATGCGCCGACCCTGTCCGATGCGCAATTCGACGCGCTGAAACGCGAAAACGCCGCGATCGAAGCGCGCTTTCCGCATCTGAAGCGGGCCGACAGCCCCACGGAACAGGTTGGCGCCGCCCCGTCCGAAGGCTTTGCCAAGGTCACCCATTCCGAACGCATGCTCTCGCTGGCCAATGCGTTTGACGATGCGGATGTTGTGGATTTCGTGGCCGGCATCCGCCGCTATCTCGGTCTTGCGGAGGACGCGCCCCTGTCCTTCACGGCAGAGCCAAAGATCGACGGTCTTTCCCTGTCGCTGCGCTATGAAAAGGGCGCGCTGGTGACGGCGGCCACGCGGGGCGATGGATCGGTGGGCGAGAATGTCACCGCCAACGCCCGGACCATCGCCGATATCCCCGAGCATCTCGACGGCGCGCCCGACGTGCTGGAGGTGCGCGGCGAGGTCTATATGAGCCACGCCGATTTCGAGGCGCTGAACCAGCGGCAGGAGGCGGCGGGCGGAAAGACCTTCGCCAACCCGCGCAACGCCGCGGCGGGATCGCTGAGGCAACTCGATGCCGGGATCACGCGCGCACGGCCCTTGCGCTTTTTCGCCTATTCCTGGGGCGAGCTGTCCGAGCCGCTGGCTGAAACGCAGATCGAGGCGCTCGCGCGGCTTCGGGCGCTCGGCTTCACCATCAATGACCGCACGCGGGCCTGTGAAACCGTGGACGAGATGCTGGCGCATTACCGCGCTATCGAACAGGACCGCGCGACGCTCGGCTATGATATCGACGGGGTCGTCTACAAACTGAACGACCTGTCCCTGCAACGCCGCCTGGGCATGCGCTCGACCACGCCGCGCTGGGCGATCGCGCATAAGTTCCCCGCCGAACTGGCCTGGACACGGCTGGAGGCCATCGACATCCAGGTCGGGCGCACCGGCGCCCTGTCCCCGGTGGCGCGGCTGACGCCGGTGACGGTGGGCGGCGTCGTGGTGTCCAACGCGACGCTCCATAACGAGGATTACATTGCCGGCCGGGACAATCGCGGCCAGCCGATCCGCGACGGCAAGGACATTCGCGTCGGCGATTGGGTTCAGGTCTATCGCGCGGGCGACGTGATTCCGAAAGTGGCGGACGTGGACTTGTCGAAACGGCCCGGGGAGGCGGTTCCCTTTGCCTTCCCGACTGTCTGCCCCGAATGCGGCTCGGACGCCGTCCGAGAGGAGGGCGACAGCGTGCGCCGCTGCACGGGCGGCTTGATCTGCCCCGCGCAGGCCGTTGAAAAGCTGAAACATTTCGTCAGCCGGGCGGCGTTCGACATCGAGGGGTTGGGGGCCAAGCAGGTCGAGGCCTTCTACGGTGACGAATGGATGAAAGAGCCCGTGGATATCTTTAAACTGAAAGACAATTACGGCTCTGGCCTGCAGCAGTTGAAGAACCGGGAGGGCTGGGGCGAAAAAAGCGCGAAGAACCTCTTCGATGCAATTGAAGAAAAAAGAAAAATCCCGCTCAAGCGCGTTATTTTCGCGCTTGGTGTCCGCCATGTCGGCGAAGTGGCCGCCGACGATTTGGCGCGCCATTTCGGTCGGTGGGACGCGTTTGAGACAGCGGTGGTGCAGGCGATCCCTGCCGCTGCGGCCCATCGCGCGGGTGAAGAGGCCGTCGCCGCCGAACAGGCCGCCGCCAAGGCCGAAGGCCGCCGCGCGCAGATCAGCGATGCGCGTCGCAAGGCGTGGGAAGGGGCCGAGGTCCCGCCCGAGGCAAAAGCCGCCTGGGATGACCTTGTGGGCATCGACGGGATCGGCGCGACCGTTGCCCTGTCCCTGACCGACACCTTCGCGCAGGAGGCCGAACGCGCCTCGATCGACCGGCTGGTCGCCCATCTCGACATCCAGCCGCCCGAAGCCCGCGCGACCGAGGGCAGCCCCGTGGCGGGCAAGACCGTGGTGTTCACCGGCAGCCTTGAGAAGATGACGCGCGCCGAGGCCAAGGCGCGCGCGGAATCGCTGGGGGCCAAGGTGTCGGGCAGCGTCTCGGCCAAGACCGATCTCGTGGTGGCCGGCCCCGGGGCGGGCTCCAAGGCCAAGAAGGCCGAGGACTTGGGCATCGAGATGATCGACGAAGACGGCTGGCTGGCCCTGATCGGCGATGGCTGACGCACCGGCAAAGCCCCGGGGACGCCCCGAGATCCTGTTCCCGCTTTTCGCGGGACTGGAAACGCTGGACGGGATCGGCCCGAAAACGGCGAAGAATTTCAAGGGGCTGGCGGTTGAGACGCCGAAGGACCTGATCCTGACGCTGCCCGTGGGCGGCGTGGACCGGGCGCGGCGGGCCTCGATCCGCGAGGTGGCGCTGCCGGGGGCCGCGACGGTCGAGGTCACGGTCGGCCGCCACCGCCCGCCCGCCGGACGCGGGCCGTACCGGGTCGAGGTCGAGGATGCGGAAACCTCGTTCCAGCTGGTCTTTTTCCACGCCAAGGGCGACTACCTGCAGCGCATCCTGCCGAGCGGCCAGCGCCGCGTCGTCTCGGGCAAGCTGGAGCTGTTCGACGGGGTGGCGCAGATGGCGCATCCCGACCACATCCTGCCGGTCGAGGAGGCGGGCGAGATCCCCCCGTTCGAGCCTGTCTACCCGCTGACAGCCGGGGTGACGCAGAAGGGCATGCAGAAGGCCGTGGCCTCGGCGCTCAAGCGCGTGCCGGACCTGCCCGAATGGTGCGATTCCGAGTTGAAGCGGCAGAAGGGCTGGCCCGGCTGGCACGACGCGGTATTGGAGGCGCACAACCCCGAGGGCCCCGAGGATCTGAGCCGCTCGGCCAAGGCGCGGGAGCGCTTGGCCTTCGACGAGTTGTTCGCCCACCAGATGACGCTGGCGCTGGCCCGCCAGACGCGGCGCAAGAAAAAGGGCTTCGTCACGCAAGGCGACGGGCGGTTGCGGGCAAAGGTTTTGGAGGCGCTGCCTTTTTCGCCGACCGGCGCGCAGTTGCGGGCGATCTCCGAGATCGAGGCCGACATGGGCGCGCCGACCCGGATGAGCCGGCTTTTGCAGGGCGACGTGGGGGCCGGCAAGACGCTGGTCGCGCTGATGGCGCTGCTGATCGCGGTCGAATCCGGCGGGCAGGGCGTGATGATGGCGCCGACCTCGATCCTTGCGGGGCAGCACTTCGCGAACCTCAAGCCGCTTGCCGAAGAGGCGGGCGTCGTGATCGAGATGCTGACGGGCAATGACAAGGGGGCCGAGCGCAAGGCCAAGCTGGCGGCGCTGGTGTGCGGCGACATCCAGGTGCTGGTGGGCACGCATGCGGTGTTCCAGGACGACGTGGAATTCCGCGACCTGCGCCTTGCCATCGTGGACGAGCAGCATCGGTTCGGCGTGACGCAGCGGATCCGGCTCAGCCGCAAGGGGCAGGCGGCGGACATGCTGGTGATGACGGCAACGCCGATCCCCCGCACGCTCAGTCTTGCGCAATATGGCGACATGGATGTCAGCGTGCTGGACGAGAAACCGCCCGGGCGCACGCCGGTCAAGACCGCGCTGATCTCGACCGCGCGGATGGAAGAGGTGGTGCAGCACCTGCGCGAGGCCATCGCCGAGGGGCGGCAGGCCTATTGGGTCTGCCCGCTGGTCGAGGAATCCGAGGTCTATGACGCGGTGGCGGCCGAAGAGCGGTTCAAGCACCTGCGCGCATCCCTGGGCGAGGGGGCGGTCGGGCTGGTGCATGGCCGGATGCCGGTGGCCGAGAAGGACGCAGCGATGGCCGCTTTCAAATCGGGGCGAACGCGGGTGCTGGTGGCGACCACGGTGATCGAGGTCGGGGTCGATGTGCCCAATGCCTCGATCATGGTGATCGAGCAGGCCGACATGTTCGGTCTGGCCCAGTTGCACCAGTTGCGGGGCCGCGTGGGGCGGGGCGCGGCGGAGTCGACCTGCCTGCTGATGTATCGCTCGCCCCTGGGCGAAACGGCGAAGCGGCGGCTGATGGTCCTGCGCGAAACCGAAGACGGGTTCCGCATCGCCGAGGAAGATCTCGCGATTCGCGGTGCGGGCGATCTGATCGGCACGGCGCAGTCCGGTGTTCCCCGGTTCCGCATCGCGGACCTGGAGAGCCAGACCGCGCTGATGGCCTTGGCGCAATCCGGGGCACGGGCCCTGCTGGCCCGCGATCCGGGGCTGGAGAGCCCACAGGGGCAGGCCGCACGCACCCTTCTGTGGTTGATGGAACAGGACAAGGCGGTTGCCTTGATCGGGGCCGGCTGAGCGGTGAAATGCCGCTTTGTTCTCAAATGTTCTTAAAAAGTTCTCGACAAATGGGAACGGATATGAGAACAAATCATCAACACCCGAGAACGGAGGACGCCAAAATGACCCGCATCGCCACCATCCTGCGCCAATCGCGCGAGACGCTTCTGGCCGATACTGCCGGTGTCTTGGCGCTTGCCGTTTTCATGATGGGCCTGCTGCATCTGCCCGGCCTGATCTGAGGAGATCCTGTTTCTGCCTGCGGTCCGGGCAGGGCCACCGGCGCATCGCCTGTCCCCTTGATGCGCCCATGACCTGCCTCGTCACTGGTTTCCGTGCTCCGGAACCGACGCCTTGCCCGATGGATACGCATCCTTCCGCCGCCATCCCAACGGATGCGCGGCGGTTTTTTTGTCAGGTGGTCAGGAGGTCAGGCGCAGGCGGCGCGCTCGGCCTCGGCCATAGCCTCGGCGGTGGCCTCGAGCGCCAGCATGATCGAGGCATGCCGGTTTTTGTAGTCGCGCGCGGGCGCCAGAACCTCGTAGCCGTCGAACGGGGTGCCGGGCGGGTCGCCCCCCTCTTTCAGCATCGCGCGGAGGGCATCGCGTGCGGCCTCGACCTCGGGCCGTGTCCGTCCAATCGCATTGCGCCCAAAAAGCGCCGCCGAGGCCTGGCCAAGCGCGCAGGCCTTCACGTCCTGGCCGAACCGCGCAATGCGGCCATCCGCGTCGAGATCGAGGTCCACCGTCACGGTCGACCCGCAGAGCGGGGCCCGTTTCTTGACCGTGGCCTGCGCCCCCTCCAGCCGCCCGCGATGGGGGATATCCGCGGCAAGGCCGAGGATCTTCTGCGAGTAGAGGTCGATCAGGTCGCTGTTCGCGGACATGGGCGCTTTGCCTTTCGCTGCCTTTCCCAATAGGTAGCGGCCAAGCCGCCTTTTGCAAAGAGTCCTGCCATGACCGAGACCCGTTTCGACCCATCAACCCTGCGTTACGACGCCAATGGCCTGATCCCCTGCATCGCGCAGGAAGAGCGCACGGGCGAGGTCTTGATGATGGCCTGGATGAATGCCGAGGCCGTCGCGAAAACGCTGGAAACAGGCCGTGTGACCTATTGGAGTCGCTCGCGACAGGCCTTTTGGATCAAGGGCGAAACCAGCGGGCACGTGCAGGAGCTGGTCGATCTGCGCATCGATTGCGACCGCGACTGCCTTCTGGCCGTGGTGCGGCAAGAGGGGCCGGCCTGTCACACCAACCGGCGGGTGTGTTTCTATACCGCCGTGCGCGACGGGGTCGAAGTGGAGCTGATGGAGCCGTTGGCGGACTAGGGGGCTCTGCCCCCGTCGCCTGCGGCGACTCCCCTGGAGGTTTTTTAGCCAAGATGAAGGGGCAGGTCGGTGCGCTAGAGGCCGACCATGCGCCGGATGTCGTCCGGGCTGGCGCCGTCCTCGCGATAGTGTCGGATCGCACGTGCATCGTCGCGCTTGGCCAGCCGTTTGCCGGCCTCGTCCCGGATCAGCCGGTGGTGGTGGTAGGTCGGCGTGGGCAGGCCGAGCAGGGCCTGAAGCGCGCGTTGCAATTGCGTTGCGTCGAACAGGTCTTCGCCGCGAATGACATGAGAGATGGCCTGCGCCGCATCGTCGAGCACGACAGACAGGTGGTAGCTCGCCGCCATGTGGGGCCGGGCCAGGACCGGGTCGCCGACCTGCGCGAGCAGCGTGTCGAGGGTGACGCGGTGGGCGCCGGGATGGGCCGGGCCGGTTTCGGTGAAGGTCACGTCGAGATCAGGCAGCGCCTTGGCCAGATCGAGGCGGATGGCCATCCCCTCGGTCCAGTCCGACATGGGCCGCCCGCGACAGGTGCCGGGATAGATGCGCCCGTCGGGGCCGAACTCGGGCGTTCCTTCCTGCGGGGCGGAGGCGGCCTCGGCGATGTCGCGCCGCGAGCAGGAGCAGGGATAGCAGAGGCCGCGCCCGGCGAGATGTTCGACAGCGGCGCGGTAATCCGAGAGGTGCTCGGACTGGCGCCAGGGCGGTTCGTCCCATGTCAGGCCGAGCCAGGAGAGGTCTTCGTAGATGAGCTCTTCCCAGTCCGGGCGGGCGCGGGACTGGTCGATATCGTCGATGCGCAGCAGGAATTGCCCGCCCGCGGCCCGAGCCATGTCATGGGCGGTGATGGCCGAGAAGGCATGACCCAGGTGCAAGGGGCCGGTGGGCGAGGGCGCGAAGCGGGTGCGAAGGGTCACTGGCGTTCCAGCAGGTAGACCATCGCCCTGGAGCCGAGGCCCTTGATGTGGTCCCCGATCTCCTCGGAAAGGATGCGCGCCTTGCCGTCCGCGACCGCCGCGTTCAAACGATCCGTGTAGGCAGGCTCTTCGAGCGTGTGGTCGTTGAAGGAAAAGCAGAACAACCCGCCCTTGGGCAGCAGGTCGAGACATTGATCGAACACGCTGGGCGGCGCGGCCCCGGTTCCAATCACGCCGGCGGCGGCCACGGCCTTGTAGTGGCCTTTCGGCGCGCGGGTCTCGGACAGGTCGAGCAGCCGTCCATAGACGCCGCTTTTCCGGGCCTTCTCCATCATCCCGGCAGAGACGTCGGCGCCGTCGATCTGCGTGAACCCTTGCGCCGCCAGCGCCCGTCCCAAGAGACCTGTGCCGCAGCCCATGTCGAGAATCGCGGCGTCCTTGGGCAGGGGACTCGCCGCAAGGGTCGCGGCGCAGCGGGCCGGCGTGACGTAGCCCTGCGATGCCAGGTCGTCGTCATACTGCGCGGCCCAGTCGTCATAGAGCGCGCGGCGGTCGGCGTCGGTCTTCAGCGCGTAGACCTTGTCGAGATAGTCATCCGTCATGGGCCAAAGGCTATCGGCCTGCTGAGGCGGCGTCCAGCGCCGAGGCCGATAGCCAGCCGGTCCAATCCGCCTTGGCCCGGTCGGTATAGGCCTTGTAGCGATCCCGCCGTCCGCGACGCCCGCCCTTTAGGCCTTCGGCCGGGGGGAACAGACCGAAATTGACGTTCATCGGCTGGAATGTCTTGGCCTCGGCCCCGCCGGTGATGTGCGTGACAAGCGCACCCATGGCCGTTGTCGCAGGAACCGGCGGCAGGGCGGTTCCCGTGATCTCGGCGGCGGCCATGCGGCCGGCAAGCAGACCCATCGCGGCGGATTCGACATACCCCTCGACGCCGGTGATCTGCCCTGCAAGGCGGATATGCGGCTTCGAGCGCAGGCGCATCTGGTCGTCCAGCAGCCTGGGCGAGTTGATGAAGGTATTGCGATGGATGCCGCCGAGCCGCGCGAATTTCGCATCCTGAAGGCCCGGGATCATCCGGAATACCTCGGTCTGCGCGCCGTATTTCATCTTCGTCTGGAAGCCGACGATGTTGTAGAGCGTGCCGAGCTTGTTGTCGCGACGCAGCTGAACCACGGCCCAGGCCTTGGTCTGGGGATCATGCGGATTGGTCAGGCCGACGGGTTTCATCGGCCCGTGGCGCAGCGTTTCGCGCCCGCGTTCGGCCATCACCTCGATGGGCAGGCACCCGTCGAAATAGCCAGCCGTTTCGCCCGGCTTGAACTCCGTCTTCTCGGCGGCGAGCAGCGCGTCGATGAAGGCCTCGTATTCGTCGCGGGTCATCGGGCAGTTGAGATAGGCGGTGCGTTCTTCCTCGGTCTCGCCCTTGTCGTAGCGCGACTGGCGCCAGGCGATGTCCATGTCGATCGTGTCGGCATAGACGATGGGGGCGATGGCGTCGAAGAAGGCGAGGCTGTCCTGACCCGCCTCGGTGGCGATGGCCTGTGCAAGGCCGCCAGAGGTCAGCGGGCCGGTCGCGATGATCCAGTGGCCACTGTCGGGCAGGGCGGTGATTTCACCGGTCTCGACGCGAATGCGCGGATGGGCCAGCAGCCGTTCCGTGACGCCTTCGGCAAAGGCCTCGCGGTCCACGGCCAGGGCGCCGCCCGCGGGCAGGCGGTGGGTATCGGCCATTTCCATGATCAGCCCGCCGGCTTGCCGCATCTCCCAATGGAGCAGGCCCACGGCATTCTGTTCGTCATCATCCGAGCGGAAGGAATTCGAACAGACCATCTCGGCAAGCTTGCCGGTCTGGTGGGCGAAGGTTTCGACCTTGGGCCGCATTTCGTGGATCACCACGTCGAGGCCGAGATGGGCGGCTTGCCAGGCGGCTTCGGACCCGGCCATGCCGCCACCGATGATATGGAGTTCGCGTGTCATGTCGCGGGACATAGAGAAGCGCGCCCCAAGCCTCAAGGCCGGGACGCGCGTGTTTGATCGAACAAATCGGTGTCAGGCGCGTGCGTAGCTCTCGGATTCGGGCGCGCGCTCCTCGGCGTCGTCCTCTTCGTCCAGCATCCACGGCTCGTGCGTTTCAAGCACCGTGTAGCGCCCGCCGCCATACAGGATGAGCGGCACCGAGAAGACGGTGATCAGCGTGATTTTCACGGCGAGGTCGGGGTTCCCCTCGGGCGTGGTCAGGATCGCCGGTCCGATCAGCAGGACGGCCGCGATCGCCGAGGTGATGGATGTCCTGATCCCGAGCATCAGCCAGATGCTCAGCACGAAATAGAGCGCCGATAGCGCGGTGGATTGGATGGCCAGCCGTTGATCCATACCGCCGATCACGGACGGGACGGCGCAATTGGCCAGCTGGGGCAAAAGCCCGATGGCGGCCTCGATGATCAGGGTCGCCGCAAGGCAAACCCTCATATTCAGGCGGAGCCATTCAGTCAGGTCTCTCATTTGTCTGCCTCATTGAATTTTCTACTGCTCATTTATGGGCCAACCGTTTCGTCACGTTTCACCGGGGCTGTAGGGGTTGCCGGTCAGGCGGGATAATCCCCATCAGTGATACTGAAGATGTTCTCGATTTCCGGCTCGACCGGGCCGCGTGCGATGCGCTGAGACAACCGCTGTTCGAGCGAGGGTAATGGCGCATGGGACGGCGTGGCACCGGCCAGGTGCGCTTCGACACGGTCGAGAATGGCGTGTGTGCCCTTGGTCCGGCCGGGGCGAGGGGCCGCCTTGAATGTCGGAAGCGCGACGGCGGCCTCGGGGGCAGGGCGGCGCGTGGCCACCATGCCCTCGGCCTCGACACGGGCCAGGATGGAGGCGACGCGACGGGGGGCGACCCGGCGCTGGATGGGGGCGCGACGCCGATGGGCCGCGGGGCCATGATCGCTATAGGTCAGCAGCAAGGCGGCGATAAGCGCCAGGTCGCGCCAGAAGCTGCCAAGTTCGGTTTCGACGCCCAGTTCCACCATCGCGAGGTAGCTGGCGTAGAAGGTCATCATACCAAGGATCAGGGCGGCGACGCGTGTATAGACCGCGATCATGATCATGAAGGCCAGCAGGAAGACCAAACCCGCCGAAAGGGCCGTCGCCGCGATTCCGGGCATGGCCCAGTTGAACAGCAAAGCAAGGTCTGTGCCGGGAATGATCCTCAGCGCGACCGCGATGAAGTAGGACGCGATCAATATCCGCAACGTAGCCTCGGCGGCTGTGTTGAGCGTGACGCGTTCAGCGGTTCCGTTTCTCATCCTGATCCTCGAAGGAAGCTGCCACTCGTGGGCGGGCTGGCCTTGTTACTTTTGCACGCGATACGCTGGCATGCTGTGCCCGCAAAGCGGCGGCACTTCGGGCGAAGCGTGGAAAAGTCCGTTCCAAATTGAGGCAAAAACAAGATGAAACGGCCCGGGCCTGAAATGGCGCCGGGCCGCAAAACGCGTCTTGAATTCGTGTTTCAGACGAGGCCGTGCCAGCCGCGCCGCACGAGGGCGTAGTGTCCGCCGCCACACAGCAGCAAGGGCACGGTCATGAGCACCGCCGATGACGCATAAACCGCCCAGGCGGAGCTTGTTTGGAGGTACTGGTTCGACCACGCCGTGGCCAGCATCAGCGCCAGGCCAAGAAGGGCCGTGATCCGCGTGCGGATCCCGAGGATGAGCCACGACGCGACGACGGCCAGCAGGATCATTCCCAGATCGTTGAAAAGTTCCGCAGCAATCGAAGGTTGCAGGTGGAAAAATTGATACCCGTCAATGGGTTCGATGCCTATGACCTCCAGGGCGGCAAGGCCGATGTAGCTCAGCCCGAGGGATAGCCTCGCCAATAGACAGACTGTGCCTTCAATGGTCTTCATGCTCTGGTCTCCTGCCTCGATGCGATTTTTTTGTCGCTTATATCCAGAAGCTAGTCTTCGCTTTCCGAGGCCGCCAGTGATACCCACGCAAACCCGCATTTGCGTTTTCGCAAGATGTCAGGCGATGTCGCTCTTCGGAGTGGGTAAACAGGTGTGGTTGGCCTGTTTCGTGCTGGTGGCAAACGCATGCCGTATCCAGTCCAGCACTGTGGCAACTGCTCGGTCGCCTCGGCGGCTGGCGTGGTAGGCGGCATAGATGGGCGCGCAATAACTGTCGTCGGGGCGCGAGATCGGGCGCAGATCGGGATACCGCTTTGCCACGATTTCGGGGAGCGGCCCCATCGTTTCGGTAGCCTGGATCACCTCGGCCAACTGGTCGAAATGCTCGACCCGGATGCGCGGCGGACGCTTGAACCAGTCACTCGCCATCGCCTGAGGGCCGATCTGTTCGAACTCGTCCGGCATTCCGATCCAATCCCCGTCCAGATCGGCATTCGCGTGGGCGTAAACCCGGAACGGCAGGGTGACGACGCGGGCCGCGATCAGGCGTCCGCTTTCAGGCCGGTGCTGGACCAGCACGATATCGCAATCGCCCAAGCCGTTCTTCAAGATCCGGTTGCGGAACTCGAGCTCCAGGTCGGGGGCTTCTTCCTGCAACTCGGGCAGGGCGGGAAACAGCACATGCGTGTTCAACAACGGCGCCGCCCCGATCGTCAGCTTGATGTTCTGCCCATCGCCATCGAGATTGTTGCGCGCAGCTTCGATGCGGTGGTCGAATTCCTCGGCGACCGACAAGAGATGTTCGATCCGGGGGGACGGAAGCCATCCGTCCGCGGTGCGGATGAAGGCGGGCCCGCCCAGTGTTTCGCCGATCTTGTCGATCCGGCGCGAGACCGTCGCGACGTTCGTGCCAAGCGCGGCCGCGGCGCGCGTCAGCGTCTTGTGCCGCTTGATGGCGACCAGGTACCGCAAGTCGTCCCAATTCACCTTGGGGCCTCTCACTCGATGAGAAAAGAAAGCAAAACGGACGCAGTCGCGGCCGGCCCTCGTTACGCGGTAGTCGAAAAGGCCTTAACCTTTTGTAGGTCAAGGATGCTTACATTTCAGATTTTCTTGCCATTGTCTATGATTTGAAAACAGGCCGCGCGGGAACGTTACATCGCTACAACAACCAAAGGCAGCAGGTGTTTTGGTCAGCGCGACGCGGGTCTGGCCAGATGCGCGGAGGTGATGGAGACCCCGGCCAACCCGAGGGCCACCGGCCGCGTCGCCCAGCCGCGGATCAGGAGAAGGCCGCCGAGGACCAGAACCCAGAAGACCAGCCCGCCCAGAACAACCGGCACCCCGTCCGGGGCCAGTGTTTCAGTAAAGCCGCGCACGTCTCAGACCTGAGAGAGGCTGGCCATGAAGAACAGGGACGCCATCACAAGGCGGCCCAGAAGCGAAACGGGGCGTCGAGGCGCGCGGCAAGATGCGACAGCACCCCGCCCGCGCGCCCGCTTGTCATTCTTCGCCCGTGCTTGCGCCGTCACCCGACGCCACTTCGGCGTCGTCGCCCTCCTCGTCGCCCTGATCCGCGATCCAGGCCACCGAGACGACCTCTTCGCCCTTGCCGGTGTTGAACACTTTCACACCGCCTGCGCTGCGCGACCGGAACGAGATCCCGTCGACGGGGACGCGGATCGACTGTCCGGTGGAGGTGGCCAGCATGATCTGGTCTTCCAGGTCGACCGGGAAACACGCCACGACGGGCCCGCCGCGCATGGCCTTGTCGATCGCCGCGACACCCATGCCGCCGCGCCCGCGCACCGGGTAGTCATGCGAAGACGAGAGTTTGCCCAAACCCTGCGCCGTGATGGTCAGGATCAGGTCCTCGGCCGCCGACATCTCGGCGTAGCGTTCGGGGGAAAGCTGGCCTTCGGCCACGGCCTCCTCGTCATCGGCATCGCCGTCATCCTCGGGCGCACCGGCCATCAGGCGGCGCTGCTTGAGATAGGCGGCGCGTTCTTCGGCGGTGGCGTCGAAATGGCGGATGATCGACATCGACACGACCTCGTCCTCGGCGCCGAGCTTGACACCGCGCACCCCGGTCGACGAGCGGGAGTTGAAGACGCGCACGTCGGTCGCCGGGAAGCGGATCGCGCGGCCCATCCTGGTGACCAGCATCACGTCATCGTCGTTCGAGGCGATGCGCGCGTTGATCATGCGCCAACCCTCGCTGTCGCCTTCGAACTTCATGGCGATCTTGCCGTTGCGCATGACATTGGCGAAATCGCTGAGCGCGTTGCGCCGCACGGTGCCGCGGTCGGTGCAGAACACGATCTGCAACTCGTCCCAGTACTCTTCGTCGCGGTCCACCGGCATGACGGCCGCGATGCCTGTGCCGATCTCGATGGGCAGGATGTTGACCAGCGCCTTGCCCCGGCTGGCACGGCTGCCAAGCGGCAGGCGCCAGGTCTTGAGCTTGTAGACCATCCCGTTGGTGGTGAAGACGAGAAGGGGCGTATGCGTGTTGGCCACGAAGAGAGAGGTGACAACGTCATCCTCTTTCAAACCACCGCCCGACAGGCCCTTGCCGCCGCGCTTCTGCGCGCGGAACTCGGCCAGGGGCGTGCGCTTGATGTAGCCGCCCTGCGTGATGGTGACGACCATGTCCTCGCGTTCGATCAGGTCCTCGTCGTCCATGTCGCCGGACCACTCGGTGATCTCGGTGCGGCGCGGGACGGCGAATTTCTCGCGCACCTCGGCCATCTCCTCGGAAATGATCGACAGGATGCGTTCACGCGAGGCGAGGATGGCGAGGTAATCCTTGATCTTGGCGGCGAGCTCTTCCAACTCGTCGGTGACTTCCTTGACGCCGATCTGGGTCAGGCGTTGCAGGCGCAGTTCGAGGATCGCACGCGCCTGCGTTTCGGACAGGTTATAGGTCCCGTCCTCGTTCATCGTGTGGGTCGGGTCGTCGATCAGGCGGATGTAATCGGCGATCTCGGCGGCCGGCCAGCGGCGCGTCATCAGTTTCTCGCGCGCTTCCGCCGCATCGGCCGATGCGCGGATCGTGGCCACGACCTCGTCCACGTTCGACACCGCGACGGCAAGGCCGCAGAGGACATGGGCGCGTTCGCGGGCCTTGCGCAATTCAAACGCCGTGCGGCGCGCGACCACCTCCTCGCGGAAATCGAGGAAGGCGGTCAGGAACCCGCGCAGCGTCAACTGCTCGGGCCGGCCGCCGTTCAGCGCCAGCATGTTGCAGCCAAAGCTGGTCTGCATCTGCGTGAAGCGGAAAAGCTGGTTCAGCACCACCTCGGGCGTCGCGTCGCGTTTCAGTTCGATCACCACGCGCACGCCGACGCGGTCGGACTCGTCCTGTACGCCGGAAATGCCTTCGAGCTTCTTCTCGCGCACAAGATCCGCGATGCGTTCGATCATCGAGGCCTTGTTCACCTGGTAGGGGATCTCGTCGATGACGATGGCGTAGCGATCCTTGCGGATTTCCTCGATATGGGTCTTTGCGCGGATGATGACGCTGCCGCGCCCCTCAAGATACGCCTTGCGCGCGCCGGACCGACCGAGGATCAGGCCACCTGTCGGGAAATCGGGGGCAGGAATATACTCGATCAGCTGTTCCGAGCTGAGATCGGGGTTCTCGATCAGCGCCTGGCAGGCATCGATCACCTCGCCCAGGTTGTGCGGCGGGATGTTGGTGGCCATGCCGACGGCGATCCCGCCCGCGCCATTGACCAGCATGTTGGGGAAGCGCGCGGGCAGGACGGTCGGTTCCTGCTGCTTGCCATCGTAGTTGTCCTGGAAATCGACGGTGTCCTTGTCGATATCGGCCAAAAGGTAGGCGGCGGGCGCGTCCATCCGCACCTCGGTATAGCGCATGGCCGCCGCGTTATCGCCGTCCATCGAGCCGAAATTGCCCTGGCCATCCAGAAGCGGCAGCGACATCGAGAAATCCTGCGCCATCCGCACCAGCGCGTCGTAAATGGCCGAGTCCCCGTGCGGGTGGTACTGGCCCATCACGTCGCCCACGGGACGGGCGGATTTGCGATAGGGTTTCTCGTGGGTGTTCCCGGTTTCATGCATCGCGAACAGGATGCGGCGATGGACCGGTTTCAACCCGTCGCGCAGGTCGGGAATGGCGCGGCTGATGATCACCGACATGGCGTAGTCGATGAAGCTGGCCTTCATCTCGGCCGCGATGTCGATCGACGGCCCGCTGGGCGCGGGCGGATCTGCGCCGATTTCTTCTTCGTTTTCAGGCGGTTCTGGGGTGTCGGTCACGGGCTGAGCCTTGGTCCTGTCACATGTCTATATCTTGTTGTCGCACAGTATAGAGGGCCGGGATATGGGGTGCAATGGCAGCGCCGGTGACCTGCTGGCAGCCATGGTATTGGAGTGCCAACATGCTGTTTTCGTTGATTTTTGCGCGGGATCGGGCAGTCTGATTCCGTGGAAGAGGCAACGCAAGAGGTGCCATATGCGCGAAACCGAGACCGGGCTGTTGTTGAAAGGATACGGGCTGACCACCGCCGAGATGGTCTATCGGATGCCCGATTATCGCAACGTTCTCAATACCTTCGTCTGGCAGGACTATGATCTGGCGCCGGACTATCCGAAACTCTTCGACTTCATCGAGTTCTGGCAGGAATCGCTGGACGGGCCGCTTCACTCGGTGCGGTTTGTCCATCGCAAGATGATCAGCCCGGGAGAGTGGCGCAACGTGACGGGAGAGTTCACCTATCACTAGCCGTTCGGGGCGCGGCGCATCACCTACGCTGCGCCGCCATGATCCAGATCACGGCCAGACCAAGGCAGGCAAGCGCGTTGTAGCTGGCCATGGACAGGCCGAACATCTCCCACGCGACCTCGTCACACAGAACGATGCCGGTGCCGACCTCGGGGTTCAGCAGGTCTTCGACCGACATGGAGCCAAGGTCGCCACCACCCCCGGTGCAGCTTTGCGGCCCTTCCCACCAGTCGCGCTCGACCCCGGTGTGGTAAATGCCCAGGCCGGTGTTCACCAGCATGGTGATCGCCCCCGCCACGGCCACGATCGCGCGGGGAAAGGCGAGTCCAATGGCGCTCAGCCCGATGGCGATGGCATGGGGCCACCGCTGCCACAGGCACATGGCGCAGGGCGCGAGCCCGCCAATGTGTTGAAATCCGAAGGCCAGGGCGAGGATGACGACCGAGCCGGCCCCGGCAAGCGCGATATACTGGCGGCGGCTGAGCGTGAAGAGCGTCTGAAGCATCTCGGGGTCCTTCGAATGGTCGCTGCACCGATGTCTACGCGAACGCCGTTCCGGTGCAAGGGCGGCGAGGGGCCCTATACACCCAGCCAGCCGCGGATCAGGCTTGCCAGGGTTGCCCCGGCGAACAGCAGGGTGCCGATCCAGGCGGTCCCGATGATCGATCCCAGCGTCACGAGGATGCCGTCGCGTTGCAGCAGCCCCATCGAGATCATGACGACGGCAAAACCGGGAACGGTGTTGGTGGCCGGGAGAGGGACGAGGATCGACGCGCTGAACAGCACCAGCGCAAGGCCCACCAACTGGTCCATCGGGCGGCGTGTCAGCGCCGACAGGCGCGGCCGGCTGACGGCCTCGATCCGGCGCAGCCACGGGCCGGCGCGGCTGGCGAGGTTTTGCAGCGATGCCGTCGTCACCGTCCGGGCGGCCAGCTTTTGCGGCAACCATGGCACGGTTCGCCCCATCAGGATCTGGACCGAGACGAACATGAGCGGCAAGGCGACGACCTGCGGCACGCCGTAGAGAAAGGGAATGCAGCAGGGCAGGGCAAGCACCAGCAGGAACAGGCCGAACGCCCGTTCATGCAGGTGCGACAGGATCCACGCCAGCGTGACCTCGTCGCCCTCGGCGGTGTTGGCCAATACGGTCAACCGTTGCGAGATGGCCATGGCCTCGTCGGACTGCGCCGTCATGGGTCTGTCTCCTGTCCATCGGGAATCCCGGGGAAGTCTCGCGCTCCGGTGCCTCAACCCGGCCGTTGCGTCAAGCATCGGACGATGGCAGGGGGCTGCCACTCGGCTTGCGTGCCCGGGCTGCATCGCTAGAGTGCCGCGACTGCATTGAGGCTGGGTCGGCGCCAGGGCCGGTCACGATTGGAGGGCAGGGAGCATGACGGCAGTGGCACCGCGCGCCGAGCAGGCCGTCGGGCGTGTCATCGAGCGTATCGCGATGGCGATGGCGCTGGCGGGCGGGGTGCTTTTGAGCCTCGTCGCGCTGATGGTCTGTGTCTCGATCCTCGGGCGGCAACTGGACGGGATCTGGTTCTTCGGCCCGATCCGCGGCGATTACGAACTGGTCGAGATCGGCAGCGTCGTCGCAGTCTGCGCTTTCCTGCCGTGGTGCCAGGTCAAACGTGGGCATGTAGCGGTGGACGTGGTCGCGAACCGCTTGCCCGAGCGTGTGCGCCTTTCGCTGGGCCTGTTGGGGGACGCCCTGATCGCGCTGGTGTCCTTCGTGATGGCCTGGCGGCTCTGGGCGGGGTTCGGCGAAAAGTTCCCCTATGGATCAGACGCCCTGCGCTCGGCGCTGGGCATGGGGTATCGCCCCTTCTTCTCGGAGACGACCTACGAGTTGCAGCTGCCGATCTGGATCCCCTACGCGCTGGCGCTTCTCGGGGCCGTGCTGTTCTGCATCACTGCAACTTACACCGTCTGGCGTGCTCTGAACTGGGTGCTGGCGGGGCGGGAGGTTGCGCCTTGACCGGCCTTGAACTGACGTTTGCGGCCTTTGCCCTCATGCTGGTCGCGATCTTCCTGCGTGTGCCCATCGGGGCGGCGATGGCGATCACCGGCTTCGTCGGGTCTTGGGTGGTCTACGGTCGGCCGGACCCGGCGCTGAGCCAGCTCAAATCCCTGACCTATGACACGTTCAAGGACTATAACCTCTCCATCGTGCCGCTGTTCCTGCTGATGGGGCAGTTCGCGACCAAGTCGGGCCTGTCGGCGGCGCTGTTCCAGGCAGCCTCCGACTGGCTGGGGCATCGGCGGGGCGGCGTGGCGATGGCGGCTGTGGGCGCTTGCGCAGGGTTCGGCGCGATTTGCGGCTCCAGCCTCGCGACGGCCTCGACCATGGGGCAGGTGGCGCTGCCCGAGATGCGCAAGCGCGGCTATTCCGACAGCCTCTCGACCGGCGTGCTGGCGGCGGGCGGGACGCTGGGCATCCTGATCCCGCCGTCGATCATCCTGGTCATCTACGCGATCCTGGCCGAGCAGAACATCGTGAAGATGTTCGTGGCGGCCGTGGTGCCCGGTGTGCTGGCCGCGCTGGGCTACATGGCCACGGTGGCTATCGTGGCACGGCTGCGACCGGACGCCGTGGGGCAGGCCGCACGCGTGCCGATGCGTCAGCGGATGCGCGCCTTGTGGCGGGTCTGGCCGGTGGTGGCGATCTTCGGCCTGATCATGGGCGGCATCGCGGCCGACTGGAACTGGACCCGGGACGGGGTGCAGGCGCTTTTCACCCCGACCGAGGGCGCGGCTGTGGGCGCGATTGCGGTGGGCCTTTACGGGTGGCTCGCCGGGGGGCTGACCTGGCGGACCTTTCGTGACAGCGTGTTGGAGACAGCGCAGGCGACCGCGATGATCTTCTTCATCGTTTGGGCGGCCAAGTTGTTCTCGGCCTTCCTCTCGCTCACGCGCGCGCCCGACCAACTGATCGCTTGGGTCGAGGCGGCGGGCTTCGCGCCCCTGACGATCCTTGCGGTGATGCTGCTGGCCTACCTGCTGTTTGGCTGCGTGATGGATTCGCTGTCGATGATCCTGATTACCATTCCGGTCTTTTTGCCGATCATCGTGGCGCAGGACTTCGTCATCCTGGGCACGGCGCTCAGCCCCGAGGAAACGGCGATCTGGTTCGGCATCCTTGCGCTGATCGTGGTCGAAGTGGGGCTGATCACGCCACCTGTCGGGATGAACCTCTTCATCATCAACTCCATGGCGCCCGACATCCCGATGGTGCGGACCTATCGCGGCGTGGCGCCTTTCGTGGCCTCGGATCTTCTGCGCGTGGGGCTTCTGGTGCTGTTTCCCGGACTGACGCTGTGGCTGGTCGGGGTGACCTTCGGCTAGGCCTCCGGGGGTGATTGACGCGGCGCGCAAGCACGGCTAAGTCCGCAGCCGTGCCCGAGTGGCGGAATTGGTAGACGCAGGGGATTCAAAATCCCCCGCCGCAAGGCTTGTCGGTTCGAGTCCGACCTCGGGTACCATCCGCGAAATATCCAGACCGACCTGCGATGGCTGACGCCATCTTCGGGGCGCTATCGGCGTTGGGTTCGAGTATCGCTCGTCGCCTCACCTCTGCATCGCGGCCCATCTTTCGATGTGACGCGCACCTTCCGAAAGGGGATGCAATCGGGCCCGGGATGAGACGCAAGATTCGCCCTCGGTGTCTTTCGATCGCGCGCCCGCGCTCTGAAACTGGGCAAAAGCGCCCAAATTCGCACGAGACAGCGCAACAATGTGTTTCCGTGTTCGGGCGGTTTGCTGTGTCCGTTTGGGAAACAATAAGATCGCCAAAAGCGTGTGCGACTGACATGGCGGCCCCGAAGCAATAGGATTTGTTGCTGCATGGCCCAAAGCGCTGTGAACAATCCGCCTTATTTCGGCCCCGATTTGGGCAGGAAAGTGGCGGTCCTCGCCTCAAAGTTGACGCATGACGGTGAATTTTTCCTTTCCTAAGCCTAGAAAATGCCGTTATTCGTTTCTCAGCCCAACTGGGGGGCGATGTCTGCACTAGGCCACGGGGGCGGCCGCATCACGAAGCGTGTCGAAAGATGCGGGGAAGGGTGTTGTCGCGTACTGACGGCAAGAATGGCCGCGAGCGAGAACACATAGTTCGAAGCGCCTTTTCGAGGCGTTTCGCGTCATGCACGGGAATTTGCTGCGCAGACCCCGCGCGCAGACCCTTCCCTCCAATTTGGAAGACGCATGCATGTGATGCGGCCGCCTGCCGGGTCGGCTCATCGCTCTCGTATTGTTGTTAAGATTTTCGCCCGCGCGTGCGGGCAAGGCCGCAAGACCGGCTTGCAGGAGGACAGTAGTGATGACCAATTTCAGCGACCCCGGCAGCGTGGACGGCCTCATCGGCCTTTGGGACTTCCGCAGCGGTGCAGAGAACAAGGACACCGGTCTCGATGACGGGGTCGCACAGAACGGTCATTTCCACGGCGGTGCCTATGCGTCGAGCGATCAGCTGAAGCTGGACGGTTATTGCGATTACTTCGACGTGAGCGGGGAGGATGCGCCCTTCGACCTCAGCGAGGGGACGATCGAGGTTCAGTTCCAGCAGGACCAGCAGGTCGGCACGAGCCCCGACGTTCTGGTGAACCGTGGCGAGTATTGCGACAAGCACAGCGAGGGCTGGTTCGCGATCCGCGTCACCGAGCATGGCGAGGTTCTGGTCGATCACTACACCAAGGATGGCACGGTCGCGACGCTGAAGACCGACCCCGGGCTCGTCGATCCGCATGACGTCATCAACGTGTCCTACAGTTGGGATGCCGATACGGGGGCGACTCTGACGGTCGAAAACCTCACCGATGGCACCTCCCAGACGGTCGAGTCGGACGTGACCGGCCTGACGATGGATATCGGCGATAATGACGACGAGAACTTCACCTTCGGCGCACGCGAAGTCGACGATGGCGAGTACGACCAGTATTTCGACGGCAAGATCGACTATGTCGCGATCTATGACAGCGTCCAGGGAGAGGGCGATTTCATCGTCGAGGGCACCAGCGGCGACGACCTCATCGACGTGGCCTATACCGGCGATCCGGAAAACGACAGCATCGACGCGGGCGACAACCAGACCGGCGGCGATGAAGACCTCGTGGATGCGGGCGCGGGCGGCGACACCATCCTGTCGGGTGCGACCGATGATACGGTCTACGCCGGCTCGGGCGACGACTCGGTTGACGGTGGCGCGGGCGACGACCTGATCTACGGCGACAGCAGTCTGGGCGAGGCGCCGAACACCCCCACGACCACGGTGCGCGAAAGCCTGGAGTGGAACGAGGAAACGAACCCGAACGGCTTCACCCAGAACACCGGCAACGTCGATGTGACCTTCTCGATCCTGAGCAATGATTATTCGGTGGATGTTGGGTTCGAGACAACGACACAGAACGTAGCGGGCATCGACACCGGCGGCGAGACCATCGACGCGACCTCGTCCTTCTATTCCGAAGCCGAGTATAGCGGCGACAGCGAGACCTATGCGCTGGACTTCTCGGAGCCGGTCGAAAACGTGGCCTTCCGTATCAATGACATCGATGGCGACGGCGTCGTGCGCGTTCTGGCCTATGACGCGAACAATCAGCCGATCGAGATCGTGCTGACGGCCTCGGCCGATACCGAGCTCGACCTCAGCGACACGGATGGCGTCCCGGGCGACGATACCGCCGAAGGCGACGGCGACTACGACAACGACAGCGCGGCCGATTACTCGATCCTGGTCGAGATCCCGGGACCGGTGTCGCAGATCGTGATCGAGCACAGCCAGGACGGAAGCGACGATTCCGGCATCAACATCACCGACGTCTATTTCGATGCCGTGATCGAAGGCCCGGCGGAAACCGGCGACGACACGCTGGACGGCGGTGAAGGCAACGACACCGTGTTCGCCGAGGAAGGCGACGATCTGATCACCGGCGGAGCCGGCGACTCGATCATCGGTGGCGAAGGGTCCGATACGATCACGATCGATCCGACCCAACTCGACGCCAGCGGCGACAATACGGCCGGAATCTTCGTCGATGGCTCGACCGAAGGTGCCGACAACGACACGCTCGACCTGACGGCCTTCGTGGAATACCGCAACCTCGCCCAGACGACCGACGGCGATGGGGATTCGACCTCGGGCACGGTCGAGGTCAAGAACGCCGAGAACGAATGGGTCGCGGTCACCTTCGTCGAGATCGAGAGCCTGCTCCTGCCTCCGAAGGCGCCGGATGGCGTCGTGGACGGCGAAGAGTTCGGCGAGGTCATGACCCCCGGCTATGACGATGCCAACGACCCCACCGATGGCGGCGGCGATCAGATCGACGGCGACGACGGCCTTGACGACGTGATCGAGGGCAATGGCGGCGACGACAGCATCAACGCGGGTCTCGGCAACGACACGGTCGATGGCGGCGCGGATAACGACACCATCCTCGGCGGCCTCGGTGACGACAGCGTCTCGGGCGGGGCCGGCGATGACGTGCTGCGCGGCAACGAGGGCAATGACACGGTCGATGGCGGCGAGGGCGACGACTCGATGGGCGGCGCCGAGGGGGACGACGTCCTGACGGGCGGTGCCGGCAACGACACGCTGACCGGCGGGTCGGGCAACGACACGCTGGATGGGGGCCTGGACGCCGACACCATCAACGGGTCCTCGGGC
The DNA here is from genome assembly GCF_039542305.1 of [Roseibacterium] beibuensis. NCBI lineage: Bacteria > Pseudomonadati > Pseudomonadota > Alphaproteobacteria > Rhodobacterales > Roseobacteraceae > Roseicyclus > [Roseibacterium] beibuensis. The sequence goes on along the minus strand of NZ_BAABHW010000007.1, from coordinate 142,183 downwards.
AATGACGTCATCACCGACATGGATGGCGACAACTTGATCACCTCGGGGATCGATGGCACGCCGGATCTGGGTTTCCCCTTCTTGGGCAGTGTCGACCCGAACCCGGCGGACGATCTCGACTCGGTCACGACCGGCGACGGCAACGACACGATCAATACCGGTGACGACAACGACACGATCAATGCCGGCAATGGCGATAACGTCATCGATGGCGGCTACGATCAGGATGTCATCACCTCGGGTGACGGCAATGACTTCATCGTCGGTGGCGAAGGCGATGACACCATCACCTCGGGCGGTGGCGACGACACCATCACCGGCGGCGAGGGCGAGCCGCTCGTCAATCTGATCGACGACAACGTCAATCCGATCAATAACGACCCGATCCTCGACAATGGGGACGACCTGATCGATGCGGGGGACGGCAACGACCTCGTGTTCGGCGAAGATGACAACGATACCATCTTCGGCGGCGCCGGAGACGATACGCTCGATGGCGGCATCGACGATGACGTGATCGACGGCGGGTCCGGTGACGATGCAATCGTCGGCGGGCAGGGTGCCGACACGATGTCCGGCGGCACGGGCGACGACACCTTCACGGTCGGACAGTTCACCGATCCGATCTTCGGCGATACCTATCTCGAAGGTCTGGGCGACAGCGTGGTCGGCGGCGAGGATGCCGATGACGGCGACAATGACGTTCTCGACCTGAGCAACGCCGGTCCTCTGAAGATCATCTACGACGACGCGATCGATCCGACCGGCGAGCCGGGCGAAAGCGGCAAGGTGATTTTCTACACCGATGCGTCGCAGACCGAGGTCGCCGGCGAATTGATCTTCAAGGAGATCGAGACGGTCATCCCCTGCTTCACGCCGGGGGCGATGATCGCCACGCCGCATGGCGAGGTTCCGGTCGAGACCCTGCGCCAAGGCGACAAGGTATTGACCCGCGACAACGGCATCCAGGAGATCCGCTGGATCGGCAGCCGCACCCTGACGCGGCCCGAGCTTCTGACGGCGCCGAACCTGCGGCCGATCCTGATCAAGGCCGGCAGCCTCGGTGACGGTCTGCCCGAGCGCGATATGCTGGTCAGCCCGCAGCACCGCGTGCTGGCGGCGGGTCAGGCCACCCAGCTCTACTTCGCCGAAAGCGAGGTTCTGGTGGCGGCCAAGCACCTTGTCGGCACGGAAGGCATCCAGCAGATCGACACGTTGCGCACGACCTACGTGCACTTCATGTTCGATCGCCACGAGGTCGTCCTGTCGCATGGCGCCTGGACCGAAAGCTTCCAGCCCGGCGACATGACGCTCGGGTCCATGGGCGAGGCGCAGCGCGACGAGATCCTCGCGCTGTTCCCCGAACTGGAGACCCATGTGGGCCAGAACGACTACGCCGCCGCGCGGCGCACGCTCAAGGCGCACGAGGCGAAATTGCTGCAGCTCTGAGGCGGGGTGACCCCCTCAGGCGAAACGGGCCGCCCCATCCGGGCGGCCCGTTCTTTTTGGGTTCAACGCGTTGCTGCGCGCCAGTCGGCCCAATCCTCGGGCGTGTCGAGGTCGATCAGCGCGCGGTCATCCTCCAACGGCACGAGATGAACGCGGCTTTTGTGGGCCTGAAGAACGGAGCGTGCGCCGGTGTCGCCGTTCAGGGCTTCCAATTCAGGGCGCAGATCGGCCGGGAACAGCACCGGGTGTCCGGGCCTGCCATCTGCCGCCGCCGCGCGCAGGATGGCGTCCGGGGCCTGCCGTGACAGGCCGGCAAGCAGGTAGATATCCTTCGCCGTGATCCCCGGCATGTCCGCCAGCACCAGGATGACCGGCCCGGTGCGGCCGTGGACCCCTGCCGCGATGGAGGCCGCCATGCCGTCGCCTTCGGGGGCTTCGACGATCTCGGCCTCGACCCCCTCCAGCGCCGCCCGCCGCGCATCCTGTCCCGGTGCAATCACGACACGGGTGGGCCCGACGCGCGCGCAGCGCCGCGCCATGGCGCGGATCAGCGGCTCGGTGCCCAGCATGGCGGGCACCTGTTCCAGCATCTTGTCGGCGCCGCGCATCCGCGTGGCGCGCCCTGCCGCCAGCAGCACGATATCCATCTGGTCATCCATGATCGCGACACAGACCGCGAGTTGGCGGGCAGGTCAAGGACATCGCACAGGCCCTCACCCGCGCATCCTTGACCCGTCGGGATCGAAGAGCGGGGTCGTGACCAGCCGCGCCGGTCGCATGTCGCCGAGAATTTCGATCTCGACCGCCAGCCCTTCGGCCACACGGTCACGGGGGATGAAGCCGAGCGCCACGGATGTCTGCGCGTGGTGCGAATACCCGCCCGAGGTGCAGAAGCCCACGACCTCGCCCTCCAGCCAGATCGGTTCATATGCCACCACATCCGCATCCAGCGCATCGACGACGAAGGCGCAAAGCTGCCGCTCGGCCCCGCGCGCCCGCTCGGCCTCGGCCGCGGCGCGTCCGATGAAATCGGTGTTCTTCTTCCACGCGATGAAACGATCCAACCCGGTTTCGCCCGGGGTGTAATCGGGCGAAAACTCCCGCATCCAGGCGCCGAAAAACTTGTCGAGCCGCAGGCTCATCATCGCGCGCATGCCGAAGGGGCGCAGGCCGACGTCCTGGCCCGCGTCCCACAGCGTCTGCCAAAGCCCGCGCTGCTCCATCGCGTCGACATAGATCTCGTAGCCGAGATCCCCCGTGTAGCTGACGCGTTGGACCAGCGCCTCGGACAGGCCGATGATGACCCGTTTGGCATCGAGGAACCGGAACGCCTCCGCACTGACATCCGCCTCGGTGACCTTGGCCAAAAGGTCGCGGGCGCGGGGCCCCGCGATCTGGAACCCGGTGATGCGGTCCGAAACGTTTTCAACGGAGACATCGCCGTCGAGATGCTGGTCGAACCAGCGCATATGGAAATCCTGCGCGCCATAGCTCGCGGTCAGTCGGAATTCCTGCTCCGACAGGCAGGTGACGGTGAAATCCCCCATGATCCGGCCCGAGGGCGCCAGCATGGGCGTCAGGCTGATCCGCCCCGGTGCGGGGATGCGGCCCGCCATGATCCGGTCGAGCCATGCGCGGGCAGCCGCACCCCGCACGACGTATTTCCCGAAATTCTGCACCTCGTTGATGCCGACAGCCTGGCGCACCGCGGCGACCTCGCGCGCGGTGGCCGCCCAGGCGTTCGAGCGGCGGAAACTTGGCGTCTCGTAGCGCGGTTCGTCGCCTTGGGCGAAGTAGTTGGGCACCTCCAGCCCGTATTGCTGGCCCCAGACCGCGCCCATGCCATCGAAGACGTCATACATCGGGGTCGTCCGCCAGGGCCGCGCGGCGGGCAGTTCCTCGTTCGGGTAGCTGACGGAAAAGCGTGTCTGGTAGTTCTCGATCACCTTGGGCAGCGTGTAGCCCGGCGTGGTGAAGCGGCCAAACCGCGCCACGTCCATGGCGAAGACATCGCGTTCCGGCTCGCCCTCGACCATCCATTGCGCCAGCGTCAGGCCCACGCCGCCGCCCTGTGAAAAGCCCGCCATCACGCCGCAAGCCGACCAGTAGTTGCGCAGCCCCGGCACCGGGCCGACCAGCGGGTTGCCATCGGGGGCGAAGGTGAAGGGGCCGTGGATCACCGATTTGACGCCCGCCGTTTCCAGCACCGGGAAGCGGCGATAGGCAAAGGCGATGCTGTCCTCGATCTTGTCGAAATCGTCGGGCAGGAGTTCGTGCCCGAACGCCCACGGGGTGCCGGTCACGGCCCAGGGGCGGCAGGATTGTTCGTAGAACCCGATGCACAAGCCGCGCCCTTCCTGCCGGAGGTAGCTTTCGCCGGCCGGGTCCATGACATGGGGGTGCTCGGCATCGCGCTCGTAGATCTCGGGGATATCGTCGGTGACGATATACTGATGCTCCATCGGGTGCAGCGGCAGTTGCAGACCGACCATCGCGCCGACCTCGCGCGCCCACAGCCCCGCGGCATTGACCACGTGTTCGGCGTGGATCGTGCCCTTGTCCGTCACCACGTCCCATGTGCCGTCCGGGCGGGGGGTGGTCTCCAGCACCTTGGTGTGAAGCACGATCTCGGCCCCGCCCATACGCGCGGCCTTGGCATAGGCGTGGGTTGTGCCGGACGGGTCGAGATGGCCGTCCAGCGGGTCGTAGAGCGCCCCGAGGATCCCGTCGAGATTGGTGATCGGTGCGGCCTTGGCAATCTCCGCCGGTCCCAGGATCTCGGTCTCCAGCCCCATATAACGGTGCTTGGCGCGCTCGGCCTTGAGCATATCCAGCCGTTCGGGCGTATCGGCCAGCGTGACGCCGCCGACGTGGTGCAGCCCGCAGGACATGCCCGTCAGGTCCTCCAACTCGCGGTACAGGCGGATCGTATAGCCCTGAAGGGCCGCCATGTTCGTGTCGCCGTTCAGCGTGTGAAACCCGCCCGCGGCATGCCATGTCGAGCCGGAGGTCAGCTCCGAGCGTTCCAGCAGCATCACGTCCGACCAGCCCAGCTTCGTCAGATGGTACAGCACGGAACAGCCGACGACTCCGCCGCCGATGACACAGACTTGGGTGGTGGTTTTCATGGGGCCTCCGACAGGTCGCTTCGGGGCCATGTGACGGCGCGGCGGCAGGGCCTTCATGTCAGAAAGCGACATTTGAGGGGGCAGGGGGCCGCCCGGGGCCCCTTCCTCCCACACGCCTTACAGTTTGCGGATTTTCAGCTGCGTCAGCCGGTTATTTTCGCGCGCCGCGACCTCGAAGCGGAAACCGTGAAAGGCAAACGTCTGGCCCGTCTCGGGGATGGTCTGCGCCTCGTGAATCACAAGGCCCGCGACGGTGTTCGCCTCCTCATCGGGCAAGGCCCAGTCGGCCGCGCGGTTGAGGTCGCGGATCGTCATCGCCCCGTCCACGAGGTAGTTGCCATGCGCGTCGGGGGTCAGCATCGGGACATCTTCGACATCCATCTCGTCGGTGATCTCGCCGACGATCTCTTCGAGAATATCCTCCAGCGTGATCAGACCGCGCAGCGCACCGTATTCGTCCACGACAAGGGCGAAATGCGTGTGGCGGCGCAGGAACTGCCGCATCTGGTCGTCCAGCGTAGAGGTTTCCGGCACGAAATAGGGTTTCATGGCCACGTCACTGATGCGGAACCCTTCGATCCCCGAGGCATTCTCGCCGCGGGTCAGGCGGTCGATGGCGCGCAGCAGGTCCTTTGCGTGGACGACGCCGATGATGTTCTCGTGCTCGTCCTTGTAGACGGGCAGGCGGGTATGCGGCGATTGCAGCGCCTGGCTGAGGATTTCCTCGGGCGGGGCATCCGCGTCGATCATCTCGATCTTGGAGCGGTGGAGCATGATTTCCTCCACCGTCCGCTCGTGCAGATCGAGCGCACCCAACAGGCGGTCGCGCTGTTCCTTTTCGACCGAGCCCTCGGAGTGACCGATGGACAGCGCCCCCATGATCTCTTCCTGAACCGACAGCATGTTGGCGCCCGCCGAGATGCGCACGCCGAAGATGCGCAGCACACCCCGGACGATCACGCGCACCACGGCGACGATCGGCGCCATGACAGCGATCACAAGCCCAATGGGCCGCGCCACGCGGGCGGCCGAGGTCTCGGGGTCGTTGATCGCGTAGGTCTTGGGCAACACCTCGGCGAAGACCAGGACCAGCGCGGTCATCACCAGCGTGGCGACGGCAACGCCGCTTTCTCCCAGAAGCGTGGTGAAAAGCGCCGTGGCCAGCGACGTGGCAAGGATGTTGACGAGGTTGTTGCCCAGAAGGATGCCGCCGATCAGGCGTTCATTGTCCTCCTTGAGGCTCAGCGCGCGCTCGGCCCCTTTCGCGCCGCCGTCGCCCTTGTCGGCCAGCGATTTCAGCTTTCCGCGCGAGGCTGCGGTCAGCGCGGTTTCGCTGCCTGAAAAGAAGCCCGAACAGAACAGGAGGAACAGGATCACCGCGGCGGTGATCCATGTGGTCGGGTCGGTAAGAGACGAGGGCGCGGCGGCGGGAAGGGTCGGGTCCATGAGGCGGTTATGGGGGCGGGGGGCTGTCGCTTCAAGATGCAAGCGTGCGGTGCAGGCGCGCTGTGATGTTTCGGTGGCGCTTGCTTAGCCGCTGCCGCCCGCAAGCGGGTGATGATCCAGCACCAGGCGCCGCAGCCGTTCGTCGAGAATATGGGTGTAGATCTCGGTCGTGGCGATATCGGCATGGCCGAGAAGCGTCTGGATCGCGCGCAGGTCCGCGCCGTTCTGCAGCAGATGTGTCGCGAAAGCGTGGCGCAGGACATGCGGGGTGACACGAGAGGGGTCGATCCCGGCGGCGGTGCTCAACTCCTTCACAAGGGTGAAGAACCGCATCCGGGTCAGATGCCCGGCCTTCCCACGCGACGGGAACAGGAAGGGCGAGGGCGGCGCGCCATGTTCGGTCCGGGCAAGATCCTCGGCCGCGTCGCGCTGGGCAAGCCATGCGGTGATCGCCGCGCGCGCGGGTGGCGAGAGGGGGACCATGCGCTCCTTCCCGCCCTTGCCCTTGACCAGCACCATCTGCGGATCGCCCCGAACGGCGGCGACGGGCAGGGTGACCAATTCGCTGACACGCATCCCCGTGGCATAGAGCAGTTCCATCAGGCAGGTGTTGCGCAGCCGGTCGCTTTCGCTGCGCCCGTGGCTGCGCGCCGCGGACAGCAGCGCGTCCACCTCCTCGATGCTGAGCGTGTCAGGCAGTTTCTTTTGCCGCGCTGGGCCGGTGATCTGGAGCGTGGGATTATCCGCGCGCCAGCCTTCCTCGTGGGCAAAGCGATAGAGTTGCCGAAGCGAAGACAGCCGCCGGGCGCGGGTGGCGCGGGCCAGTCCCTGCGCCTCGAGATCGGCGATATAGGCCTCGATCTTCGCGCGGTCGGCGGCACCGAACCCGCTGCCCCGGCGCGCGAGCCACGCCATCGCATCCTTCAGGTCGCGGCCATAGGCCAGTTGCGTGTTGCGCGCGGCGCCCAGTTCCGCCGCCTGCGCGTCGAGGAATAGCGCAATCCAATCGCTGTCCGTGGCGGGGGCGGCCGCCATCGCTCAGCGGTCCGTCAGCAAGAGTTGCAGCGCCGCCCGGCGCGCGACCCCTTCAAGCCCGACCTCGCGGAAAAGGGTCAGCGCCTCGGTCAGGTCGTCGCCATCCTGTGCAGGACCGCCCAGCACGATGGACGCCCGCAACAGGGCCTCGCCCAGCCGGTCGTTTTGCAGGAACCACCGGTAGCCATGCGGCGGACGCGGATCGGCGAAGGCGGCGGCGATGGCCTGGGTCTGCATGTCGGCATCCTCGGGCGGTTCGGTCGGCAGGCCGCGGGCGATGTCGAACGCGAACCGCTCCTCGGGCGTTTGCGCGACGGTGCCCTGCGCCACAAGCTCGTAGCGCGGCGAAAGCAGGCCCACCCGGCGGGCCAGCAAGCCAGCCTCGCCGATCAGGGGCAGGGCAAGCAGACGCTCGGCGAAAATATCGGCGAAGGCGACTTCAAGGCTGGCCTCCTGCATCGCGACCCAAGCGGGTGGCAGGCGGCGACCCACCTCGGTCGCGTCGCGGGCAAGGATCGCGGCATCGAGCGCCTGGATGGCGGCAACCCTGTCCCACGCCCCGCCGGAGGCCGCGGGCACCCGCTGCGTGTAGATGGCGAACCATTGCTGCGGTTCGATCGCGCCCGAACGGGTCAGCCGCTCCGCCGCCGCGATCTGCCCGCGCCAGCCCGCAAGGGGGCTGAGATCGGCATGGGTGAAGGCGAGGGGCAGGCCGGTCAGGTCCGGTCGGTCGCCGACCGCCATGCGCATCTGGAAGGCCAGCGGCGTCAGGTTCATGTCCGCGGGCAGCACGTCCTCGCCCTCGAACAGTTCCGGGTCGAGGAACCGGGCGATCACGTCATACTCGGCATCCGAAATACGCCCGAGCGCCGCCCCGGTGTCGAGCGACAGCGCCGCCGCCGACCAATCGCCGGTCCGCGCAAGGCAGAAGATATGGGCCTGGAACGTTGGCGCGATATCGGGATTCGCCGTCATCGCGGCGCAGGCCCGGTCCGCCCGGTCGGTCAGCAGGCTGACATCGAAAAAACGGCGAAAGACCTGTGGATCGGTCGGGCCCGCACGCTCCATCAGCGACAGCGCGGGGTCGAGGGCGCCCCGGTCCAGCAGCATGTCGAGCCGCGCGAGGAACAGGTCAGCCCCGTCGCCCGTCTCGTCCGCCGGTGCATCCAACTCGGCCAGTGCCAGCATCTCGGTGAAGGCAAGGCTGGCGGGCAAACCCTGGTTGGGTTGGGCGCGGAACAGGCGGGCCAGCGTCTCCGTGTCAGAGGCCCCCCAGAGGTCCGCGGGCAGGCCGGTGATGGAGGGCGGCAGCAGGCCCACCGCATCGAGGCGCACGGCATCGAGCGGCTCGATCGTGAAGCCGGGTCGGCTCGCACTGGCCGCGATATTGGCGTGGGGCCGGGTCACCGTGTCCGAAAGCCAATCGGGCGGCGCGACCTCCGGCACCTCGGTCGCGGGCAGGGGCGGCTCTTGTGCAAGCGCGGGGCTGCACAGCGCCACGGCCAGCGCAATCATCCGGGGAAGCCTGCGGAGGGTGGGGTCAATCCACATCCAGATCGACCGGTTGCGTCACACTGCGCTGTTCGGGCTGCAAGTAGCCCGAATAGGCATAGCCCACGAGGGCGATCACCCCCAACAGGATCAGGATCAGGATCAATCGGATAAGACGGCCCATGCGGTCCTTCTGCCTTCTGCCCTTGGTCGTGGTCATCGGCGTTTGCCGCCGCTTTCTTTTCACTATAAGCCATGGCGGGCGGAATTACGCCAGTGAAGGGAAAAGATTTTTCGGGGATGGGCGAAACCGTGCCGGATAGGGGGTTGGCGCTGCGCCGCACCGTCGTGCTGATCGGCATGATGGGCGCAGGCAAAACGGCGATCGGGCGCGCCCTGGCCACGCGGCTGGGGGCGGAGCTTAAGGATTCGGATGCCGAGATCGTGGATGCCGCGCAACTGACCATCGCCGAGATATTCGAGCGCTACGGAGAGGCCTTCTTTCGCGAGAAGGAAACGCAGGTGATCGAGCGCCTGCTGGATGGGCCGTCCTGCATCCTGTCCACGGGTGGCGGGGCCTGGCTGGCCGAGCGTAACCGCCAGATCCTGACCGGAAAGGCCGCCGTCCTTTGGCTCGACGCCGACCTGGAGTTGCTGTGGAACAGGGTGCGCCACAAGACGACACGGCCGCTGTTGCGCACCGAGGATCCAAAGGCGACGCTGACCGAGATTTTCAACGCGCGGCAACCGGTCTATGCGCTGGCGCCCTTGCGCCTGAAGGTGCAGCCGGGTTGGTCCATCGACCAGACGGCCGATGCCGTGATGGATGTCTTGATCGAGAACGGTGCCGTGGCACGGACGGAGGATGCAGGATGAGCGGTGTGGATATCGTGCAGGTCCCCTTGGGCGCGCGCAGCTACGAGGTGCGGATCGGTCCGGGTCTTGTCGACCGTGCGGGGGCAGAGATCGCCCCGCTGCTCAAGCGCCCGAAGGTCTGGGTGGTCAGCGAAGACACCGTGGCGGGCCTGCATCTGGACGCGCTGCGTGCCGGATTGGCCGCAGCGGGCGTCGAGGCCGAGGCGCTTATTCTGCCGCCGGGCGAGGCGACGAAAAGCTGGCCGCACCTGATCCGGGTGGTGGAATGGCTGCTGTCCGAGCGGGTCGAGCGGCGCGATATCGTGGTGGCCTTCGGCGGTGGCGTGATCGGCGATCTCGTGGGGTTTGCCGCCGCGATCCTGCGCCGCGGCGTGCGCTTCGTGCAGATCCCCACCAGCCTGCTCGCGCAGGTCGACAGCTCGGTCGGCGGCAAGACCGGCATCAATACCGAGCATGGCAAGAACCTCGTCGGGGCGTTCCATCAGCCAAGCCTCGTTCTGGCCGATATCGGTGTGCTGGGGACGTTGACCGAACGCGATTTCCTCGCCGGGTACGGCGAGGTGCAGAAATACGGCCTGCTGGGAGATGCGGAGTTCTTCGGCTGGTTGGAGCGGAACGGCCCCGCGCTGGCCGCGGGCGACATGGCCCTGCGGGCCGAGGCCGTGCGTCGCTCGGTCCAGATGAAAGCCGATATCGTCGAGCGGGACGAAACCGAGCAGGGCGACCGCGCGCTCCTCAATCTCGGGCATACCTTCTGTCACGCGCTGGAGGCCGCCACCGGCTATTCCGACCGGCTCTTGCATGGCGAGGGGGTTGCCATCGGCTGTGCACTCGCCTTTGAGTTGTCGGCGAGGATGAACCTGTGCAGTCAGGAAGACCCCAGCCGCGTCCGGGCGCATCTGGCCGACATGAACACCAAGCGCGATCTGTCTGATATTCCGGGGGAATTACCGGATGCGGATGGCCTGTTGGACCTGATGGCCCAGGACAAGAAGGTTGTGGATGGAAAACTGCGCTTCATCCTTGCGCGCGGCATCGGCGAGGCCTTCGTCACGGCAGATGTGCCGCGCGATGTGGTGCGGGGCGTTCTGGTGGATGCGTTGCGCAGCCGGTGATCGCCCGCCTCAGGCAAGCACCAGCATGTAATAGGCCCCGTAGCCGATCGCCGCGACCACGCCCAGAACGAGGGCCAGCCGCAGCAGGTTCAGCGCCAGCGTCAGGACACCCGCCATCAAGGTCCCGAGAACGGTGCCCGCAACGAAAAGCGCGATGAGCGCGCCGTAGGGCAGCGCAAAGCCGATGGCCGCAAAAGACGCCTCTGCATAGGGCAGGGTCTGTTGCACGATCAGGGGAACGCCGACTGCCAACCCGTAGATCAGCGCGGCGACCCCGCAGATGATGGCAAGCCAGAGCGTCAGGCGGTGTTTCAGCGCCTCACCCGTGGCGAATGTCACGGCTTCGACCGCCTCGACGAAGATCGCGCCGGTGACGATGCGCAGCCAGATCGGCGCATCGATGTCGGGAAGGGAGATATTCCGCATCCCGCCGGGTGCCGGGGATCCGGGGCGCACAGTGGACAGCGGCGCGGAGGTTGGCGATGTATATGTCGCCGCCCCCGCGGCGGACATGCCGTTATACGCAACGCCCGTGTTGGCGCCGGTGAGGTAGTCGTGAAAATCGCGGTCCGTGGAATCGATGGTCGGCATGGCAGCGGCCCTCCCGTGTCGGAACGATCGGATCCGGAATGATCCGGTACCTGATCGTTGCAGTATACACGATCTGCGTCGATGGAGGGATTCCTCCGTCACTCCTTGCCGCGATAGGGCTCCACGTATTGCAGGGCCATGTCCCACGGGAAGAAGATCCAGGTGTCCTGGCTGACGCCCGTGATGAACGTGTCCACCATCGGCTCGCCCTTGGGCTTGGCGTAGACGGTCGCGAAATGCGCCTTGGGGTAAAGCTGTCGGACCAGTTCCAGCGTCTTGCCCGTGTCGACAAGGTCGTCCACGATCAGCACACCTTCGCCATCGCCCATCATCTCGGCATCGGGGCCTTTTAGCACCTCGGCCTCGCGGCGCTGGTCGGCCTTGCCGCCGCCCGAGTGGTAGGATTTCACGCTGATCGTGTCGACGGTGCGGATGTCCAGCTCGCGCGCGACGATCATCGCGGGCGCCATGCCACCGCGCGTGATGGCCACCACGGCGCGCCATGCGCCGCCCTCGTCGGGCCCGTGCTTGTCGAGGCGCCATGCCAACGCGCGGCTGTCGCGGTGCAACTGGTCCCAGGACACGTGAAACCCTTTTTCATGCGGCAGCGGCGTGACCATGGCTTACCCCTCCTTGCGTTCGAGGCTCATGTCCGGCGCCTCGGGGTTCTTCATGCCGATGACGTTATAGCCGGCGTCGACATGGTGGGTTTCGCCCGTCACGGCACTCGACAGGTCCGACAGCAGGTAGAGGGCCGATTTGCCCACCTCGTCCTGCGTGACGGTGCGGCGCAGCGGGGAGTTGTTCTCGTTCCATTTCAGGATGTAGCGGAAATCGCCGATGCCCGAGGCGGCCAGTGTCTTGATCGTGCCGGCGCTGATCGCGTTGACGCGGATGCCGTCGCGGCCCAGATCCTCGGCCAGGTACATCACCGACGCTTCCAGCGCGGCCTTGGCGACACCCATGACGTTGTAATGCGGCATGACCTTTTCCGCGCCGTAATAGGTCAGCGTCAGCAGGCTGCCGCCATTCGGCATCATCTTTTCCGCGCGCTGGCAGACGGCGGTGAAGGAATAGACCGAGATGTTCATGGTCATGGCGAAATTCGCGGGGCTCGTTTCCACGTAACGGCCACGCAGTTCGGACTTGTCCGAGAAGCCGATGGCATGAACTACGAAGTCGAGGCTGCCCCAGGTCTCTTTCAACGTGTCGAAGAGCGCGTCGAGGCTGTCCTCGTCGGCCACGTCGCAGGGGATCATCAGATCGCTGCCCAGTTCGTTGGCCAGCGGCTTGACCCGCTTGAGAAGCTGCTCGCCCTGATAGGAAAAGGCCAGCTCCGCCCCTTCGGCTGCCAGCGCCTTGGCCACGCCCCATGCAATGGACTTGTCGTTAGCCAGGCCCATAATCAGCCCGCGTTTGCCCGCCATAAGACCCATCGCCACCCTCACTTGTCGCTGTCGTTGCGTGTTGGCGTCGGTGTAGGCCAAAGGTCGCAGAGCCGCAAGATTGCACGGACCTGCGTGCTATGCCTTGCAGGCGGCGGCCACGCGGCTAGGTTTGCGCGCAGCATTGGATAGGCGAGGGACGACCCCATGAGCGACCGCAGCGGCATTTTTGCCGGCGACGACCCGTTTCGGCTGGCGCAGGATTGGCTTGCCGAGGCCGAGAAGACCGAGGTGAACGATCCCAATGCCATCGCCTTGGCCACGGTCGATCCCGACGGCCTGCCGAACGTGCGCATGGTTCTCTTGAAAGAGATCGAGGCGCCTGGCGGCGGGGACGGGGCCTTCGTCTTCTACACGAATTACGACAGCGCCAAGGGGCAGGAACTCTCGGCATCGGGCAAGGCCGCCTTCGTGATGCACTGGAAAAGCCTGCGCCGCCAGATCCGGGTGCGCGGCGCGGTCGAGCGCGAGGACGGGGCGCAGGCCGATGCCTACTACGCCTCGCGCTCGCTCAAGAGCCGTTTGGGGGCCTGGGCATCGAAACAATCGCAACCGCTTTCGGGCCGCGCGGCGTTGATGGCCGAAGTGGCGAAGGTCACGGCGCAGCAAGGGACCAATCCGTCGCGTCCGCCGTTCTGGGGCGGCTTTCGCATCCAGCCTGTCGAGATCGAATTCTGGGCCGATGGCCCGTTTCGCCTGCATGACCGTTTTCGGTGGCGGCGCGAGGCGACGGGCGCCTCCTGGGAGGTCATGCGCCTGAATCCATGAAACGGTTTTTGCTCGTCTGTTTCATGTCATCCTCAACAAATCCGCGAACGCGAAATTCTCATACCTTTGAATAATAATCATATTATTGGGTTGCCCCGACGGAATAGAAGCACATTATCAGGGTGGGGACAGGAAATCGCGACCGGTGGTCGCAAACGGGATGTGTCGTATGGTCGATACGGACTCGCAGGGCGAAATCGTCCGGGGCCGCGTCAAGTGGTTCGATGTGGGCAAGGGTTTTGGATTCATTGTCGCCGAAAGCGGCGGTCCGGATATCCTGTTGCACGCAAACGTACTCAGGAACTACGGGCAGGGGTCCGTCGCCGAGGGCGCGGGGATAACCGTTCGCACCCATTCCACGCCGCGTGGCCTGCAAGCCACCGAAATACTCGAGATCGTCCCGCCGGAGATCGGCGACGATGAGGCGGCGCCCTCCGTGGACCTGCCGGACGTGCCCGCCGACGCGCCTTTCGTGGCGGCCCGCGTCAAGTGGTTCGACAAGGCGAAAGGGTTTGGCTTCGCCAATATCTTCGGGCACCCTGAAGACGTTTTCGTGCATATCGAGGTGCTGCGCCGCTATGGATTTGCCGATCTTCAATCGGGGGAAGCCATCGCGATGAAGGTGGTAGACGGCCCGCGCGGGCAATTGGCCGCCGAGATTCGGAGTTGGGATTACGTCGCATGAGTGACTTGGCCCGTTTGGGCATGGCCGTAGTGCTGGCCGCTTTTGTTTCCACGCCCTCAGCTCACGCCGCATGCAGCGATGATCGCGTCGAGATCCGCGGCGATTTCGGAACCGTCCGTTTTCGCGTCGCGGTGGCCGACGACCCGCGTGAACGCTCCCAGGGCCTCATGCATGTTCCCGAGATGCCGCGCATGTCGGGGATGCTGTTCGTCTATGAGCGACCGCAAAGCGTGTCGTTCTGGATGGCAAACACGTTGATTCCGCTGGACATGATCTTTGCCGACGAGACGGGTGTGGTCACGCGCATCCACGAGAATGCCGTGCCGCTGGACCGTACGCCGATCCCCGGCGGCGATGGCGTCCAGTTCGTGCTGGAGATCAATGGCGGCATGGCGCGGCAACTGGGCATCGATGAAGGGGACGAGTTGCGCCACCCCTCCGTCTCCGGGGATCTTGCGGTCTGGCCGTGCGACGCCGAGTGAACGACCGGGCTTGCGCAGCAGCCCCGTGGAACGCTAAGAGCGACACACGGTCGGGGCGTGGCGCAGTCTGGTAGCGCACCTGTTTTGGGTACAGGGGGTCGTGAGTTCGAATCTCGCCGCCCCGACCATTCTCCCACCCCTACATCTTGTGGTTTGTTTGCGGACGGCGCTGTATCTGGTTGATCTGCGTCCTTGTCCGTGACCTGCACGCAACATGTGGTGTGGTCGTGGACCAATCGCAGCATCGGACTCCCTTTTCTTGTGTTGCCCGGGTTCGGACGCCATCGAGCAAAGGCAATGCCTGAGCAAGAACGCCTATCCCTGCCTTTCGACGGCACAATTCAAGTTTTCCGGCGTGACGTAGCGGCAGTCTGTGAATCGGGCGCAACCGGGCGGACTCGCAAAGCCGGGTTTTGGCAAGTGAAAAAATCCGGTGGATAGTCTGAAAAATCCGTTGACGGTCTAGGTCCAACTACGTCAGTTTGTGTTCGTCGGATCGGGTGCCACAAGATATAGGTGCTGGCCGGCGGGGCAGAGGAATACCTCGGACACTGACATCGACAAGCGCACAAGCCTGCGCTTCGGCGCGGATCGGGAGATTTTTGCGCCACGTCAGCGTCGCCCGAGCGATAGGAACATGACGGCCAGAGCGCTCCAAGACGCTGGCAGGCCGCACAGGGGAACACAGGGCGAGAGAGGCAGCCATGAAGATTGAACGCAGATTCACCCGGGCCGGCGCGGATACGTACGCCGAGCTGGAATTCACCACCACGAGTTCCGAGATCCGCAATCCGAATGGCACGGTCGTCTTCCGCCTCGACGAGGTCGAAGTGCCCGCGGGCTGGAGCCAGGTGGCCTCGGACGTGATCGCGCAGAAATACTTCCGCAAGGCTGGCGTGCCCGCCCGTCTGAAGCCGGTGAAGGAAAAGGGCGTTCCGAGTTTCCTGTGGCGCCATGTGGCCGACGAAAAGGCGCTGGAGGAATTGCCGGAGGACCAGCGCTATGGCGGCGAGACAAGCGCCAAGCAGGTCTTCCGGCGGCTTGCCGGTGCGTGGGCCTACTGGGGCTGGAAAGGTGGCTATTTCACCACCGAGGATGACGCGGCGGCCTATTTCGACGAGATGCAGCTGATGCTGGCGCGCCAGATGGCGGCGCCCAACAGCCCGCAATGGTTCAACACCGGCCTGCACTGGGCCTACGGCATCGATGGTCCGGCGCAGGGCCACTACTATGTCGATTACAAGACCGGCAAGCTGACGAAGTCGACCTCGTCCTACGAGCATCCGCAGCCGCATGCCTGCTTTATCCAAGGGGTGCAGGACGATCTGGTCAACGAGGGCGGCATCATGGACCTGTGGGTCCGCGAAGCGCGCCTGTTCAAGTACGGTTCTGGCACAGGCACGAATTTCAGCCACCTGCGCGGTGAGGGCGAGAAGCTTTCGGGCGGCGGCAAGTCCTCGGGCCTTATGGGCTTCCTGAAAATCGGCGACCGCGCGGCGGGCGCGATCAAGTCGGGCGGCACCACGCGCCGCGCGGCCAAGATGGTCATCGTCGACGCCGACCACCCCGATATCGAGGAATTCATCGACTGGAAGGTGGTCGAGGAACAGAAGGTCGCCAGCCTCGTTGCAGGCTCCAAGGCGCATGAGAAAACGCTCAACGGCATCTTCACCGCGATCCGCGAATGGGATGGCAGCCTCGAAGACGCCGTCGATCCGGCCAAGAACGACACGCTGAAAAAGGCGATCCGCACGGCCAAGCAGGCCAGCGTGCCGGAAACCTACATCAAGCGCGTGCTGGACTACGCCAAGCAGGGCTACACCTCGATCGAGTTTCCGACCTACGACACCGATTGGGACAGCGAGGCCTACAGCTCGGTTTCGGGCCAGAACTCCAACAACTCGATCCGCGTCACCGATGCCTTCCTGAAGGCCGTCGAGAATGACGAGGACTGGCATCTGGTCAACCGCGTCGATGGCTCGGTCGCCAAGTCGATCAAGGCCCGCGACCTGTGGGAAAAGGTGGGCCACGCAGCCTGGGCCTGTGCCGATCCTGGCATCCAGTTCCACGACACCGTGAACGCCTGGCACACCTGCCCGGCGGATGGCGAGATCCGCGGCTCGAACCCGTGCTCGGAATACATGTTCCTTGACGACACGGCCTGTAACCTGGCGTCGATGAACCTGCTGACCTTCTTCTCGGGCGGCCAGTTCGACGCGGAAAGCTACATCCATGCAAGCCGCCTTTGGACGCTGACGCTGGAAATCAGCGTGATGATGGCGCAGTTCCCCTCCAAGGAGATCGCGCAGCTCAGCTACGACTACCGCACGCTTGGCCTTGGCTATGCCAATATCGGCGGCCTGCTGATGAATATGGGCTACAGCTACGACAGCCCCGAGGGCCGGGCGCTGTGCGGTGCGCTGACCGCCATCATGACCGGCGTGGCCTACGCCACCTCGGCCGAGATCGCCTCGGAACTTGGGGCCTTCCCGGGCTATGCCAACAACCGCGAGCACATGCTGCGGGTGATCCGCAACCACCGCGCGGCGGCCTATGCCAAGACCGAGGGGTATGAGGATCTGAACGTGAACCCGGTGGCGCTGGACCATGGCAATTGCCCCGACCAGCGCCTGATCGACCTGGCCAAGCAGGCCTGGGACGAGGCGCTGACCCTGGGCGAACAGCACGGCTACCGCAATGCGCAGGCCACCGTGATCGCGCCCACCGGCACGATCGGCCTCGTCATGGATTGCGATACCACCGGGATCGAGCCCGACTTCGCGCTGGTGAAGTTCAAGAAGCTGGCCGGTGGCGGTTATTTCAAGATCATCAACCGCTCGGTTCCGGCCGCGCTGGAAAAGCTGGGCTACAGCTCCAGCCAGATCGAAGAAATCATCAGCTACGCCGTGGGTCACGGCACCCTGGGCAATGCGCCCGGCATCAACCACACGGCGCTGATCGGCCACGGCTTCGGCCAGGCCGAGATCGAGAAGATCGAGACGGCCTTGCCCTCGGCCTTCGACATCCGCTTCGTCTTCAACCAGTGGACGCTGGGTGAAGAGTTCTGCACCCAGACCCTCGGCATCCCGGCCGAGAAGCTGAACGATCCCACCTTCGACATGCTGCGTCATCTCGGCTTCTCCAAGGCGGAGGTCGAAGCCGCCAACGACCATGTCTGCGGGACGATGACGCTGGAAGGCGCGCCCTTCCTGAAGGAAGAGCATTACGCGGTCTTCGACTGCGCCAACCCCTGCGGCAAGAAGGGCAAGCGCTACCTCAGCGTCGAATCCCACATCCGCATGATGGCGGCTGCGCAATCCTTCATCTCGGGGGCGATCTCCAAGACGATCAACATGGCCAACCACGCCACGATCGAGGATTGCCAGAAAGCCTACGAACTCAGCTGGTCGCTGGGGGTGAAGGCCAACGCGCTCTACCGTGACGGCTCGAAACTGTCGCAGCCGCTGGCCGCCGCGCTGGTCGAGGATGACGACGAGGCCGCCGAGATCCTTGAAAGCGGCAGCGCGCAGGAAAAGGCGCAGGTGCTGGCCGAGAAGGTGATCGAGAAGGTCATCGTCAAGGAAATCGTCCGCTCCAACCGCGAGAAGATGCCCGAGCGCCGCAAGGGCTACACGCAGAAGGCCATCGTGGGCGGCCACAAGGTCTACCTGCGGACGGGCGAATACGAGGACGGCTCGCTCGGCGAGATCTTCATCGACATGCACAAGGAAGGCGCCGGCTTCCGCGCGATGATGAACAACTTCGCCATCGCCGTGTCGGTGGGCCTGCAATACGGCGTGCCGCTGGAAGAGTTCGTGGATGCCTTCACCTTCACCAAGTTCGAACCCTCGGGGATGGTGCAGGGCAACGACTCGATCAAGAACGCGACGTCGATCCTCGACTACATCTTCCGCGAACTGGCGGTCAGCTACCTCGACCGCACCGACCTGGCCCATGTGGCGCCCGAAGGGACCACCTTCGACGATCTGGGCCGCGGCGTGGAAGAGGGCGTGTCCAACCTCCAGGAACTGAGCGAAAGCGCGGCCACCAAGTCGCTGGAAGTGCTCAAGCAGATCAGCTCGACCGGCTACCTGCGCAAGCGCCTGCCGTCGGAATTCACCGTCCTGCAAGGCGGGGCCGACCCGGTCGCCACGCTCGAAACCCTGGTGCCCGAAACCAAGGGCAGCGGCGGCACGATTGCGGTGGCCGCATCGACCACCGCGGTCACGACGGGGACCGTGGGCATGGACGCCCGCACCAAGGCCAAGATGCAGGGCTACGAGGGCGAGGCCTGCGGCGAATGCGGAAACTACACGCTGGTGCGCAATGGCACCTGCATGAAGTGCAACACCTGCGGCGCGACGAGCGGGTGTAGCTGAGAGAAGATTGAAGGGCGGGGACCGATGTTGGCGCATCGGCCCCCTGCCTATCCCGCATGAGCCTAGCACGCTGCGGGACAAGCATATTCGGCCCAGTTGGGTCGATAGAATACGGAGACCATGGTCGAAGAAGCGGATCAATAGCGTGCTGATTAACTCACAGGCTTGCACCCAAGAAATGCTCCGAGCCTGTGGAGAAGAAAGGACCTTTGCAATGGCAAAGAATCCAAATCACTGGACCTCACCTCGTCCTGACGGTCGTTGGGAATCGCAACGGGAAGGCAGTCAGCGTCCTTCGCGTGTTTTCGATACCCAGCGGGAAGCTTGGGAACACACGCGTGAAGCAGCCCGCCAAGATGGCGGTGAGGCATTCCTTCAAGGTCGCAATGGGCGTATCCGGGAACGGAACACCTATGGAGATGATCCTTATCCTCCAGAGGGTTAGGGTTAACCGATCGGGCGCGAGGGGCCGCACGCCCGCGCGTCCAAGACACGGGGTGGGACCCGTGAAACCTTCGGTTTCACTCCATCCCACTCCGAGAGTTTCCTTCGGAAACTCTCGTTATCCGGGGCGGGTGCGCTCGCCCCTGACGCGGATCAGGCCGCAGGCAGAACACTTCGGGCAGTAAATATCAGAGCCTGATCAGCGAAACTGGGGGAGCCATGTGCTCCCCCGTTTTTCTTTTGCGAGCGGCTCAAGAAAAAGGGGCCCTATGGCCCCTTTGATCGTCAAATTGCGCTGCAAGATCAGGTGTCTCGCTGCCGATCCTCATCCTCGGCGCGGATGCGCACCTGGGTCCGGTTGCGCCAGATCAGGCCACCGGCCAGCGCCGCGAGGGTGCCGAGCATGGCGAGGTGGTCGAGCGCGAGCCAATGGGTCGCGGCGCCGGCATGGCCGGGATGGGCCAGGGCGGGGGACGCCAGCGCAAGGCAAGCGAGGGTCGGGATGAAGCGGGTCATGGGGCCTCCACGATTGAATATTTGCCCCATCACAGCAAAGCCCGCGCAGAAGGAAAAGCCTGCGCGCGCCTTTCTGAAGAAAACCCGTCGAAAAGCGCTGTTCCAAGCGCTTTTTGCCTAGCGATTAGGCAGATGGGACGAAACGGTAGCCTTCGCCATCCCGTTCAGCCGTGCCGATGCCGCCATTCGGCAGGTGGAACCCGATCAGGGTCATGTTGTCCGCCGCGATCTGATCCAAAAGCGCCGTGCGCGTCTCGGCCCCCATGGCAAGGTCCTGGTCCGAGCCGGATTCCCAAGCCGGGCGGGCAAAGGCGACATGGTGGTTGCCGATCGCATCGCCCACGACCATCAGCGCGTCGTTCCCATCGGCGATGACGAAGCTCATATGCCCCGGCGTGTGGCCCGGCGTCATCCGTGCCGTGACGCCCGGCAGCACCTCGGCCCCGTCCGCGAAGAGGGTCATGTTGCCCTCCATCATCTCCAACCTGCGCTTGGCGCCTACTGCGAAACTCGCGCGTTCCTCGCCGATGCTGTTCACCGTGGCGTCGTCCATCCAGTAGGTGAACTCGGTCTCTCCCATCAGGTGTTCCGCGTTGTAAAACAGCGGTTCGTCGAAATCGTCCAGCATCCCCCAGATGTGATCGGGGTGGCCATGGGTGACGACGACATGCGTCACGTCCAGGGGGTCGATACCCGCGGCGGCCAACGCATCGCCCAACCGGCCCGCGCTGTCCTGAAAGGCAAAGCCCGCGCCGCAATCGAACAGCACGACATTGTCGCCGTGGCGCAGCAGCGTGATGTTGCAGGGCGGCGTCAGCGCCTGGTCGGGCATCATGTCGAACGGGGCCAGAACCCCGGCCAGCTCGTCCTGGGGCATCGGGCCGAAGATGAACTCGGCCGGCAGCATCAGGTTGCCGTCGCTCAGCGTCGTGATCTCCATCGTCCCGACCTGTTGCACGGTCTGGGTCCAGCCCCGGCGGGGCAGGGCGAGCGTGGTGGCCGCAGCGGCCCCGCTGGCGAGAAAAGCGCGTTTCGTGAATTGCATGATGGTCCTCCCTTTGGCGTCAAGTTAACGCGGGATGACACATTCAGAAAGAGCGATGTTTGAAGCCACGGGCGACAAGTGGCCGACGCGCCCGATGCGCGCCGGTCACCGGTAACCTTGCCGGGTCACTCGTCGGTGATGGTGATCACCGGCTCCATGCTGGCCAGCAGATCCTCGGCCAGATGGCACTTGATCTGGTGCCCGTCGGCCATGGTCCGCATCGGCGGCACCTCGGCCTCGCAGAGATTGCCGGGCACTTGCGCTTTCCAGCGGCAGCGCGTCTGGAAGGGGCAGCCCGAGGGCGGGTTCATCGCCGAGGGGATGTCGCCCTCGAGCACGATATGCTGCTTCTTGACCGAGGTGTCGGCGATGGGCACTGCCGACAAAAGCGCCTCGGTATAGGGATGGTAGGGCGGCGAGAAGACCTGCGCCGTATCCCCGATCTCGACCACGTGGCCCAGGTACATGACCATGACCCGGTCGCTGAGATAACGCACGATCGAGAGGTCATGGCTGATGAACAGCAGCGTGGTCTTTTCGCGGCGCTGGATCTCCATCAACAGGTCGGTCACGGCGGCCTGCACCGACACGTCGAGCGCCGAGACAGGCTCGTCCGCCACAACGATCCGGGCGCCCCCGGCAAAGGCGCGGGCGATGCCGACGCGCTGTTTCTGGCCACCCGACAATTGGCGCGGCATCCGGTCGGCAAAGGCGCGCGGCAGTTTCACGAGGTCGAGCAGATCCAGCATCTTCTCGCGCCGTTCGGCGTCGTTCTTGCCGATCCCGAAGACCTCCAGCGCGCGCATGATCTGGCGGCCCACCGTCATGGAGGGGTTCAGTGTGTCGAACGGGTTCTGGAACACCATCTGCACCGAGGAGATCGTCCGCGTGTCTCGGTTCTGGATCTCGATGCCCTCGATGTTCTTGTTGTCGAGCAGAACCTGCCCGTCTGTCGCCGTTTCAAGCCCCATCAGCACCTTGGCCAACGTGGACTTGCCGCAGCCGGATTCGCCGACGATGGCCAGCGTCTCGGATTCGCGCGCCTCGAAGCTGATGGTCTCGTTGGCCTTGACCACCTTCTTGTCGCCACCGCTGAACAGGGCGCTGGCGGCCACCTCGTAGTATTTCTTGAGGTTCTCGACCTTGAGGACGGTATCGCCGACCTCGGCCTTCTCGGTGGTTTCGCCCATGTCCGGTGGCGCGCTCCAGTCGATGTCCTGGAACCGCAGGCAGCGCGTGCTGTGCCGGTCGTTCCCCGGCACCCGGGCCATCGGGATATCCCCGGCGTTGCAGCGCCCCTCTTCGAAGTAGTTGCAGCGCGGGCCGAAATTGCAGCCGGGCGGACGTTCGTGGGGCAGGGGGAAGTTCCCGGGGATCGCCACCAAGGGGCGTGCGTTCTTGTCGGCGCCGGGCAGGGGGATCGAGCGGAACAGCGCCTGCGTGTAGGGGTGCTGCATCTCGTCGAAGACATCCTCGATCGAGCCGGTCTCGACCGCCTCGCCGGAATACATCACGCAAAGACGGTCGCAGGTTTCCAGAACCAGTCCCAGGTTGTGCGAGATGAACAGCATCGAGGTGCCGTATTTCTCGCCCAGACCCTTCACAAGATCCACGATCCCGGCCTCGACCGTCACGTCCAGCGCGGTGGTCGGTTCGTCAAGGATCAACAGCGACGGCTTCGACATCAGCGCCATGGCGATGACGATGCGCTGCTGCTGGCCGCCCGACAGCTGGTGCGGGTAGCTGCGCAGCATCCGCTCGGGGTCGGGCAGGCGCACGTCCTGCACCACCTCAAGGGCCATCTGGTAGGCCTCGGCCTCGGATTTGCCCTCGTGGATCATGGGCACTTCCATCAGCTGCTTGCCGATGCGCATCGCCGGGTTCAGGGACGCCATCGGTTCCTGGTAGATCATGGCGATCTCGGACCCGCGAATGGCGCGCAACTCCTCCTGGCTCATCTCGTTCAGGTCGCGGCCCTTGAACTTGATCGAGCCGCCGACGATGCGGCCGTTCACGCCAAGGTCCTGCATCACGCCAAGCGCGACCGTGGACTTGCCGCAGCCGGACTCGCCCACAAGGCCCATGGCCTCGCCGGGCATGACCTTGCAGGAAAAATCCATCACGGCGGGGATTTCGCGCAGCCGCGTGAAGAACGAGATCGAGAGGTTCTCGATTTCCAGGATCGGCCCGTCATAGCGGTCGGGCAGAACGGCGGCGGCGTCGGGGGATTGATCCAGCATGGGTGTCAGTCCTTCAGGCTTTCTTCGCGCAGGCCGTCGGCCAGCAGGTTCAGACCGAGCACGAGGCTCATCAGCGCAAACGCGGGCGGAAGGGCGGGGTGCGGATAGATCGTCAGAAGGCGGCGGCCCTCGTTGATCGTCGAGCCCCAGTCAGGGCTTTCCGGGCTGACGCCGAGGCCGAAGAACCCGAGGGTTCCCAGTAGGATCGTCGTGTAGCCGATCCGCAGGCAGAAATCGACGATCAGCGGCCCGCGGGCATTGGGCAGGATCTCCCACAGCATGATGTACCACGGCCCCTCGCCGCGGGTCTGGCCGGCGGCCACGTAATCGCGCGTCTTGATGTCCAGCACGATGCCGCGAACGATACGGAACACCGTGGGGCTGTTCACGAAAACCACCGAGACGAAGACGATCAGGATGTTGCCCGGCATCGAGATCAGGCCGAGCGGGTCGGCGTTGAAGGCCAGCCCCGAATAGAGCCAGAACCCGATCACCAGCGAGATGCCGATATAGGCCAACCTTTTCGTCGGCTGCATGTGATAGCGCGAGTTGAACAGCACCACGAAGAAGATGATCGGGAACAGGAACAGCACCGCGGCCATGTAGGTCGGGATACCGGCATCCACGATCTCGGGGGTCACCAGCAGGTAGAACAGCAGGATCACCGGGAAGGCCAGCACGAGGTTGGCGATGAAGGTCAGGACCGTGTCCAGCTTGCCGCCGAAATACCCCGCAGGCAGGCCAAGCGTGATCCCCACCATGAAGGCGAACAGCGTCGCCGCCGGGGCGATCTTGAGCACTTCGCGCGCGCCCATGACCATGCGGCTGAACACGTCGCGGCCAAGGTTGTCGCCGCCCAGCAGGTAATACAGATATGCCCCGTCATCCGGGTTGGGCAGCGGTGTTCCCGGCACCTCGTTGCGCATCTGGCTGATCACGTCGATCGGGCCGAAGGTGATGATCGTCCCCGCGAAGATCGCGGTGAACATCCAGAACATCACGAGGCCGAAGCCGATCATGCCGATCAGGCTGTCGAAGAGCTTGCCGTAAAGGCCCAGCTTGCGCTTGAAGGTGATCGACAGGGCAAAGAGCACGATCAACGCAATCCAGACCGGCAGGAATTGCCGCCCCATCGCGCCGAGGATGCCTTGATCCATCGGGTCCGACTGCACCAACCCGCCGATGATGTAGGCGAGGCAACAGGCGAGAAATAGCAGCACCGCGTATTTCATCGCCATCAGTGCATAGTCGACGGGGGTGCGGTTGATGGTCAGCGTGTGGTCCGCGTTGATCTGGACTTCCCCGGCCTGTTGCCCGGCGAGGGTCAGGACGAAGTTGGCGATCAGGCCAACCAGGAACACGGCCAGCGCGGCCAGCATCAGCGGGTTCAGGATGGGGCCAAGCGCGCCAGTCCATGTCAGAGGGTCCATGGGCACTCTCCCTTACGAAATGCGGATGCGCGGGTTGAGGAAGACATAGCCGATATCCGAGATCAGCTGCGTCACCAGAACCACGAAGACGGCGACGATCGAACAGGCCAGAAGCAGCTCGATATCGTTGTTCGAGGCCGCCTGCACCAGCGTCCAGCCAAAGCCATTATAGTTGAACAGGGTCTCGACGATCACGACCCCGGTCAGCAGCCACGGGAATTGCAGCATGATGACCGTGAAGGGCGCGATCAGCGCGTTCCTGAGCGCGTGCTTCAGCACGATGTTGCGGAAGCTGACGCCCTTCAGGCGCGCGGTGCGGATGTACTGGGCCGTCATCACCTCGGCCATCGAGGCGCGCGTCATCCGCGCGATATAGCCCATGCCGTAAAGCGCGATGGTCATCACCGGCAGGGTGAAGTTCCAGAACGTCACGTCGTCCATCGCCGAGCGGGCCGAGCCGAGGAAAAGCGTGCGCCCCTCGATCCAGCCCATCTCGGACAGCCACGGCGAGATGCCGGCGGTCGAGGAAGCGAGGAGCACGATGAAGATCACGCCCGACACGTATTCCGGCGTCGCGGTCGAGGCGATCGAGACGGTCGAGAGCGATCGGTCGAGGCGCGAGCCTTCCTTCATTCCGGCCAGAACGCCGATGATCAGCGCGGCCGGCACCATGACCGCGAAGGCCCAGAACATCAGCACTCCCGTCAGGGCGAGGCGTCCGCCGATGATGTTGGACACCTCGTCATCGGACACGGTCGAGTAGCCGAGATCGCCTTGCAGAAGGCCGCAGAAGGTCGGGGCCTCCTCGGCGGGGGTCGCGGCGTCGATGCAGCGGCCCGTGAGCTCTCCGTCCGGGCCTTCGCGCGTCCAGCCCGGCACCACGCCCAGCCATTCGCCGTAGCGCACGATCAGCGGGCCGCCATAGCCGTTGCGGTCCAGCCAGCTGGCGACCTCGGCATCGGTCATCCGCGCGTTGCCTTGCGTTTTCGCAAGCTTTTCGAGGTTCGGGTAGAGGTTCGTGAGGAAGAACACCACGAAGGTGAGGCAGAGCGCCGTCAGGATCATCACGCCGAAACGGCGGAGAATGAAAAGTCCCATGTGTATCCCTGTCTGTCCGGGTGTCGCGGCCTCCGGGCCGCGGTCCCGATGGTCGGACCTCTTCTTGGCGAGGGTCCTGTTGATCTGGATCGGGTCCCGCCGGGACTGGCGGGAAAGGGGCGGCCCGGCAGGACCGCCCCGATGGTCAGGTCGAGATCAGGCTTCGATGCCCATGTAGTGGACGTTGATCTCGAATTTCGGATGCATGTCGGCGTTGATGACCTCTGGCTTGTGGTGCCGGAAGAGCGACCGCCAATAGGGCTGCAACGTGACGGCGTCCTCTTGCAGGATGCTTTCCAGCTGCGCCATCACCTCGCTGCGGGCCTCGGCGTCGAGGATGCCGTTGGCCTGGTCCAGAAGCGCGTCGAATTCCGGGTTCGCATAGCCGAACTCGTTCCACGCCACGCCAGAACGATAGGCGAGGTTGTAGATGATCACGCCCAGTTCGCGGTGGTTCCAGTTCGTCGAGCTGAACGGATAGGTCGTCCAGTCGTTCCAGAAGGTCGAGCCGGGGATGACGGTCCGTTCCACGTTGAAGCCCGCGTCGCGCAGCTGTGCCGCCACGGCGTCGGTCGTGTTGCGGCGATAATCGTCGTCGATCGACACGATCTCGAACACGTGGTCGGCGTGGCCGGATTCCTCGAGCATCGCGTAGGCTGCATCCGGGTCCACGGTCAGCGGCGGCAGTTCCGCGTATTCCGGGTGGATCGGGCAGACATGGTGATGCTCGCCGAGGGTGCCCTGGCCATTGATGCCGAGGTCGAGACAGACCTGCGGGTCGACCGCCATCTGGATCGCCTTGCGCACCATCTGGTTGTCATAGGGCTCCGAGTTCTGGTTCGGACGGATGACCACGGTGGCCGCCGTCGTCACTTCCGACTGCGTCCAGCCGATGGCCGAGAAGAGATCGATGAATTCGCCAACCGTTTCATAGGTCATGTCGAATTCGTCGGCTTCGGCACCGGCAAACCAGGCCGCCGGGTCCTGGCCCAGGTCGATGAAGATCACCTCGTCGAGATAAGCATTCCCCCAGTATTCGTGATCCGGGTTCTTCTCGAGCCGGGCCTGAACGCCGACCTCGTAATCGGTGATGCGATAGGCGCCGGTGCCCACGCCATGATCCAGCGGGTTCGTCCCGATCAGGTCGCGATGCTGCACGGCAGACGGGTAGTCGGCGATGCCGGGCACGAGGGTGATGTCAGGCGCGGGGTAGGTGATGCGCACGGTCAGCGGATCGACAACCTCGATCGCGCCTTCGCGGGCGACGCCCGTGTCGGGATCGACCAGACCGCCCATCCGGGCCGCCATGGAGTTGCCCTCGACGGTCGAGTCGCACCAGCCGATGAAATTCGCCGCCACGTCCTCGGCGGTGAAGTCGTCGCCGTTGTTCCACTTCACGCCTTCGCGCAGGCGCAGCGTGTAAACGGTTGCATCCTCGTTGGCTTCCCAGCTGTCGAGAAGGACGCCGCCGAACGAGCCGTCGGCATTGTACTCGATCAGGTATTCGAGAAGGCCGCGGCTGACATTGCCCATCTGCGACCAGTCATAGGTGCGCGGGTCCTTCAGGGCGCGCACTTCCATCTGGATGCGCAGCGTACCACCCATCGGCGGCGTCGCGCGATGCGCCTCTGCGGCAACCGGCGTTGCGCCGATCAGCGAATAGGCCGCGGCGGCGCTGACGCCGAGCGCGGTCGAGCGCACGAGGAATTCGCGGCGGCTGAGTTTGCCGTCCTTGTATTCCTGGGCGTACATCTCGGCGACCGGATGGGTCGCGAGGCCGCGGTGCTGTGTGTCCGTCATGTATGTCGTCTCCCTGTGACGTATTGCGTGTTCTTTTTTATCGGTGGCTCGGGTGTTGTGGCTGTGGTCCGCGGCGCTGTTCGTGCTGCATCCCGACTGTCAGGCAGAACCTCCGATCCTCTGCTCCATTGGTGCGTGGACTGACCGTTGCGTCAACGGTAAGTCGCGACCTGAAATTGTCCAATTGCGACATCAATATCGAAGAAAAACGACATTGACCACCGAAGCAACTCAATTCTCTGGTCGGAAACGGTCGATGCGCGGCTTACGCGCGGCGGGCCGGGGTGCGAAACTCGGACGGCGTTTGCCCGGTGGCCTGCGAAAACGCCCGCGTGAAATAGGCCGCCGAGGAAAAGCCCAGATGCTCGGCGATTTCGCGGGCGGGCATGTCGGTGTCGATCAGCAGGCGCCGGGCCTCGGACATGATCCGTTCGACCAGAAGCGCATGGGCCGGGCGCCCCGATGCTTCGCGACAGACGCGCGACAGATGCGTGGGGGTCACCTGCAATTGCGCCGCGTAATCCGCAACGCCCTTGCCGGTGCGAAACTGCGCCTCCATCCGTTCGGCGAAGAGTTCCACCAGGCGGTGGCTTTTCTCGCGCAGGACGCTGCCTTCCTGCCGGGTCAATTCACGCGCGATCCAGACCGACACCAGCAGCGAATAGGCCGTCAGGGCACGGTCCATGGCCGGGGCCTGCGCCGCAAGCTCGCGTTCGATCTTTTCGAGATGGCTGGTGAGGTTGCCCTGCGCCTCGATGTTCGAGACGCGCAAGTGCAGCGGATCGTTCGGCACGCCAAGGCTTTCATCGGGTGGCAGGCACAGCTCCAGCCCCTGCGTCTGTGAGGGGAGTTCCAACGCCAGCTGGCAGCGCGCGGGCACGAACACCGCCGTATTCGGACCATAGCCGCGCGTGATCCCGTTCACGGTGATCCGGCCTTGCCCGCGCGTGATCCAGTAAAGCCGGTGACGCGGGCTGGAATGCAGCAGCTCCAGCTTCCACGCGCCCTGCATCCGCAGCTTTCCCAGCGACAGGACGGAATGGACGAGAGGGCGGCGGGAATGTTCGAACATGCGCTAACGCTACGCTTCTGCGCGGCGATGGCAAGCCGGGAAGCAAGCCCTTGTCATGGCAGGCGGATCTTTTCCCAATCGCCCATCCGGGCCCGGAACCACGTGCGCTGGCGCTTGGCATATTGGCGGCTGGCGATGATGGCGGCCTCGCGCGCCTCGTCCAGTGTCATCCGCCCCTGCAAATGCGCGATCAACTCGGGCGCGCCGATGGCTTTGCGCGCGCCGCCCGCCCTGTCCCAGCGATCGAGATTGGCGCGGGCCTCCTCAAGGGCACCCTGCGCCAGCATCTGGTCGAAGCGGTGCGCAATCCGGTCGGCCAGCCAGTCGCGGTCGGCGTCGAGCAGCAAGGCCCGGGCCTGCGCGCGCGGAAGAAGCGGCGGGTCGGTTTCGTCCTGCCACGCGCTCAAGGGCTTGCCGGTCGCGCGCCACACCTCCCAGCCGCGCTGCACCCGCGCGCGGTTGGCCCGGTCGATGCGCCCCGCCAGCACCGGGTCCACGCGATCCAGCTCCGACAGGAGGGACTGCGCATCCATCGCATCGGCCTCGGCGCGGACCGCCTGCGGAACCGGGGGAATCTCGGCCAGCCCCTCGGTCAAGGCCCGGAAATAGAGGCCGGTCCCCCCCACGATGACGGGCCGCTGCGGGCCGTCGAGGATCGGTTTGAGATCGCGCAGCCACGCCCCCACGGAATACTCCGCCTCGAACGGCACGTGACCGTAAAGCGCGTGGGGCAGGGCGGCTTCCTCCTCGACCGACGGGCGCGCGGTCAACACCCGCCAGCCGTCATAGACCTGCAACGCATCGGCATTCACGATCACCCCGCCGCCCTCGGAGACGATCCGGTGGGCCAGGGCCGATTTGCCCGAGGCCGTCGGCCCGGCGATCAGGACCGGCTGGTCGGAGGGGGTGCTGTCAAGCGTGGTCAAGGTGGTGTGGCCGTTTTTTCATCTGGCCCGCACGGCGCGCCGCAGGGCGTTGAACCGCGCCCGGTTTTAGACCATGTTGCGCCGAACTCAATCACCGCCGGCCTGACCATCGCCGAAAGGCCGCCAAAGGATGCTGCCACCATGTCCGACACAACGCCCGCCTCGCCTGTCCAAGTTTCAGTTGATCCTCTCTACGACCGCGTGATGCTGAAGATCTCGGGTGAGGCGCTGATGGGGGATCAGGGGTTCGGCCTGCACCCGCCAACGGTCGAGCGCATCGCGCGCGAGGTGAAGTCGGTGCACGACCTCGGCGTCGAAATCTGCATGGTGATCGGCGGCGGCAACATTTTCCGCGGCCTGCAAGGCAGCGCGCAGGGGATGGAGCGCACGACGGCCGACTACATGGGGATGCTGGCGACGGTGATGAATGCGCTGGCCATGCAGTCGGCGCTGGAATCGATGGGGGTCTTCACCCGGGTCATCAGCGCCATCCCGATGGACCAGGTTTGCGAGCCCTATATCCGCCGCCGCGCCGTGCGCCACCTCGAGAAAAAGCGCGTGGTGATCTTTGCCGCCGGAACCGGCAACCCGTATTTCACGACAGACACCGCCGCCACGCTGCGCGCCAACGAGATGAAATGCGAAGCGATCTTCAAGGGCACCAAGGTGGACGGGGTCTATGACAAGGACCCCAAGAAGCACGAAGACGCCAAGCGCTACGAGGAAATCAGCTATGACGAGGTGCTGGCCCAGCATCTCGGCGTGATGGACGCCTCGGCCATCGCGCTGGCGCGCGAAAACTCGACGCCGATCATCGTCTTCAGCCTCGATGAGCCGGGCGGGTTCCGGGGCATCCTCGCCGGGGAAGGCACGTACACCCGCGTCGGGGATTGAGCCACCACGCTGCCTCACGCGTCGGTTTTGCTCTCTCGCTTTGAAGGCCTGTGACCGCCGCGCGCCATCGCGCGGCGTTTTCCGTTTCCGTTCATCGAGCTACAATCGAGTTCTGGAAGTTTTCCACGGGGCGCGCTATCACCCCGGGCAAAGAGCCTGAAGAGGAGTGGGCAGACACCATGGCCGAGGATGAACTCGAGATCGATACCGATGACCTGCAGCGCCGCATGGACGGTGCACTGGCCGCGTTGCGCACGGAATTCGCGTCCCTCAGGACGGGCCGCGCATCCTCGCAGATGCTCGACCCCGTGATGGTCGAAGCGTATGGCCAGCCGACCCCGATCAACCAGGTCGGAACCGTGAACGTCCCGGAACCGCGCATGGTCACGATCAACGTCTGGGACAAGTCGATGGTCGGCAAGGTCGAGAAAGCCATCCGCGAAAGCGGCCTTGGCATCAACCCGCAGCTGAACGGCACCATCATCATGCTCCCAATCCCGGAGCTGAACGAGGAACGCCGCCGCGAACTGACCAAAGTGGCCGCGCAATATGCCGAACACGCCCGCGTCGCCATTCGCAACGTGCGGCGCGACGGCATGGACCAGGTGAAGAAGGCCAAGGCCGCCGGCATGTCGGAAGATGACCAGAAGCTCTGGGAAGCCGAGGTGCAGGAAATGACCGATGCGCATATCGCCAAGGTCGATGAGGCGCTGGAAAACAAGCAGCAAGAGATCATGCAGGTCTGAGCGCTTGCTTTCGGCAGTCAGCCCGGCTGCCCACCACGCGCCCGAGCCCTCTCAGGACAGGATCCCCAGCCATGACCGACACATCGCCCACGCATGTGGCCATCATCATGGACGGCAATGGCCGTTGGGCGCAGATGCGCAATCGCCCGCGTTTGATCGGCCATCACGCCGGCGCGCGGCGGGTCAAGGAAATCGTGCGGTCCTGTCCCGAGTTGGGGGTGGATTACCTGACCGTCTTTGCCTTCTCGACCGAGAACTGGAAACGGACCCAGACCGAGGTCGCGGGGCTCATGCGGCTGTTCAAGCGCTACATCCGCCGCGAGGCACAGTCGCTGTTCGATGAAAATGTCTGCGTGCGGTTCATCGGGGATCGCGTCCGGCTGGAGCCGACGCTGGTCGATCTGATGGACGGGCTCGAACTGATGACGGCCGAGAATACCGGCACCAACCTGACAATCGCGCTGAATTACGGCGGCCGGGACGAAGTCACCCGCGCGGCGCGGCGCCTGGCCAATGACGTCAAGATGGGCAAGCTCGACCCGCGCAAGATCTGCGACGAGACCTTCCCGCGCTATCTCGATACCCATGTCCTGCCCGACCCGGACCTTGTGATCCGCACCAGCGGCGAGGCGCGCATCTCGAATTTCCTCCTGTGGCAGTCGGCCTATTCGGAATACGAGTTCATCGACACGCTCTGGCCCGACTTCACCCCCGAGGTTTTCGCCGAAGTGCTGGAACGCTTCGGAACGCGCGAGCGTCGTTTCGGCGCGGTGCTGGTCTGAAGTGCCCATGTCGCTGTCGCGCGACAGTTTCTCCGACCTTCTGACCCGGCTCGTCACAGGTGTGCTGATTGCGGCCGTCGGGTTGGCCGCGGTCTGGGCGGGGCATCCCTGGTTCAGCCTGCTGGTCGTCGCGATCGTGGCGGTCCTGATCTGGGAACTGGCGCGGATGCTGGATGCCGGCCCCAAGCGGTCGCTGATGCTTGGTGGCTTGGCGGCGGGCCTGCTTCTGGCGGCCAAGCTTCTGCCGGTGGGGCTGGGTCTGCCGCTTCTGATGCTGGCCGGGATCGCGGGGATCGGCGTGCTCGACCGCAACCGCACGCTGTTCCTGGTGCTGACGGTTCTGATCATGCTGGCCAGTTTCGGCCTGATGATCCACCGCGACGAGTTCGGCGTGACATGGATGCTGTGGCTGGTTCTCGTGGTCGCCGTGACGGATATTTTCGGCTATTTCGCCGGGCGCATTTTCGGCGGCCCCAAGTTCTGGCCCCGCGTCAGCCCTAAGAAAACCTGGTCGGGAACGACGGCGGGCTGGATCGGCGCGGCTGTTGTCGGCTGGGCCTTCATGGCGGTCACGAACTCGGGCATCGAGTTGATCGGCGTCTCGGTGGCGCTGTCGATGGCCAGCCAGATGGGGGATATCGCGGAATCGGCGGTCAAGCGCCGCGCCGGGGTCAAGGACAGTTCGGCCCTTTTGCCCGGACATGGCGGTCTTTGGGACCGGTTCGACGGAATGTTGGGGGCGGCGCTGGTGCTGTTGATCGTGGAAAGCCTGACCCGGTTCCCGCCCGTTCCCGGAGGGATGTAACCAGAATGCGTAGGGTCAGTATTTTCGGGGCCACCGGCTCGATTGGGCAGAACACGGTCGATCTGATCGCGCGCGACCCGGACGCCTATGACGTCGTCGCGTTGACCGGCGGCGCGAATATCGCGCAACTGGCCGAGGATGCGAAACGGCTGGGCGCCGACCTTGCGGTCACCTGTTACGAGGATCGCCTCGAAGACCTGCGCGCCGCGCTGGACGGATCGGGCGTCGAGGCCGCAGCCGGGCAGGGGGCCTTGACCGAGGCCGCGGACCGGCCCGCCGATTGGATCATGTCGGCCATCGTCGGCGCGGCGGGCCTGGCACCGGGGTTTCGCGCCTTGCGTCACGGAACGACGCTGGCCCTGGCGAACAAGGAAAGCCTTGTCACCGCGGGCCCGCTTCTTCTGGCCGAGGGCCGCGCGCATGGCGCCACGATCCTGCCGGTCGACAGTGAACACTCCGCCGTCTTCCAGGCACTGGTGGGCGAGGAGATGGACGCCGTCGAGCGGATCATCATCACCGCTTCGGGCGGGGGCCTGCGCGATTGGCCGCTGGAGGCGCTGGCCCAGGCCACCGTGGCCGATGCCGGCGCGCACCCGAACTGGGACATGGGGCAGCGCATCACCATCGACAGCGCGTCGATGTTCAACAAGGCGATGGAACTGATTGAAACCAAGGAGTTCTTCGGCGTCGGCCCCGAAAAGATCGAGGCCGTGGTGCATCCTCAATCCATCGTCCACGCCCTTGTCGGCTTCACCGACGGCGCGCTCATGGCGCATCTGGGCGCGCCCGACATGCGCCACGCCATCGGCTACGCCTTGAACTGGCCCGAGCGGCGCGACCTGCCCGTCAACCGCATCGACCTTGCGCAGATCGCGACGCTGGAATTCCGCGCGCCGGATTTGCGGCGCTACCCCGCGCTCGGCATCGCGCAGGCCGTCATGGAAACCGGCGGGCGCGCGGGCTGCATCTTCAACGCGGCCAAGGAAATCGCGCTCGATGGCTTCATCGCGGGCCGGATCGGGTTCATGGACATGTCCGGCATCGTCGAGGCCACCCTTGACGCGATGTCGACGGAATTCAGCCTCACAATTCCCCCATCTACCCTTGAGGAGGTGCTGGAAGTGGACCACATGGCACGAGACCGTGCGTGGTCCTGCATCAATCAGAAGGAGACAGCCTGAGTCATGGAGTTCATTCCCGATTTCGGCGGGTTCGCCTTCACCCTGATCGCGTTCATCGCGGCGCTTTCGATCATCGTGGCGATCCATGAGTACGGCCACTACATCGTCGGGCGCTGGTCGGGCATCCATGCGGAGGTGTTCTCGCTTGGCTTCGGGCCGGTCCTGTTCAGCCGTGTCGACAGGCGCGGCACCAAGTGGCAGGTCGCGGCGCTGCCCTTTGGCGGATACGTGAAATTCCTCGGCGATTCCGATGCAGCCAGCGGCAAGAACGCGGCGGCCATCGACGCGCTGGATGTCGACGAACGGCGCAGGTCCATGCATGGCGCGCCGCTGTGGGCACGGGCCGCGACCGTCGCGGCCGGGCCGGTCTTCAATTTCATCCTGTCCATCGCGATTTTCGCCAGTGTCCTGATGATTGCCGGGCGGCCGGTCGAGGCGCCCATCGTGGGGACACCCGCCGCACTGCCTGCCGAGATGGTGACCCTGGACGAGGGCGATCGTATCCTCTCGATCGAAGGCGAGCCGGTGGAAACGCTGGCCGATGTCTACACGGTCGCCCGCGCCCTGGAGCCGACCCCGACCGTCGATTACATCGTCGAGAGGGGCGGAGACGAAGTGGCCGTGACGGCCTCGTTCCCGCTGCTGCCCATCGTGCAGTCTGTCACGCCGCAATCTGCCGCCATAGCCGCGGGGATCGAGGAAGGTGACGTGATCCAGGCGATTGACGGAGTGGCCGTCCACGCCTTTTCCCAGCTCCGCGAAGCGGTGGACGCGTCGGCTGGCGATCCGCTGGACCTGACCGTGTGGCGCGCGGGGGACACGCTCGACATAACCCTGTCACCGCGCCGTACCGATTTGCCGCTGGTCGATGGCGGGTTCGAAACCCGCTGGCTGATCGGCATTGCCGGTGGCCTGATCTTCGATCCGGTGACCGAACGTGTCGGACCGGGGAGCGCGCTCATGGCCGGCGCCGAGCAGACGATCTTCGTCATCCGCTCGTCGCTATCGGGCCTGTGGCACATGATCACCGGCGCGATTTCGTCGTGCAATCTGCAAGGGCCCATCGGCATCGCCGAGACCAGCGGCGCGGCGGCCAGCCAGGGCCTCGACGATTTCATCTGGTTCATTGCCGTGTTGTCGACCGCCGTGGGTTTGCTGAACCTGTTTCCGATCCCCGTGCTGGATGGCGGCCACCTGGTCTTCCACGCTTACGAGGCCGTGGCGGGCAAGCCGCCGTCGGACAAGGCGTTGCGCATCTTCATGACGGCGGGTCTTACCCTGCTTCTGTCCCTGATGCTGTTCGCATTGACCAACGATCTCTTCTGTCCGTAAGCGCCTTTGGCCCGCCCGCTCTCCGCTAAATCGTCGCCGCGAAGCCATAATCGTGCCACGTTCCGCGACCATTAACCCTCTGTAAACGCATCGTCAGAAGGAGGGCGTCATGAAACTCATGAGCGAAAGCTATCGCGGGCTGTCCCTGTTCGTTCGTCTCAACACGGACCGGCTGCTTGTGCCCGTTCTGATCGTTGCCGCGCTGACCCTCGCCGGCTGGGCGGTGTCGCTCCTTCAGGTCATCTGATCGAGGTCGGGCGACTCGCCCGGTTTCAGCGCCGAAGTTTCTGAAATCACGTCAAGTCCCCCTGCTCGGACGCGTCCGTGCGGGGCTGTTTTCGTGCCGCTACGGCCACAGGTTGTGATAAAGGCACGCCAGGACCCAATCCCTGCTCACCATCGTTTTGACAACCCGTCGCCTAGTAGCTAGGCAGTTCATGTCTGCAAGAATTCTAGGGGTTGGATTCGATGATCCGGCATGTCCGCGTTTTGATCGCCGTTTTGGCTTCCCGACTTTTGGTCGTGAAGGATGCCTCGCCTCGAATTCCAGCCTTCTCGACCGGCGCCATGGCAATTGCGATGGCGGTCGCCCTCGCTCCGGTGACGGCGCAGGCACAGAATTTCCGGTTCTCGAATTTCGTTGTCGAAGGGAACCAGCGGATCCAGTCGGATACGATCCTGGCCTATGCAGGGATCGAGCCCGGCACCGCGGTCAGCGCCGCACAGGTCAACGACGCGTTGCAGCGGTTGCAGACGACTGGCCTCTTCGAAGAGGTCGAGATCCTGCCGCGCGGCAACACGCTCGTCATTCAGGTGCGCGAATACCCGGCGATCAACCGGATCGCGATCGAGGGGAACCGCCGTCTCGATGACGAAGATCTTCTGGCCCAGATCGAGTCGGCGCCGCGCCGCGTCTACTCGCCCGCCGTGGCCGAGGCGGATGCCGCGATCATCGCAGACGCCTACCGTCAGTCCGGTCGCCTGACGGCGACGGTGAACCCCGTCATCATCCGCCGCGAAGATAACCGCGTTGACCTGGTTTTCGAGGTCAGCGAAGGCCGCGTCGTAGAAACCGAGCGGATCGCCTTCGTTGGCAACCGCGAATACTCCGACCGCCGCTTGCGCCAGGTGCTCGAAAGCACGCAGGCCGGCATTTTCCGTGCCATCATCCGGTCGGACACGTTCATCGACGACCGCATCGCGCTGGACCGCGAGCTTCTGACGAATTTCTACCTTGATCGCGGCTATGTCGATTTCGAGATCCTGTCCGTGACGCCGGAACTCTCGCGTGATCGCGGTGCCTATTTCGTCACCTTCAACATCCGCGAAGGCCAGAGCTTCGATATCGGGCGTGTCTCGGTCGTGTCCGAGATCCCCGAAGCCGATGCCAACGAGTATCGCTCGGTGATCCGCACGCGCGAAGGGGCCACCTACAGCCCGCGCATCATCGACAACGCGATCAGCCGGATGGAGAACCTGGCGACGCAACAGGGCCTGCGCTTTGTCCGCATCGAGCCGCGCATCACGCGCAACCCGGCCAGCCTGACTTTGGACGTCGAATACGTGATCTCGCGCGGCGAGCGCGTGTTCGTCGAGCGCATCGACATCGAAGGCAACGCCACGACGCTCGACCGGGTTATCCGTCGCCAGTTCGACACGGTGGAAGGCGACCCGTTCGACCCCCGTGCGATCCGTCAGGCTGCCGAACGCATCCGCGCCACGGGATTCTTCTCCGATGTGCAGGTCGAAGGACGCCAGGGCAGCTCGCCGCAACAGGTCGTGGTGGATGTCGACGTGGAGGAACAGCCGACCGGGTCGCTTGGCTTTACGGCCAACTACTCCACCGATAGCGGGCCGGGCCTTGCCGTGAACTTCGCGGAAAGCAATTTCCTCGGGCGGGGACAGCGGCTTGCCTTCGGGTTCAATACGGTTGCGGATTCCCAAAGCGTGAACTTCTCCTTCATCGAGCCGAATTTCATGGCGCGCGATGTGGGGCTGGGTCTGTCCGCCGGCTACACGGTGACCGATGACGACGATCTGACCTATGACACCGAGCGGGTCTCGCTGGGAACGTCCGTCAGCTTCCCGGTGAGCGAGATGGGACGTCTGCGCCTGTCTTACGATCTTGAATGGGACGATATCTCGATCAACGATCCGACCGAGACCTCGGATATCATTCAGGCAGACGATGGGGATCGTCTCGCGTCGATCATCGGCCTGAGCTATACTTATGACAGCCGTGACGTCGGTCTGAACCCCAATGCCGGCGTCTTGCTGCGGGTAGGGGCAGAATACGCGGGCCTCGGCGGTGACGCCGAATTCCTGCGCGCCACCGCCCTGGCCATCGCCGAGACATCCGTCATGCGCGAAGAGGTGAACCTGCGGGCCAGCTTTGAAACGGGGGCTTTGTTCTCTCTCGATGGCGACAGCCGGCTGACCGACCGGTTCTTCCTCAGCTCCCGTCAGATGCGCGGCTACGAGTCCCGCAGCATCGGGCCGTACGATACCGCAACCGGAGAGGCGCTCGGCGGTAACTACATGGCTGTTGCCCGGTTCGAGGCTGGCTTCCCCATCGGGCTGCCCGATGAATACGGCATCACCGGCGGCGTGTTTTACGATATCGGGACCGTCTGGGGCCTGGACAACACGAATGGCGGCAACAGCACCGTTGGTGCAAGGAGTGTCGATGACGACCTGTATTGGCGTCAGGCCGTCGGTGTGTCGCTGTTCTGGGACAGCATCCTTGGTCCGCTGCGCTTCAACTTCAGCCACGCCTTCGGCGAGCAGAACACCGACGAAACGCAAGCCTTCGATTTCTCGGTCGAAGCGCGGTTCTGACCGGCACGACATGGGTCTTCTTGCGAAAACAGCCTCGGCCGCCATCTTGGCGGCCGCTGCTTTCTTGGCCGCCCCGCTGGCGGCCCAGGAAAGCGCAGCCCCCCCGCCGCAAGGTGGGGTGGTGGTGCTGAACCAGGAACAACTGGTGTCAGGCACGCGCTTCGGGCAACGCATTCAGCGCGAGTTGGAGGCGGCGTCTTCGGCCCTGTCCGCGCAAAACCGGCGCATCGAAGCGCAGTTGACCGAGGAAGAACTGGACCTCACGGAATTGCGCGACACCATGGCCCCCGAGGAATTCCGGGCCCTGGCCGATGAATTCGACACGCGTGTCGAGGAAATTCGCGCCGCGCAGGCGGCCAAGGCGCGGGATCTGCAGACGCAAGCCGAAGCGGCGCAAAGCCGCTTTTTCGAGTTGAGCTTTCCGATCCTGCTCGAACTGGTCCGCGACCGCGGCGCCGCCGTCCTGATGGACAGCCGCGCGGTGCTCCTGTCTGCCGAAAGCGTGGATATCACCGCCGCAGCCATCGTGCGGATTGACGGCGAACTTGGGGAAGGCGGGGATACACCGTTGATCTCGGTAGATGGGGTGTACCCGGTCGCGCCGGACAGCCCGGTCCTCCCGCAGGAGGACACCGACGTGCCGCCACCGGTCGAACTGGAAACCGACCCCGACGCCCCGTCGGGCGCAGAGGAGACCGAGTAGGCGCAGCCCTGCTTGTCGTGGCCCATCCAAGTTGCTAAGCCCCGGCTGACATTGGCCTTGAAGCGCGCCCCCCGGCGCCGCTGCGGCCCGAGACCCGAGTTTGAGGAGAGCCGCCGATGACGAGCACGGCCGAGACCCCGACCATCGCTGATATCGAAATGATCCAGCGGATCCTGCCGCATCGCTATCCGTTCCTGCTGATCGACAAGGTGCGCGATATCGTGCCCTTCGAATCCGCCGTCGGGATCAAGAACGTCACCTATAACGAGCCGCACTTCCAAGGCCATTTCCCCGGCGTGCCGATCATGCCCGGCGTGACGATCGTCGAGGCGATGGCCCAGACGGCCGCCGTGATGGTGGGGGTCAGCTCGAACCTCGCCGACCAGGATCTGCTCGTTTATTTCATGGGCATCGACAAGTGCAAGTTCCGCCGCAAGGTCGGCCCCGGCGACGTGCTGGAACTGGCCATCGAGGTCACGCGCGGCAAGCCCGGCGGCAAGGTCTGGAAATTCGCGGCGCGCGGCACGGTCGAGGGCGAGGTCGCCGCGGAATGCGAGTTTACCGCGATGATGGATCTTCCGACCGAGGCGGCGTGATGGCCGTCGACCCCAGCGCAGAAATCCACCCCTCGGCGGTTGTCGAGGAGGGCGCAACGATCGGGGCAGGGTGCCGCATCGGCCCCTTCTGCGTTGTCGGTCCCGAAGTGACGCTGCATGCGCAGGTCACGCTGAAATCCCATGCCGTCGTCACGGGCTGGACCGAGATCGGCGAAGGCAGCACGATCTTTCCCTTCGCCAATATCGGTGACATCCCGCAGGACCTGAAATACGCGGGCGAGCGCACGCGCCTGGTCGTCGGCAAGCGCAATCGCATCCGTGAAGGCGTGACGATGAACACCGGCACCGAGGGCGGTGGCGGCGAGACGCGGATCGGCGATGACGGCCTGTTCATGGCGGGCGCCCATGTCGCCCATGATGCGCGGATCGGCGACCGCGTGATCCTTGTGAACAATGCTTCGGTGGCGGGGCACTGCGTGATCGACGATGACGTGATCATTGGCGGCTTGTCCGGCGTGCACCAATGGGTGCGCATCGGGCGCGGCGCGATCATCGGCGCGGTCACGATGGTGACCAATGACGTGATCCCCTATGGCCTCGTGCAGGGGCCGCGCGGGGGTCTCGATGGGCTCAACCTTGTCGGTCTCAAGCGGCGCGGGGTGGACCGCGCGGAGATTACCGCGCTGCGGGCGGCGTTCCAGGCCCTGGCGCAGGGCGAAGGCGCGTTTCAGGACCGCGCGCGGCGTTTGGGCGAAAGCGAATTGGGCGACAGCGCCTATGTCCGCGAGATCATGGATTTCGTGCTGGGCGACAGCGACCGCTCCTATTTGACGCCGTAGGCCGGGGGCTGGATGACGAAGCGGGCCATCATCGCGGGATCTGGATCGCTGCCGGGTTTGCTTTTGGCCGGTGGTCCGGCCAAGGTCGTGACCTTCAGCGAAGAGGCCCCCGACCTGCCCGGCGCGGCGGGGCATATCCCGGCCCGGTTCGAGAAGCTGGGCAAGCTTTTCTACGATCTGTCCGTGGCCGGCGTGCGTGAGGTGACCTTCGCGGGCGCGATGAGCCGCCCCAGCCTGGACCCGGCCCAGCTTGACGCCGCCACCGCAGCGCTGATGCCGCGCCTCATGGCCGCGATGGGGCAAGGCGATGATGCGCTGCTGCGCGATGTCATGGCGCTGTTTCAAGAACGCGGTTTCAGGATCCTCGGCGCGCATGACCTGCGCCCCGACCTCGTGGCCGAGCCGGGTTGCCTCGCCGGAGAGGCCTTGCCCGAGGCGGATGTCGCCCGCGCCCGCGCGGTTCTCGACGCGCTCGGGCCGCTCGATGTCGGGCAGGCGGCGGCGGCGGCCAAGGGGCAGGTCATCGGCATCGAGACTCTGCAAGGAACCGACGCGATGCTGCGTTTCATTATCGATAGCGCCCCGGGCTCTGGCGGGGTGATGGTCAAGCGGCCGAAACCGGGCCAGGACCTGCGCGTCGACATGCCGGCGATCGGGCCGGAGACGATCCACCTTGCCGCCGAGGCGGGGCTTGCGGGTATCGAGATCGCCGCCGGGGCCGTTCTGATGCTCGACCGGGACGCTGTCCTGGACGCCTGCGCCGAAACCGGCCTGTCGCTCTGGGCCGCGCCGTGACCCTGCGGCTTTTCATGGTCGCGGGTGAACCGTCCGGCGACCGGCTGGGAGCGGCGCTGATCCGTGGTTTGAAGGAACTCGCCGGTGAGCCGCTGGAGCTTCACGGGATCGGCGGCCCGCTGATGCAGGCCGAAGGGATGCAAAGCCTGTTCCCCATGGAGGAACTGTCGGTCATGGGCCTGACCGAGATCCTGCCGCGCCTGCGCAGCTTGTTGGCCCGCGTCAACCAGACCGCAGACGAGGTCGTGGCGCAACGGCCCCATGCGCTGATCACCATCGACAGTCCCGAGTTCTCCCTGCGCGTCGCCGCCAAGGTCAAGGCGCGCCTCGAACACATGCCGACGATCCACTATGTCGCGCCCACGGTCTGGGCGTGGCGGCCCAAGCGCGCGGCGAAAATGGCCAAGTCCATCGACCACGTTCTGGCGCTCTTGCCGTTCGAGCCGCCCTATATGCAGGCTGTCGGCATGAGCTGCGATTTCGTGGGTCACCCGGTGACGACCGAACCCGTCGCCAGCGAGCATGCGGCGGCGGCCTTCCGCGCCCGACACGGCATCGCCGACCTCGCACCGCTGATCCTTGCCCTGCCGGGCTCGCGGCGATCCGAGGTTGATCGCCTTACCCCCGTTTTCGGGGAGACCCTCCGCAAGGTGAAGGCGGAACATCCCGGCGCCCGCGTGGTTGTGCCGACGACCGGGGCCGTGGCCGCAACCCTGTCCGACAGGCTGGCGGATTGGCCGGGCGATCCGCTGATCCTCGATCCGCGCGACCAATCGGGCGAGGCGTTTCTTGCCGAAAAACGCGCGGCCTTCGCGGCGGCGGATGCGGCGCTGGCGGCCTCGGGCACGGTCAGCCTCGAACTGGCGGCCAACGCGGTGCCCATGGTGATCGCCTATGATTTCAGCTGGCTCACCCGCAAGATGATCGGGGCCATGTTGCGCGTGGACACCGTGACGCTGGTCAACCTGGTCTCGGACACGCGCGCGGTCCCGGAATTTCTCGGGCCCAACTGCCGGGCGGATCTGATCGCACCGTCCCTGTCCCGCATTCTCGACGAGTCGCAGGCGCGCACCGACCAGCTCGACGCGATGGCGGCGACCATGTTGCGGCTCGGGCGTGGTGGCGAAGACCCGGGCCTGCGCGCCGCGCGCTCGGTCCTGTCGGTTCTGTGACCCGTCAGGCGGTGAAATCCGCCTCGGTTGCGCCGGACAGGCGCAGCAGGTCCTGCGGGGCAATCGCGAAGATGTGGCGCGGGGTGCCGGCGGCGGCATAGACGGTATCGAAGGCCAACAGGCGCGGGTCGAACCACGCCCGGATCGGCGACAGGTGCCCGACGGGGGACACGCCGCCAATCACAAAGCCGGTCTGCGCGCGGATCAGGGCGGCATCGGCCTTGCCCAACGCCTCTCCGGCCAAGGCGCTGGCCTTGGCGTCATCCACGCGGTTGCCGCCAGCGGTGACGAACAGCACGGCCGTGCCATGCTCTTCGGCGCGAAAGATGATGGATTTCGCGATCTGGTCGATCTCGCACCCGGCGGCGCGGGCGGCCTCTTCGGCGGTGCGGGTGCCTTCGGCCATTTCCAGCACCTCGGCAGGCACGCCGCCGTCTTCGAGGGCGCGTTTCACCCGCTTGAGACTTTTCGACATGTCACGCCCCCTTGTCGTTACCGCCAGACACTTGCAAGGTCGCAGCGAGAGTTGCAAGGGCCGGGGAGGGGCGTGTGGACGAGGCGACGAAGAACGCGATCCGCGGGGCCGAGCGCGCCGTGTGGGAGGCGCTGAGGCGCGGGGATGCGGCCGCCGATCAGGCGATGCTGTCGCGCGATTTCCTCGGTGTTTATCCGGATGGTTTCGCCGGGCGCGAGGCCCATGCCGAGCAGCTGTCCTTCGGCCCGTCCGTTCTGGCCTATGAAATCGGCGAAGATCATGTCCGCAGCCTGGGACCGGGCCATTTCCTTTATGCCTATCAGGTGCGCTACGCCCGCCCCGGCCACACGCCCGAGACCATGCTGGTCAGTTCGATCTGGCGCATCGAGAACGGGCATCTTGTCAACATCTTCAGCCAGGACACGCCGTTGACCGGCCAGCAGGTTCCATGAGTTTCGCTTCCCGTATCACGCGCCACCCGATCCCCTACGCGCCCGAGCGCGGGGCCGAGGCCTTGGCCCATCTGCATCATCTTCCGCCCGAGCTGCGCCCGTTGATCGAGGGCACGGCGGGATGCTCACCCTATCTCGCGGGGCTCATGGCCAAGGAAGGCCATTGGCTGTCACACGCGCTCGACGAGCCGCCCGAGGACACGATCGCCGCCCTGATCAAGGAGGCGGGGGAACTGACCCTCAAGGATCTCAACCCCGGTTTGCGGCAGTTCAAGCGGCGCGCGGCCCTGATCGTCGCGCTGGCCGATCTGGGCGGTGTCTGGGGGCTTTCCACCGTCACGCAGGCCTGGACCGATTTCGCCGATGCCTGCGTGGAGGTCGCCTTGCACACCCATGTCGCCAACGAGGCCCGGCGCGGCAAGATCCCCGGCGTGACCGAGGAGGAGGCGCTAAAGGACGCGGGCGGCATGGTGGCACTCGCCATGGGCAAGATGGGGGCAGGGGAGTTGAACTACTCCTCCGACATCGACCTGATCTGCCTGTTCGACGAGACCCGCTTCGACGATGCCGACGAGATGGAGGCGCGTGCCGGTTTCATCCGTGCCACGCGCCGAATGGCGGCGACCCTCTCGGAAACCACGGCGGAGGGCTATGTCTTTCGCACCGATCTGCGGCTGCGCCCCGACGCCTCGGTCACGCCGGTCTGCATCTCGATGGCGGC
The DNA here is from genome assembly GCF_039542305.1 of [Roseibacterium] beibuensis. Classification (NCBI taxonomy): domain Bacteria; kingdom Pseudomonadati; phylum Pseudomonadota; class Alphaproteobacteria; order Rhodobacterales; family Roseobacteraceae; genus Roseicyclus; species [Roseibacterium] beibuensis. Next base: position 98,430 of record NZ_BAABHW010000007.1, on the reverse strand, counting down.
GGCGGAACGCTATTACGAGGCCGAGGGGCGCAGTTGGGAACGCTCGGCCTATATCAAGGCGCGCGCGGCGGCCGGCGATGTCGCGGCGGGCGAGCGGTTTCTCGACACGCTCACGCCCTTTGTCTGGCGGCGGCATCTGGATTTCGCGATGGTGCAGGACACGATGGACATGCGCCGCCGTATTCGCGAGCACAAGGGATTGCATCGCGGGACCGGCGATATCGTCCTCGAAGGGCATAACATGAAACTCGGTGCGGGCGGCATCCGCGAGATCGAGTTCTTCGCCCAGACCCGGCAACTGGTGGCCGGGGGGCGCGACGACAGCCTGCGCCAGCGGCGAACGGTCAAGGCGCTTCAGGCGCTGGCGCGCGCGGGCTGGATCGACCGGGGGGCGGCCAGCGACCTCGCCGAGCTTTACGCACAGCACCGCGAGATCGAGCACCGGCTGCAAATGATTGACGATGCGCAAACCCACGCGCTGCCCAAATCGGCCGAGGGGTTCGACCGGCTGGCGCGTTTCTGTGGCGAAGGCGATACGCAGGCGTTCCGCAAGGCGCTGTCCGAGCGGCTGGAGCGCACGGAACGCATCTGCGGGGAGTTCTTTGCCCCGATGGGCAGCGAGGTCGCCGAGGGTCCGTCCGACATCTCCGAGGAAGCGGCCGAGATCGTTGCGCGCTGGCCCGGCTATGCCGCGCTCCGCTCGGTGCGCGGGCAGGAGATTTTCGAACGGCTGAAACCCGGCTTCCTCGCCCGCTTCGAGAAAGCCGCCAAGCCGCTGGAGGCGCTTCAGAATTTCGACGGGTTCCTGCGTGGCCTTCCCGCCGGGGTGCAGCTGTTCTCGCTGTTCGAGGCGAACCCGCAACTCGTGGACCTGATCGTCGATATCTGCGCCACGGCACCGGGCCTGTCGCGCTACCTGTCGCGCCATTCCGCCGTGCTGGACGCGGTGTTGGATGGGCGCTTCTTCGCACCCTGGCCGGGGCGCGACGCGCTCGTGGCAGACCTGCAAGAGGCGCTGAACGGGCTCGATTACGAGGACCGGCTGGACGAGACGCGGCGCTGGCAGAAGGAATGGCATTTCCGCACCGGCGTGCACCAGTTGCGCGGCATGATCGACGCCGAGACGGCGGGGGCGCATTACACCGATCTTGCCGATGCGGTGCTCATCGCCCTCTGGCCCGCGGTTTGCGAGGACATTGCGCGCCGCCATGGTCCCGCGCCGGGACGGGGCGGGGCCGTCGTGGCGATGGGAAGCCTTGGCTCGGGGCGGATGACGGCGGCCTCGGATCTCGACCTGATCGTGATCTACGATGCCGGCGGCGTCGAGATGACCGAGGGGCGCCGCCCGCTCGATCCGCGCGGCTGGTTCGCCAAGGCTACCAAGGCGCTGGTTACGGCCCTGTCCGCGCCGACGGCGGCCGGCAAGCTTTACGATGTGGACATGCGCCTGCGCCCCTCGGGGCGGCAGGGGCCGGTGGCCACCGCGCTTTCGGCCTTCGAACGCTACCAGCGCGAGGAGGCCTGGACATGGGAGCATATGGCCCTGACGCGCGCCCGCGCGCTGGCGGGCGAGGCGACGCTTCTGGCCGATATCGAGGCGATCCGCTGCGCGGTGATCGAGGCCAAGGCCGACCCCGCCAAGGTCATTCCCGATGCCGCCGAGATGCGCGACCGCCTGGCCGCCGCGGGCCGCAGCGGGGGCACATGGGCGGTGAAGGAAGGGCCGGGCGGCCTGCAGGACATTGAACTGGTCGCGCAGGCCGCTGCCCTGATCGCCGGCGTGCCGCTGCGCCCCGTGTCCGAACAGATCAAGGCCGGGGCGGCCATCGGCTGGCTCGGCCGGGACGAGGCGGAAACACTCTGCGCCGCGCACAAGCTCTTTGCCACGATCAACCAATCCGGCCGTCTTCTGACCGACGAGGCGCTGGACCCCGAGGCCATCGGCCTCGGCGGACGCCGCTTCCTGTCGGAGCAGGCGGATCAAGCGGACGCGGAGACTTTGGCTGACGTGCTGGACAAGACGCGCGCAGAGGCCAGATCGGTGATCGAGGCCGCCTTGACCCGCCGGATGAACACGTGAGGTGCCGTTATGCCCCTTCGACCCAATGACCCCGCCGACCCCAAGGGCCTGATCCACGAGGCGTTTCGCATCGACGGCATCACCGAACCTGAATGCCGGTCGATCTTCGTCGACTGGGCCCTCTCCATCGGGGACAGCCCGCCGCGCGACCTGATCAGGACGTTGATCGCGCGCCATGCCGCCGCACCCGCGGACCATCCGATGCGCAAGGTGCTGGAGGAGGGGCTGGGCAAACCGCCCAAGGCCCGGCGTCGCGGGGGGCGGGGCGCGCGCGTGACCGACGGGTAAGGGCGGCTCAGGCCTCGGTGGCCTTGACGCGTCCGGCTTGCGACCCGCGCTCGCGATAGGGCGTCGTGTCGTAATGGGCGCGGTAGCATTTCGAGAAATGCGACGGGCTGGCAAAGCCGCAGGCCATGGCGACGTTGATGACGCTCATGTCGGTCTGCATCAGCAGGTTGCGCGCCTTGGCCAGGCGAAGCTCCATGTAATACCGCTTGGGGGAGCGGTTGAGATAGCGCCGGAACAGGCGTTCCAACTGCCGGGTGGACATGCCCACCTCGGCGGCCAGTTGCGCCGGGCTGATCGGGTCCTCGATATTCTGCTCCATCATCCGGATGACCTGACCCAGTTTCGGGTGGCGCACGCCGATGCGGGTGGGGATCGACAGGCGCTGCGTGTCCTGGTCGGTCCGGATCGAGGTATAGATCAGCTGGTCGGCCACGAGATTGGCGAGGTCCTCGCCATGATCCTCGGCAATGATCTTGAGCATCAGGTCGATCGAAGCCGTGCCGCCCGCCGTGGTGATGCGCTTGCCGTCGATCACGAAGACCGACTTGGTCAGCGTCACCTCTTCGAATTCCTCGGTGAAGCTGTCCTGATTTTCCCAGTGGATCGTGGCGCGCTTGCCGTCCAGCAAACCGGCTTTGGCCAGCGTGTAGCCCGCCGTGCACAGCCCGCCGATGACCGGCCCCTTGCGCGCCTCGCGCCGCAGCCAGCTGACCACGCGCTTGGTGGTGGCGCCTTGCACGTCGATCCCGCCGCACACCAGGATGGTATCGTCGCGGTTGACCTCGTCCAGGTCGCAGTCGAGCTGGAACGTGATCCCGGCGCTGCATTGGGCGAAATCGCCGCCTTCACCGGCCAGCAGCCAGCTATAGAGCGGGCGGCCCGACATGCGGTTGGCGATCCGCAGCGCCTCGACCGCGCTGGAAAAGCAGAGCATCGTGAACTGATCGAGCAGGACGAAAACGAAACGTTTGGTCGGCAGGGCCGAGTGTATTGGGTCGTTCCGTGTCGTCATGGCCTGGTTGCGCCTCCTGTCGTGGGGACCGATCGCCCCGCGCCTGTCCTTTGCCCGTTCAAACAGCGAAAGCACCATTTTTCGGCGGGCGCAATCCCCGCGAAACGCCAAATGCGGGATTGGCCCCGTGGTCCACGTCGCGTATAGACGGCCCTCGAAGAGAGATGTGGAGGCCACGATGACCACCCAAGGCTGGACCAAATCGACCTGGCGCGACAAGCCCCGGATCCAGATGCCCGACTATCCGGATGCCGCCGCCCTCGACGGCGTGGAAGCGAAGTTGCGCCAGTATCCGCCCCTGGTCTTCGCCGGTGAGGCGCGTCGCCTTCGCGATGAGCTGGCCGCGGCCAGCCGGGGCGAAGCCTTCCTTCTGCAGGGCGGCGATTGCGCCGAAAGCTTCTCGGAGTTTTCCGCCGACACGATCCGCGACACCTTCAAGATCATGCTGCAAATGGCGATGGTGCTGACCTATGGCGCCAAGGTGCCCGTGGTGAAGGTAGGCCGCATGGCCGGCCAGTTCGCCAAGCCCCGCAGCGCGCCCACCGAGGTGATCGGCGGCATCGAGATGCCGTCTTACAAGGGCGATATCATCAACGATATCGCGCCCACGCCCGAGGCGCGCATCCCGGACCCGACCCGCATGTTGCAGGCCTACACGCAGGCCGCTGCCTCGCTGAACCTGCTGCGCGCCTTCTCGACGGGCGGTTTCGCCGATATCCACCGCGTGCATAGCTGGACGCTGGGGTTCATCGGCGGCGACGGGGCCGAGCGCTACCGGGACATGGCCAACCGTATCCAGGACAGCCTCGATTTCATGTCGGCTGCTGGCCTGACGGGGGAAACCAACCACGAGCTCAGCACGGTCGATTTCTACACCAGCCACGAGGCGCTGCTGCTGGAATACGAAGAGGCGCTCTGCCGTCTCGACAGCATCTCGGGCAAATGGCTGGCGGGCTCTGGCCACATGATCTGGATCGGCGACCGGACGCGCCAGCCCGATGGCGCGCATGTGGAGTTCTGCCGCGGCGTGCAGAACCCGATCGGCCTGAAATGCGGCCCGACCACCACGGCGGAGGACCTCAAGGTCCTGATGGCCAAGCTGAACCCGAATAACGAGGCCGGCCGCCTGACCCTGATCGCGCGGTTCGGCGCGGGCAAGGTCGGCGACAACCTTCCGCGTCTCGTCCAGACGGTGCGTGAAGAAGGTGCCAACGTCCTGTGGTGCTGCGACCCGATGCACGGCAACGTCATCAAGTCCTCGACCGGCTACAAGACGCGGCCCTTCGACTCGATCCTGCGCGAGGTGCAGGAGTTCTTCCAGGTCCACCGCGCCGAGGGCACCGTTCCCGGCGGGGTGCATTTCGAGATGACCGGCAAGGACGTGACCGAGTGCACCGGCGGCATGCACGCGCTCAGCGACGAGGACCTGTCCTCGCGCTACCACACCGCCTGTGACCCGCGCCTGAACGCGAACCAGTCGCTGGAACTGGCCTTCCTCGTGGCCGAGGAACTGCAGAAAAGCCGCGAAGCGATGCGTGCCGTCAGCTGATGCATTGCCCATAGCCCGGAATGAAACCGCCGCGTCCGAAAAGGCGCGGCGCTTTGCTGTTCAGGCCAGCCCGCCTTGGATAACGCGGAACGGGTGTTGTGGCGGCGGCTGGGGCGCGGGCCGCCCGGGCAACACCAACACACCGGGCCGCAAGGGGACCTGCAAGGTGTGTGTCACACGCCAGCGGCAGGGCACGGACGGCACGGTGCGACAGGCCCCTTCGCCAAGCAGAACCAGGGCCCGCGTGACGGCGCCGGACGTATCGCTCAAGGGCATCAGCGCCATGTGGGTCTCGGAGCGGTCGCCCGGCGGCGCATCGCGTGGGATCAGTGACCCGAACAAGAGCGATACGGTGTCAAAACTCGCCTCCACCTCCTCGGTCACACGCCGGCGGTGATCCAGGTCGAACAGCGTGCGAAACGGCATGCCCCGTGCCTCCAGCCCCATCAGGGCCGAGATGCGCCCGCCCGCCAGGCGAAACCGGATCGTGCCGGGGCGGGGGCGTTCCAGCATGGCCGCGTGCCCAAGCAGGTCGGATAAGGCCCCGGGGTCGATCTCGGACCGCGCCGGCACGAGGCGGCCTTGCCGCAGCCCGTCCCAATACGCCACCGCGTCGCGCAGCATGGCATCGCCGTGAAGGGCCGCGATGGCGGGGTGCGCTCCGTGATCGGCGATCGTACTGTCCTGGCTCATGTCCCTTGGTCTCCATCCCCGGAATGGATGCCGTGCGCGCTTTGTGGGCCGGTTGACGCAGGCGGGCTTTTCCGGTCCCATCCAAGGATAGCCCGGAGCGCTTAACCGGGGCAGAGGGAGAGTTTACCATTGGTTAACGATGTATCGGCCGGCGCGATCGCGTCGATGACCGGCTATGGCGCGCGCGAGGGCGCGTCGGGCGAGGCCGCCTGGTCCTGGGAATTGCGCAGCGTGAATGCCCGCGGCCTGGACCTACGCCTGCGCCTGCCCGATGGGTTGGGCGCGCTGGAGGCGCCCTTGCGCAAGGAATTGTCCCGGCGGCTCGCCCGCGGGTCGGTCACGTTGAACCTGCGCCTTGCCAAAACGGCGACCGGGACTGGCGCCGGGTTGAACATCGACGCGCTGGAGACCGCGCTGCACGCCATAGCGCAGGTGCGCGCCGCCGCCGAAGCGCAGGGCATGGTGCTGACCGATCCCAGCCCCGCCGATATCCTATCGCTGCGCGGCGTTGCCGATGCGGGGGAGGGGCCCAACCTGCCGTCGCCGGAGGTCCTTTTGGCCGATTCCACCCCGCTGATCGATGCGTTCCAGGCGATGCGCGCGTCCGAAGGCGCCGCTTTGGCCAAGGTGCTGACCGCCCAGATCGACCATATCGCCGCCCTGACCGACGCCGCCGAGGAGGCCGCCAAATCCCGCGCCGAGGCGCAGAAGGACACCTTTCGCGCGAACCTCACGAAACTGATCGAGGAAAGCGATCTCGACGAGGCCCGGCTGGCCCAGGAACTCGCGCTGCTCGCCGTGAAATCGGACGTGACCGAGGAAGTCGACCGCCTCCGCGCCCATGTCGAGGCCGCCCGCGCGCTGATCGCCAAGGGCGGGCCGGTGGGCCGCAAGCTCGATTTCCTGATGCAGGAGTTCAACCGCGAGGCCAACACGCTCTGCTCCAAATCGGGCGATGCCGCGCTGACGGCCATTGGCCTTGACCTCAAACTCGCCATCGACCAGACCCGCGAGCAGGTTCAGAACGTGGAGTGACCATGCCCGCCGACCCCGTGGCCCGACGCGGCCTGCTCATCATCCTGTCCTCGCCCTCGGGCGCCGGGAAGTCCACCCTGGCCAAGCGCTTGATGGGCTGGGACCCGACGCTCAGCTTCTCGGTCTCGGCCACGACGCGCGAACCCCGCCCCGGCGAGGTGGACGGCAAGGATTACCGCTTCCTCAGCGAAGCGGAGTTCAAGGCCATGGTCGCGGGCGGGGCAATGCTGGAGCATGCCCATGTCTTCGGCAATTTCTACGGCTCGCCCATGGCGCCGGTGTCGGACGCGATCGAGTCGGGGCGCGACGTGCTTTTCGACATTGATTGGCAGGGCGCGCAGCAGATCCGCAATTCCGCACTGGGCCGTCACACGCTGTCGATCTTCATCCTGCCGCCCTCGATCCCCGAGTTGAAGCGCCGGCTGATCTCGCGCGGGCAGGACGGCCCCGACGTGATCGCCAAGCGGATGCAGAAAAGCTGGGACGAGATCAGCCATTGGGACGGCTACGACTACGTTCTGGTGAATGACGACCTGGACGCGACCTTCGAGCGTCTGACGACCATCGTCACCGCCGAGCGTTTGCGTCGCGAACAGCAGCCGGGCCTTGCGGGCCATGTGCGCCGGTTGCACGAGGAATTCGAGGAGGGAGAAGCATGATTTACGCGCTGGACGGGATCGCCCCCGAGATTGCCGAGGACAGCTGGGTGGCACCGGATGCCAACCTGATCGGCCGCATCGTGCTGGAGACGGGCGCATCCGTCTGGTTCGGCTCGACCCTGCGCGGCGATAACGAGGAAATCCGCGTGGGCGCTGGCTCGAACGTGCAGGAAAACTGCGTGTTCCATACCGATATGGGCTATCCGCTGACCATTGGCGCGAACTGCACCATCGGGCACAAGGCGATGCTGCACGGGTGCACCATCGGCGACGGGTCCCTGATCGGGATGGGCGCCACGGTTCTGAACGGCGCGAAGATCGGCAAGGGCTGCCTGATCGGCGCCGGTGCGCTGATCCCGGAGGGCAAGGAAATCCCTGATGGGTCCCTCGTCATGGGGATGCCGGGCAAGGTCGTGCGCGACTTGGACGCCGCCGCGCAGGAAAAACTCCTGGCCTCGGCCGAGCATTACCGCCAGCGCATGCGCCGGTTCCGCGAGGGGATGCGTCCCGTGTCCTGACCGGCCTAGGTCGTCGACATCCTGAGCCCGCCCTCTTCAGCCACGTAATTGATCGTCACGCCAAGGGTTTCGGCCAGCACATGCAGCGCGAGGAACTGCGCCTCGGCGGGGCGCAAGGCGCGGCCCGCGGCGGAGGGGCCGAAGCGCAGGACCGACCACAAGGCCTCGTCCATGGCGACGCGCGGAGCCTCGGCCCGCAACTGCCACTGGCCCGATGCGGTATGGCTGACCTCCAGCTCGGCCCCCATGGGCAGGGCAGATTCGGCGCACAGGACCATCAGGAACGCCAGTTTCACATCGCGGCGTGAAAGATCCGGGGCGACGTTCCAACTTGAATCGATGCGTCCGGCGCGGTGATAACCGGTCAAGGCCGCCGCCGCCTCGCGCGTGCTGGTCACCTGGTCCGGGCCGGCCGCGCCGAAGGCGAGGCGAAAGAACCGCACCCGCGCTTGCGCATCGGCCACGGCATCGCGGATCAATTCCATCTCGGGCCCGTCTGCCGCGCCCGTCATCTCGATCAACTCGACCCCGTTGCCGATTGCCCCCAAAGGGTTACTTAGATCGTGGCAGAGTCGCGAACCGATCAATTCGGCAAGCGTCTGCGTCGGATGCACGGTATGGCTGTGGTCATCCATCATGAAAGGGATCCCATGTCTGATGCGCTGAACGCGATGCTGGAACCGGGGATGTTCGTGCGCCACCCCGACCGCCCCGATTGGGGACTGGGGCAGGTGCAGTCAAACATCGACGGCCGCATCACGGTGAATTTCGAGCATGAGGGCAAGGTCGTCATAGACGGTCGGCGCGTGACGCTGATCATGGAATTCCTCCCCTAAAGCCTGTTCATGCCTGTGTCTGAACCTACCTTACGCGCCGGCGGTTAACACGGGCTTAACGCCGCCCCTGCCGCGCATCGCTTGCACGCGGTGGCATCGGTAGGATAGGTCCCGCACAACGCCGCGCGCCGGACGCGCCCTTGCACGAAGTGACCTGACGACCCCGGATGCAGATCGACGATCCCCATTTCGAACTGCGCCTGGCCAACACCGAGGCCGAGCGCCGGGCCGCGCAGCGGCTGCGCTACGAGGTGTTCGTCGCGGAACTGGGCGGTGACGGCCCGCTGGTCGATCACGACGCCAGGCTGGAGGCCGACCGGTTCGACCCGTTTTTCGACCACCTGCTTCTCCTCGATCACCGGCGCGCCCCTGAGGACGAGGTCGTGGGCGTCTACCGTGTCATGCGCTGCGACCAGGCAAAGGCGGCGGGCCAATTCTATTCCGAGGATGAATATGACCTGACGCCGCTGCGCGCCTCGGGGCGGCCCTTGCTGGAGCTCGGGCGGTCCTGCGTGCATCGCGACTATCGCGGCGGCACCGCGATGATGCATCTCTGGAACGGGCTGGCCGAGTATATCGCCGATCACGGGATCGAGGTGATGTTCGGCGTGGCGAGTTTCCACGGCACCGATCCGGCGCCGCTGGCCGCGCCCCTGTCACTCCTGCATCACCGCCACCTGGCCCCGCCCGATATCCGCCCGCGCGCCAAGCCGCCCGGCGCGTCCCGCATGGATCTGATCGCGGAAGAGGCGCTGGATCGTCCGTCCGCCGTCCGCCAGATGCCGGCGCTGATCAAGGCGTATCTGCGATTGGGCGGCTTCGTGGGCGAGGGGGCCTTCATCGACCAGCCCTTCAACTGCATCGACGTCTGCCTCGTCATGGACGTGGCGCGCATGTCGGAAAAGCACCGCGCGATCTATCAACGCGGTGCGGAGATCCGGGCATGAGCGTGACCTGGGAGGGCGATGCCCCGCCGCCGCCGCCCCGCAAGCTGGGGCTGGGCGACTGGCTGCGCGTGATCCGGCGCGGTGGGCCGATGCTGCTGCTGCTGGCGATCTGTTTTCCCCTGCTCCTTCTTCTGCGGCTGCCGGAGCGTTTGGTTTTCGGCCTGAACCGGCCGGTCACGCCCTTCATCACGCAATTCGTCTGCATCTGGTCGTGCAGGGCCATGGGGCTTCGCCGGCGCGTGATCGGCGCCCCGATGCCGCAACGGGGGGCCTTCGTCGCCAATCACTCCAGCTGGCTCGACATCTTCACGCTGAACGCGTCGAAACGTCTGTATTTCGTGTCCAAGGCCGAGGTGCGTGGCTGGGCGGGCATCGGCTGGCTTGCGCGCGGCACGGGCACGGTGTTCATCCGCCGCGACAGGGCCGAGGCGGCGGCGCAGACGCGGCTCTTCGAAGACCGCCTGCGCGCGGGCCACAAGCTCCTGTTCTTTCCCGAAGGCACCTCGACGGATTCGCGCCGCGTGCTGCCGTTCAAGACGACGCTCTTCGCGGCCTTCTTCTCGGATCGCCTGCGCGACATCCTGTGGGTGCAGCCGATCACCTTGCGCTACCACGCGCCCGAGGGGGCGGACCCGCGCTTTTATGGCTGGTGGGGCGAGATGGAGTTCGGTGCAAGCCTGCTGCAAATCCTTGCCGCGCCGCGCCAGGGGGCGGTCGATGTGATCTATCACGCGCCGCTGAAGGTCTCGGAGTTCGCCGACCGCAAACCGCTTGCCCGCGCGGCGGAGGCCAAGGTCAGGGCCGGCTTCGACAGTGGCCAGAGCCAAGGCTGAGGCCTGTTCGACCCGTTGCATCTTTATCCCGAAAATATGCCCGCCGGAGGCGCAGAGGCGCGTGACGCGCCGACCGGGGCGCGCGACGGCCGCTGGCGGCCCGAGCGTGGCCCGATTGCCTCGCGGCTCATCCCAGCGGCTTGAGCAGGTCTTTCAAGACCGCGACCGGGTCGTCGGCGCGCCAGATCTCTGCGCCAAGCGCGAAGAAATCCACGACCGGGGCGAACTCGGCGATCAGCTCCACATCGAGCGCCCCTTCGGCCACGACGGGCAATTCGATCATCTGCGACCACCAGGCGAAGAGATCGCGCTCGGCGCGCGTCCCGTCCCCAAGGCCGGTTTCCCCGACAGGGCCGAAGCTGATGTAGTCTGCGCCCGCTTCGCCCGCGACCAGACCGTCATGGCGCGAGGCCGCGCAATAGCTGCCGAGGATCGCATCGCCGCCCAGGGCCTTGCGCGTCGCGCGCACCGAGCGCGCGCCATCGGTAAGGTGCACGCCATCGAGGCCAAGCCGCTCGACCAGCGCGATATGGCGTTCGATCACAAGCGGCACGTCCCGGGCATGGGCCACCTCGCGGCAGGCATCGGCGGCGCGGGCCAACTCGCTTTCATCCTCGCTGGCCGAGGCGAGCCGGACGCAGGCGATCTCGACTGAATCGAGAATGCGCGCAAGCTCTGGCGCAAAGGCCTCGGGGTCGAAGCTGTGCGGCGTCACGAGGTAGATCTGCGGGCGCTCGGTCTCGGCCATGATGCGGGGTTCCTTCACGTTGCGCCCGCGTCGATACGCGCCCCGGGGCGTCCTCGCAAGGGGGACGCTTGCGCCTGTGCGGCCTGCGCGGTATCGCCCGCCCCATGGAACAGCGTGATCCCGGCGGCCAGCCCGCCTTCGTCCTCGTCCGCCCGCAGATGGGCGAGAATATCGGCGCCGCCGCGCGCGCGATGTGGAATTTCGGCCTCGACCGGATGCGGGTCGTCGGCCCGCGTGACGGCTGGCCGAACGAACGCGCCGTGGCGCTGGCCAGCGGGGCGGGGCGGTTGCTGGACGAGGCGGGCCTTTTCGACCGCGTGGAAGACGCGGTTGCCGATTGCACCTACGTCTTCGCGACCACCGCCCGCGAGCGCGGCCTGACCAAGCCGGTGGTGACGCCCGAGCGCGCCATGCAGCAGGCCCGCGCGATCACCGCCGAGGGCGGCAAGGTGGCTGTCCTCTTCGGGCCGGAACGCGCGGGGCTGGAAAACGCCGATATCGCCCTGGCCAATGCCATCGTGTCGGTGCCGGTGAACCCGGCTTTCCCCTCCCTGAACCTCGCGCAATGCGTATTGCTGACCGCCTATGAATGGCGGCGTGAGACGGTCGAGGCGCCGCCCGAGGTAATGGAGATGGCGAAAACCGAGTTCGCGACCGGCCTCGAGATCGAGAAGCTGGGCGATCATTTCGAGCAGCGGCTGGAGGCGGCGGGGTTCTTCTTTCCCGAGTTGAAGGCCGAGGGGATGAAGCTGAACCTGCGCAACATGTGGTCGCGGCTGCCCCTGACGCGGGCCGATGTGCAGGTGCTTCACGGGATGCTGCGCCAGATGGTCCGCTGGGCCGAGAAGCGCCTTGACGGGTAGGGGGCTCTGCCCCCGCGCGCGTGCCGCGCGCTCCCCCGGAGGTTTCTGGCCAAGATGAAGGGTCGGGCCGGGCATGGTCAGGCCGTCGCAGGCGCTTGAAGGCCGCGCGGGCGCGGGATAGGTCTGACCCCGAGATGTGAGGGGAGACGGGCCATGGCCGAGCGTCGCAGCATTTTCGAAGAGGTCACCGAAACACAGAAGCCCGCCGCCACGCCGGGCGGCGTCAGCCGCGACCGGTCACGCGCGCGGCGGCTGGTGCGGGGCTGGCTGATGATCCTGTTCGCGCTGGTCGTCGTGATGATCGCCGTGGGCGGCCTGACCCGCCTGACGGATTCGGGCCTGTCGATCACCGAATGGGCGCCGCTTTCGGGCGCCATCCCGCCCCTGTCCGAGGCCGACTGGCAGGCCGAGTTCGACGCCTACCGCGCGATCCCGGAATACCAGTTGCAAAACCGTGGCATGAGCATGGCGGAGTTCCAGGTCATCTACTGGTGGGAATGGGGCCACCGCCAGCTTGGCCGGTTCATCGGCCTGGTCTGGGCGGTGGGCTTCCTCGGTTTGCTGGCGACGCGCAATATCCCGAAGGGCTGGACGGGGCGATTGCTGTTTCTTGGCGCGCTTGGCGGCGTGCAGGGCGCGATCGGCTGGTGGATGGTGCATTCGGGCCTGCAGGAGGGGATGCTCGATGTCGCCTCCTACCGGTTGGCGACGCATCTGGGGCTGGCCTTCCTGATCCTGTCGCTGATCGCGTGGTATGTCATGCGGCTTGGCCGCGAACAGGCGGAGTTGTTCTCGGCCCGGCGCGAGGGGGACCGCAAGCTCAAGGGCATGTCGACCGGGGTGATGCACCTGGCCTTCCTCCAGATCATCGTCGGCGCGCTGGTGGCCGGGATCGACGCGGGCCGCAACTACACCGATTGGCCCTTGATGGCCGGTGGCCTGACCCCGCCGGGCATGTGGGCGATCGAACCGGTCTGGCGGAACCTCTTCGAGAATGACGGCACGGTGCAGTTCATCCACCGCATGCTGGGCTACCTCCTGGTGCTGGTGGCGCTCGGGGCCTGGATCGCGAGCCTGAGATCTGCGCGCAAGGCGACGCGCACGGCCTTCAACGACATGATGGCGATGATGGTCGTTCAGATCTTTCTTGGCGTCGTGACGGTCATGACCTCGGCCACGTGGTACCTCGCCATCCTGCACCAGTTCGGCGCGGTGGTGCTGATGGTGCTGATCCTGCGCGCGCGGTTCCTGTCGATGTATCCCCTGAAACAATCTGTCCGAGGTTAAGCTTATGAGTGCACTGACCGATCTTCTCGCCTTTCAGCGCGAGACCGAAGCGCTGGCGCAGGTCATGGGCCGTCTCGGCTGGGACCAGGAAACGGTCATGCCCAAGGGCGCGGCCGAGCAGCGCTCGGACGAGATGGGGGCGCTGGAATCGGTTTTGCACGCCCGCCGGACCGATCCCAGGGTCGGGGAGTGGCTGGACAATGCCGAGGCGACGACCGAGGCCGAGGCGGCACAGCTTCGCCTGATCCGGCGCGGATACGAGCGGGCGATGAAGGTTCCCGCAGATCTGGCCACGGCCTTGGCGCGGACCACCTCGCTGGCGCAGGGCATCTGGGCGCGGGCGCGGGCGGCCGATGATGTGGCGCATTTCCTGCCCACCCTGGAAGAGGTCGTGAACCTGCGCAGGCAGGAGGCCGCGGCGCTGGCCGGGTCCGACGGCACTCTCTACGACGCGCTCCTCGACGATTACGAGCCGGGCATGAGCGGCGACGAGATCGCGGCGCTGTTCGACCGGATGCGCCCGCGCCTTGTCGCGTTGCGCGAACGGGTGCTGGGGCAGGGCACACCGCCCAAGGGCCTGACCGGCGCCTTTCCCGAAGACAGGCAACTGGCGCTCGCCCACGAGGTCGCGGGGGTCTTCGGCTACGATTTCCTGCATGGCCGGATCGACCAGGCGGTGCATCCCTTCTCTTCCGGCTCGGGCAAGGATGTGCGGATTACCACGCGTGTGGACGAAGGCGAACCGCTCGGCTGCCTCTACTCCACGATCCACGAGGTCGGCCACGCCACCTACGAGCAGAATATCGACGATGCCTATGGCCTGACCGCGCTGGGGCAGGGCGTGTCGATGGGGGTGCATGAAAGCCAAAGCCGCATCTACGAGAACCAGTTGGGCCGGTCGGCCCCCTTTACCGGCTGGCTGTTCAACCGCATGCGGGCGCATTTCGACGATATCGGCCTGCACGATCAGGCGGCCTTCCACGCTGCGGTCAACCGCGTGAACGCGGGCTTCATCCGGACCGAGGCCGACGAGGTGCATTACAACCTGCACATCATGCTGCGCTTCGATCTGGAGCGCGCGCTGATCTCGGGCGATCTGGCCGTGGCGGACCTGGAGGCGGCCTGGAACGACCGGTTCGAGGCCGATTTCGGCGTCAAGGTCGACCGGCCCAGCCACGGCATGTTGCAGGACGTGCACTGGTCGGTGGGCCTGTTCGGGTATTTCCCGACCTACAGCCTCGGGAACGTCTATGCAGGCTGCCTGAACGAGGCGATGCGCCGCGACATTCCCGATCTCGACGCGCATCTGGCCGAGGGCGACCCTTCGGCTGCAACCTTCTGGCTGCGCGAACGGCTGCAACGCCATGGCGGGCTACGCCCGCCGCGCGAGACGATCATGGAAGCCACGGGGGGCGAGATCAGCGAAGCGCCGCTGCTTGACTATCTCGACGCGAAATTCGCCGCGATCTACGGGGTGTAAGGCCCCGAGAATCGTGGCGCGGGGTTTGGATCAGCCGGGCTGGTTCCAGTCGGGTTTGCGCTTTTCGATGAAGGCATCGACCCCTTCGGCCGTGCCCTTGTCGAGCATGTTCTCGACCATCACCGCGCCGGTCAGCTCGTAGGCCTTGTCCAGCGGCAGGTCGATCTGGTCGTAGAAGGCGCGTTTGCCGATCCGCACGGCGCTGCCCAGCTTGCTGGCGACAAGCGCGGCGAGCGCCTCGGTCTCCTCGTCCAGCGCATTGTCGGGAACAACGCGGTTCACAAGGCCCAACTCCCGCGCGCGGTGGGCGTCGATGAACTCGCCCGTGGTCAGCATCTCGAACACCTGCTTGCGCGGGGCATTGCGGCTGAGCGCCACCATGGGCGTCGAACAGAAGAGGCCGATATTGACGCCGTTCACGCCAAAGCGGCAGCTTTCGGCGCTGACCGCCATGTCGCAGGAGGCGACAAGCTGGCAACCGGCGGCCGTCGCGATGCCGTGGGTCTGCGCGATGACCGGCTGGGGCAGGCGGGGGATCAACTGCATCATGCGTGCGCAGCGGTCGAAAAGGTCCCGCAGCTCGGCCGCACCGTTTCCGCTCTCGCGCTTGGCCTTCATCTCTTTCAGGTCGTGGCCCGCGCAAAACGCCTTGCCCACGCCCTTCAGCACGATCACGCGCTGTGTCCTGGATTGGATCAGGTCGGTGAAGGTTTCGGTCAGCCGCGCCAGCATGGCGTCAGACAGCGCGTTCAGGCTGCCCGGTGCGTTCAGCGTCAGGTGCGTGATCGCGCCCCGGTCCTCGCGCAGAAGAATATCGTCCGTCATGGTGGATGCCTCCCTTGCCACCGTCCCATCCCGGCGGCACGTTAGCGGCAATCGAGGGTGGGGGAAACAGGAAGGGAGCCATTCATGCCAGTCGTGATGACCGAGGCCGATCTGCACGCGTTTCTGGAGCGGGAGTTTCCGCAGACCGCCGGAGATTTCATCATCGAAGAGGTTGGCGAGAAGGCGATCCGTGTCCGCCTGCCCGTGGCCGAGCGGCACCTGCGCCCCGGCGGCACCGTCTCGGGGCCGTCGATGTTCGCGCTGGCCGATGTGTCGGTCTACCTTGCCGTGCTGGCGATGATCGGGCCCAAGGCCTTGGCCGTGACGACCAATTGCTCGATCGATTTCATGCGCAAACCGGCGGCGGGGGCGGACCTGATCTGCGTGTGCCGGCTGCTGAAGCTGGGCCGGGTGCTGGCGGTGGGCGAATGCCTGATGTTCTCGGAAGGGTCGGACGCGCCGGTCGCACGCGCCTCGCTGACCTATTCGATTCCGCCAGAACGCTGAGGCGGCCTGGCTGCGACACCCTGTGACGCTGCACCCGTGGTACAATCCCGCTAGAAGATCTAGTTGACACCTGCAATCGAATTGCCGGGAAGGGACCGACATGACCGACACCACCGCCCCCGCCGACAGCCATAGCCGGCTGGAGCATCTGCCCGTGACATTCCACGCCATCCTGATGGGCCTTTTCGGCCTGACGCTGGCCTTGCGCGCGGCCTCGCACGCGCACAGCTGGGCCGAGCCGCTGGCGCAAGGCATGCTCTGGGTCGGGATCGCGGCCTTTGCCGCCATCGCGCTGGTCTACCTGACCAAGGCCGTGCGCTACCCAAGAGCGGTCGTCGCCGAATGGCACCACCCGGTGAAACTGGCCTTCTTCCCGACGATCTCGATCTCGCTGCTTCTGATGGCGACGGCGATGAACACCGATTTCCCCGTCATCGCGCGGATCGTCTGGGTGATCGGGACGGTCCTGCAGGGCGTTCTGACGCTGTCGGTCATCCATAGCTGGATCAGCCACCGCGCTTTCGAGGTCGGGCACCTGAACCCCGCGTGGTTCATCCCGGCGGTGGGCAACATCATCGTGCCGGTGGCCGGTGCGCAGATGGGCTATACCGATATCAGCTGGCTGTTCTTTTCCGCCGGTCTGATCTTCTGGATGGTGCTGCTGGTTCTGGTCTTCAACCGTCTGATCTTTCACAACCCGCTGCCGGGCAAGCTGTTGCCGACCATGCTGATCCTGATCGCGCCGCCGTCCGTGGGCTTCGTCTCCTATTTCCG
This sequence comes from [Roseibacterium] beibuensis, assembly GCF_039542305.1. Taxonomy (NCBI): domain Bacteria; kingdom Pseudomonadati; phylum Pseudomonadota; class Alphaproteobacteria; order Rhodobacterales; family Roseobacteraceae; genus Roseicyclus; species [Roseibacterium] beibuensis. The sequence continues at coordinate 81,496 of NZ_BAABHW010000007.1, read as the reverse complement.
GCTGGTGGGTGAGGTCGATACGTTCGGCATCCTGTTGGTGAACATGGGCTATGTCTTCGCCGCGCTGGTGTTCATGGAACTGCCCAAGTTTGCCAAACTGCCCTTCGCGCTCAGCTGGTGGGCGCTGAGTTTTCCTCTGGCGGCGCTGTCCATCTCGTCTTTCCTTTACGGCGCGCAGACGGGCAGCACGCTCCATGACGCCATCGGTCTGATCGTTCTGGGTGTGCTGGTGCTTGTTGTGGCGGGCCTGATCCTGCGCACGGCGCTGGCGATCGGGCGGGGCGAGATCTGCGTTCCGGAATGACTGGAAAGGGGCGGAGACCTCCCGGTCTCCGCCCCGCCGAAAATCTCGAGATTTTCGGCCGTTTTCCTCGAGGAAAACGCCCCGCTTACGGGATAAGCCGCGCCACGTAAGGGGGCAGGGCAAAGGCGCCTTGGTGCACTTCGGGCGTGTAGTAGTCGGTCGACAGTCCCGCCGCCTCGAACCGTGCGCGCAAAGTGGCAAGGTCCGTCTGACGCGCCGTGCCGTTCGTGCCCCAGCCGAAGGCCATCGGCCCACCCGCATAGGTCGGGATCGTGGCGAGATAGCAGGTGGCATCCGAGAACAACGCGCGGAAGGCCCGCATCGTGTTGGTCAGCTCTTCGCCCTGCAGGAAGGGCACCCCGTTCTGGGTCACGAGAATGCCGCCCTCGGCCAGGCGGGCGCGGGCGTGGCCATAGAAGGTGTCGGTGAACAGAACCTCGCCGGGGCCGACCGGATCGGTGGAATCGACGATGATGACGTCGTAGAAATCGGCGTTCTCCTTCATGAAGGCCGCGCCGTCCGCGATCACGAGATCGAGGCGCGGGTCGTCGAAGGCGCCCGCCGAGATGCCGGGCAGGTATTGCTTGCAGAAGTCCACCACGCCGCCGTCGATCTCGACCATGGTGACCTGTTCGACCCCGTCATGCTTCAGCACCTCGCGGGCCATGCCACCATCGCCGCCGCCGACGATCAGGGCGCGCTTGACGTTGCCATGGGCGAGGATCGGCACATGGGTCAGCATCTCGTGATAGATGAAATTGTCGGCTTCGGTGACCTGCACCACGCCATCGAGCGTCATGATCCGGCCAAAGGTCGGGTTCTCGAAGACGCGGATGCGCTGGTGCTCGGTCGCGCTGTCGTAGAACTCGGTCGTGATGCGCAGGCCTTGCAGGTGATCGTCGTGCAGACGCTCGATGTTCCAGTCGGCGGGCCAGTCGGTGCGATCGGTCATGATGTGTCCCCCGGGTGTTATGGCTTGAAACGGATGCGGGCCGCGGCGGGGTGCGCGCGGCCCGGTTCTTTCGAGAATGACAGCCGCGATCAGGCGGCCACGACCTCGCTCACGAGGCCTTCGCCGCGGCGCAGTTCCTTGACGTGCACGGTCTCGGTGCCGAAGGCCCGGCGCAGCACGTCCACGGCCTTCCACGGCTGCGCGTCGCCGCACATGAACACGTCGAAGGCGCCGTAGCCGATCTCGGGCCAAGTGTGCACCGAGATATGGCTTTCGGCCAGAACGGCCACGCCGCTCACGCCCTGGGGCGAGAACTTGTGCGTGTGGATGTGCAGCAGCGTGGCGCCGCATTCATCCACGCAGTCACGGAACGCCTGCTGGATGCGATCCTCGTCATCCAGCCCGTGGCCGTTCTCGACTTCGATGATCAGGTGCGTGCCGGCAAACACCGCGCCATCGCGGCGGATGAAGTGATCGTCACGGGTGTCGTCAAAAATATCGCGTGCAGCCGTCTGGCTGCGGGATTCTTCCGCATGGGCGCCTGTCTCCAGACCAGTCCCCAGTTGGAAGAGGTCGGCGCTGTCCATGGCGCTCCCCCTTCTTACCAGTAGAGTGATGTGGTGGGTCCTTAGCGCCCCCCCGGCTGTCGCCGAAGTTGGGATCGGTCCCGGTTCGTGAGGGGGCACCTAAGGCCGAGCCCGAGTCGGATCAAGAGGGAATTTTCACCGGTCGCGACAAATTCGCCCTGAAGGCGAGTGATTTGATATATGTCAAAGTCGGAATTTAACATTGCACACTATTGCATGCCAAATCAGAGACGCGTCACGGACTCGGGAGACATGCGAATGACAGAGAATTTCAACACCAGCCGCCGGGCCTTTCTGGCCATGGCCGCTGCGGGGGGCGCTGCCGCCACCCTGCCGGGCGCCGAGGCGCGCGCACAGACCGTGCAGACCAGTGCCCGCATCGTGATCATCGGGGCCGGGGCCGCCGGCACCGCGCTGGTCAACCGGCTGGTCGACCGCCTGGACGGGGCTCAGATCACGCTGATCGATCCTCGGGTGCGCCACCTGTATCAACCGGGCCTGACGCTTGTTGCGGCTGGCCTCAAGCCCGCCGACTATGTGGTCAGCACGACAACCGAGTGGCTTCCGGACGGCGTAACCCTGATCGAGGATGCGGTTTCGGCCGTGGACCCGGAGGTGCGGCGCGTGGACACCGAGGGTGGCGAAAGCGTCGAGTATGATTTCCTCGTGCTCGCGCCGGGCCTCATGCTCGACCATGACGCGATCGAGGGCTTTTCGCGCGACATGATCGGCACCAACGGCATCGGCGCGCTCTATGGCGGGCCCGAAGATGCCGCGGCAACCTGGGAAGCGGCGTCGCGTTTCGTCGAGGAAGGGGGCAGGGGGCTATTCACCCGTCCGGAAACCGAGATGAAATGTGCCGGCGCGCCGCTCAAGCACACCTTCCTGATCGACGACCGCCTGCGCCGGGCCGACAATCGCGGCGCGGCCGAGATCCTCTATGCCGCCCCGCAGACCAGCCTGTTCGGCGTGCCGATCGTGTCCGAGCGGGTGCGCATGCTGTTTGGCGACCGCGATATCGATTACAGCTACCAGCGGACGCTGCGGGCCATCGACGCCGAGCGCAAGATCGCAACCTTCGAGACACCCGACGGCACCGAAGAGCAGGATTACGACTATATCCACATCGTCCCGCCGCAGCGCGCGCCGCAGTTCATCCGCGATTCGGGCCTCAGCTGGGCCGATCGCTGGACGGATCAGGGCTGGGTCGATTGCGACCAGTATACGATGCGCCACAATCGCTATGACAATATCTGGGCTGTGGGCGACGTTGCGGGCGTGCCCAAGGGCAAGACCGCCGCGAGCGTCAAGTTCCAGGTGCCGGTGGTCGAAGATCACCTCGTCGCCGCCATCCAGGGCGAGGACGGAACGGCAACCTATGATGGCTATACCTCCTGCCCGATGATCACGCGCATTGGACGCGCGATGCTGATCGAGTTCGACTACAACAACAACCTGACGCCGTCCTTCCCCGGGGTGATCGCCCCGCTGGAAGAGCTGTGGATCAGCTGGCTGATGAAGGAAATCGCCCTGAAAGCCACCTACAACGCCATGCTGCGCGGCCAGGCCTGAGGAGACGGGAACATGGAAGAACTAACCCTTGAGACAATGATTGCCGTGTTCGAAGAGGTCTTCGGCACCGGCCTGTTCTGGACCATGGTGGCTGTCGCCGCCATCATCACGGTCGGGTATCTGTACGTGCTGATCCGGGATCACAACCTTGGCATGCGGCGCTTTTTGATCGCGCAGCTGTTCATGCCGGTGGGGGCAGTCCTTGCCGTCTGGTTCGTGATGTTCATGACGGACTCGCACCTGCGCGATATCGGCGGGCCGGTGGATGTCATCGTCTTTCTCGGCATCGCTGCCATGGGGGCGATCGGGATGTCGATCCTCGTCTACACCGTGGAATCGCTGTTTTTCCGCGACAAGCTGGGCGACTGAGCCCCGGCCTGATTTGCACGTGACTGCGGCACGCCGCCCCGAAACCGGGGCGGTGCTTTGCTTTTGGAGGCAAAAAGGGCTGCAATTGAATGGGGTAAAATAATACCGCAATCATAAGTCGCTGAAAACGCACGGTTTTGGGCGAAACGTGCCGCTTGACGGGGCGTTGGAAATGCTTAGAACACCGGCATCCACCCGAGGGGCGCGTATTAGCATGCGTGCCCCCATGTGTTTCCGGCCGGATCCCGGCCCCCGAAAGGACTGACCCGATGAAAACCTTCACCGCTACCCCGGCGGATATCGAGAAGGAATGGATCGTGATCGACGCCGAAGGCGTCGTGCTCGGCCGTCTCGCCTCGATCATCGCCATGCGGCTGCGCGGCAAGCACAAGCCGACCTTCACGCCATCCATGGACATGGGCGACAACGTCATCGTCATCAACGCCGACAAGGTGCAGCTGACGGGCAACAAGCGCAACAAGCCGAACTACTGGCACACCGGCTATCCGGGCGGCATCAAGTCCCGCACCACCGGCCAGATCCTTGAAGGGGCGCATCCCGAGCGCGTCGTCATGCAGGCTGTCAAGCGCATGCTGCCGGGCGGCAAGCTGTCGCGTCAGCAGATGACCAATCTGCGTGTCTATGCCGGTGCCGAGCACCCGCACGAGGCGCAGCAGCCCAAAGTGCTCGACGTCAAGTCGATGAACCCCAAGAACACCCGGAGCGCATGACAATGGCCGAGACTCTCTCTTCGCTCGATGCGCTGAAAGGCGCCGTGGACGGGGCGGACGCCCCCGCCGCCGTCACCCTCGACGAAACCCCGCGGGAGCCGCAGCGCGACGCGCTTGGCCGTTCCTACGCCACCGGCAAGCGGAAAGACGCGGTGGCCCGCGTCTGGATCAAGCCCGGTTCCGGCAAGGTCGTGGTCAATGGCAAGCCGATGGACGCGTATTTCGCACGTCCCGTGCTGCAGATGATCCTGCGCCAGCCCTTCACCGTCGCCGGTGTCGAGGACCAGTTCGACGTCATGGCCACCGTCAAGGGCGGCGGCCTGTCCGGTCAGGCCGGTGCGGTCAAGCACGGCATCTCGAAGGCGCTGCAACTCTATGAACCGTCCCTGCGGGGCGCGCTCAAGGCCGCTGGCTTCCTGACCCGTGACAGCCGCGTCGTGGAACGCAAGAAGTTCGGCCGCCGCAAGGCCCGCCGCAGCTTCCAGTTCTCCAAGCGCTGATCCGGCGTCAGACAGATTTCGGAAAGGGCCGCTCATCTGGGCGGCCCTTTTCTTTTGGCCGCGACGCGGATCACAGATGCGTGAGCGGGTCTTCAACCCGGGTCGCCGTTCTCCAAATCCATCGGCGTGCGGGGCAGCAGGCCGATGTGCCATCGCTCCGCCGGTTCAACACCACCACCTCTGGACCTTGGAGACATGATCATGAAACGCATGGTTCTTTCTTCTCTGTTCATCCTGGCCGCGCCCGGCCTGGCGCTGGCCACCACGTCGGCGATGCCGGACGCGCAGCAGGGCAACCTCGCCAAACCCGCGCAAGCGGTCGAGACCCTTCCCACCGACGCGGCCGAGGCGCTGCAAGGCAAGAAGGGCCTTTTCGACGACGCCCTGTTGACCGACGCAGACAGCGATCTGCCGAAGCCGGACGCGTCGATGGCAGATCCGACGCGGGTCGAGACCAGCCTCTGATACCGCGTTGCCATGCTCGTGGCGCGCGATGGCCCGTCCGGGCGCGCCACGGCACCCACGGCCCCCCCCCGCCCACGACGTTGCAACCTGCCGGGGTGGAGTCCTCCTCGAGACGCTCAAAAAGTGATCCTTTCGCGCCGGTCCCCCCGAAAAACGCCGTCGCAGCAAGCCTGCACCGCAAGCTTCCTCTTGCAGCATCGCCAGCATGTCGCCATCGTCGGGAACCGGGGATGCGAACAGGCCCCGTGCGGAAAGGGACACCCGCAACATGGGCGAGAGCCATTCGGGGCTGAGACGAGCATTGCGCAGCGAAGCGGGAAAGGGCCTGACCATCGTCAGCCCGCCCCTGGTCTATTCCCTTCTTCTTCTGGCGGCGCCGCTGGCGACCATCGTGCTGCTGAGCTTCTGGACGCAGCAATTCCTGACCATCGACCGCACCTTCACCTTCGCCAATTACCAAGAGGCGCTGAGCGACCCGCTCTATCGAGAGTTGATGTTCCGCTCGCTGCGGATCTCGGGGATGGTCACCCTGGTCACGGTGGTGACGGCCTTTCCCATCGCCTATTTCATCAGCTTTCGCGTGGCGCCGAACCGCAAGTCGCTTTGGCTGTTCCTGATCACGATCCCGTTCTGGACCAGCTACCTGATCCGCGTCTTCCTGTGGCGCGTGATCCTGGCCTATGACGGGCCGGTGAACGGCACGCTTCTGGGGCTTGGCATCATCGACGAGCCGCTTGGCTTCATCCTCTACAACGCCAATGCCGTGGTCGTGACGCTGGCCCATGCCTTTGCGCCCTTCGCGATCCTGCCGATCTTCGTCAGCCTCGAACGCATCGACCGCAGCCTGTTGGAGGCCGCGCGCGACCTCGGCGAAAGCTACGTCATGACCTTCTTCCGCGTGACCCTGCCGCTGGCCATGCCGGGGGTGCTGGCGGCCGCCCTGATCGTGTTCATCCCGACCGTGGGCGATTACGTCACCCCGCGCCTTGTCGGCGGGTCGGGCGGCACGATGATCGCCAACATGATCTACGCGCAGATCTTCGACCTGAACAACCGGCCCATGGGCGCCACGCTTGCCGTGCTCGCCATGGGAACGGTGGCTGTCATCTCCATCGGGTTGATCCTGCTGACGCGGATCTGGACGGGGCCGAAACGATGAAGGGCGGGGGGCTGAAACTCTACGCGATCCTGTATCTCGCGTTCCTTTATGCGCCGATCGTTCTGCTGCCGCTCTTTGCCTTCAATGACGGCACGGTTATCGCCTTCCCGCTGCAGGGCTTTACGCTGAACTGGTTCGCGGCCCTGCTCGACACCCCCGCGCTGCATCAGGCGACGCTGAATTCGCTGATAATCGCGGTCTCGGTCGCGATCCTGGCCACGTCGCTCGGGCTGTTCGCCGCCCGCGCCGCCACGCGCTACAAGTTTCCCGGCAAGCCCGGCATCCTTGGCTTCATCATGCTGCCGCTGGTCCTGCCCGAGGTGATCGTCGCCATCTCGCTTCTGGCGGTGCTGATGCAGCTCGGCCTCGACAGCGGGCTGTGGACCATCATCCTTGGCCATTCGCTTTTGTGCATGCCGTTTTCCATCGCGATCCTGCAGGGCAGTTTCGCCAACATGGACCAGAGCCTGGAAGAAGCCGCGATCGACCTGGGCGAGACGCCGCTCTCGACCTTTCGCCTCGTGACCTTTCCGCTGGTGCTGCCGGGCATCATCGCCTCGCTTCTGATCTGTTTCACCATCTCGCTGGACGAGTTCATCATCGCCTTCTTCCTGTCGGGCAACGAGCCGACGTTGCCCGTCTACCTCTGGGGGCAGTTGCGGTTCCCGGCACGTCTGCCGGTGGTGATGGCGCTTGGCACGATCCTCGTGACGCTATCGGTCCTGCTGCTGGTGGTGGCCGAGTTTTTCCGCCGCCGCGGCCTGAAGCGCGCGGGGCTTGAAGATACCGGAGGGTTCCTGTGAAGGACACGACACCGCCGCCTGCCATCATCACCCTGGACGATGTGCACAAGTATTACGGCGACTACCACGCGCTGCGCGGCATCTCGGCCGAGATCCGGCAGGGCGAGTTCTTTTCTCTGCTGGGGCCGTCGGGCTGCGGCAAGACCACGCTGCTGCGCGCCATCGCGGGGTTCGAGGATATCTCCTCGGGGCATATCCAGTTGAACGGCCGCAACATGGAGGGGGTGCCGCCCAACAAGCGCCCGACCAACATGGTGTTCCAGTCCTATGCCATCTTCCCGCATCTGAGCGTGGCCGCGAACGTGGCCTTCGGTCTGCGCCGGACATCCATGTCCGGCGACGAGAAGCAACGCGCCGTGGCCGAGGCACTGGAGATGGTGGGGCTGAAGGATTACGGGCGGCGCGCGGCCCATGCCCTGTCCGGTGGCCAAAGGCAGCGCGTGGCGCTGGCCCGCGCCCTGATCCTGAAGCCCAAGGTGCTGCTGTTGGACGAGCCGCTGTCCGCGCTGGACAAGAAGATGCGCGAGCAGATGCAGGTGGAACTGATCAAACTGCAGCGCGAGGTGGGCATCACCTTCATCCTGGTGACCCATGACCAGGAAGAGGCGCTGGTGATGTCGGACCGCATCGCGGTGATGTTCGAGGGCGAGATCGCGCAGCTCGATGATCCGGAACTGCTGTACCGGCGTCCGAACTCGCGCCGCGTGGCCGAGTTCATCGGCATGATGAATTTCCTGCCCGCCGATGTCGTCTCTGTCTCGGACGGCAGGGCCGAGGTGGAGGTGGCAGGCCTGGGCCGGGCCGAGCTTGACGCGGCGCAATGCCCGGGCGGTGCCACCTTCGGCGCGGCCCGGATCGGTCTGCGCCCCGAAAGCCTGACCATCCTGTTCGAAGGCCAGAGCCCCGAGGGCGGGCGCAGCGCGGAAGGCGTGGTCGAGGAGGTCGTCTATTACGGGGACATGACCTATTACGACGTGCTGATCGATGGCGCGCCGAACAAGGTGTCGGTCTCGATGCGCAACATGCCGGGGCGGCGGGTCCTCGAACGGGGCGCGCCGGCGCACCTGGCCTGGGATCCCCGGGCGATGGTTCTGTTTTCCTGACGGATTGCGCCGGCGTTGCCGTCGCCCGGTGTCGCGGGGCAAGGGGTCTTGACCCCCTTGCCCCGCGCGCGCGTTTCACGCGCGTTTGCATATTTGAAGGATAAAGATGGGGGCGGGTTGCGCGCCGGTCAGGCCCGCTTGCGCACGAGATAGGCCGGGCAGGGGCCGCTCGTGTCGGAGCCGAGGAAGTCATGGCCTTCTTCGGTGCAGAAATGGGGCACGTCGATCGCGGCCATCGGATCCGTCGCGCGCAGGCAGACCACCTGGCCGGGGGCGATGCCCCGAAGCCGCTGTTTCAGGCGCAACACGGGCAGCGGGCATTTCAGCCCTTCGGCATCGATTTCGACATCCCACTCCATGACGTGCCGATTAGCCCCCGGCGCGACGCCCTGTCCACGCCAATGTGAGCGTTGGCGACGTGACGCCGCGCCGAATCCCGCGTATGTCAGGGCCATGTTCGGGATCGATCTGTTCGATGCGTCGCTTTTGCCGGCGATGCTGGTGGCCCTGGCCGCCGGTGTGCTGAGTTTCCTCAGCCCCTGTGTCCTGCCGATCGTGCCGCCTTACCTCGCCTATATGAGCGGGATCACCATGGCCGACATGGCCGAGGATGCCGCCGGGGAGGCGCGCCGCGCGGCCCGGAAAAAGGCGCTTCTGGCCGCGCTGTTCTTCGTGCTGGGCCTGTCGACCGTGTTCATCTTCCTTGGCTTCACCGCGTCCATCTTCGGGCAGTTCTTCTTGCAGAACCAGATCCTGCTGGCGCGGATCGCGGGGGCGGTGATCATCGTTTTCGGGCTGCATTTCCTGGGCGTGATCAACATCCCGCTCCTCAACCGGGAGGCGCGGCTGGATGCGGGCGACCAGGGGGGCACGGCCTTTGGCGCCTATGTGCTGGGCCTTGCCTTCGCCTTTGGCTGGACGCCCTGCATCGGCCCGCAACTGGGCGCGATCCTGTCCATCGCGGCGACGGAGGCCAGCGTGACCCGTGGGACGGTCCTGTTGGCGGTCTATGCCGTGGGCCTTGGCATTCCCTTCCTTCTGGCGGCCGGGTTCATCGACAAGGCCATGGGGGTGATGGCCCGGTTGAAGCGGCATATGCGGATGATCGAACGCGCCATGGGCCTGCTTCTGGTCGCTGTCGGGCTTGCCCTGATGACCGGGGCGTTCTCGGCCATGTCCTTCTGGCTGCTCGAAACTTTCCCCGCGCTTGGCAACCTGGGCTGATTTGCGCCCTAGGCTTGCCGGATTTCATGGCTAACCTGCGCCCATGAGCAGAGTTGAGGCAGATCAGCCGCGCCGCCGCGTGGCCCGCCGCCGGGTGATCTACATCCCCGGATACGACCCCGTGCCGCCCCGCAAGTACCGCGAACGCTACCGCCGCGAGGCCGCGAAACAGGCGGCTTTGTCGGGCTACCGGATCGAGATGGGCAAGGCGCAGGGCGGTGCGCGCTTTGGCTGGCATGTCAGCGCCCGGATCGAGGGGGCGGCGGTCGAAACGGAGGTCGAGGTCGCCTACTGGGCCGATATCGTGCGCGACTCGATGGACCAGGGTGTGTTGGCAACCTATGGCCAACTGGCACGGACGGCCTGGGCCTATATCGGATCGGGGGCTCTGTTCCGCCTGATGCGGCTGCGCAAGGGGCCGGTGATCGCGGCGCTCTACCCGGTTGTTCTGTTGCTCTTGGAACTGCTCTTGGCCCTTGGGCTGGGCTATGCGGTCGCCTGGGGGTTCATGCTGGCCACGGACTGGGCGCTGGCGCAGGTTGCAGGGGCGCAGGGCGGCTCCATCGTCCGGGCGGCGTTCGCCGTGCTGGTCCTTCTGCCCGCGGTGGCGTGGCTGGTGTTGCGCCGGTTCAAGCGCCGGGACGCCTTTTACGAGTGGTATCTCATGCATGATTACGCCTTTTCCGCGCGATACGGCGGGGCGTTTCCGGCCGGGCAAGAGGCGCGGATGGCCGAGGTCGGCGACCGCATCGCTGGGGCGCTGCAGGGGGGGGCTGACGAGGTGCTGGTCGTCGGCCATTCCTCGGGCGCCTATATCGCGGTGTCGATCCTGGCCGACCTGATCCGCGCGGGGCGCGTGCCGGCGGACGGCCCGTGCCTGTCGCTGCTGACACTCGGGCATGTCGTGCCGATGGTCTCCTTCCTGCCGCGGGCGGGACGCTTGCGCGCCGACCTTGCCTATCTCTCGGCGCGGGAGGAGCTGTCCTGGGTGGATGTCAGCGCACCGGGCGACGGGTGTGCCTTTGCGCTGTGCGACCCGGTGGCGGTCAGCGGAATGGCGGCCGGGGGCAAACGCTGGCCGCTGGTGATTTCGGCGGCCTATACGCAGACCCTCCGCCCCGAGACATGGGCGGCCCTGCGCTGGCGCCTGTTCGAGCTGCATTTCCAGTATCTGAATGCCTTCGACAACCTGTCGGGGCGTGAGGACGAGTATGACTACTTCCGCGTGACGGCGGGGCCGCTGACCTTGTGGGACCGGTTCGGGGCGCGCGCGCCCTCGGCCAGCCGGATCGAGCGACCGGTGAACCGTCATACGGACCAGGTGGTGAGGGCGAAGGCATGACGATGATGCCGCCGAAACCCGAGGCGAGGCCCGATCGCGTCTCGCTTTGGCGCTACATGAAGCTGTTTCGGCAGGACATCCTGTCCGCGCAGCCCGCGCGGCTCTATCGCGCGTGGATGGCGGAGTTCCGCACGCCGTTTTTCCGCAGTTTCATGGTGAACCAGCCAAGCCTCGTGGACGAGGTCCTGCGCGCCCGCCCGCTCGATTTCCCGAAATCGGATCGCGTGGGCGAGGGGTTGCGCCCGTTGCTTGGCAACTCGGTCTTCCTGACCAATGGCGAGACATGGCTGCGGCAGCGCCGGATCATCGACCCGGCCTTCGAGGGCGGGCGGCTGCGTGACACGTTTCCCGCCATGTGGGCGGCGGGGGAGGCCGCCGTGGCCCGCATGGAGACCGGCGAGGTCGAGGTCGAGGCGGAGATGAGCCACGCGGCCGCCGACGTCATCTTTCGCACGCTGTTTTCCATCCCGATCGAGAACGAGGTCGCCGCCGAGACCTTTCACCAGTTCCGGGCCTACCAGCGCACGCAGCCGATCCTGAATGCCGCCGCCTTCGTGCCCTTGCCGCGCTGGATGCCGCGCGGGTTTTCGGCAGAGACCAAGCGCACCGCGCGGGCGATCCGGGGGCTGATCGCGCAGTTGACGGCCGAGCGGATGGCGCTGATCGAGGCCGGTGACGCGCCGGACGACCTGGCGACGAAGATCATGACGACGACCGACCCCGAAACCGGCGCGCGATTCTCGACCGAGGAGATGGTGGACCAGGTCGCGATCTTTTTCCTGGCCGGGCACGAGACCAGCGCAAGCGCGCTTGGCTGGGCGCTGTACCTTCTGGCGCTGCATCCCGACTGGCAAGACAAGCTCGCGACGGAGGCCGAGGCCGCGCTGGCGGGCGGGATGGAGTTCGGCGTCATGTCGAAGCTGAAACTGGCCCGCGACGTGTTTCGCGAGGCGCTGCGGCTTTATCCGCCGGTCCCGATGATGGTGCGCGAGACGGTCAAGCCGGAACGTTTCCGCGACCGCGATCTGCCGGTGGGAAGCCAGGTGGTGCTGTCGCCCTGGCACCTGCATCGCCATGAACGGGTGTGGGAGAACCCCGACGGGTTCGATCCGGGCCGGTGGGCGACGGAGAACGGCAAGCAATGCCTGCGCGAGGCGTGGATCCCGTTCTCGGTTGGGGCGCGGGTCTGCACCGGGGCGGGCTTTGCAATGGTCGAGGGGCCGTTGTTGCTGGCGATGCTGTTGCGCGCGTTTCGGTTCGAGCGGGTCGAGGGCAGGGACCCGGTGCCGGTGGCCTACCTGACGGTGCGCGCGAAGGACGGGATCTGGTTGAAACTGACTCGACGGTAAGGAACGGAAATCTCGAGATTTCCGTGCGGAAAACTGCAGTTTTCCGGGCAGAAAAACTCGAGTTTTTCTGCACCTAAGCTTCATGTCGGGTTTTCGATGCTTCCTTCGGGCGCAGGATGCGCACCGGTTCGCGGTTGCAGAAGATGATGATCTGACCGGCATTCTCGATGGCGCGAAAGCCGCGGCGATACACCTCTTCGACGAAGGCCTCCTTGCCGAAATAGCGCTCGATATCCCGCGCGCTGCGCCGCAGGACCTTGCCGTCGCGGACAAGGCGGGTGCCGAAAACGTCGGCAAGAAAGGCCTCGGGCGAATGGTTCGGTGGCAGCTTTTCCATGCCGCCACCCTGCCAGAGAAAGGTTAAGGTCCCGTTAGCGGCCGGCCTTTATTTCTTCGAGAACGAAAATCCGGATCGCCGAGGCCAGGCCCGAACTCAACCCGCGCGCCGCGTCCACCTCGGCCGCGAGGTCATTCACCGACTGCCCGCGCGCCGCCGCGATCCGCTGGAACTCGGCCCAGAACGTATCTTCAAGGGAAACGCTGGTGCGATGCCCCTTCAACGTCAGGGAGCGTTTCTGCGGACGTTCGCTCATTCCTCGTCGGTCCCGTCGCGCTTGTGGGCATCGAGATGCGCGGTGTCCTTTTCCGCGCGCGCATCCTGCAAGGCACGCTCGACCTTGCTACGGCCGAATTTCGCGGCGTTCTCATCCCCGCGTCGCCGCTTGTCCTCCCGCGCGCGGGTTTTCCGCACGCGGGAGAGGTTGACGATCTTGCCGCTCACTTGGGCCCGATCATGTCTTCGGGACGCACGACACGGTCGAAGGTTTCTTCGTCGACGAAGCCGAGGCGGATCGCCTCTTCCTTCAGGGTCGTGCCGTTCTTGTGCGCCGTCTTGGCGACGGTGGTGGCGTTGTCATAGCCGATGGTGGGCGCCAGCGCGGTCACCAGCATCAGGCTTTCCTTCATCAGCCGGTCGATCCGCTCGACATTGGCCTGCGTGCCCATCAGCATCCGCTCGGTGAAGCTGTCGGCGGCGTCACCCAGAAGCTGCATGGATTGCAACAGGTTATAGGCCATCATCGGGTTGTAGACGTTCAGCTCGAAATGACCCTGGCTGCCGGCAAAGCCGATGGCCGCGTCATTGCCCAGCACATGGGCACAGACCTGCGTCATGGCTTCGGCCTGGGTCGGGTTCACCTTGCCCGGCATGATCGAGGAGCCGGGCTCGTTCTCCGGCAGGATCAGCTCGCCAAGGCCCGAGCGCGGGCCGGAGCCGAGGAAGCGCATGTCATTGGCGATCTTGTAGCAGGCCATGGCGGCGGTCTTGATGGCGCCCGACATGAAGACCATGGCGTCATGGGCGGCCAGCGCCTCGAACTTGTTGGGCGCGGTCACGAAGGGCAGGCCGGTGATGGTCGCGATGTGGCTGGCCACGGTGGTGTCCCAGCCCTTGGAGGTGTTCAGCCCCGTGCCCACGGCGGTGCCGCCCTGCGCCAGTTCGTAGATGCCGGGCAGGGCCAGCTTGATGCGCTCGATCCCGTTGCGGACCTGCTTGGCATAGCCCGAGAATTCCTGGCCCAGGGTCAGCGGGGTCGCATCCTGCGTATGGGTGCGGCCGATCTTGATGATGTCCTTGAATTCTTCGGACTTGGCCTCCAGCCCCGCAGCCAGTTTTTCCAGCCCGGGGATCAGGACCTCGTTGGCCGTTGTGGCCGCCGCGATATGCATCGCGGTGGGAAAGGTGTCGTTCGATGACTGGCCCATGTTGCAGTGATCGTTCGGGTGCACCGGGTCCTTGGAGCCGATCACGCCGCCCAAGATCTCGATCGCGCGGTTCGAGATCACCTCGTTGGCATTCATGTTCGACTGCGTGCCCGAGCCGGTCTGCCAGACGACCAGCGGGAAATGGTCGTCGAGCTTGCCCTCAATCACTTCGCCTGCCGCTTCGATCATCGCGTCGGCCAGCTTGGCATCCAGCTTGCCGCTGTCCTTGTTGGCCAGGGCGCAGGCCTTCTTGATGACGCCGAGCGCGCGGACGATGGCCACGGGCTGCTTTTCCCAGCCGATGGGAAAGTTCATCAGGCTGCGCTGGGTCTGGGCGCCCCAGTAGCGGTCAGCGGGAACGTCGAGCGGGCCGAAACTGTCGGATTCTGTACGGGTCGCGGTCATGGTCTCTCTCCGGTATGCGGTTGCATGCCGTTTAGCCTGACGTTGGGTCCAAGCGCAACGGCGTCAAATGGCGCAGGCCGCGCCTCAGGATGGTTGAAAGAAGCGATAAACGCGGGCGGGGGGCATGTTCCACCAGATCTTGCCGCTGACGCGCCAGTCGAGGCCAAGCTCCTCGCGCACGGCGCGGGTAACGGGCGGTTTCGGGCCGTAGGTGAACTGCACATAGGTGCCGCCCGGCTTCACGCGCTGGAAGGTGCCGGTCAGGATATCGCGCTGCAACGGCACCGGCATGGACAGAAGCGGCAGGCCCGAGACCACGGCTTGCGCGCCGTCAACCGGCAGCGTGCCGACATCGCCCGCGCTCATCTGGTGGACGTTCAGCCCCGGAAAGCCGTTGCGCAGGCGGTCGCAAAACTCGGGGTTCATCTCGATGGAATGGAGGTTTTCGGGCGCGACGCCCCGGTCCAGAAGGGCCTTGGTGATGTTGCCCGTGCCCGCGCCCAGCTCGATCACCGGGCCGGCGTCGGGGTCGATCTCGGCCACCATTTCGGCGCAGAGAAACCGCGAGGAGGGGGCGAGCGCCACGACCTGGTGCGGTTTGCGGAAAAGCTGCCCCATGAACAGCGCGAAATCGGAAGAGGCCATGTGGAAATCCGCCTGTGCCGCGTCGAAAAAACCGTTGACGGTGAAAGGCCACGGGTCGCGGCGCAAGGCAAGCCCCCAATCGCGGCGCTGCGGCGTTTCGGATGCGATCAGTGGTTGCGGCGGAAGGTGTCGAGGCTGACCACCTCGGCATCCTTGTGCTCTGCGCGCTCCTCGGTGTCCTCGTCGCGGTCGTCCGGCCCGTCATCGGGGGCGGGCGGCTCGTCTTCGGGGTCATCCTCGGCGCTGATGCTTTCAAAGCGCAGGCCAAACTCGACCGAGGGATCGACGAAGGTCAGGATCGCGTCGAAGGGAATCGACAAACGCTCGGGGCTGTCGCCGAAATTCAACGTGATCGCGAAGCCGTCATCATCCACCTCCAGCGCGTCGTACCAATGCTGGATGACGATGGTCATCTCGTCCGGGTAGCGCTCGGTCAGCCACGGCGCGATGTCCACGCCCTCGGCCTGCGTGTCGAAGGTGATGAAGAAATGGTGATCCCCCGGCAGGCCATGTTCGGCCACGTCCGACAACACCGTCTGGATCAGCCCCCGCATCGCGTGATGCATGAGGCGGCCATAGGCGATGGATTGGGATTTGTCGGACATGTCTGAGAGCATCCTTGGAACAGATGCCCCCACCATAGAGATTTGGTTCCGATTCGAAAGACGCCCCGGACGGCGGAAGGGCCGAACCGGGGCGCGCGGGGGATCGGGGGGTGGAATGTCGCGTCAGATATTGGCGAGGATCAGCCAGGAAGCGAGCGCCGCCTCGGCGCCGAAAAAGGTCCAGCTTTGGCGCGAGGCCGCGTTGTCGCGGAAGATCGAGGTCACGCGCCCCACGGCCGCACCGCCATAGGCAAGGCCCATCACCACCCAGCCGAGCGGTTCGTTCAGGATCATCGCGCCGAGGCCCATGCCGACGAACAGCGCGCCCGAGACGGCGGACACCTCGGTATAGGCCATGTGGGTCGGCCCGGCGACCATGTCGAGTTGCTCCATCGTCCAGCGCGGCGCCAGCCAGCCCAGCAGGCCCAGCCCGATGGTCAGAAGGCCCACGGCCATGTTGATGAAATCGATCGCGGTAAGTGCGCTTAGCATGGGGTACTCTCTCAAAGCCTGTTTCCTCTTAAACGCGCGGCGGGCCGGACCGGATCACTCAACCGTGATTTTTTTCGCGTGAAACCAATTCGGGAAGACTGCGACGGATCAAAGGCGCGATCGTCACAACGGCAGGTCGGAGCAGAGAGGGGGGGGAAGTGCAGGCTTCTGTTGCCAGGTGCCTGCGAACCCCGCCTTACGCGGCTAGGCGCAAGGGCTTAAATTTCGATTCCTCGAACTGCTTACGCAGCCAGAGCAACCGGAGCACGATTGTCGTTGGCAATTATGCTTTACGGACCGATAACGGTGGTACCTCACCGGGACAAAGCCACGTCTTTACACGCTCGTCGATCCTGTTTCGGCCCCATGATCCCCCAACGACGGGATGTTTGGTGGAGCCGCCGGGTACCGCCCCCGGGTCCGAACCGCTTATTTCACGCACGTTTATGCCCATAGTTCCCGAGGGAACATCGCAAATATGGGCGTATTGCGGGGCAGGTTCAAGGGCCAAGGCAAGCCCCGGCCTGGCCGCGCGCCGCGACGGGGGCGCATGAAAAAGGGCGCCGCGACGGGCGCCCTTTCCGTTGCGGGTCGCTTGGATCAGAAGCCGGCCTTGATCCGTTCGAAAGCCTCGGCCTGACGCTCGCGCTGTTCGTTGGAGATCGGCAACTGGGCCAGAACCGGGACGGTCACTTCGCCAAGCCCCGACGCTTCCAGCGCCTCGGCGCCGAGCGCCTGAAGCGCTGCGTCATTGGCCGAGCCAAAGCCGTTTTCCAGAAGCGGGCCGGCCGATGCCTCGGACAGCAGCGCGTTGACATAGTCGTAGACAAGGTCTTCGGAGCCTTCGCCTTCGGTCATGTTCACGTAACCGCAGAGCCACACACTCGTGCCTTCCTCGGTGTTGCGGGCGAAGCCGACGGGGAAATCTTCCTCGGCCAGCGCGACCGGCACCTCGTTCCAGACCCACGCGGCCAGCACCTGGCCCGAGGCCATCAGCTGCTGGATCTCGGCCGGGTCCACCCAGTAGGTCAGCAGGTTCTCGTGGATGCCGCGCAGCCACGCGGTGGCGGCCTCGAACTGTTCGTCGGTCACGTCGGACCAATCGCTGACGCCGGTGGCCAGGTAAGCCAGCGCATAGGCGTCATCGACGTTGTCGGGGATCGACAGGCGGCCGGCGAACTCGGGGTTGTTGAAAATCTCCAGCGAGGCCACGGCGTCGTCGGCCACTTCATCGCTGTTGTAGATCAGCGCGGTGGAACCGTAATCGGTCGGCAGGAAGTAGAGGTCGGACGACCCGGCCAGAACATCGGCCCCGACGAGATCGGAGTTCAGGTCGGCGAAGGCCGCGATGCGGGACGTGTCCCAAGGCTCGATGATGCCCGACTCCTGCCAGCGCGGCACGGAGCCTGCGCAGATATGCGTAACGTCCGAACGGAAGCCCGCCAGCAGACGCTGGAACGCCTCGTCCTCGTCGCCGAAGAAGACGAATTCGGGGGCGCTGCCGTGCTGGTCGATATAGGGCTGGTGGAAGGACGGATCCTCGAAACCGGAATAATCGAAGACAAGCACGTCCTGCGCGAAGGCGGGGGCGGCCAGCGCGAGCGTGATCGTCGTGCCGAGGGTGAAGGTCTTTTTCATGTCTGCAAGATGTCCCTGTTGGTGTTGCGGTAACAGACTGGCAGGGACGTTAGGAAACGCCCCGGCGCCTCGCAAGGGAAATCGCTGTGATCAGCGCGTCTCGGCCCTTGCCGCGCGGGCTGCGCGCACGGATTGGCCCAGCTCCAGCGTATAGGCCTCCAGTGCGCTCAGGATTTGGGCGGCCTGTGCGCCGTCCTGCGCCTCGATCGCATCGGCCAGCCGGGTATGGAGCGCGCCGATCCGCTCGCGCGAGCGGGCGGTGAAGGTGATCATGTTCATCAGGGGCTGCATCGCCTCGACGGCACCGGCCAACTGGTAGGACAGGACCGGGTTGGCCGCCGCATCCACCAGCGCCCGGTGAAAGGCCACGTCCGAGGCGCAGAAGGCCTCGTCCGTCAGGCCGGGCTGGCCCTGGCGGTGAATCTCGGCGCGCATCGTGGCCAGTTGGTCGGGCGTGCGCCGCTCGGCCGCCAGGGGCGCGCAGGCGCGTTCGAGGGCATAGCGCGCCTCGCAGGCGGTCTCGAAGGCGACGCCGTTCATCGACAGAAGCAGCGTCGCGGTGGTGATCTGCTGGGCGTAGGCCTCTTCATAGGAGAGGCGGTTGACGAAGGCCCCGCCGAAAGCCCCGCGCGTGGTGCGGATCAGCGATTGCGCGGCCAGCCGCTTGAGCGCTTCGCGGATCGTGGGGCGGGACACGTCGAACTGCTCGGCGAGTTCCGCCTCGGAGGGCAGGCGTTCATCCACGATCAACCGCCCCTCGACAATCGAGTCGCGGATCGCATCGGCGATCTGGGCGGGTAGGCCGCGGGGGCTGGATGGGTCGATTTTCATTTGTCAGACATTTAAAGGTCTGACATTTTGACTGGCAAGGGAAAACGACTCGCGGCGCGAAAGGGAGGGCCACGATGATCGCCATGCGCATCCGCGCCATGACCGCGCCGCATTGGCTGGCGCTTTATGGCGGCATCCTTGTGTGCTGGTCGCTTTTGTGGCTGATGGCGGTGCCTGCCGATCTGCGGGACGCCGCAAGCCTCTACGGGGCCGAGTTGATCGCCGCGCTGTGCGCCACCGGGCCGGAGGGCGCGGGGTATCCGGGCCTGGTGCTGATGTGGGCGCTGATGGCAGGCGGCATGATGGCGCCTACGGCCCTGCCGGCCTTCGCCACCTATGACGATCTGCGCCATGCGGGCCGGACGCAATTCGGCGCGCTGGTTGGCGGCTACCTCGTGGTTTGGGTGGGCTTCGCGGCGGTGGCAGCGGCGGCGCAACTTGGGCTGACGCGGCTTGGCCTGTTGGGTGTGCTGGGCGAGAGCCGCTCATTGGCCTTCTCCGGCGCGTTGCTGGTCGTGGCCGGCGCCTACCAGTTCAGCAGCCTCAAGGAGGCCTGCCTCAGCCGCTGTCGCGCGCCGCTGACCTTTTTCATGCAGCATTGGGAAGAGGGCGCGTTGCGCCAGGGTCTGCGCCTTGGGGCCGATTGCCTCGGCTGCTGCGCCGCGTTGATGGCCTTGGCCTTTGTCGGCGGGGTGATGAGCCTTGGGTTCATGGCGCTCGGCATGGCGTTGATGGCGCTGGAAAAGCTGCCGTCCATCGGGCGCTACGTGACCGCGCCCCTTGGCGTCGGGTTGATCGGGGGCGGGCTGGTGATGCTGGCCACCGGGTTCTGAGAGGGAGGAGAGAGAGACATGCACGATCAAATGGAAGCCGAGGCTGCTCCGCGCACCGAGCCGGGCAAGACGCCCTGGGCGATCAAGGGGGAGTTGATCCTGAACTGCAACTGCACCGTGTTCTGCCCCTGTGTCGTCAGCCTTGGGAAGCACCCGCCGACCGAGGGCTACTGCCAGGCCTGGGCCGGGGTGCGCATCGACGAGGGGTTTTACGGCGACGAGAACCTTGGCGGGCTGAACGTGGGCCTGCTGCTGGATATTCCCGGCCTGATGGCGCGCGGCAACTGGAAGGCGGCGGCTTTCATCGACGAGCGCGCGAGCGAGGCCGCCTATGACGGGCTGGTGAACATCTTTTCCGGCGCGGCGCGCGGCACCACGGGACTTTTCAGCCTGCTGGTGAGCGAGTTCCTGGGGGCCGAGCGCGCGCCCGTGGTCTTCGAGACCGAGGGCAAGGCCCGCCGTCTGATGGTGGGCAAGAAGATCCAGGGCGAGGTCGTGCCGGTCGGCGGCAGCGATCCCGACGGCGATATCGTGGTGACGAACACGCAATACTGGATGGGCCCCGACATCACCGTCGCAACCGCGACCAAGGGCCGTGTGCGCGCCTTTGGCCGGGTCTGGGATTTCGATGGCCGCTCGGCCGAGATCTGCCAGATCGATTGGGTTGGACCACAGGGGCACTAGGGCCCCGTCAGCCGCAAAGGGGCCCGCCATGGCTCAACTCTCGCTGTCACGCCGCCTGCGCCGCACGCCCTTTACCGAGGGCGTGCTGGCAGCTGGCGTCACCGGCTACACCGTCTATAACCACATGCTGTTGCCGACCGTGTTCCGCTCGGTCGAGGAGGACTACCACCACCTGAAATCCGCCGTGCAGGTCTGGGACGTGTCCTGCCAGCGGCAGGTCGAGGTGCGGGGGCCGGATGCCGGGCGCCTGGTGCAGATGCTGACCCCGCGCGACCTGCGCGGGATGCTGCCCGGGCAGTGCTACTACATGCCCATCGTCGACGAGACGGGCGGCATGCTCAACGATCCGGTCGTGGTCAAACTGGCCGAGGATCGGTGGTGGATCTCCATCGCCGACAGTGATCTGCTCTACTGGGTCAAGGGCATCGCCCATGGCTATCGCCTCGACGTGCTGGTCGACGAGCCTGACGTGTCGCCGCTGGCGGTGCAGGGGCCGCGCGCCGATGACCTGATGGCCGAGGTCTTTGGCGACGCCGTGCGCGATCTGCGGTTCTTCCGCTTTGGCCTGTTCGGGTTCGGCGGGCGGCAAATGGTCGTCGCGCGGTCCGGGTATTCCAAGCAGGGCGGCTTCGAGATTTATCTCGAAGGCGGTGATCTCGGCATGCCGCTGTGGAATGCCCTGATGGAGGCGGGACGGTCGCTCGATGTGCGGGCCGGGTGCCCCAACCTGATCGAACGGATCGAGAGCGGGTTGCTGAGCTACGGCAACGATATGACGGATGACAACACGCCCCATGAATGCGGGCTCGGGCGCTTTTGCAACACGGCGACGGCCATCGGCTGTATCGGGCGAGACGCGTTGCTGCGCGTGGCAAAGGAAGGCCCGGTGCAGCAGATCCGACCGCTGGCCATCTCCGGCGCAGCGGTGCCCGCGGTCGAGGAATTCTGGCCCATCATGGCTGGTCATCGCCGGGTCGGGCGCGTGTCCTCGGCGGCTTTCTCGCCCGATTTCGACGTCAACGTGGCCATTGCCATGATCCGCATGACCCATTGGGATGCGGGAACCGCCTTGACTGTCATGGCGCCAGATGGGCCGAGGGAGGCGCAGGTTCAAGAACGCTTCTGGAATTGATATCAGATGGTTGGGCGATCTAGCTCAACCATGAAATGAACGAGGAGATGCAAAGATGACATTCCGCGCGCTGGTGGTGGAGAAGGGTGACGAGGGCAAGACGACAGCCTCGGTTCAGGACCTGGGCGAAGATCGTCTGCCCGAGGGCGATGTCACCGTCGCGGTCGAATACTCGACACTCAACTACAAGGACGGGCTGTGCGTCGGACCCGGCGGCGGGTTGGTGCGCGTCTATCCGCATGTGCCCGGCATCGATTTCGCCGGCACGGTCGAGGCCAGCGAGGATGACCGCTACAAGCCCGGTGACAAGGTCGTGCTGACCGGCTGGCGCGTCGGCGAGGTGCATTGGGGCGGCTATGCCGAGAAGGCGCGGGTCAAGGCCGACTGGCTGGTGCCGCTGCCCGAGGGGCTGACCACCCGGCAGGCCATGGCCGTGGGAACCGCCGGTTTCACCGCGATGCTGGCTGTCATGGCGCTTGAAGATCATGGCCTAACATCCGAGAAAGGCGAGGTTCTTGTGACCGGCGCCGCCGGTGGCGTCGGCTCGGTCGCGACCGCCATCCTGGCCAATCTCGGCTACGAGGTCGCCGCCGTCACAGGCCGCCCCGAGCAGGAGGAGTACCTGAAAGGGCTTGGTGCGTCGCGCATCGTACCGCGCGCGGACCTGGCGGAGACCACCAAGCGCCCGCTCGAGGCCGAGACATGGGCGGGCTGTGTCGATGCGGTCGGCGGTGACATGCTGGCGCGGGTCCTTGGCCAGATGAAATACGGCGCGTCGGTCGCGGCGGTGGGCCTTGCCGGCGGCGCGCAACTGCCCGCGACGGTCATCCCTTTCCTTCTGCGCGGCGTGAACCTGCTGGGCATCGACAGCGTCATGCAACCCTATGACAACCGCCTGAGGGCGTGGGACCGGATCGCGCGCGACCTGCCGATGGACAAGCTGGAGGCGATGGTCGAACCGGCGGGCCTGGCCGATCTGCCCGATCTGGGCCGCGCCATCCTGAAAGGCGGGGTGCGCGGCCGGGTGGTGGTCGACGTCACCGCCTGATTGATATCACGCGATAAAGAGGTGCCGGGCGGCTTGATCGCCCGCACCGAGCGCTAGATAGCGGGGAACCGAAAAGGAAACGGACCTGTTCACCCCGCCATGAGCCAAGCCCCCGTCCTCTACTGGACCCGCCGCGATTTCCGCCTGTCCGACAATCCCGCCCTGGTGGCCGCCTGTGAAAGCGGCGCGCCAGTCATCCCGGTGTTCATCTGCGACGAGGTGGTCGCAACCCACGGCGCGGCCCCGAAATGGCGCTTGGGACTGGGCGCCGAGGCGTTCGGCGAGGCGCTGAGCGACGCCGGATCGCGCCTGGTCTTTCGCCGCGGCAAGGCGTTGGACGTTCTGCGCGCCCTGATCGAGGAAACGGGCGCTGTCGCAGTGCATTGGAACCGTCTTTATGATCCCGACAGCCGCACGCGCGACGAGGCGGTCAAATCCGCGCTGAAAGCCGACGGGATCGCGGCGGTCAGCCACGCGGGCCACATCCTGTTCGAGCCCTGGACGGTCGAGACGGGATCGGGCGGGTTCTACAAGGTCTACACGCCGTTCTGGAAAGCCGTGCGGGGCCGCGATCCCGGCGCGGTTCTGCCCCCCCCTGATATTCCCGCACCCCAAAGCTGGCCCGAGAGCGATGATCCCGCTGACTGGGCGCTTGCTTCCGATATGCGGCGCGGGGCGGAGATCGTGCGCCCCTATCTCGCCGTGGGGGAAGAGGCCGCGCGCGGACGCCTGGGGGCGTTCATGGCCAATGGCATCGACGCCTATGCCGAGGCGCGGGACGATCTGGCCAAGGACGGCACCTCGCACCTGTCCGAGAACCTGACCTACGGAGAGATCAGCGCGCGCGCCTGCTGGTGGGCGGGGCAACGCGCCATGGACGAGGGCAAGACAGGGGCCGAGACCTTTCTGAAGGAACTCGTCTGGCGCGACTTTGCCTATCACCTCGTCTACCACACGCCGCGGATCACGTCGGGCAACTGGCGCGAGGAATGGGACGCCTTCCCGTGGAACGAGGATGAGCGCAAGGCAGAGGTGAAGGCGTGGAAGCAGGGGCGCACCGGCATGCAGATCGTCGATGCCGCCATGCGCGAGATGTATGTCACCGGGCGGATGCATAACCGCGCGCGGATGCTGGTGGCCTCCTACCTGACCAAGCACCTGATGTGTCATTGGAAGATCGGGCTGGATTGGTTCGAGGACTGCCTTGTCGATTGGGACCCGGCCAGCAACGCGATGGGCTGGCAATGGTCGGCCGGCTCCGGCCCCGATGCGACGCCGTATTTCCGCGTGTTCAACCCCGTGACGCAGGCCGAGAAATTCGACAAGCACGGGCGTTATCGCCGCCGCTGGCTGGCCGAAACGTCCAACCCGGCGACCGACACGGCGAAAAGTTACTTCGACGCCATCCCCGAAAGCTGGGGCATGTCGGCGTCGGACGACTACCCGTCCGAGCCGATCATGTCGGCCTCCGAGGGGCGCAAACGGGCGCTCGACGCCTATGAGAACCGGGATTTCTGAAAACAAAGGGCCACGCCACGGGACAGGGCGGGCTTGTGCAACAGGGCGGCATCCGCACAAGATGCCGCAGGACAGGGGACAGGATATGACGATCAAGACGACCACGAAGGGCGAGGCGCATCTGCCGCGCTATTTCACCGCCGTTTTCGACCAGGCGCAAAAGATGGACCGCGGCCGGCTGGACATGGTGCTGCCCGATGGGCGCGTCTTTCGCGCCGAGGGTCCCGAGCCGGGCCCCGTGGCCGAGCTTCACATCCACAACACCGATATTTTCGGCCGCCTGATCCGCGAGGGCGACCTGGGCTTCTGCGAGGCTTATCTCGACGAATGGTGGTCCACGCCCGATCTGCAGGCCTTCATGGACCTCGTCCATGCCGAGAACGACGAGATCTATGACGGCTTCATGGGCATGGGCCTGATCCGCGCCTATGAAAAGTTCCGCTTCTGGCTTCAGTCGAACTCCAAGAAACAGGCGCGCAAGAACATCTCTTACCACTACGACCTGGGCAACGATTTCTACGGCCTGTGGCTGGACGATACGATGACCTATTCCTCGGCCCTGTTCGAGACGGGGCAGGAAAGCCTGGAGGCCGCGCAGATCGCGAAATACAAGTCGATGGTCGACCAGATGGGCGCGCAGCCCGGGGACCATGTGCTGGAAATCGGCTGCGGCTGGGGCGGGTTCGCCGAATACGCCGCCAAGGAGCGCGGCCTGCGTGTCACCGGCCTGACCATCAGCCAGGAACAGCACGATTACGCGGTCGAGCGCATGAAGCGCGAGGGCCTGTCGGACCGCGTGGACATCAAGATGCAGGATTATCGCGACGAGACGGGCACCTATGACGGCATCGCCTCGATCGAGATGTTCGAGGCCGTGGGCGAGAAATACTGGCCGACCTATTTCAACGCCGTGCGCGACCGGCTCAAGCCCGGCAAGCAGGCGACCCTGCAGATCATCACCGTGCAGGACAAGCGTTGGGAGGTCTACAAGCGCGGCGTCGATTTCATCCAGAAATACATCTTTCCCGGCGGCATGTTGCCCGCGCCCAAGGTCCTGCGCGAGCAGGTCGAACGCGCCGGGCTGGAGGTCTCGCATTCCATCGAATTCGGCGAAAGCTACTCCCAGACGCTGCGCCGCTGGCACGATATCTTCAACGGCAGATGGGACGACGTGGCCGCCCTCGGCTTCGACGATCGCTTTCGCCGGATGTGGAATTTCTATCTCTGTGCTTGCGCCGCGACGTTTCATTTCGGAAACACGGATGTGACGCAGATCACGATCAAGAGGCCAGCCTGATATGCCCACCGCTGCCAAACTCGTCGGGGCCATCCTGTTTTTCGGCATCGGCTGGGTTGCGGCGGGGTTCGTGCTCGACACGTTTCCCGAGGAGATGGCAGCGACCTACTTTCCCCTGACCATCGGCCTGATCGGGGTGTGGCAGGGGTGGATGGTGGCCGGTGGCAATGCGGGCGGTGGCATCGGGGCCTCGGTCGGGCAGGGGGCGCGAACCTCCGTCCAGATGGCGTTTTTCGGCATCCTGCTTTTTGCCCTGCGCGAGATGTTCCGCCGCTCGTCCAACCTGCGCTACGACAGCCCGGGCGAGGCCGTGATCGCGACGCTGGAACTGTTCCGCGACTATTTCCTGCAATCGCTGACGATCCCGATCTGGGGCACGCTTCTGATCGGCGGGATGATCGCCGGGGCATTGGTCGAGATCGCTTCGAAGCTCTGGAAATAGCCGCATGACCCCCGTCTTTCTTTTTGGAACGCTGCGCGACGCGGCGCTGTTCGAGGCCGTTGCAGGGCAACCGCTCAGGGCCGAGGCCGCCACCCTTCCAGGCGAACGCGCGGCGCGCGCGCAGGATGGCGATTGGCCGGTGCTGGTGCCCGGGTCCGGGGCGCATGGCTTGCTTGTGCGCGTTGATGACAGCGCTTTGGCGCGCCTCGATTTCTACGAGGCGATATTCGACTATGTGCGTGTCGAGGTGCCCGTCGAAACGGCGGATGGTCCGCTCAAGGCTCAGCTCTGGCGCCCTGCCAGCGGCAGCTCGCAGCTGGACGGCCCGGATTGGTCGCTGTCGGACTGGATGACCGAATGGGGCGATCTGACCCGCCTTGCCGCCGAGGAGATCATGCGCCGCTTCGGCAAGGTCGCGCCAGGCGATATGGGGCACGTTGTCGGCATGATCCGCTCGCGGGCCCAGGCGCGCCTCGACACCTCCCGCTGGCGACGCCCGGGCCATGTGGGCGCCAGCCTCGACCTGTCGGATGTCGTGATCGAGGAACGCCGCCACCCCTATGACGGGTTCTTCACCGTCGAGGAGATGCGCGCGCGCTTCCGCCGCTTTGACGGAGCGGGCGATCACCTTGTGGACCGTGCGGTCTTCAACGTGGCCGATGCCGTCACCGTGCTGCCCTATGACCCGGTGCGCGACCGGGTCCTGATGATCGAACAGTTGCGCTTCGGTGCGCTGGCCCATGGCGACCGGTCGCCGTGGCTGTTGGAACCGGTTGCCGGCATGATCGACGCCGGCGAAGCGCCGGAGGTCAGCGCGCGCCGCGAGACGCAGGAAGAGGCCGGGATCGATCTCGGGGATCTGCATTTCGTCGCGCGCTACTATCCCAGCCCCGGCGGCATTGCGCAGGTGCTTTATTCCTACATCGGGCTTGCCGACCTGCCCGACGAGGTGACCGGCACGGGCGGTCATCCGGGGGAGGGCGAGGACATTCTGAGCCATCTCGTGCCGTTCGATCTTGCCGTCGAAATGCTGGAGGGTGGCGACATGGTGAACGCGCCGCTGGTGATTTCGATGCAATGGCTGATCGCCCATCACGACCGCTTGCGCGCGGCTGCGGCGGGTTGATCATCCTCCCCGCGGCACCTATCCCTTGAACCCCAATACGCCAGAGCCGAAAGGGCCCGCCATGACCGTTCATGCAGACCTCGCCGCCGCCGTCGGCAACACGCCGCTGATCCGGCTGAACAAGGTCAGCGACGCCACCGGGTGCGAGATCCTCGGCAAGGCCGAGTTCATGAACCCCGGCCAGTCGGTCAAGGACCGCGCCGCCCTGTTCATCATCCGCGATGCGATGGACAAGGGCCTGCTGCGGCCCGGTGGCACCATCGTCGAAGGGACGGCGGGCAATACCGGCATCGGCCTTGCGCTGGTGGGCGCGTCGATGGGGTTCAAGACCGTCATCGTCATCCCCGAGACGCAGAGCCAGGAAAAGAAGGACATGCTGCGCCTTGCCGGGGCGGAGCTGATCCAGGTTCCGGCGGTGCCCTATTCGAACCCGAACAACTACGTGCGCTATTCGGGGCGGCTGGCCGAACGCCTTGCGCAATCCGAGGAAAACGGCGCGATCTGGGCCAACCAGTTCGACAATACCGCCAACCGCCAGGCCCATATCGACACCACCGGCCCCGAGATCTGGGACCAGACCGGCGGCAAGATCGACGGGTTCGCCTGCGCCGTGGGATCGGGCGGCACGCTGGCGGGCGTGGGCATGGTGCTCCAGCCCAAGGGCGTGAAGGTCGCGCTGTCGGACCCCGAGGGCTCCGGCCTCTACAAGCTCTATACCGGGCAGGAGGCGGGCGGCGACTCGATCACGGAAGGCATCGGGCAGGGGCGCATCACCGCCAATCTGGAGGGGTTCACCCCCGATACCTGCTACAAGATCCCCGATAGCGAGGCGCTGCCGATCGTCTTCGACCTGTTGGCCGAAGAGGGGCTCTGCCTTGGTGGTTCGTCCGGGATCAACGTGGCGGGTGCGGTGCGCATGGCGCAAGAGATGGGGCCGGGCCATACCATCGTGACGATCCTGTGCGACTACGGCACGCGCTATCAGTCGAAACTGTGGAACCCCGCCTTCCTGCGCGAGAAGGGCCTGCCGGTGCCCGAATGGCTGGTGGCCGAGCCGCGCGGCATTCCCTCGGTTTTCGAGGACTGATATCATGACGGCAATATTGCGAACTCTGCGCCTCGCGCTTGTCCTGCTGGCGCTGAGCTTGGTCGCTCTGGGCGGCAACGGGCCGGTGTTCGCGCAAGAGGCAACCCCCGCGACCGCGACGGCCTCGGGGATCGATTACGAGGCGTGGGAGTCCGAGGCGACCCGCATCGAGAACCTGCTCGAGGCCGGGACGGCCTCGACCTCGTTCTTCGAGAACCTGCGCGAGACGCTCGTCAATTGGCGCGCCCGCTTTCTTGACGCGGAAAGCGCGAATTCGACGCGGATCAACACCTTGCAGGCACAGATCGATGCCCTGGGCGCACCGCCGGCCGAAGGCGAAACCGAACCTGATGCCATTGCCGAACGGCGCGCGACGCTGAACACGCAACTCCAGGAAGCGCAGGTGCCCCGCGTCGAGGCCAGCCAGGCCTATACCCGTGCCGACGGGCTGATCACCGAGATCGACAACCTGCTGAGCGCACGCCAGCAGCAACAGTTGCTCGAGCTTGCGCCGAGCCCGGCAAACCCGGTGAACTGGCCACCGACCCTGACGGGATTGACCGCGCTGGCCGGGTCTTTGCAATCGGATTTCATGGGCCGCTTGAACAACCCGGCGCAGCGCGAGCAATTCCTGCAAAGCGCGCCGGTGCTGGTGGTGATGCTGCTGGTGGCGCTGGTGGCCCTGCTGCGCGGTCGGCTATGGACGCATCGCCTGACCGACCGGCTGGAGGCGCACACGCGCGAGCGCGGACGACCGACGCTGGTCTTCTTCGTGTCGCTCTTGCAGATGCTGATCCCCCTGGTCGGCCTGATCCTCGTGCTCGGGGCCTTTGTCGCCTCGGGGCTGATCGGCCCATCGGCGCAATCGCTCCTGGAGGCGCTCGCGGCGCTGATGACCGCGTCCTATTTCGCGCTCTGGCTGGGGGGGCGGCTGTTCCCGGACGGCGATCTGCCGATGGGGGTGCTTGAGCTGGATGGCACTCAGCGTGCCCGAGCGCGGCGCATTTTCTTCATCATCGGCTTCTTCGTTGGCCTTGCAGTGGTGATGCAAACCATCGCCGCGATGGACGAGGTGCCGCCCGCGGCGCAAGGCGTGCTGCAACTGCCCGTCTATGCCGGCCTTGCGCTGTTTTTCTGGCGCGCCTCGCGTCTGCTGCAAAGCGGGCGCACCGAAACGGGCGAGGACGAGTCGCCCGGGTTCATGCGGCGTATCCTCAGCCTTGTGCAGCGGCTGCTGATCCTCGTGGCGGTCGCGGGCCCGGCGCTGGCGGTCGTGGGCTACGTGAACATGGCAGAGTCGCTGATGGTGCCCACGGCGCTCAGCCTTGCGATCTTCGGCGTTCTGGTGGCCTTGCAGCCGGTGGTGCGCGATCTCTACGCGATCGCTTTCCGCACGACCCACGATTCCGCCTCCGAGGCGCTGCTGCCGATCGTCGTCAATTTCCTGCTCGCCTTCGGAGCCTTTCCGTTCTTCGCGCTGACCTGGGGCGTCCGCCCCGAGCAACTGGCCGAGGTCTATGCCCGGTTCTGGGAAGGCTTCACCATTGGCGAGGCGCGCATCACGCCGGGCAATATCTTTGCCGTCGTCCTGTTCTTCGCCCTGGGCTATGTGGCGACGCGGCTTTTGCAGGGCGCCCTGCGGTCGACCGTTCTGCCGCGCACCAAGCTCGACACCGGCGCGCGCAATGCCGTGACCTCGGGCGTGGGCTACGTGGGGATCGGCCTTGCGGCCGTGATCGCCATCACCGCGGGCGGCATCGACCTGACGGCGCTTGGCTTCGTTCTGGGTGCGCTGTCGGTCGGGATCGGCTTTGGCCTTCAGAACGTGGTCAACAACTTCGTCTCGGGCATCATCCTGCTGATCGAGCGCCCGATCTCCGAAGGCGACTGGATCGAGGTCGGCTCTTACATGGGCATCGTCAAGCGCATCTCGGTGCGCTCGACCCGGATCGAGACCTTCGACAAGACCGACGTGATCGTGCCCAACGCCGATTTCATCGCCGGTACGGTGACGAACTGGACACGGGGCAACACGATCGGGCGGGCGGTCATCACCGTGGGCGTGGCCTATGGCACCGACACCCGCAAGGTCGAGAAGATCCTGATGGAGATCGTGCGCGAAAACCCTGTCGTCGCGGCCTTTCCCGAACCCGGCGTGGACTTTCTCGGCTTCGGGGCGGATTCGCTCGATTTCCGCATCCGCGCGATCCTGCGTGACGTGAACCAGATGCTGTCGGTCAAGACCGAGATCCACCATCGCATCGCGGAACGCTTTGCCGAGGAAGGCATCGAGATCCCCTTCGCGCAGCGCGATATCTGGTTGCGCAATCCCGAGGCTTTGCGCCCGACCCCCAGGACGGTCGGGCAGGATGACGAGGAGATCGACCTGGAAGCCGAGCAGCCCCAGATCGAAGAGGCCATGACGCAGGACGACGCCACACCCGATGGCCCCGAGGACACCTGACCATGACAGAGATGTTGTTTCGCACCGACCCCTACCGGAAATCGGCCACCGCCACGGTGACCGGCCTGACGGACGAGGGGGGCATCCTTCTTGACCGCACCGTGTTCTACCCGCGCGGCGGCGGCCAGCCGGGGGATTCCGGGCGACTGGTCTGGGAGGGCGGCAAGCTGACCATCGCCACCGCCGTGAAGGGCGAGGGCGAGGACATCATCCTTGTCCCCTCCGAGCCCGGCGCCTTGCCGCCCGTCGGCGCCGAGATCGACCAGCACCTCGATTGGGAGCGCCGTCACGGCCACATGCGCATCCACACCGCCCTGCATCTTCTGTCGGTCGTGATCCCGCTGCCCGTGACCGGGGGGGCCATCGGCGCCGACAAGGGGCGGCTGGATTTCGACATGCCCGACGCGCCGGGTGACAAGGCCATTCTGGAAGGCCAGCTGAATACGCTCGTCACCCGCGACCTGCCCGTGACCGAGGACTGGATCACCGAGGCGGAGCTCGACGCCAACCCGGCGCTGGTCAAGACGCTGTCTGTGCAACCACCGCGCGGGGCAGGGCGCATCCGCCTCGTGCGGATCGGCGAGGGCAAGGACCAGATCGACCTGCAACCCTGCGGCGGCACCCATGTCGGGCGCACGGGCGAGATCGGCAAACTGACCATCACGAAGATCGAGAAAAAGGGGCGACAGAACCGCCGCGTGACGCTCGCGCTCACCTGACCGGGACAGCGCGTTCGTTTGCTTGCAACGCCTGCTTTCTTGCGGCGGTCTTTGCGGGTTGTTGCGCGGCAAACACCGGTCCAGCGCGCTTTCTCCGGCTGGTTCCCGGCCTTCTGCCAGGGCGCGTGATTTTCCATCCTTCTAAGGCTTGCACAGACCGCGCTCGGGCGCTATCCCGGCGCGCACGGAGAGGTGGCCGAGTGGTCGAAGGCGCACGCCTGGAACGCGTGTAGGCGGGAAACCGTCTCCAGGGTTCGAATCCCTGTCTCTCCGCCACTTTACTCCAATATTATTGTGTTATTTTAATGATCTAAGCGGCACTTCGTTCGGGGCGATTTTTCGCTACCCACAGTCTGTCCACAGGCGGCTTTAGTTCATTTGCCTTTCGCGGCCTTCTGCCCGGCCTTGAACGCCCATTCCATCGCCCGTGCGATTTCACCGTTCGTGTCGGAGTTGAAGCCATACTTCGTTCGCTCTGCACGACCGCCCATGATGTGCTTTGCGACCCGACGAAACGCGGCCCTGCGGTCCTTGTCTTCGGCTTTCTCTACTGGCGTGTCGCCCAAGACCCATGCTGCAACCTCTTTCGGCGGCAGTTGCTTCATACGGATGTAAAACGGGTGATCTTTGATGCTGACCATGTACTGTTGTTCCCTCGCGCTGCGACACCATATATAGTGCAATGCGACCGGGTATGCGACAGTGAGTTTCGATGGACATAACCAAATACTTAGCAATATATGCCGCCGTCCTTTCTACAGCCGTTTTCGTTTGGAACGTCGCCCGTGCTAGGCCCAAGTTTGACGTCAAGCTAGTGCTTGGCTTGGATGAAACAGACGGCGAATACACTTCGGGCGTCTACGTCTCTTTGCAGAATCCGTCTGCCCACACCGTGCATATCTCGAACGTTTCGTTCCTCTATCGCTACGAAGAAACCGGCTTGATTGACCGTGTGAAACACGCTTGGGAGTTCAAACGTCTAATGCGGCGTGTAGGTTGGGTACACAATTCGATGATCTTTGACGGAATCGAAACTGGCTTGCCCGTTTCCCTAGAGCCGGGAAAATCTCATATGATTTTCGTGCCCTACGACACGATCGACGACATGCTTGAGCGTGGGATTGATCGCAAGATAATTGCGGGTGCGCAGGATGCGCTATGGCGAAACAAATACTCTGCGGTCTTCGACTTTCCGGTGATGCGTGACCCGGACCAGGACGAAGACGACGGCGGCGAAGACAACGGCGTGTACATTGCCCGCCCTGAAACCAAACAGATCGAACAAAAAGAGGCCGCGCCCGAAAACGCGGCCTAATCGGCGCTGGTCCATGCCAGCGCCTATGCGGTGGGGCGTTGCCGCAGAGAGCGCCGCGCCACCACAATGCGGAGAACGCTACGGATACCGGCACAGTTCCGCGATGGTCGCGCGGTCTTCGGCGGGAAGCGTCCAGATCGGCACGGCCAAGATCGCAACGGCGTCGAGGTCAAGCCCGACCAAGCCTTCGGCGGCAGGCACGTCGCTAATCGAGGTTGCCGGATTGGCGATTGCGAGGGTCCAGACGTCGGGCAGATCGCCGCCAAACTTGAACGTGAACACGTGCCGGATACGTTCGACCAAGACCGGGTGGCCTTCGGGCTTCATGTCCAAGTGCGGCACCGAAACTTTGACGAGCTGCGATGTGGGCACGAAAAACACCGCGCCCCCTTCTGCGAGGTCCGCGACGTCGGGATAGTCCGTCGTATACGGGTCGGTTGGCAAGATCGTAGCATACGGCCCAAACGCGATTTCACCGGACATGGGCGCTTTCTTGAAACGCGACGCTTGGGCCAGCCAACCGGCAATGGCGGCGATATCGGTCTGCGGACCCGAGCCGACCTTGCGACTTGGTACATGAACGCCCGCTTTCGGATTTCGAGGTCAACTCTTCGAACCAGCCGCGCCAAGCAAATGGGGACCGGACCCAAGCTCAGACAGCCGGTCGCCCGCATTGGCCAATGGGCATTCATCGACGCTTAGGCAGCCGCAGCCGATGCACCCGGTCAACTCGTCCCTTAAGCTGGTCAGTAGCGCGATACGTGCGGTCAAATCATCCCGCCAAACGGTAGAAACCCGAGCCCAATCCTTGGCCGAGATCGCACGATCGTCGGGAAGGGTGTCAAGCGCACGCGCAATCTCGGCCAGTGAAAGGCCTGCGCGTTGTGCGATCTGAATAACCGTGACTCGGCGGATGATATTGCGCGGGTAGACCCGGTGATTTGAGGCGGTCCGCTTCGGTTTAATGAGGTTCTTTCGCTCATAAAAATGAAGGGCGGATACAGACACTCCCGTTCTTTTGGCGACTTCGCCTACCGATAGCTCACTCATCTCGGAACCTCTTCATTCGACCCTTGACCTCAACTTAAGTTGAGGGGGTATCACATCAGGAAAGACGTCGATTTGGAAGGGCAACAATGTGAGCGAGACGGCCAAAACAGGCACAGGGCCGAGCCGGCAAAGTGGGCGCTTCGTGCGCTTTGGGTCTGCTGTGGGACTTGCCAATCTTGGGGACGGGATTGCCGTGGTCGCCTGGGCATGGACGGCCTCCCTGTTGACGCGCGACCCGCTTTGGATTGCCCTTCTCCCGGCTGCGTTCCGTGTGCCATGGGTGCTCTTCGCGTTGCCGTCCGGCATTATGGCGGACCGTGCAGATCGCAAGCGACTGATAGTGCTGTGTGATGTCATCCGCGCTTGTGCCTACGCAGTCGCTGGCCTGCTCATACTGATGAGCCTGCCGCTTTCAGACCCTTCACAGAATGGCGTGGAAAACATGTCGCTCTATGCGGCGCTGCTCTGTCTCGGCTTTGCCATTGGCTGTGCGGAGGTCGCGCGAGACAATGCCGCTCAAGCCATGCTTCCGGCAATCGTGCCTCCTGAAGGACTGGAACGGGCGAATGGTATCCTCGGCAGCATCGAGACAGTCGGAAACGAGATGGCGGGCCCTGCGGTAGGAGCGTTCCTGATCGCGTTTTTTCTGCCGTCGCCTTTTCTTGTCATTGCTCTCGCCCTGTCCGGCGCAGCACTTCTCACAGCTTCCCTTTCCGGGTCATTCAAAGCCGCAGCAAGGCAGGAACGGGCCAAGAGCTGGCGCGTCGAATTGGCAGAAGGCCTGCGGTTTGTCATCGGCCACCCGATGCTGCGTGTGTTGGTCCTGGTCACCGGTTTCTGGAACCTCTTCGCCGAAATGGCGATTATCGCGCTTGTTCTGCACGTTCAGGAAAATCTCAATTCCGGCGCAACGTCCTATGGGCTGATACTGGCGGTTGGAGCTGTCGGGGGGGTGGTCGGTGGGATGGTCGTGACCCCACTGCTGAAAGTATTCTCCAAAGGCACCCTGGCCAAGTGGATGAATCTGGCGGCAGCGCCGCTGTTTCTGCTCATTGCCCTGGCGCCTGGGCCAATCTTGGTCGCAGGGGCGATGTTCTTTTTCTACCTCACAGGTATCGTATGGGACACGGTCTCGGTCTCCTATCGCCAGCGCGTCGTACCAGACGGGATCAGAGGTCGCGTGAACAGCGTCTATCGGCTGTTTGCATGGGGCATGATGCCCCTTGGGCTTGTCGCATCTGGTGCCATCGTAAA
This sequence comes from [Roseibacterium] beibuensis, assembly GCF_039542305.1. NCBI lineage: Bacteria > Pseudomonadati > Pseudomonadota > Alphaproteobacteria > Rhodobacterales > Roseobacteraceae > Roseicyclus > [Roseibacterium] beibuensis. Next base: position 46,687 of record NZ_BAABHW010000007.1, on the reverse strand, counting down.
CCTGACGACGGACATGCTCGGGCGCCCGACCGCCTTGACCACGCCGTTCTTCATTGCAGCTGCCGGAGTTTTCATTGTGGCTTGCTTGTCGTGGCGACCGCTGAGCAGAGGATTTCAGTAAAGGCGCGGATCGTCAAAGCTGGCTTTCGTCGATCGTGCAGCATCAATCAAGGTGAGCCCACCGTGGCTATGAAGCCGTTGCACCCCCCTGACGCATGGAGGGGGCCATCACAATGGGACTGGCGGGACCAGGCGTGCACGACAGAAGGAACCCGGTCAGTGCGAACAGGGCTATGTTATCAAAGCTCGCGACGGGGTTCGGGACGAAGCAACCCCAGGAAGCGGAATGGACCGTTCCAGGACAAGCGTCTTTTCAGCCAACTTTAAGCAGACGCCGCCAATCCCCACCCGCGTCCGCGCATCATGTCGTCTGTCAGACACTCGCAGAAGCGTTCCAGGTTTCCTCCCGGATCATGGTCGGGATTGACCTCTGTCACCGTGAGGGCCGCAAGCTTCGGGGCCGACAGGAGCAATCCGAGTGCCGTCATGGCGGCATCAAAGGTCAATGCCTGTTTCCGCCGTAGGTTCTCCGATAGCGGGAAGTCCTCGAAATCGATCAGGTCGACGTCGAAGTGCAGAACCAGGGCATCAAATCCAAGCGCCCAGTCCAGAGCTTCGCGAGCGGCGGCTTCTGGATTCTGCGCCACCCGCTCGCTGCCGATAGTCCGGAGCTGCAGCGACCTGATCCGTTCGTGCTCGGCTGGCGTGATGTTGCCCGCACCGAACAGCAGCACATCCGAAGGCCGTAGCAAGGGTCGTCGCGATCCAAGTGCGGCCAACGCGTCGTCGCTGTTCGCCAGATCGAGCATGTGCGCAACACCCATCCAATCCAGCGCACCATCGTCCGTCGTATCGGGCGTCTGAAGGTCGGTGTCATAATCAGCGTAGATAAGCCCGAGCCTTCGCTCCACCTGAGCCAGTCCAGCGACGGTTCCAATACCAACCGTACAGTCACCTCCGAGCACGACGGCGAAGCGACCCTCGCTCGCTGCGGACGCGACGGAGGAGGCGACACGCGACGCGGTGTGAATAACTGCTTGAGCATTCATCGCATTGGGACGTTGGCGATCGGGGCGCCAGCGAAAAGTTTCAATGTCGGTGATCTCGTCATAGTCGCTCACCGCAGCGCGCAAGCGCTCGTGGAACCCCGCCTCACGCATGGCCATCGGTGCCTTCTCTTGGCCAGGCGCGTAAGCGCCGGCGCTCGACGGTGCGTCAACGATTGTAAGCGGCGTCATGGGTTGGTCTCGATTGCTGTAACCACTATTGGCGTATAGGGCGTTGCACCCGGATCAATCTGTAGGGTCCGATGGTCACGCGGAAGCGAGACATCCGTTTCGGCGGACAAGAGATCGAAGGAGTCTTCCGGTTCGAATTGACCGGCGGCGCGCTGACGCCCGATTTCGTCAAAACGCCGGATAAACCCAGGGGCTTCTCGACGCGAGTCGAGGCGCGAACCGCCGCGACATGTTCGTGGGCGGAAGCCGAGCCACGGTGCACCGACAGGGAGCCAGGTAACCGATCTCATCCGACTTTGCCGATCAGTGAGCATTCTCGCCGACACTCCCCGCACTCAGAATGGAAGCCGTCAGCGCGAAGACCGCCGCGAGCGCGAACATGACCTGCCAAGAAACACCCGCCGCCATCCCGGCCAAAACTGCGCCAAGGGCTCCAACCCCATCCATCAGAACAAAAGCCAGGCCCAGGATCGTACCTTCGCTCCGTTCTGAGTGATCGACAGCGCTGGCCAGCATCGCCGCCCGGATCGCATCGAGCGACGCAACGCCGATAGCCATCGCCGGGATCACAAACCAAAAGGGCGGATTGACGGCCAGGAGAGCTACAAAAAGCGCCGCGATACCGTTGCCGACTACGAGGACCGGACTGCGCCCTGCGCGATCAGACATCGCTCCGACCCACGGCTGTGCGAGCGCCCCGGTGATCAGCAAGGCCGCGAAGATGATGCCGATGCTGGCTGGCTTGAGGTCGTGGACCGTCGCGAGGTAGAGCGGGATCATGCTGAGGAGCGCGACCAACGCCATGTTGTAGAGGCAGATCATCGCGACTATGCGCAGACCGCGACCTGTCCGCCATGCACGGATCAAGCCTTTGAGGTCGTCCCGGTTCGCCTTCCTGGCTTCGATTGCCGGGACAGAACGCGCCACCCACAGAAAACACAGCCCACACAGGATCGTGGGAACAACGGAGATGGCCAAAGCACCGCGCCAGTCGACGACCGAGAGAAGAAACCCGACCGATAAGGGGGCCAGCACCTCGGCGAAAGACCCGCCTATGGCGTGAATGCCCAAAGCCTTGGCGCGACCGTCTTTGTTGTCGCGGGTCAGCACGCCGGTCGCAATCGGATGCCAGGCTGCGTTGCCCATTCCGGCAACGGCCAGGAGTACGGCGAGGCTCCAGAACCCGGGTGCAAGGGCGGCCAACCCATACCCGATCGCCACCCACCAGAAGGTGACGACCAGCAGACCCCCGCGGTTCGAGACATGATCCGCCATACGCCCGGCCGGAATGTAGGCCAACGCGCCGCCCAGGTTGAACAAGGTGAAGAGCAGGCCAACCTCTACGGGCGACAAGCCCATGGAATGCCCGGCGGCAGGCGCAATCAACCAAAGCGCGGCAATCGGCCAGTCATTGGCGAGATGGCCCACAGCGAACCATGTCATGAGCGCGCGTTTGTTCATCTTTCGCTGCCAACCGAAGCAAGGAACCGGACCCGCCGTCCGGTCTTCTGGCGGACGTTACTCTTTCACGGTATGTCTTTCAGTCGAAGGTCGGACAAATAGTATCGAGAATTCGTCACCCATGAACATCAACCAATATCGAACGAAGCGCCCACGGTACCTTGGGGACATCGAAAGCCAGGAAGCGGGAGAAAATTCCGATTGGCATTCGCACGAGTTCGGCCAGCTCATCTCGGCTGATTCAGGTTCGATGTATGTCGGAACGCCTGACCGCATTCTGCTCCTGAGCCCGGCCATGGCAGTCTGGATTCCGCCAAATGCGCAGCACTGGTTGCGCTTCGGGTCCGAGAACGTGATGCGCTACGTCGATGTCAGTCGGGATGAGGCAGAACGGCTTGGGAGTACCTGCCGTGTCTTCGCCATGACGCCGCTTCTGGGCGCGCTGTTCAGGGCGACCATGCCCGACGGGCTCACGGCCCGAACGACGAGACATATCAGCGCTCTATATGCGCTCCTTCGCCTCGAGATCCAATCGGCGCAGGATGTCCCGCTGTCCCTGGTAATGCCGCAAGACAAACGCATTCGGGGTTTCGCCGAAGCAGCGCTTGATGATCCGGGGAATATTCGCTCGGTCAATGCATGGCTCTCGGACGCCCCCGCGAGCCGGAAGACAATCGAACGACTGTTTATCTCCGAAACAGGAATGCCGCCGTCACGATGGCTGCGTCATGCCCGCGTCTTTCATGCGGTATCGCTGTTGGCGAGCGGTCAGAAGGTGACGACCGTTGCCTTGGACATGGGATACGAGTCGACCAGTGCGTTCAGTTATATGTTTCGCCAAACCCTCGGCGTGAGCCCACGCGAGTTCGTCGCGAAGCCGGCTTTCGCTACACTCTGACGAATGTACAAGCCGGGCTCGGAGCACCAGTTCGACGCGCCGAGTAAGAAGCCGGACGTGATGGACCGGCGTCGTCGACAGCAGGCGCAGCGGCACTCCGCCCCTCGACGCCAGTCGCGACATTCAGGCGAGGTCGAGAATGGCTTTGGCAAAGGCGTCGGGGGCCTCCTGAGGCGGATTGTGTCCCGCCGCCTCGACGATCCGTCGCTCGTAGAAGTTCGTGAAATGGACAGCGTCAGCGTCATCGGAAGCAGGCGGGTCTACACCATCGTCTGCGCCTTGCAGCACAATAGCCGGTACGCCGATGTCGGGCTGCCTGGCCAGTGTTCGCTCGATCTGGTCAAGCGCAGGATCGCCGGGGGTTTCACCGAAACGGTGACGGTAGGAGTGGACGACAATGTCGACGAAATCGGGGTTCTCGAAGGACACGGCCGTGCGAGCGAAAGTGTCTTCATCGAAGGCCCAACTCGGCGACCAGAGAGACCAGATGTGGCGACATAAATCGTTTCGGTTCTCCGCCAGACCAGCGCGGCCTCGCTCCATGTTGAAATAGAACATGTACCAGTAGCGGGCTTCTTCTATGGCCGGTGCGGGCCGCCGGGCGCTGGCGATGTCCTGAATGTTGTAGCCTTGCCCGCAGCTTACGAGACCGAGAACGCGTTCGGGCCAGAGTGCGGCGACGATGCATGCAGCCCGACCGCCCCAATCGAAACCGCCGAGAAAAGCTCGATCGATATGCAAGGCATCCATCAGCGCGATCAGGTCAGCACCAAGCGCAGCCTGTTGACCGGACCGTATTGTAGCCGAGGAGAGAAATCGCGTTGCACCAAAGCCCCTGAGATAAGGGACGATGCACCTGAAACCACGGGCAGACAGTCTGGTGGAGACCGCATCGAAGGCAAGGGCGTCGTAGGGAAAACCGTGAAGCATGATGACGGGTTTGCCGTCTTCCGGACCGCTCTCTTCGTAGCAAATTTCGAGTGCTCCGGCTCTCGTGGCCTTCACTTGAACAGGTCCTCCTTTTTCAGGCTTGCCAGCCGGCTGCATTCACGCATCGGCATAGCGCCTCAAGCGGTCTTCGAGAGTGCCGCTGTGCAATTCAAACAGGTGATTGTCGTGATCATGGAAATAGATCGAGTGGCCCTCGCCCGCGACGCGTGACCGGCCTTCCCGAACGTCGAGACCAAGGGATACGATCCGTTGCAGCCTGTCGTCGTAGTCGTCCGGCGACATCTTGAAGGCGACGTGGTTGTAGGTCCTGGTCGGGAGCGGGTCGCCCTCCATCGTCGCGACCCAGATGCCGCCAATGTCGAAAAAGCGCTCCTTCGACAGCGAAAAGGTCTTCTCGCCGCTGTCGTAGATCTTCCTCGCATCGAGAACCTGCGTGAGCACCTCTTCCATCTTGTCGAGGTCTCTCACAATGAAAGTCATATGGCTCAATCCCTGGATCACGGTGTCTCCTCTTCAGAATTCAGTGGCGCCGGCAAAACCTGTCCAGGCATAGACCGGCGGATCTTTCGCTCTTGGCGTTTCGATTGGATATCGGGCGCTGTGGGGCTCATGGGGCGGCGTTCGTGTCGGGGTGTGGCTTCGAGATGGCCGCTGCAGCGCCCGAGAGCGAGACGAGGGAGCCGCCAAAGAAGACGATGAGACCGGCCGAGGTCAGCAGCGATACATCGACCCGGCCCTCGATCATCTGCAGGACGAAGATCAGAAGGGGGGCCGTCGATGCGACGGCGGCAATCGTCAGGGAGGTCGTCAGCGAGATGGCCTTCTGAACGGCGTAGATCGGGAAGGCAAGAAGCAGCATGCCAAAGGCATAGGCGACGAGCAGGTCCTGCCAGGTGACAGGCCCCTTGGCGTCGAGTCCCAGCATGTACCCCACGAAGGTCGCCCCGAGGAAAAGCGGAAAGCGAAGCCCGAACTGCGTCGTGGGGCCGAGGCCCTTGCGATGCAGTCGCTGCCCATAGAGCAGCATGCCGGTGATGAACACGCCGCCGACGAAGGACGCGATCAGACCCGAGATCGCGGCCGTCTCTTCGCCGCGGACAAAACCGCTGAACCCGAGCAACGTTATGCCCGCGAGAAACACGAGAGCCGACGTGATGATGCCCAGCCCGACCCACTCGGACCTGTTTCGCGGTGCCTCGGCTTCGGCCACCCCGAGGTAGGACAGCGCGACCGTCGCGACGGGGATGGCGCCGGAGAAGAGCGTAAAGGCCACGGCCGGCTCGATAAGCTGGACGCCGAAGAAGTAGAGGAGCCAGCCGAAGGTAACGGTAAGATTGAGCCCGAGGACGTCCTGCCACTCGGCGCACGCAAGCCTCAGCTGGTGTGGGGTACGGATCGCGGACCAGCACAGGCAGAACACCGCCGCCGAGCCGAAGACGAGGCCCCCAAGAAGGAAGCTGTCGATCTCCTGCAGATACGCGCCGAGATAGACCGCCTGACAGGCGTCGAGAACGACGAAGATCAGGCACCAGATGATCCCCTCATATGCATTGGACCCTCGCAGTGCTCTCATCCCGCAGCGACCGTGGTGATCGCAGTTACCGCGACGATGCAAGCCATAGCGAGTGAAATCAGGCGTGCGTGCGCGCCATTCAACATCAGCCGCTTGACGGCGTTTCCGGCGAGCAGCCACGGTGCGATGCAGATGGGCGCTACAGCCAGAAAGGTGAGCGTCATCACTGCCGCCCGCTGCACGGGCTCCGACGACAGGCCGGAAAACGCGGCGCTGGCGCCGACGATCATCGTCCAGGCCTTCGGGTTCACCCACTGAAACAGCGCCGCCTGCATGGCGGTCATCGGTCGTGCGTCTGCGGGTGGCTCCGCTACCGATGCGGCCCGCGACGGCCTCTGCAGCGCCGGTTGCGCGAGCCGCCAGGCAAGCCAGAGTAGCCAAGCCGCACCTGCGTAGCGCATGACGTCCAGCGCGTTCGGGTTTTGCCCCAGAAGCGTGCCCAGACCGAGCGTTACCGCCGCAACCATGATGGTGAAGCCCAGCAGCGTGCCGACGATATGCGGGAGCGTTCGCTGCCAGCCGAAGGCGGCGCCCGACGCGAGGATCATAAGGTTGTTGGGCCCGGGCGTGATCGAACTGACGAAGGCGAAGGTCAGGAAGGCAGCATAGGTGGCAGATGTCTCGGGCACGTCGGCCGGCCCTCCATGGCGTGATGTTGCAGGACTGGCGGATGGCGCAATCGCGCCCGCACACTCGACCGAAGACTAACGAGCTTTCAAACCTGCCTGAACGCGGTATCGTGCAGGAAGAAACTGCACCGATGCCGAAATGAACCGTGAGCGACTGCCTTGGGACGATCTGAAACTGCTGCTTGCGGCGGATCGAGCCGGTTCGCTCAATGCGCTGGCCGACCTACTCGCCATGGACCCGACAACAGCCAGTCGCCGGATGAAAGCGCTGGAAAAATCGGTCGGCCTGTCCTTGTTCGTGCGGGCGCATGGCGCGCTCAGGCTGACCGGAGAGGGTCTGCAGTTGCTGGACCATGCGCGCGCGATGGAAGACGCGGAGCGCGCCTTCCGGATATCGGTCGAAGCTCTCAAGGACACTCCCGGCGGCGTCGTCCGGATCAGTGCGCCGCCAACCATCGCCCGCTTCGTGATCGCGCCCGGCATCGGCGCCTTGCAGGCGACGGCGCCGAACATTGCGATCGAGATGGACACCGAGCCGGCAAATGTGCGGCTCGAGAACTGGGAGACCGACATCGCCGTCCGGCTCGGCGCACCGCAGAATGTCACGGACATGCTTCTCGTCCGCCGGGTCGGGGTCGCTCCTTATGCCGTGTTCGAGCCCAGGCAGGCTCGGCCCGAACTTGGCTGGGTCACCTATTCCAAACGGTTTTCACATGTCCCGGAGGCCGCCTACGTCGAAGAGGCGCTCGCGGGGGCTGAGCCGGTTCTGCGGTCGAACGATCCGATGGCCATGGCGCTGGCGGTCGCGGCCGGGGCCGGCCGCGCCGTTCTTCCAGTCGAACTGGGGAAATCGGTTGCAGGGATCGTCCAGTCCGGGGCGCCGGTCCTGAAGCGCGAGATCTGGGTGCTCCGCCACCCTGAAACCGGAGAGACATCCGCGGTTCGCACCGCATACGAATGGCTCGTCGGCCTGTTCGACGCACACTCGTAGAGACGAATTCCGGCTCATCACGTCGCCCGTCTCGTCGTTGCAAGGATCCCTGCGAGAGCGATCAACACACCACCACAGCAGCGCTCGAGGAGCATCACACGGGCGGGCGCGAGAAACTTCACTATCCCCACACCGACGCTTGCATAGGTCGCCATCACCAGCAGATCGATGCACACGAAGATGATCGCCAACGTCACGTACTGCGGTGCGAGCGGCGCCGCCTGGTCGATGAATTGGGGCAGCAGCGCGGCGACGAACAAGTATCCTTTGGGATTGGTGACGGCCACTAGAAAGCTCTTGCGAAAGAGAGCATGTGGCGCGGCGACCGTCGCCGGTTTCCCCTGCGCCGCGCCATGCAATTCGACCCCGAGTTCCCCTCGTGCCCTGAGCAACTGGAACCCAAGCCAAGCGAGATAGCCAACACCAACCCACTTCACGACATTGAACCAGAAAGCCGATGCGGCAAGCACTGCTCCGAGCCCCAGGGCTGCGGCGGAAATAAGCACGAGATCCGAAGCGGCGGCACCAAGCATGCCAAAGGCGGCGCGCGGAACCCCGAAGCGCGACCCGTTGGTCAGAGCAAGCAGGACCGTTGGACCTGGCGTCGCCGCAGTGACGAAGACGACGAGCGCAAATGATAGGTAGAGCAGTTCCATTACGTGGTCTTCTTTTTGCCTGGTGGTGTGGAGAGAGCGGTCGTATGTCGCGGGCGGGCGACGCCCCTTGTCGGCAAGTCGCCCGCAGTTCGGGTGGCGCAGTTGCCTGTTTCAGCTTTCGCCTGCGCCGAGATCATCGGCGACAAAGTCGATATTCGTGATGCTCCCGGTCCAGAACGGATATCGGACACCATCCGCCATCCGCGAGACTTCGAAGCTTATCGGGATCCGGACACCATCCACGAGGCGATAATCGCCGCGTGATACGTGTTCGCCTGACCCGTGATAGGGGGTGGTGAGGTCTCCGTCCTGCTCGGCATGCAAACTCACGAGCGCGCCGCGTGCGTCGAATGTTGCAACGAGACTTGCGCTGTAGCCATGGGCTTCGACGACCGCGCGCGCCTCATCGTCATTCATCGCCTCCCAGCGCACGAGGCCGCCTGGCAGAAGCGTATAAGGATTCACCGGCGTTTCCAGAAGCCATCGGCGCAGCGATATGCGGTCGAGCTCCGGTGAACTCGTTTCGTGCATGACGGAGACAGTCGAGAGGAGCCGAGCCCCCATCTCCATCTGGCCGCCAATGAAAGCGTCATAGGCCGTTGCCCAGATCGGCCCCCAGAGTGGAGTGTCAGCAGAAAAAACGAGGTCCGGAGCCGCGGTGGCGATCACCTGCCTTGCAGTTGTGGGTTGAAAGCCCTCCGTCCGCGGTCGCCGGAAATCGCCCGCCTGCTCGAAAGTCACCCACCTCGGCGCCGCTCCGATCCCGTCGGGAAACACGAAAGCGAAATACCGCTGCACCGGCGCAGGCAGTTCAGCGAGCGCATTGTCAGAAATCCCGGCGACGGCCGGTGGCGCTGCCTCCATCACGGCAGCCTCCAATTCGCGGATCTCGGCCTCGGTGGCGCGCGTCGAGTAAGCCACGTATCCAGCGGTCGCCAGAACGACCGCTGCCGTTGCGACAAGCGTCTTCTTCAACTTCATCTTTCGGGTCCCTCGGTTTTGTTGATCTCGGATATCGAACGGCCGAGGCTTCCCGTGTCCTCGCTTCTGATCAGAGCCATGGCGAGATCCACGCATCTGTGGGCGTCGCGCCAGGCATCGGCTTTCTGCCCTTCGGCGCTGTCGAGAGCGAGCAGCGCTGCGCCATGAACCATTGACCACAGCAGGCGTGCCATTTCTTCTGGCGCATGCTTCGTGGCATAGCCCTCGGCCTGACAGGCCGCTACACCGCGCGCGAGCGCGGTCAATGCCGGACGGGAGGCTGCTTCGGTCGCCTTTTCGGGCTTCGGCGTCCGGCAATAGATCAACCGATAAATCGCCGGCGCGCGCGCCGCGTTGTCGAGATACGCATGGCCGCCGTCGGCGAGGTTCTCGAGGGCGCTTTTCGTCGGGCTTTCGTAGCGTCGCTTTTTTTCGGCGGTTTGCCGCTCCAGCACTGCTTGTCGAACAGTGTCGAGCAAGTCGTCCTTGTCTGCGAAATGCGCATAAAGCGCCGGCGCCGAACAGCCGATCATCCGTGCCACTTCTGCCATCGATAGATCCGGCGACTGCCGCTCTGTCAGCAACGAGATCGCGGCATCGATCGCTAGCAGCCTGAGATCCCTGGCGTCTTGCTTCCTGGGGCGCGCCATCAGGTCAACTTTCCTCGATGCACCAGAGGGCTGGTGGCGAAGGCGCTGGATCGGATGTGTTCCGTCATACTGGCTCCATAACTTATGATCAATAAATTAATGGCATTAAATTAATGAGTCAAGGAGGATGAAGGTCGCTCAGGCGGGGCCGACGACCCGCGCCGACCCGCAGCAGCGCTCGATGATCCGAGGAGACGAGTGCTTTGAAGACACAGGCGCCGACGTCGCGTCTCATCGGCGGGGCGGTCGCCTGAATGTCAGCCGAATTCTGCGCAAATGCAGTTTTATTCTGCGAAGAACGGTATTTCGGGGCAGCGGCGCAAAGCGCTTATCGGGCTGATGCGTTTGTCAGGCCAAGTCCAAGCCATTGGAACTCCGAGGTCCGTCAATGCTCGGCACGATTGAAGACCGGATCGATACAGCCTTGGGGCGCGGCTTCGTACCCGATGTGGGGCTCAGAACCACGTCGCCTGCAAGCCTGCCCGCGTGGTTTGCGGTCTCCGGCCTTGCCGTTGCGAGCGTGGGCGCCGCAGCCCCCTGAGCCTTCGTGGATCGTGCCTCAGGCCGCGCTGCGCAGTCCGAGGATCTCGCGCGCCTCGGCGGGGGTGGCCACGCTGCGGCCGACCTTTTCGACGATCTCCACCGCGCGCTTGACCAGCGCCGCGTTCGACGGTGCCAGCGTGTCGCGGTCGAGGCGGATATTGTCTTCAAGCCCGGTGCGCAGATGGCCCCCGGCCTCGGCCGCCCATTCGTTCAGATCGGCCTGGTGCCGCCCGATCCCGGCGGCGCACCACGGGGCGTCGTCACCGAACAGGCGATGGACCGTTTCGACATAGAAATCGAAGACGCGCCGGTCGACGGGCATCGCGTTTTTCACGCCCATGACGAATTGCACGTAAGGGGTGCCTTCCAGCTCGCCACGCTCCTGCATCAGCTTGGCCTGAAAGATGTGGCTGAGGTCGAAGGCCTCGATCTCGGGCTTCACGCCGTATTTGCGCATCTCGGAGGCCAACCATTGCACCAGCGCGGGGTCGTTTTCATAGACGCGCGTCGGGAAGTTGTTCGACCCCACCGAGAGCGACGCCATGTCGGGCGCCAGCGGGAGCATGCCCCCCCGGTCGCGCCCCGCGCCCGAGCGGCCACCGGTGGAGAGTTGCACGATCATGCCGGGGCAATGCGCCTCGATCCCTTCCTTGAGCTTGGCGAAACGCTCCGGGTCCGAGGTGGGTTTGCCCGCGTCGTCGCGCACGTGGCAATGGGCGATGGACGCGCCGGCCTCGAACGCCGCGTGGGTGGATTCAACCTGCTCGGCGATGGTGACCGGGACCGCCGGGTTGTCTGCCTTGGTGGGCACCGAGCCAGTGATCGCGACACAGATGATGGCTGGGTTGGTCATGGTTTCCTCCCGCATTTTTTTCCGGAGATACCCGGTTCAGCCCTGCAACAACAGGGGCAATCCAAGGGTGAGCCACGGGAAGGCAATCAGGATGCCCACCCGCACGATCTCGGAGGCGAAGAACGGGGCCACGCCCCGGAACGTGGTCGACATCGGCACATCGCGCGCCAGCGAGGAGATGACGAAGACGTTCATCCCAACCGGCGGCGTGATCAGGCCCAGTTCCACCACGACCAGCGCCAATATCCCGAACCAGATCTTCAGGTGCTCGGTCGACATGCCATAGCCCGCGCCCTCGGCAGGCTGGTAATCGCCGCCGTTCATCGCCACCAGCACCGGCCAGAAGAAGGGCAGCACCAGAAGGATCATCGACAGCGAGTCCATCAGGCAGCCCAGCAGGATCAGCGCTAGAAGAAGGATCAGCAGCACCATCATCGGCGTGAGCCCCGAGTTCACCGCCCAATCGGCGGCGAATTGCGGAACGCCCGCGCGCGACATGAAGATCTTGAGCAGTTCCGCACCCAGCAGGATCAGGAAGATCATGCCGGTGGTCGAGGCCGTTTCGCGCAGCGAATCGAGGATGCTGCGCCAGCTGAGTTGCTTCTTGACCATCCCGAAGACGAACACGACGAAGACGCCGATCGCCGCCGCCGGGGTCGGGGTGTAGAGGCCGGCATAGATGCCGCCGATGACGATGCCGAAAACGATCAGGACAGGGATCATGCCGCGCGTCGCGGCCATGAACTCCGCCCGGCTGCCCGCGCCATGGGCGGGGCCCGCGTCGGGCCGGATCCGCACGTAGATGGCGATGGTCAGCAGGAACAGGATCACGGCGAGGATGCCGGGGATCAGCGCCGCCATGAACATGGTGACGACATTGGCCTCGACGATGATGGCGTAGATCACCAGCACGACGGAGGGCGGGATCAGGATGCCCAGTACACCGCCCGCCGCGATGGAGCCGGTGGCGAGGGCAGGGGAGTAGTTGTAGCGCCGCAACTCGGGAAGGGCGACCTTGCCCATGGTCGAGGCGGTGGCCAGCGACGAGCCGCAGACCGCGCCAAAGCCCGCACAGGCCGCGATCGAGGCCATGGCCGTGCCGCCGCGCATCCAGCCGAACCACGCGTTCGCGGCGCGGAAAAGGTCCTTGCTCAGTCCCGTTTTCACCGCCAGCGCGCCCATCAGGACGAACATCGGCACGACCGACAGGTCGTAGATCGAGAACTGCCCATAGGCCAGTGTCTTGAGCTGCGCGAGCAGGATGTTCGGCCCGCTCAGCATCGTGGTGCCGATCGCGCCGACAAGGATCATCGCGTAGGCGATGGGGATGCGCAGGACGAGCAGAAGGATAAGGGCGGCGAGGCCCAACGCGCCAAGCGTGATCGGGTCCATCACTGTTCCCCTTGAATATCTTCGAAAAGGGTCATGGCCGCGGCCAGGATCAACAGGCCGAGCGAGACGAGGATCGGAACATAGACCCACCACATCGGAATTTGCAGGATGGTGCTGGAGTAGCTGTAGGTCATCTGGTCCACGAGGCCGAAATACATCCGCCAGAGCAGCAGCGCCGCAAAGCCGAGCGCGATGGCGGAGCCGATGCTGTCGAGCGTCCGGCGCAGGCCCGGTCCGGCCTTCTCGGTGAAGAGGTCCGCGCGCACGTTCTGCCGGTGCAACTGGCAGAAGGGGAGAAAGGCGAAGGCGGCGGCCGCCACGCCCATTTCCGTCAGTTCCACGTCACCGGCAAAGGCGATGCCCAAGGCGCCGCCCAAGACCGACCAGACGTTCACGAAAACGAGGACGACGAGCACGAGCCCGCCGAGCAGGGCCCAGGTGTCGATGGCGCGTGCCAGCCCCCGCCAGAGCGGTGTACCCGTCGTCCCCATCGGTTCAGTTCCCCGCCGCGTCGATGGCGGCGCGGGCGGCCTCGACCAAGGCGGCGCCGTCCACGCCGGAACCCGAGACTTCCTCGATCCAGCGGTCGACGACGCCGGCCAGCGGCGCCATCATGGCCTCGGTTTCTTCCTCGGACAGCACGATATGCGTGTTGCCGGCCTCGGTCGCCATGTTGATGCCGAAGTCATCGGCCGCGCGCCAGATATCGCCGACCTCTTGCAGCCATGCCTCGTTCGACGCCTCGCGGAAGGCGGCCTGGATATCCTCGGGCAGGCCGTCCCAGGTGGCCTGGTTCATCGAGACCTGGAAGATCGAGGTGCCGAACCGCGCCATGTCGGCCCCTTCGACCTGGTACTCGGTCTGCTCCTGCAGCCGCAGCGGCGGGATGATTTCCCACGGGATCAGGGCGCCATCGACCGTGCCGCGCGACAGCGCCTGCGGCAGTTCCGGCACCGGCATGGCGACGGGGTTGGCCCCAAGGGCTTCGATCACCCATGCGCCGCTGCGCGACGGGGTGCGCAGGTTCATGCCCTCGAGATCCGCGGGGCTGCGCACCTCGTCATCGACCATGTGAAAGGCGTTGCCGGCATGGGCGTGCAGGAACATGACTTCGAGGCCTGCATAATCCTCGGCGAGGTAGTCGTCGAACATCGCGCGCATGGCGAAGTTGGCCGCCGCCGGATCGTTCAGGAACACGGTCGGCAGCTCGAACACCTCGGTGCGCGGGAAAAGGCCCGGCGTGTAGCCGTTCAGGGTCCAGATCATGTCCACCACGCCATCACGGGCCTGCGCGGCCAGTTCCGGCGGACGGCCGCCGAGCGTCATCGAGGGATAGACCTCGATATCGACGGCGCCGCCGCTGAGTTCCTCGACCCGTTCTGCCCAGGGCACAAGCATCTGACGATGGGCGGGCGAGCGTTCGCCGAGGAAATGGTGGAGCGTCAGGGTATAGTCCTGCGCGGCGGCCGGGCTGGCCATCGCGGCGGCCAGTGCCAGGGCCGAAAGCGTCGTCTTGGTCTTCATGTCATCCTCCCTTGGATTCTCAGACGTCTGCCGGGCCTAGAAAGGCAGCCCGATGTAGTTTTCCGCAAGTCCCTTTCGGGCGGTTTCCGAGCGCACAAGGTCGTCGAACTCGGCCTTTTGCATCCGCTTCTCGAAAGGGCCGAGTTGCGGGAAATCATGCATCATCTGGGTCAACGACCACGAGAACCGTTCACTCTTCCAGACGCGGGCAAGCGCCGTCTCGGAATAGCTGTCGATGCCATCTGCCGCACCGGTGTTGAAGAACCGGTCCAATGCCCGGTGCAGGTAATACACGTCCGAGACCGCGAGGTTGAGGCCCTTGGCCCCGGTTGGCGGCACGATATGGGCCGCGTCGCCCGCCAGAAACAGCGATCCGTGGCGCATCGGTTCGGACACGAAGGACCGCAGCGGCGCGACGGACATTTCCAGCACCTCGCCCTCGGTCACCATGCCGTCGGCCACGTCGGCGGGGATACGGCGGCGCAATTCGTCCCAGAAACGGTCGGGCGTCCAATCCTCGACCTTTTCCTCGACCGGCACCTGCACGTAGTAGCGGCTGACCTCGTCGGAGCGCATGGAGCACAGGGCAAAGCCGCGCTCATGGGCGGCATAGATCAATTCGGGTGCGGCGGGCGGTGTCTTTGACAGCAGGCCCAGCCAGCCGAACGGGTAGGCGCGTTCGAATTCCTGCCGCACACCATCCGGCATGGCCTTGCGCGACGGGCCGTGGAAGCCGTCACACCCCGCGACGAAGCGCGCCTCAAGCCGGTGTTCCGCGCCGTTCTGCCGGTACACCACGACGGGCGCATCCGTCTCGACCCCTTCGATGCGCAGCACCTCGGCCTCGTGGATCACCTCTGCCCCGCGGGCATCCAGCGCGGCATAAAGGTCGCGCGTCACTTCGGTCTGGCCGTAGACGGTGACGGTGGTCCCGGTCAGCGCCGCGAGGTCGATGCGCAGGCGTTCGTCATGCCAGCTGAATTCGACCCCGTCATGCGGCTGACCCTCGGCGGCAAGGCGGTCGCCCACGCCCGCCTCGGTCAGAACCTTCACGCTGCCCGATTCCAGCACGCCTGCGCGGATACGGCCCAGCACGTAGTCCCGCGAGCGGCGTTCCAGAACGACCGAGTCGATCCCGCTGAGGTGCAGAAGTTGCGACAGCAGCAGCCCGGCCGGACCGCCGCCGATGATGGCGACCTGTGTCTTCACGTCGTTGGTCCTCTTGATGTGGAGAAAGCTCGGGCCAGCCGCGGCGCGTGGCCTGCGGCGGCCAACGGGTCCATCGCGTCGGTCCAGTTGAGTTCGGGATACGCGGCGCGCAGCGCTGCGACGGGGTCATCGGTGGCCAGCGCCCGGGCCATTGCGTCGCGCGCATCGCTGCGTGGCATTTGGGCGGCAAGCAGGTAGCTCAGCCGTTCCGAGAACGGGCCGATGCCGGCGTTGGCGAGGTTTTGCGCCATCGCCGCGCGGTTCGGCTGCAACCCGTCGAGCGCGCGGGCGATGTTGTCGAGGGCCGCCGCCGAGGCCCCGCAGAGCGGCCGCAGCGAGAGCCATTCGAGCCCCCAGGCCGCGCCGTCGCGCTGGCTGACATGGAGCGCGGCCTCGGTCACCGCGCCCTGAAGATGCGCCGCGAAACGGGCAAGCGACTGCGCCGCTTCGGCGCGCACCGGGTTCACCTTGTGCGGCATGGCCGACGATCCGCCACCCGAGAGGCGCAGTTCCGCGATGCCCGTTGCCGCGAGAAGGGCGAGGTCGGCCCCGATCCGTCCGGCCTGCATCGCGATGGCGGCGGATGCGGCAGCGAAATCGGAGATGCGGGTGCGCTGACGGTGCCACGGGGTCGGGTTGGCCTTCAGTCCAAGCCGTCCAGCCATATCATCGCGGATCGCGTCGGCCCGGGCCCCGAGGGCGCCATCGGTTCCGGCGGCCCCATGCAGGGACAGGTCGCACAGGCGCGCGGCGGCTTCGGTCAGACGTTCCTTGGCGTCGGCCAATCCCATCCCCCAATCGGCGACCACGGCGCCGAAGGTGGTGGGCACGGCCCCTTGTGTCCGGGTGCGGGCCAGCATCACCGTCTCCGCCTCGGCGCCGGCAAGCTCGGCGAGACGGTCCAGCACGGCGTCGGCCTCGGTGCCCATCCGGGCCGCGAAGTCGCGCAGGCAGAGCACGGTCGCGCTGTCCACGATATCCTGAGACGTAGCACCCCAATGGAGCGCGTCGGCCGCCTGCGCGTCGAGCCGCGCGCGCAGCGCGGCCAAAAGGGCAGGGATCGGCACACCGTCCCGCGCGGCCCCCTCGGCCAGGTCGGCGGGCGAAAGGGGGGCGTCCGACAGCGCCGAGGCGATCCGTGCGCCGCTTCCCTCCGGTGTGAGGCCTTGCGCCTCACAGGCCTCGGCCAAGGCCACCTCGACACGGATCATGGCGGCGACGAGCGCGTCGTCGCCGAGGCAGTCGCGGGCCATCGCGCTGCCGAACAGATCCTGCCACATCGGGCTGTCGAGGGGGGAAAGGGACATCGCGCCAGGTCGCCTTACATGTCCAGGAACACGGTTTCGGCCGGCCCTTGCAGGCGAATGTCGAACCGATAGCGGCCATCGCCCTGCGGCTTGGCGATCAGGGTCTCGACCCGGTCGCGCTGTTCGATCCGCGACAGGACCGGGTCGGCATCGCGGTCGGCATCCTCGAAATAGATGCGGGTCTGAAGGCCCATGTTGATCCCGCGCGCCACGATCCAGAGCGCGATATGGGGCGATTGAACCCGGCCATCGGGCAGGCTGACCGCGCCGGGCTTGACCGTGCGCAGGGTGAATTCCGCGCTCTCGGGGTCGATGGCGAAGCGGCAGAAGCCGCTGACAGCCGGATCGGCCCCGTCGGTTCCGGGGAAGCGGCCCTCTGCGTCGGCCTGCCAGCTTTCGATCAGCGCGTCACGCAGCGGCCAGCCGGTGCCGTCCAGCACCTGACCGGCGATCTCGATGATCTCGCCCTTTGCGCCCTCGGCAATCGGGCTTTGGCCGAGTTCCTTTTCATACGCCCCGGCATTGCCCGCCCAGGTCGGCATCAGGCCAAGATGGACGTAGGGACCAGCGGTCTGCGACGGCGTTTCGCGCCATTGGGTCAGTTTCTGCACCATGTCACATCCCCTCCGGACGGTTTTCGAACCACGCCTGACGCCGCCCGCGCAGGACAATGTCGAAGCGATAGGCGAGGTGATCGAGCGGGCGCGCCTGGCTCATGTCCAGCGGCGCCACGAGGCTGTCGAGTTGCCCGCGGTCCTTGACCGTGGCCGCGATGGGGCAGCGATGGATCAGCGGGTCTCCCTCGAAATACATCTGGGTGATCAGACGCTGGCCGAAACACGGGCCCGACAGCGCGAAATGGATATGCGCAGGCCGCCAGTCATTGCCACGGTTGGGCCAGGGGTAGGCGCCCGGTTTGATCGTGAAGAAGGCATAGGCGCCCGTCTCGTCGGACAGGCAGCGTCCGGCGCCGCCGAAATTCGGGTCGAGCGGCGCGAGGTAGCCGTCCTTCTTGTGGCGGTAGCGGCCGCCCGCATTGGCCTGCCAGACCTCGACCAATGCGCCGGGAATGCCGCGCCCGGTTTCATCCGTCACGCGGCCATGCACGAGAATGCGCTCGCCGATGGCTTCGGCCTTGCCCTTTGTCCAGTTGCGGATCAGGTCGTGGTCCAGCGCGCCGAGATCGGAATGGCCGAAGCGCGGGCCGGTTTCCTCGGTCGGCGTGGACTCCAGCGACAACAGGGGCAGGGAGGGCGAGCGGGTGACGCTCGTCTTGTATTGGGGATCGTAGGCGACCGGATGCGCCGAGCGGTCCCGCGGGATCAGTCTTCCTTGCGACATTCGGCTGCCTCCATGTCATCGTAGGTTGCCTTGGCGAGTTTCAGGGCGTGGTTCGCGCGGGGCACGCCGGCATAGATCGCAACATGCTGGAGCGCCTCGGCGATATCGCGCGGCGTGGCGCCGGTGCGGGCCGTGGCGCGCACATGCATCGGGATCTCTTCGAAATTCCCCATTGCCGCCAGAAGCGCGATGGTCAGCATCGAGCGTTCGCGGTCGCTGATCCCGTCCGATGCCCAGACATGGCCCCAAGCGGCCTCGGTGATCAGGCTCTGGAACTGGGCGTCGAACGCACTGGTGCGCGCCTCGGCGCGGTCGACATGATCGTCGCCGAGCACGCGCCGCCGCACCTTCATTCCGGTGTCGTGTCTTTGGTTCATCGGCGCGGTCTCCGGTGTTGTCCCTCGGCGCAGAGGTCGCACAAAGCTTTGCGACAGGTCTTGCGCGCCGCTGCGCTCGTCACTGCTTGCATGCGTGAAAATCCTTCCAAGGGCAGGTATGACGTGACCAATTCGTGATTGAAAATAGAAATATCGGCGCTACCCATAACAAATGGTTATACCTCACGCCTTGAGCCTGCGTCATGTCCGCGTCTTTCTCGCAATCGCCGAGGCGGGAACGGTCAGCGCCGCCGCGCGCCGGCTGCATGTGTCGCAGCCTGCCTTGTCCAAGACGCTCGCCGATATCGAGCGCATCGTCGGCCACCCGCTGTTCGACCGCACGGGGCGCAAGATGACCCTGACCGTGCCGGGCACCCTGTTTCGACGCCACGCGCTTGACGCGGTGCACAGTCTTGAAAGCGGCCTTCAGGCGATTTCGGGCGACGGGGCGACCGAGACATTGTCCGTTGGGCTTCTGCCCACGGTCGCGGCGAGCCTTTTTCCCGATGTCGCGCGGCGCTATGCGCATGATCGCCCTGCCAGCGTGATCTCGGTCACCACCGGGCCGCATGGTTACCTGCTGGATCGGCTGAGGCGGGGGGATATAGACCTGATGGTGGGGCGCATGCCCGAACCCTCCGAGATGGCGGGATTGCGCTTTGCGTTTCTCTACGAGGATTCCATCGAGCTGGTGGCCAGGGCGGGACATCCCGGCCTGAAGACCGACGTGGCCGAGGCCGTTCGCGCCAACCCGGTCATTCTGCCGACGCGCGAGTCGATCATCCGCAAGATCGTGGACGGGTTCCTTGCGGCGCAAGGCCTCGCCGATCTGCGCCCGATCCTTGAAACCGTGTCGCCGAACCTGGCGCTGCCCTTGCTGCTGGATACGGACATGCTGTGGTTCATCTCGCGCGGCGTGGTGGCGCGTGAACTGTCTTCGGGCAACCTTTCCACCTTCGACCTTGGCGCGGGGTACATGTCCGGCGCGGTGGGCATCACCTTGCGGCAGGGGGCCGAGACGACCGCCAATGCCGACTATCTGATCGAACTGCTCCACGCGGCCGCATCAAACTAAACCGGCCTAACAGCAGCGCCGCGGCCCAAGCGTGTCGCAGGCGCAGTCGTAATCCAACGCGCGCTCGTCCACGTTGACGAGATCGGCCAGAAGCGGATTTCCGGTCATCTCGCGCTGCACGAAGGCGAAGATATCGGCCTCGCGCCGCGCGCCCGGCGTGCCTTCGGGGGTCAGTGCGCCGATGATCCCGTCGCCCTTGCGGTCCAGCACGGCGATGCGGTCGGCGACCCGCGCCGCCTCGGACAGGTCGTGGGTGATGAACAGCCCGCCAAAGCCGAAACGCGCGCTCAGGTCGATCACGAGGTCCTGCATCCGCCGTCGCAGGGCCGGGTCCAGCGCCGCGAAAGGTTCATCGAAGATCAGGAAGTCCGGCGCGACCGCAAGGGCCCGGGCAATCGCGACCCGCGCCCGCATCCCGCCCGACAACTGGTCGGGCATCTTGTCGAGGTCGCTGGGCAGCAGCGCCACCGCCAAGGCGGCCTCTTCGGCGCGGGCGGTCGCCTCCGCCTTGTTCATCCCGTCCATGAGCAACGGAAAGGCGATATTGCCGCGCGCGGTTTCCCAAGGCAGCAGGCGGGATTGCTG
This sequence comes from [Roseibacterium] beibuensis, assembly GCF_039542305.1. Classification (NCBI taxonomy): domain Bacteria; kingdom Pseudomonadati; phylum Pseudomonadota; class Alphaproteobacteria; order Rhodobacterales; family Roseobacteraceae; genus Roseicyclus; species [Roseibacterium] beibuensis. The sequence continues at coordinate 26,393 of NZ_BAABHW010000007.1, read as the reverse complement.
AAACACCATCCCGTGCCGCTGGTAGAGCCGCATCACCCGGCCCGATTGCGGGCGCAGGATGCCTGCCGCAATCGCCGCCAGGGTGCTTTTCCCGCTGCCCGAGGGGCCGACCAGCGCCACCATTTCGCCCGGCTGGGTGACCAGCGACACGTCGCGCAGCACGGTGCGCCCGTCGAAAGCGTGGGTGACCGTCACAAGCACCAGCTTGCTCATATCAGGCCCCCGCGTTTCCACTGCCCGACGCGGCGCTGGAACGGGCGGATCAACCCGTACTCGACCGCCAACAGGGCCGCGACCGTCAGCGCGACATAGGCAAGCCCCCGGTCGATATCCATATGTGCGCGCGCCGTGGCCAGGGCCCCGCCCAACCCGGCGACATTGGCCACCAGTTCCGCCATGATCGCCACCTTGAACCCGAGCGCCAGGGTGATCCCCGTCACCGGGGCCAAGGTGGCAAGGATCTGGCGCAGGGCGACGTTGGAAAACCGCCGCCATGGCCCGGCGCCGAACGCGGCGGCCATATCCTCCAGCCGGCGGTCGCGGGTCAGGACCGCGTCGACCGTCCCGATATAGAGGAGCGGGGTCGTCACCATGGCTATGGTAAAGACGATCGAGGCATGGGACGGCCCGAACCAGATCATCGTCAGGATGACCCAGGCCGTGGCCGGCATGCCCAGCAGAATGGTCGAGACCGGCGCCAGCATCCCGCGCAGCAGCCGGGCATACCCCGATGCCAGGCCCAGCCCCACGCCGAAGAGCGCCGCGAAACCGAGGGCCAGCCCCACACGCGCCACCGTTCCCGCGATCAGGCCCCAGCCCTCGGGCGAGGACAGAACGCCGAGAATGGCGCGGCCCGTTTCAAGCGGCGAGGGGAGGATGAAGCTGCCATAGGCGCGGTTCCCCAACTGCCATAGGCCAAGGAACAGCGCGACACCGATGATCCCGGGCCCCACTCGCCACAGCCAGCGGCCCAGCAGGACAAGCCCGGTTTCCACCAGTTCCTCGGGCGGGACACGCAGGCGGTCGGCCCGCGCGCCAAGGGCTTTGAGGCCCGCCCGCATCAGATCGCGTAGAACCCGTCATCGGGCATGGCATTGTTCAGGATGCCGGGGTCGGCGTCCAGAAGGGCCTGGTACAGGGCCTCGATCACCGGCCGCGCCTCGGATGCGCGGATCGCGGTGATGTTGCAGTAGGGAATGGCGGTCTCGAGGATCGGCGCCGGCCGGTCGAGGCGCGGGGCGGCATTGGCGGCGGCCGTGGCCGGATCGGCGTTCAACGAGGTCGCGGCGGCAGAAAGCCCTTCGTAGAGCGCCTCGGCCAGCCCCGGATGGTCGGCGGCAAAATCCGATCGGATCGCCAGCGCGGCCTGCGGCAGCGCGGCGCGCAATCCGGTGATCTCGCCCAATTCGTCACGCATCTGCCGGCCGCGATACAGGGTCTGCCCGTCCGCGGCGCCGCGTGCCAGCACGGCGCTGGCACCGGGTTCGGCCAGCAGCGCCGCATCGGCACGCCCCGCGAGAAAGACCTGCCCCGCCTCCATCTGGGTCGTGGCCGGGATCAGCTCCACCTCGTCCAAGCCCACGCCGTGATGGGCCAGCGCGAGGCGCATCATGTGCCCCGTGAAATCGTTGAAGGCCGGAACGACGACGCGCAGTCCGCGCAGGTCGGGTACTTGCGGGTTCTCGACATCGCGCGCGACGAGGCCGCAATGCCCATCGGTCAGCGTGCAGATAAGCTGAACGCCGAACCCCCGGTTATAGAGGCTGCCGCCACCCTGCGTCGGCACCACGGTGACCGGCACGTCCCCCGACACGAGGTTCGCACGCATCTCGTCGCCCGTGCGCCACAGGCTGAACTCCACCTCGTCGGCCACGTCTTCGAAGGCGCCGATGGCCAGGGCGTGGGAGATCAGGATGCCGGGGCCGGACCCGGGCGCCTGCATGGCAAGGCGGGGCAGGCGGGCGCCCGTCGCGTGCAGCAGCGCAGGCGCGGCGAGCGTCAGGCCCGCCGCACCGGCGGTGGTTTTCATGAACTGGCGGCGGGTGGTCGTCATGGCGCTCTCCTCAGGGATGTCGGTTCGTCTTTATGATGATTGCGGGTGAAGATGGTTGACGCAGATCAACAAACATTCCAGCGCGGGAATGTTTTTCAATGCAGGATGTAATCGCCGGACACGACGCCGCGTCTCTGGCCTATCCGCAATCCGGCCTTGCAGACCTGTTGACTCACACCACGTAGAATGGGGCAGGGGCCTCTTGCTCCGGGGCTTTGAAGTGTTTTTGCAAATCATTCGCAATTTCCTTGACCAATGTGAGAATGGTTCTCATATTCATCTCGACGGCGGTGACGCGCGCTCCGATCTCGGGCGGCGTCCTTCGTGAAAAGGTCTGACTGACGATGCTAAGAAGAACGTTCTTCGGGTTTGTGGCGGCCTGTGCCGCCAGTTTCCCATTCGGTGCCGCCGCACAAGAGCGGCTGAACGTGGTCGCGACCACGGGAATGATCGCCGATGTCGCCCGCGTTGTCGGCGGCGACGTGGTCGAGGTCAGCGCGCTGATGGGGCCGGGTGTCGACCCCCATGCCTATCGCCAGACGCGCTCGGATATCGTCGCGCTCAGCCGCGCCGACCTGATCCTCTGGAACGGGCTCTACCTCGAAGCGCAGCTTGAGCAGCTTTTGCTCGATCTGGCCGAACGCCAGCCGGTCGTTGCGGTGGGCGAAGGCGTCCCGGTCGAGATGCGCCTTGCCAATGAAGACTATGCCGACCGGTTCGACCCGCATGTCTGGATGGACCCGGCGCGATGGTCCTACGTGGTCGAGACGGTGGCCGCGGCCCTGACCGAGGCCAGCCCGGACCATGCCGGGGAGTTCGACCGCAACGCGGACGCCTATCTCGAGCAACTCGCGGCCCTCGGCGAATATTCGGAAGATGTGCTCGGGTCGGTGCCCGAAGCGTCGCGGGTCCTGATCTCGGCCCATGACGCCTTCAGCTATTTCGGCGAGGCGTATGGCTTCGACGTGGTCGGGATTCAGGGGATTTCGACCGAAAGCGAGGCAGGCTTGCAGCGGATTGCCGAACTGGTCGACATGATCGTCGCGCGTGAGGTCGGCGCGGTTTTCGTCGAAACCTCCGTCTCGGATCGCAACATCCGCGCCCTGATCGAAGGGGCCGCCGCGCAAGGGCACGAGGTCGTCATCGGCGGCGAGCTGTTCTCCGACGCCATGGGCGAGCCGGGCACCTACGAGGGCACGTGGCTGGGCATGATCGACCATAACGTCACGACGATTGCCCGCGCCCTGGGCGGCAGCGCGCCCGATGCCGGGTTCGCAGGCCATTTGGGCATGAACTGAAAAGGATCGAGCCGGACATGACAGCATCTGACCAAAGCGGCGCCGAGGGCGGCCTCGATCCCCGCAGCCCCCTCGCGGTGCGCGGGCTGACGGTGACCTACGGCGAGAAACCCGCCTTGTTCTCCCTCGATGCGACCTTTCCGGCCGGTCGGATGTCGGCGATTGTCGGTCCCAACGGGGCCGGCAAATCCACGTTCCTCAAGGCGGCGCTGGATCTCATCCCGCGCGTCTCGGGCGAGGTGACGGTCTTTGGACGCCCCGTCGACCAGGTGCGCGATCGCATCGCCTATGTCCCGCAGCGGGCGAGTGTGGACTGGGATTTCCCGACCACCGCCATCGACGTGGTCCTGATGGGCCTTTATGGCCGGTTGGGCCTTTGGCGGCGCATCACGGGCGGGCATCGCGACCAGGCGCGCGCCTGCCTCGACCGGGTCGGCATGGCCGATTTCGCGGATCGCCAGATCGGGCAATTGTCGGGCGGTCAGCAGCAGCGGGTGTTCCTTGCCCGGGCCTTGGCGCAGGAGGCCGACCTGTACCTGCTGGACGAGCCCTTTGCCGGGGTCGATGCCGCCACCGAGCGTGCGATCATCGATGTGCTCAAGTCATTGAAGGACGAGGGTCGGTCCGTCATCGCGGTGCACCACGACCTGTCGACCGTGCCGCAATATTTCGATCACGTCCTGCTGATCAATCTGCGCCGGGTGGCCGAGGGGCCGATTGCCGAGGCCTTCACGCCCGAAACCCTGACCAAGGCCTATGGCGGGCGGCTTGCGGCGACACAGCTTGACCGCCTCGCGCTTTCGGCAAGCTGAGGCAGCGGGATGCAGGGCATCTGGGCCGCACTGACCTTGCAAGCCGGTTACAATGCCGGGCTGGTGGCGATCGGGGCGACCTTGCTGGGCTTCGCGGCGGGGGCCGCCGGGGCCTTCCTGTTCCTCCGCAAGCGCGCGCTGGTCTCTGACGCGGTGGCCCATGCGACCCTGCCGGGTGTTGGCCTTGCCTTTATCACCATGGTCTTGATGGGTGGCGACGGGCGCAGCCTCCTTGGCTTGCTGCTTGGCTCTGCCATCAGCGCCTGGCTGGGGCTACTGGCCGTCGAGTGGATCAGCCGCAAGACGCGCCTGCCCGAGGATGCGGCCATCGGGGCGGTGCTGTCCTCCTTCTTTGGCCTCGGGATCGTTCTCTTGACGATAATCCAGAGCATGAGCGCGGGCCGCCAGGCCGGGTTGGAGAGCTTCCTGCTCGGCTCGACCGCGGGGATGCTGCGACAGGACGCGATCCTGATCGCGGTGGCGGGCAGCGTCGTGGTGGGGCTGGTCTGGCTTTTGCGGCGGCCCATGACGCTGGTGGCCTTCGACGCACAATATGCAGCGGCGCGCGGCGTGAACCTACGCCGCGTCGACCTTGCGATGATGGGGCTGGTCATGGCGGTGACGGTGATCGGCCTCAAGCTGGTGGGGCTGATCCTGATCGTGGCGATGCTGATCATCCCGCCGGTCACGGCCCGGTTCTGGACCGAGCGCGCGGACCGCGTGGTGTGGCTTGCCGGAGGGGTGGGCGCCGTGGCGGGCTATGTCGGCGCGGCGCTGTCCGCCTCGGCCCCGGATCTGCCGACCGGGCCGATCATCGTGCTGGTGTCTGCCGCGCTCTTTGTTCTGTCGCTTTTCTTCTCGCCGGCGCGCGGCGTGGCGGCCGCCGTGCAGGCGCGGCGGCGGTTCCAGACCCGAGTGCACCGCCGCCAGGGCCTGCTGTCGCTGTCTCGGTCCGAGCCGATCCATGACCCGCTGACCTTGCGCATCCTGAAGGGAGAGGGGCTGATCCGCCCCGATGGCGTCGCCACCGACGAAGGCCTCGCCCAGGCCGCAAAGATCGCCCGTGACGAAAGACGGTGGGAGGTGGCGCGCGCCGTGCATCATGATACGGCCCTGACCGGGCGGTATGACGGCCTGACCCCGATCGAAGACGTGTTCACGCCGGACGAGATCGAGGATTTCGACAACCGGATCGGCGGGCTGCGCGTTGTCGGAGGGTCTGCATGATGGGGGCCGAATTCGTCCAATTGTCGCTGACGCCGATCCTGATCGGCATTCTGGCCTCGATCGCCTGCGCTCTGCCGGGGAATTTCCTGATCCTGCGGCGGCAGGCGCTGATCGGGGATGCGATCAGCCATGTGGTCCTGCCGGGGATCGTCGCGGCGTTCCTCGTGACCGGAACGGTGGCGGCCATGCCGATGATGATCGGGGCCGCGGTGGCGGCGCTGGTCGCGGTGATCCTGATCGAGGCGATCCGCAGGCTTGGCCGGATCGAACCCGGCGCGGCGATGGGCGTGACCTTCACCTCGCTTTTCGCGGGCGGGGTGTTGCTGTTGGAGCAATCCGATACCTCTGCCGTCCATCTCGACGTGGAACACGCGCTGATGGGCAACCTCGAGTCGCTGATCTGGCTGGACGCGAGCGGCTGGTCCTCCCTGATGGATGCCGCGGCGCTTGCCGGATTGCCGCCCGAGTTGCCGCGCATCGCGCTGGTGGCGGCGCTCATCTCTCTGCTGACGTGGCTGTTCTGGCGTCCGCTCAAGCTGACCAGTTTCGACGAGGGGTTTGCCCGCTCTCTCGGCATGCCGGTGTCGATCATCGGCCTGGCGCTGGTCTCGACCGCGGCCATCGCGGCGGTGGCGGCCTTCGACGCCGTGGGGTCCATCATCGTGATCGCGATGTTCATCTGCCCACCCGCGGCCGCGCGGCTGATGACGAATTCGCTCGGCGCGCAGGTGGGGTGGAGCCTGGTCTTCGCCACCGTTTCGGCGGCGCTGGGATATGTGCTGGCGGGCTACGGGCCGATCTGGCTGGGCTTTTCGGCCTCGGTCAGCGCGGCGGGCATGATCGCAACGGTCTCGGGCCTGATCCTTGCGGTGGCCTGCATCGCCGGTCCGATGCGGGCCCGGGTCGGGCAGGGCGCTACGGGCTGACTACCCGAGGCAGCGCGCCCGCAGATCGGCAACCGCCGTTTGCAGGGCGTTCGACGGCCCGCGTTCCAGGCGATCCAACGCATGGTCCCAGGCCTTGCGGGCCAACGCGTCGTCCTTGGCATAGACCCAGGCCGCGCCAAAGGTCTCTTGCAGCAGGATGTCCCAATCCAACACCTCCACGCGGAGGCGCTCGCGGCTCTGGATGCCGAAGTGGTCGCCCTTCACCGCCCCGGCGGCCAATCCGGCGGCCATCCAGTTCATGCAATTGATCGCGGTATGCGGATCGTTCATGCCGGGTGAAAGCGCGCGGGCCAGCATCTCCACCTGTTGTTCGGCGAGGAAGACCAGGTTCTGATCTTCGGTCTTGGCAGGGCCAAGGGCGAAAGCCGAGCGAAGCGCTGCACGCGTCTCGTCGTCGACCGGGGCAGAAACGCGCAGCACCGGGTTGCCTGCATGCGCGAAGCCGCCCGGAAGCGCCAGAAGCTCTATCGTCAAGGATCTGTCCTTTGCGATGTCGTCCAATACGTCGAGGTCGAGGCGCTGCACGTACCCGACGCCGTGCAGCGTGATGTCCTCTCCTTCGCCCCGTGCGATGGGTGGGGGCGGTGCGGTGCCGTTATCGTGGGCGGTCGCCTCCATCGCCGCGCAAAACCGCCGCCCCAGCCCGGCGGCGATGTTGGAGACGTTGATCGTTTCCGGCACGTGATGGACGTAGAAAATCACCACGAAGACCGACAGCATCGCCAACCCCATCGCCAGCATGAGCGACAGTTGCGGCACGAACCCGTCGACGCCGCCATCCAAGCTGGCCTGAAGGCTGCGCAGGATGATCAGCGTGTAGACGAAGGTGGCGATCAGGATGCCAAGCGCCCACTGGTTGCCACGATCGCGCATGAAATTCCCGATCAGCCGCGGCCCGAAATTGCCCGAGGCGAAGGACACCGCGACCATCGTGATCGAGAACATCACGCCCGCCACGCCGATCACCGATTGCGCGATCACCGACAAGACGGTGCGCGCCCCGTCGATCTGCGTATCGGTCATGTCGCTTGGCATGAGGGTATCAAGGATCGCGGCATGCGTGTCGAGCCACAGCATCCCGCCCGCCAGCGCCGCCGCCCCAAGGACGAGGCAGGACGGCACGAACCAGTAGCTGGCCCGCATGTCGGACAGGGTTTTCAGGATCAAAGCGCGATAGGCCATGACGCCCCTTTGCAAGAGTGAACTGCCAACGCGTGGATCATCGCGCGGTTCCCCGGCAATGGGAACCGTGCGGGTGATGGCCGGGTTGATCGGAGGAACGCAACAGGTCTCCGGAGGATCAAATGGCAGAAACCACATCCAACCCCAGTATCAAGGACGAAGACACCTACGAGGCGCTGCGCGACAAGGGCATGTCCAAGGAAAAGGCGGCACGCATCGCCAATGCGCAGGCCAACGATCGGCAATCGCCCTCGGAAAAAGGCGGCAAGGCCCCGCCCTACGAGGACTGGACGAAGGACGACCTCATGGACCGTGCGCAGGAGATCGGGATCGAAGGCCGGTCGAAAATGGACAAGAACGAGTTGATCGAGGCGCTACGCTCTCACTGAGAAAAAAAGGAAAGGCCGGGGATTTGCCCCGGCCTTTCCGTGTCACTCTTCCTGAATGATGCGGTCGCTGGACACACCGCGCTTTTTCAGGTGGTCGACGACCGCCTCTTCCATCGGCGGCGGGCCGCACACGTAGAACCGCTGCTCCCAATCGCCGATCAGTTCGTCCAACGTATCCCCATCCGGCATTTGACCGGGGGAGCCATCCTCGGGCGCGCTGAGAAGGTAATCGACCTCAAGGTCTTTCAGTGTGTCCCAGTAGGGTTTCAGGATGATGTCGGCCTCGGTCTTGTTGGAGAAGATCAGGCGACAGTCTTTAAGCGTGCCGGACCGGGCGCGGTCGCCCAAGATGCCGAGAAACGGGGTGATGCCCGCACCGCCAGCGATGAACGTGCCCGGCCCGGCGTCATGGATCGCGCCCCATGGCTCTTCGATCAGGATGCGGTCGCCCGGTTGCAACTCCCATAAGCGCTTGGTGACGCCATCGTGGTCGGCATAACTCTTGATCGTGAAGGTCAGGACATTGGCCTCCGGGGCGCCGGTGAAGGTGAAGGGGCGCTGTTCCGCGCGCCAGCCGTCCCGATCAAGCGCCACATCGGTCGCCTGGCCGGGCGTGAACTCAAATTCCAGCGGTCGGCTGAACACGTAATAACGCGTATCGTGGGTCAGCGGCACAACCGCCTGCAGGGTAATCGCATGTGTCATCTGTAACCTCCTGTTCAGGTGGTCAAACGTGCGGCCTGCGCGCAGGTTCCCGCGGCGGTAATTTCACAAGGAACCAATCCGCCCGACTGGCGTTTGACAGTCATGACACAGAAAAACGAGCAGACAGACGCGGGCACGGCGGCGCGGACACGGCATATCGGACTCGAGCTTGAATTCGCCGGGTTGACCGAGGCCGAGGCCGCGCTGGTCTTTGCCGACGCGGTCGATGGCACGGCGCGTCAGTCAGATGCGCGCCGCTGGGTGTGCGAAACGCAAGAGTTCGGCGCGTGCGAGGTCTATCTGGACACGCGCTTTGACGACAAGATCGCAGAGTTGGGCAAGGCCGCCGAACACCTGATGCGCGAGGTCGTTCCGGTCGAACTGGTCACCGAACCGTTCGATCCCAGGCACCTGCCTCTTTTCAACGACGGCACCGCGGCGCTGCGCGATGCAGGCGCCATCGGGTCGCGCGACGGGATCCTGCTGGGCTTCGGCCTGCACCTCAATGTCGAGATCGCCGAGGAAACGGCGGATCACCTGGGGCGGGTGCTGACCTCCTACGCGTTGCTGGAAGAGCATTTTCGCGCGAAGGACCCGATCGACGTGTCGCGCCGCGTGCTGCCTTTCGTGCAGCCCTATCCCGACAGCCTTGTCGATGCCTTGGGAAGGGGCATCCCCGATACGCTCGATGGGTTGATCGACCTGTACCTCGATCATGCGCCGACGCGCGATCATGGTCTCGACATGCTGCCGATCTTCAAGGGGATCGACGCGGATAAGGTCAGCGACGCCGTTCATGGTTTGACTGCCGTCAAACCGCGTCCGGCCTATCATTTTCGCTTGCCCGACTGCCGCATCGACGAAGACGGCTGGTCGGTGATGCCGGCTTGGGATTGTTGGAACACCGTCGAGGCGGTCGCGTCCGACGCGCCGCTGTTGACCGCGCTGCGCAAGGCGCGCCGGGATTGGACCGGCCTGCCCAAACTCGGGCGCAAGCCGTGGCACAAGGAGGTTGCCACCATCCTCGACACCACCAGCGAGAGGGACGTCTCATGAATTCCCGACAGGACAAGCCGAGGATCGGCGTGACGGTGTCACGCCGGACCGGGTGGCGCATTTTCCCGCTGATGGCGCTGAATATCTGGCTGGCCGGTGGGCGCGCCGTGAAATGGCAGGCCGAGGATGACGTGGACCTGTCGAAGGTGGATGGTGTCCTGATCGGTGGCGGCGATGACATCGCGCCGACGCTCTATAAAGGGACTCTCACCGTCGAGGCGCGTCTCGACCCCGAGCGCGATGCCATGGAAAAACGCATTCTCGAAGACGCGCTGGAGGAGAAATGCCCCGTGATGGGGATCTGCCGCGGGGCCCAGATGCTGAACGTCGTGCTGGGCGGCACGCTGCATCAGGATGCCTATGCCGAATACCCGTCGCGCCGCTACAAGACGATTCTGCCACGCCGCGAGGTCCATATCGACTCCGGCAGCCGGCTGGCCCGGATCACGGGAACCTCGCCCATGCGCGTGAACGCGCTTCACCGGCAGTCGGTCCGCGCCTTGGGACGCGGCCTGCGTGTGAGCGCGCGTGACAGTGGCGGCATGGTTCAGGCCATCGAACGGACCCGCGACCCGTTTGCCCTCGGCGTGCAGTGGCACCCCGAGCATATCTTTTATGCCCATCGTCACCGGGCGCTGTTTTCGGCGCTGGTGGCCGCCGCCGAAGGCTGCCGGAGCGGGCAGGGCCAGATCGCCACGGTCGAGCGCCGTGTCAATCGCATGGTGTGGTGAAAAAACTGGGGAACCACAGCGCTTTGGCGGCGTTCTTTCAACAACAAGGCGAAGCAGATCTGTCCCCGATTTTCCAGCTTCGTTTTGCCCCCGGGCGCGGTGCCCGTCCTGTCCCCGAATTAGAGGCGCCGCGCCCGACCATTGTTCCCTCGACTGAGCCGCCATGCCTTTGCATGGCGGCTTCTTTCTTTGTGGACCGGGTTTCTCAGACCATCTCGTCGGGCACGCCGGGGATCGGGCGGGCAAGCTCCCGGTCGCGGCTGCGATCATAGGGCACGAGGAAGTGGCGCCGGTCCTGCGGCGATTGCGCCGCGTTCTGATCCAGCATCCGGCGCAAACGCGCGACGAAGGCCGGGCCGTCCGAAAGCTCCGCCTCGGTCGGGGCCTCTGCGCCCAGCCAATGGGCCAGCGCGCGGTGGCGCGTGTCTGCCACCCGGTCCGCGAGGGTCAGGTGCAAGCCCGCCTCGGTATCCCAGCGCAGGCTGCGGCCATTCAGATTGGCCGAGGACAGGATCGCTTCGCGCGTGTCGAAGATCGACAGCTTGGAATGGACGTAGACGATGGGCGCGCCCGCGATGGCGTCCGGCGCATCAGGGGCCTGCGCCGGGCGCGGCTGCACCGGTGAGGCTATGGCCACGCGGTCCCCGAACCCGTCTGTCAGCAGGTCCAGCGCCTCGCAGGTTTTCTGCGCGCCCAAGGCGGCATCTGCGCGGCGGTTGCCGTCGAAGGCCACGTCCTCGGGTGCGCCGGGCATGACCAGCACACAGGCAAGCCCGGGTTTTTCGCGCGCGGCATCGGCCAGCGCCTGCGCCAGCGGCTTGTGCCGGAAGAACTGGGTTTCGAGGTAGATGAGCGACTGTGCCCGCCCGATTGCGTCGAGATGCGCCTGCTCGATCTCGGCCAGCACGGTTTGCGGCGCGATGTGGACCAACTCTACCGCGCGCTTGGCCGACAGCGTCCGCAGGAACCCTGGCGCGGGCGGGGGCGGATCGGCCCGCCCTTCGGTCACGGCGCGGAAACCGCGCAGATGCGCCTCGGCCGCTGCAACGACCGGGCCACGCACGATGGCCTGCATGTCCTGCCACGTGTCTTCCGACGGGCGATCATGCTGCGTGTCGTCGAAGCGGCGCTCGTTCAGGTCGAGGCCGCCGATATAAAGCTGTTCCCCGTCGATCACGGCCAGTTTCTGGTGATGGGTGGCCGGCACGAGCGAGAGCTTCCCGCTCTCCGCCTTGCGCGCGAGATGCGGGGTCAGGGGATCGGGGTCCTTCTCCTGCAATTCGTTGCCGATCTTGGGATTGAACAGGCTGCGCGGCACCAGCCCCACGCGCGCGGGATGCATGGCGATCTGGAAACGCAAGCTCCCGCCATCGGCCAATTCGTTGACCGCCGCCAGTTGCCGCGCGCTCGACCAGCTGCGGCGGTGATCGTCCGTGGCAAGGATCGGGTCGAAATCCGTCACGACGATCTCGACATCCACGCCCTTGTTCAAAACGTGCAGCAAGAGGTCGACCCAGGTTTCGCCGATCTCGCGCGCCTCGTGGCTGCGCAAGGCGGTGGTCAGGTCGAAAACCCGGAAACACGCCCGGATCGAGCGCTGCGCGCCAAGGCAAAGCCGCTCGAAGGCGGGCCATGCCTCGGCCGCTGTCAGCAACAGCTCGAACTCCGTGATCGGGGCCACCGCCGGGTCTGTCCCTGTGTTGTCCTGGTCGGTCGGGTCGAGCATCTGCGGTGGTCCCTTTCTTGCGGAACGATCAGGCGGCGCTGTCCTCCCGTTCCGTGGCCGGGTCGGGGTCGGACTCATCGGCGTCGGCGGTGCCATCCTCCTGATCCGGCCGGAACTTGATGAAACTTATCTCGACCCTGTAACGCTCATCCGTCTCGGTCAGGTCCATCTCGCCGCCCAATTGCGCGACGAAGCCTTCGATCAGCCGCGCCCCAAGGCCCGTGCCATCGCTGCCCTCGACCTCCTGCACCGGCTCTCCAACGGTGTTTTCCACCACGAGATGCACCTGAAAGCCTTCGGTCCGATACATGCGCACCTCGATCTCGGGGCGTCCAGATGCGGGCCGCCCAAGATACTTGGTGGCATTCGTCACCATCTCGTTGGCCAATAGCGCCAGTGGCACGGCCTGGTCGGGAACAAGCTGGATATCGTCCGAGGTGAAGCTGGTCCTGATCTGCTGTCCGGAGGGAACCCCGACATTGAAGGCGGCTTGAACGACCTCCTGCAACAGGCGGTCGGCCCGGACCGTGGACATCTGCGTGCCGGTATAGAGCGCCTTGTGGATCGTCGCGAGGCTCATCACCCGCGCCTGAACGCGGCGCAGCACCTTGTGCGCGATCCCGTCGGGCACGCTGCGCAACTGCATGTTCAGGATCGACGCGATGAGCTGGAGGTTGTTCTTCACGCGGTGGTGCACCTCGCGCAGGAGCAACTCCTTTTCGCGCAGGTTTTCCTTCATCTCGGCCCGGTCGGCCAAGAGACGGTCGACCATCCGGTTATAGGTCCCGGCGATCTGCCCGATCTCGGCGGGCGGGCGGTCGAGAATGGCGAAACTGTCGGACGGGTCGTCGATCGAGAACCCCGCCATGCGGCGGCGCAACTCGGTCAGATGGCGCAGGACCATCCGGTCGATGGCCATCACCGCCACGACAAGCGCCACCACCCAGATCAGGATCGGGACGGTTGCCGCCGCCTCTCCGAAGAGGGGCAGGCTGTATTCGGCGCGCGCCGATGTCCAAAGCCCCAGCACATAGATGCGATCCGCGATCAGGGGAACCAGCGCGGCAAGGCGTTCGGTCCCGTCCTCAAGTTCGATGGTGAAGGTGGTGCCGTCATTCGCAGGTCCGTACTCCATCGGGCGCACGTTGAGGTTCTCGAAAACGCCCACGTCGTCGATGCCGGTACTGGCCGACAGGACATTGCCCTCGTTGTCGATCAGCGCAAGCATGACATCGTCCACGCCCGCTTGCAGCAAGGTATCGGTCAGGCTGTGGGGCAGGGACACATAGGCCGCGCCCTGAAAATCGTCGGTTTCGGGGTCGATGATCGGCATGGTGACAACCACCACCGACTGCCCCGAAAACGGGCCTTCGCGGTTGACCGACACCCTTGGTTCGGGGCGTTCCACGAGGTCGAGCCACGCGGTTTCCTCCGAGATGTCCATCGAACCGCCGCTGGTGCAGGACAACAGGCCATCGGCATTGGCAACACCGGCAAAGCTGAACGCGGCGGAGGAGTCGACAAAGCGGCGCATGAGCGCATCGCAGGCGGCGTCATCCTCGGTCAGTTCCATCGCGGCAAGGCCCAGGGCATGCGCAGCCCCGTAGGCGCGGCGGAGCAAGGCCTGTTCCGCCCCCGCGGCGCTGCCTGTGCGCAACAGGATGTCCTGTTCCTCAAGCTCCCGGGCGTCGGAAATGACGGCCCGGGTCTGCTGCACGGCCAGCAGGCCGAGCGGCAGGATCGCAAGGCTGAGCACGACGACAAGGCGCGTGCGCAGGCTCCGGAAGCGGCGCGTGCGCCGCGTACTGGTCGCGTTCATGCAGCGGGCCGACCGTTCACGACGGCCATCGTCGCGGCATCCGTCATTTCGAGCGCGTCGCCGTCTTCGAGCTTCATCACCTCGGCCAGGCGTTTGCGGGCGCGATTGGCGCGGCTCTTGATCGTGCCGACGGCACAACCGCACATCTCGGCCGCTTCCTCGTAGGAAAAGCCCGATGCGCCGACGAGAAGAAGCACTTCGCGCTGCTCGTCGGTCAGGGTCGCGAAGGCCTCGGCGAATTCCCCAAGCGCGAGGCGTCCGTCATGGGCCGGTTTCTCTGACAACTGGCCGGCGATTTCACCGTCCACATCCGCGACTTCGCGCGAGCGTTTGCGGTGCAGCGAATAGTAGGTGTTGCGCAGGATCGTGAACAGCCAGGCGCGCATGTTGGTGCCGGGTTTGAACTTGTCGATATTCGACCATGCCTTGACGATCGTGTCCTGCACGAGGTCGTCCGCCGTCGCGGGATTGCGCGCGAGCGAGCGTGCAAACGCCCGCAGAGCACCAAGATGTTCGACGATCTCGTCGCGGGGATCATTGCCCTTGCTGGTCTCACTTTCCATTCTCGGCCCCCCCATCGGCGCTTTCCTTCGCCTTCAACTGAGAGATCAGATCGAGAAATTTTTCCGGAAGTTCCTCGTTCAGCGTCTGATCGAAGACGCGCTTGAGGTTCTCGTCTATCTGCTTGTCGATGCTCGACTTTTTCTGCTGTTGTGCCATGGCGTCCGTCGATTGTCCAAAAATCCGTCTTTGCATGGAACCAACTCGGGCCCAGTTGGTTCCATAAAAAATGCCTGGACAGGAGAACATACATGACCACCGCATCGTCTACCCCGGATGTCAGCAGCCAGCTTGTGGCCGAATTGCCCTATCTGCGCCGCTATGCGCGCGCCCTGACCGGGCAGCAGGACACCGGGGATCGCTACGCGCTTGCCGCGCTTGAAGTCATCGTCGCGGATCCCGGCCTGCTGAAGACCGCGCCGTCGGTGAAGGTGGGGCTCTTTCACACTTTCCACGGTCTCTGGTCGAGCTCCGGCGCGCCGGTCGAGGGCGATCTGGCGGGCGAGGCGACGCCCGGCGACCCGCGCGAGGCGCGCGCGCATGAACGGCTGAGCCGCCTGACCGCCAACAGCCGCGAAGCGCTCCTTCTGCACTCGGTCGAAGGTTTCGGGTATGACGCCATCGGCGCGATCATGGACGTGTCGACGGACGAGGCCGAAGATCTTGTCTCTCGGGCCATGGAGGAAATGGGCGACTTGGTGACAGGTGACATCCTGATCATCGAGGACGAAGGCATCATCGCGATGGACCTCAAGTCGATCGTCACCGGCATGGGCCACAACGTGACCGACACGGCCCGCACCCGTGACGACGCGATCGCCAAGGGCAAGGCCAGGGTGCCGGACCTGATCCTTGCCGATATCCAGCTTGCCGATAAATCCTCGGGGATCGACGCGGTGAACACGCTGCTGGCGGACTTGGGGGACCGTCCGGTCATCTTCATCACCGCTTTCCCCGAACGTCTGCTGACGGGCGAGCGGCCCGAACCGGCTTTCCTGATCACCAAGCCCTATTCGGAACAACAGGTGCGCGCCGCCGTCAGCCAGGCGATGTTCTTCGCCTCGACCGAGAAGATGGACGTCGCGATCTGATCCACCTGTCACCGCGCAGGAGGCCCCGGTGTCACAGCCGGGGCCTTTTTCATTCCGACAGGCCGCCTGCATCGGGAACACCCATCACAGCCGGCGCGTTTGCAGACGGGTAACGGAGAAAGACTTTGGAAACAGAACAAGCCATTCGCGAGGCGACGCGCCTCAACTCCAAGATGATCTACGAAGTGGTCCGTCGTGACGGCGATGAAGAGCTGGAACGGCCCACGAAATCGCTGATCTGGTCGGGTTTGGCGGCGGGTATCCTGATCTCGTTCTCCGTCTTGGCCGAGGCCGTGTTCCGCAGCCATTTGCCGGATACAAGCTGGCGCCCATTGGTCGAGAACCTCGGATACAGTTTCGGTTTCCTGATGGTCATCCTGGGCCGGATGCAGCTGTTTACCGAGAACACCATCACCACCATTCTGCCCCTGGTCGCCGAACGCTCGAAGCGCTGCGTGGTTCTCGTTCTGCGGCTGTGGGGGATCGTCCTTGTGGCCAACGTGGCCGGCGCTGCGCTGGCCGGTGCGTTTTTCGTGCATGCCGAGGCGTTCTCGCCCGAACTGCGTGCCGCCATTTTCGACCTGTCGGCCCATGCCACGGGCTTTCCGCCGCTCGAAGCCTTTCTGCGCGCCATTCCTGCGGGTGTGCTTGTGGCGGGCATCGTCTGGATGATGCCGGGCCAGAGCGGCAACGAGGTCTGGATTATTGTCCTGTTCACGTGGCTGATCGCGGCGGGTGACTTCACCCACGTCATCGCGGGCGCGGTCGAGGTGTGGGTCATGCTGCTGGATGGCCGGTTGATGATCGGCGAGGCGATTGGCGATGTGTTCCTGCCCATCCTGGCCGGGAACATCTTTGGCGGCACGCTGGTCTTCGCCTTGCTCGCCTGGGGGCAGGTCAAGGCCGAGGTGGAGCCGCCCCCGGACGAAAACAGTCACGGCGCGAAATAGGTCGGTTTCGATCCTTGCCGGAGGGCAGGGAACCTCGATGGCCCTGCCACGTTGGGGTCGTGAACGGAGGTTACGATGAACTATGGTAGCAAACCCGACCCCGCCGACACGCCGCAGATCGCGCTCCGCCGTATCGCGTTCGGCAGTTTCGTGGCTGTCTCGGCCCTGTGCCTGATGGCGTTCGTGTCGCTCGGCATGGCGGGCATCACGCATGCTGAAACGGAGTGTATCGACCCCTCGCAGGTCTGCGTCATGCCGATCGACGAGGTGTCGCCATGAGGTTTTCCACCGGTGAGCGCGTGAAATGGACCTGGGGTACTGGTGAAGGAACAGGCGAAATCGTCGAACGCTTCGACAGCGACGTGACCCGCCGGATCAAGGGTTCAGAGGTGTCGCGCAACACGTCGAAGGACGAACCCGCCTTCATGATCGAACAGGCTGATGGAGATCGCGTCCTGAAGTCCTGCACGGAACTCGAACAAGCAAGTTGAAGAGGAGACAGACATGATGGAATTGACGGGAATCGGTGGCTTCATCCTCCTTATCCTCGACCTTTGGGCGCTGATCTCGGTGATCGGATCTTCGGTCTCGACCGGGAAAAAGGTTCTGTGGGCCTTGCTCATCATCCTGTTGCCGCTTCTGGGCTTCATCCTGTGGTTGATCCTTGGTCCCCGGGCCAACAAGCAATCGGTATAGACCCAACCTGCAACCCTTGGAAAACATTGAACGCCCGGGAAGTTGCCCGGGCGTTTTCGCGTTTCCGCGCGCGATGCACCCCCGCAACCCCATCGAGCAAAAGAATTGTCAGCGTCACTTGTGTTTCCACGCATGTCAGGCAGTATCGCCTCGCGGCAGGAGCGCCGTATCCCGAGGCAACACTTAACTAACCGGGCACAGCGTGCCCTCCTGTGTCAGGCGTTCGATGACGTACCAGTCCACCCTAGAGCCGTGCTGCTTGATCGTGCATCCCGACCCCTTCGTGGCGCAGGATCTTCAGGATATCCTGATCTCCGCCGGTGCGACGAAGGTCGATGTCGTCCCCGCTTTGGCAGATGAGGTGCGTGGCAATATCCGGATTGCCTTTGTCGCGGGGCGCGTCCCCGACATTTTGTCGGCGGACCATGTCCGTGCCTGGGCGGATGGCGGTGTTCCGGTGGTGGTGTTCGACGGTGATGGTACGCTGACGGGACCGGGCGCGGAAAACGCGGTCGCGACGTGCGGCGTGCATGTCCTGGCGCAACCGTTCCGCACCGAAGACGTGACGCGGCTACTCAGGGAACTGGCGGTTTTCTAGGTTTTCCGGGAACCACCGGCACCGGTCCGGGTTATCTCCTCAGTAGCTGAACAGGAGATAATCCAATGCTTGGTTGGGCACTTACCTTTCTCGTTATCGCGCTTGTCGCCGCTCTGTTTGGGTTTGGCGGTATCGCCAGCGCGTCGGCTGGCATCGCGCAGATCCTCTTCTTCATCTTCATCGCGCTGTTCGTGATCGCGATGGTCGCCCGGGCGATCCGCGGCCGCACGCCGTAAACGAAAATACTGCATCAGGGGCGAGTGGTCCTATCGGCCGCTCGCCCCTTTTTCATGCGCGACTGTCGGAATTGGAGACAAGACAACATGGCGAACCGCGAGCATTTGCTGAAAGGCTACATGGACCACGTCGAAGCCCTCAGCCCCGGTGAAACCGAGTTCCACCAAGCCGTTGCGCATGTGGCGGGCGACGTCATCACCATCGAGAAGGCCAATTCGGAGTTCGCCAATGCCCGCGTTCTGGACCGTCTCGCCCTGCCGGATCGGGTGATCGGGTTCCGGGTGGTCTGGCAGAACGATGCCGGTGAGGTCGAGGTCAACCGGGGTTGGCGGGTGCAGTATTCCAACGCCATCGGACCCTACAAGGGCGGGCTGCGGTTCCACCCGACAGTCAACCCGTCGATCCTGAAATTCCTCGGGTTCGAGCAGGTCTTCAAGAACGCGCTGACGGGCCTGCCGCTGGGGGGCGGCAAGGGGGGCGCGGATTTCAACCCGACGGGCCGCAGCGATGCCGAGATCATGCGCTTCTGCCAGGCCTTCATGCGCGAGCTGGCCCACCATATCGGCCCGGACCGCGATGTTCCCGCGGGCGACATCAATGTCGGCACGCGCGAGATCGGGTGGCTTTTCGCGGCCTACAAGGCGCAAGATGGCGAGTTCACCGGCGCCTTGACCGGCAAGGGCCAGAGTTTCGGCGGCTCCGCCATGCGCACCGAAGCGACGGGCTATGGCCTTGTCTATTTCGTCGAGGCGATGCTGGCCGAACAGGGCCAGGAGATTGGCGGCAAGCGCATCGCGATCTCGGGCAAGGGCAACGTCGCGACCCATGCGGCGGAGAAGGCGGTCGCCCTGGGCGGCAAGGTCATGACGCTTTCGGATACCTCGGGCAGCCTCGTGGCCGAGGATGGCCTGACGGCAGACACAATCGACTGGGTGCGCCAGCGCAAGCAGGAAGGCCGCGACATCGCCGATCCGCCAAAAGGCTGCGGTGCGCGGTTCGTGGAAGGCCGTGCCCCGTGGGATCACGAGGCCGATATCGCGCTGCCCTGTGCCACCCAGAACGAGGTGGATGAGGAGATGGCAAAACGCATCGTCGACAACGGTGCGAAGATCCTGGCCGAAGGCGCCAACATGCCGCTGACCGCCGTCGCGCGGGAGGTGATCGAGAACGCCGACCTGCACCACGCGCCGGGCAAGGCATCGAATGCGGGGGGCGTGGCCGTCTCGGGGCTGGAGATGAGCCAGAACAGCCATCGCCGCTTTTCCACCGCCGCGGAGGTCAATGGCGAGTTGAAGCAGATCATGCGGGGCATCCATGACCGCGTCGCCGCCGAAGGCAGGCAGAGTGGCCGGATCGACTATGCCCGCGCGGCCAACATCGCCGGGTTCCGCAAGGTCGCGCAGGCCATCGCCGCGATGGGCGCGATCTGAGGGGGCAGGTGATGACAGGTGCAGAGCTTTTCGTCGAATGCCTTGTCGCGGGCGGGATCGACACGGTCTACGCGCTTCCCGGCGAGGAAACGACCGACCTGATGGACGCGCTGGCGGCGTCGAAGATCGACATCGTGTTATGCCGCCACGAACAGGGGGCCACCTTCATGGCCGCCTGACGGGGCGGCCCGCGGCCTGTCTGGCCACGCTCGGGCCCGGGGCGTCGAACCTTGTTACCGGGCTGGCCGATGCCACGCTCGATCATGCGCCCGTTTTGGCGATCACGGGGCAGGGCGGCGGATGACCTGGCGGCCCTGTTGCAGGGCACCGGGATGCCGATGGCAAGCAGCTTCAAGGCCAAGGGCATCTTGCCCGCGCATCACCCTCAGAACCTCGGGGCCTTCGGCCTTCCGGCCGAAGATTAGGTGGATCATGCCATCCACAGTGCCGATCTGCTTGTCTGTATCGGGCTGGACCCGGTGGAATACCCCTTGGGCAAGCTGACGGATGAGGCCCGGATCGACGCGCTCTCCTTGTCAGACACAAGCGTGCCGCGCGATGCCGGGTGGCATCTGGGGGCCGAGGCCGTCGGGGACCTTGCCGCCGGATTGCGACACACGGCATGCGAAACGGATGACGACCTGGCGAAGCATTGCGGCGACCGCCCTGCAAGGCAGCTCATCACGGTGCCGGTCAAATACAGCGGAACCTTCGCGTGACCCCTGCCCGTCGGGAACCTTTGACGGGGCATCCGTGTTGAGTGTCCAGAACCGCAACACAGGAGCTAAGCCATGAAAACCGCACCTATTCTTGGTATCGCTGTCGCCGCAATCGTCGCCATCGGCGCCGCCGTCTACCTTGTCGATATCGACCAGACCGAAGAGGCCGCGCTGCCGGAAATCTCGGTCGAAGGCGGCAACATGCCCGAGTTCGAGGCCGAGACCGGGGATATCGAGGTCGGCGAGACCGAAGTGACCGTTCCCACGCTCGAGATCGAGCCGCCGGAAGAAGACACCGATCTCGCCCAGAACCAGTAATCAAGTCTTACCGCTGATAGGAGAATGACGATGAACCGCGACCAGATCGAAGGCAAATGGACCGAGATCAAGGGCCAGCTGCGTGAACACTACGGCGAGCTGACCGACAACGATCTCGAAGAAGCCAAGGGCGACCGCGAACAGATGGAAGGCGTGCTTCAGCAGAAGCTGGGCCAATCCAAGGAAGAGGTTCGCAAGACGGTCGACGATATTCTGGCCAAGGTCTGATTGACCTGCAGACCCACCACAAGACGCCCTGCGTGAAATCGCGGGGCGTTTTGAGTCTGAGAAAGGACCAAAGACCGGCGTCCACTCACCTTGCCGATTTGGACCCAGAGGGATCTTGCCGCTGTCCGGACGATCCGCAAACGCACGTGCGGACAGATGCGCAAACAACCTGCCTGAGACGGTCCGCGTCGATGCGCGGCAGCCTGTCATACCGGACGGCGAGGAGAAACAGAGGTTTCACGACGGTTATCCGGTGTTGTCCGCTTACGTCTCAAGAAAGGCCGCCAATCATTCGGGTCGAGGGCATGTTCGGCTCCATTCTTTGCAATGGAACCGGAGGTTGGCGAACTTTACGGTCTTCCGGGCGAATAAGTACGCGATCTCACCCCCTTGGTTGGCGGTATCGGAGGTGCAACAGACGGCAGCGCACACGTATTTTTTGTTGCAGCAAGAGGATGCGGAGGTGGACTTCATGCTGGGCGGCAGGGCCCCAAGCCCCACCGCCGCGTTGTGGTTCAGTGGTCCTCTTGCCAGATCTCATCCATTACGACCGCGTCCAATGGCAGGCGTTGGCGCCAGCCCTTGAGGGCCAGTTCGGGCGCGGGATAGAAGTCATCCACAAACCCGACACACAGGTAGGCCACGATCGCCACGTGGTCGGGCAGCGCGAGGATCCGGCGCAGGTCGGGCTCGTTGTAGATGCTGACCCAACCCACGCCGACATTCTCGGCGCGCGCGGCAAGCCACAGGTTCTGAACCGCGCAAACCGAGGAATAGAGATCCATCTCGGGGTTGTGGGTACGGCCCAGAACCACCGGCCCGCAGCGGTCGCGGTCGCAGGTGACGGCGATGTTCAGCGGCGCTTTCAGGATGCCTTCGAGCTTGAGGCCGCGATAGGTGCTGCGGATACCCTCTGGGAACATCGCCTCGGCCTCGGCATTCGCGGCCTCGAAGACGCGATGCACGGCGCGGCGACGCTCGAGGTCACGGATGAGAATGAAATTCCACGGTTGCATGAACCCCACGGACGGCGCGTGATGGGCGGCGTCGAGGATGCGCCGCAGGACGTCGTCGGGGATCGGGTCGGGGCGGAACTCGTCGCGCACGTCTCGGCGGTTGCGGATCAGGTCGTGGATCGTGTCGCGGTCTTCTGGGGTAAAGCGGCGCGCGGATGCGGGCGCCGCCGGGGCGGTGTCGGGCATGGTGGCCCTCCTGGTTTGACAGCGCCGCCTCGGGTTCCACGCGGGGCGGCCATCTTGCCGGGCCGGTCTTCTGGCTTCGGGTCATCTGCGCGCAGGCGCCTTCCCGGATCGCTCCAGTGGCATCGTGCCTGCGGCATCCCCGTCACAGCGGCGGGCCCGCGCCGGTATTGCACCGACTTCCCGATTCTCCCCGGCTTGGCGGGGCACCCGGCGGACGCTGCATAAGCGGGCGAGCGGCGGCAGGCAAGATGCGCGCGATATCGCAAAGCCCCATCAGTCCGTGACCTTAACGAAGTAACGGACGAAGGTCGAAATCCTATTCACCCGGCTACACCACAAGCCGGCTTCGAAGCAGTTGCGCTTGCGTGGCCCATCGGCGCAAACGATAAAGTGCCGCGCGCTGCCGCCGCCACGGCCCTCCTCAAACTGGCCAAGATGGTTTCCGCACCTCAGAAGCCGTCAACGGTCTGACATCAAGGGCCTTCACGCCGTTGTTCCCGGTTGCCTCAACACCGAAGCGGACATTCCGCCAAAATCACCCAGTTGAGCCATACGTGGTCTACATAGGGGGCGGAAAGCGGAAGTTCGCTGCGGTGAAGATTGTGCCACACAGCCAAGCTAGAAGCCGACATCCAGAGCAGACCAAGATCAAAGCGTACCGGAATGACACAGGTCCCGAGTGAAGTCGCGGTACTTCGCATGAGAAGCGGGAAGAAGTGCGGCTGGGCGAAACTGCTGTGCGCCGCAATACGTTTCCCATCCGAGGCTCGTCTGGGCCCTCGGCATGATGTACCTCGATCATGAAGGCGACCAGCGGCTTTGCCTGCTCAGCCTGAGCATCGATCCGCTTGCGCTCGCGACCGGGCTGGAGAACCGCGATGCCGTGACCCGGTTCGCCAAGGGCCTCTATCGCAACCCCACCGGCATCATCGAACGCGCCATGCAGGCTGCCGCGAACGGGCGGAAGGGATACCGGCTCGTCACCCGTGAGAAGATCAGGGGTCGAACCTTGGCCGGAAGCTTCGATTGCCCCTCACCGATGCTTGTGAGCGAGGCGCGGGATCGACGCACCCTCCCCGATGCGCAGGAGCCCGGCCCAGAAGAGGGCAAGACCTCCTTCTTCGACCCCGATATCCGCAAGGCGATCCTGAAGATCGACGAGAGCAGATCCATCCGCAAGCCGCGCTACGAGAGCGAGGAGGAGCGCGCCGAGAAAGAGCGGGACATGATGGAGCGCATGCATATCGAGACCGGTCCGGCCAGCGCGATGATCCTGCGCGATCTCTTCGGTTACGAAAGCGGGTTCCGCGTTCTTGGCGACATGATGCCCGACGAGGAGCCAGAACACCCTGCCTTTTGACGACGCAAACCGGCAACACCCGTGTCCAATCGGGGCCGACCTCCAGGCGCAAGCCTTTCAGATCGGCAACGCGGAGACAAAAATTGCCCGTGACAACCATGAGGAACGACAACATGAATGACGATCGACAAGACGGCGCCCTGCCGGCCACCCGGTCGGCCGACGCACCGCCAACCGCACCACCCCACCCCCTGGATGGCCAGTGGTTCATGCGCGTCGATGGGCGCGACTACGGCCCCTATACCGGCCACCAGCTCAAGGCCTTTGCCGAGGATGGCCGTCTTGAGCCGGACACGGAGATCCGCCGGGAGGCCAGCGCGGAATGGGTTGCTGCCGAGATGGATGTCGCGATCCGGAAGTTTTTCCAGCCGGCGCCTGTGCCCCAGCCCGGGCCGGAGCCGCAGGTCGCGACCGCAAGCGATCGCAGTACGGTCGTCCAGGTCACCAATACCTTTCAACAGCCCGCGGCGCTGGTGGATCCGGGCGCAAACAAGTCGCCCGGGCTGGCGCTCTTGCTGTCCTTCCTTTTCGTCGGACTTGGCCAGTTCTATAACGGCGATGTCGGCAAGGGCTTCCTGATGATCCTGGGCTGCATTCTGCTCTGGCTCGTCTTCCTCGGTTGGATCATCAACATCTGGTCGATGATCGACGCCTACACCAAGGCCAAGGAGCTCCGCGATCGCCACCAGGCCTACATTGCGGCACAGACGCGGCCGGCATGACCCGCCAGGGGAAGCGAACCTGCCCGACCTGCCTTGGCCTGGGTCTCGCACGGGAGCGGTGCCCGACCTGCGGACGTGCTGCGGCCGGCCAAGCGATCGGAAGCCTGAGGCTGCCCCCGTGGCTCGACAGAAGGTTGACGTCCTGGCTTGTCGATCGGGAGATCCACGAGATCGCTCTCGTTCCGGCCCTCATCCCCCTTCTGCCGCCCATGCCGGTTCTCGCCCTGGCCGCTTTCGGACTGAAGGCGCGCTCAGCCGACCTGCGCGCGCATCTGTGGACCTGGCGTTTCGTCCTCGTCGCAGCCATCGTGAACCTGATCCTGTCGGTCTGGCTTCTGTCCGAGATCTCCGAAACGGTATGGGGCCTCATTCTCGGTTTCTGGAGCACGCTTCCTGATCTGCTCCGGGAACCGGCGGAAGGGACGAGATCGATCCCGGTGGCAGCCTGACAGTAAAGGGCCGCCTGAAAGAGCGGCTTACTGCCTTGGGATCCT
This sequence comes from [Roseibacterium] beibuensis, assembly GCF_039542305.1. NCBI lineage: Bacteria > Pseudomonadati > Pseudomonadota > Alphaproteobacteria > Rhodobacterales > Roseobacteraceae > Roseicyclus > [Roseibacterium] beibuensis. The sequence goes on along the minus strand of NZ_BAABHW010000007.1, from coordinate 1,842 downwards.
TAACGCTAAAAGCTCGCGCGCATCGACATCCCTTGTCGCCTTAACTCGTCCCGGGCAGCGCTCGTCATTGACCTCATGGCCCGCATCCCGAAAGACAGATCGGATTTCCAGGAAATCGCCCGGGTGCGACGCAACCTCGGCGACGTGAAGGCACCCTATGCGACCGCGGCCCTTATCGAGGAGCTGCGCCAATGGGAACTGGCTTTCATGGATACGCAGGAGCGGCCGAAGATGGTCATCTTCGCGCACCACAAGTCGGTGATCGAGACGATAAAGGCCCAGATCGAAGCCGTTTTCCCGGGATCCGTCTTGACGTTCGACGGCTCCACAAAGTCGAGAAAATGTCAGCCGACTGTCGACGCCCTCCAGCAGGACGAGAGCAAGCGGGTAATGATCCTGTCACGCTCGGGCATCAAAGGGATCACGCTCATCCGCGCCAACGTGATGCGCACCGTCGAGCCTGACTGGAACCCCGCTGACATGATCCAGCTTGAAGACCGGATGTGGCGGACCGGCCATACGCAGAACTGCGATGTCGGCTACATGTTCATTCCCGGCACGCTCGATGGTCGCATGGGCAAGTCGATCCTCACGAAGATGGAGAGCGACGAGCGCACCATGAACAAGCCGAAGCTGACACTGGAGGCAGAGCAGGCGACGCCGGCCGAACCCGAGGTTGCTCCGGACGGGGCGGATCTTCCGCTCTTCGCAAGCGCGTGAAGAAGGCCCGGCCCGGAACGACCGCAAGGATGTCGATCATCACCAGGTTGAAGATGCCGCAGGCGGCCACGAGCAGGGGAATGATGCCGGCAGCCGGATCCAGGGTGGCGGCGGACGGGCCGAAGACCACGATCACGACCTGGGACGCGAGCCAGCCGATGAACAGGGCTTCGGCAAGCGCGGTGTCCTGGAACCTGCGGCAGAACACGGCGAAGTAGGCTGCGAAAGAGAGGAAAAAGACCCCGAGAAAGCCGAAGAAGACGAGGTAAGGATTGCCGGAGATCGTGAAATCGGCAGGCATGAAGAGACCGATGGAGACCACGATCGAGGTGATCGCGTAGACCAGGATGAACTCGAGCCGCCCCGCGGGGCTCTCGAATGACAAAAGACGCTGCAAGATCGACACGGTCATCTCCTCGGTCTGACTATGGTCCTGGTTCGCTCGAGCCTGGTCGATGGGCGATGATACCACCTTCACATCCCAAAGCGGTGATGTCGACACCCGGTCCGAATGAATCTCCACTGTCCGGCATGGAAGAAGGCTCCAGGCGGGCTATGGCCCTCAGGGTTCAAGCACGTCCTCGACGTCATGCTGGCGAATCCTAGCCTGACTTCAGAACTGCCGCATCCTATAGGTCGTAGAGAAAAGATCGCACTTCGCAGCGTGATTCAGGCCCTTGCGGATATGGGCCTCTTAAAGCTCGTCCCAGACCTGGATCATCTCTGGCTAGGCCGTTTCTTCCCGCTTGCCCCGAGCCGCGAGGACCTGCTCGCGTAATTTCGAGATATTCTCCCGAAGGCGAAAGCAGCGCCAAAACCCCGTCGGGTCGCTCGGGTGACAGTATCCGAATGACGGCACCGGAAGGCAAAGCGCGGTCGCGACGAGCAGACAGGGCGCCAAGCGCTTCGAGACTTGGGCACGGTCCATGCGTGAAGGCCCAGCTCACCATACTCTTCTGCGGTCCAGCCGCCAAAACATGGGCTGGACAGCCGAGTGCTCTGCTCCCTGAAAATTGGATCGGTTGAAGCTGGAGTTTTCCGCTAAGTTTCCCAGGCTGGGAGAGGAGCGGAATCGCATGAAGGCATCGAAGTTCACGGAGGCGCAGAAGGCGTTCATCCTGA
>NZ_BAABHW010000006.1:0-203492 GCF_039542305.1 [Roseibacterium] beibuensis | reverse complement strand
AGAGATCGTCCGCCCCGGTCCCGCCCGAGAAACTGTCCGCGCCGTCATTGCCCTGCAGGATGTCAGACCCCCAGCCGCCGATCAGCACATCGTCGCCCGTCCCGCCACGCAGCAGGTTGCCATTGCCCCCCGTCGCATTCAACGTGTCAGAGTCGGTGCCACCTTCCAGCGTGTCGGTCCCGTTGCCGCCTTCCAGCATGTCGTTGCCGTCGCCGCCGAAAATATAATCGTCGCCGGCCTCGCCGACCAAGGTGTCGTCGTATTCACCGCCTTCCAGCCAATCGTTCCCGGTTGTTCCGAAGATGGTTTGCCCGTCGCTTTCAAGCGGCAGATTGACTGTTGGGATCCTGTTGGGAGCAAAAAGGAATGCGTCGTAGATGTCGCCCTTTGTCAAACCCTGGCCGGTGGCCGTCAGGATCTCCAGGCGTTCGTTGCGCCACTCGATCAATGCGCCTGACATGGTTTGTGTCACGCTCAATTGCGCCGGGTCATAGAGCATGGCCCAACCGGAAAGATCGATACGGTCGATGCCCGGTTCAAAGTCGGCGATGACGTCAAGGTCATCGTCGGCGCGCAAAATGAAGGTGTCCGCTCCGGCGCCGCCGAATAGCGTATCGCGGCCTGCGCCATCTTCTATCAGGTCGCGCCCACCCCCCCCGAAAAGACTGTCGTGGCCGTTTCCGCCAATAAGAATATCGTCCGCGGCACTCCCGGTCACGGCGCCGCCGGCATTCGTCGCGATCAGTTGCGCCCCTTGGGCCGACAGGTCTATGGCGAGTTCGGTCACTCCGGCTTCGCTTTGCGAGGCGACGAAGATCTCCAGGGTGTCGCCATCGACGGCCGCGGCCATGGCGGTCACGTTCTGCAAGCCGATCTCGTACGTGTCGCTGATGACGTCGAGCAGCTGCAATCGCCCGTTTGGCAGCAGGGCAAACAGGGTCAGCCCATCATCCCCGCCCCCCGCCAGGACATAGACATGCCCATCCGACTCGAGCACTTCGAGGCTGTTGACCATCCCGAAGCGGGTATAAAGCGTGTCGAGGACATGATCCGTGGGGGTGAGGGAACCGTCGGCCGCCAACTCCAGCACGCTGATTGCACCGGATTGCCCTTGGCCATCCCCGGGGGCCGAGGCGACGATGACGAAGCTCCGCCCTGCCAGGGTGACCACCTCCATCCCGGTCGGCACCATGATGCCCAGACCTTCGGCGACGCCCACGCTATCGGTGGCCTCGACCCCGTCAGCCACCATTCTGAAGGCGGTCACGCCGTGTTCGGATTGGCTGGCCGAGATCAGGAAGCTGGTGCCGGCATGCTCGACCGTGTCGAGTTTGAAGACATCGGCGGCATAGGTCGTATCGGTATCTTCGATGTGGACCAGTTGCGTCAGCCCGCCATCTCCGGCCATCGCATAGACCTGGATCGAGTGCGTTCCGGTGTTCGACAGCACCAAGGTCTCGTCATCCCATTGGTCGATATCGAGGATCTGAGCCGTCGTGGCGTCGAGGCCGGTGTATTGCGCCTGCCCGAGGATGGCGCCGTCGCCTGACAGGGTCAGGGCGGTCAACTGGTCTTCGCCATTCCCCGCCACCAGCAATTCGGCGCCGTCGGCGGTCTCGATCAGGGTCAGTTCATGCAGGGCGCCATCGGCCCATTCGGTATCAAAAAGGGTGAAGTCCGCTAAGCTTGGGGTGACGCCTTCAAGTGCGAAGGCGCCGACCCCGCCAGTGGGGCCGGATGTCGTGTAGAGCATCCGGCTCCCGTCGAGCGCGGTTGTTACCATGAGGTCGGTAATGCCGTGATCCAGCGCAGCCTGGCCGGTCACGACCGTGCCCCGGACGGTGAAATAGGACATTGATGTTCTCGCGTCGCTCGCGCACGTGGCGATGACGCCACGCCGCTGATCCACACCCAGGGGTCGACCGGTGAGGGAAGTGCCGACCGACGCCCGTTACCCACCAAGGACTTTCAGGGGAGGGGGGAGCATCCCGGCGGAAACACCGGGGCCAAACCTTGGAGAAAACCCGCAATTGCAGCGGATGCGTTAACGACGTGTCGCCTGCGGCTCAGGTCATCATGTTCTCGGTGTGAACGGCGATCGCTTCGTCGATATCCTTGAAATACGTCATGTGGCCATGTTCCAGGACGATGGCCTCGTCACAGAATTCACGAAGTTCGTTCAGGTTGTGGTTCACCATGATGGCGCCAGACCTGGACATCCGGTCTTCGAAGAGCGCTTTGCTCTTGGCCTTGAAGGCGGCGTCGCCAGCGCTTGTCACCTCGTCCACGAGATACGTGTCGAACTCGATTCCCATCGAGATGCCAAAGGTCAGGCGGCTTCTCATCCCTGAGGAATAGGTGCGCACGGGCATGAAGAAATGCTGCCCGATATCGGCGAAATCCCGCACGAAATCGATCAGCTCCCCGGTGTCGACGCCGTAGACGCGCGCAATGAAGCGGGTGTTTTGTGCGCCGGTCAATTCCGGGTGAAACGACCCGCCAAAGCCAACGGGCCAGGAAATCGTGCCGTCCGTCACGATCTGTCCATGGTCCGGCCGCAGATTGCCGGCGATCATGTTCATCAGCGTCGATTTCCCGGCCCCATTTCGGCCCAGCAAGGCCAGCGAAGTGCCCGTTGGAAGGGTCAGGTTCAAGTTGTCGATCACAACCTTGCGCCGACCGTTGACCATGAAGCTCTTTGTCAGGTTCTCGAAGCGGATCATGCCGCACTCACCCTTGGTCGCGCTATTGCCGGTCTCGGATCGAATAGTAGACCAACGCCATGATCGACCACCCCAGCAAAAGAAACAGAGCGGCCACACCTATCGTGACCCAGCGGCGCGGGAACTCGGCGCTTTCCGGCAGGGTGGGCCGGATATAGACGGCGAGATAGCGGCTTTGCCGCACCGCATTGGTGCGGGCGACATCGAGCGCTGTCAGCGCGGCGGTGTAGCTTTGCTCTGCAAATTCGCGGTCGACGATCAACCCTTCGTATTCCGCCATCAAGGTCGGGTAGTCCTCACCGGCGCTGCCGATGTCGTCCAGCGTGAAATTCTCGCGCTCCTGCTGGATGCGGTCCTGGATGACCTCGATGCGACGAGAGGCCTGCAACAGGCGTGGATCGGTCGGGTTCGAGGTGTTCTCGGTCAAGAGATCGTATTCGATCAGGGCCTCGGCAAGCTGCTGCTGCAGGTTGTTCAGCACGCCCATGCGCCCTTGCAGGTCGGACTCGGGATCAACGATCTGGGTGGTGGTTCGGAACGTCGTCAAGGCCTCGCGCGCGGCGCGCAGGCGGTCGACCGCCGTCGCGACATCCGCCTCGGCAAAGGTCATCGCATCGGAGCGCGCATTGGCGTTCAACTCGTTCACCAGGGCCGTGCTCTCTTCGATGATCGCGAGGGCGAGCGTCTGGGCCATTTCGGGCGTGAAGGCGAGAACCCGCAGTTCCAGCAGGCCTGACCCGGATTCGAACGATATCCGCACCACCCGGCCCCAGTAATCCGTGAGATCCTCTATGGTGGAGTCCGGAGCCAGGCTGAAGAAAGGGTCACGACCGTGCGGCTCCGCGTAGTGGGCGACAAGATCGAGTTCTTCGTTCAGGCGTTGGACGAGTTGCTGGCTGACGATGAATTCGTAAAGGATATCGGCGTCTGTGGCCGCCCCACCCCCGGTGATCTGGGACAATCCGCCCAACAGATCGGTCGCGGCGCCGGTTTCGTTCTGCCGCACCGTGAACCCGGTGGTCGATGCGTATTGATCCTCCGCGAAGACGAACATGTAAAACGCGATGGCGAATAGGGGGATCAGGACCACGACCCCCAGAGACGCAAAAAGGCCGAAATGCCTGGGCTTCAACGTCGCGGGTTTCGCGGCCGGTTTGATGCGCGCTTGAAAGGCCTGCTTCGCCTGCTTGCCCATCTGGCCCTTAGGCCGCCCCGCGCCGCCGCCTTTGCGCTGTCCTGCGCCTTTTCCCGGGCCACCGTCAGCCGTGACTGCGGCCGGGTGCGCCTGCTGGCCAGAGCCTTGGCTTGCGCTTTCGTTGCCCTCTGGAAGCGGTTTGCCGTCCGCGCGCTCGTTTGCGTCGGCGTTTGCCGGGCGTTCTTGTTTCATCTTTGGGGGAAGACTATCGTCCAAGGTGTGGATCGCCAGTGCAGCTGCGTTTGAACCTGCTGGTCCTGTCATACATAAACGCGCCTTTTGACGCCAGCATGATGGTAGCCATAGCTCCGTGACAGTCAGTCCCGATATTCCACCAGCCGCAGGCCGCCCACGCTCGACGAAACGCCGTTTCGCCAGCGGTCGGGCCATCGCGGCCTTGATGCTGAGGGAAATGTCCACGCGCTACGGACGCTCGCCGGGGGGATATGTCTGGGCCATTGCCGAACCGCTCGGGGCATTGGTGTTCATGGCATTCGCATTTTCACTGCTCCTGCGCACACCTTCCCTCGGCAATAGCTTCATCCTGTTCTACGCGTCGGGCTTCCTGCCCTTTCAGGTCATGGCGCAGGTCGAGACCGCGGTCACGGGGGCTTTGCGCTTCTCCCGGCCTCTCTTGATGTATCCTGCCGTCTCATGGTTCGACGCCATTGCGGCAAGGTTCCTGCTGAACTTCCTGACCAGCGTGACGGTGATGATCATCGTGCTCGCCGGAATTCTTCAGTTTACGGATACAACGGTCGTGCTCGAATTCGGGCCCATGATCGAAGCCACGATCCTGGCAGCGTTTCTCGGGCTGGGGCTGGGCACGTTGAATGCCGTCTTGACCGGTCTCTATCCTGTCTGGGGAAGCTTTTACGGGATCCTGAACCGCCCGAGGATCATTTATGCCGGCGTCATCTTTATCTACGAGGATCTGAGCGGCATCGTGCAGGACATCATCTGGTACATCCCGTTCGTGCATATCACCGGCTTGTTCCGCGATGGCGTCTACCCGACCTATTCGCCGCAATATATCAGCGAACTGCTTGTCCTGACCTGGGCGGTTGTGACCCTGTTCTTCGGCCTGCTGCTGATGCGACGCTTTCGGCAAGACATCCTGATGCGCTAGACGCGGTGATACGGGCTTCCGGCGAGAATCGAGGCGGCGCGATACAGCTGTTCCGACAGCATGACGCGGGCCAGCATATGCGGCCAGACCATCCGACCAAGGGAAATGGCCTTGTCCGCCTCGGACCGCAGCGCAGGGTCCAGGCCGTCCGCCCCCCCGATCACCAGGGCAAGATCGCCCCTCCCCTGGTCGCGCAGGCGTGCGATGGCATCGGCGAAGTCGGGGCTTGTTGGCGTCTCTCCGCGCTCGTCCAGAACCCAGGTGGCGGCGCCTTGCGGGATGGCGCGGCGCAGCAGGTCGGCCTCGGCGCCCATGCCGCCGCCCTTGCGATCCTCGACCTCGATCACGCCGCCGAGGGTCAGCCCAAGGCCGCGGCCTGTCTTTTCGAAACGTGAGAGATAATCGTCGATCAGGTCCCGCTCGGACCCCTTCCTGAGGCGCCCGACGGCACAGATATGCACCCGCATGACAGGACGCGCGTTATTGCGCGGTGCCGCTTGCGGGCATCCACATCTTCTCGATCTGGTAGAAGTCGCGCACTTCGGGGCGGAACACGTGGACAAGCACATCGCCCGCGTCGATCAGCACCCAATCGCCCGCGTCCTTGCCTTCTACCTTGCAGATCAGGCCCATCTCCTGCTTCAGCCGGTCCACCAGCTTCTCGGAAATGGCCGCGACCTGGCGCGACGAGCGACCAGAGGCGACCACCATGAAATCGGCGATCGAAGATTTCCCGCGCAGGTCGATCTGCACGATATCCTCGGCCTTGTCGTCATCGAGAGAGGTCAGAACACGCTCCAGCAGGGCATCGCCTGCGAGGGGTTCGGGGTGTTGCGCAACTTGCGCGTTCGGGGTGGCCGTATGAGCCACCGCTTGGGTCGGTCCGGTCAGGACACTGTCCTCCTTACTGTTTGACGCCACCATGTGGCGCGTACTTTCCAAAGATAGCATTGCAAGGGGCCATTCTCAACGGGGCGGCGTTTTCAAATGTGGAACCGCCCCCCGGTGTGGCCAGGGGGCGGCTCGAGGCGCATCTGAAGGGAGGAGCGATGCGCGATGGATGTCGTCCGGATCAGGCCGCCGCGACAGCGCCTTGCGGCAGCGGACGGAAGTGCTTGGTGGCCAGCATCCACACCAGAACGATCATGGCGATCTGGAAGCCGACGGCCACGGCCGAGATGGCCCAGTAAGCGACCGAGAACTTGGCGACGAGGCCGGCGGCCACAAGGCCCTTGTTCAGCCAGAATTGGGTCATCACCGAGAGGGCAACACCGGGGCAGACCAGGGCGTAGGACCCGGCCGAGGTTTCGCGCCCCGTGACGAAGCGGGCGAGGTAGCCGACCCGCGACATCACGGCCAGACCGAACAGACCGAACAGAACCTGCACCGACAACAGCCGCGTCAGCGTCATCATCGTGTCGGCATCGGTGGTATGGCTGTCAAAATTGACATGCAGGCCGTGACCCTGACGCAGCAGGGCAATCCCGATGACGGTCATGATCGGAATGACAACCATCAGCGTCGGGGCGGCCTCGACATTCACGCCATGCTCCAGCATGGGGCGGATGCTCATCACCAGGACCACCAGCGCGAGAAGCACCGCTGCGGTGATGAAGAAGGTCGACAGCACAAGGCTGATGCCGGATGTGACGATAGTGGTCGACATCGCCGCCGGTGCGGCAAGGCCAACGCCGATCATCGACAGGGCAAAGGCCGGCAGCATCTGCGCGAAGCTGTTGTTGGCCGAGCAGTTGAAGCCACCCGAATGCAGGCGCGAGGCGATGAAATGACCCAACTGCCGCAGAGCGATGTAGCCGATGGCCAGGAAGGCGACGATGGCGGCGGGGAACATGTATTCCACGATGCTCCACAGCCCCGGTACGAAGGTCAGACCAAGGATGAAGCCCACGTTGACCGTCATGGCTAGCGCCAGAGGCATGGCCAGAACCTGGCTGCCCGCGTTCGACTGGGCAAACGCCTCGAACCCTTCCGAGCGCTTGAACTCGGCATATTTGCGCAGGTTGAAGATCAGCAGCTTGATGTTGTGAAACGCGAAGAAGGCGATCCCGGCCCATGCGATCAGGACCATGGCCTGTTGCAGCAGCGTGCCGCCCGTCAGGACCGGCCACACGTCTTCGAAAACCGGGACGGGCTGGCCGGGATGCGGCACCCAGAAGAACAGGTACATGAAGAAGGTGACGGAAAGGCCACCCATTCCCAGCGAAGCAAGGAAATAGAGCGGCGAATACTTCGTGGCTGCATGTGACATGTTTTGCACCTCGGATATTTAACCTTGCAAACTAAATGTCACGGCGCGGGGAGAAATGCAATGCACAATGCGTCGCAGGGATGAGTGGTATCGTGCGCGGCTGCAGAGCTATCGGCGTAAGCCGACGCCATATCTGGTGAAAAACCACATATCTTGGGGATAAGCGGCCGATATCCGCCATATCCAGTGGGCGCTGATTGACTCAACCGCCTCGCAGCCCGGAAACTGCAAGACCAACGGAATCAGACTTGGCAGGCGGACCCCCGTGCGCTTTTCGCGACTCAGGCTCAATGGCTTCAAATCCTTCGTGGACCCGACGGACCTCGTGATTGCGCAGGGTCTGACGGGGGTCGTGGGGCCGAACGGCTGCGGGAAATCCAACCTCCTCGAAGCGCTGCGCTGGGTGATGGGTGAAAATCGCCCGACCGCGATGCGTGGCGATGGCATGGAAGACGTGATCTTCGCCGGGGCCGCCACGCGCCCGGCCCGCAATTTCGCGGAAGTCTCGGTTCAGATCGACAACACCGACCGCCTCGCCCCCGCGGGGTTCAACGATGCCGACCAGATCGACATCGTGCGCCGCATCACGCGTGACGCAGGCTCGGCCTACAAGCTGAACGGCAAGGATGTGCGTGCGCGCGACGTCCAGATGTTGTTCGCCGATGCCTCGACCGGTGCCCATTCGCCCGCGCTGGTGCGGCAGGGGCAGATCAGCGAGCTGATCAACGCCAAGCCGAAGAACCGCCGCCGCATCCTTGAAGAGGCTGCGGGCATCTCGGGCCTTTATCAACGCCGCCACGAAGCGGAATTGAAGCTGCGCGGGGCCGAGACGAACCTTGCCCGCGTCGAGGACGTTCTGGAGCAGTTGAGCGCACAGCTGTCCACCTTGGCCCGGCAGGCCCGGCAGGCGGCGCGCTATCGCGAGATCAACGCGGAGTTGCGTCATGCCGAGGGGCTGCTTCTGTTCCTGCGCTGGCGCGACGCCGAACAGGGCCGGGCCCGCGCCGAGGAAGTTCTGCGCGAAAGCCTGACCGCCGCCGCCCGCGCCGAGACCGCTGCACGCGAAGCCGCCAAGGCGCGAGAAACGGCCGAGGCCGCGCTGCCACCGCTGCGCGAGGAAGACTCCATCGCCGCCGCGATCCTCCAGCGGCTTGTGATCGAACGCGACACGCTGGATGACGAGGCGACTCGCGCCGCGCAGGCCGTCGATACACTGACCGCGCGGATCAGCCAGCTGACACGGGACATCGAACGCGAAACCGCGCTGAACGCGGATGCGGGTGACAGTATCGCCGCCCTGGAAAGCGAGCGCGCCACCCTGATCGCCGAGAGCGACGGCCATGACGACGCGCTGGCCGCCGCCGCCGCCGCCGCGACCGAGGCCGCCGATATCCTGGGCGAACGCGAAGGCGCGCTGGCCGAGGCGACCGAGCAGGCCGCCGCCCTGTCGGCCCAGCACCAGCAGGCCGAGCGCCGTGTGTCGGAAGCCGAGAAATCCGCTCGCCGCAACACCGAGGACGCGGCCCGCGCAGGTCAGGCCGCGGACGAAGCCGCCACGCGGCTGTCCACCCTGGAACGCGAACAGCAGGAAGCCGCCGATGCCCTGGCTGCCGCGCAGGACCTCGCGGGTCGCGCCGAGGCAACCCTGGCCGAGACAGAAGCCGCCCGCGCCGCTGTCCTGACCGAGGAAAGCGCGGCCCGCGCCGCCCGGGCCGAGGCCGAGGGGCGCGCCGGCACCCTCGCATCCGAAGTCGCGGCCTTGTCGAAACTGCTCGACCGGGAGCGCGGCAAAGGCGACCAGCTTCTTGACCAGATTACCGTTGCGCCGGGGTTCGAGGCCGCCGTCGGCGCGGCGCTGTCCGATGATCTCGAAGCGCCGATGGCGGCGACGCCCGGTGGCACCGGGTGGACGGGCCTCGACCCCTACGCGTCGCCCGCGCCTCTGCCCGCCGGGGCCATGCCGATCACCGATCACGCGCAAGGCCCCGCCGCGCTTGTCCGCCGCTTCTCGCAGATCGGGGTGGTGGAGGCGGCGGACGGCCCGCGCCTGCAAGCCGATCTTCAGCCGGGTCAGCGGCTTGTGTCCCGCGCGGGTGATCTGTGGCGGTGGGATGGCTATTCCGTCGCCGCCGCCGATGCCGTCTCGACCGCCGCGCGCCGCCTTGAACAGCAGAACAAGCTGACGGGCCTGCGGGCCGAGGCCGATCGCGCCCGCGCGCAAGCCGATGAGGCCAAGGCGGTGCACGAGGCGCTGGCCGCCCGCCTCGCCGACCTGACCGAAGCGGATCGCGCGGCCCGAAACGCCCGGCGCGATTCCGAAACCCGGCTGGCGCAGGCAAGCCGCGCCCTGTCCAAGGCCGAGGCCGATCGCTCGGTCCTGGAAGGCAAGCTGCAAACCTTGCGCGCCACCGCCGCCCGCCATGGGGACGAGGCCGGCAAGGCGCAGGAAGAATTGCAGGCCGCCCGCAGCGCGCGCGAAGCTCTGGATGATCTGGACCACGTCCGCGCCCGCCTGAACGACACGCGCACCACGGTCGAGGCTGCGCGCATGGCGATGATGGCCCGCCGGACGGCCCATGACGAGTTGAAGCGCGAAGGCGAATTGCGCGCGGCGCGCATCCAGAAGATCGGGCAGGAAATCGAAGGCTGGAAAACCCGCCTCGACAGCGCCACCACCCGGCTTTCCGAGTTGGAAAAGCGTCGGGAAGACGCCGCGTCTCAACTGGACGAGGCGAAAAAGAGGCCCGACCAGATCGCCGAGAAACGCGAAGGCTTGGCCGGCAAGATCACCGACGCCGAGAAACGCCGCGCGATGGCGTCCGATGCCCTGTCAGGGGCCGAACGTGCCCTGCGCGACGCCATTACCGCCGAGCGCGATGCTGAACGGAGCGCCTCCGACGCGCGCGAGGCCCGCGCGGCCTCGGAGGCCCGCCGCGACGCCGCCGCCGAGGCGGTGACCGCAGCCGCCGAGCGCATCATGGAGGAGCAGGAGGTGACCCCCGATGCCCTCCTCGAAAGTCTTGGGGACCTGCCGGACCCGATGCCCTCCGCCGACCGGATCGAGGGCGATGTCGCGCGCCTGCGCCGTCAGCGGGATGCGTTGGGGGCGGTGAACCTGCGCGCCGAAGAGGATTCGCGCGAGGTGCAGGAAGAGCACGATACCCTCGCCACCGAGAAGGCCGACCTGGAAGAGGCGATTGCCAAGCTGCGCTCCGGCATCGCCTCGCTCAATCGCGAGGGGCGCGAACGGTTGCTCAAGGCGTTTGACGAGGTGAATGGCAACTTCTCGCGCCTGTTCACCCATCTGTTCGGCGGCGGCGAGGCGCGTCTGGTACTGGTGGAATCCGACGATCCGCTTGAGGCTGGCCTTGAAATCCTTTGCCAGCCGCCGGGCAAGAAGCTGTCCACGCTTTCGCTGCTTTCGGGCGGCGAACAGACACTGACGGCCCTGGCGCTGATCTTTGCCGTGTTCCTCGCCAATCCCGCGCCGATCTGCGTGCTGGACGAGGTCGATGCGCCGCTGGACGATGCCAACGTCACCCGGTTCTGCGATCTGCTTGACGAGATGACGCGCCAGACCGACACCCGCTTCTTGATCATCACGCACCATGCCGTGACGATGGCCCGGATGGATCGCCTGTTCGGTGTGACCATGGCCGAACAGGGCGTGTCGCAGCTTGTCAGCGTCGACCTGAACAAGGCCGAGCAACTGGTCGCCTGAGCCTCAGCCCGGATAGCGCACCAGCATGGTCGCCCCGGCGGTCGATCACCAGACCATTCGTGCCGTGGCCTTGATCCGCAGATCTGCGCGCCGCAGAACCGTTCATCAGCTCGGCCAGATATGGGACTGGCCGCCCAGGACCAGCCCCGCAAGCGCGGCGGAGGGGGGGCGGCTTACAGCGCGTTCAGCAATTGCCAGGTGGGCCAGGCATCCGCGGGCAAGCCGAGGCGGCGCTGCTCTTCGCGCACGGCCATGCGCGTGCCGGCGCCAAGGATGCCGTCGATCCCGCCGACGTCATGCCCGCGCGCCTGCAAGCGGCGCTGCAAATCGCGCATCGCGTTGCCGTCCAGGCCGGCATCGGGGTTGCGCGCGTCCATGACCGGTGCGCCTTCCAGCCTCGTGCCGAAATAGGCCGCGGTCAGCACGTAGGTGAAGCTCTCGTTCCATTCGAACAGGACGTTGAAATTCGGGTAGGCAAGGAAAGCGGGCCCGTTGCGCCCCTGCGGCAGCACGACCGAGGCCTGCGCGTTGCGCAGAGGCAGCGCGCCACCGTTGCGCGCCCTCACGCCATCCGCCTCCCACTCGGCCACGCTGCGCGAGGTGTGGATGCCCGTCTGGTACCAATCCAGATCGCCCGGCACGGTGATTTCCACAATCCACGGCTCGCCCGCGCGCCAGCCCAAGGACCGCAGGACGTTGGCCCCGGACATCAGCGCATCGGCGGCAGAGGTTTGCAGGTAGACATGCCCGTCGCCATCCCCGTCGATCCCGTTTTCAAGGATATCCTCGGGCAGCATCTGGACCATTCCGATCTCACCCGCCCAGGCGCCCATCGTGTTGACCGGGTCAAAATCGCCATGCTCGTACAGTTCGAGCGCGGCAAAGATCTGCGGGCGGAAGATGTGCGGACGGCGGCAGTCATGGGCCAAGGTCACGAGGCTGTCGAGCGTGTTGTAATCGCCCTGGAAGGCCCCGAAATCCGTTTCGAACGCCCAGAAGGACAAGAGGATACCGCGGCTCACGCCAAAGCGCCGCTCGATCTCGTCGAAGACAGACGCATAGCGCTGACCATTGGCGCGCCCGTTATCGAGCCTGTTCTGGGAAATCAGCCGCCGCGCGAACTCGGTGAAGGGCACGGTGAAGATGCCCTGCCGACGATCCGCGTCGAGCGCACGTTGGTAATAGTTCGCCTGCGCGAAAAAGCTGCTCACGGCGTCGGGCGAATGGCCCCGGCTCAGCGCCTCGTCCCGCAGGCGTTGCACGAATTGACCGAAATCGCCGCCGCATTGCTGTGCCGATGCCGCCCCGGTCGAAATTCCCAGCGCGCAAAGCCCGGCCATCATCAAACGCTTCATGTTGAAATACCCTGTTGGTCCTGTTCGCCGGCAGAGTATCAAGGTGGCCCTATCCCGCAAGCCTTGTCAGAAGCGCCAGGAGCACGACGCTGCCCACCATGGCGGCCCAGACCCGCCACAGGATCTTGCAGGCGGTCTCGATGTCTTCGGGGGTCGCCGCGCGGCGTCCGGTCGGGTTCAGGATTGGATCATCCGTCATCTGCCCGCCATAGCTGCGTGGGCCAGACAGGGCGAGGTCCAGCGCGCGCGCCATGGCCGCCTCGGGCCAGCCCGCGTTGACCGAGCGGTGCCGCGGCCCTTCGCGGCGCGCGGCTTGCCACGCGCCCGGCACGCCAGACACCAGCGCGATGAAGGCGGCTGTCAGGCGGGCGGGGACCCAGTTCAGACCATCATCCAGACGGGCCGCGGCCCAGCCGAATTCCTCGTGGCGTTCGGTCCGGTGTCCGATCATCGAGTCCGCCGTATTCGTAATCTTGTACAAGAGGATGCCGGGCAAGCCACCGATCAGGAACCAGAAGGCCGGCGCGACGACCCCGTCCGACAGGTTCTCGGCCGCGCTTTCGATGGCTGCGCGGGCGATGGCGCTTTCGTCCAGGTCAGCGGTGTCGCGACCGACAAGCATCCTGACGTCGCGCCGCCCCGCGTCCAGCGATTGGCGCAGCCCGTTGGCCACCGCCCGCACATGGTCGACAAGGCTCTTCTGGGCCAACAGGATCGCGGCGATCACGACCTCGAACACCGAGCCAAGGGGCAGAGAGGCCACGATCCAGCCAAGGGCCATTGCCAATCCGCCAAGCGCCACGATCACGTAAAGACCATGCGCGCGCCGCAAATCCCCTTTGTTGAAGCGCCGGTCGCACCAGTCGATCAACCACCCCATCAGCACCGCAGGATGCGGCGCCCGGTCCCACAGCCAGCGCGGTTCGCCCAAGGCCGCGTCCAGCAGCAATGCGCAGATCAGGAGAAACGCGTGGTCTGTCATGGAAGCGCTCGCCAAAGTCGGTGCCAGTCGTCTTCCCCGCCCGGAAGGCCGAGACGCAGCCACGTGCCGGAATAGGGAAAGACCCGGGTCCAGATCTGCGCTTGCGCAAGCTTGTCCTGCCATGCGGCGGCATCGGGGACGGCATAGGTTCGGAACAGGGACGTGCCGCCGATCAGCGTGGCCCCTTTTGCCTCCAGCATCGCGTCCAGCCGGGCCGCGTCACGGGCCAGCCGCACACGGGTCATCTCGGCCCAGGCGCGGTCTCCGAGGGCGACGGCTCCGATCTGCAGGGCGGGTCCCGAGACGGACCACGGCCCCAGCGCCTCGGACAGGCGGGCGCAGGTTTCGGGGCGCGCGATCGCGAAGCCAAGGCGCAGCCCGGCCAACCCCCAGAACTTGCCGAAGCTCTTCAGCACCACGACCCCCGGCTCGGTTGCGCGGTCAATATGGCTTTCCTCGGGGCAGGTGTCGCAAAAGCTTTCGTCGATGACCGTCAGATCCGCACCGGTCAGTTCCGCATCGCTCCACAGCCGCCCGTCGGGATTGTTCGGATGCACGACCACCCGGGCTTTGGCATTGCTTTCCCCCACATCCCAGCCCGCGGCGCGAAAGGCGGCGGCGTGTTCGTTGTATGTGGGGCCGGGGATTGAAACGCGTCCGCGCTCGGCCAAACGTGGCATCTGCACGATCAGGGCGCTCGCCCCGTTTGCAGCGACAATCCCCGCGCCCTCGGGCACGTCCCAAAAGGACCGCGCTGCAGCCAAGAGGCGATCCAAAGCGGCCTGATCGGGCAGGGCGGTCCAGGCATGCTCGGGGATGTGGCCGATGGGATAAGGCACCGGGTTGATGCCGGTCGACAGGTCCAGCCAATCCGCGCGCGCGCCGCCATAGTGGGCAGCGGCGGCATCGATCCCGCCGCCATGGTCGCGCGTTTTGTGGGTGTCCTGCATCGGGCGAGCTCCGTCTCTCCCGATGCATGAACCCTATTCTCAGGCGGCCTTCAATGCCTCGCGGCCATGTGGCGCCCACCAATCGATCTCGGGATTGATCGGAATGATCCGGTGCGGATTGATGCTGTCGTGGCTGTAGTGGTAATGGCGCACGATATGATCGAAGTGGATGGTGTCCGCCACCCCCGGCCACTGGTAAAGCTCCCGTGCATAGGCCCAGAGGTTCGGATAATCGATGATCCGCGCCCGGTTGCACTTGAAATGCAGGTGGTAGACCGCGTCGAAGCGCGCCAGCGTCGTGAACAGGCGCCAGTCGGCCTCGGTGATGCGATCCCCGGCAAGATAGCGGCTATCGGCGAGGATGCCTTCGACCCAGTCCAGCGCGTCGAACAGGGCATGCACGGCCTCGTCATAGGCCGGTTGCGTGGTCGCGAAGCCCGACTTGTAAACGCCGTTGTTGATCTCGTCGTAAACGCGGGCATTGATCGCGTCGATCCGGTCGCGCAGCGCTTCGGGGTAGTAGTCGTCGCGGTTGCCGGTGATCCCGTCGAAGGCCGAGTTGAACATGCGGATGATCTCGGCCGACTCGTTCGACACGATGGTGTTGGTTTCCTTGTCCCAAAGGACGGGCACCGTCACACGTCCCGTCATGTCGGGCATGGCGCGCAGGTAAACATCGCGCATGAACGCTGACCCGAACAGCCGGTCACCCGTCGCCCCGTCGAAATCCGTGTCGAAGGTCCAGCCATCGCCAAGCATGTCGGGATGCACCACCGATACGTCGATATGGTCTTCAAGCCCCTTGAGGGCGCGGAAGATCAGCGTGCGATTGGCCCAGGGGCAGGCGTGGCTGACATAGAGGTGATAGCGTCCGCTTTCGGCCTTGTAACCCGCATCCCCGGTCGGCCCGGCACTCCCGTCCGCCGTCACCCAGTTGCGAAAGGCCGCTTCCGAGCGTTCGAATTTGCCGCCGCTTTTCTTGGTGTCATACCATTTGTCGTGCCATTCGCCGTCGATGAGCAGGCCCATGAAATCCTCCGATCACCTGTGAATAACTCACTGCGATAGATAGCCGAGGGTCCTGTGCGGAAAACCGGCACCGGCGCAGGCCATATCTCGCATCATCGCACAGGCGCGCGTCAGCCGGTGGCGTCCCCGGCGCGTTTGCGGGCACGGAAGCTTTCGGCCTTGGCCCGGTTTCCGCAGCGCGACATGGCGCACCAACGCCGCCCGGGTCCGCGCCCATGATCGAGAAACAGCCGCGTGCAGCGTTTGCATTCCTTCAGGCGCGTCAGGTCGGCCCGCGTCAGCAGGTCCAGCGCCGACAAGGCGACGACGTCATGCAGCCCGCCCAAGGGGCCGGGGCGGAAACTTGCCCCCGAGACGCGGTCGAGGGTCAAGGTGGCATCCGCCGTGGCTGATTTGACCGCGGATTCCAGCATCAGCGCCTCTTCCCGTCCGGGGCGCCGCTTGGCGGCCATCGCGCTCAGCACTGCATGCGCGGCTTCGCGCAATGACATCAGGCTCGCCATCTGCCCGCGCGACGGCGGGGTTTCGTCCGCAGGAATCGGCATGCCTGCCGCGCGGAGGAGGCCCAACAGCTCCGCCCCGTCGGCAAAACTGTTCTGCGCGCGGGTCTTGCCGTCATCAGAGACCGTGTTGACGAAATCGAGAAAGGGATGGCCCGTTTCCTCGCCACTGCGAACGGTTTGGACGCGGCCTTCATCGGGCCCGGGTGGGTCAAATGCCATAATGCCTGCCTTTTTTGTTATTTCTTTTGGTGCAAGAGGTTTGGCGGACCTCTTAACCGAAATCTGGCAAATATCGGTTTGTCCCGCAAGCGTTCGGATCAGCATTGGCGAACTCATGCCCATGTGTCACCGGCCCGTGGCTGATCAGCCACGTTTGCACCTGCGGCGAAGGTCTTGCGTTGACGGAATCGGGGTAAGCACCATTTCTTCTGACATAACGACCATTTGCAGGGTTTGCGTGCTGCCATGACCGACTTCTTGCCAAAGGAATTGCAGGACGAGCTTGCGCAGGCACAGCGCCGCGATCGCCGCAAGCGCGCCACGCGTTTCGTCCATGTCGGGGATGAAGCCTTTGCCATCCTCGAATACAGCGACCATGGCTTTGCGGTTGATTCCGAAGAGGCGCCGCGCCTGCGGGGGCTGATCGACATTTTCGACGGGCCGCGCCACCTCTACCAAGCCCTGATCGTGGCGTCGGAAGAAGACGGCGACCTGATGCGCTACGAGTTCAAGCGCAACACCGCGGCCTCGGCGACTGCCCCGGTTGATTTCGAGCGCAGCGCCACCGCACCGGCGGGTCTTCTTCCCTCGAGCTGAGCTGCTCCGCGCACGGATCTTGTGCGCAACCCTCGCTGCACGCGAAAATTTCCGACATAGCCCCGGTCAGGTGGCGCATTTCCCGAAACACTCGCGTGCGGGCTGTCCTAACCTGCGCCCGACCCGCAAATCGCAGCCCGGAGGCCGCCATGATCGAAACCCCCTATCTCCTTTTCCTCGGTGACGCGCCCGACCAGTTGGCCGCCAAGGTTGCTCAAGGCATCCGCGACTGGCGCCCGGACAATGCTGTCGGCCAGTTCCGGATGGAGGGGTGCAAGGCGAATGTCGGTCTGCCGAACATGGACCTCGGGGCCGCGAAGGCCGCCGGCGCCAAGACGCTGGTGATTGGCGTCGCCAACCGGGGCGGCGTGATTTCGGCCGCCTGGAAAAAGGTACTGGTTCAAGCGCTTGAGGAAGGGTTCGACCTTGCCAGCGGGTTGCATAACCTGCTGCGCGATGAAGAAGACCTCGCCGCCGTCGCGCGCGCCACGGGGCGGCAGCTTCACGATGTGCGGGTGCCGGACGTGAAGTACCCGATTGCCAATGGTGTGAAGCGTACGGGCAAACGGTGCCTGGCCGTGGGCACCGATTGCTCGGTCGGCAAGATGTATACCTCTCTCGCCGTGGATCGCGAGATGAAGGCGCGCGGGCTGAAATCCAGCTTCCGCGCCACGGGGCAGACCGGCATCCTGATCACCGGCAATGGCGTGCCGCTGGACGCCGTGATCGCCGATTTCATGGCCGGGTCCATCGAATGGCTGACGCCTGACAACGATGCCGACCACTGGGATCATATCGAGGGGCAGGGCAGCCTGTTCCACGTCAGCTATTCCGGCGTCACCATGGCGCTGATCCATGGCGGCCAACCCGACGCCCTGATCCTCAGCCATGAACCCACCCGCGAGCACATGCGTGGGCTGCCGGGCTATGACCTTCCTACACTCGAAGCGCTGCGCGACACCGCCCTGCCGCTGGCCCGCATCGCCAACCCGGCCTGCCAGGTCGTCGGCGTGTCGATCAACACTGCCGCGATGGGCGAGGACGAGGCGCTGTCCTACCTCGCGGAGGTCGAGAAGCGCATGGGCCTGCCCACGGTCGACCCGTTCCGCCAAGGGGCCGCCCGCCTTGCCGACGCTCTGGAGGCGCTATGATCCGGGTCACGCGCGATAGTTTTCCGTTCCGAGAAACCTTCACCATCTCGCGCGGCTCCCGCACGGTGGCCGAGGTGCTGACCGTGACCGTCACCCGCGACGGGGTGACGGGGCATGGCGAATGCGTGCCCTATGCCCGCTACGGTGAAAGCCTCGACAGCGTGACGGACCAAATCCAAGGTTTGCCCGCCGACATCACGCGTGACGCGCTGCAAGACGCCCTGCCTGCCGGGGCGGCGCGCAACGCCTTGGATTGCGCGCTGTGGGACCTGGAGGCGAAGGCCGCTGGCAAACCCGCATGGGACCTTGCCGGCCTCTCCGCCCCCGATCCGGTCACCACCGCCTTCACCCTGTCCCTCGACAGCCCCGAGAACATGCGCGCCGCGGCGGCGAAAAACGCGCAGCGCCCCCTTCTCAAGATCAAGCTTGGCACACCCGATGACATGCCCCGGCTGGAAGCGGTGCGCGCAGGTGCTCCCAGGTCCCGCATCATCGTCGATGCCAACGAGGGCTGGACGGCCGAGGTCTATGCCGCGCTTGCCCCGCATCTGGTGGCGCTGGGCGTCGAACTGGTGGAACAGCCGCTGCCTGCGGGCGACGATGATCTTCTACAGGAAATCGAACGCCCCTTGCCCGTCTGCGCCGATGAATCCTGTCATGATCGTGCGACGCTTACCGGGCTCAAGGGCAAGTATGACATGGTGAACATCAAGCTCGACAAGACCGGCGGCCTGACCGAGGCGCTCGCGCTCAAGTCCGAGGCCGAGGCGCAGGGCTTCGGCATCATGGTCGGCTGCATGGTCGGCTCGTCGCTGGCCATGGCCCCGGCCGTTCTGGTGGCGCAGGGCGCGGCGATCACCGATCTGGACGGCCCCCTGCTGCTGGGCGCCGACCGGGACACGCCCCTCAGGTTCGAGGACTCCACCGTCTACCCGCCCGACCCCGCGCTTTGGGGGTGACCCTGCGGCGCGCCGCCCCTTGACGTGGGCGCGCCAACCCCCGAAAGCGATGACAGCTTGATAGGAGATCCGCCCATGTCCCGCACCGTCTATGTCAACGGCCAATACCTCCCCGAGGAAGAGGCCAAGGTCTCGATCTTCGACCGTGGGTTCCTCTTCGCCGACGGCGTCTACGAGGTGACGAGCGTGCTTGGCGGCAAGCTGGTCGATTTCGCGGGTCACGCGCGGCGTCTGGAACGCTCCTTGACCGAACTCGACATGGCTTCCCCGGTGGACATGGACGAGTTGCTGGAGATCCATCGCCAGCTTGTCGAAAAGAACGAGATCGACGAGGGGCTGATCTACCTGCAGATCACGCGCGGGGCCGCCGCCGACCGCGACTTCGCCTTCCCGCCCGAAGATACGCCGCCGACCATTGTGCTGTTCACCCAATCCAAGCCCGGCCTTGCCGACAGCCCCGCGGCCAGGACCGGCATCAAGGTGATCTCGATCGAGGATCAGCGCTGGGGCCGCCGCGACATCAAGACAGTGCAACTGCTGTATCCGTCCATGGGCAAGATGATGGCCAAGGCCGCAGGCGCCGACGATGCGTGGATGGTCGAGGATGGGTTCGTGACCGAGGGCACGTCGAACAACGCCTATATCGTCAAGAACGGGACCATCATCACCCGCCACCTCGGCAACGAGATCCTGCACGGCATCACCCGCGCCGCGGTCCTGCGCTTTGCCCGCGAGGCACAGATGACGGTCGAGGAACGCCCCTTCACCATCGACGAGGCGAAAGACGCGGATGAGGCCTTCATCACCTCGGCCTCCAGCTTCGTCATGCCGGTTGTCGACATGGATGGGCAGGCCATCGGGTCGGGCGCACCGGGCCCCGTCAGCGCCCGCCTGCGCGAGATTTACCTCGACGAGATGCGCAAGGCCGCCGTCTGAAGCTGGCCGCATCGGGTCGCGCGCGCATGCCGCGTTAGGGTTGGCCGGGGCCTGTCGCTGCCTCGGGCCATCCCGTCACCGCCCGATGCCGTTGGCCGCGCAACACGCCGATCAATCGAAATTTCCCTGCGCGAACCACCCGCCCGAGGCTGCACCGCCATGGGCGTAGAACAGCCATAAACCGGCCCCCTCTGCGGTGGTGATGCGCCAGTAATCCCGCACGCCCGTGCGCCAGTCGGGCTCGTCCAGCCACCATTCCGGGGCGATCCGTTCAGGCCCGCTGGCGGCTTGCATCTCGAATGTCCGGCCACGCCAGCGAAAGGTTTCGGGCGGGGTGGGGCAGTCGGGCGCGATGACGGGTTCGGGGCGAAACAGGGTCAGGGGCCGGGGCCGGGCGGGGCGGGGCCAGTCCTCGGCCGGCTCCGACCATGCGGCGGCCAGGGTCACGCTGGTCTTCTCGGGGATATGGCTGTCGGCGGGGCGCTCGCGGGTGATCGCCTCCAGCCCCACGCGCGCGCCCAGCCGGGCGATCAGGTCGGCCATCGCCTGCGCCTCGCCCCGGGGGGCGTGAGCCTCGGCGCTGACGGCCCATCCGCCCTTGTGCTGGCTGGCATGACGCGGCTCGGTCACCGTCGCCACCAGCCGCAGCCGGTCGATGCCAAAGCCCGCATCCACCTCGTCCAGCTTCATTGCCAGCAGCGGGCGCAACCGGTCGGGATGATCGGCAGGCCGCGCCAGGCCCACCTCGACCACCTGCGTGCCGCCATCCACCCGCGACAATTCCAACCGCACCCGGCGCGCGCCGCGCCCCGCCGCGCGCAGCTTTTCGCAAAGCGGCGGCAGCAGCCGGTCCAGCCCGGCCAGGATATCCGCCTCCAGCCCGATCGGGTCGGGCAGGCTCAGCCGCAGCGCGAAATGCAGCGGCGCGCGGGCGGGAGAGATCGGCTCGGGCGCCACGCCAAGCGCCTGGTCCAGCCGATGCACCAACTCGGACCCGAAGCGCCGGGTCAGTCCTGCGCGCGGTATCCCCCAAAGATCGCCCACGCGCCGCAGACCCAGCCGCGCCAGCCCCGCGACCGTCTCTTGCGGCACCCGCAGCGCCGCGATGGGCAGGGGCGCCAAGGCCTGCCGCGTGGCGCCGGGGGGCGCGATGCGCGCGGCCTCTCCCCCGATGACCTGGGCCGCCGGGGCCGCGCCGCCGCGCGTCCAGTGCCGCTTTTGCGCGCGGGACCGGGTTGCCCGTGCCTCCTGGTCGATGGCATCGCCCGTGCGCGGCGCGGCAGGCCCGCCCCCGCCGGCATAGCGCGCCAGGGCCCAGGCCGCGCCCGCGGTATCGGCGATGCCCGCCCGCACGCTCAGCCCCAGGTCGGCACAATCCGCGAGGGCGGTGCGAAACAGCGCCTCTTCCCCGCCGAACAGATGCGCGCAGCCGGTCAGGTCCACCATCAGCCCCTCGGGCGCATCCTCGGCCACCCAGGGGCTGAACTTGCCCGCCCACCGCCGCAGCGCCGACAGGAATGCCGCCTCGCCCGCCGGATCGGCGGGCCGCGTGATCAGGCCCGGGCACAGCGTCACCGCCACGCTCAGGGGCTGGCCTCGTGCCGCGCCCTGTGCCTCGGCCGCCGCACTCAGCGCCGCAACCTCGCGGATGTTCCCCGTCTCGCGGATCACGGCCAGCGGCGCCTCGGCCAGCCCCGGCTCGGCCCGCAAGAGGCGTTCGGCGGCCAGCCGGGGGAACCACAGCGACAGGATGCGCCGGGTCTTTTTCGGGTCATGCGACGGGGTCGGGGCGGACATGGCAGGGCAGCTCTGCATATGTTCCTGTTTTGTTCACATTTAGCGCCCGCGCGGGTGGGAGTCGAGTCTCCCCCGTCCTATCTTCGGGTCATGGACACGCTCGCCGACCTCATCGCCCGCCACGCGCAGCCCGGCCGCCTCGACTGGATCGGCCTGCGCCCGGACCGGCTGGCACCTCTGACACCCGTCTCCAGCGCGAGGCTGACCGAGGCTGGCCTGACGGGCGACCACGCGCGCCCCGGCAAGCGCGCGGTCACCCTGATCCAGGCGGAACACCTGCCGGTCATCGCAGCCCTTGCGGGGCTGGAGGCCCTCACGCCCGAAACGCTCCGCCGCAACCTCGTGATCTCGCGCCTCAACCTCGCGGCCCTGCGCGGCCGGACCATCGCCATCGGCACCGCCCGCCTGCGGCTGACCGGCCCCTGCGCCCCCTGTTCCCGGATGGAGCGCGCCCTCGGTCCCGGCGGCTACACCGCCATGCGCGGCCATGGCGGCTGGTGCGCTACCGTCGAGGTGCCCGGCGATCTCTCGCTGGGGGACGAGGTCATCCCGACCTGACCCGATCTTTATCCTCGAAATATGCTCGGGGGAGCGCGAGGGGGCAGACAGCCCCCTCGCACGGGTCGACCGGCGTAGCCGGGCGAAATCCCTCAGGACCCGCGCAACTGCTCCAGAACCCGGAGCGAGGCATAGCCATCGGGCGTATCGCCGATGGATTGCTGGTAACGGCGCACGGCGTCGATCGTGTTCGGCCCGATGATCCCGTCCACGCCATAGGTGGCGAAGCCTGCGGCGGTCAACAGGCGCTGCAATTCCCGCCGCTCATCGCCGCTCAGCACCCGGTCCCCGCGCGGCCATTCGGCGCGAAAACGGGGGCCGCCCATGATCCGGTCGCCCAGATGCCCCACCGCGATGACATAGGCGTCCGCAGGGTTGTAGCGCTCGATCACCCGGAAATTGTCGAAGATCATCAGCGCCACGCCATGCGACCCGGCGGGCAGCAGGATCGACGCGTCGCCATGATCCGGCACCTCGCCGCCATCGGCCAGCGTCACGCCGCGGTCTCGCCAGAAGGCGGCGTTGCGCCGGGTCCGCTCGCCCGTCAGGCTGTAATCGAAGCCGTCGGGCAGGCGGATCTCGACGCCCCAGGGCTGGCCGCGCTCCCACCCGAAATGCGCAAGATACGCGGCGGTCGAGGCCAGGGCGTCCACCGGGTTGTCCGACCAGATATCGCGCCGCCCGTCGCCGTTGAAATCCTGCGCGTGATCGAGGTAGCTCGTCGGCATGAACTGCGTATGGCCCATGGCCCCGGCCCAGCTGCCGCGCATGTTGCGCGGGCGCACGTCGCCCGATTGCAGGATGCGCAGCGCCGCGATCAGTTGGTCCTCGAAGAAGTCCCGGCGCCGCCCCTCGTAGGCCAGGCTCGCCATCGCCTCGATGATGTCGGTCGAGCCGCGCATCGCGCCATAGGCGCTTTCCAGCCCCCAGATCGCCACGACCACGCGCGCATCCACGTCGTAGCGCGCTTCGATCTCGGCCAGTTCGTCGGCGTATTCCTCGTAGGCCGCGCGCCCGTTCGAGACACGTTCCGACGACACGGCGGAGTCGAGGTAATCCCACAATGCGCGGGAAAACTCGGATTGGTTCGCATCGCGTTCCAGCACGCGCGTATTCAGTTGCACGCCGGTAAAGGCCGCCTCGAGCGTGCCTTGCGTGATCCCTTGCGCGCGGGCGCGGGCGAAGAACCCGTCGATCCAGCGGCGAAACTCCGGGTCTTCGACCCGGCCCATCCGTTCGGCGGCCATGCGCTCGGTCTCCTCGACGAAACCCTCAGGCGGGGTGCCGCGATATTCCGGCCGCATCGAGGACGCCACGGCCAGCAGGCTCACCGGTTCATCGGGCTCGACCGCCCGTGTCACTTCGGGCTCCGCGACGGGTCGGGCCTGGGCCGGGATTACTGCATCCGGGCCGGGGCGGGGGATGGGCACCAGTGACACCCGCGGCGGTGCGGCAAGTGCCATTCCGGCCCAAAGGGCCAGCGTCAGGGTCGATATCGTTAAGGTGTGCCGCATGCTGGGCCTGTCAGTCTTCGCTCAAGGTCTGCCCGGTTTTGTGGATAATATAGCGGATTCCAAGCGCACTTACATCAACCGCGCGTCAATGCGCGGTCTCTTGCCGTTGCGGTAAGGCGATGTGGTGAAGGCCCGGTTAACGCTGCCGCGCGGTTTTCTTGCGCAGCTTGACCTTTTTCTTGGCCGCTTTCCCGGCCTTCCGGCGAGGCGGAGCGCCCCGCTTGCCCCGTTGCGGACGGCGCGGCAGGCTTCTCCCGTCCAGTTCGACAAGGTCCAGCGTCAGGCCCCCGGTCACCGGAACGGCCTCGGCCAGTTTGACGGTGACTCGGTCGCCGATCCCGATGGTCAGGCCCGAGTCCGCGCCCATCAGCGTCTGCGTCTCGGCGTCGAAATGGAAATACTCGTGCCCGATCGCCCGCATGGGCAGCAACCCGTCCGCCCCCGTCTCGTCCAGCCGCACGAAGGCACCGAAGCGCTGGATGCCCGAGATGCGCCCGGTGAAGGTCGCGCCCACCCGGTCCGACAGGTAGGCGGCGAGGTAGCGGTCATTGGTGTCGCGCTCCGCCGTCATCGACCGCCGCTCGGTGTCCGAAATATGCTTGGCGGTTTCGTCCAGCCGCTCGATCTCCTCGGGGCTCAGCCCATCGCGCCCCCATCCATGGGCCGAGATCAGCGAGCGATGCACAACCAGGTCGGAATAGCGCCGGATGGGCGAGGTGAAATGCGCGTAATTCTTCAGCGCCAGCCCGAAATGCCCGAAATTCTCGGGGCTGTAATAGGCCTGCGTCATCGAGCGCAGCGTGGTCATGTTGATCAACTCGTCGAACTCGCTCCCCTCGGCCTGGGCCAGCAGGGCGTTCAACTGCCGGGTTTGCAGGACCTGCCCCTTTGCCAGCGAAAACCCCGAGGCCTCGGCGGTTTCGCGCAAGGCCTCGATCTTTTCGGGGTTCGGTTCCTCGTGCACGCGGAACAGCAGGGGGGAGCGTTTCTCGATCAGGGTCTCGGCGGCGGCGACATTGGCCAGAACCATGAATTCCTCGATCATGCGATGCGCATCGAGCCGGTCCTTGTAGGCGACGGAGGTGACATGCCCGTCCTCGGACAGTTGGATCCGCCGCTCCGGCAGGTCGAGGTCCAGCGGCTGGCGGCGGTTGCGCGCATCGCGCAGCGCGCGATAGGCGGCATAAAGCGGGGCGATGATCGGCGCGACCAGGGGTGCGGTCTTGTCGTTCGGGCTGCCATCCTCGGCGGCCTGAACCTCCTCGTAGTTGAGCGACGCGGTCGAGCGCATCAGCCCCCGGACAAATCGGTGGCCGATCTTGTTACCCTGTGCGTCGATGACCATGCGCAAGGCGATACAGGCGCGCGGCACGCCTTCGTGCAGGGAACACAGGTCGCCCGACAGGCGGTCGGGCAGCATCGGCACCACGCGGTCGGGGAAATAGGTGGAATTGCCCCGCTTCTTCGCCTCGCGGTCCAGCGCGCTGCCCGCCGGCACGTAATGCGCGACATCGGCGATGGCGACCCAGATGACATGGCCGCCCCTGTTCTTCGGGTCGTCATCGGCATGGGCATAGCAGGCGTCGTCATGGTCGCGCGCATCGGCCGGGTCGATGGTGACAAGGTCCATGTCGCGCAAATCCTCGCGCCCTGACAGGCCCGCGGGCTTCTTGCTGTCGGCCTCGGCGATGACGGCATCGGGGAACGCGTCGGGAATGCCGTGTTCGTGAATCGCGATGAGGCTGACGGATTTCGGCGCGCCGGGGTCGCCCAGACGGTCGGTGATCCGCGCCCGCGGCAGGCCCATGCGGCCCTTGGGGCCGGCCTGTTCGGCCTCGACCAACTCGCCGTCGCGCGCGCCGTGCGTGTCGCTGGCGCGCACCTGCCATTCCTTGTCGGCCCCCTTGGCGATGGGCACGATGCGCCCGCCCTCGGCCCCCTTGCGGTAGATGCCGAGGATCTTTTTCGGGTTCGTCCCGATCCTCCGGATCAGGCGGGCGATATACTGGTGATCCTCGCCCTGAACCTCTTGCATGCGGGCAAGGATGCGGTCGCCCGCGCCGATGGCCGGGTCGGTCGCGCGGGCGGAAAACAGGATGCGCGGCTCGGTCCCTTCGCCCTGCCATTCCAGCGGGCGGCAGAACACGTCGCCCAGATCGTCCGGCCCGGTGACCTGCAACACTGCCACGGGCGGCAGTTTGTCGGGGTCGCGATAGGTCTTCTTGCGCTTCTCGAGGTGGCCCTCGTCCTCCAGCTCCTTGAGCATGCGCTTGAGGTCGATCCGGTCGGCCCCCTTGATCCCGAAGGCGCGGGCAATATCGCGTTTCGAGGTGCTGGCGGGGTTGTCCGAGATCCAGGCGAGGATCTGGTCCTTGGTGGGAAGCGTGCTCATGCGTTTGGCGTAACACGGGGCCGGGCGCGCGTCATGCGGGAATTGGGGCCAGAGCGGGCCAGTCGGAACAGCGCGCCCTGCCAAGCGTTGATGTGCCAGGAAAGAAGGAGATCACCCGACATGACCTATACGCGATTCCTGGCCATGATCGCGACCTCCACCGTCGTGATGTTCGGCCTGATGTATCTCAACACCTACGCGCTGGGGCATATCAGCTTCAGCGAAACGCGGCTTTACATGGCGGTCCTCATGGGGGCCGCGATGGCCATCGTGATGCTCGGTTTCATGTGGAAGATGTATGGCAACCGGGCACTCAACTGGACGATCATGGGTGTCGCCGTGGTGGCCTTTGCCGGGTCGCTATGGCTGGTGCGGTCGCAGGCGACCGTGCAGGACGTGTCCTGGATGCGCGCCATGATCCCGCACCATTCGATCGCCATCCTGACAAGCGAACGCGCCGGGTTGAGCGACCCGCGCGTGCAGGCGCTGGCCGACCGGATCATCGAGGCGCAGCGTATCGAGATCGACGAGATGCAGGCCCTGATCGACGATCTGACGGGTGGCCCACGCGCCACGCCCGAGGTCGACGGCGAATAGGGCTCAGCCCGTGAAATAGTCGGTCAGGATCTGGGTGTAGATGCGTTTCAGGTCGTGGATGTCCTGCACCCAGACGCGTTCATCGACCTCGTGCATCCGGTGTCCGACAAGGCCGAACTCGACCACCGGGCAATGCGATTTGACGAAACGCGCGTCCGAGGTGCCACCGGTGGTCGACAGGACCGGCTGGCGGTTCGTGGCCTTGGCCACCGCCCCCGACACCAGATCGGACAGATCGCCGGGCGGCGTCAGGAACGCCTCGCCCGAGATATGGGGGCGCATTTCGATCCGCGTACCGGTTTCCTCGGCGACCTTGTCGGCCTCGGCGCGCAGCCAGTCGGTCAGGCTGGCGCCGGTGTGCAGGTCGTTGAAACGCAGGTTGACCGTCATGCGCGTGCGCGCGGGAATGACGTTCGAGGCCGGGTTGCCCGTGTCGATGGTGGTCACCGACAGGGTGGACGGGTCGAAATGGTCGGTGCCCCGATCCAGCGTGTGACCGGACAGCCGATGCGCCAGCAGCGCCACCGCCGGCATCGGGTTCAGCGTCTTGTGCAGGTAGGCGGAATGGCCCTGCTTGCCGATCACCTCGAAATGCGCGGTCATCGACCCGCGCCGCCCGATCTTGATCATGTCGCCGATCACCTCGGGGCAGGTGGGTTCGCCCACGATGCAGACATCCATGCGTTCGCCCGCCTGCTCCATCCAGTCGAGGATGGCGATGGTGCCGTCACGGCCCGGCCCTTCCTCGTCGCCGGTGATGGTCAGGATGATCGCGCCGTCCGGCGGCGTGTCCTTGACGAAATCCATGGCGGCGGCGGCAAAGGCGGCCACGCCCGATTTCATGTCGGTGGCCCCGCGTCCGTAAAGCCAGCCCTCTTCGAGATGCGCCGAGAAGGGCGGATGCGTCCAGGCGCCTTCGTCGCCCACGGGCACCACGTCGGTATGGCCATTGAAGCCAAAGGTCTTCTCCGCCCCCTTGGCGCCCCAGCGGGCGAACAGGTTTGGCGTGCCGTTCCGATCCACCCGGGTGCAGTCGAAGCCCGCCGCGCCTAGCGTCGCTTCCAGCAGTTGCAGCGCGCCGCCTTCTTCCGGCGTGACCGAGGGGCATTTGACGAGGGCGGCGGTCAGGGCGGCGGGATCGGTGGGCATGAGGGCTCCGTCATCGGCAGGGGTTTCGCCTTGGGTAGCGCCGTGGCGGGAAAGGCACAATGGCGGGCCAAGCAGGCGTGATCGGCCGACGGGGGATACCAATTCGGATCAGGCTGATCTAATCTCCTGAAAAATTGAATAAAAACCGTCGAGGCAGGCGCGGCAACGACCGCGGGACGGATCACAGGCGTGAAAACACCCCCCCGACCAGAGGGGGCAACAGCCTGTGCATGACCCCTGCCTCGCCGATACGAGCGAGGGCAGACATGGCGACTGGGCAGGAACTCACCTACGATACCGGCGCATCCGCGACCGAGATGGCCGAGACCATCATGGGCGAAGGCGTCACCGTGGTGGACGCGGATTACGACGGGTCGTGGTACGCGTCGGCGATTTATTCGGATGGCGACAGCATCGCGGCAGGGCCGACCCCGTCGGATAGCGGTGTCATTCTTTCGACCGGCTACGTGGGCAATTTCACGCAGTCCTGGGGCGATCCGAACCGGAGTGACGGCACCTCCACCAATACCTCCGGCGACAACAACAACCCGCTGCTGAACAACGCCGCGAATGCTTCGACCTACGACGCCTCGATCCTGACGATCGATTTCATTCCGGAAGGCGACACGATGACGATGCAGTTCGTCTTCGCCTCCGAGGAGTATCCGGAGTTCACGGGATCGGAGTTCAGTGATGTCGTCGCCGTCTACATCAACGGTGAGCTTGTGACGTCGCCCGTGATCGACGTGACGCAGATCAATTCCATCAACCAGACCGAAAACGCGAACCTTTTCGTCGATAACACCGGTGACGACCACAACACCGAGATGGACGGGTTCACCGTCACCCTGTCGTTGCAGATGGATGTGAACCCGAACGAGGTGAACGAGCTGATCATCGCCATCGCCGATGTGGCCGACAGCTCCTACGACTCGAATCTCCTGATCGCGGCGGACAGCGCGCAGACCGCGTTCATCGCCAACGACGACGCCATCACGCATTACGAGGGCCAGACCGCCATCGTGGACGCGCTGGCCAATGACGGGTCGGCCGGGGTGATGACCATCACCCACGTGAACGGCCAGGAAATCTCCGTCGGTGAAACCATCACGCTACCCAGCGGGCACGCGGTGACGCTTCTCGCGGATGGTACCTTGCAGGTAGTGCCGCCCGCCGATCAGACCAACCTGGTGGCCGATGAAACGGTGAACTTCACCTATACCGTCGAGAACGAGGACGGGATCACCGACACCGCCTTCGTCACCGTGACAGCGATTCCCTGTTTCGTGCGCGGGACACTCATCCGCACGCCCGGTGGCGATGTTCCGATCGAAACGCTCGGCGCCGGCGATCTGGTCGAGACGCGCGACAACGGCCCGCAGCCCCTGCGCTGGATCGGATCGCGCCGTGTGCCGGCCGAGGGGCGCTTTCGCCCGGTCGTGATCGAGGCCGGAACCTTCGGCCTGCATGCACGCCTTGTGGTGTCGCCGCAGCACCGGGTCCTGCTGCGTCACTGGATGGCCGAATTGATGTTCGGCGAGGACGAAGTGCTGGTCGCCGCGAAGGACCTTGTGAACGAGTGTTCGGTCCGGTTCTGGGATGCGGGCGGCGAGGTCGAGTATTTCCACCTGCTCTTCGACCGCCACCAGATCGTCTGGTCCGAAGGGCTCGAAACCGAAAGTTTCCAGCCCGGGCCATATGTCATGGATGACCTTGAAGCCGCGGTGCGGGACGAGGTTTTGGCGCTGTTCCCGCAGATCGATCCGGAGAATCTTTCGGGGTATGGGCCAGCGGCCCGAACCACGCTCAAGGCACATGAAGCACGGCTGCTGGCGGGATAGTCGGCATGGTCTGGTCGGCAATCTGGAACGAGGGGAAGGCGGTCCCCATAGGATACCCCTTCGCGGCCAAGGCCGATGACGGACGGTCGCGCGATGCCTTGACCTTCTGGCTGGAGCTGCCGGTGCCTGCGCCCGGGCGGCGGCCCGTGCGCCTTTGGCGGGGGCAGGGGGACGTGGCCCGCGCCCTGTCGATCTACCTGATGCCGGACGGCGCGCTGCGCCTCGTGCACGGGGAAACCGATCTTTGCACCCCGGCCGGGTTCCTGTCGGCCCGTCATGTGCTGGTGTTGCGCCATGTCACCTGTGCGCGGGGGCGGGGCGACGTTCTGGACGTGGCAAATGCGATCACCGGGATGCGCCACCGGATGCGATCCGCCCTGCCGACACCCGCCCGCCTGTCCGACCTGTTGCCATCCGATGACGGTTATCTGCGCATCGCGACGGTCGCCGCGATCGCCACCCATGCCGTCGCGGCCAGCGATATGCCGGGCCTGGCATCCGGTGCGCGCGTGCTGACCGACAAGGGCCCCGTCGCCGTGGACTATCTCAAGGCGGGGGACCGCGTGATCGGGCGGGACGGCACCCCCCGCACCCTGCGTTGGATCGAGGCGCGCGACCGTCTCTGCCTTGGCCATGCGGCGCCGATCCTGATGCGCGCGCCCTATTACGGCCTGGCGCAGGATGTCTGCCTCACGCCGGAAACACGGATCCTGCGGCGCGGGGCCGAGGTGGAATACCTCGCCGGCACCGACACGGTGCTGGTGCGCGCCAGCGACCTTGTTTCGGGGCAGGCCGCACGCTTTGACCGGTCGCAGCCGTTGCGCTGGTTCCATCACCTGATGCTGGATGATCCCGATTGCCTGCAACTGGGCCGCTGCCAGATCGAAACGGCGACATTGGCCGAGGTTCTGGCCTCGAAAGACAGCGGCACACAGTTACTTGGAATTGCCGAGTGTGACCGCCACCCGTCCTTGCCGCTGCTCGACAGGCCCGCGACCCGCTCGCTTCTGGGTACTGCCGCGTCGGGGCATGGCGCGGTGATCTGAGACGCGGCTAGCCGCGATCCTCGTCGCCGAAAAACGGCGTCATCTGCACCACGATCACCGCATTCTCGTCGAAGGCGCGCTGCATCAGCGCGGCGTCCTCCTCCTCGATCGTCTCGCCCTGCGCCTCGCGCTCGGCCCGCGTGCCGTAGCCTGTCACGTCCAGGGGGTTCAGGTCGGCCTGTTTCAACACGGCCACCGTCTCGCGCACCGCCTCCGCCTCGTCCACGCCCGAGGCATAGCAGACAAGCCCGGCCCCGGTCGCGCCGTCGGGCAGGCCGTCGCCGTCCTTGCGGCCGACCTCGACCACCAGCATGTAAACGTCGTGCTTGCGGGGGGATGTCTTGTCCTTCGCCATGGCGCCGGAGTGGTCCTTTGCCCGCGCGCTGTCAAGCGCCGTTGACCTTGCCGCGCGGGCGCGGAATGGTCAGGGTTCCCGTCTCCTCAACCCCGGTGCGCCACCCATGTCCCGCCCCTTCACCGCCCCCAAGGGCACGGTCCTGTTCAGCCCCGGTCAGCCTTGCCCGGGCTTCCTGCTGCTGGACGAGGGGTCGATCCGCGTGTCGCTGACTGGGGCCAACGGGCGCGAGGTGGTGCTCTATCGCGTGCAGCCGGGCGGCATCTGCCTGCAGACCTTTGCCTGCCTGACGCTGGATCGCACCTATTCCGCCGAGGGGCTGGTCGAGGCCGATATCACCGGCGAGCTTGTCCCCGCCGGTCAGTTCCGCAGCCGCCTGGCCGAGGATGCGGGGTTTCGCGACCTCGTCTTCGGGTCCGTCGCCCAACGCTTCGGCGAGTTCGAGCAGCTGGTCGAGGATGTCGCCCTGACCGGGTTCGACGCGCGGCTGGCCCGTGCCCTTTTGCGCCTGAAGGACGAGGCCGGGTTCGTCGCCGCGACCCATAGCCAACTGGCCGCGGAAACGGCCTCGGGGCGGGCCTTTGTCACCCGGCGGCTGGCGGAATTCGGCAAAACCGGCCTTGTCAGCCAGGAAAAGGGTGGCCTGCGCCTGCTGGATCAGGCCGGACTGGAACGGATTGCCGCAGATCGCCGGTGACTCTGTCACCGTCATCCGGGCCGGGAGTGCCTATATTCGAGGGCAGGTTCACATCGAACAGCCACAAGGAGATATTCCATGCCCCGCAACGAAGGCACCATCGACCGCGCCCTGCGCATCATCGCAGGCCTCGTGCTCATCTCGCTCGTGTTTGTCGGCCCCCAGACCGCGTGGGGCTGGGTCGGCCTCGTGCCGCTTTTGACCGGCGCGCTGGGCTACTGCCCCTTGTATTCCGTGTTGGGGATCAACACATGCGGAATGAAGAGCTAAGCAAAGCCGTTTCTCCGGACGGTGGAAAAGGGGGCCTCGGCCCTCTTTTCTGTTTTCAGCCCCAAGCGCGGATCCAAACTGCGCTTTTCACGTTTTTCACGTAGAATCAGTCTTATTCTCGCCGTCTTTTGGGCCGAGCCTGCGGATGACAGGGTGCGCGCGTAGCGACCGAACCCCGTAATGCTCTCCAACGAGGTTTCTATGGACCAGCCGATCCAATACCAAAGCTTTGATTTTGCACTGCTTATCTCACAGCTTTTTTCTTCTGATCAGACGATTGTTCTGTCCGATATCGGCCCGATCACCACGACCGGCACGCTCACCGATAACGACGGGGTGTTTTATGTGGGCGAAGAGGTCACGCTCGACGGCATGACGCTGACGATGATGGGGTCTGGCACCGCCACGCCTGGCGTAGATATCGGTGGCATCACGCTGCCCCTCGGCACCCCGGTCGATGTGCTCGTGTTCCAGGATCCTAGTACGGACCAGCTTTACCTTGCCTATCCCGACCAGCCGCCCAGCCTGGTGGCCGCCGTTGCGGTCGTGCTGTCCGTGGACGAGGTTGGTTACGACACCAATACCGATACGCCGCTATGTTTCTGCGAGGGCACGTTGGTGGCCACGCCCTTTGGCAATGCCAAAGTGGAAAGCCTGACAGGCGGTGACGAGGTTCTTGACTGGTGCGGGGCGCGCGTCCGCGTCCTCGCGGTGATCGACTCGCGCCTTGCCGTGCCCAAGCCTGATCAGCAGCCCATCGTGTTCGAGCCTGGTTCCCTCGGCGAGGGGCTGCCTGAGCGGCGCCTGAAGCTGTCCCCCCAACACCGGCTCTGCCTGCCCGGCTGCGACCCCGCCGGGGCCGACCCGTTTCTGGGGCCCGCGCTCGCCTTTGTCGATCTGCCGCGCGTGCGGCAAAAGAAATCCCTGCAGCCCGTCAATTACGTCCACCTGGTGACCGAGCGCCACGCGATCCTGCGCGTCGAGGGGGTTCCGGCGGAATCGCTGCTATTGCGGGCGCGGGAACTGGGCGGCATGGCAGGCCAGTCTGCCGAAAGCGTGGCCGCCGCCATCGGCATGAAGCCTTGTCACCTCGAGGAGCATCCGGCGTCCCGTCCGGCGGGGCGGCTCCTGACGAAACAGCAGGCCGCCAAGCTGGTTGCGGCCTGGCAGGTGAACACCTCGCTGGTGCCCGGGCCGACGTGGCCCACGAACACGGGTGACGTGGCCGAAGACACCTGGGTGCCGACTGTTCTGGTCGGCGGGCAGTCCTGCTAGGCTGCCCCGCCGCCGCATTCAGTCGCGCAACAGGTCGTTGATCGAGGTCTTGGAGCGCGTTTTTTCGTCGACCCGCTTCACGATCACGGCGCAATACAGGTTCACGCCGTTCTTCGACGGCATCGACCCGGACACGACGACCGAACCCGCCGGCACCTCGCCATACATGACCTTGCCCGTTTCGCGATCGACGATCTTGGTGGACTGGCCGATGAACACGCCCATGCCGAGGACCGACCCCTCGCGCACGATCACGCCTTCGACCACCTCGGACCGCGCCCCGATGAAGCAGTTGTCCTCGATGATCGTGGGACCGGCCTGCATCGGTTCCAGGACGCC
Source organism: [Roseibacterium] beibuensis (assembly GCF_039542305.1). NCBI lineage: Bacteria > Pseudomonadati > Pseudomonadota > Alphaproteobacteria > Rhodobacterales > Roseobacteraceae > Roseicyclus > [Roseibacterium] beibuensis. The sequence goes on along the minus strand of NZ_BAABHW010000006.1, from coordinate 169,944 downwards.
GCCGATGCCGACGCCGCCCGACAGGTGCACGTTCTTGCCGATCTGCGCGCAGGACCCGACCGTGGCCCATGTGTCGACCATCGTGCCTTCGTCGACATAGGCCCCGAGGTTCACGAAGGACGGCATCAGCACCACGCCCGGCGCGATATAGGCCGAGCGGCGCACGATGCAGTTCGGCACGGCGCGAAAGCCCGCGTCTTTCCACTCGGTATCGCCCCAGCCCTTGAACTTGCTGTCGACCTTGTCCCACCAGTGGCCGCCCTGCGGGCCGCCATCCTGCTGTTCCATGTCCTTCAGGCGAAAGCCCAACAGCACCGCCTTCTTGGCCCACTGGTTGACGTGCCAGCTGCCATCCGCCTGCTTTTCGGCGACGCGCAGCTTTCCGCCGTCCAGGGCGTTCAGCGTCTCTTCGATGGCTTCGCGCGTTTCCCCGCCCGTCGACGGCGTGATCCGGTCGCGGGTTTCCCACGCGGCTTCGATGGCGGTTTCCAGCTGGGCGTTGGACATCGGTGGTTCCCCTCGGTCAATCTGTTGGCAGGCCTATATCCGGCGCATCCCCGGCTGGCAATCCGGCAGGGGGCGGGCTAGGTCTGGCAGGCAGTCAACACGAGGGTACAGGTATGGAAGACGATCCCAGATACGCGCCGTTCCGCCAGGCGCAGGACGATGTCGACTCCAGCCGCCAAGTGCCTGACACGCCGCAGGCGCGATCGCCTGCCTACCGGCTGGCCTTCGACGACCCGTCCTTCATCAACCGTGACGAGCTGCGCCCGGTGCGCCTGCAACTGGAATTGATGAAGCCCACGCTTCTGATGGACGAGCACGGCATCGAATCCACCGTCGTTCTCTTCGGCGGCGCGCGCATTCCGCGCCCGTCCGAGCGGGACAAGGCCCGCAGCGAAACCCTCAAGGAACTGTCGCATTTCTACGACGAGGCCCGCGCCTTTGCCCGCGCGATCACCGAACGCTCGGTGGCATCCGACTGCCGCGAGATGGTCGTCGTCACCGGCGGCGGCCCCGGCGTGATGGAGGCGGGCAATCGCGGCGCCGTGGATGCCGGCGGCTGTTCCATCGGCCTCAACATCGTGCTGCCACATGAACAGGTGCCGAACGAATACGTGACGCCCGAACTGTGCTTCAACTTCCACTATTTCGGCATCCGCAAGATGCACTTCCTGCTGCGCGCCAAGGCCATCGCGGTTTTCCCCGGCGGGTTCGGCACGCTGGACGAATTGTTCGAAAGCCTGACCCTGATCCAGACCGGCCGGATGGAGCAGGTGCCGGTCCTGCTGTTCGGCGAAAGCTTCTGGCGCAAGATCGTGAATTGGGAGGCCCTGGCCGACGCCGGCACCATCTCGCCCGAGGATCTGGACCTGTTCCACTTCGTCGAAACCGCCGAGGACGCGCTCAAGATCATCGACGGCTGGACATATACGGGCAAGCGGGGCGCGATCCCGGGGCGCTGAGACCGGCGCGTCAGTCGGGCAAGACGTACTCGACCAGCGTGTTCGGCCGCCCCCGGCTCAGGTCATTGTCCGCGATCATGCTGGCAATCAGCCGTCCCTGCCCGTCGCGCCAAAGGCTCAGCCCTTCGAGGTTGCCATGCCGGGTGCTGCCCTCGTCCAGCAGGCGCTCGGGCGCGCCAAGGCCCCTCGGCCCGACCGCGAAGCGCGTCAGCCGGTTGCCGAAGCCGCCAAGCGAGACGCGCCGCTCCAACAGGTACAGCCGCCCCCGGTCGTCGAAATCGAGCGCCACCGGCCGCAGGCCGCCGCCGCTGCCCACCGTCGCGATCACCTCCCAGCCCTGCGCGCCGCCACGCCACAGGCGACCGTCGCCGCGTTCGGCCAGCATGTAGAACCGTCCCTGCGCATCGACGGCCAGGGCCTCGTACCCGCCATTCGCCGGCAGGCGCGCGGCCTCGGGCGGCGGGGCGATCACCGTGGCGGCACGGCCTGTCCCGGAGAAGACCGCGACGCGTGCCGTACCTTCGAAGGAAATGGCGAACCGCCCGTCGCGCATCCGGGCAAGGCCTTCGCTGTCGAAGGCCCGGATATCCGGGTCGCGATTCCCGTCGCCATCGGTCAGCACGGTCTCGGCCGTCAGCCCCGCGCCGGTGACGCGACCGCCCTCGCGCCGGAGCGCAACGGTGAACAGCCGCCCGCGATCCGACAGGACCACCGCCTGCCGCCCGCTCTGCGAGACGTGGATCGCGGACAATCCGCCGAATCCCGGCGCGGCGAAGGGCAGCGCGACCTCGCTCATCACCTGCGCCTGTGCCAGAAGCGGCGATGCCCAAAGCGCGAGAATGGCCGCGAGGACGGGCGTGCGGAACCCCGCTCTCATCTCACAGGCTGCTGAGCAATGACAGGCATTGGCCCGGAACCTGCGACAGGGTCACGCCGTTGCCGCGCGGCGGTTGCGGGGCTGCGGGGCCAGTCGGCGCGGGCGGTTCGCTGCTCGGCGGGGCGGGGTTCAGGATGCGGGCCGCGCGGGCCTCGGCGGCGGCGCAGCCATCGCCAGCGGGCACCGGCTCCTGCTCTTCGCAGTTTCGCGACCCGGCGGGGCAAGTCAGCCGCACATGGAAATGGTAGTGATGTCCCGTCGCCGGACGAATGCGGCTCAGCCAGTCGCGGTCGCCTTCGGGCGTGTTGCGGCACAGCCAGACCTTCACGCCCGTGGTGACGAAAATCCGCGCGACGCGCGGATCGGTTGCGGCGGCGCGCAGAACCGTGGCGTGCTCGGCCGTCCAGTTCTCGTTGATCCAGGCCCCCCGCTGAGAGCGGACCGAGATCGAAGACAGGTTCTCGCGGTCCTGCCGCGACAAGGTCAGGTCGCGCGCGGGCAGCATCCAGATATCGACATCGAGGCCCGACTGGTGGCTGACATGGCCGGTCAGCATCGGGCCGCCGCGCGGTTGGCTCATGTCGCCGATATAAAGGCCGTTCCAACTGGTGGTGCGGGCGACCTCGCGGCTCAGGTCCTGCACGAAATCTATGGTTTCGGGATGCGCCCAGTTGCGGTTCCGGCTCATCCGCATGGCCTGCCATGTCGGGCCGGTCTCGGGCAGTTCCTGCGCCCCCGCGACACAGCCGTTGGAGTAGAAGCCGATCACCTCGGGCCGACCGCCGGACGCGACGGCCTCGGACCCGAAAAGATGGCGCGCCTGCATCGCCGATTGCGTGGCATCGAGCCGTGGGGCACCGCCGCCGACGCAGGCGGCCAGGGCAAGGCTCAGCGCGGCGAGGGCAAGGTGACGGGTCAGCATCGTGTCACTCCCTGGGCGGGGTGCCGTCGTGCCGGCCTTCGGCATCGACGAAGAAAAGCAGGATCAACCCGATCATGAACAAGACAACCAGCGGCGTCACCCCCATCTGCTGACTTCCCGTCGCTTGTGTGACAATTCCGATGGAGAGCGGCGCGATGAAGGAGGTGGCCTTGCCCGCCAGCGCATAGAGCCCGAACGCCTCGGTCATGCGGTCTGGATGGGCCTGGCGCACCATCATCGTGCGCGACGAGGATTGCAGCGCGCCACCCCCCGCGCCGATCAGCGCGCCAAGCGCGTAGAAGGCGATATCGGGCAGGCTCGAGTCCTCGGCCACCGGGATGCCGAAGACGCTGTCGCGCGCGATGAAGACGACGCCAAGCGCCACAAGCGTCAGCAAAAGGACATTGGTCAGGATCACCGGCTTGGGCCCAAGCGCGCTGTCGGCCTTGCCGCCCAGCCACGCGAACAGCGCGCCGGTCAGAACGGCCAGGATGCCGAAGACCCCCACATCGACAACCGACCAGCCCAGGACGCCCGCAGCATAGATCCCGCCAAAGACATACATCCCGTTCAGCGCGTCGCGGTAGAACATCGAAGAGGCGAGATAGGCGAACATGCTGCGCTGCCGGGGCAGGGACCGCAGGGTGCGCCGCAATTCGGGCCATGCGCTGGCCACCGCCTCGCGCACCGGAATGGCGTCTGCGGGGCGCGGGTCGCGCACCCACAGGAAAAACGGGATCATGAAGGCCGCGTACCACAGCGCCGTGCCCGGCCCGACGGCGCGGGTGCCCTCGCGCTCTGCGGGATCGAGCCCGAACAGCGGGTCCAGCCCGATCAGCGTTTTTCCCGTTTCCGCGTTCTCCGCGAAGAGCAGCAGCATCGCCACCAGCGCCACGAAGCCGCCGAGATACCCGAAGGCCCATCCCGAGCCTGAAATGCGCCCAAGGTCTTTCCGCCGCCCCAGCGTCGGCAGCAGCGCGTTGGTGAAGATCGTCGCGAACTCCATCCCGATCAGGCCGATGGCGAAACTGAACAGGATCAGGAACAGGTTGAAATCGCCCGGTGCGGCCCACCACAGGCCCCAGGCTCCCGCGATGTAAAAGCCCGAGAACAGCCAGATGAACGGCATCCGACGCCCCGCCAGGTCCGCGATCGCGCCAAGGAACGGCGCCATCAGCGCGATGGCCAGTCCCGCCGCGCCCACGCCGTATCCCCAGGCCGTCTGCGCCGCCGTGCCGTCGCCCAGCAGGTCGTTGATGTAGGGCCCGAAGATGAAGGTCAGCAGCAGCGTGTTATAAGGCTGGCTCGCCCAGTCGAACGCCCACCATCCCCAGATGCGGCGCTTGCCCTCGGGGTCAAGCCTGTCGAGGGGGGGGAGCGGTTTGGGTGACGTCAGAGTTTTCATGCGCGTGACAATCCGCCCAAGCGCGCGGTTTGTAAACGAAAATGCCGGGTCTCAGATCTCAGGCGGCCAGGGGCGTGTCCGATCCGCCTCGGCCCAGTTCAGCACCCAGTCCGGCAGCGCAGGAGACGCCCGGTCGATCCCCAGCGCATCGGCGACGCGCAGCGGATTGGTCAACCGCCCCTTTTCGGTCACGCCGGTGCGCAAGAGCGCGTGGTTGCAGACGGTCTCGCCGCGCACCATCGCCTGTTCGATGTAGAAGAACTTGTCGTCCCAGCCCAACAGGCGCGTGCGCAGATCGAACCGTTGCAGGGGCCGGATACGGGCGCGGTAGCGCACCGAACTGCCCGCCACCACCAGGCCCCAGCGTTCCCGCTTCAGCGTGTCCCACAGCCCCGTTCGGATCGACAGGCCGAACCGCCCGAGGTCATAGAGCGTCAGGATGCGCCCGTTGTTCATCTCGAAGAACCCGTCGATATCCCAGGGCAGGCAGGTCAGCCCGAGGTGATGCGTGTCGAGGATGCCAAGGCGCGGTTTGCGCTTTTCGGCGAGGGTCAGGGCGAAGAGACGGGCAAAAGGATACATGGTCCGCAGCCAAAGCCCGCCGCGCGCCGGGCTGCAAGAGGCGTCGTTGCGTCACTCCGCCCCGGCTTGCACCGCGCCGCGCTTGTGCCTATTTGCCGTGCAGTCCCGATGCTATCAAAGGCCCGCAGATGACCTCGCTTTTCCAGATCCTGATGCTGCTGATCGACGTGGCGTTCTTCATCGTCATCGCCCATGTGATCCTCAGCTGGCTGATCAGCTTCGGCGTGCTGAACATGCGCCAGCCCATCGTGGCGCAGATCTGGGACGGTCTGAACCGCCTGCTCGAACCGGTCTACGGCCCGCTCCGCCGCGCGCTGCCGCCGATGGGCGGCCTCGACCTTGCGCCGCTGGTCGTGATCATCGGCCTCTACGTGGTCGAGATCATCCTGCGCAACAACGTGGCGTTCTTCCTCTGACCAAGTCCCGCGGGGCGCGTCAGACCGGCGCCTCGTAGCCAAACATCTCGATTTCTTCGCGGCATAGATCCTGGATCTGACGGACGGCCCCGGGATAGGCCGCGAAGATCTCTTGCGCGGTTCCGCCCGATTTTGGGCGATGGCCCGACTTCGCCCGGATGTTCTTCTGCGTGTCCCCGACAAAGCCCAGGCCCGCGGCCTCCAGATCGTCCTGCAGGTGCTCGTAGCGCAGGTAGACGTCGAGCTTGTCCTCCCCGTGCAGGGGCGCGATGCGCAGGTTTTCCGTCAGCCGCTCGGGAAAGCGTTGATAGAACGCTTCGAAATCGAGCCCCTCGTCCCGGTTGCACGTCTTGGCCCAGAAATACCGCGACACGGCACGGTCATAGGGGCTGCGCACAATCGTGATCCAGCGGTATCCGTCCCGGATCTCGGGCGGCAACTTGGAGCGCGCCTCGGCGGCGGGCATGTGCTTCGTGAACACCTTGCCGTTCGGGGACAGAAGCCGACGAAAGCCCTTGTGCTTGTAATTCTGCGGTCCGCGAAACTTCAGGGCTGACCGGGTCTGCTCATCCACCTTGGAGATTGGCGTAATGATGCAATCCGGCCCGCAATACCTGGAGAGCGCGATCTCGAACGACGTCCCGCCAACCTTCTTCGTCTTGATGAATACCAGATCCAGTTCGTGGCAGACGATCACCTGATCATTCCTCCGGGGCAGCAGCAAAGGCCGGGCCGTCGAGCGGCCCGTGCTACGCATGGGACCACAAGCCACGGGAGGTCAAGCCAGAAGATCGGCTGCCGCGCGCCGCGCGGCGGAGGCTCGCCGGGACCCCCGGTGCCTCAGTACAGGAACGGCGCGTCCGCGCCCCAGATCGCCTCGACCCGGTCGTCGCGTCCGCACGCGTCGCGGTACAGCCCGTAGGCCACCGATTTCCGGCGCGGGCCGAAGCGTGTCAGGATCAACTCGTCGCTGCGGTAATAGTCCTGGTGATATTCCTCGGCCGGGTAGAAGGGCGCGGCATCGCGCACCGGCGTCACGACAGCAGCGCCCAGGTCCGCCTCGGCCTGGGCGATCGCGGTCTCGGCAATGGCGCGTTCCTCGGGCCCGTTCACGAAAATCGCGGTGGTATAGCTAAAGCCCCGGTCGCAGAACTGCCCGCCCTCATCCAGCGGATCGATGGAGCGCAGGAACAGGTGCAGCAGTTGTTCGTAAGCCAGCACATCGGCGTCATAGGTGATCGCGACCACCTCCAGATGCCCGGTGCCGCCATTCACCACCTGCCGGTAGCTGGGGTTCTCGACCGTGCCCCCGGCAAAGCCCGAGACGACCTCCTGCACGCCCTCGACGCGTTCGAAATCGGCTTCGACACACCAGAAACACCCACCGGCCACCACGGCGGTCCGGATATCCTCGGCATGGGCGCGACCGGTCTGGATGGCCAGTGCGGCCAGCATGGCCAATCCAAGCGTGACGGGTTTCAGCGTGTCGCGGATCGGGGCGCGGGGCATGGTCAATCTCCTTTCGGTGCCGCCACGGTCGGACGTGGCCCCTTGAAATGCAAGGCACAGGGGTGTGAGGTCACGCGGCGGTGAACGGCGGTGACAGGAAAGGGCGAGAATGGTCAGCACGCACCAGTCCGAAGAGGACGCGCGCAACGAGAACATCCTGATCTGGGTGAACGGCGCGCTCAAGCCCCGGCCCGAGGCCATGGTCAGCGTCTATGACAGCGGGTTCATGCTGGGCGATGGCGTGTGGGAGGGGCTGCGCCTCTATGACGGCAAATGGGCCTTTCTCGACGATCACCTCGACCGGCTGTTCGAGGCGGCGCTGGCCATCGACCTCGATATCGGTCTCGACCGCGCCGGCGTGATCGCCGCGCTGGAGGACACCCGCGCAGCGAACGGCATGACGACCGACGCCCATGCCCGCCTGATGGTCACGCGCGGGGTCAAGATGCGCCCCTTCCAGCACCCGGCGCTATCGGTTTCAGGGCCGACCGTTGTCATCATCATGGAGCACTCCAAACCCTCCATCCCGCGCCCCATTCGCCTTGCCACCGTCCCGCACCAACGCGGGTTGCCGATGACGCAGGACCCCAAGCTCAACTCCCATTCCAAGCTGAACTGCATCCTCGCCTGCATCGCCGCCGAAAAGGCCGGCGCGGACGAGGCGTTGATGCTGGATGTGCATGGCTTCGTGAATACCACCAACGCCTGCAATTTCTTCATCGTCCGCAAGGGCGAGGTTTGGACCAGCACGGGCGATTACTGCATGAACGGGATCACGCGGCAGAAGGTCATCGACGTGTGCCGCGCCGACGGCATCCCCGTCTTCGAGCGGAACTATTCGCTGGTCGACACCTACGGCGCGGACGAGGCGTTCCTGACCGGCACCTTCGGGGCACAGACCCCGGTGGGCGAGATCGACGGGCGTGTCATCGGGGATGGGCAACCGGGGTCGATGACGAGGCGGATTCGGACGCTCTACAAGGAACTGGTCGACCGGTCCTGAGCGGCCGGCGTGTATGCACGGGGTGTGTACAGGATGTGTACAGGATGTGACTCATGAAAATCGCGATGTGGTCGGGGCCGCGAAACCTCTCGACGGCCATGATGTACAGCTTCGCCGCGCGGGGTGATTGCGCCGCCTGGGACGAGCCGTTCTACGCCCCCTACCTCGCCGCGACCGGCATGGATCACCCCCTGGCGGAGGAGATCGTCGCCGCCCATGAAGCCGACCCCGAGAAGGTCGCCGCGCGCTGTGCCGGGCCGATCCCGGATGGCAAAAAACACTTTTACATGAAGCACATGCCCCATCACATGCTGCCCGGCTTTCCGCTGGATTGGGCCAAGGGTTGCGTGAATGTGCACCTCATCCGCCACCCCGCCCGCGTCATCGCCTCCTATGCCGCCAAGCGGGGCAGGGTGACGCTGGAAGACATCGGCTTTCCCCAGCAACTCCGCCTGTGGCAAGCTTTGCCCGGTCCCGTTGTGGACAGCGCCGATATTCGCCGCAACCCACGGGAAATGTTGCAGAAAATATGCACTGAGATCGGCCTCGATTTCACCGAATCCATGCTCCACTGGCCGCCCGGCCCGCGCCCTTATGACGGGGTCTGGGCACGGCATTGGTACGGCGCGGTCCATGCCTCCACCGGCTTTGCCGAGGCCGAGGGGCCGCTGCCTGAACTGCCCGCAGAGCTCGCCCCGCTACTGGCCCAAGCCCTCCCGATTTACGAGGAGATGCGCGCGCAGGCTCTCGCCGGCTGACGCCGTGTCATGCAATCGTCGCTTGAAGGGGCGCGATGCATCTGAAAACCTTAGACATGGACACGCAAACACCCTTCCCCGCCTGGCCCGACGTCGCCGCCGACCTTGTCGCGGTCGCCGCCGGCCGCACACCCGCCGATCTCGTTCTGACCAATGCGCAGGTCGTCCTCGTCCAGACCCGCGAGGTGATGGAGGGCTGGCAGGTCGCCGTCGCTAAGGGCCGCTTCGCCTATGTCGGCCCGGACGCGGGCCACTGCATCGGGCCGGACACGCAGGTCGTTGACCTGCAAGGGAAATACCTGGTCCCCGGCCTGTGCGACGCGCATATGCATATCGAGTCGGGCATGCTGACCCCTGCGGAATTCGCCCGTGCCGTGATCCCGCATGGCACGACCAGCATGTTCACCGACCCGCATGAGATCGCCAATGTCTTCGGCCTGCGCGGGGTCAAACTGATGCATGACGAGGCGCTGATGCAGCCGGTCAACATCTTCACCCAGATGCCCTCTTGTGCGCCCTCCGCGCCGGGGCTGGAGACGACCGGGTTCGAGATCACGCCCGAGGACGTGGCCGAGGCGATGACTTGGCCCGGTATCGTGGGCTTGGGCGAAATGATGAATTTTCCCGGCGTGGTCGCGGGTGACCCCAAGATGCTGGCCGAGATCGCCGCCACGCAAATCGCGGGCAAGACCGTTGGTGGCCATTACGCCAGCCCCGATCTTGGCCCCGCCTTTCACGCCTATGTCGCCGGTGGCCCCGCCGACGATCACGAAGGCACCTGCGAGGAAGACGCCATCGCCCGGATGCGGCAGGGCATGCGCTCGATGATCCGGCTGGGCAGCGCCTGGTACGATATCGAGGCGCAGATCACCGCCGTGACCGAGCGGGGCTTGGACCCGCGCAACATGATCCTCTGCACCGACGATTGCCATTCGGGCACGCTGGTCCATGACGGGCACATGAACCGCTGCGTGCGCCACGCCATCGACTGCGGGGCCGAGCCGCTGCTGGCCCTGCAAATGGCCACGATCAACACCGCCACGCATTTCGGGCTGGAGCGTGAATTGGGCCAGATCGCACCGGGCCGTCGCGCCGACATGATCGTCACCAGCGACCTGCGCAGCCTGCCGATCGAGGTGGTCTATGCGCGCGGGCTAAAGGTCGCCGAGGGCGGGGTGTGCCTTGTGGATTGCCCGCATCTGGACTGGCCCGAGGATACGCGAAACTCGGTCTATCTGGGCAAGGCGCTGAAGGCCGCCGATTTCGAGGTGAAGGCCCCGGAAGGCGCCAATGCCGTGACCGTCAAGGTGATCGGCGTGGTCGAGAACCAGGCCCCGACCGAGGCGCTGACCGCCGAGCTGCCGGTGGTCGATGGCGTGGTCGAGGGCGAAGGCGGCGTCTGCCAGATCGCGTTGGTGGAACGTCACCGGGGCACCGGGCAGGTCACCAACGGGTTCGTTTCGGGCTTTGGCTACCAGGGGCGCGTCGCCGTCGCCTCGACCGTGGCGCATGACAGCCACCACATGATCGTCGTCGGCACGGACCGCGACAGCATGGCCAAGGCGGCAATGCGCCTCGGCGAGGTTGGCGGTGGCGTCGCCGTCTGGAAGGACGGAGAGGAACTTGCGCTGGTGGAACTTCCGATTGCCGGCCTGATGTCCGACAGCCCCGCCGAAGAGGTCGCCGCCAAGGCACAGGCGATGGTCGAGGCGATGGCCGCCTGTGGTTGTACGCTCAACAATGCCTATATGCAGCATTCCCTCCTGGCGCTGGTCGTCATCCCGTCGCTCCGCATTTCGGATCTCGGGATCGTGGACGTGACCCGCTTCGAGGTAACCGATCTGTTCGTGACGGAGGATGAATGACCGCGCCGATGAAGCACCTGCCCGTGGAAACCCCTGAGCTGCCGGGCGTGAAGCCCTTTTCAGACGCTGCCAAGGCGGTGGCCTATCTCGAGGAGCTTTACGAGACAGGCACGCGGTTCCTGCGCGACCATTTCTCGGCCGTGGTGCGGGCCGGTGAAGCGCCGGGGGTGCGGTATCGCGCCTTCTATCCCGAGATCCGCGTCACGACGACGACCTACGGCCAGGTGGATACCCGCCTTGCATTCGGCCATGTGGCCGATCCCGGCACCTACGCCACCACCGTCACCCGCCCCGACCTGTTCCGCCATTACCTGACGCAGCAGATCGGCCTGATCCTGTCGAACCACGACGTGCCGATCTATATCGGGCCGTCTCAAACGCCGATCCCGGTGCATTTCGCGGTCCTGAACGACGCCGATGTGCAGATCCCGCAGGAAGGCGCACTGGCCTTCCCCTTGCGCGATGCGTTCGACGTGCCGGACCTTCAGACGACGCATGACGACATCGTCAACGGCTTCGGCTTCACGCACGAGGACGGGGCAGGCGCGCTGGCACCCTTCACCGCGCAACGCATCGACTATTCGCTGGCGCGTCTGGCGCATTACACCGCGACCAAGCCCGAGTACTTCCAGAACCATGTGCTGTTCACGAACTACCAGTTCTACATGGACGAGTTCGTGGAATACGCCCGCGCCGCGCTGGCGGATCCCGACAGCGGCTACACGGCGTTGGTCGGGCCCGGCAACGACGTGATCACCGATCATACGCAGGCGCTGAACCCGCCTGCGAAACTGCCGCAGATGCCGACCTATCACCTGACGCGCGAGGGCGGGGGCGGGATCACGCTGGTGAATATTGGCGTGGGGCCGTCGAACGCGAAAACCGCGACCGACCATATCGCCGTGCTGCGCCCGCATGTCTGGCTGATGGTGGGGCATTGCGCGGGCCTGCGGAACACGCAAAGCCTTGGCGATTACGTTCTGGCCCATGCCTACCTGCGCGAAGACCGGGTGCTGGACGACGACCTGCCGGTCTGGGTGCCGATCCCGGCGCTGGCCGAGGTTCAGATCGCGCTGGAAGAGGCGGTCGAGGACGTTTCTGATGTCTCGGGCTACGAGTTGAAGCGGATCATGCGCACCGGCACCGTCGCCACCGTCGACAACCGCAATTGGGAGTTGCGGGATCAGACCGGCCCGGTGCAGCGCCTGAGCCAGAGCCGCGCCATCGCGCTCGACATGGAAAGCGCCACGATCGCGGCGAACGGGTTCCGGTTCCGGGTGCCCTACGGCACGCTGCTCTGCGTGTCCGACAAACCGCTTCATGGCGAGTTGAAGCTGCCGGGCATGGCCTCGGCCTTCTACAAGACGCAGGTCTCGCGGCATTTGCTGATCGGAATTCGGGCCATGGAAAAGCTGCGCGAAATGCCTTTGGAGCGCCTCCATAGCCGGAAATTGCGGTCTTTCGAGGAAACAGCCTTCCTTTGACGGTGCAAAAACGCCCCTGAACCCCTGTTTTTAACGCTTTTTGGCCCACGAAGCGTTGTGTGTAGCCACAATGTTCGGTTAGCTTCCCGGCAACGAACCCCTAGGGTTCGGGCAGTATCAGGAGAAGAAATACATGGCACAGAAACCCATGACCAAGACCCAGCTCGTTGCCGCACTGGCCGATGAGATGGGCAGCGACAAGAAAACCGCAGCCGCCGCGCTCGATGCCGTGACCGCTGTCGTGACCAAGGAAGTCGCCAATGGCGGCGCCGTGACCCTTCCGGGCATCGGCAAGGTCTACTGCCGCGAGCGCCCCGAGCGCATGGTGCGCAACCCCGCCACCGGCGAGCAGATCAAGAAAGAGGCCGACAAGCAGGTGAAAGTCACCGTTGCGAAGGCTCTGAAGGACAGCGTGAACGGCTGATTGCCGACCGCATGGAATTCTGAAAGGGTCGCGCCCGACGGGCTGCGGCCCTTTTCTTTTTGACGGTATCTCGATGGATCTTCGCGCGTTGGCGATGGGGCTGCTGTTTGCCCTGATCTGGTCTTCGGCCTTTACCTCGGCCCGTATCATCGTCGAGGCGGCGCCCCCCCTCATGGCGCTTTCGCTGCGGTTCTTCCTGTCGGGGGTTCTCGGCATCGGCATCGCGCTTGCCATGGGGCAGAACTTTCGCCTGACCCGCGTGCAATGGGTGTCGGTCCTTGTCTTCGGGATCTGCCAGAACGCGCTTTACCTGGGCCTGAACTTCATCGCGATGCAGACGGTCGAGGCCTCGCTGGCCGCGATCATCGCCTCGACCATGCCGCTGCTGGTGGCGGCGGCCAGTTGGCTGGTGTTCCGCGAACGGCTGCCGCTGTTGGGTGTGGCCGGGCTGGTTGTCGGGTTCGGGGGCGTGGCCCTGATCATGGCGCAGCGGTTTTCGGGCGGGGCGGATATGTTCGGCGTCGCGCTCTGCCTGGTCGGGTCCGTCGCGCTGACGGCTGCGACGCTGGTGGTGAAGGGCGCGTCCAAGGACGGGGCGAACCTGTTGATGATCGTCGGGCTGCAACTGATGGTGGGCAGCCTTGCGTTGGCCCCCTTCGCCGCGGTGTTCGAGACCTATCAGGTCAGTTGGTCGACCTCTCTGGTCGTCGCGTTCCTCTATACGACGCTGATGCCCGGCCTTTTCGCGACATTCATCTGGTTCCGCCTTGTCGGACGGATGGGGGCAACGCGCGCGGCGACCTTCCATTTCCTGAACCCGTTTTTCGGCGTAGCCATCGCCGCCATTCTGCTGGGTGAGGCGCTGACATGGGCCGATGCCTTGGGCGTGACGGTCATCGCGGCGGGCATCCTTGCGGTGCAGATGGCGCGCCAACGCCCGCGTCCCGCGCCCTGACATATGGCTCACGCGGACGTTTGATGACTGTGTTCGCGCTTTGGCGCATCACAGCGGCATGGAATTGATCCTGTCATACGGCGCGGGGCTGCTGACCCTTATCAATCCCTGCGTCTTGCCGGTGCTCCCTATCGTTCTGGCGGGGGCCTTGCAGGCCAGCCGCTGGGGGCCGGTTGCCCTGGCCGCCGGGATGGGGCTGGCGTTTGTCACGCTTGGATTTGGCATCATCGCGGCGGGGCACCTGGTGGGCCTGACCGAGCAGACGGTCGCGCGGGCCGGCGCCGTTTTGATGATCCTTTTCGGTTTGGTGTTGCTGGTCCCGCAGGCGTCGGCCCGGTTCGCGACGGCCACCGCCGGAATGTCGGCCCGCGCCGATCAGGAGATGCACGGGATCGAGGCGCAGGGGTGGCAGGGGCAGTTTCTTGGCGGCCTGCTCCTTGGCGCGGTCTGGAGCCCTTGCGTCGGCCCGACGCTTGGCGGGGCCATTTCGCTGGCCAGCCAAGGGGAGGAGTTGGGGCGCGCCTTCGCCATCATGGTGGCCTTCGCCCTTGGCATCGGCACGGTGATCGTCGCGCTCGGCTATGGTGCGCGCTCCCTGCTGCAACGGCGCATGGGACTGCTGCGCCGCTTCGCCCAATCATCCCGCCCCGTTCTTGGGGGCGTCTTCGTTTTCGTCGGCGTGGCGATCTTGCTGCGCTGGCACCACATGGCCGAGGCCTGGCTGCTGGATCACATGCCGATCTGGCTTCAGGACCTGTCGGTCGCCCTTTGAGATCCTCCGGGAGGAACAGACATGACGCGACGCGAGATTTTTCTGGGCGCTTCGGCGCTGGTTTTGGCGCCAATGGCGGCGTCGGCGCAAAGTGCCGCGATGATCGACTATGAACCGGGCCTGCCCGAGCGGCTTCTGGCCGAGGGGCACACGGTGCTTCTCGATTTCGCGGCAAGCTGGTGCAGCACCTGCCGCGCCCAAGGCCGTATCATCGAGGCGTTGCGCGCCCAGAACCCCGCCTATGACGCCGCTATCACCTTTGTTCGCGTCGATTGGGACACTTACGGCCAGTCGGAGTTCGCGATGCTTCTGGGGGTGCCGCGCCGGTCGACCCTGATCATGCTGCGCGGCGAGGACGAGTTAGGCCGGATCATCGCCTCGACCCGCGAGGATGACATCCGCGCCCTGCTCGACACCGCCGTGGGCGAGGCCTGAGCGCTAGGCGTTCGGCGCGGAAAGGCTGACGATCAGCGAAAGGTTGTCGATGGCCCATTGGCCATCGCCCTGGCCCGTGATGGCCACCTCCAGCGTGTCACCGGGTGCGGCCACAGGGTAGGCAAGGTGTTGGAGGGTTGCGCCATCGGCGAGGGTGCGCACCTGCGATACGTTCGGTGAGACGGGTGCCCCGTTGATCGTGATGACCGGTGCCGTGGCACCGTCCCAGAGAATGAGATCGAAGCCAAGGCGCGCGGACGTCGCCCCATCGGGAAGCGGAAACCGCCGATCCAGCGTTTCGCCAGACAGGGGACCGAGCATGCGGCCAAGGCCATCGACGTCGCTGGCCTGCTCGGCCCATTCCGGCGCGGCGAACCTGTCGTCTTCAAGCGCAACGATACGCTCGGTCGGTGACAAAAGGTACAAGCCGCCAGACCGGGCAAGCGCCACGTCCGGGCCGATTTCTGACCGGATGGTCGTCAGGGCCACAAGGACCAGACCCGCTGCCGCCAAGGCAACGTAAGTCCAGTCGAGGGTGATCCCTCGGGCCAAAGTGGTTGAGCTGGCAGGCCGCCCCATCGCAAATACGTCCAATTTTCCCCAAGTGTGACGAAACTTGGGGTCAAATGTGGCAGGATCGTGGCGCGGAAGGGGCCGATTTGTTGCATTGTCCTTTGTTTCGCGCCAACGCGGCAAAGATAGGTGGAACTAGGCCCACTCCGGCAACAAAGAGAGGGAATTTCCAACAATCGACACGCACCGGCCCCGACTCAGCCTCGAAATCGTCACAATTGGAGAATCGTCCGAATCGGGTGTGGCTTAGCCGATCTGGCCTTGGTTCTCGCCCACATGCCCGCGGTGCCACAGCAAATGGTCGAGGATCACGCAGGCCGCCATCGCTTCGGCCACGGGGACCGCGCGGATGCCGACGCAGGGATCATGGCGCCCCTTGGTGACGATCTCGGTCGGTTCGCCCGACTTGGTGATCGTCTTGCGGGGCGTGAGGATCGAACTGGTTGGCTTGACCGCAAACCGCACGACCACGTCCTGCCCGGTCGAGATGCCGCCGAGGATGCCGCCCGCATGGTTGGAGCTGTAGTCCGGCCCGTCCGGCCCCATCGTGATCTCGTCGGCATTCTCGGTGCCGGTCAGAGCGGCGGCGGCCATGCCCTCGCCGATCTCGACGCCCTTCACCGCGTTGATCGACATCATCGCGGCGGCAAGGTCGGTGTCCAGCTTGCCATAGACAGGCGCACCAAGGCCGGCCGGCACACCGCGTGCGGTCACTTCGATCACCGCGCCCACGCTGTCACCAGATTTGCGCAGCGCGTCGAGGTACGCGGCCCAATCCTCGGCCGCCTTGGCGTCGGGTGACCAGAACGGGTTTTTCTCGATCTCGTCCCAGTTGAAGCGTGCGCGGTCGATGCCATGCGGCCCCATCTGGACCATGTAGCCGGTGATCCGCAGCTTCGGCGCCAGTTTCGCCAGCGCGGCCCGTGCCACGCCGCCGGCTGCGACCCGCGCGGCGGTTTCCCGCGCGCTGGATCGGCCCCCACCGCGATAGTCGCGGATGCCGTATTTCTGCCAGTAGGTGATATCGGCATGGCCGGGGCGGAATTTCTCGGCGATGTCGCCGTAATCCTTGGACCGCTGGTCGGTGTTGCGGATCATCAGCTGGATCGGGTGCCCGGTGCTGACGCCCTCGAACACGCCGGACAGGATTTCCACCGCGTCGGGTTCGCGCCGCTGCGTGGTGAACTTGTTCTGCCCGGGTTTGCGCAGGTCCAGCCAGTGTTGCAATGCCTCGTCGGTCACCGGCACGCCCGGCGGGCAGCCATCGACGGTCGCGCCAAGGGCCGGCCCGTGGCTTTCGCCCCAGGTGGTGACGCGGAAGATATGACCGAAGGTGTTGAAGCTCATCTGCACTGCCCCGTTGCTGTCGCCCTTCGGTTAGCGGCCCACGCGCGAAATGCCAAGTCGCAAGGCCCTTGCCGAGCGTCTCGGTCTGCCATACCTCTTGCCCTACCTCGGGGTGGCCGGTTGCGGCCTGAGATGCGTGGGATGCCACGCGAACCCGTTGAACCTGAACCGGTTAGGACCGGCGGAGGGAAGGTTTCGGGACCACGCACATGCCCCGGCTTCACTTCGCCCGTCGCAAGGAGGAGTGAGATGAGACACACCATCATTGCCGCGGGATTGACCATGATCGCAGGGGGCGCCTTGGCGCAGACCCCGGTGCTGACGGTCTATACCTACGACAGTTTCAATACCGAATGGGGCCCGGGCCCGGCCGTCGAGGCCGCGTTCGAAGAGACCTGCGGATGCGACCTGCAATTCGTCACCGCGGGTGACGGCGCGGCGCTTCTGTCGCGCCTGCGGCTGGAAGGCGCGCGCAGCGATGCCGATATCGTGCTTGGTCTCGACACCAACCTGACTGCGGCGGCGGTCGAAACCGGCCTGATCGCCGAGCATGGCCTGATGGCCGAGGGGCTGAGCCTGCCCGTCGCGTGGGAGGATCCGCATTTCCTGCCCTATGACTGGGGGTATTTCGCCTTCGTCCATCGCACCGACCTTGCCGATGCGCCGACCAGTTTCGAGGATCTTGCGGCCAGCGATGTGTCCATCGTCGTACAGGACCCGCGCAGTTCGACCCCGGGCCTTGGCCTGCTGTTGTGGGTGCAGAACGCCTATGGCGATCGCGCCGCCGAGATCTGGGAGGGGCTGTCCGACAACATCGTGACGGTGACCCCGGGCTGGTCAGAAAGCTATGACCTGTTCCTCGAAGGCGAAGCGGACATGGTGCTGAGCTACACCACCTCGCCCGCCTATCACCTGATCGCCGAAGAGGATGATGGCTACACCGCCGCCGCCTTCGACGAGGGGCATTACATGCAGATCGAGGTGGCTGGCGTGCTGGCCAACAGCGACCAGCCGGAGCTTGCGCGCGATTTCCTCACCTTCATGCTGAGTGGCGCTTTCCAGTCGGTCATCCCGACCACCAACTGGATGTATCCCGCCGCGCTGCCCGCTTCGGAGTGGCCAGAGGGGTTCGAGACGCTGATCCAGCCTGAAACCGCGCTTGTCTACGATGCCGAGGAGGCCGCCGCGATCCGCGACGCGGCCTTGGCCACATGGCAAAGCGCGCTCAGCAACTGAGACCCCTGGATTGGGCGGGCGCGGCCCTGGCCGCGCTCGTCTGCCTTGCCCTTCTGGGGCCTCTTCTGGCCGTCACGCTGCGCGCCGAGGCGCCGGGCCGTCTGGGCGCCGCCGATTGGGCGGCCATTCGGTTTACCCTGCTTCAGGCCGTGCTGTCGGCAGCGGTCAGCGTCACGCTGGCCATCCCCGTTGCCCGCGCGCTGGCGCGGCGACGGTTCGTCGGGCGGAGCCTGTTCGTGACGCTGACAGGCGCGCCTTTCATCCTGCCGGTGATCGTCGCTGTTCTCGGGCTGCTCGCCATTTTCGGGCGGGCCGGGTGGCTGAACGCGGCCTTGTCGGGCATCGGCCTTGGGACGCTCGACATTTACGGGCTTAGCGGCGTGGTCCTAGCCCACGTTTTCCTGAACCTGCCGCTTGCCGTGCGCCTGATCTTGCAGGCGTGGTTGTCTCTCCCGTCCGAGCGGATCCGGTTGGCCGCCTCGCTCGGATTTTCGGATGCGGATATGCGGCGACATTTCGAACGCCCCCTGCTGCACGAGGTGCTGCCCGGGGCCGCGTTGGTCATTTTCCTGATCTGCACGACCAGTTTCGCCGTCGCCTTGACGCTTGGGGGCGGGCCGCGTGCGACGACCGTCGAATTGGCGATCTACCAAGCCTTTCGGTTCGAGTTCGATCTCGGGCGGGCCGCATTGCTGGGTTTGGTGCAGGTCGCGATCTGCCTTGCCGCCGGTTTGATCGCGCTGCGTGCCGCGCGGGTCGAGCCGATGGGTGCGGGCCTCGATCGTCCGCCGCTGCCCTGGCCGGGGGATGGCCTGCGCGCGCGCATGACCGACGGGGCCGCCATCGTCGGCGCGGGCGCGTTCCTGTTGCTGCCTCTTGCCGCCGTGATCGGCGAGGGCGCTTTGGCCGTCTGGTCGCTGCCGGAAAGCGTCTGGTGGGCGGCGGTGCGGTCGATCCTTGTGGCAGTTGCGTCCTCGGCCCTTTCGGTGGCCCTTGCCCTGCCCATCGCGCTTTTCGTGGCCCGGGGGCGGGGACGCGGCGCGGTGGAGCTGGTCGGGTTCCTTTCCATTGCGATCTCGCCGCTGGTGGTCGGCACCGGGTTGTTCATCATCATTTATCCTATCGCCGATCCGGTCGCGCTGAGCCTGCCCATAACCGGGCTGGTCAACGCGCTCGTCGCGCTGCCGTTCCTGTTGCGCGCACTGGTGCCGGCTGCGCGGGCGGCCGAGGCGACGCAAGGCCGCTTGGCCGATGCACTGGGAATGCGGGGCGTTTCGCGCCTGCGTCTTGCGATCCTGCCCCGGTTGCGGCGTCCGCTTGGGTTCGGCGGCGGGCTCGCGGCGGCGTTCTCGATGGGAGATCTCGGGGTGATCGCCCTGTTCTCGGCCCCGTCGCAATCCACCTTGCCGCTCGAGATGTATCGTCTGATGGGGGCTTACCGGACCGACGATGCGCAAGGGGCGGCGGTGTTGCTGCTGGTGCTTAGCCTTGGGTTGTTCTGGATCTTCGACAAGGGGGGACGCGTCAATGCTGCGGCTTGAGAACACCGTCACGCGGTGGGGGGATTTCGTGCTGAGCGCCGATCTGTCCGTCGCACGGGGGGAGCGTGTTGCGCTGCTCGGGGCGTCGGGCTCGGGAAAGAGCAGCCTTCTGTCCCTGATTGCCGGGTTTCAACGCCCGGATGAAGGGCGCATCCTCATCGACGGGCGGGACATGACCGATACGACCGTCGCGGGTCGGCCACTGTCGATTCTCTTTCAGGACGGCAACCTGTTCCCGCACCTGAGCGTCTTTCAGAACGTCGCGCTTGGGGTGCGGCCCGATTTGCGCTTGGCGCCGTCCGATACGGAGCGTGTCGAGGGCGCTTTGGAGAAGGTCGGTCTTGTGGGCATGGGCGCGCGGGCGCCGTCCGAATTGTCGGGCGGGCAGCAAAGCCGCGTGGCGCTGGCCCGGATGCTGCTGCGGGATCGGCCCCTTGTGTTGCTCGACGAACCTTTCGCGGCGCTCGATCCCGGCCTCAGGTCCGAGATGCTGGGGTTGATGGCCGATCTTTGCGACGAGGCCGGGCTGACGCTGGTCATGGCCAGTCACGATCTGCGGGATGCCGAACGGTTGTGCGACCGGCTGATCCTGCTGTCCGAGGGGGCTGTCGTTCTCGACATGGGGCTGGCCGATGCGCTGCGCGATCCGCCCGAGATCCTGAAACCCTGGACATGAAAAAAGCGCGCCCGAAGGCGCGCTTTTCAATAGTTGTCTGCGTGGCTTACTCGGCCGGTTGCCGTGCCTTTGCGGCTTTCTTGACCGGCGCCCAGAGACGCTTGTTGGTCAGGTACAGCAGGGCCGACAGAAGGATCAGAAGCATCACGGCGGTGAAGCCCATCTGCTTGCGGTCCATCAGGTGCGGTTCGGCGGCCCACATCAGGAAGGCCGAGACGTCCACCGCCATGCTCTCGACGTCGTTGGGCGACCCGTCGGCGAATTCCACCATGCCGTCCCACAGGGGGGGCGCCATTTGGGTCCAGCCACCGTCGAAGGTTTCGTTCCCGTAGAGATAGGTGCCGTACTGTTCCATTTCCTCACCGGTGTAGTGGGTGAGGTAGGACGCGATGTACTCGGGTCCGCCGATGCCGTTGACAAGCGGGCTGAGGCCCAGGCCGTAGGGGCCGTGGAAGCCCGCGCGCGCCTTGGCCATGACCGACAGGTCGGGGGCCTCGGGCAGGGAGCTTTCGGGGAAGTGGTCGTTCGGCGTGGCCGCGCGCCAATCCTGCAGTTCTTCATCGTACACTTCGATGTAGTTCTGCTCGATATAGGCGCGGACCTCGTCGTCGGTCAGCCCTGGACCATCCTCGTCGCTGAGCGAGCGGATAGGAACAAGGTTCATGCCGTGACAGGCGGCACAGACCTCGGTGTAGACCTGAAGGCCACGCTGCAACTGCGTCTGGTCGTAGGTGCCGAAAGGCCCCTCGAACGAGAAGTCGTGGTCCGTGACGTGCCCGCCGCCGCCGGCGGCCAGCGCAGCCCCCGTTCCGAGGGACAGCGCCGTTGCGGTGGTGATGGCTAGTTTCCTGAACATTGCGATATGTCCTTTCCGCGTCACTCGGCCGGGGTGGGAATGCGCTCACCCGAAGGCGTGCCACCCGAGGCGTCGTCGTCGCCATAGTGCTCGTTGAAGTCGTCTTCGATCGTGGCAGGCTGCGGCAGCGGCTTCTCGATCACACCCAGAAGCGGGATGATCACGAGGAAATACGCGAACCAGACGGCCGATCCGATCAGGGCGATGTAGGGGTAGATCCCTTCGGCCGGCATTGCGCCAACCCACATCAGTACGAAGAAGTCGATGAAGAAGACCCAGAACCAGAACTTGAACATCGGGCGGTAGCGACCGGAGCGCACCGACGAGGTGTCGAGCCACGGCAGCAATGCCATCACCACGATCGAGCCGAACATTGCCAGCACGCCGAAGAACTTGGCGTCGACGATGCCGCCGGTGATGAAGCTGGCCAGCTGCACGACCCAGACCTCGCCATCGAAGGCGCGCAGGATCGCGTAGAACGGCAGGAAGTACCATTCCGGCACGATGTGCGGGGGCGTCACCAGCGGGTTGGCCGGGATGTAGTTGTCCGGGTGCCCGAGGTAGTTCGGCATGAAGCCCACGACCGCGAAGAACACGACCAGGATCACCGCCAGGGCGAAGAGGTCCTTGATCACGAAGTAGGGCCAGAACGGCAGGGTGTCTGCCTCGGCTTCCTTCCTCGAGGTGCGGCGGACTTCGACCCCGGTGGGGTTGCTGTTGCCGGTGGTGTGGAACGCCCAGATGTGCACCAGCGCCAGCGCGAGGATGACGAAGGGCAGCAGGTAGTGGAGCGACAGGAAGCGGTTCAGCGTGGCATTGTCCACCGACGGCCCGCCGAGCAGCCAGGTCTGCAGCGCTTCACCCACGAAGGGGATGGCGCCGAACAGGCCGGTGATCACGGTGGCCCCCCAGAAGGACATCTGGCCCCAGGGCAGAACGTAGCCCATGAACGCCGTGCCCATCATGCACAGGTAGATCAGCATGCCGATGATCCACGTCACCTCGCGCGGGGCCTTGTAGGACCCGTAGTAGATGCCGCGGAAGATGTGCAGATACACCGCGATGAAGAACAGAGACGCGCCGTTGGCGTGGATGTAGCGCATGGCCCACCCGCCGTTCACGTTGCGCATGATATGCTCGACCGACTCGAAGGCCAGGTCGACATGCGGCGTGTAGTGCATGACCAGCACGATGCCGGTGACGATCTGCAACACCAGGGTGAACATCAGAACGATGCCCCAGATCCACATCCAGTTGAGGTTCTTGGGGGTGGGAATCATGATCGTGTCGTAGATGAGCGACACGATCGGAAGACGACGATGAAGCCATTTTTCGGCGCCGGTCTTCGGTTCGTAGTGGTCGTGGGGAATGCCAGACATTGTCGAGTTCTCCCTCGCGGTTAACCGAGCAGGATCGTGGTTTCGTCCACGAACGCTGCGACCGGAATGTGAAGGTTTTCAGGGGCGGGGCCGCGACGAATGCGTCCCGCGGCGTCGTAGTGCGAGCCGTGGCAGGGGCAGAACCAGCCACCGAAGTCACCGGCACCGTTGCCGATGGGAACGCAGCCGAGGTGCGTGCACACACCGATCTGCACCAGCCATTCGCCGGTATTTTCGCCCTCGTAGGGGGGGAGCGTGCGGCTCAGGTCGGTTGCGGGTGCGTCGAACTCCGCATTCGGGTTGCGCGAGATCGGGTCCACCAGATCGTCCACGTCCGTTTCAGCGGCGGATGCGATCTGTTCCGGCGTGCGGCGGCTGATGAAAACCGGCTTGCCGAGGAAAAGAATGGTCAGTTGGGTGCCTTCCATGACGCCCGACACATCGACGCGCATCTGGCTGGCGGCCTGGACATCTGCCGACGGGTTCATCTGATCGATCAGTGGCCATACCGCGGCCCCGGTTGCAACGGTACCCACACCTGCGGTCGCGTAGTACAGGAAGTCGCGGCGGGTACCGGAATGGTCTTCTGCGTGTGACACTTGAAGCGTCCCCCTTGTCTGGGCCCGAGCGGACTATCAGGGCCTGGAAAAACCACATCGGGCCACGGTGCACCCGCCGTAACCCGACGCCTGCTGTCTATGGCGCATTACTCTAGTCGTCCAGCGGACAAACGCGCGCAGGAATGATCAAATGTCGCAGTGTTTCGTGCGAAAATTCACGAAAACGTGAGATTTCGACGCGCTTATGGCGAGCCAATCAACGAAAGCAATCGCCTTGATTGAAAATTCCGATGTGCGCCTGGACGAAAATCACTCGAATCGAGGGTCATTGCGCTATGGTGGCACTGGTCTTGGCGCGCCGGAATCCAAGCGCCATGTAGCGGTGCAGAATGCCCGAGCCATCGTCGAACTCGGGGCCTTCGGCGGTGAAGCCGAGGCGCTCGTAAAAAGGGATCGCGTAAAGCTGTGCTTCCAGCTCGGCGCCCGCAAAGCCCGATTGCCGTGCGTGCTGCAGGCAGAACTGCACCAGATCGCGTCCAAGCCCCGTGCCGCGAAACTCGGACAGGACGGCGACGCGCCCGATCTTCGCCCTGTCGCCCTTGCCGATGATACGGGCCGTGCCAGCCGGCTGACCGGACGGGGTGGAGGCCAACACATGCGTGCAGCGATCGTCGCACGCGTCCCATTCCTCGGCTTCGGGAATGCGTTGCTCGTCGATGAACACCGCACGGCGGATGTCGAAACAGGCCTGCCGGGCCGCGTTGGTGCGGGCGAGGGAGATCTGCATCAGGGGGCGGTGTCCACCATCGACGGGCGCGCATTGAACCGGGCGAACCAGTCGGCCAGGGCCGGGTGCCCGTTGCGCCACCCCTTGTCGTCATGGCGCAGGTCCAGATAGGCCAACGCGCAGGCGACCGCGATCTGACCCATGTCGAGCGGGCCGCTGAGATGGCTCATCCATTGCCGTTCCAGCGCGTCGAGGGACCGGGCGATCTTGGCCCATTGCCCGTCCAGCCACGGCGCGAACCAGATGTCCTCGGGGCGGTGCCGCTTTTCGTAGGTGATGTTGACGGCGGCATCCATCATGCCGTCCGCCGTCGCCTCGAGCGTCAGGGTCTCCCACACGCGGGTCGGGGGGTAGAGCCCGGCCTGGTAGCGGGCATCAAGAAAGCGGGTGACGACGCGGCTGTCGTAGATCGTCGGACCGTCGTCGCGGGTCAGTGCGGGGATCTTGCCCAACGGGTTGGCGGCATTCAGCGATTCCTCACCGCCAAGCGGCGACGCGGTCACCTCGGCGAAGGGGACATCCTCGATGCCGGCTTCGATCATCATGACCCGCGCTTTGCGCACAAAGGGCGAGGCGGGCGAACCGAGAAGCTTCATCATGCGATGCGATCAACCTTTAAACGCCCCAGGAGGGTCGCATCCACGCGCACTCCGCTGCCATTGCGCCCCAGGCGGAAGGCGCGCCGCCAGCGGGCAGAGCCGTTCACCTGCTCCTCGGTCTTGCGCAGGGTCAGACCCTCGGGCGTGGCGTCCATCTCGTCTTCGACCGGCTGGGCCAGGCGGCCCGGACCGATGGCGCGGGTCGCGACGTAGGTGGCCAGGGCCACGGCGCCGTAGCGCAGGGCGATGGCCCCGATGGGGGCGAATTGCAGGGCCATGGTCATCCTCCCGTTTCGACCGTTTCGGCCTAGATGTAGGTGACCGGTGCGTCCTTGTCTATTTCCGGCACGCCGCCCTTCATGAGCCACGACAGTGTTTCGACCTCGTGCCCGATGGGCGAATGCCGGATGGCCCCGGCGGCGTTTTCCCGCGCGCTGTCCGTCTTGTTCTGGTTCAGCTTCCAGGTGCCATCGACCTCCTCGATCTCGAACCGAAACGGCAGGATCTGGCGCATCATGCGTTCAAGCGTATCCTCGGGCATCTTGTCGACGGTCCACGGGCGTTTGAACAAACGCTCTTCGAACTGGGCGGACACCTTGTCGAGGTGGTCGCGCATCGTCTTGGGATCGCTTGGGATCAGTTTCCCGCGCAGGTGGACCGCCACGTAGTTCCACGTCGGCACCTGTGCCGGGTCGCCGTACCAATCGGGCGAGACGTAGCCATCCGGGCCGGAGATCGCGATGACCGCAGGCGTGGCTTCGGTCACGGCGCGCGCGATGGGGTTCGACCGCATCAGGTGCAGCTCGGCCTCCTTTTCGGCGTCGTCGAGGGCGAAGGGCACATGGCTGACCAGCGGCAGGGGGTCGCCGTTCAGAACCAGCGTCCCGAAGCCGCGTTTTCGGGCCAGATGCAGGTTCAGGAATTCCGGTTCCTGTCGAAAGGCGGGGTTTGGATGCATGGCGCGTCTCCTTGGCGGTCGATCAGACCCGGAGCTGTCGCCCATCCTGCCCGGTTATCCGCGCGGTGACGATCTGCCCCTCGGGCTGATCTAACGCAAAGGTCACCTCGGTGAACTGTTCCGTGCGCCCCATGCGCGGGTTTTCCATCAGGATGTGGTGTTCGCGACCTATCTGTTCGGACAGGTGCCGCGCGACTGCCGCATCACCGGCTTGGCGCAGACGCGCCGCGCGCGCCTTGATCGTGGCCCCGTCGAGTTGGGGCATCCTGGCCGCTGGCGTGCCTTGCCGGGCCGAGTAGGGGAAGACGTGCAGCCATGTCAGCCCGCACTCCGCCACCAGCCTCAGCGAGTTTTCGAAATGCGCCTCGGTCTCGGTCGGGAAGCCCGCGATGATGTCGGCGCCATAGGTCATATCGGGTCGCAGGCGGCGGGCCTCTTCGCAAAAGCGGATGGCATCGTCGCGCAGGTGGCGGCGCTTCATCCGTTTCAGGATCAGGTCGTCGCCATGCTGAAGGCTCAGGTGCAGATGCGGCATCAGGCGCGGCTCGGTCGCGATGGCCTGCATCAGGTTTTCATCCGCCTCGATCGAGTCGATGGAGCTGATCCGCAGGCGGGGCAGGTCGGGCGCCAGTTTCAGAATGCGCATCACCAGATCACCGAGACGCGGCGCGCCCGGCAGGTCGGCGCCCCAACTGGTGAGGTCGACGCCGGTCAGCACCACCTCGTTATAGCCACGATCCACCAGCCGCTTGATCTGGTCGACCACGACACCGGCGGGCACGCTGCGCGAATTGCCCCGGCCATAAGGGATGATGCAAAAGGTGCATCGGTGATCGCAGCCGTTTTGCACCTGCACATAAGCGCGCGAGCGCGTGCCGAACCCGTCGATCAGGTGGCCCGCCGTTTCGGTCACCGACATGATGTCGTCGACCTGCACCTTTTCCGTCTCGCCGATGAAGTCCGGCCCCATGCGCGACCATGTCTCGGGCTGCATCTTTTCGGTGTTGCCGATCACCAGGTCGACCTCGGCCATGTCGCGGAAGGTCTCGGGCTCGGTCTGCGCCGCGCAGCCGGTCACGATGACCTTGGCGCTCGGGTTCTCGCGCCGAAGCTTGCGGATTTCCTGCCGCGCCTTGCGCACCGCCTCGGCGGTGACGGCGCAGGTGTTCACGACCACGGCATTCTCGACACCGGCGGCGGCCGACAGCTCGCGCATCGCTTCGGTCTCGTAGGCATTCAGCCGACAGCCGAGCGTGTGAAAAACGGGGGCGCGGCGGTCCATCACAGCCCCCTCAGGAACTCGGGCGTCAGCACACCGGTAAAGACATGCGCCGTCGGCCCGGTCATCCAGACGCCGTCATCGCGCCACTCGATCTGGATGTCCCCGCCGTCGAGTGTCAGCCGCACCGACCGCCCCGTCAGCCCGCGACGGGCGGCGGCAACGGCCACGGCGCAGGAAGATGAGCCCGAGGCCAGCGTGATGCCGGTGCCCCGTTCCCACACCCGCATCCGCAGGTGATCGGGGCCGATGACACTGGCGAATTGGACATTCGTGCGCTCGGGGTAGAGGGGATGGTGCTCGATCTCGGGGCCGCGCGTGGCAAGGTCCACCGCTTCGGCGTCGTCGACGAAGAAGGTGCAATGCGGGTTGCCCATGCCGGTGGCGACCGGGTCGCCCGCGATGGGGAGGTGCAGCGGATCGACATCCTCGGCCAGCGGGATCTCGCGCCAGTCCAGAACCGGTGGCCCCATGTTGACCGAGGTCAGCGCTCCGCCAGCGTCCCGGGCGATCAGGATGCCGCGTTCGGTTTGCAGCGTAACCTCGGCTGCGCCGGTTCGGTCCATCTCGTGCCGCGCGATG
The DNA here is from genome assembly GCF_039542305.1 of [Roseibacterium] beibuensis. Classification (NCBI taxonomy): domain Bacteria; kingdom Pseudomonadati; phylum Pseudomonadota; class Alphaproteobacteria; order Rhodobacterales; family Roseobacteraceae; genus Roseicyclus; species [Roseibacterium] beibuensis. The sequence continues at coordinate 142,698 of NZ_BAABHW010000006.1, read as the reverse complement.
CAGCGCGTGGCATTGCCGCAGGCCGCCGACAGAGACCCGTCCGCGTTGAAGAAGGTCAGCCGCAGGTCGGCAGCTTGGCCTTGCTCGATCACGGCCAGCTGGTCGAATCCGACGCCACGGTGACGATCCGCCAGCGCACGCGCCAAGGGCGCGGTGATGGCGGCATCGGTTTCCCGCGCGTCGATCACCACGAAGTCATTGCCAAGCCCGTGCATCTTCATGAAGGGCGTGCCGCTGGTCTGGCTCAGGTCGGACATGCGCGCGCGTATACAGGCCGTGCGGCGTGCTGGAAATCCCTTCTTCGAGAAAGTGCCGGATTTCCGCTTGACGCCCCGGGCCTCCCTGCGTAGGTAGCCCGCCTGAGTGGGCCCGTAGCTCAGTTGGTAGAGCAGTTGACTTTTAATCAATTGGTCACAGGTTCGAATCCTGTCGGGCTCACCATTTCCAACCCTAGATCCAACGCGTGCTGACGCCATGCAGATCAGACGCGATTCCGACGGCTCGGTTTGTCGATCAGGTCATGTGTCCAAGGAAGCTGCATCGGTCTCCCTCCCTTGGAAAGCGAAGGCCTATGGTCTTGCATTTCGTGCCGGCCCAACGCTTGATGGCCTCAGGCTCCGAGGCTTCATGGCTTCGGTGGCTCCTTCAACCGACTTGTGCCACAACCAAGCTAGGGAATCACGATCAGCCCCCTTGTTTGGCAGGCTGATTCAAACTTGGAAGCAACGATGCAGCGCCGTTCCAAATCCAAGCCCCAGAGCAAGAAAAAGACGATGAAAGGCCCGGCGGACGACGCGACGCCTTCGGCGGCGGACAAGACGCACGCGACTCGTTTGCTGATAGTCTCGGTGAAAAACGAGGCGCCATTCCTCCTGGAATGGGTCGCCTATCATCGTGCGCTTGGGTTCAATCGACTTGTCGTGTTCTCCAGCGAAAGCGATGATGGCTCCACGGACCTGCTCAACGCATTGGCTGCGAACGATATCATCGAGCATGTCGAGCACGCACCCGCGCCCGGCGTCGAGCGGCTGGCCGATGCGGCGCGCCTCGCGAATGAATCGGCCATACTCAACGGTGCCGATTGGGCGATGTGGCTGGATGTGGATGAGTTCCTGGTGATCTCCAAAGGCAACGGCACGCTGGACGCCCTGATCGATGCGCTTGCGGATCGTGACGGTATGCTGGTTCCCCGCCGCATGATGGGCGACGGCGGCAACGACCGTTTTCCCGGGCACCTGGTTTCCGAGGATTTTACCGACGCTGCCGCCGCTGATGATGGCAGCAACCTGGAAGCGAAAACGCTCTTTCGTTGCTCGGACAAGATCGAAGGCTTCTTCCTGCACGGGACGCACCGCCCCAAGATTCGCGCGGGCATGGATGCGTCCGACCTTTCATTCGTGATGGCGAGCGGTAATGCGCTTGACCTGCGTCACCGCGCGCATCGGCGGTGGATCAGCGGCGAGGATTTCAGCCGAACCAGACAGGTTCAACCTGACGAACACGGCTATGCCCTGGCTCAGATCAATTGCTACGCCGTGCGAACGCCCGAGCATTTCGTCCTGAAACACAACCTCGCGCATGGGGCGGAGGCCGGCCAAACGGCACAGAGCCTCGATCAGAATGCCAGCGGCCTCTATCGTGCACAGAATTACGCCGCGACGCAGGACCGCCGGATCCTGCGCCTTGCCGATGCGACGCGGGATCAGTTGACGTATCTTCGGTCCCTGCCAGGCGTGACCGAGGCCGAAGCCGAGGCTCGGACGCGTCTCGATGCCCGCCTTGCGGACATCCCGGCGCATGTCCTTGACGCCTGTAGGGCAACCCGCCCGGCCCGTGTCGAGCCGCGGCATTTCCCGTTGACCTTGCCAGACGAGGAAGCCGCGCTTTTGCGCGCGGAATACGCGAAAGCCGACACGATCCTGGAATATGGCAGCGGCGGGTCGAGTTTCGTGGCGCTCGAAGGCGATGCCAAGACGCTCTTCACGGTCGAGTCCGACCGCGCCTGGGCGCTTGCGATTTACGACAGCCTGCAAGCGGCACATCCACATGCCGACTTCACGGTCCAGTATGTCGACATCGGGCGCACGAAAGCGTGGGGCAAACCCGCAGGTTGCGAAGGCTATGCACAATATGCCCGGTACCCCGCCAGCGTCTGGGATCTGATCCAGTTCAAGCAACCTGACATTGTGCTTGTGGACGGACGTTTCCGAGCTGCCTGCTTCCTCACAACGCTCTTTCGGACACGAAAACCCGTCACGCTTTTGTTCGATGATTATACCGGCAGGCCCTACTACCATTGGATCGAGAAATATGCGCAACCGTCGCACATCGCGGGCCGCATGGCGCGCTTCGACCTAGAGCCGATGGCAATCCCTCCCCAGGATCTAACTCAAATCCTGTCGGCCTATGCCGATCCGCAGTGACCGCCAAGAGGCCCACGTCATGCCACCGGTGCGACGGGTGCCACGCCGTGTCAGGAGGCTATCCAGGCGGGGCGATTGAACGGCGTGATGCCCCCCCTCGCTGAAGCTCTGCTTGCGTCCAAGCCCCTTGTGTGTGAGCGTCAATTTGTCGGGCAGAAAAGCGAGGAAAAGCATTGCGGGTTGCTGCGGTTACCCATGTCAGGAAAGATGACTTCTTCCTCGATATCTGGGTGCGATATTACGGTCGGCTGCTTGGCCGCGAAAACCTGTACGTCATGCTCGATGGCGACGATTGGCAGACCGAGGTTGATCTCAGCGGTGTGAACGTCAGCCTCATGGAGGGCCGGTCTGGCCACCGCATTGCTGACAATGAACGCTTCATCAAGGCGCATTGGGATCTCCTGACGGCATTGCAGGGTCAGTACGATTTTTTCGTGCGCGGGGATTGCGATGAAATCGTCTGCGTTGACCCACAGAGTGGACGCAGCTTTCACGAAGCCATCCAGGATGCCGCCGATGTCGGCTATCGATATACCAAGGGCATCGAGGTCGTCGAAGTTCCGGGTGAGACGCCGCTGGACCCCTCGAAACCGTTGATGGCGCAGCGCTCCGTCGGGGCGATCAGCAAGCTCTATGTCAAACCGAACATCGTGAGCGGGCCAACCGAATTGACGATCGGCGGACATGTGGCAGTCGGAAAGCCGGTGGCGCTGTCGCACGACCTTCTGATGCTGCACATGGCCAACGCCTCTCTGCGTCATCTGGAGATGAAGGTCGGAGTTCGGACATCCGAGCAGGTGGGCGTCACCTTTACCAACCACACGTCGGGTCGCTTGAGTCTCACCCGCAATGTCGCAGCGTGCCGGGATATCGTTCCCTATGACGATGTTGCCGACAAGGTTTACACCGAGATCGGAAAGCGCGGCGATCGCGGCGCAACCCGCCCCCGCGATCTAAAGACCTACAACGCGATCTACGGGCACGATATCGAGAATCCTTGGGAAAACAGGATCATGGTGGTCAGCTTGCCCGACCGGTTCGACGATATCATTTGATTGGGCTAGCGGGCCGTCCTTCGCCGGCGCTGCGATGCAGATCAGTGCATCTTGGCCTGCACGCCCTTGAGGGCGGGGTAGAGCGCACGGAAGGCCGCGAGGCGCGGTTTCAAAGCGTCGCCGTGATCGCTCGAAGGCTCGAACCAATTCCGCACATCCGGTTTGGTCATGACCTCGGCAACCGTACCGCCGCCCGAGGCTACGCAAGCAAGCCGTGCAGCCCCCAACGCAGGGCCAAGGTCCGCCCCTTCGCTGCGCCCAAGTCGGCAGCCCGTGACATCGGCGATGGTCTGCATGAGGAAATCGCTTCTGGTGCCGCCACCGATGGCCAGCAACGCCTCGGGCGCTTGTCCGGAGTCGGACAGCGCGGCAATGGCGTCGGCGAAGGTAAAGGCGACGGCTTCGACCACGGCGCGCATCAGGCTGCCTTGCGACGTGGTTTCGCCCAGGCCTGCGAAGCCGCCGCGGATGTCCGTATCGCCATGGGGCGTCCGCTCTCCGGTCAGGTAGGGCAGGAAGAGGGGGCCGGACGGCGCGGCCTCGGCCTCGGCAAGCAGGGTTTCGATCGGGCGTTGCAACAGGTTCGCAAGCCACGCCATCGGGCGCGCGCCGTTCAGCATGGCCGCCATCTGGAACCAGTAACCCGGCATCGTGTGGGCATAGGCGTGGATGCGGCTTTCGGGGTTTGGTCGATAGTCGGGGGTCGTGAAGAAGAGCTGCCCCGACGTGCCGAGCGAGATGAACCCGTCCCCGGCCTCGACAGCGCCGATTCCGACCGCCCCCGCGGCGGCGTCGCCTGCCCCTGCCGCGACGGGAATGCCAACAGGCAGGCCAAGCTCTGCGGCGGGGTCCGGCAACAGGTGGCCCGCGATCTCGGTGCCGTGTTTCACCTCCGGCAGCCAGCATGGGTCGGTCGCGCTGATCTGGCACAGGCGGTCGGACCACGCGCGCCGCTCCTCGTCGAACCAGGATGTGCCGGCCGCATCGGACGGATCGGTGACCATCTCTCCATGCAGGCGCAGGCCGATATAGTCCTTCGGAAGAAGGATATGCGCGATACGGGCATGAACCTTTGGGTCGTGGCGAGAGAGCCAGAGCACCTTGGGCGCGGTGAAGCCCGCCATCGGAAGCACGCCAGAAAGCGCGCCCGCGTCGGGCTCTGCGGCCAGCATCACGGCGCATTCCTCGGTCGCGCGGGCGTCGTTCCAGAGGATGACCGGGCGCACCGGGCGCTTGTCCTTGTCCAGCAGGACCGCCCCGTGCATCTGCCCGGATAGCCCGATGGCCTTCACCTGCGCGCGCAGGTCGGCGGACAGGCTGCCAACGGCTGTGCAGGTGGCGGCCCACCAATCCGCGCAGTTCTGCTCGCTGGCGCCGTCGAACGGGTGGGAAACGGACAAGGCCGTTGTTGCCGTTGCGGCGACCCGGCCATCGGGTTGCAAAGCGCAGACCTTTACCGCAGACGTCCCGAGATCGATACCGAGATACATTTCGTGTCCTCCCAAATTCGGACGGGTTCGCCAGTCTCGGGCTTGGTCCGCACCTTTCCATGGTAAAGTAAAACTTTACTCGCGTAAGGTTTGCGGGAATTCTGGTTCGGGACGCAAGGGGTATTCCGGAGCACCGTCGTTTCGACGACACAGGAGGTCCGCATGGGCGAACAGAAGATCAGGAACATGGAGGAGTTCGCGGCGCTCAGCGGCCTGTCCCGGCCGACCGTGTCGAAATACTTCAATGATCCCGACAGCGTCCGCCCGTCCACCCGCAAGCGAATCGAGCAGGCGCTGGAGCAATACGATTTTCGTCCGAACATCTACGCGGTGAACCAGAACAGGCGCCTGACCAAGAATATCGGGATCGTGGTGCCCTACCTTGCTGACCCGTTCTTTGCCGAGATTGCCCGGAATATCGAACAACTCTGCATCGACACAGGGTATCGGCCGATCCTGATGAGTTCGCATGGTCAGACCGACCAGGAGAATGACAACCTCGACACGCTCCGTGCGCTGAAGCCTGCCGGCGTGTTGCTTGCGCCCTTGGGGCGGATCTCGGACAAGGGCGTGATCGAACGCTTCTGCCGCGATGTGCCGACCGTCCTGTTCGACAGCAATATCGAAGGCATGGGAGAGGCGTTCATCGGTTCCGACAATGCCAGTTTCGTGGATCAGACCGTCGATTACCTGTGTCGCAGCGGGGAGCCGCCCTGCTTTTTCGAGATGCGCACACCTGCCAACCCGAACGCGAACAAGCGCCGGATCGCCTATCTCGAGGCGATGGCGCGGCACGGCGAATCGCCCGTCGTGGTCAGCGTCGAAGGCGACGGATGGGGGTTCGAAGAGATCGGCCGGCGCGGTGCGCATAGCGCCATCGCGGCGGGTGACTTCAAGACGAACACGATTCTTTGCAGCAACGATCGCCTTGCGATCGGGGTGCTGTCGGCCTGCTATGAGCGCGAGCTGCGTGTCGGGCGCGGGCCCGATTGCGACCTGCGCGTGGCCTCGCATGACGACCACCCGTTTTCCCGGTTCACCTGCCCCGCGCTGACCACAGCGGCCCATGATTACAAGGCGGTAGCCGGGCGCAGCGTCGAAACCATGTTCGAGATGATCGAGCATGGAGGCCGGTTCCGCGAGCGCACGGAAACGCTGTTCAAGCCTTACCTGGTCGTGCGGGCGTCGGCGTGATCCGGACCTAAAATTGACGCGCGTAAAAATTTTGTTGACCCGCGTATGATTTGAAAGCAGGGTGCAGGCGTCACATCCAACCAGGGAGGATACGGATGTCTCTCAAGACCGTGCTCCGCGCGTCCGGTGCTGCTGCACTCTGCGCTATTGCCTCGGCCGCCACGGCCCAGGACACCACCATCACCATCGCGACCGTCAACAACGGCGACATGATCCGGATGCAGGGGTACACCGACCTCTTCACCGAACAGACCGGCATCGCCGTCGAATGGGTCACTCTGGAAGAAAACGTCCTGCGTCAGCGCGTGACGACCGACATCACCACCAATGGTGGCCAGTTCGACATCATGACCATCGGCATGTACGAGACGCCGATCTGGGGCGCGAACGGGTGGCTTGTGCCGCTCGATGGCCTGTCCGACGAGTATGACGTCGACGACCTGCTGCCCGCGATGCGTGCCGGCCTCAGCCATGACGGTACGCTTTACGCCGCGCCGTTCTACGGCGAGTCGTCGATGATCATGTATCGCACCGACCTGATGGAAGCCGCGGGCCTTGAAATGCCCGATGCGCCGACCTGGCAGTTCATCCGCGAAGCCGCCGCCGCGATGGATGATCCCGAAAATGGCGTCAACGGTGTCTGCCTGCGCGGCAAGCCCGGCTGGGGCGAAGGCGGGGCCTTCATCACCGTGACCGGCAATTCCTTCGGCGCGCGCTGGTTCGACGAAGACTGGAACGCCCAGTTCGATCAGCCCGAATGGGCCGAGGCACTGAACTTCTACGTCAACCTGATGAACGACTACGGCCCCGACGGCTACGAGAACAACGGCTTCAACGAGAACCTGTCGCTGTTCCAGCAGGGTCTGTGCGGCATGTGGATTGACGCCACCGTGGCCGCATCCTTCGTGACCAACCCCGAGGAATCGGAAGTGGCGGACAGCGTCGGCTTCGCACTGGCCCCGAACAGCGAAGGTGTCGAGCGTCGCTCGAACTGGCTGTGGGCCTGGGCACTGGCGATCCCCGCCGGCACGCAGCAGGCTGACGCCGCTCTGCAATTCATCGAGTGGGCCACCTCGCGCGAATACATCGCGCTGGTTGCCGAGAACGAAGGCTGGGCCAACGTGCCGCCGGGTGCGCGCACCTCGCTTTATGAAACGCCCGAGTACCAGGACGTGCCCTTCGCACAGATGACGCTCGACTCGATCCTTGCGGCTGATCCGACCAACCCGACCGTTGACCCGGTTCCCTATGTCGGTATCCAGTTCGTCGCGATCCCCGAATTCGCCGGCATCGCCACCGAGGTGAGCCAGGAATTCGCCGCCGCCTATGCCGGTCAGCAGACCGTGGAAGAGGCGCTGGAGCGCGCGCAAGACATCACGAACGAGGCGATGGAAGCGGCCGGCTACCGCTAAGCCGACGCTCGCCCGAAAATCGGAAGGCGGCGCGCGCCGCCGCCTTCCACCCCCCTCCGATTTCCGCACAATCCGCTAGTACCGGCTTGTCACGGGCGCTTGCGTCCGCATGCAGAGGATCTGTCTCATGGCGACCCAGCATTCCCGAACCGCAGCACGGATCATGATGACCCCCGCGGTCTTCCTGCTTCTGGTCTGGATGCTCGTGCCGCTGTCGATGACCCTCTGGTTCTCGTTCCGCCGTTTCCTGCCGCTTCGTGGTGGCGACCAGGGTTTCGTCTGGTTCGAAAACTACACCCGCTTCATCAGCTCCAGCTCGTTCTGGCCCGCGGTTCAGACCACCCTTGTCATCGTCGGTGGTGTCCTGCTGGTCTCCATCGTGTTCGGCATTCTCCTCGCGCTTCTGCTGGATCAGCCGATGTGGGGGCAGGGTGTCGTCCGCATCCTTGTGATCGCGCCTTTCTTCGTCATGCCCACGGTGTCGGCGTTGGTCTGGAAGAACATGTTCATGGACCCGACCAACGGCCTGTTCGCGCATCTCTGGCGGGCCTTCGGCGCCGACCCGGTCGTGTGGCTCAGCGATGTGCCAACCTTCTCGATCATCATGATCGTGTCGTGGCAATGGCTGCCCTTCGCCACCCTTATCCTTCTGACGGCGATCCAGTCGCTCGACAGCGAACAGCTCGAGGCCGCCGAGATGGACGGCGCGGGGCCGCTGGCGCGGTTCGGTTTCATCACGCTGCCGCATCTCAGCCGCGCGATCACCATCGTGATCCTGATCCAGACGATCTTTCTTCTGTCCATCTTCGCCGAGATTTTCGTGACCACCGGCGGGGCCTTCGGCACCCGGACCCTGACCTACCTGATCTACCAACGCGTTCTCGAAAGCCAGAATGTCGGCCTGGGCAGCGCGGGCGGCGTCTACGCCATCATCCTCGCCAATATCGTCGCGCTCTTCCTGATGCGCATCGTCGGCAAGAACTTGGACCGTTGAGGAGGACCTGACCATGGCACGCGCCGTTACCACTCAACGCAAGGCCATCAACACGACCATCGCCTGGGCGATCGGCCTTCTGATCTTCTTCCCGATCCTCTGGACGATCCTGACCTCGTTCAAGACCGAAGGGGAGGCCGTCGCGAACCCGCCCGTCTTCCTGTTCTTCGACTGGACGCTGGAGAATTACGCGGTCGTGCAGGAACGCTCGAACTACATGCGGTTCCTGTGGAATTCGATCATCATCGCGGGCGGCTCGACCCTGTTGGGCATCCTTGTCGCGGTTCCGGCGGCTTGGTCCATGGCCTTCGTCCCGTCGAAGCGGACCAAGGACATCCTGCTTTGGATGCTCTCGACCAAGATGTTGCCGGCGGTGGGGGTGCTCTACCCGATCTACCTGCTCTGCATCGAGTTGGGCGTTCTCGACAGCCGCGCGGCGCTGGTGGTGATCCTGATGCTCATCAACCTGCCGATCATCGTCTGGATGCTTTATACCTACTTCCGCGAGATCCCCGGCGAGATCCTGGAGGCCGCGCGGATGGACGGCGCGGGCCTGAAGGAAGAGCTTCTCTATATCCTGACGCCGATGGCCGTGCCCGGCATCGCCTCGACCCTCCTGCTGAATTTCATCCTCGCCTGGAACGAGGCGTTCTGGACCCTCAACCTCACGGCGGTCGACGCGGCCCCGCTGACGGCCTTCATCGCCAGCTATTCCAGCCCCGAGGGCCTGTTCTTCGCCAAGCTCAGCGCGGCTTCGACCATGGCCATCGCGCCGATCCTCATCCTTGGCTGGTTCAGCCAGAAACAACTCGTCCGCGGCCTGACCTTCGGCGCGGTGAAATAAGGAGACCTCTGCATGGGACGCATCACGCTCGACAAGGTCCGCAAGGCCTTCGGTGAGGTCGAAGTCATTCCGCCGCTGGACCTGACCATCGAAGACGGGGAGTTCGTGGTTTTCGTCGGCCCCTCGGGCTGCGGCAAGTCCACGCTCCTGCGGTTGATCGCGGGGCTGGAGGATGTCTCCGGCGGACAGATCCGCATCGACGGGCAGGACGCCACGATGGTGCCGCCCGCCAAGCGTGGCCTTGCCATGGTGTTCCAGTCCTACGCGCTTTATCCGCATATGTCGGTGCGCAAGAACATCGCCTTTCCGCTGCGCATGGCCAAGCTGGACCCTGCCGAACAAAACCGGCGAGTCGAGGCCGCGGCAGAGGTTCTGAACCTCACCGACTACCTGGACCGGCGTCCGGGCCAGCTTTCGGGCGGTCAACGTCAGCGTGTCGCCATCGGCCGCGCCATCGTGCGGGAGCCTGCGGCCTTCCTCTTTGACGAGCCGCTGTCGAACCTCGACGCGGCGCTGCGTGTCGGCATGCGGCTGGAGATTTCCGAGCTTCACAAGCGCCTCAAGACCACGATGATTTACGTCACCCATGATCAGGTCGAAGCCATGACCATGGCCGACAAGATCGTGGTGCTGCGCGCCGGGCATATCGAGCAGGTGGGCAGCCCGCTGGAACTGTATCGCGAACCGCGCAACACATTCGTCGCCGGGTTTATCGGCAGCCCCAAGATGAACCTTCTGGAAGGGGCCGAGGCCGAGAAGCGGGGGGCGGCCACTGTCGGCATCCGCCCCGAGCACATCACGCCGTCCGCGACCGAAGGCCAGTGGAAGGGCAGGGTCGGCGTGGCCGAGCACCTCGGCTCTGACACGTTCTTCCATGTCCATGTCGACGGCTGGCCCGAACCGATCACCGTGCGTGCGGGGGGCGAGGTCGACATGAACCACGGCGACACGATTTACCTCACGCCGGATGAAGAGCGGATGCACCGTTTCGACGCGCAGGGGCTGCGGATCGCATGAGCCGGCTTGAAGGAAAAACGGCGCTTATCACCGGTGCGGCCCGCGGTATCGGGCGGGCCTTTGCCGAGGCCTATGTGCGCGAGGGGGCCAAGGTTTGCATCGCAGATATCGACATCGCCCGCGCGCGGAAAACCGTGGACGAGATCGGCCCGGCCGCCACTGCGATCGCGATGGACGTGACGCGACAGGAAAGCATCGACGCCGCCGTGGACGAGGCGATCGCGGCCATGGGCCATATCGACATCCTGATCAACAACGCCGCGATTTTCAGCGCCGCGCCGATCGTCGAGATCACGCGCGAGGATTACCGGCGCGTGTTCGATATCAACGTCTCGGGCGTGCTGTTCACCATGCAGGCCGTCGCGCGCCACATGATCGACCGGGGCCAGGGCGGCAAGATCATCAACATGGCAAGCCAGGCCGGTCGCCGGGGGGAGCCGCTCGTCGCGGTCTATTGTGCCAGCAAGGCCGCGATCATAAGCCTGACGCAATCGGCCGGGCTGAACCTGATCGAACACCGGATCAACGTGAACGCCATCGCGCCCGGTGTCGTGGATGGGGAGCATTGGGACGGCGTCGACGCCTTCTTTGCCAAGTACGAGGGCAAGGCCCCCGGGCAAAAGAAGAAAGAGGTCGGCGCGGGTGTCCCCTACGGGCGCATGGGTCGGGCAGAGGACCTGACCGGCATGGCGGTATTCCTCGCCACCCCCGAGGCCGATTACATCGTGGCGCAGTGCTACAACGTGGACGGCGGACAATGGATGAGCTGATGATTGCAAGCACTGCCCACCCCGTCCGGCTGTCCAACAGCACGCTGGCCGATCTGCCCAAGGGAATCGCGCGTCCGAGCTATGACCGCTCGGCCCTGACCCCCGGGATCGTCCATATCGGGCTGGGCAATTTCCATCGTGCGCACCAGGCGTGGTATTTGCACCGGCTGATGCAGCAAAGCGAGGCGCTGGATTGGGCGATCATCGGCGCAGGTGTCCGGCCCTATGACGCGGCGATGCGCGAACGGCTGATTGCGCAGGATTGCCTGACCACCCTGATCGAGCTCGCCCCAGACCACCGCTCGGCGGAGGTCACCGGCGCAATGATCGACTACCTGCCCATCGAAGAGGGCAATGGCCCGCTTATTGCGGCCATGTCCAACTCGTCTGTCCGCATCGTGGCGCTGACCGTGACCGAGGGCGGGTACTACACAGACCCGGCGACTGGCCTGTTCGATAGCCGCCATCCCGACATCCGGCATGATGCAATTCACCCCGACCGGCCCCGCACGGCCTTCGGCGCGATGGTCGCGGCCTTGCGCGCAAGGCGAGAGGCGGGGATCGGCCCCTTTACCGGCCTGTCTTGCGACAACCTGCGCGGCAATGGTGGCGTTCTGCGGCAGACCGTCGTGGGCCTTGCCCGGTTGAGCGATCCGGCCCTGGCTGACTGGATTGAGGCCGAGGCGAGCTTTCCGAACTCGATGGTCGATTGCATCGTCCCGGCGACCGGGCCAGCCGAATTGGCCCTCGCGCGCGAGATGGGCATAGAGGACGCCGCCCCCGTCACGCACGAGAATTTCCGCCAATGGGTGATCGAGGATGATTTCTGCGCCGGTCGTCCCGATTGGGACCGTGTCGGCGCCACCTTTACCGACGATGTACATTCCTACGAGATGATGAAGATCCGTATCCTGAATGCGGGTCACCAAGTGTTGGCCAATGCGGGCGAACTGCTCTCGGTGCCGACCATCGCGGGATGCGCGGCGCATCCGGCCATCGCACCCTTTTTCCGAAAGGTGCAGACCGAGGAAATCGTGCCTTACGTCCACGCTGTCCCCGGCATGACGCCGACACAATACCTGGACCTGATCGAACGTCGTTTTTCCAACCCGGCCATCCGCGACACGACACGCCGCGTCGCGTTTGACGGATCGTCCCGCCACACCGGGTTTGTCCTGCCGATCCTGCGCGACGCGCTCGCCGTCGGTGGCCCCGTTCGAGGGCTGGCGCTGGTCGAGGCGCTGTGGGCCCGCATGTGTGCCGGCACGCGGGAGGATGGGTCGGTGATCGAACCGAACGATCCGGCTTGGGCCACCCTTGTTGCCGCCGCGCAAACGGCCAAGGACAATCCGCGCAGCTGGCTGCATCAGGGCGACCTCTACGGCGATCTCGCGTCGCATACGGATTTTGCCGATGCGTTCGAGCAATGGCTTCGCATGATCTGGCAAGACGGGACCGAGGTGGTTTTGCGCGAATACGCCCGGGCTTCGCGGTCGCCGTAACCGGGGGGCTGTCGCAGACCGGCCCCGCCGCGTCGCATGCGATGTGACCTGAGCTATCCGGCGCGCTAGGGTGCATCCCGAAAAGGGGTGCGCCATGTTTCTCAGCGTTTTCGACATCTTCAAGATCGGGGTCGGTCCTTCGTCGTCGCACACGATGGGGCCGATGACCGCCGCCGCGCGCTTCCTGTCCGATCTGCGCGGCGGGCGCGAGAAGGAACCGGGCGCGGGCGATCTGGCCGCGTTGGGCTGTTCATTGCACGGATCGCTGGCCTTCACCGGCAAGGGCCATGCGACCGACCGCGCCGTGATCCTTGGATTCGCGGGGTTCGAACCCCACACCCTCGACCCTGACCGCGCCGAAGAGCTGGAGGCCGACATTCGCGCCAGCGGGCAGGTGACGCCGCCCGGCCTGCCGCCCCTGCGGTTCGATCCCGAGAAAGACCTGGTGTTCGATTATGGCCCGCCCCTGCCGGGACACGCGAACGGCATGATCCTGCGGGCCTTCGACACAGCCGGGAACCTCTACATGGAGGAGACCTACTACTCCATCGGCGGCGGGTTCGTGATGACGGCGCGCGAACTGGCGCAGCAGGATCAGGGCGGGGCCGCCGCCCTGCATGCCGAGAAGGAAGAAGCGGGCTTTCCCTATCCGTTCGGCTCGGCGGCCGAGATGCTGGCGATGGGTCGCGCCTCGGGGAAAACGATCGCGCAGATGAAATGGGCGAACGAGGAACGCCTGACGCCGCGCGCAGCACTTCGCGACGGGGTCGATGGGATCTGGGCCGCGATGGACGATTGCATCGACCGCGGCCTGCGGATGTCGGGCGAGTTGCCCGGCGGCCTGCGCGTCAAACGCCGGGCACGGGCCATCCACGAACAACTCAAGGCCGAAGCAGGGACGAACATCGCCCAACCCCACACGGTGAACGACTGGCTGTCGGTCTACGCCATGGCCGTGAACGAGGAGAACGCCGCCGGTGGGCGTGTCGTGACCTCGCCCACCAACGGGGCGGCCGGCGTCGTGCCTGCCGTGATGCGCTACTACCGCGACCATTGCATCGGCGCGACCGAGGAGGGGCGGCGCACCTTCCTGATGGTCGCCGCTGCGATTGGCGGCCTCATCAAGCATAACGCCAGCATTTCCGGCGCCGAGGTCGGTTGCCAGGGCGAGGTCGGCTCGGCCAGTGCCATGGCGGCGGCGGGTCTTTGCGCCGCCCTTGGCGGCACGAATGAACAGGTGGAAAACGCCGCCGAGATCGCGCTGGAACATCACCTTGGCATGACATGCGATCCGGTGGCGGGCCTTGTCCAGGTGCCCTGTATCGAGCGTAACGGGCTTGGCGCGATCAAGGCCGTGTCCGCGGCCTCCCTCGCCCTGCGCGGGGATGGCACGCATTTCATCCCGCTGGACAACTGCATCGAGGCGATGCGCCAGACCGGGATCGACATGTCCCACAAGTACAAGGAAACCAGCCAGGGCGGGTTGGCGGTGAACATCCCCGAATGCTGAGCGGTTTCAGCCCTGCGGAAGCAACGCCTCCAGTGCCGGGTGGGGAAAGCTGCGCGGCACGGTGATCGCGAAAAAGCTTTCGACGATGTCCAGCTCGAAGGGCGCCGTTTGCAGCCGCCCGTCGCGTAATTCATCCGCGAAGACGACCGAAGGCGCGATGGCGAGGCCAACCCCTTCGCGCGCCAGCAGGCGCACCATCGCCATGTCGTCCACCTCGGCCGCGATGCGGGGCTGGATGCCCAGTTGCGCGGTCAACGCCTCGAACCCGGTGCGGATCGAGCTTTCGGTGGGCACGATGAAGGGCTCACTGGTCAGCAGGGCGGCCAGGGTGTCGTGGTGCAAGCGGTCCGGCACGCCGTGGATACCTACGGAGGTTTCCGCGATCCGCTGCGCGGTGAATTGCGCACCGTAATCGCCGGGGGGTGGATCGGTCGTCAGAACCACGTCGAGCGCCAGCGCCTTCAAGGCGTCGAGAAGTGTTTGCACATTACCCGAGCGCAGGGCGAGGCGAACTTCCCCGGCCTCCAGCGCCGGGCGCAGGAACCCAAGCTGAAAGTTGCGCGAGAGCGTGGACAGCGCCCCCACCCTCAGGGGCGCGGCGGCGCGCCCGGCATGGCGCAGGGTGGCCAGCAACTCCTCCCCGGTGCCAAAGATCCGGTCGGCATGATCCAGCGCGATCCGCCCCACCTCGGTCAGTTCCAGCCGACGGCCGACGCGGTCAAACAGCTTCTGCCCCAGCCGATCCTCCAACGCCTTGATCTGCGTGCTCAGCGCCGATTGCGACAGGTTCAGCCGCTCGGCCGTGCGGGTGAGGTTCCCGTCATGGGCAACCTCGCGGAAATAGCCAAGATGATGATAGTTCAGATCCTTCATGTTCTGAAAAATAGAATATTTTATCCTGAAAGATATATTTTTCTTCTTTTCATGCCGTCGCTACCTCCACTCCAGTCATTCATTCCCGGAGGTGTCCGATGGAGTTCCTGTCCGATCTGCTGACGACAATGGTCACGCAGCTGCAAAAGCCGACCTTGTCCTTTCTCATCGGCGGCATGGTTCTGGCTGCGCTTGGCAGCCAATTCAAAGTGCCCGACGCAATCTACAAGTTCATCGTCATGGTCCTGCTCCTGAAGGTCGGGCTGGAAGCCGGCATCTCGGTGCGCGAAGCCGATCTTGCCCAACTTCTCGTCCCCGCCATCGCCGCGATGGTTACCGGCATCGCCATCGTCCTGATCGGCGCGGTCACATTGGCGCGCGCCCGGGGGGTCTCACCGGTGGACGGCATCGCGACCTCGGGCCTGTTCGGGGCGGTCTCTGCCTCGACCCTGGCGGCGGGCATGGCGGTCATGCAGGATGGCGGCCTGCCCTATGAAGGGTTCATCGGCGCGCTTTATCCCTTCATGGATATCGCGGCGCTGGTCACGGCCATCGTTCTTGGGCGTCTGGCGACCGCGCGGACGGCGACCAGCGGCCAAGGGGGCGCAGCAACCATGACCCTGTCCTTTGGTGGGGCCGGTGGTGGCGGGCACCCCGGTGTCGTCAAGGAGATCATCACCGACACGCTGCGCAGTTCCGCTGTCTCGGCCCTGCTGCTGGGGTTGATCCTTGGCATCGTGGCGCGGCCCGATGCGGTGGTCGAAAGCTTCTACGATCCGCTCTTCTCGGGCCTCCTGTCGCTCCTGATGCTGATCCTCGGGATGGAGGCGTGGAGCCGGTTGTCGGAACTGCGCAAGGTCGCCCATGCCTATATCGCCTACGCGGTCGCCGCGCCCATCGTGCACGGCCTGATCGGTTTCGGCCTCGGGCTGGTCGCCCATTACCTGACCGGTTTCTCGGCGGGGGGCGTGGTCCTTCTGGCGGTCATGGCGGCCTCCAGTTCGGATATCTCGGGGCCGCCGACGATCCGCGGCGCGCTGCCCGAGGCCAACCCTTCGGCCTATATCGGGTCGTCCACCGGTATCGGGACCCCGGTCGCCATCCTCAGCATCCCGCTGTTCGTGGCCTTGGCCGATGCGGTGATCGGGTTCTGATCTGACGATTGTTTTCGGGGGCGGGTGCCACGCGCCGTCGCCCCCGTTTCCCGTTCAGCCGTCACGCACCGTGTCGCCCGGCTGAAACTCCGGCTCCAGCGTCACGATCTCGTCTGTCAATTCGCCGCTTGCGATCAGCTCCGCCGCCTTGCGGCCGATCTCGTGCCGCTTGCTGTCCATCGTGGCGATGCGCATGGGCAGACCGTCCAGCACCTCGAAGGCGTTGAACCCGGCCAGCCCAATCTGATCGGGGATCGAATAGCCCTTTTCGAGGCAATAGATCAGCCCGCCCACCGCATTCATGTCGGTGTTGAAGTAGAGGAAATCGAGGTCGGGCGTCCGCGTCAGGATCTCCTCGGCCATGCCGCGCCCGGTGCCGAAGCCGGAGCTTCCCTCGTAGAAACACTCGTCCGCAAGCCCGAGGCCCGCCTCGGCCAGCCCCTCGCGGAACCCTTTCAGCCGTTTTTGCGCCCGGTGATCGGCAATGGAAGACGAGCCGAGATAGCCGATCCGCCGATACCCGCGCGCCGCGATCTCGCGCGCCATGGCCCGGCCGGCCGCCTCGTGGCTGATGCCCACCGCCGCGGCGACGGGCTCGCCATCCACGTCCATCACCTCGACCACCGGGATACCCGCATTCGCCATCATCGCGCGGGCGGCATCGGTATGCTCCAACCCCGACACGATCAGGCCGGAGGGACGCCAGCTCAGCATCTCGTAGATGACTTTCTCTTCCTGCTCGGGATCGTAGCGCGACGTGCCGATCACCGGCTGGAGGGAGGTTTCTCCAAGCACCTCGCCGATTCCGCCCAGGACATCGGGAAAGACCATGTTCGACAGGGACGGGATCACGACCCCCACCAGGTTCACCCGGTTCGAGGCCAGCGCGCCCGCGATCTTGTTGGGCACGTAGCCCAGCTGGCGTGCCGCGGCGAAGACCCGTTCCCGGGTTTTCTCCGAAACATCCCCGCGCTGGCGCAGCACGCGGCTGACCGTCATTTCCGACACGCCCGCGGCCTCGGCCACGTCGCGCAGGGTCATCTGCGGTTTTCCGTCAAAAGGGTTGCGTCCGCGCAAAGGGGTCGTCCTGCCAGGGTAGCGCTATCATCCATTGATACGCGCCACGTGGCCCCGACCGCAACCCGGCTCGGGCAAGGTTGCGTGACCGATCGAAATGCCCGACAAGGGGGCATCGGCCCCGTGGCTCAACTGGATAGAGCAATCCCCTCCTAAGGGATAGGTTGCAGGTTCGAGTCCTGCCGGGGTCACCATCTTCTGCGCGAAACCTGATCAACCTTGACGTGTATCAAGGCTGCGCCTCGGTAGTCTGTCCGACCCTCTTCCGACAGGATCGGGAGGAAACGACACATGACAGCAACATCAGAGGCCAGTGTGATCTGGTTCGACGACCTGGTACGCGGGGATGTCGGCGTGGTCGGCGGCAAGAACGCGTCGCTTGGCGAGATGGTCCAGAACCTCTCCAGCGCAGGTATTCGCGTGCCGCCGGGTTTTGCCACCACTGCGGACGCCTTCTGGCGTTTCATCGACCACAACGATTTGCGCGCCGCGATCTCGGGCGCCATCGCCGAATGGGACGCCGAGCGGGCCAGCCTCCACGAAACGGGCGAGGCGATCCGTTCCATGATCCTGCGCGGCACATGGCCGGATGACATCCGCGAGGCGATCCTGTCGGCCTATGCCGCATTATCCGAGCGCGCCGGTACGCCGGAGTTGTCGGTTGCGGTCCGATCCTCGGCCAATGCCGAGGACCTGCCCGATGCCAGTTTCGCCGGCCTGCAGGAGACGTTTCTGAATATCCAGGGGGCTGACGCGCTGCTCGACGCGTGCCGCCGGTGTTATGCTTCGCTCTTCACTGACCGTGCGCTCAGCTACCGTCGCGTTCAGGGCTTCGATCATCTCGCTGTCGCGCTGTCCGTGGGGGTGCAGCAGATGGTGCGCTCCGACACCGGTGGGTCGGGCGTGATGTTCTCCATCGACACCGAAACGGGCTTCGACAAGCTGGTTCTGATCAATGCCGCCTGGGGGCTTGGCGAGAATGTCGTGCAGGGCGCCGTGACCCCCGACGAATACGAAGTGTTCAAGCCGCTTCTCGACGATCCCGCGCTGTCGCCGGTCATCGAAAAGACCCTCGGCGCGAAAGAGATCAAGATGATCTATGGCGAGGATGACGAACACCCGACCGTCAATATCGAAACGACACAGGACGAACGCGATCGCTTCGTTCTGTCCGACCCCGAGATCGTCGAACTCGCCCGCTACGCCGCGCGGATCGAGGCGCATTATGGCTGCCCGATGGACATGGAATGGGCCCGCGATGGCGACACGGGTGAGTTGTTCA
This sequence comes from [Roseibacterium] beibuensis, assembly GCF_039542305.1. NCBI lineage: Bacteria > Pseudomonadati > Pseudomonadota > Alphaproteobacteria > Rhodobacterales > Roseobacteraceae > Roseicyclus > [Roseibacterium] beibuensis. The sequence goes on along the minus strand of NZ_BAABHW010000006.1, from coordinate 124,101 downwards.
TCGTGCAGGCGCGCCCCGAAACGGTGCAATCCCGTGCCGACGAAAGCTTGTTGCGAAGCTATCAGGTTCATAACGCAGGCCCCGTTCTGCTCCGCGGTCTGTCCATCGGCAACGGCGCAGCCGCCGGGCCGGTCTGCGTCATCCGCTCGGCCGAGCAGATCGACCGCTTCATCGACGGGGCGGTTCTTGTCACCGGCACCACCGACCCGGATTGGGTGCCGATCATGAAGCGCGCTTCGGCCATCGTGACCGACTCCGGCGGGCGCACCAGCCACGCCGCAATCGTCAGCCGCGAGTTGGGCTTGCCTGCTATTGTCGGCACCGGCACCGCGACCGCGCTTTTGACCGATGGGCAGGAGGTGACCGTCAATTGCGCCGAAGGGGCCGACGGCACCGTTCATGAGGGCCGGGCCAAGATCTCTGTCGAAGAGGTTCGGCAGGTCACCCCACCCGACACGAAAACACGGGTGATGCTGAACCTCGCCAACCCGGCCTCGGCCACCCGTTGGTGGCGCCTGCCTGCGGCGGGTGTCGGGCTTGCGCGGATGGAGTTTGTCATCGCCAACACGATCCGCGCGCATCCCATGGCGCTGCATGATCCCTCCGTGCTCGATCCTCGGACGCAGGCCCAGATCGCCACTATCAGCCGCGGCTTCGACAGCCCGCGCGACTTCTTCGTTCAATCGCTTGCCCGCGGTCTTGCCCAGATCGCCGCCACCGTCTGGCCCGAGCCTGCCATCGTGCGGATGAGCGATTTCAAGACGAACGAATACGCCGCGCTCCTGGGCGGTGCGGGATTCGAGCCACAGGAAGAAAACCCCATGATCGGCTTTCGCGGCGCGGCGCGGTACACGACGCCGCAATACAAGCCCGGCTTCCTCATGGAATGCGCGGCCATCAAGCATCTGCGCGATGAGATGGGGTTCACCAACGTGATCGTGATGATCCCGTTCTGCCGGACGCCGGAGGAGGCCGATGGCGTTCTCACGGTCATGGAGGAAGCGGGGCTCAAGCGCGGCGAAAACGGCCTGCAAGTCTATGTGATGTGCGAGATTCCATCGAACGTGATCCTTGCAGAGGAATTCGCCAAACGGTTCGACGGGTTCTCGATCGGGTCGAACGACCTGACGCAGCTGACCCTCGGGGTCGACCGCGACTCCGGCGAATTGGCGGATCTCTTCCGTGAACGCGACCCGGCTGTCCTGTGGATGATCCGGCAGGTGATCGAACGCGCCCATGCGTCGGGTCGCAATGTGGGGCTCTGCGGGCAGGCCCCGTCCAACGATCCCGAGTTCGCGCGTTTGCTGGTCGAGGCCGGGATCGACACGATCTCGGTCACGCCGGATACGTTCTATCTGGTCAAGGAGAACGTTGCAGCAGCCGAGGCCGAGTGACGGGTCAGGTCACGGCCCCACCCCTTGCCTCAGGCGGGCGTCGCCTTTGGCACCGAGTCAATGCTGCTTCATCTTGGCAAGAAAACTCCGGGGGAGCGCGAGGGGGTAGCACCCCCTCGCATCGGTCGACGCGCGAAGCGCGGCGAAACCCTTGTCCGGGTCAGTGCACCACCATCAGGCCTTCGCGGACCAGCCGCTTTACCAGAACCACCTTGCCGGCATCGTCGAGCTCCCCGGGCATGTCGGCGATGCGGAACGTTGGCGTGGTGATCGCGTATTCCAGCGCCTCGCGGGCAAAATCGGGCATGATGACCTCGGTGCCCTGCGCCACGAGGCGCACCTGCCCGTCCTCTTCCAGATGCGCGAGGTCGTAGATTACATGCGGCCGCGCACCGACCTGAGCCTCCACCGTCAGGCCATCCAGCCTGGCCAGTTGCGCCATCTGCCCCTCGACCCTCGGCATGCGGTTCATCAGGAATTCCATCTTGAAGCTGGCCAGCAGCTTTGCCAGCGGCGCCTCTCCCAGACGCTTGACCAGCGCATCGAACGTGCCGGCATGGGCGCTTGCGTCGAAGCCCGCGCTTGCAAAGCCCGGGGGCAGGGCCCGGCGAAACGCTGCATCGTCATGCGCCATGACCTGCACCGCCTCGACCATCAGGTCGGCCCAGGTATGCAGCATCAGGCCAGTGGTGATGTGCAGCGACGGTTCACCGGTCGCCACCGCGTCATGGGCCAGCCCGCGCGGCACATAGAGCATGTCGCCCGGATGCAGAAGGAAGCGGTCGGTCTCTTGCCCGATCTCCACGTCATGCGGATTGAAGGCCTGGCTGTTCAGCGGCAGCTCCACCGGCGTGTCGTAGATCCGCCACTCTTTCGTGCCCGACAGTTGCAGAACGACCACATCGTGATTGTCGTAATGCGCCTTGAACCCCTGGGTCTGGGCTTGCGTCATGTAGATATTCGTCTGCACACGACAGGACATGACCTGCTCCAGCGCGCGGCAGTAACGTGCCAGTTTCGGCAGGCGGTCGTGCAGACCCGACAGGATCACCGTCGCTCCTTCATCGAAGAGCTGGTTCACCCGAACCGGATCGACAAGGCCGGATTCGTAGACGAAATCCTCGGGCGTTATGTTGCCGCCGGCCTTTGTCACGTTGATCTCGGGGTGGTGCAGACCCATCGTCGTGATGACCCGGTCGATGTCTTCGTAGGTCAGCAGATCGCCGTAATACTCGGGGTCGTTGCGACGTACGACCATCGGCTTCTTTTCGAAATACTCGCCGAAGAAGGTTTCCGGTGTTTCCGGGGCGATCGTCCAATCGAAGCTGTAATCGTTTTGGGTCATGTGTGTTCCGTGACGTATGGTTATTGTTGGCACAAGTCAGACCACGCCGGCGGCATTGGATCAACGTCCATTCCCCTTGCGTAAGGCTTTCGTTGACGCGGCTGGAATGGGCCGCCTATGGTCGCGCCATTGATACAGCCAGACAGCGCGCACGGGAGATCACGCAAAATGTCCAGCGACGACGACAAGAAGAAAACCCTCACCGACGACCAGATCACCACCGATCACAAACCTCAGGCGACCGGCCGCCGTGGCTTTCTCGGCCTGATGGCTGCGGGTGGGGCCGCCGGTGTGACCGCATCGCTGGCGCCGACGCCCGCCGAGGCGCAAGGCACCGATGCCGACAACGGCAACTGGACCGACCGCGCCGGCTGCGGTCGCGGTTACGGCGGCGCCTATAGCGGCTATACCGATGCCGACAACGGCAACATCACCGATCGCGCTGGTTACGGTCGCGGTGCGCCCTACTGCTGATCTTCTTCGATAGCTGAGAATACGAAACGCGGCGCCGGGCGCCGCGTTTTCATGTCTGGCAAGACGCACCCGCCTCACATCATCCGGATGACGTCCTTGTCGATCGCCAGGACGTAGCCCTTTCTGGCGATGTTCTTGACCAGAAGTTCGCTGACGATCTGGTTGCCGAGCGTGTCACGCAGCCGCTTGATCCGCGTCGCCCCCGCGGCCTCGTCGACGTCGGACTCCCGCTTGCCGGACACCATCGCCTCGATCTGTGCGCCGGTCAGCACATCGTCGTCCAGCCGCGCCTCGGCCAGCACGCTCAACGTCTCCATCGCGGCCTGGGTCAGCTTGAATTCCAGGTTGTTGATCAGCACCACGCCTTCTTCCCGGCTGAGGATCAGGGAGGAGACCTGGATGCCCTGCCGCTCGATCTCGCCCATGCGGCGGTTGAGCGTGATGATCGTGATCAGGAACACAAGGCACGCAATCAGCAGGGCGGTGGCGAAGACGATCAGCACGAAGATCACCGCCCGGTAGCTGCCCAGAACCTTGGAAAAGGTTGTCCCGGTCAGCGCAAGGATTTCCAGCACGCGTGTGGCATCGGGGTCGCGCACGTCGCTTGCCACGAAGATTTCCTGCACGGCGGTGTTGAACGCATCCGCATCGGGCAGGTTCACGAAGAGGAGCACGGCCGAGGTCACGAGAATCGCGATCACGGCCAGAATGCCCAGTTGCACCACGCGGGTGGTGGCGATCCGCGTCTCAGTAACGGAGGAAGAATTCTCCGGCATCGGCCCTCCTCGAGGCGAGCCCCGAGTCGTCGAAGACCGAGATCACCTGCATCAATGTCCAACCTCCCGATGCGATGCGGCTGGAAATCACGGGCGCGGCGGCGGCGACCGAACAGGCGCTATCGGGCAATTCGATCACACCGTAATGCAGTCTGAGCGGGTTATCCATATTCGCGCGATAATCGGCGAAACAGCCCGCATGCAGCGGGGCTGCGAGGACCGCGAGCATCGCGGCCACGAGGGGGAGTTTCACAAGTCGTTTCATGTCTTTGTCTCTGGCTCGATATGGTTCTTTGCGGTCATGTGCACCGGGACTAGCGTCTGCGCAGGCCCTTGCAGCGGCAGCTCGGCCTGACAGATGCCCCCTGTGTCCCGTGTCATGCAATGACATCGCGGTTTTCGCGCGGCGTTATCCGATAACCAACCCGCGATATTGCTTGGCGATCGCCAATAAAGGGACGCTTGCGTCATGGCCCCGAGCCGTGCCGCCCCTGTCGCACGCATCCGGGGCGCCCAACGACCGTCAGGAGACCCAAGTGATGACCCCATCAATTTTCCGAATCCTGCCTGCGGCCGGTCTGTCATTGGCCCTGTTCTTCGGTGCGCTTGGTGCGTCGAGTTCACCTGCACGCGCAGACGCCGATGATGCCGCTGCCCTTATCGGCGGGCTGATCGCGCTTTATGCGCTTGGCCAGGCCCTTGATAATGACCACCGAGGCCAGGCGATCCCGGTGGACCGCATCTACAACTGGCCGCCGGGCGCGCCGCCGCGCCATGTCCAGCCCCCGCGCCGCCACGTGTTTGTGGCGCCCACCCGCTGTTTCATCCAGGGCCGCGACCGCAACGGCGTGTACCGTGGCTATGTCCGTCGCTGCATGCTGAATAATGTGCGGCATCCCAACCTTCTGCCGGCTCACTGCCTGCGCGAGGTGCGGACGGACCGTGGACGCCGCATGATCTATGGCGGCCGGTGCCTCGCCCAGAACGGCTGGGTCCGCGAGGCGGATCTGCGCCGCCACTGAGTATAAGGATCATCGAGCAGACCGATCCCGGGCGGTACGCTGAAAGCGTGCCGCCCTTTCTTGTGCCGCGCGGGCCTGCATGGGATGACATCGCCATGAGTGAATTGCCTGATTTCAGCCGGGAGGCCGCCTTGGGTGGCCGTGTCGCCGGCGTGGACGAAGTCGGTCGCGGCCCGCTTGCCGGCCCGGTGACCGCCGCTGCCGTGGTTCTGGATCCCACCCACCTGCCGCCGGGCCTGAACGACTCCAAGAAACTGACCGCTGCGCGCCGTACCGCTCTGGTCGAGGCGATCGAAACCCATGCCGAGGTCAGCCTCGGATGGGCCTCGGTCGAGGAAATCGACGCGATCAATATTCGGAATGCCGCCCTGCTCGCCATGCGTCGCGCGGTCGAGGGCCTGCCCAGTCCACCGACCCACGCGCTGATCGACGGAAATGCCATTCCCGATGGTTTGCCCTGCGCGGCCACCGCCGTGATCAAGGGCGATGCCCTGTCCCTGTCGATTTCCGCCGCCTCGATCATCGCCAAGGTGGCCCGCGACGCGGTCATGACGCGGTTGGCCGAGGAATTTCCCGGCTACGGCTGGGAGAAGAACGCAGGTTATCCGACAAAACTGCATCTTCAGGGACTCCAAGATCTTGGGGTCACCCCGCATCATAGACGTTCCTTCCGACCCGTGCACAACATCTTGTGTGCCTAAATTTCGCCCAAGTCTCTGATTCAAAAAAATAAATTGACGGCGAATCGCGTTTCGGCGACTCTCTGCCCATACGAACGAAACGCCCGTCAGAGGCGTCGGAACGAGGCAGACAATGACCACGAAAACCAAGACACCGGCAGCCACGCTGCCGCTCAACACCATTTTGTCCGGCGATTGCATCGAGGCGATGCGCGCGCTCCCTGACGCGAGCGTGGACCTGATCTTTGCCGATCCGCCCTATAACCTGCAGCTCAAGGGCACGCTGCACCGCCCTAACAATACCCAGGTCGATGCTTGCGACGACCACTGGGACCAGTTCGACAGTTTCCGCGCCTATGACGAGTTCACCAAGGCGTGGCTGGCCGAGGCCCGCCGCCTGCTTAAACCGAACGGTGCGCTGTGGGTCATTGGCAGCTACCACAACATCTTCCGAGTCGGGGCCGAGTTGCAGAACCAGGGGTTCTGGATCCTCAACGACGTGGTCTGGCGCAAATCGAACCCGATGCCGAATTTCCGCGGCAAGCGCCTGACCAATGCCCATGAGACGATGATCTGGGCCAGCCGTGACGAGGGCGCGAAATACACCTTCAACTACGAGGCCCTGAAGGAGCTGAACGAAGGCGTGCAGATGCGCTCGGACTGGGTGATCCCGATCTGCAATGGCGGTGAGCGGCTCAAGGACGACAAGGGCGACAAGGCCCACCCGACGCAAAAGCCCGAGGCGCTGCTGCATCGTATCCTGGTTGGGTGCACGAAGCCGGGCGACGTCGTGCTCGACCCGTTCTTCGGTACCGGCACGACCGGGGCCGTGGCCAAGATGCTGGGGCGCGACTGGATCGGGATCGAGCGCGAAGAGGCGTATCGCAAGGTCGCCGAAAAGCGTTTGTCCAAGGTCCGCCGCTTCGACAAGACCGCGCTGGAGGTCACGCAGTCCAAGCGCGCCGAGCCGCGCGTGCCCTTCGGCCAGCTGGTCGAGCGCGGCATGCTGCGCCCCGGTGAAATGCTGGTCAGCCCCCGGGGGCATATGGCCAAGGTCCGCGCCGATGGCACGCTGATCGCCGATGATGTGAGGGGCTCGATCCACAAGGTCGGCGCCACGCTGGAAGGGGCGCCGTCCTGCAACGGCTGGACCTACTGGCATTTCCGTCGCGATGGAAAGACCGTCTCCATCGACGTGCTGCGCCAGCAGATCCGCGCTGAGATGGGCCGCTGATCAAGGGATAACACCGCCTGCCGGCTGATACCTCGCCGGCGGACACTTCGCCCCGCCACCCATTCGGTTGGCGGGGTCTTTTCGTTGCGATGTCACACAACGCGCCTATCTGAGTGGTGCAGGAGGTATCGTCATGCGCATTACGGTGATCGGAGCGACCCGCGGCATCGGCCGCAAGGTGATGGAAGAAGCGCTGTCGCGCGGGCACCATGTGCGCGCCGTTGCGCGCAGCGCCGACAAGATCGACATCGAGGACGAAAACCTCGAAAACCTGGTCGGCGATGCCACCAGCCCCGAGGATATGGCCCGCGCGGTCGAGGGGGCGGATGCCGTCATCCTTGCCATCGGCGTGCCGCATAGCGTCAAGGCGCTGATGCCCACGACGCTGTTTTCCGATGCGACCCGCGCCATCCTTCCGGCGATGGAGGGGGCGGGCGTCAAGCGCCTGCTGACGGTGACGGGGTTCGGGGCCGGGGACAGCTACGCGAAACTCTCCTGGCCCGAAAAGGCGACCTTCAAGGCGATCCTGGGTCGTGCCTATGCCGACAAGGCCGTGCAGGAGGACCTGATCAAGGCGTCCACGCTCGACTGGACCATCGCGCGCCCCGGCATCCTGACCGACAACAAGGGCACCGGCCGCTACCAGGTGCTGGTCGAGCCCGAGACGTGGCGGCAGGGTGTGATCGCCCGTGCCGACGTGGCCCATTACCTTGTTGGCGCGGCCGAGAACGGGACCGAGATCCACAAGACCCCGGCCATCCAGCGTTAGGCCGTCGCGGGGCGCATGAACCCGTCGAAAAAGCCCTGCAAGGCGGCGTGTTCGTCCAGCGGCAGGACATGGCCGACATATTGGTCGGGCCGCACGATCACCAGCGCGCCCTGCTGACGGTCGATGCCCCGCAGGTCGAAGATATCCGGCCCGTCCTTCAGGTCGGGGCAGAAAACCTTCTCGTAGTCGCACAGCCCGAACCGTCCTTTGGCCGGGCGCAGCAACTCGGGCATCGCGCTGAAGGCCAGATCGCGGAACCCTTGCTGAAACACCGCGCGCAGGTCAAACACGGCATCCACATCCGCGCCCTCGGGCGTGTAGCGCCTGAGCGGGGAGGCCGGGTCATCCGTCAGCCGTGCGCAAAGGGCGGCAATAGCCGATCCTTCGTCCCCCCGGTCGCCCTCGGGCGCAAAGGCGAACAGCCGCCAGCGTCCATCGGCCTGCACCACATGGCCCAGGTGCATCGGCTTGCCATCGGCCAGCCGGATCACCGGCGCAGAGTGAAACCGCGTCCCGATCTCGAACCCTTTGGCCAGCCCCTGCCATGTAGCCGTGCCGGTCAGGATGGACGGTGCGTATTTCACCGCGACCCCGGCCGTATACCGCCCCTGCTTGACGAAGGCGCGCTGGAAGTGGGGGGTGTCCCCGTCCTCCTCCCGCCGTTCGCTGATGATCCGCGCCCATTCCCGGTCGAAATCGATCAGGTCCTGCGCCACGCCCTGCCGTTCCTCGGAATAGCTGTGCAGCAGTTCCGGCTTGCACTGCCCGCGCAGCACGGCGGCCAGTTTCCAGCCGAGATTGAACGTGTCGCCCATCGACACGTTCATGCCTTGCCCCGCCTTGGGGCTGTGGGTGTGGCAGGCATCGCCCGCGATGAAGACGGTCGGCAGGCGGGTGGCGACCTCCTCCTCCGGGACATCATCGAACTTGTCGGTCAGGCGCTGGCCGATCTGGTAGACGGACCACCAGACCACGTCTTTCACCTCGAGGCTGTAGGGATGAAAGATGCGCTTGGCGCGTTCGATCAGTTTCTCGATGGTGATGTTGCGGTCCGCGACGCGCTCATCCGGCTTGAGCTTTTCCTGTTCGATATAAAGCCGCACGAGGTAGCCGCCCTCGCGCGGGATGATAAGCACCGTGCCTTCGCTGTCGGACTGGATCAGGCTTTTCATCCGGATATCGGGGAAATCGGTCACCACCAGCACGTCCATCACGCCCCAGGCCTGATTGGCCGAGTCGCCCTGAAGCTGTCGTCCGATCGCTTGCCGCACGCCGCTGCGCGCCCCGTCACACCCGACGACGTAGCGGGCGCGGACGGTTTCGCGGTCGCCGGTTGCCTCGTCTTCCAGCGTGACGGTCGCGGGGTAGTCTTCTGCCGTTGGGTGGACCCTCAGATCGACCAATTGCAGCCCGTAATCCGGCTCCATCCTTGTGGGCGCGTTGCGCATCAGTTCCAGATACATGTCATGCACGCGCCCTTGGTTCAGGATGACATGGGGCATTTCGGAAAGGCCGTCTTCGACATCCTGCACCCGACCCGCGCGGACAATCTGGCTCGGGTCGCTGGCATCGGGTTTCCAGAAGGTCGTCTCGTTCACCCAATAGGCTTCACGCTTGACCCGATGGGCGAACCCGAAGGCCTCGAACATCTCCATCGAGCGGCAGGAGACGCCGTCGGCCTGCCCCTTTTCCATCGGTCCCGATTTTCGCTCGACCAAACGCGTGGTGATCTCGGGGTACTGTGCCAGTTGCGCGGCGAGGGTCAGGCCAGCGGGGCCGCTGCCGACGATCAACACGTCAACTTCGTCTGATTTGACCGAGCGGCCGGCTTCCTCCGCGATCTCAGGGTTGCCGGGCCGAAAACCGTTCAGGTGAAATTGCATGCTGTCCTCCCGCCCTGCGTCAAGTGATAAAGTATGTATACTTACTATCTGCGTCAATCAAAAAGATATGTATACTTACAATGGGCTTCGTGGCGCGCTAGACTGCGCGCACCCTCACCTGCGGGAGCAAGCGCATGAAGCTTTATGGAATGCCCGGCCACCTGATCCGGCGGCTGCACCAACGCTCCACCCATATTTTCCAGGAGCGCGCGAAAGAGGTTGGTGTCGACCTGACCTCGGTTCAGTTCGCGGCGATGGACGCCCTGCGCACACATCCCGGCATCGACCAGGCGCGCGTTGCCGCCCTGATCGCCTATGACCGCGCGACCATCGGCGGGGTGATCGAACGGCTGGAGCGCAAGGGCCTGGTCGAGCGCAGCGTCAGCGAACAGGACCGCCGCGCGCGCGTGGTGCAGTTGACCGAGACTGGCCGTGCGCTCCTTGAGGAATTCACGCCAACCGTAAGCACCATGCAGGGCGAAATCCTGGCCCATCTCGACGAAAGCGAACGGGCGCAGTTCAACGCCCTGCTGCGAAAGGCCCTCGATCTGGATGCCGAGGCCGCGGACTAGGCGTTCAGGCCGCCCCGCGCGGCGCCGGGTTCAGCCCCTTGTTGTAAGGGTGCCAATCCTCGATATCGGGATAGTATGTCCGCCGCCACGCCTTGACCCGCTTGTTCATGATCCGCTTCCAGAGTGGCGGAACCATGGCTGCCGCTGTCATCAGCGGATAGCCAAAGGGCAGTTGCGGCGCCTCGTCCTCGGAATAGTTCTGCAACAGGGGAAAACGGCGGTCGGGCTTGTAGTGGTGATCGGAATGCCGCTGCAAGTTGATGAACAGCCAGTTCGACGCCTTGTGCGCGGCATTCCAGCTATGGCGCGGCAGGACATGCTCGTATTTGCCATCGCCGAGATAGCGCCGGGTCAGGCCGTAATGCTCGACATAGTTGGTCAGTTCCAACTGCCAGACGGCGATGAAAGCCTGGAATAGGAACAGGCCCAGCCCGCCCCATCCGCCAAGCGCATAGGCAAGCGCGAGGCAAGCCGCCTGCAGGGCCCAGAATTTCCAGAAGGGGTTGCTCGGGTGATACCATGGGCGCCCCTTGCGTTTCAGCATCGCCGCTTCGGACCGGAAGGCCGAGGCATAGCCTTCGACCAGAACGCGCGGAAAGAAGCGGTGGAACCCCTCGTTATAGCGCGCGGTCACCGCGTCGCGCGGCGTGCCGACATAGCGGTGATGCACCAGCAGGTGTTCCGAGCGGAAATGCGAATACAGCACGGTCGCCAGCAGCAGGTCCGCCAGCCAGCGTTCCGACTTGGTCTTCTGGTGCATCAACTCGTGGCTATAGACGATCCCGATCGTGCCCGAGATGACGCCGACGCCGAAGAACAGCCCGAGTTTCTCGCCGGTGCTTAGATGGTCGGTGTGCTGCGCGTACCAGATTAAGCCGTAGATCACCGCGAATTGCAGCGGGAACCAGATCATCGTGATCAGGCGATACCAGAAGAGCTGATCCTCTGTCGTTTCGAGGTCCGCGTTTTCCAGGTTCAGCCCGGTGATCGCGTCGAGCAGCGTGAACAGCCACCACGTGCTGAGCGGCATCAGGATCAGCCACCAACCGCCCTGTGTCGCCACGAAGATGATGAGGGGGATCAACAGGATCGACGCCCAGAAGGGCATGGCATTGCGAAAGGATTGCACTTGTTCAGCGGGGATCATGGCCACAGCTCCGTTCACCCAAGTCTGCCAAAGGCTCTGCCCATTCCGATGTCGCGTCAATGCGGCGCCGATGTCGCGGGCATGGCCCCTTTGGCGAGGTCGAAGGCTTTTCGCATGACCGTGGGCAGGCTTGCGGGCCGGAACGTGGCAAGCTCGTGGAAATCGCCCCGTCGCGGCACCGCGTTCAGCGGTGCACGTGCGACCCGCAGCGACAAACGCAGGTGGAAATGGGTGAAGGTGTGCCGCACCTCCAGCCCCGGATCGTGCCACGCGGCATCCAGCGGCGGGGTGGCGGCGGGTTCGCCCTCCACCCAATCGCTGCCGGGCCAGCCCAGCATGCCCCCGAGCAGCCCTTTCTCGGGCCGCGTTTCCAGCAGCCACGCGCCATCCTCGCGCTGGACGAGATAGGCGATGCCGTGCCGCGTGGGCTTGGCCTTCTTCGGCGCCTTGGCCGGCAAACCTGCGGCGATCCCGGCCTTGCGGGCGGCGCAGGCCGCCATGACAGGGCAAATCCCGCAGGCGGGGCTTTTCGGGGTGCAGATCGTCGCGCCCAGGTCCATCAAGGCCTGCGCGTGGCAGCCGGGCCGATCCTCGGGCGTCAGCCGCGCGGCATGGCTTTTCAATTCGGGCTTGGCGGCGGGCAGGGGCGTTTCCACCGCGAAAATCCGCGCCATCACCCGCTCGATATTGCCGTCCATCACCACCGCCGGCCGGTCAAAGGCGATCGAGGCAATGGCGGCGGCCGTGTAGGGGCCGATCCCCGGCAGCTCGCGCAGCCCGTCCTCGGTCTCGGGAAACCGCCCGTCCATGTCCCCGGCCACGACCCGTGCGCATTTCAAAAGGTTGCGCGCCCGCGCGTAGTAGCCAAGGCCGGCCCACTCGCCCATCACGTCGGCATCTTCGGCCGCTGCCAGGTCGCCCACCGTCGGCCAAAGCGTCGTGAAGCGCAGGAAGTAGTCCTTCACGGCGGCCACTGTGGTCTGTTGCAGCATCACCTCGGACAGCCAGACGCCATAGGGATCGGGCAATTCCCCCCGCATCCGCGCCGCCGGACCCACACGCCACGGCAGGTCGCGCGCATGGGCGTCGTACCAGTCGAGTAACGCGCGTTGTAACTCATCGTCACGCAAGCTTTATCCCGCCCCTTGTCGGTCTGTTATTGGTTAGCACCCCGATGCGGCATAGATTGCCCGGGAACTCAGGAAGGCAACCCATGGCCCGCAAGGCAGTCACATCGCCCGAACCGCCCACCCGCCGCAAGCGCGGGTTCGAGCGCGCGGGTGCCTTGGTTTCGGGGCACCTCCGTGGCCCGGCCGAAAAGCGCGGCTTCGCCGAGGCGCGGCTCCTGACCCATTGGGCCGAGATCGTGGGCGCCGAGATCGCCGAGATCGCGCTGCCGGTGCGCATCACCTATGGGCGCGGCTTTGGTGGCACGCTGGTCCTGTTGACCACCGGGGCCAACGCCCCCGTGCTGGAAATGCGCCGCGAAGACGTCGTGGAGCGCGTGAACGCCTGCTACGGCTATCGCGCCGTCAGCCGGGTACAGGTCACGCAAACCGCGCCGACCGGCTTTGCCGAAGGGCAGGTGGCCTTCGCCCCGAGAGCCAAGCCCGTCAAGGCCGCCCCCGATCCCGAGCGTCTGAAACAGGCGACAACGGGGCTGACCCATATCGAAGACGAGGGGCTGCGGAACGCGCTTGCAGCCCTCGCCCGGAACGTTTTAACCAACAAACGAACTTGAGGAGTGTTTCATGACCATCGACCGCAGAACCCTTCTGATCGCCGGCGCAGGCGCGGGTGCATTGGGCCTTGGCGGCTATAGTCTGTTGCAGGGGGGCAATACACCCTCCCCGCTGTTGCCCGTCGGGATGGCCAATGCCCAGACCGAGGACGGGGCCGCCGGCGACGCGCCCGAGATTCTGGACATGGTGCTGGGATCGGATGACGCCCCGGTCACGATGTACGAATACGCCTCTTTCACCTGCCCGCATTGCGCGACCTTCCACGCCAACGTCAAGCCGCGCCTCGTCGAGGATTACATCGACACCGGCCTTGTGCGGTTCGTCTATCGCGAAGTCTATTTCGACCGTCCGGGCCTCTGGGCCGGTATGGTCGCCCGCTGCGGTGGTCCCATGCGCTATTTCGGGATCGTCGATCTGATCTACGACCAGCAGCGCGAATGGGTGCAGGGCAGCCCGGCCGAGATCGTCGAAAACCTGCGCCGCATCGGCCGTACGGCAGGCCTGTCGAATGACGAACTCGACGCCTGCCTGACCGATGCCGACATGGCCCGCGCGATGCTGGCCAATTACGAGGCACAGATGGATGTGCATCCGATCGAAGGCACGCCGTCGGTCGTAATCAATGACGAGGTGTTGGGCAACATGAGCTACGAAGACCTTGCCGGCCATCTCGACGCTGCCCTCGAAGAGGCGCAGGCCGACGGATGACGGCACCGCTCAAGGGTATCCGGGTTCTTGAACTCGCCCGCATCCTGGCTGGCCCCTGGGCCGGTCAGACGCTCGCCGATCTTGGGGCCGAGGTCATCAAGGTCGAAGCGCCCCAAGGCGACGATACCCGACGTTGGGGGCCGCCCTTCGTCGAGCGGGACGACGACACCTCCGCCTCCTATTTCCACTCCTGCAACCGCGGAAAGAAATCAATCATCGTCGATTTCCGCACCGAGGACGGCCAGGCGCGTATCCGCGATCTCGTCCGTGAGGCAGACGTTGTCATCGAGAACTTCAAGCTGGGCGGGCTGGTGAAATACGGGCTGGACTACGACAGGCTGCGCGCGATCAACCCCGGCCTGATCTATTGCTCCATCACCGGGTTCGGGCAGACGGGGCCATACGCGCACCGCGCCGGGTATGACTACATCATCCAGGGCATGAGCGGTGTCATGTCCGTGACCGGCGATCCGTCGGGCCAGCCGCAAAAGGTCGGCATCGCGGTGACCGACATCCTGACGGGCCTGTATTCCGTCAATGCCATCCTCGCCGCGCTGCATCTGCGCCGGGAAACGGGCGAGGGGCAGCATATCGACATGGGGCTTCTCGACGTCGCCACCGCCTTCATGGCGAACCAGGCGATGAACTACCTGACCACGGGCACCCCGCCGCAGCGGATCGGCAACGCGCATCAGAACCTGACGCCGTACCAGGTGTTCGATTGCGCCGATGGCTGGATCATCATCGCCACGGGCAACGACGCGCAGTACCAGCGGCTTTGCCATCTGCTCGACCTTGGCGACATGGCCGACGCGCCCGAGTTCCTGACCAATGCCGACCGTATCGCCAATCGCGACGAGATGACCCGGCGGCTGACCGAGGCGACGCTGAAACGTTCCAAGGCCGATTTGCTGGCCGCCTGCGAGGCGCAGGGCGTGCCGGCCGGTCCGATCAACGATCTGGCCGAGGTCTTCGCCGATCCGCAGGTGCAGGCGCGGGGCATGCAGATCGAACTGGATGGCGTGCCGGGCGTGCGCCCGCCCTTCCGGTTTTCGAATGCCGATCTCGCCCTCGACCGCCCCGCGCCGAAATTGGGCGAAGACGACGATATCACCGGCTGGAGTTGAGGTTTCGCGCCTGATTGTCAGGTCGGAAACAGGCGATCCAACTGCGCGTCGATGGGGGCCCAATCTTCCAGCTCCAAGCGCACCGGAACCGTCATCACCTTGGGGCGCAACTCGGGCGGCAGGCGCACCGCGTCTTTCTCTGTGGTCACCACCTGCGCGCCCAACTGCTTCGCCTCGCGCAGCATCCGGGCCATCAGCGTATCGGTCAGCGGCTGGTGATCGTCCAGCGCATGAACGGCACGCAGGTCGGCGCCGAGGGCCTTGAGCGTTTGAAAGAATTTCTCGGGATGCCCGATCCCGGCAAAGGCCAGAACCGGGATGCCGGTCAGCGGCAGGCCCGTCGGCAGGGGCGCAAGATGCCCCTTGGCGTGGGGCAGCTTGATCTTGCCGCCCCACTCCTTCGCGAATTTCTCCTGCGCGGTATCTGGCCCGATCGACAGAAGCAGGTCGGCGCGTGCGAGGCCTGCCTCGACCGGTTCGCGCAGGGGGCCCGCCGGGATCACCCGGCCGTTGCCGAAGCCCCGATGCGCATCCACCACCACGATCGAGAGGTCGTGGAACAGCGCGGGGTTCTGAAACCCGTCGTCGAGGATGATCGCCTCTGCGCCGGCCTCGACGGCGGCCCTGGCCCCCGCCAAGCGATCCTTGGCCACCCAAGTGGGCAGAAAGGCCGCCAGCAACAGCGCCTCGTCGCCCGTCTGGTCCGCCGTGTGGGAGAGTTCCTTGACCTGCACGGGGCCTTCGAGGCTTCCGCCATAGCCGCGCGTGACGGCGTGGGCCTTGATCCCCCGTGCCGACAGGTGCATCGCAAGCGCCATCGCGGTCGGCGTCTTGCCCGTTCCGCCCGCGTTGATGTTGCCGACGCAGATCACCGGAACACCAACCTTTTCGCGCGGCCCTTGCGACAGGCGTCGCCGCGTCCCCGCGGCATAGATCGCCCCCAGGGGCCCCAGCAGCGTGGACAGGGCACCGGGATCGCGATGCCAGAACAGCGGTGCCCGCATCACTCCGCGCGCTCCGCAGCCCCGTCCAGATGATCCAGCACGAGGTCGACGGCCTTGTCGGTGATTTCCGATCCGGCCGAGACGACCTCCCACGCGGCATGGGCCATCGAGGCGGCGCGATCCGGGTTCAACAGGTCGTTCACGGCAATGGCCAGCTTGTCGGGCCCGGAAATCAGCCAGGCGGCCTTCGCCTCGGTCAGGCGTTGGTAGATATCGACGAAATTCGTGACATAGGGCCCATGCAGGATGGCCGAGCCAAGCGCCGCAGGTTCGAACGGGTTGTGCCCGCCCACGGGTGTCATCGACCCGCCGACAAAGCTGATCGGGGCGATCCGGTACCACAGGCCCAGTTCCCCGATCGTGTCGGCGAGGTACACATTGGCCTCGTCATCGGGCAATTCGTCCGCCGTGCGCCGGTTGAACCGCCAGCCATCCGCCTGGATCATCTGCGCGATCTCGTCGCCGCGCTGCGGATGGCGCGGTACGATGATCAGCAGCAGGCGTGGGTTGGCCTTGAGCGCGATGCGATGTGCATCCAGCGCGATCCGCTCTTCGCCGGGATGGGTGGACGCGGCCAGCCAGACGGGGCGCCCGCCGAGATGCTCGGCGATGGCGCGGCGTTCATCCTCGTCGCAGGGCAGGGCGGCAGCCCCTTCCTTCAGGGTGCCCGTCACCTCCATCCGCAAGGGCGGCAGGCCAAGGCGGCGCAGGTACATCTCGGTCAGGTCGTCCTGCACAAGGGCATGGTCGAAGCGGCGCAGCAGGGATTTTGCCATGCCACGCAGGAATCGCCACTTGTCATGGCTGGCCTTCGACATGCGCGCGTTGATCATCAGCATCGGGATGCCGCGCGCATGCGTTTCGCAGATCAGGGTGGGCCAAAGTTCCGACTCGGTCCACACGGCGACATCGGGACGCCAGTGGTCAAGGAACCCCGTCACGAAGCGCCGCGCGTCGAGGGGAATATACTGGTGGATTGCCCGCTCGGGCAGGCGTTCGGCCATCACGCCGGCCGAGGTCACGGTGCCGGTCGTGACGAGAACCGAAAGATCCTCGCGTTCTTCCAGCAGGCGGCGGATCAGTTCCAGGATGGCCAGCGACTCGCCCACCGAGGCGGCGTGAAACCACACCAGCTTTCCCTCTGGGCGCGGCACACGCGGTTCCCCCCGGCGTTCGTAGAGGCGGTCACGATCCTCTTTGCCGGCCTCCAGCCGTTCGCGCAATTTGCGCTCGGCGAAGGGGGCCGCGCCGCGGCCTGACCACGTCAGATAGAGGGCAAGTGCCGGTGAGACCCCCATGCGCGCGCTCAGCCACCCAGTTCCTCGGTCGGGGACACTTCGATTTCCTCGTCCCGCAGCCGGTGAATATGGGCGATGAAATAGCGCATATGCGCGTTGTCGACGGTGCGCTGCGCTTCGGCCTTCCAGGCGTCATAGGCGCTGGCATAGTCGGGATACATTCCGACGATATGGATATCATCGGTATTCACGAATTCCGTTCGTTGCGGATCGACGAGTTCGCCGCCGAAAACGAGATGAAGACGTTGGGGCATTGGGAACCTCGGGTCTGGGTCGGGATTTGGCCTGCACCCTACGCGCAGACCGGTGAGCGTCAAGCGCGACGCGGCTGCCCGGCTACCTTCGGCGGCGCTTCAGCAGGGCTGCGTGCAGCTTGGGCGGCGCGGTCAGCACGCCTTTGACCTGCGGGTGGCGCTGGTTGAAGCGCAAGGGCTGGCCTTGCCCGTCGGTTGCCGTGCCGCCCGCCTCCTCGATCAGGATGGCGCCTGCGGCGATGTCCCATTCCCAAGTCGGGCGAAAGGTGGCCATGCCGTCGAAATGTCCTTCGGCCACCAGGGCCATGCGATAGGCAAGCGACGGGCGATAGACCCGCTTGACGGGTGGGATCCCCCCCGGCCAGTGATTTTCGCGCATCATCGGTTTCGTGGCCAGAAGCTGCGCTTCGGCCTCAACCCGGGCGCCGGAGACATGAATGGGTTGGCCATTCAGCGTCGCGCCACACCCCAAGGCGGCGGCGTAAAGCTTGTCCTTCTCCGGCAGGAAGACCACGCCCGCGATGATCCGTCCCTGCTCGGCCACGGCCAGCGCGTGGGCATAGCTGTCTTGTCCTTCGATGAAGGCGCGCGTGCCGTCGATCGGATCGAGGATGAACACCCGGTCGTCATCCAGACGCTCGGCATCGTCCTCGGTTTCTTCGGACAGCCAGCCGTAGTTCGGGCGCGCCGCCAACAGATCGGTCCGCAGCACGCGGTCGATGGCGATATCGGCCTCGGTGACGGGGCTTTCATCGCCCTTCTGCCAGATCTCGGGGTCGCGGCGGAAATGGATTTGCGCGATGGCTCCCGCCGTTTTCGCCGCTTCGATCAGCAGGGCAAGGTCGTCGGCTGGGTCATGCGCCTGCAAGGGTCATCCCTTCGACAAGAAGCGAGGGCACCACGCGGCTGAGATGCGTGCGCGCGTCATTTGCGGGCCGGATCGACAACAGCATGTCGCGCAGATTGCCCGCGACGGTGCATTCATTGACAGGGTAGGCGACGTCGCCCCCCTCGATCCAGAACCCCGACGCCCCGCGTGAATAGTCGCCGGTCGTGGCGTTGATGGAGGACCCGATGAGCGATGTAATCAGCAGGCCCGTGCCGATCTCGGCCATCATGTCCGCAAGGCTTTGGTCGCCCTGGGTCAGGGTGACGTTGCCAACCGAGGGCGAGGGCGGGCCACCGGTGCCGCGCGAAGCGTTGCCGGTCGACGGCAGACCCAGCTTGCGCCCGGTGGCGAGGTCGAGGGTCCACCCCGTCAGCATCCCGTTCTCGACGATGGCGCGGCGCTTGGTCGGCAAACCCTCGGCGTCGAAGGGGCGGGACCCCGAGGTGCGCGGGCGATGCGGCTCTTCTACAAGATCAAGGCCAGCCGGCAAAACCTGCTCGCCCAACAGGTCCCGCGCCCAACTGGCGCCGCGCACGATCGCGCTGCCATTGGTTGCGGCCAGAAGATGCCCGATCAGCCCCGAGGAAATGCGTTCGTCATAGATAACCGGATAGGCGCCGGTCTTGGGCTTGCGCGCGTCGGCTCGGGCGACGGCCCGTTCGCCGGCGATGCGCCCGATCTCTTCCGGTGTCATCAGGTCGGCGGCGTGGTTGCGCCCGTCGCCGAAATAGTCCCGCTCCATGCCCAGGCCTTCGCCGGTGATGGCGACACAAGACAGGCCGAAATCGCTGCGGCCATAACCACCGGAAAACCCGTTGCTGGCGGCAAGATGGATACGGCGGCGCGAATAGCCGGCATTGGCCGATTGCACCTGGCTGACGCCTTCGATGGCCAGCGCCGCGGCCTCGGCCCGCAGCGCGGCGTCTTCCAGCGCGGCAGGGTCCGGGTCGTCGGTCGGGTCCAGCATGTCGAGCCCCGCGCCATCCCGCGCTTCGCTGAGTTGCTCGGGATCGGCAAGGCCGATGGTGGGGTCCTCGGGGGCCAGCCGCGCCATGGTGACGGCACGCTCGGCCATCTCGGCCAAGGTTTCCGCCCGCGTGTCCGAGGCCGAGACGCTGGCCTGCCGCGGACCGACCATGACCCGCAGGCCGATCTCGATCCCCTCGGCGCGGTCGGCTTGCTCCAGCGCGCCGTTCATCACCCCGATGGAGAGCGACGTGCCATCGACGACCAGCGCATCGGCGGCCTCGGCCCCGGCTTTCCTGGCGGCGTCCAGCATGGCCTCGGCCAAGGTGGCAAGCGACGTGTCGGTCATCGGGTGTCCTTCGCGCGGGAAAACAACTGTGTTGGACCTAGGGGCGACGGGGCCAAGGCGCAAGCGCAAGCGGCCGCGCAAGGGGGCGCGGCTGCCGTCCAATCATGGGATGCGTGACTACTGCAGCGGAATGCCGTTCGCGGTGATCCCGCCGCCTTCGGAAAACTCGACCGTGGTTTCCAGCGTGTCGGGCGTGGCGCCGGGCCGGGTGAACATGCCCGCGAACCCACGCGCCATGGCGGCCTGCTCGTTCGGAACGAGCCCGGCGCTGACCAGCCGGTCCAGCAGGGTCATGCCGCCCGACAGGTTCAGATCGACGCTGCCCACCGGCATCGGCATCATCTGTCCTTCGGCAAAGGTCAGATCGCCCGTGCCCGTCAGTTCCGCGCCGCCAAGGCTGACCTGCAACTCGTTCACGGTCAGCGCGCGCAACTCGCCCGGGGGCACCTCGCTTTCCATCGCTTCTGGCGACAGCAGGTCCATCAGCAACCGGATCTGCGCGGTGGCGTCCAGGATGACGATCGCGGGATCGCGCGGCAACTGGCCCGCCGGGTCGAAGATCGACCACATGCCATCGGCCACCGTCACGCCGTCGTAGGCGATGCGCAGCGCGGCGTCCTCGGGCGTGTCGGAGGCCGCAAGCGGCGCGGTCAGGCCAAGCTCGCCCGATGCGGCAGAGACGGCGACCGGGAAAGGCATCTCGCTGCCCGCGATGCGCGTTTCCATGTCGCGCACGTCAATGTCGTAGCTGATTTCCTCGGTGGTGAGCGCCGTCGCAAGGCGCCCGCCCGCGTTGGAGTAGAACAGGTCGAAGCTGTCGCCGCGATCCTCGAACGCGAATTCGAGCATGAAGCGCCCATACTCCACGGCCCCGGCGATATCGAACCCTTCGGGCAGGGCCTCCATCGTGCTGGCTTGGCTGGCCATGGTCAGCGCCGTGACCGACCCGCTGCCGGTCGTGGTCATGTCGCCCATGGTGAAACTGACCTTCAGCGATCCATCGATATCCCGTGGCGGGGTGACATCAAGCACGCCTTCCAGGCTGCCAAGGGTTCCCTCCGAGGTGAAGGTCTGCGCTTCGGCGCTGTCGCCCGACAGGCGATACACCGTGGCCAGATCGGTGCCCGTGATCGTCATGTCGATGACTGGAACGTCATCCTCGTCTTCCGCCTCGATATCGACCAGCGCCATGATCAGCGTGTCTGCCGCGTAGTCGTAGACGCGGGCATCCGCCTCGTCCGAGGCGGTGATCGCCAGCCCCTCATGCGTCAGGTCGAAGGTGAGGGTCACCAGCGGCCCGCCTTCGTATTCCGGGAAACGGGTGGTGAGGGTGTAGGCCTGCGGCACCCCGATCTCGACCGTTCCGTCCGGCGTATTTGTCAGGGTGATCTCATCCGTGCGGCCCGAGCTTTCCACGCCTTCCTGCGTCATGGTCGACACGAAATTCGTAAGCACGAGGCCGGTCTCGGTTTCCGTCACCTCTGCGCTGATCTGTTGCCCGGAGGCAGAGGCGGTGGCCTGCCATTCCGCCCAAAGCTCGGCGGCGGTGACATCGGCGAAGGCAGGCGAGGAAAGGCAAAGGGCGAAAACGGAAAGGCTGCAGCTGGTGCGGGAAATCTGTGACATGGGGCTCCATCCGGGGCTGAGTTTCTGCTGGCAGTCTTCGGACCACGTCCTTTTGGGTCAAGGGCGGAAACCCTGACCTTTGTCCGAGCGCGCCTTTTGGCTGGCCCTGAGCGTCGCTGGAAGTTAGCCCTTGGTGGACGGAGCTTCACGACTTGAGGGAGAGGGCGATGACCGAGGATCTGAAAGGTAAGACCGCTGCCATCACGGGGGCGAGCCGCGGTATCGGGGCCGCTGCCGCACGCGAATTCGCGGCGCGCGGGGCAAACGTGATCCTGATGGCGCGCGACAGGGACTCGATCGCGGGGTTGTCGGGCGAGCTGGGAAAGCAGGCCTTGGCGGTGCCCTGCGACGTCTCCCGCTTCTGGGAGGTCGAATCGGCCCTTGCGGCGGGGGCGGACGAGTTCGGCAGCCTCGACATCCTGATCAACAATGCCGGCATGATCGAACCGGTGGCCCATCTCGGCACCGTCGATCCCGACGCATGGGCGCAGGTGATCGACGTGAACCTCAAGGGGGTCTTTCACGGCATCCGCGCCGCCTTGCCGCTGATGCTGGCCGAGGGGGGCGGCACCATCATCACCATCAGTTCCGGCGCCGCCCATAACCCGCTTGAGGGGTGGAGCCATTATTGCAGTTCCAAGGCCGGGGCGGCGATACTGACCGACTGCCTGCACCTCGAATACGCGGCCAAGGGCATCCGCGCGATGGGCCTGTCCCCGGGCACGGTGGCGACCCAGATGCAAAAGGAAATCAAGGCCTCCGGCGTGAACCCGGTCAGCCGGTTGGAGTGGTCCGATCACATCCCGCCGGACTGGCCGGCCAAAGCCTTGGCGTGGATGTGCACCGGCGAGTCAGATGAATTCCTCGGGACAGAGATTTCCCTGCGCGATGAAGCCATCCGCGCGCGCCTGGGGCTGGTCGCATGATCGAGGTCAGCCGCGACGGCGGCCTTTGGACGGTCACCCTGAATCGGCCCGACAAGGCCAATTCGTTGACCGCCACCATGCTCGAACGGCTGGTCGAGATCGCGGAGGAGGCCGCGTCTGACGAGGCCTTGCGCGCGCTGATCCTGACCGGGGCGGGCGACAAGGTGTTTTCCGCCGGGGCCGATCTGGACGAGGCGCTGGCCGGTCTGGCCACTTCGCCGCTCTGGGAGCAGGTCTCAAGCGGGATCGCGGCCTTGCCCTGTCTGACCATCGCGGCATTGAACGGAACGCTGGCCGGTGGCGCCTTTGGAATGGCGCTGGCCTGCGATTTGCGGATCGCCGTGCCGGAGGCGAAGTTTTTCTACCCCGTGGCGCGCCTGGGCTTTCTGCCGCAGCCATCCGATCCGGGCCGTTTGCGGGATCTGGTCGGCCCGGCGCGGGCCAAGCTGTTGCTTCTGGGTGGCCAGAAACTCCCTGCGGACGAGGCCTTGTCCTTTGGCCTGGTAGACCGGCTGGTGCCGCGCGAGGGCGTGTTGGACGCGGCGCGCGAGATCGCGGAGGCCTCCGTTCAGGGCAACCCGGACGTGCTGCGCCGCATCAAGGCGATGTGCGACGCGTGAGGCACTCAGCGCCGTTTCCAGCCGCGCCGCGCGCCGGGGGTCTTGGAATGGAAATCGGGCGGGCGCTTGCCGACCCATGCGACGAATTTCGCAAGGCGGGGATGCGCGCGCAGCGCCTCGATCGTGTTGTAGTTTCGGGCCAGGTCGGCCTCGGACAGGGTCGCGTGAATCTCGTTATGGCAGATCTGGTGCAGCAGAACGGTCGGCCCGCCCTTGCCACCGCGCAGGCGCGGGATCAGGTGGTGCAGGCTTTGCTTGGCGTCCGGCGGAATGGGCCGCTCGCACAGGGGGCAGATTGGGGTGTCGTTCATGGCGCATGAGGATGGCACGCCGGGGCCGGACGGCAAGGTGGAACAGCTTGATGCCCTGGTAATCGGGGCCGGACCGGCGGGGCTGATGGCGGCCGAGGAACTGGCGCGGGCCGGGCGCGAGGTGGCGGTGGTCGAAGCCAAGCCAAGTGCGGCGCGCAAATTCCTGATGGCCGGGAAATCGGGACTGAACCTGACCAAGGACGAGCCGTTCGAGCGTTTCGTTGCGGCCTATGGCGAGGCGGCGGAGTGGCTGCGGCCGATGCTGGAGGAGATGGGGCCGCAGGCGGTGAAACGCTGGGCCGAGGGGCTGGGGCAAGAGCTGTTCACCGGGTCGTCCGGGCGCGTCTTTCCCGAGGTGATGAAGGCCTCCCCGCTGGTGCGGGCATGGTTGGGGCGAATACCGGCGACGCTGCGACTCGGCTGGCGGTGGACCGGGTGGACGGGGGAGGCCTGGCGGTTCGAGACGTCGGAGGGTCAATCTTTGTTGGCTCCGCGTGTCGTCGTTCTGGTGCTTGGCGGGGCGTCGTGGCGGCGGTTGGGATCGGACGGGGCTTGGGCCGCATGGATGGCTGAAAAGGGGATCGAGATCGCGCCGTTCAAACCTGCGAACATGGGGTTCGTGGTGGATTGGTCGGATCATATGCGCCCGCATTTTGGCGCGCCGGTTAAGGCTATCCGTTTGATTGCAGGCGAAAAATCTGTGCGGGGGGAGGCGGTTGTCTCTTCCCGGGGGATCGAGGGGGGCGGGGTCTATGCCGTGTCCGCTGCGGTGCGGGACGGGGCAGAACTCGCCCTGGACCTGACGCCTGACCTGAGCGAGGGCGAGGTCGCCGCGCGCCTTGCGAAAAAGCCGAGGAAACAGACCCTGTCGCGATACCTTGGCAAGGCGCTGGGCCTTGATCCGGTCAAGCGTGCGCTGTTGCAGGAATGGGGCCGGCCCCTGCCGGAAGGTCAGGAATTGGCGCGCCTTATCAAGCGTTTGCCGGTGAGGCATCAAGGCCCGCGCCCGATGGACGAGGCGATTTCCACGGCGGGCGGCATCCCCCGCGCCGAGGTGGACGAGGCCCTGATGCTGCGCAAGCTGCCGGGGGTGTTCGTCGCCGGTGAGATGCTGGATTGGGAGGCGCCGACGGGCGGCTACCTGATCACCGGATGCCTTGCGACGGGGCGCTGGGCAGGGCGGCACGCGGCGCGCTGGACGCCCTGACTCGGCACGTCACACCCCGTACACATCCTGTACACACCCCGTACATACGCGCTGGCCTACGCCTCGAGCGCGCGCTGAAACGCCGGACGGTCCCGCATCATCGCGGCGTGCGCCCGGATGCGCGGGTCGGAGACCGGGAATTTCGCGCTGACCGCCCAGCCCATGCAATGGGCCAGCAGGATGTCGGGGATCGTCATCGTCTCGCCCATCAGGAACGGCCCGTCCTCGGCCATGTGGTGGGCGAACCCCTCTTGCGAGCGCTCGAATTCCCACTTGAGCGACTCTTTCACCTCGGGGGTGCGTTTCTCTTCGGGCAGAACGAAACTGTGCCGTGCGGCGGTCCAGAGGACGGCGTCGAACTCG
Organism: [Roseibacterium] beibuensis; assembly: GCF_039542305.1. Classification (NCBI taxonomy): domain Bacteria; kingdom Pseudomonadati; phylum Pseudomonadota; class Alphaproteobacteria; order Rhodobacterales; family Roseobacteraceae; genus Roseicyclus; species [Roseibacterium] beibuensis. The sequence continues at coordinate 99,415 of NZ_BAABHW010000006.1, read as the reverse complement.
TCATTGATGGCGTGGGTCAGGCTGTCTTGCCGCGCGCGCTCGATCGAGCCGGCGGGGTGGGTGAACTGGCCGTGCTTGTCGGCGAGATAGGTCATGATGGCGACCGAGTCGGTGATCGGTACGCCCTCGGCGATCAGGACGGGGATCTTGCCGGCAGGGCTGAAGCGCGTCACCTCGTCCGAGCGCGGGGCGGCGGGGACATGCTCGTAGGGCAGGCCCATTTCCTCGAGCAGCCAGAGCACGCGCAGCGCGCGGCTTTTGACGCTGCCGATCACCTTGTAGTCGTCGGACATGAACCCCTCTCCCTTTTGGTCGTTCAGCGCCCGCGCCGGTTGGGCAGCATGGCCAGCCGGATCAGCGCGCGTTCCATCACCGCCATCTGAGGCGCGGCGGTCGAGGAGCGCAAGGTCAGATCGGTTTCCACCAAGAGCGACAGGGCCTGTTCCAGTTGCGGGCGGCCCCATCGGTTGAGCTGCCGCATGAGCCGGTCGCGGCGTGGGCCGAAGACCGGCGGGCGCTGCGCGGCCAATCCGGCGGCGGCACCCTTGGGGTGGCAGGCGGCGGCATGCAGCGCCCTGAAATGGCGCAAGGCGGAAATGCACAGCGTGACGGGGGCCACGCCCTGCGCGCTGAGGCGTTTCAGGATCGGGCCGATCGCGCCCGAATCGGCCTCGGCGGCGGCGTGCAGGATGTCGTCGAGTTCCGCCTCGCGCGAGAGGGGGGCCACGGCGTCGAGGTCGGCGGGGGAAACCGGGGTGTCGTCGCCGCGCTTGTAAAGGCCCAGCTTGTCGATCATCTGCCGGAAATCGCCGGGGGCCAGGGCGCGGGCCAGCGCGTCGAGGTCATTGGCGGCCTCGCGGTCGACCTGCCCGACCTCGGCGGCGCGCAGCATCTCCTCGATCTCGGCGCGGCCGGGGGGATCATCGTAGATCGCGGCGCAATAGGCGGTTTTCGCCCCTTCGAACAGTTTGCGCAGGGCCGATTTCGCCGTCAGCCGCTGCGCGGTCGCGATGATCTGGGCGTCGCCTTGCGCCCAATCGGCCAGGGCATCCTTGAACACGGGGGCCAGCCCGTCGGTCGCGCCCTCGACCAGCACGGCGCGGGGGCCGGGGAAAAAGCCCACGGCCTTGACGGCATCCAGAAGGGCGGCGTGATCCGAGCGCAGGTCGGCGGCGGCGATGCGGGTCAGGCGCATTTCCTCCTCGGCATTGGGACCGAGAAGGTTGGCCAGCAGATCCTGCCGTTTCTGGCCGACGCGCACCGGGTCTTCGCCGTAGATCAGGCACCCGGCGGCGGAGGTGTCGGGACGTTTGAAATAGGCCGATGCGTCGCGCGGGGCGAGCTTCATGACCAGTTGCCGGCGCCCGAGATCAGGCGGGCCACGATCTGGTCGGCCAGGGCGATCATCAAGCGGTCCTCGGCATCGCGTTCGGCGGCCGAGGTCGATACCGGCGAGGCAGAGGTCGCGTAGGCGGTGAAGGTCGACACCTCGCCCGTCTGCACCTGAATGCCGGTCGCCACCTCGGTCACCGTGTAGGAGACCGTGCCGTAGATGTTCACGCGGTTGATCTCGTCCGCGTCCGAGATGGCGAGGTTGCTGCGCGACGTTTCGATGGCATAGCTCAGCCGGTAGGGGGCGCTGCCCGTGCGGCCCAGGCGATCCTCAAGGCGCGAGACGAGTTCGAAGTCCAGTCGCGTGTCGGGTTCCGCAAGCGCAAGGCGGTCGCGAATCTCCAACCCCGGGCCGCCCGGCGCATAGACCGGGGTGAACCCGCAGGCCGCCAGCGGCAGCGCGCCCAGAAGGGCGAGGAAGCTGCGACGATCAGACGACGACATTGACGATACGGCCCGGCACGACGATCACCTTTTTCGGGGCCCCGCCATCGAGGGCCTTTTGCACAGCGTCATCCGCCAGCGCGATCTTTTCAACCTCTTCCTTGGAAAGATCCTTGGCGACCGTGATTTCCGAGCGGCGCTTGCCGTTCAGCTGGATCGGCAGGGTGACGGTATCCTCGACCAGCATGGCCTCGTCCGCGACGGGCCAGGGTGCGTTGGCGATCAGGCCCTCGCCGCCCAGCATGGACCAGATTTCCTCGGCCAGGTGCGGGGTCATCGGAGACATCAGTTGCGCGAGCGTTTTCGCCGCGGTCTTGCGCGCCTCGGCCCCGGCCCTGGATTTGGCCAGCGTGTTGGTGAAGGCGTAGAGTTTCGCGATGGCCGCGTTGAAACCGAAGGATTCGACGCCGTTCGTCACATCCCGAATGGCCTTGTGCATCTCGCGCAGAAGCGCCTCATCCTCGGCCCCGGCGGGCGTGGTATCGGCCGTGATTTCGCTGGCAAGGCGCCAGACGCGGGCAAGGTGCTTGTTCGCGGCCTCGGCCCCGCTGGCGGTCCATTCCACGTCGCGTTCCGGGGGCGAATCGGACAGCACGAACCAGCGCGCGGTGTCGGCCCCGTATTGCGAGATGATGGCGACCGGATCGACGACGTTTTTCTTGGATTTCGACATCTTGGCCGAGGGGATGACCTCGGCCTCGGTGCCGTCGGAAAGGAAGGCTTTGCCGTCGCGCAGATCCACATCCTCGGGGAAGTGGTAGACGGGGCGGCCGTTTTCATCGCGGGTCTGGTAGATTGCGTGGGTCACCATCCCTTGCGTGAAGAGCGCGTTGAACGGCTCTTTCGATTTCTCGGGCAGGTGGCCGGTGATGTGCATCGCGCGGGCGAAGAAGCGCGAGTAGAGCAGGTGGAGAATCGCGTGCTCGATGCCGCCGATATACTGGTCGACATTCATCCAGTACTCGGCCTCGGCCATGTCGGTGGGCGTGGTGGCGCGCGGCGCGGTGAAACGGGCGAAATACCACGACGAATCGACGAAGGTGTCCATCGTGTCGGTTTCGCGCTTGGCCGGGGCGCCACAGGAGGGGCAGGCGCAGTCGCGCCATGTCGGGTGCCGGTCCAGCGGGTTGCCCGGAATGTCGAAGCTGACATCCTTGGGCAGTTCGACGGGCAGGTTCTCTTTCTTCTCGGGGACGACGCCGCAGGTCTCGCAATGGACCACGGGAATCGGGCAGCCCCAGTAGCGTTGCCGCGACAGGCCCCAGTCGCGCAGGCGGAACTTGGTTACACCGCGGCCTTTGCCGGCGGCCTCGAACCAGTCGATGGTGCGCGCGATTGCCTCGTGGCCCGTCGCCTCGCCGATCCCGGCGAAATGGTTCACATAGACGACCTGCACCTCTTTCGGCGGCACCAGCGCCTCGTTTTCCACCTCGACCCGGTGGTCCGGCAGGTAGAAGGCATTGCGCACCGGAAGGCCGTATTTGCGGGCGAAATCGAGGTCGCGCTGATCGTGCGCCGGGCAGCCGAAGACGGCGCCGGTGCCGTAATCCATCAGGACGAAATTGCCAATCCAGACCGGCAGGTCCCGGTCCTCGGCTGGATGGCGGACCGTCAGGCCGGTGTCGAAGCCCAGCTTTTCGGCCTTTTCAATCGCCTCTTCGTTGGTCGCGCCCTGCCGGGCCAGCGCACAGAACTCTGCAAGCTCGGCATTCTCGGCCTCCAGTGCCTTGGCCAGCGGGTGGTCGGGCGAGATCGCCAGAAAGCTTGCCCCGTGCATCGTGTCGGGCCGGGTCGAATAGCAGGTCAGCACCTCGATGCCGTGGGCGGTCGCGGTCAGGGTGAAATCGACCTCGACCCCGCGGCTCTTTCCGATCCAGTTGCGCTGCATCAGCTTGACCTTCTCGGGCCAGTCATCGAGGCCATCCAGCGCCTCCAGTAATTCCTCGGAGAAATCGCTGATCTTGAAGAACCATTGCGTCAGCTCGCGGCGCTCGACCTCGGCGCCCGAGCGCCAGCCCTTGCCGTCGATCACCTGTTCGTTGGCCAGAACGGTCATGTCGACCGGGTCCCAGTTCACGGTGGCGTTCTTCCGGTCGATCAGCCCGGCCTTGAGGAAATCGATGAACAGCGCCTGCTGCTGGCCGTAATATTCCGGGTCGCAGGTGGCGAATTCGCGGCTCCAGTCGATGGACAGTCCAAGGGGCTTCATCTGGCCGCGCATGGTGTCGATGTTCTGATAGGTCCAGTCGGCGGGGTGGCCGCCATTGTCCATCGCGGCGTTCTCGGCGGGCATGCCGAAGGCGTCCCACCCCATCGGGTGCAGCACGTTATGGCCGGTCGACAGCTTGTAGCGCGCGATCACGTCGCCCATCGTGTAGTTGCGCACATGCCCGATATGGATGCGGCCCGACGGGTAGGGAAACATTTCCAGCACGAAATACTTGGGCTTGTCGTCGGTGCGTTGGGCAAGGAACGTCCCGGCCTCGTCCCAGGCTTTCTGCCATTTGGGTTCCAGCGTCGCGGGGTCGTAGCGGGACATTGCGGTCTCCAGTCGGGTGAAACGAAAAACGCCGGGCGATCAGGCCCGGCGCGTGTTTATGCGGCGTTTGCCGCGTGGTCCAGAGCCGCGCGGGGTCAGAGGCCACCGTCGCGGATGCGAATCTGCCGCGCACGCGTCAGGATGGCGTCTTCGATCTGGCGCGCGGTGTCGCGGCTGACCGGCCCGCCGCGGGTCTGAAGCGCGACCCGCAGGCTGCGCGCTTCGAGCGCGGGGTCGGTGATATAGACGGTCGCGCGATAGGCGGTGCCGCCGCCCGGCGGCGTGCCGTATCCATAGGCGATGATTCCCGTGAAGGGGTCCGCCGCCTCGATCGGCATGAAATCCAGGATTTCCAGGGCCGCGGTCCAGAGGTAGCGATTCACCTCGACCGAGGTGTTGGGATCGTCGCCGCCGCTGAAGAGATCGAAGATCGTTTCGCGGTTTTCGTCGAGGATCAGGCCTTCTTCACGCAGCTGTTCATTCTGCCGTTCGCGGTTGGCCCCACCGCCGATGCACCCCGTCAAAATCAGGGAAACCGCCAGAATCGTTCCGATACGCCCAATGTGCTGCCGCTGCATGTTCATCGCTTTCCGTGTTCCAACAACTCGCGCTCGTATGCGTGCGCCCCTTGCTACAGAAGCCCCCCTTTCGCGGCAAGCCCAAGCAGGAAAAGGCCCGACAGGAGGGGTGTGGCATGTCTGCACCACGAGTCCGACAAGATCAGGAGGGGCCGTGTCGCTTTCTTGCAATCAAGGGGGGGACAGGCGAGAGAGAGGCATACTCAATGCGGATATCCGTTTTGAGGTGCACCTTGAATATGAACACGAGGGAAACAACCATGAAAAAGGTTCTCTTCGCTACGACCGCACTCGTTGCGACCGCTGGCGTGGCTTCGGCCGAAGTTGCCATCTCCGGTGGCGCAGAAATGGGTATCGTCGGCGGCGACCTGTTTTACCCGGGCAACGACGCAGCTCAGTTCCTGACGTCTGTCGATGTCCGCTTCACCATGACCGGTGAAACCGATGGTGGCCTGCAGTTCGGCGCAACCGTCGACGCAGACGACATCGCCGACATGGGCCTGAACGGCTACGACCCGGTCGACAACGTCAACGGCCAGTTCGCTGACTACACCGTCTTCATCTCGGGCGATTTCGGCACCTTCACCATCGGTGACACCGATGGCGCCTACGACCGCGTCCTGACCGAGAACTTCGGCAACCCGGGCTCGATCGGCGACGAAGAAACCGGCCACAACGGTTACAACGGCGGCAACAACTTCGACGGTTTCTACGACGGTCAGATCGCACGTTACGACTACTCGTTCGACGCGTTCAGCGTTGCCGTGTCGGTTGAGATCAGCGACTTCAACGACGAGTACGTCTTCCAACTCGGTGGTGCGTACGAGTTCGACTTCTCCGGTGGTTCGGCCGAAGTCGGCCTGGCCTACGCCTATGACTCGTGGACCGAAGACACCCTGATCGGTATGACCGGCGGCGTCATGCTCGACTCGGGCTTCGAAGGCGGCATCATGCTGGAGCAGTTCAACGACGAGTTCTTCAACGGCCTCTTCGACTACACCTACGTGGGTCTGTCGGCCGGTTACTCGTTCGACGCGATCTCGGTCGGCGTGAACTACGGCGTGTATGATGCGGACAACTTCGGTGAAGCTGCTGGCTTCGGCCTGGCTGCTGCCTACGATCTGGGTGGCGGTGCTGCCATCCACTTCGGCTACGGCACCAACACCGAAGGTGCGAACGACGGCGACTCCGGCTACTCGTTCGGTCTGGCCATGTCGTTCTGATCCATCCGGATCACGCGATACGGAAAGAGCGGGCCCTTGTGCCCGCTCTTTTTGTGCCAGCCACCTGAATGCCGGTGTTTCAAAGCCAAAGCTGATTTCGGGGACTGACATGAAACTGATCGCCGCCCTTTCCGCCGCCATGTTGACCTGTGCCGCCTCCGTGGCGGGTGCACAAAGCCTCGATCTGGGCGTGACGACCGATTACGACACGGGTGGGGCCGGTCTGGTGGCCGAGTATCACGGCGCGCCCGCCTTCTCGTCTGGCAACTGGTCGGGCGCATGGGGCGCCGCGGGCCGTGCCGATGCCGATGGCGACGCCTGGTTCGGCGCCGGTTTCGCGCTGAACTACGACCTTTCCGAGACCCTGTTCGTCGAGGCGAGCTTCATGCCCGGCTATTATGTCGAAGGGGACACCGTCCTGGGCGGCAACCTGCATTTCCGCTCTCTTCTCGGGCTGGGGTGGAACGTGTCCGACCGGGGCGCCATGATCCTGAGCATCGATCACCTGTCGAATGGCGGGCTTGACGACGTGAACCCGGGCTCCGAGGCCATCGCGTTGCGCTACCGCCTGCGGTTCTGACCGAAGGCTTGCGGTCGCGGTCGCTTTGTGGCCAAAAGCCCCCATGGCGCTGAGCGATATCCAATCCCGACTTGATACTGCCGTGGCCGATGCGGGCCGCGCGCCCGGTTCCGTCACGCTGGTCGCCGTCAGCAAGGTGCAGCCGCCCGAGCGGGTGGAGGCGGTCCTGGAGGAAGGTCACCGCATCTTCGGCGAGAATCGCGTGCAGGAGGCGCAGGGCCGCTGGCCCCAGTTCCAGGCGCGTTATGACGGGATCGAGCTGCACCTGATCGGGCCGCTTCAGACCAACAAGGCGCGGCAGGCGGTCGAGATGTTCGATGCCATCCACACGCTGGACCGCCCGAAACTGGCCAATACCTTTGCGCGCCTGGCGCAGGAACGCGGGGCCTGCCCCGACCTGTTCATCCAGGTGAACACGGGCGAGGAGCCGCAGAAAGCGGGGTGCCTGCCGTCCGAGGCCGACGCGTTCATCGCCGAGGCGCGCAAGATGGACCTTCCCGTAAAGGGGTTGATGTCCATCCCCCCGGTCGAGGAAGAAGCGAGCCTGCATTTCGCGCTGCTGGCCAAGATCGCCGAGCGCAATGGGCTGGATGGCCTGTCGATGGGCATGTCGGCGGATTTCGAGAAAGCGGTGAAATTCGGCGCGACCCATGTTCGTGTCGGTTCGGCCATTTTCGGAGAGCGCGTCTACGCGTAGGGCTGGACTGGTCCCGCCGCCCCCTTTACCCGGCCAGGCTTTGCGGCACGATCAGCCGCGTCTGAAAGCCGATACGCTCCACGATCCAGCGCAGATGCACGGGGTTCAGGCCGATGCACCCTTCGGTCGGGCGACCCGGCGCGCGCCAGCGATGGATGAAGATCGCCGATCCCCGCCCTTTCTCGGCACGGGGCCAGTTCCAGTCGGTCAGAAGCACCAGATCATAGAGCGGATCGGCCCGGCACAGCGCTTCGTGGCTGAACGGATGCGGTGCGCGCACCATCAGGTTGTAATCGTCATCGCGGACATCGTCCGACCAGAGGTCGCGCGGCCCGACCGGCACCGCCCAGTCGCAGGGCCGCGCCATCCGGTCCGGACGGTACAGGCACCCGACTATGCGATGCGTGCCCACCGGCGTGGCCCCATCGCCTTCGCGCTTGTCAGACCGGACGCCGCCGCGCCCGATGGTGCAGGGAAAGACATGCCCCATGAAACGCAGGCCCATGCGGGTCAGGACCATGTCGGTAGGTGTCACGCTTTAAACTCCGTTCCTCAGACGCCGGAAACGATGCGCAAATCGGTATCCGCAATCGCCTCGCGAATCGCCTTGGCCGAGGTGTAGCCGGCGGAGTCGTAAAACCGCCGCGCCGTTTCGACATCGTCGAATTCGACAAGGACGGAGATCCCGCCGACCGAGCCTTCGCGGTTGTCCGGCGACGGGTCGCGGGCCAGCACCCGCCCGCCGTATTCGGCGATCACCGGCGCCGAGGCTTCGGCAAACCGTTTCATCCCGTCCATGTCATCGGTCCGGATATTCGCCACGATATAGCCCTTTGGCATGTCTCGATCCTCCCTGGTGATTGGAGAAAGCCTAACACGGGCGGTAAGACACGCCTAAAGCAGATGCCCTGATTTCCTGGCCTTGGTTTCGAGATAGTGGGCGTTATGGCGATTTGTGCCGGTGACCAGCGGTACGCGTTCGGTGACGGTGATGCCCTCGCCTTCCATCATCTCGACCTTGCGGGGATTGTTCGTCATCAGCCGCACCGCGCCGAACCCCATGCGCCGCAGGATATCGGCCCCGATGCGGAAATCGCGTTCGTCATCCTCGAAGCCGAGCCGGTGGTTCGCCTCGACCGTGTCGAACCCCTGATCCTGAAGGGAATAGGCCCGCATCTTGTTCGCCAAGCCGATGCCGCGCCCTTCCTGGTTGAGATAGAGCAGCACGCCCGCGCCTTGCCGCCCCATCTCGGCCAGCGCCGTGCGGAGTTGCGGGCCGCAGTCGCATTTCAGGCTGCCCAGCACGTCGCCGGTAAAGCAGGCAGAGTGCAACCGGGCGAGAACGGGCGCATCGCGGTCGGGTTGCCCGATCTCGATCGCGTAATGCTCCACCCCGCCGTTGTCGGGGCGAAAGATGTGCAGGCGTCCGGCCTCGCTTGCCTCCATCGGCAGGCGCGCGGCGGCGACCGGCAAAAGCGGGTGGTGCCGCGCCAGGTCCTCGGCGGCCATTTCGGCGGTCAGACGGGTCAGGTCATGGGCGGCGGCGAAGCCCGCGGGATCGGCAATCGGGGCCGTGACCACGGCGGGCAGAAGCTGCGCAGATTTCGCCAGCAATACGGCGAGGCGATAGGGGCCCGCGTCGCCCTCGCGCTCGGTCATCAGCGGGCCTTTCATCGGCGCGATCAGGTCGCGGGCCGGGTCGGCCAGGTCGCGCAGCCAATGCGCGTCGGCCTCGGTCGGCATGATGACGCGGGCAAGATCACCGTCATAGGCGCGCGCCCTGAGGGTCGCGGCGCGGCGCTCGGTGATCGCCACGGTGATGCGGTCGGACAGCTCGCGCAGGGCGGCGAGGCGATCGGCGCGCGCGGTTTCGGCGGCCAGAACCAGAAGCCCGCCTTGCCCCTCCCCCAGAACAACAGGCAGGCCCACGCGCAGGTCAGAGCGTGCACGCGCCATCCGTTCGGCCTGGGTGGGGATCAGGGTCATGGTTTCGCCGGTTGTTGCCCGTCTCACTTAGCGCGGCGTGACAGGATTTGAAACATTCCCCCGTTTCCCGACACGCCTGCGTGAGATTTGATTGCGATTTCTTGTCTTGGGCGCGAGCGCTACGCATTTCGGCTGGCAAGACAAGCAAATACGAGAGGTGCCAAGATGGCCACGTTGCGAAAGATCCTGCTGGTCGACGACGATGACGACCTGCGCGAGGCCTTGTCCGAACAACTGGTGATGACCGAGGATTTCGACGTGTTCGAGGCCGACTCGGGCAGTTCGGCGATGGAAAAGGCCAAGGAGGGGATCTACGACCTCGTGATCCTCGACGTGGGTCTGCCGGATACCGATGGCCGTGAATTGTGCCGCCTGATGCGCAAGCAGGGCGTAAAATGCCCGATCCTGATGCTGACGGGCCATGACAGCGACGCCGATACGATCCTCGGGCTGGATGCCGGCGCGAACGACTATGTCACCAAGCCCTTCCGCTTCCCGGTTCTCCTGGCGCGTATCCGCGCGCAACTGCGTCAGCACGAGCAGTCGGAAGATGCCGTCTTCCAGCTGGGGCCGTACACGTTCAAACCCGCGATGAAGATGCTGGAGACCGAGGATAACAGGAAGGTTCGCCTGACCGAGAAAGAGACGAACATCCTGAAGTTCCTGTATCGTGCGCAGTCCGGCGTGGTGCCCCGTGACGTGCTGCTGCACGAGGTCTGGGGCTACAACGCCGGTGTGACCACCCACACGCTGGAGACCCACATTTACCGTCTGCGCCAGAAGATCGAGCCCGATCCGTCGAACGCGCGCCTGCTGGTGACGGAATCGGGGGGCTATCGCCTCGTGGCATGAATGCCCGCGAAACGGGTTTGATCTGGGTCAACGTGCAACCTGGGGTTGTGGTTTAGATACATTCCATTACCTCCCTGTTGGACTTGGCCCGGACATCGCGTTCGGGCCTTTCTTTTTTCCCGGCCGCCTGTGTTGAGGATGGCACGGCGCGCGGATAGGGTCGCGCCCTGATCCAGACGCCAGCGGAGCCTGCCCATGCCCTTCACCCTTGCCACGTGGAACATCAACTCGGTCCGGCTGCGGGCCGATCTCGTGTGCAAGCTCCTGCGCGAGGAAGGGCCGGACGTGCTGTGCCTGCAGGAATGCAAAAGCCCGGTGGACAAGATCCCCGCCGAGGTGTTCGCCGCGCAGGGCTACACCCACATGGTTGCGCGCGGGCAGAAGGGATATAACGGCGTGGCGATCCTGTCGCGCTTGCCGCTTGAGGATGTCGGCCATCGCGATTTCGTGGGCAAGGGCGACGCGCGGCACGTGGCGGCGCGGCTGGAAAACGGCGTGACCCTCCATAATTTCTACGTGCCCGCGGGCGGTGACGTCGCCGACCGCGAGGTGAATGAGAAATTCGGCCACAAGCTGGATTTCCTGACCGAGATGCGGGACTGGTTCGGCGAAGACCGGCCCGAGAAGGCGATCCTGGTGGGGGACCTGAACATCGCCCCGCGCGAGGATGACGTGTGGTCGCACAAGCAGTTGCTGAAGGTGGTCAGCCACACCCCCATCGAGGTCGAGCACATGGCCGAGGTGCAGGAGGCCGCGAACTGGGTCGACATCACGCGCCAAGACATTCCCGAGGGGCTGCTCTATAGCTGGTGGTCCTACCGGGCGCGCGATTGGGATGCGGCGGACAAGGGGCGTCGGCTGGATCACGTCTGGGCCACGCCCGATATTTCGAACGCGGCGCATTCCAGCCGGGTGCTGCGCGAGGCGCGCGGATGGGAGAAACCCAGCGACCACGCCCCGGTTTTCGCGACATTCGACCTGTAACCAACCCTTGGCGCGGGCGCTGCCCGGACGCATATAAGGGCAAACGCATATTTGACGGAGACAAGCGATGATCGAGCTTGGGCAATCCAACCCGCAACCCGCCGCCGGTGACCTGGTCAAGGACGGCACCGACCAGACTTTCATGGCCGACGTGGTCGAAGCCTCGAAAGAGGTGCCGGTGATCGTCGATTTCTGGGCGCCCTGGTGCGGCCCCTGCAAGACGCTGGGACCGCAGCTTGAGGCCGCGGTGCAGGCCGCGGGCGGCAAGGTGCGCATGGTCAAGGTCAATGTCGACGAGAACCAGGCGGTCGCGGGCCAGTTGCGGGTGCAGTCGATCCCGACGGTCTATGCCTTCTGGCAGGGCCAGCCGGTCGACGGGTTCCAGGGCGCCGTGCCGCAAAGCCAGATCACGGAGTTCGTGACCAAGCTGGCCGCGATGGCCGGGGACGGGGGCCTGTCCGAAGCGCTGGAGGCCGCCGAAGAGATGCTGGGCCAAGGCGCCGTGGCGGATGCCGCGCAGACCTTTGCCGCGATCCTGGGCGAAGACCCGGCCAATGCCGCTGCGATGGGCGGACTGGCTCGCGCGCATATCGCCATGGGTCAACTGGACCAGGCCGAGGCGCTGCTGAACAACGCCCCCGCCGAGATCGCCAACGCCCCCGAGATCGAGGCCGCGCGCGCCCAACTCGATCTGGCGCATCAGGCCGAGAACGCAGGCCCGCTGACGGAACTGGCTGCCGCGGTCGAGGCCAACCCCGACGATCACCAGGCGCGGTTCGACTACGCCAAGGCGCTCCATGCGGCAGGCGAGGTCGAACAGGCGGTCGAGCAGTTGCTGGAGCTGTTCCGGCGTGATCGCGAGTGGAATGACGGGGCCGCGAAGACGCAGCTCTTCACCATTTTCGACGCGCTCAAGCCGCAGGATCCGATCGCGCTGCATGGCCGTCGCAAATTGAGCTCGATGATATTTGCCTGAGGCCCGTAAAAGGCTAGGTGGCGCGGTATGATCAAACCCGCCGATCTGCCCCAGACCATTCCGGTCTTTCCCCTGCCCGGTGCGCTGCTGTTGCCGCGCACCCGGTTGCCCTTGCATATCTTCGAGCCGCGATACCTCGCGATGCTGGATGATACGCTGAAAACCTCGCACCGGCTGATCGGCATGGTACAGCCGCGCGAGGTGCCGGGCAGCACGGAAAAGCGCCTGCATTCGATTGGCTGCGCCGGGCGTGTGACGCAATTTTCGGAAACCGAGGATGGGCGCTACATGATCACGCTGGCGGGAATGTCGCGGTTCCGTGTCAACGAAGAGGTCGCGGGATTCACGCCCTATCGCCGCTGTGACGTGTCGTGGGAGGGGTTCGACGCCGATCTCGGCCCGACCGAGCATGACCCGACCTTTCAGCGCGAGGCCTTCCTCGACCTGCTGGGCCGGTATTTCGACGCGATGAACCTGTCGACCGATTGGGACAGCCTGAAAGAGGCCGAGGACGAGTTGCTGATCAATTCGCTGTCGATGCTGTGCCCCTTCGACCCCGAGGAAAAGCAGGCGCTGTTGGAGGCGCCATCGCTGTCCACGCGTCGCGAAACGCTGGTGACCCTGATCGAGTTCGCCCTGCGCGGCGGCTCGGACGAGGAGACGATGCAATGAGGGACACGGAGCCGAACGATCAGGGCCAAAAGGCCGACACGCCGCTGGATCGCCGGATGCTGGAGGCGCTGGTCTGCCCGTTGACCCATGCCACTCTCAGCTATGATGCCGAACGCAACGAGTTGGTGTCGAAGGCGGCGCATCTGGCCTACCCGATCCGCGGCGGCATCCCGATCATGCTGGAAGAAGAAGCGCGCAAGCTGGGCTGACCTGTCGCCTCGGCCCCCTTGCTCAGAGTGGGCGGCCCTGCAACAGGCGCGGCACGTCGCCGGTCAGGCCGGCGGCTTCGCGGATGAAGCGGCGGCGCAGGCCCGGCATGGATTGCACGGCCCCCATCCCGATATCGCGCGCAACCCGCAGGATCGGATTGTCGTTCGAGAACAGCTTGTTGAACGCATCGGTCGCCACGGCCATCGCCGCCGTGTCGAAGCGCCGCCAGGACTGGTAGCGTTCCAGCACGTCCAGGCGCGCGAAATCCTCGCCCCGACGCTTGGCGTCGGCCAGCACCTCGGCCAGTGCGCCCACGTCGCGCAGCCCGAGGTTCAGGCCCTGCCCGGCGATGGGGTGTACCCCGTGCGCGGCATCCCCGATCAGGGCGAGGCGCTCGGCCACGAAGGCGTTGGCGATGGTCAGGTTCAGCGGGTAGGTGAAGCGCTTGCCGGCAAGGTGGATCTGCCCAAGGAAATCGCCGAAGCGGGGGCGCAGCACGTCGAGATAGGCCGCGTCATCCAGCGCCTGGATCTCGGCCGCGCGGGCGTGGGTTTCCGACCAGACGATGGAACAGCGATTGCCGGGCAGGGGCAGGATGGCCAGCGGCCCGGCCGGCATGAAGAACTGATGCGCGATGCCGTTATGCGGCAGCTCGTGCCCGATGGCGCAGACCAGCGCGGTTTGCCCGTAATCCCAGCCGGTGCGCTTGATGCCCGCGCGTTCGGCGGTGCCGCTGCGCCGCCCGTCCGCGCCGACGATGATCTGGCCGGACAGGGCGCGGCCATCGGCCAGCGTCAGGCGCGCGCCGGTCGTGTCGACCTCTTGCGCGGTGACCATGCTGCCCGGCATGTGGGTGATCTGTGGGTTGGCGTCCATCGCCCCGAGAAGCGCGCGGCGCAGGTAGCGATCCTCGATCATGTGGCCCATCGGGCCTTCCTCGATCTCGGCATGGTCGAAATGCAGGAAGAAGGGCGCGGGTCCCTCGCCGGGGCGTCCGTCGCTGGCCTTGATCTCGAGGATGGGCTGGGCGTGATCCTCCAACCCGTCCCACAGCCCCAATGCGGAGAGCATCCGGACCGAGGCCAGGGCAAGCGCGTAGGACCGCCCGTCGAACGTGTCGCTTTCGCGGGTATCCTCGGGCAGGGCGTCGATCACCGCCGAGGAGATCCCGGCAGTGGCGAGGGAAAGGGCAAGCGCCGGGCCGTTCAGCCCGCCGCCGACGATCAGGACATCGGCATCATGGGTCATGCGCCTGACTATGGCGCGGCGCCGGGGATTGTCCATGCCGCGCGCGGTCGCTAGCGTCGCCCGCGACAACGTGGCGGGGCCGGAGAGTGAGACATGGACGAGTGGCGATGGATGAGCGCCTGTGACCTGGGGCGCGGGATCGGGGCGGGTCAGATCGACCCGGTGGAGTTGACCGAGGTCTATCTCGCGGCCTGCGACGGGCATGAGTTTACCGACCGGATCTATACCGTCCTGACGCCGGATCGCGCTCGGGCCGAGGCCGCGGCGGCGGGTGAACGTGCGAAGAATGGCGTGCGGCGCGGGATGCTGGATGGCGTGCCGATCAGCTGGAAGGACCTGTTCGACAGCGCAGGCGTGGTGACCGAGGCGGGCTCGGCCCTGTTGGAGGGGCGCGTGCCCGAGGCGGATGCCGAGGTTCTGGCGCGGGCGACGCGCGAGGGTCTGGTCTGCCTCGGCAAGACCCACATGTCCGAACTGGCGTTTTCCGGGCTGGGCCTGAACCCGGCCTATCGCGGCAGCGTCGAGGCGGGCACGCCGCCCAACGTGAACGATCCGGCACTGATCCCGGGGGGCTCGTCCTCGGGGGCGGCGACCTCGGTCGGCTATGGATTGGCGGCGGCCGGGATCGGGTCTGACACGGGCGGATCGGTGCGGGTGCCTGCGGCGTGGAATGACCTCGTGGGGCTCAAGACCACCTCGGGCCGCCTGTCGCTGAAGGGCGTGGTGCCTCTGGCCGCGCGGTTTGACACGGTCGGCCCGCTCTGCCGCACGGTCGAAGATTGCGCGCATCTTCTGGCGGTGATGGAGGGCGGAAAGGCCCCCGATCTGCGGGGCGCAACGCTGGAGGGGCGGCGGTTCCTTGTGCTGGAGCCTTACACCTCCGATGTGCGCGACGCCCCCGGCGACGGGTTCGGCTCCGCCGTGGAGCGGTTGGCCAAGGCCGGCGCGCGGATCGAGACGGGCACGGTCGACGGCATCGAAGAGGCGATGGACCTTGCCGGGGTTCTGTTCGCGCCCGAGGCCTACGGGACGTGGAAGGATGTGATCGAAGCCGCGCCCGACAAGATGTTCGCACGCATCCTCGAACGGTTCCGGGGTGGGGCCGAGGTTTCAGCCCCCGATTTCGTCGCCGCATGGCAACGGTTGGAGGCGATCCGCGAAAGCTGGCTGGCGGAAACGGCATTCTATGACGCCGTGTTGTTGCCGACGGTGCCGAACCTGCCGCCCGATACGCAGCGGCTGATGACGGACACCGAGTATTACGTCACCGAGAACCTGCTGACCTTGCGCAACACCCGCGTCGGCAACCTGATGGGCCTGTGTGGCCTGACTCTGCCGACGGGCGTGCCCTCGACCGGGGTGATGATGCTGTGCCCGCCGATGGCCGAGGAACGCCTGCTGCGCCTTGGTGCGGCCGCCGAAGCCGCACTGGCCTGAGGGCCACATCCCGCCGCAAACGCAGTCCTTTTTCTGGACAGATGCGGCGGGGCCAAGGTAGATTGCCTTGAAACCGGGGCGCAATGATCCCGGAACTTTGAGGCAGACATGGTGTTTCCCGAGCGGTTTTCGAACCTGCCAGATTACGCGTTTCCGCGTTTGCGGAAGCTTCTCGACGTCCATCAGCCGGGCGACGAGCCGATCCTGATGACCATTGGCGAGCCGCGCCACGGCTTTCCCGAATGGGTCGGCGACGTCATCGCCGACAGCCTTGAGGGGTTCGGACGCTACCCGCCGAATGACGGCACGCCCGCGTTGCAGTCGGCCATCGCGCGCTGGATCGCGCGGCGCTATGGCGTCAGCGTTGCCGCGGATCGCCAGATCCTGCCGCTGAATGGCACGCGCGAGGGGCTATTCAATGCCTGCCTTGCGCTGTGCCCGGAAACCAAGGGTGGCAAACAGCCCGTCGTGGCGATGCCGAACCCGTTCTACCAGGTCTACGCCGTGGCGGCCCTCGCGGTGGGGGCCGAGCCGGTCTATGTGCCCGCAACGGATGAAACCGGGAACCTGCCCGATTTCGCAGGGCTGCCCACGGATGTGCTGGACCGCATGGCGGTGGCCTATATCTGCTCGCCCGCGAACCCGCAGGGGGCCGTGGCGGACCGGGCCTATTGGACGGACCTTCTGGTGCTGGCCGAAAAGCACGATTTCCGCATTTTCGCCGACGAGTGCTATTCCGAGATCTACCGCGATACGCCGCCTGTCGGTGCATTGCAGGTCGCGGGCGACACCGGCGCCGACCCCGAGCGCGTGGTGATTTTCCACTCGCTGTCCAAGCGGTCGAACATGCCCGGCCTGCGCTCGGGCTTTGCCGCCGGGGGCGAGGAAAGCATCGCGCGGCTGAAGCAGCTTCGGAACTATGCGGGCGCGCCGCTGCCCCTGCCGCTGCAGGCGGTGGCCGAGCGCGCGTGGAGCGACGAGGCCCATGTCGAGGTGAACCGCGCCCTCTACCAGGAGAAATACGCCATCGCCGACGAGGTGCTGGAGGGCGTCCCCGGCTATCGCGGCCCCGCGGCGGGGTTCTTCCTGTGGCTGCCGGTGGACGATGCCGAGGCGGCGACGCTGCGCTTGTGGCGCGAGACCGGGGTGCGCGTGCTGCCCGGCCATTACCTCGCGCGCGAAGTCGAGGGGATCACCCCCGGCGCGGACCGGATCCGCGTCGCGATGGTGGCGGAAAAAGAAGAAATGCGTCGCGGCCTGATCCGGCTGCGCAAGACGCTGTACGATTGAGGAACGACAGAGATGGCTTACCAGACAAGACAGCGCGATCCCCTGCTGGATGACGAGATGCAGGCCGCCCTCGTGCGACGCGGGCAGGAGATGATCGGTTTTGTTCTGGTGGCCCTCGGGATCGCGCTGAGCGCGATGTTGATTTCCTATACGCCGGAAGATCCCAACTGGATGGCGGCGACCGACGCCCCGCCACAAAACCTGATGGGGCGGACCGGGGCCTCGATCGCGGCGATCCTGATGATGATCGTGGGCTATGGCGCGCTTGCCCTGCCCATTGGCTGTTTCGCCTGGGGGTTGCGGTTCTTGCTGCATACCGGCTCCGAGCGCGCCCTCGCCCGCATCCTGTTCCTGCCGATCGCGCTGGCGCTGGCCTCGATCTACGCGGCCAGCCACGTGCCGCCCGAGGGGTGGACGCATAGTTTCGGCCTTGGCGGTCTGTTCGGCGACACGGTTCTGGGCGCTGTTCTGAATGCGCTGCCGATGGGGCCGCAGGCGGGGCTGAAGCTGGTGGCGGCACTGGCCTTTGTCGCGGGACTTGGCCTGATGCTCTATGTGGTCGGCACCAGCCGGGGCGAGATGCGCCTTGGTCTGCGCTTTCTGCTGATCGGCTTGTTCACCTCGGGGGCGATGGTCACGGCGGCGCTGCGCGGGTTGGGCCGCGGGGCCGGTCAGGCCGCCGGGCAATTGCGCGATGCGCGGGCCGCGCGGATGGCGGAGCGGGGCGTGGCCTACGAGGATGACGGGTATGACGAGGCAGACGGCGACGTTGCGCCGTTGCGTGGTTTCTCGCTGCGCCGTGCGCCGCGCGACGAGGACCCAGCCCTTTACGAGGACGAACCGCCCCTGCGCCGGGGCGGTGGTCTGTTGTCCCGCGTGCCGCTGTTGCGCCCACGCGAGCCTCAGCCCGAGATGCTGGAGCCGGAACTGCCCGAGCGCAGCTTCCGTGCCCCGGACGACATCGAAGCCCCGGACGAGGACCGTATCCGCGCCAAGATCTCGGACGTGATCCGCAATCGTGTGCGCCGTCCCAGCCCGGTGGCGGCTGCTGCGCAGCGCCGGTTGCAGGCGGGCCCGCTCCCGTCAGCGGCGCCGTCGCGCGTTGTGCAGTCCCCCGCGCTGCGGGCCGAGCCGCCGCTGACCGCCGCGCATGTGCCCCAGGGCGCCCAGGACGTGGTGGACGATACCGGGCTCGATGACGAGAATCTGTTTGCCAAGGACGGGACCGAGCCGGTTGCCCCGGCCGCCCCTGCGCCCCGCGCCGCCGGAGGGACCGAGTTGCAGCGCCGCGTCGTGCAGCACGCGATGAAGCGCCAGACGGCCCCCTCGCGTCGCGCGGTGGCCGAGGCGCAGCCGTCCTTGCCGTTGCAGCCGCAGGCCGAGGTCTTCGAGTTTCCTCCGCTGACCCTGCTGACCAACCCCGACACGATCCAGCGCCATCACCTGAGCGACGAGGCGTTGGAGGAAAACGCTCGGATGCTGGAAAACGTGCTGGATGACTACGGCGTGAAGGGCGAGATCGTCAGCGTCCGCCCCGGCCCCGTCGTGACCATGTACGAGTTGGAACCGGCCCCGGGCCTGAAGGCGAGCCGCGTGATCGGTCTGGCCGACGATATCGCGCGCTCCATGTCGGCGCTGTCGGCGCGTGTATCGACCGTGCCAGGGCGTTCGGTCATCGGGATCGAATTGCCGAACCAGCACCGCGAAAAGGTTGTCCTGCGCGAAATCCTGTCGAGCCGCGAGTTCGGCGACGGGACGCAGAAGCTGCCGCTGGCGCTGGGCAAGGATATCGGCGGCGAACCGATCGTCGCGAACCTGGCCAAGATGCCCCACCTCCTGATCGCGGGGACGACTGGTTCGGGCAAATCCGTGGCGATCAATACCATGATCCTCAGCCTGCTGTACAAGCTGCCGCCCGAGGATTGCCGGATGATCATGATCGACCCGAAGATGCTGGAACTCAGCGTCTATGACGGCATTCCGCATCTTCTGTCGCCGGTCGTGACCGACCCGAAAAAGGCGGTCGTCGCCCTGAAATGGGTCGTGGCCGAGATGGAAGAACGCTATCGCAAGATGTCGAAGATGGGCGTGCGCAACATCGACGGCTACAATGGCCGCGTCGCCGATGCGCTGGCCAAGGGCGAGATGTTCAGCCGCACGGTGCAGACCGGGTTCGACGACGAAACCGGCGATCCCGTCTTCGAGACCGAGGAATTCGCGCCCGAGAAGATGCCCTATATCGTCGTGATCGTCGACGAGATGGCCGACCTGATGATGGTCGCCGGCAAGGAGATCGAGGCTTGCATCCAGCGCCTTGCGCAAATGGCGCGGGCCTCGGGCATCCACCTTGTCATGGCAACGCAGCGCCCGTCGGTCGATGTCATCACCGGCACGATCAAGGCGAACTTCCCGACGCGGATCAGTTTCCACGTCACCTCCAAGGTCGACAGCCGCACCATCCTGGGCGAGCAGGGGGCCGAGCAACTGCTGGGCATGGGCGACATGCTTTACATGGCGGGTGGCTCCAAGATCACCCGCGTGCACGGTCCCTTCGTCAGCGACGAGGAGGTCGAGGAGATCGTCCGCCACCTCAAGAGCTTCGGCCCGCCGGATTATGCCGCCAGCGTTCTGGACGGTCCCGACGAGGACAAGGAAAGCGATATCGACGCGGTCCTGGGCCTGAACACGGGGGGCAATACCACGGGCGAGGATGCGCTCTACGACCAGGCTGTCGCCATCGTGGTGAAGGATCGCAAATGCTCGACCTCCTACATCCAGCGAAAGCTGGGGATCGGCTATAACAAGGCCGCGCGGCTGGTCGAGCAGATGGAAGAGCAGGGGCTTGTGTCCGCGGCCAACCATGTCGGCAAACGCGAGATCCTCGTCCCCGAGCAGGAGTGAGCGGCCCAATGACAAAGCCGCGAGCGGAGAGTGCAGGGACTTGGCCCGCGTGGCACGGCGTTCCTAGATAGGTGTCATGAAACAGGTCCTCCTTGCCCTCGTGCTTGCCTCGATCGCCGCCGTTCCGGCGCTGGCCGATGCCATTCCGCTGAACGCGATTTCCCGCTACCTGAACGGGATCGAAACCGCCGAGGCCGATTTCACGCAGATCAACGATGACGGGACGGTCTCGACCGGGCATCTCTATCTGCGCCGGCCCGGCAACATGCGGTTCGAGTATGCGGGCGACGATCTGCTGGTGATGGCGGGCGGTCAGCAGGTGGCCATTTTCGACGGGCGGTCCAACACGCGGCCCGATCAATACCCGCTGCGCGAAACACCGCTGTCGATCATTCTGGACGAACAGGTCGATCTGAGCCGGTCGAACATGGTGGTGCGGCACGAGTTCGACGGGACTTCGACGCGCGTGGTCGCGCAAGACCCGGACCGTCCCGAGATCGGGTCGCTGACCATGGTCTTCACGCCCGACCCGATCGAACTGCGTCAATGGGTCGTGCGCGACGACACGGGGGCGGAAACCACCGTCGTTCTGGGCGCGATGGAGGAAGGCGGGAGCATCCCGCTGACCCGGTTCAGCATCACCCAGGAAATCCAGCGCCGTCGCGGCGACTGACCCCCCTTAGCGGCAGGTCGCCAGCTGTGCCTCGTAGATCGCGGCCCGTTCCGCGACCCGGTCGGCCACGCGCATCAGCCACGGCTTGCTGCGGTAGCTGCCACGCCGATAGCCCGCGTGCCCCTCGTGATAGGCGAGATACTGGTTGCGCGCATCGTCCAACGCGATGCCGTTCCGCTCGAGGCTGAGGTTCATGTACCAGCCCATGAAATCGGTGGCGTCGCGGATGTTGTCGCGGCGGGCGCGGCGATTGCGGGTGTCGGCGAGGTATTCTTGCCACGTTCCATCAAGCGCCTGGCTGTAGCCAAAGGCCGAGGATATGCGGCCCATCGGGATGATCTCCAGCGCGTAGACATGGGGCGGGCGGGCATCGCCGACAAAGCGGCTTTCCTGATGGAAGGTGGCCATCTGGACGTGAACGGGAACACCCCATTCGCGTTCCGTGCGCTGCATGGCGCGGAAATACTGCGGCCGCTCCTCGGCAAGGGCGCACGCATTGTCGAGGTTGCGCGGCGCAGAAAATTCGCGCGAACCGCAACCGGCCAAGACGCCCAGCACGCAAAGCGTAAGAAGGGTTCTTTTCATGGATCCTGCTCGGGTTTTTGTGCCCATTCGGGCTTAGTTGCTAAGAATCATACGCGAGATGGGCCCTCATGGGAACCACGGCGCTGCCGCAAGGTCAGAGAAGAAACGACAATGTGATCGGCAGGGCAGCGCAGGCCATCGACGTCGAGACGACGACCAGGCCCGCTACGGCCTCGGCTTCGACCCTGTAGCGTACCGCCAGAAGGGAGGATGTGACCGCGACCGGCGTGACCATCTGCAGGGGCTGCATCGGCGCGGTGAAGATCAGGCAAGGCACGGCCAGCGTCATCACGAGGTGCGTTACGAACTCGGTCCGGTCGTCGTAGCCGACGCGCCGTCACACGTAGCCGATACTGGCCAGGATGAAGACCGGCGCCGTGATCCGAGCCACTGTAAGGGCGAGTTCCACAGTCTGTTTCCGCGCGAATCGGCCCGCCCGCATGGACAAGCCCCCCGCCTCTTGGTTAGGGAAGTATCAGGGGGCTTATGCCATGCTGAAGACTCACGCCAAGTATAATATCGGTCAGGTCGTCCGGCACCGGAAACATCCGTTCCGCGGTGTCGTGTTCGATATCGACCCGGAATTCGCCAATACCGAGGAATGGTATGATGCGATCCCGGAAGAGGTGCGCCCTGCGAAAGAGCAGCCCTTCTATCACCTGCTGGCCGAGAACGATCACACCTATTACGTCGCCTATGTCTCGGAGCAGAACCTGGTGCCGGATGAAACCGGTGAGCCGGTGGACCACCCCGACCTGCCCGATCTGTTCGGGGAATTCCAGGAAGGCCGCTACCCGCTGGAATACCAGCTGAACTGACCGGCGCGCACGGGACGCGCGCACCGGCCTGCCGTATCAGTAGCCTAGGGCGATGCCATCCTTGCGCGGATCGGAGCCGCCTTCGAGCACGCCAAGGTCGTGGTCGATGCGGATCGCCTGAGCCCCGCCGATGCCCACGGGCGGCGTGGACACCTTGTGCCCCAGATCCGCAAGCTCTTGCCGCACCGTGTCGGAATAACCCGTCTCGACCTTCATGTCGCCGTATTCGCTGAAGCAGCGGGGGGCGTCGATCATCTCCTGCGGGCCGAGGCCGTAGTCGACCATGTTGGTCACCATCCGGGCGTGACCGGTGGATTGATACTGACCCCCCATCACCCCGAACGGCATGATCACGCGCCCGTTCTGCCGCAGCATGGCGGGGATGATCGTGTGCATCGTGCGTTTGCCGCCATTGGCCTCGTTCGGATGGCCTTCTTCCAGGGTGAAGCCCGCGCCGCGGTTCTGGAACAGGATGCCGAACTTGTCAGACGCGATGCCCGATCCGAAGTCCTTGAATACCGAATAGATCAGCGACACGGCCATGCGGTCGCGGTCGACCACGGTCAGGTAGATCGTTTCCTTGTGCACGGCTTCCGTCAGCGGCTTGGCGCTTGCCATGGCGCGGGACGGGTCGATCAGCGCGGCCAGTTTTTTCGCCGTTGCCGGGTCCAGCATGTGGGCCAGACGGGTCATGTGATCCATGTCCGACAGGAACCGGTCGCGTGCATCATAGGCCAGTTTCGTGGCTTCGGCCTCGATATGGGCGCGCAGCGTGCCGAACGGCTCCATCGACGGCAGGTCGAATTCGGCAAGGATGTTGGCCAGCAGGATCGCGGTCGCGCCTTGCCCGTTTGGCGGATGCTCGACCAGTTCGATACCTTTGTAGGTGCCGCTGATCGGGGTGGTGTAGTCGCAGCGCGTCTTCGCGAAATCGTCGAGCGTGTGCACGCCGCCCAGGGCGCGCAGCGATGCGACCATGTCCTCGGCAACCTCGCCCTCGTAGAACGCCTCGCGTCCCTGGGCGGCGATGCGACGGAGCACCTCGCCGTGCTTCGGGTGTCGGAAGATCTGGCCGGTGCGCGGCGCGGCGCCATCCACCATGTAGAAGTCTCTCGCCGCGCCGGTCAGGTTGTCGTGATGCCCGGCCCAGTCGAAGGCCGCACGCGGGGCCACCGGCACGCCGTGATCGGAATAGTGAATCGCGGGCGCGAGAATATCGGCCAACCCCAGTTTCCCGTGATCGGCGGACAGGGTGCAGAACGCATCGATCGCGCCCGGCACAGTGACGGAGGCCGGGTTTCCGAAGACCGGCATCGTGCTGTGCCCGGCCTCGCGCAGGGCGGCGCCGCTCAGGGCCGCGGGCGCCCGGCCCGACCCGTTCAGGGCGATGATGTCCTCGCTGCCGGCCGGTTTGACCAGCACGAAACAATCGCCGCCAATCCCCGTCATCGCCGGTTCGCACAGGCCCAAAAGCACCGCGCCCGCGATCGCGGCATCGACCGCGTTGCCGCCCTGCTGAAGGATCGACACGGCGGTCTGCGCGGCCAGCGGGTGCGACGTTGCGCATATGCCGTTCTCGGCGAAAACGGCTGACCGGCCCGGTGTGTGAAAGTCTCGCATCCCTGTCTCCCCTGCGATGAAATCCCGCGCGAACCCTAAGCCGACGGCAGGCAGGGGCAAGATGCTTGGGTTGGAGATTTTCAGGAAGGAGCCGCAGAAGACCTCGACGCCGCACACTGGGTGGGGGCTTGATACGCGCGACGCCGAGGGAAGCCTCTGCAGCTACATCTCTGTTATCGCTGTCATTCGGGGCATCGATACGATTGGATTAGGGCATTCCGGTGGCAAATCGGAGGATATCGGGGCATCTCGCCGCTCACCCCAGGCGCAGGCGCATCGTCAGGCGATTCTCGTCCTCGACCCGGCAATAGCGCAGCCCCGTGGTCAATTGCCGGATCAGAACCCATCCGAAGCCGCCTTCGGGAAGATCCTGCACCGCGGTAACCGCGATGGCGGGCAGAGCCGCCCCGGGAAGCGGCCCTTCCGACATGGGTGTCCCGGAATCGCGAATGGCGCAATCGACGTGGTGTTCGGATCTGGAGATCTCGACCCGGATGCGCCCGCCTGCATCCGTTGGATAGGCGTGTTCCACGACGTTGTTCAGCGCCTCGGCCAGCACGATCTGCGTGTCGGTCTGCTGGCCTTTTGACAGGCCCCAGGTTTTCAAACGATCCCCGATATCCAAAAGGGCCGCGCGCACCGCGTCAGGGCTCGCTTCAAGGTCCAGGTGCAAGCGAGCGGGCGCGTTGTGGCAACTTTCCGGGACGATAATCGGCGTGTTGCCCATCACATTAATCTGAAGCCCGGTCCCGCTGCCTGACCGCCGCGTCAAGGGTGTCGTGGATCGGGAAGACGGTGTTCATCCGCGTCAGTCGCATGACCCTGTCCACCGCCGGTTGCAGCGCAGCCAGTTCAAGGCCACGCCCCGCCGGCAGGAGCTTGCGCGCCGCGACCACCGCACCGAGGCCGCTGGAATCGATGAATTCGACCTGGTCGAGGTCGAGGATCACATCGCCCTGTGCATCCCGCGTTACCTCGCGAAAGCGGTCCTTGAACCGGATCGCGACACTGGCGTCGATCCTTGGATGATCGACATGAACGATCGCGATCCCGTGCCGTGTTTCGAAACTGAGATTCATCGGTGCACTCCTGTCCATCGCTCTGGTAAGAGCCTAGATCGAAAGTCTTGCCAAATCGTATCCAGCAGGGGGGAAACCGATGGACGAGGTCGTAATCGCAGGCGCAGCCCGCACGCCGATGGGGGGATTCCAGGGGGCGCTCTCGGGGGTTGCTGCCGCCGAATTGGGGGGCGTTGCCATCAAGGCCGCGCTCGAGGGCGGCGGGGTCGACCCCGGCCAGGTGGACGAGCTGTTGATGGGCTGCGTTCTGCCGGCCGGCCAGGGCCAGGCCCCGGCGCGACAGGCGGGCTTCAAGGCGGGGCTGGGCGAAGAGGTGCCGGCAACCACGCTCAACAAGATGTGCGGATCCGGCATGAAAGCCGCGATGATGGCATGGGACAGGCTGGCCCTCGGGCAGGCCGACATCATGGTCGCAGGTGGCATGGAGAGCATGACAAATGCCCCCTACCTGTTGCCCGCCATGCGCGCCGGGGCCCGGATCGGCCATCAGAAAACCTATGACCACATGTTCCTCGATGGGCTGGAAGACGCCTATGACAAGGGGCGCCTGATGGGGACCTTCGCCGAGGATTGCGCCGAGGCGTTCCAGTTCACCCGCGAAGCGCAGGATGATTACGCGCTGGGGTCGCTGTCGAATGCGCTGACGGCGATCGAAACCGGTGCCTTCGCGCGCGAAGTCGCGCCGGTCACCGTTCGGTCACGCAAGGGAGACACCACCGTTTCGGTTGACGAACAGCCCGGCAATGCGCGCCCCGAGAAGATCCCCCAGCTCAAGCCCGCCTTCCGCGAAGGGGGCACGGTGACCCCGGCGAATAGCTCTTCGATCTCTGATGGTGCAGCCGCCCTCGTCCTGGCGCGTGCCGACGTCGCCGAGGCCAAGGGATTGACCGTTCGCGCCCGGATCCTTGGGCATGCCAGCCATGCGCAGGCGCCCTCGCAATTCCCCACGGCGCCCGTCCCCGCGGCGCGCAAGCTGTTGGAGCGCCTCGGATGGGGTATCGACGATGTCGACCTGTGGGAGGTTAACGAAGCCTTCGCCGTGGTCCCGATGGCGTTCATGCATGAGCTTGGCGTGCCGCGCGACAAGGTGAACGTGAATGGCGGGGCCTGTGCCCTCGGCCACCCCATCGGTGCGTCCGGCGCCCGGATCATGGTCACCCTTCTGAATGCCCTTGAGGCGCGCGGCCTGAAACGCGGAGTCGCGGCGATCTGCATCGGAGGTGGAGAAGGCACCGCCATCGCGATCGAGCGCGTCTGACCCCTTCATCTTGGCCCGAAAACTCCCGGGGGCGCGGGGGCGGGCAGCCCCCGCATCTCGGCCAGACGAAAGCGCGTCCCCATGCACGTTGACTACGCCGATCTCGAGAAAACCATCGCAAGCCTGACCCATGGCGAAACCGACGAGGTCGCCCTGATGGCCACGCTGGCCTGCGAGATCCACCATGCTGACGACCGGTTCGACTGGACCGGCTTCTACCGGGTCACCGAACCCGGCCTGCTCAAGATCGGCCCCTATCAGGGCGGGCACGGCTGCCTGGTGATTCCCTTCGACAAGGGCGTGTGCGGGGTTGCGGCGCGCACCGGCGAGACGCAACTGGTTCCGGACGTTGACGCCTTCCCTGGCCATATCGCCTGCGCGTCCTCGACGCGGTCGGAACTGGTCATCCCCGTCCGCAACCGGGAAGGCGACGTGATCGCCGTCCTCGACATCGACAGCGACCAACCGGACGCCTTCACCGAAACCGATGCGGCACGCCTCGACGCGATCCTGCAGAAGGTCTTCGGCACGCTCTGATCCGGGCCGAAAAATCTTCCAGAAGATTTTTCGGCTCAACGGCGCGGCAGGTTCACGATCCCGGCGGTGTCGCCGCTTTCGGGCGCAAGTTCCTCGAAATCGAAATTATCGAGGCGCTCTGCCCGCTTTCCGGCGCGCGCGGTGGCGGTCAGGATGCCCGAGACATCGTCGCCCGCCTGGCGCAGATGTGTCTCCAGCTTGCCTGCGCGTTCCTCGATGATTTCCACGTCGCGGTGCAGGTTCTTCAGCGCCTTGCGGATCTCGCCGGCTTGTTCCCGCATCCTTGCGTCCTTCATCACCGCGCGCATCGTGTTGAGGGTCGCCATGCAGGTGGTGGGCGACACGATCCAGACGCGATTGTCAAAGCCTTCGCGCACGACCTCGGGCAGGCGGGCGTGCAACTCGGCATAGATCGCCTCGGAGGGCAGGAACATCAGCGCGCCATCCGCCGTCTCGCCTTCGAGGATGTATTTCGAGGCGATGGCCTTGATATGCACCCGCACTGCGGCGGCGAGGTCGCGCAAAGCCTTACGTTGCGCCTCCTGCCCCTCGGCGACCATCAGCGCCTCATAGGCTTCCAGCGGGAACTTGGCATCGATCACGATGGGGCCGGGCGGGTTCGGCAAAAGGATTATGCAGTCGGCGCGCTTGCCGTTCGAGAGCGTCGTCTGGAAAGCGTAGCTGTCCGAGGGCAGCGCGTTCGCCACGATATCGTTGAGCTGGATTTCCCCGAACATGCCCCTGCGCTGCTTGTTCGAGAGGATATCCTGCAGCCCCAGGACGTCCGAGGACAGTTTCTCGATATTCGTCTGGGCCTTGTCGATGGTGGCCAGCCGTTCCTGAAGTTTCGCCAGCGACTCGGTCGTTTTCTCGGACGATCCGGCCAGCGTCTTGTCGATCCGTTCGTTCAGTTGCGCCAGCACCTGCGCCTGTTTCAGCGCGTTCTGGGCCATCTGCTCGTTCATGCGCTCCTGCAGGTCCGACAGCGCGTTGCCCTGTTTCAGCGCGTTGACGTGCAACTGCTCGTTCAGGCGTTCCTGTAGCGCGGCAAGGTTCTGCGATTGGCGGCTGGCGGCCTCGTGCATGCGCTCGGCCATGGCGGTCTGCACCTCGGACAACCGCACCTCCATCGTCTGCATGATCTGGAGATTGGCCTGCGCCTGCCCGTCTGAGGTGGCCTGCATCCGTTCGGCCAGCCGCTCCTGCCCGCGGGCGAGATGTTCGACCACCTCCATCGACCGCCGCGTGCGCGAGGCCGAGGTGACCAGAAGCCAGAGGATCAGCCCAAGGATCGCGGCCCCGGCCAAGAGCGGCCAGAGGGTGGCGGGATCGGACAGGTCGAGGGTGATGTCACCGATCTGGATCATGTGCGCCCGAAAAGCCGTTCGATATCGGCCAGTTTGAGTTCGACATAAGTGGGCCTACCATGGTTGCATTGACCCGAATGGGGGGTCGCCTCCATCTCGCGCAGGAGCGCGTTCATCTCGTCGGCACTCATCCGGCGCCCTGACCGGACGGACCCGTGGCAGGCCACGCGGCTGAGGATCGCTTCAATCCGGGATTGGAGCATCGTGCTGTCGCCGAGGTCGTCCAACTCGTCGAGGATGTCGCGCAACAGGGCCTCGGCATTCACCTCGCCGAGGATGGCGGGGGTCTCGCGCACGGCAACCGTGCCCGGCCCGAAGGCTTCGATGATCAGGCCCAGCTTTTCCAACTCTCCGGCACGGTCGAGAAGGCGGTCCGCATCACCGCCGAGATTGACGATCTCGGGGATCAGCAGGGCCTGCCGGGCGATGCCGTGATCGGCCATCTGGCGTTTCAGGCGTTCATAGACCAGCCGTTCATGGGCAGCGTGCTGATCGACCAGCACCATGCCGTCGCGGGTCTGGGCGAGGATGTAGTTCTCGTGCAGTTGTGCGCGCGCGGCCCCGAGCGGTTTGTCCTGCAGATGGGCGACGGTGTCGGGCTGTGGCGGCTCGACCCGCGCCGACGGGGGCGCCTCCCACAGGGGCGCATCCTCAGCGAACCCGTCTTGTGCCGCCGGGGCCTGCCAGTCGCGCGCGGCGGCAACCGTGGACGGGCTGGGCCGGTCCCAGCCGCGGCGGTCCATCTGGTAGATCCGGGGCTGGTCGGTCGGTTCCGGGCGGAACGCCCCGAGGGTGGCTCCGGCCACGGTGGTCGAGGCGCGATGCCCGGCCTCGGCCAGGGCATGGCGCAGGGCCGAGACGATCAGGCCGCGGGCAACGCCCGGTTCGCGGAAGCGGACCTCGGATTTCGCGGGGTGCACGTTCACGTCGACGCGTTCGGGCGGGCAATCGATGAACAGGGCGGCGGCGGGGTGCCGGTCGCGGCTGAGGAAATCCATGTAGGCGGCGCGCAACGCGCCCACCAGAAGCTTGTCGCGGACAGGGCGGCCATTCACGAACAGGTACTGCGCCACGGCAGAGCCGCGCGAATAGGTGGGCAGGGCGGCGTAGCCGGTCAGGCGCAGGCCTTCGCGGTCGGCGTCGATGGCCAAGGCGTTCTCGGCGAACTCACGCCCGAGGATCGCGGCAAGGCGCGATTGCAGCGCGGCGAACAGCTCGCCCTGTTCGGCATCGACCCGGAAGGTGACGCGCTCGGCCTCGGTCACGTCCTTGAGGGTGAAACCGATGGCGGGTTCGGCCATGGCGAGGCGTTTCACCACATCCGAGATCGCCTGCATCTCGGCCCGGTCGGAGCGCAGGAATTTCAACCGAGCGGGCGTCGCGTAGAACAGGTCGCGCAACTCGACCACGGTTCCCCGCGACAGGGCGGCGGGTTTGACCCGGCCCATCTCTCCGCCCGAGACCCGCAATTCATGCGCGGTATCGCCCTGGGTCCGGCTGGTGAGGGTCAACCGCCCGACGGCGCCGAGCGAGGGCAGCGCCTCGCCGCGAAAGCCGAAGCTTCGGATATTCAGAAGGTCGCTGCCGTCGATCTTGGAGGTCGCGTGGCGGCTCAGCGCCAGCGGCAGGTCCCCGGGCCCCATGCCGCAGCCATCGTCGGTGACGCGGATCAGCGATTTGCCGCCATGGGCCACCTCGATGGTCACGCGCCGCGCGCCCGCGTCGATGGCGTTCTCGACCAGTTCCTTGACCGCGCTTGCGGGGCGTTCGACCACCTCGCCCGCCGCGATGCGATTGATCGCGGCATCGTCGAGTTGACGAATAACCGGGCGCGTGTCGCTTATATTGGGGTCACCGAGGGGCATGCCACGATACCTAGCATGCCCCAGCGGGATTCGGAAAGGCTCGGCTGTGCCCCGGCGCCGCTTTGCCTAGCCGTCGCTTTGCAGGCCCTCGGGGCGTCCGACCACCACGAAATGCAGGTCCTCGGGGCGCAGGATGCGCGCGGCCACGCGGCGAAGATCCTCGATCGTGACGGCGTTCACGCGGTCATTGCGCGTCGCGATGTAGTCGAGTGGCATGTCATCGGCCTGCATCGACGCAAGGATGCCAGCGATGCGGCCATTCCCGTCGAACCGCAGCGGGTAGGCCCCGGTCAGGTAGCGCTGTGCGGCTGCGAGTTCTTCTTCGGTGATCGCGTTCTCGGCGATGTCGGCCCATTGCGCACGGATCACCTCGATGGCGTCGGCGACGAGGTCGTTCGAGGACGAAAACTGGCCCACGATGCGTGGCCCGAAATCGGCAAGCGAAAGATAGGACGAGATCCCGTAGGTCAGGCCGCGCTCGACGCGCACTTCCCGCATCAGGCGCGAGCGGAAGCCACCGCCGCCCAGAACCTCGTTCAGCACGAATGCCGGAAAGAAATCGGGGTCATCGCGGGCGATGCCCTCGTGGCCGAACACGGCGACCGATTGCGGCGAGGGGAAATCGATGACCGTTTCCCCGCCCGAGAGGCCCCACTCGGCCTGTGTCGGCATCGGCGCACCCTCCGCCGGCAGGTCGCCGAGGATGCGGTCGATTAGAAGGCCAAGCTCCTCTGCCGTGATGTCGCCGGCGGCCCCGACCACCACGCGGTCGCGCGCCAGGGTCGCGTCATGGGCTGCGACGAGGTCATCGCGGGTCAGGGCCGAGACGCTTTCGACCGTCCCTTCGAGGGCGGAACCATAGGGGTGGTCGCCATATCCAAGCGCATTGAAGGTGCTGGAGGCGATGTCATCGGGGTCGCGGCTATTACCTTCGATGATCGAGATGACCTGACCGCGCACGCGCTCGATCGAGTCCTCGTCAAACCGCGGCTCGACAAGGGCGGCGCGCAAAAGGTCGGCCGCCGCATCGCGGTTCTCGGTCAGCATCTGGGCGCTGACCGTCACCGCATCACGATAGGCACCGAAGCTGAAACTGGCGGCCATCCCCTCGGCTGCCTGAGCGAATGCGGTCGAGTCCATCTCGCCTGCGCCTTCCTCCAGAAGGCCGGTCATCAGGTGGATTGCGCCGCGCTTGCCCTCGGCATCCAATGAAGCGCCCCCGATGAACCAGATCTCGATGGCGACGAAGGGGTTGCTGTGATCCTCGACCAGCCAGGCGTCGATACCGCCCGGCGAGGTGATCTCCTGCACGTCGATCTCGGTCGCCGACAGCGGGGTCGAGACGAGCAGGGTCAGGGCCGTGAACAGCCCGGTCAAACGGGGGATCATTGCGTCATCTCCTCGGTTGCGGGCTCTTCCGGTCGGGTCAGGTAGCCGGTGACAGAGGTTGTTTCGGTGAACAGGCGCTGCGCGGCTTCCATCACGTCGTCGATGGTGGTTTCGGCCAGAACATCCGGCCACGCCTGCACGTCGGCGACGGTCAGGCCGCTGGTCAGGGCCGTCCCGTAGCGGCGGGCCAAACCTTGGGTGTCGTCGGCGGAATAGATCGCGTCGGCCTGGATCTGGAACTGGATACGGTCGAACTGGTCAGGGTCCACACCCTCTTCGAGGAAGGCGGCGATGGCCGCGTCGAGGTCGGCTTCGGCCTCTTCCAGCGACAGGCCGGGCAGCGGAACGTTGACCACCGAAAAGGTCGAGGGGTCGAGGCTGGTCGCGTCGTAATAGGCCGAGGTGAAGATCGAGCGGGGGTTTTCAAGCTCCAGCCGTTGCGACAGTTCCGATGTGGTGCCGGACCCGCCGAGGATTGCCGCCAAGAGGGTCAGGGCCGCGGCCTCCTGCTGATCGCCGGGGCGACGAACCGGCGCGAGGTAGTTGCGCGCGACATAGGGGTTCGCGACGCGCTCGTCCTCAAGGACAAAGCGGCGGTCCGCGATGTGCGGCGGTTCGCTGGGGCGCGCACGCTCGACGATCTCGGGGTTGGCGGGGATCGGGCCGTAATGCTCCTCGGCCAGTGCCAGCACCTCGTCGGGGGTGACGCCGCCTGCAATGACCAGGATGGCGTTGTTCGGCGCGTAATGCGCGTCATAGAAGGCGCGCGCGTCCCCGATATCCAGCTCTTCCATCTCGTGGCGCCAGCCGATGATCGGGACGCCGTAGGGGTGGTTCAGGAAAAGCGCGGCGCGCATCTGTTCGTTGAACAGGCCGCCGGGGCTCGAGTCGGTGCGTTGCGCACGTTCTTCGAGGATCACGCTGCGTTCGGTCGTGATCTCGTCCTCGATGAACTGGAGGTCCACCATGCGGTCGGCTTCCATCTGCATCATCAGGCCGAGGCGGTCTGCGGCGACGCGCTGGAAATAGCCGGTGTAATCCCAACTGGTGAAGGCGTTGTCAGAGCCGCCGTTTTCTTCGACGATGCGGCTGAATTCGCCGGTCTCAAGCTCGTCGGTCGCCTTGAACATGAGGTGTTCGACGAAATGCGCGATCCCGGACACGCCGGGCGGTTCGTCCGCCGCCCCGACCCGGTACCAGACCATGTGCACCACGGCCGGAGAGTTCGGGTCCTCGATCACCACGACATCCATGCCGTTTTCGAGCGTGAATTCGCTTACGGTTTCGTCCGCCAGCACGAGGGCGGGCGACAGGGCAAGACCGAGCCCGAGACTCAAGCGACGCAACATGCGCATCCTCCGCATTGACCAGATGACAGGGTAAATATGGGGCTGCGGCCCGGCATCAACGGATGTTGACGCAAGCGTGACGCGATCGGGGTGTGACCCGTTGCGTCACTGGGCTGGCGGAGCCGTGGGCGTGCGGACGCCCGCGCGCCGCAGACGTTCCAGCTCGGCATACTGGTCCAGCGACATGCTGCGATAGGCGCGGTAGTACACCGTCGTGCCGAACATGCGTTCCAGCAACCGGCCATCATTGCGGCGGCGGAATTCCTCGTCTTCGGCGGCAAGGGTGGGCCGGATGTCGGGGCTGACACCGAACCGCGTGGCGTGCTGGATCAGCCCGGCCGATCCGCGCGCGGCGCGCGACGGGTTGCCGCCAAGGGCCGCGATCGCGTCCCCCTCGGGGTCGGGATCGGCAAGGTTGCGGGCGCCCGGCGTCGGCGCGGGCAATTCGCGCAGGTTGTCGGGCATTTGCAGCGGTTCGTTCGGGACAACGGAAAACTCGTCTGGCCCGGCCTCACGGTTGGTCAGGTTCATGAGCGTCGGCGTCCCGCCGCTACAGGCCGCAAGGGCCAGCAAGGCGACACCGAGAATCGCAGATGTTGTCAGACGCGTCATGCGGCCCTCCTTTACGCGGCCACGGGTCTAGCGCAAACGCAGTGATCCGTCACGGGGTCATCTTGGAGGTATCGGCAAAGATCAGCAAGCCGATGGCCCCGCCGACGATTCCGACATCCGCGATGTTGAAGGCAAAGGGGTTGTCGATCCCGCAGCAGGACATGTTGAGAAAGTCGATGACCGCCCCTTGGGTCACCCGGTCGAGCGTGTTGGCCAGCGCACCCCCGATGACGGCCCCGGCAGACAGGAACGAGATGCGGCGGTGCATGCCGTTCTTGGCCCACCACAAGAGCCAGGCCGAGATCACGAGGGCGATTCCGATCAGAAGGTAGCGCGTGGTCTCGGGCCCGCCTGCGAACAGGCCGAAATTGATGCCCGTGTTGTAGCCGAGATGGAACACGAGATAGGGCGGGAACACCTCGATCACGCCCTGCTCGACCAGACCGGCCCAATGCAGGACGAGATACTTGCTGATCTGGTCGAGGGCGAACCAGACGATGGCCGAGATGTAGAGTAGCCGCATCGCTTTACCTGTCGCTTGCTCCGGTCAGTGGCGGAAGTGGCGCATGCCGGTGAAGAGCATGGCAAGGCCGGCCTCGTCGGCGGCCTCGATCACCTCGGCGTCGCGCATCGACCCGCCGGGCTGGATCACCGCCGTCGCGCCCGCCGCCGCAGCGGCCAGCAGGCCGTCGGGGAAGGGGAAGAACGCGTCCGAGGCCACGACCGACCCCTTGGCGAGGCTTTCGGGCAGGCCGCAGTCGCGGGCCATGCGCTCGGCCTTCAACGCCGCGATGGTCGAGCTGTCGACCCGGCTCATCTGGCCCGCCCCGATGCCGACCGTTGCCCCGTCGCGGACATAGACGATGGCGTTGGATTTGACGTGCTTGGCGACCGACCAGGCAAAGACCATGTCGGACATCTCTGCCGCCGACGGGCGCCGCTTGGTCACGGGCTTGAGGTCTTCCTCGTCGATGCGGCCGGTGTCCTTGTCCTGCACAAGCAGACCGCCCGACACCTGCCGAACGGTCAGGGGCGTGTGGCCGGGGTTCGGCAGTCCGCCGGTCGTCAGCAGCCGCAGGTTCTTTTTCGCGGCGAAAATGGCCTTGGCCTCGTCGGTCGCTTCGGGGGCGATGACGACCTCGGTGAAGATCTCGACGATTTTCTCGGCGGTCGCGGCATCCAGCGTCTGGTTCAGCGCGACGATCCCGCCGAAGGCACTGGTCCGGTCACAGTCGAAGGCGCGCATATAGGCGTCGGTCAGCGTCTTGCCGCGCGCGACGCCGCAAGGGTTGGCGTGCTTGATGATCGCGCAGACCGGGCCATCCTGGGGGTTGAATTCGGCCACCAGTTCAAAGGCCGCGTCGGTGTCGTTGATGTTGTTGTAGGACAGCTCCTTGCCCTGGTGCTGCACGGCGGTGGCGACACCGGGACGCGAGGCATCCTCGACATAGAACGCCGCCTTCTGGTGCGGGTTCTCGCCATAGCGCAGGGTCGACGACAGCGTGCCCGCAAAGGCGCGACGGCGCGGCGCGAATGCGTTGGTGGCCCCGGCCATCCAGTTCGACACGGCCGCGTCATAGGCGGCGGTCCGGGCATAGGCCGCCTGGGCGAGGCGTTGACGCAGCGCATAGCCGAGCGCGCCGTCGTTTTCCCCCATCTCGGACAGGATCGCGGCGTAGTCCTCGGTATCGACGACAACGGCGACATGGGCGTGGTTCTTGGCCGCGGCGCGGATCATGGCGGGGCCGCCGATATCGATATTCTCGATGCAGGTGT
Source organism: [Roseibacterium] beibuensis (assembly GCF_039542305.1). Classification (NCBI taxonomy): domain Bacteria; kingdom Pseudomonadati; phylum Pseudomonadota; class Alphaproteobacteria; order Rhodobacterales; family Roseobacteraceae; genus Roseicyclus; species [Roseibacterium] beibuensis. The sequence continues at coordinate 64,478 of NZ_BAABHW010000006.1, read as the reverse complement.
CGTAGTCGGCGCCCTTCGCGACCGTTTCCTCGAACGGGTAGAGGTTCACGACCAGCATATCGATGCCGCCGATCCCGTGTTCTTCCATCGCGGCGACGTGTTCGGGGTTGTCGCGCAGTGCCAGAAGGCCGCCATGCACCTTGGGATGCAGCGTCTTGACCCGGCCATCCATCATCTCGGGGAAGCCGGTGACCTCGGCCACGTCGATCACGGTCAACCCGGCGTCACGCAGGGTGCGGGCCGTGCCGCCCGTCGACAAAAGCTCCACCCCGCGACCGGCCAGCGCGGTGGCGAAGTCGACCAGGCCGGTCTTGTCGGAAACGGAAAGGAGGGCGCGGCGCACGGGCACGAGTGTCATCAAAGGGGTTCCTTAAGCTTGGTCGCGGCTTTGTCGCCTCAGGCGCGGGAAAAGCCAACCGGCGCGGGCAGGAAGGCGGTGGGGCGCGCAAGGCTCCAACTGATGGCGTTGCCATAGCCTTTCATGCGGGCGGTGAGAACGATTTGTTTTGTCGCGCGCGGCTTCAGGCGGGCGCTGTCCAGGTAAACCGAGGGCTGAAGGCTGAGTTCGGCGGAACTGGTGTGACGGAAAACCCATGTCTCGCCCGAGGCCAGTGTCAGCGACACGGCAGTGCCGCCAAGGTCCATCTCGGCCTCGACATCGGGGTGAAGGTGGAAGCGGAGGGTATACTTGAGACCAAGGCCGCGCGGCAGGCGCGTATAGACCCGGTCGAGGCGCAACCGATCCGCGCTGGTCATCGCGGCCAGCGCATCCTCGCCCCGCAGGAGCGAACCGTTATCTTCCAGCGTGAGGCTGCGCAGATGGATCAGCCCGTGCGTCTTGCGCCAGCCATCATGTGACAGGGCAATGCCCGCGGCGCTTTTCATCGAAGATTCCTGCACCGCCACGTCGCTTGGACCATCGGCGAAAGGCTGCTTCTCAGGGGCGATGCCAGACGCCTTCGGGGCCAGTCGCGAGGACGAATACCCTTCGAGGCAAAGCGTCGAATGGCTGACCGTGGCACGCCCCGCGCGTCGCCAGTCGGCACTGAACCGCGCGCCCGACCCGCAACTGACGATCAGCGGCTCGGACCCGCTGGTCAGCTCGAAAGACAGCGTGCTGGCATGGGCATTGGCGCTGCGCGGCCCCTGCATCGGCAAGGCCGCGTCGATGATGACGGAGACGTTGTCGGTCGCCAGCCGGGCAAAGCCCATGGCCAGCCCCCTGGTGTTGGACGGGCGCACGCGGCTTTGCACCAGCGCACTGACCAGCCGCCCCGGTGCGCCGCGCCCGCCGCCATGGGCGCGCACGAGGCCGCCATCGACATGGCGCAAACTGCGCAGCGTCGGGGCAATCCGTGCTATGGCCGTGTTGACCGCCGGGTCCGGCTCTTTCCCGGTATCGGACAGGATCTGCATCACCCAGGTGAGCAGGATGAACACCTCTAGCAATTCTTCCGGGTTTCGCGTGACGATGCCGCCGGACGCGTCGATTTCCTGCGCGCATTCCTGCGCCAGCGCGCGCAGCGCGGGGTCGAGTTCGGGTTCCATCCCGATCAGCGTGCAGGCCGAATAGATCAGCCCGGTCAGCGCCTCGAACCGTGGTAAGCCCGGAGAGGCCTTGCGCCAGCGCCGCTCAAGGAACCGCGCTTGCCGTCCGAGGGTCGTGATGAACCGGCGACTATCTGCCGATTCCATGCCGTTCATCAGGAAAAGGGCGTGGCTGATCCACCGAATCTGGCGCCGTCCGGCCAGATCGGGGGTCCAGCCCGGCCCCGCGCCGCGCCCATAGCGCCGCATCCAGTCGATAAGCCAGCTTTGAGCGGTGGCACGGCCATCGTCATTCGGGATCGCGGCCAGATCGTCCAGCCAGTCGAACCCGTGCAGCGACTCCTCGAAGAGGTCGTTGGGGGGCACGATGTCCCACGGGCTTTGCCCGGGCGCTTCGATCAGGGCGCCCCCCATGCGGTAATTTCCCGCCATCAACTGGCGTCCGCGGGCCGCCGAGCCGGGAAAGCGGGGCTCTGGCCGCCAGTAAAAGCCGCGCACGCGACCGCTGAACCCGGCGCTCAGCGCGGCAAGCCGATTGGCCACGCGGCCGCCGGTGCCGGGCCGTGGGCGGGGCGCCGCAGACGGTGAAGGATCGCTGAGATGCGTGTCGGACATGTGGCCCGGTTTCTGCTCGGGATTATGATTGGCGCCAAGACTACCGTGCCCCCGCGTGGGAGTCACGCGGCAGCCGCGTCCTTGACGAGGCAGGCCATGTAGAACCCGTCGATCCCGCCGCGGTCCGGCCAGAAATCGGGCCGCAGGCGCAAGCCGCCCTCGGCGCTGGCCCACTCCGGATCACCACCGAGCGTGGCGGCGTCGGCGGGCAGGACGGACAGATCGGGGTGGCGCTTGACCGCTGCGGTGACCTGGTGCTCGCCCTCGACCGGCAGCAGCGAACAGGTGCAATAGACCAGCCTGCCGCCCGGTTTCAGAAGGGTCAGCGCGTGGTCGATCATCCGCATCTGAAGGCGCGTCAACTCTTCGACCTCGTGCCATTTCTTGACGAAGGGCAGGTCGGGATGGCGGCGGATCGTGCCGCTGGCGGTGCAGGGCGCGTCCAGCAGGATGCAGTCATAGGGCCCGTCTGCATGGTCGAAGGCATCGCCGACGACGATTTCAGCGCCGAGGCCGGTCCGCAGGAGGTTCTGGCGCAACTTGTCGAGGCGGGTATCGGACAGGTCCAGCGCCGTGACCTGCGCCCCGGCGGCGGCCAGTTGCAGGGTCTTGCCGCCCGGAGCTGCGCAAAGGTCGAGAACGCTTTTCCCCGATACGTCGCCCAGCAGGCGCACAGGCAGGGCGGCGGCGGCATCCTGCACCCACCAATCGCCCTCGGCGTAGCCGGGCAGGGCGCTGATCTGGCCGGGCTCGACCATCCGCAGGCTGCCGGTTGGCACGCGCTCGGCCCCCGGCAGGTCGGTATCGGCCTGCTTGGGCGTGATGTCGACCGGCGCACCCTTTTCATGCGCGGCTTCGATCGCGCGAAGCACCTCGGCCCCCCAGCGTTTCTTGACGGGGCCACCGATCCACCCGGGAAGGCGTTGCGGTGTATGATCCTGCCAGATCTCCGCGCCGGCCTCGGCGATGCGGCGCAGGACAGCGTTGACCAATCCCGCCGCGCGTTCGGTGCGTCGGCTTCCGCGCGCGATGGTGACCATCGCGTTGACCGTGCCGTGGGCTTCTTCCTGCGCGATCAGCAACTCCGCCGCCCCAAGGCGCAGAAGGGCAAGGGTGGCCGGTTGAGGCTTGCGCTCGACGAATTGCGCGATCACCGCGTCCAGCGGTTCGACATGGCGCAAGACCATCATCACAAGGCGCATCGCGCGCGCGGCCTCGGGCGGGGCAAGACCGGCGGCTTGCGGCAGGTGGGCCAGCATCCGTTTCTGGCGCAGCACCTGGTCGAGGGCCGAAAGCGCCGCTTGCCGCGCCACCAGGCTGCGGTCCGGCGATTGCGGTGCGCGTCCGGCCATGCGACGGCCTGAGGGGCGGCGTTTACCCCGCCCGCCGGTTTGCGTTTTGCCGCTGCCCTTGCCGCGCCCTTCGGTCGCCATGCTTGCCCAAGTCCTTGTCTGAAAACCCCAGCGGCGTATATCAGGGACAGCTTGCGCACAAGCCGGAGACGACTTTCATGGCCGACACCACCGATACCCCGCAGGGTCTGCCGCCTGCCGCACAGCGCGCGCTGGCCGAAGCCGAAGAGCGCCGCAAGAAGGCCAAGGAATTGGACCTGCCCGTCGAACTTGGCGGCCGCGACGGGCCCGAGCCGGTGCGCTACGGCGATTGGGAAAAGAAGGGCATCGCCATCGATTTCTGACGTCTGCTCAGCGCAGGGTCAGATCGGCGAATTCACCCGCGCCCCGGTCCGGTGTGAAGCGCAGGGTTTCACCCGACACCTCGACCGTCTGGCAGTTGAAGCCCAGATCCTCGGACCCGAAGTAGAGGTCGCGGCAGAAATAGCCGTCGTTCCAGGCCCACGCCCCCGTCACCCGCGTACCAAACGCGCGGCCGACGATTTGACCGTCCGGCGTCACCATCAAGCGGATGCCGAAGCGGCTCAGTTCACGCCCTTCGACAAGGCGCACGAAACTGTCCCGCGTGGTCAGCGTCGAAAACTCCTCGGCCATCGCCGTGTTGGCGGTGCCTGTCATGCCCAGCAGCACTCCGGCGCAAAAGGCGGCCGGACCCGTCAAATGGCGCAGCATGGTCCATTCTCCCTGTTCGGTTGTCGCGTTCCGAAGCGGGAGATAGCGGGTGGATGCGAGCGATCAAGCGAGGCCGAGAACGCTTGCCATCGAGTAGTGGCCGGGGCCTTTCCCTTGCCCCCAGAGCGCGGCTTTCAATGCGCCGCGGGCAAAGATGGCGCGGTCGGTGGCGACGTGGCGCAGAATGATCCGCTCGCCCGCGCCTGCGAAGATCACCTCATGTTCGCCGACGATATCGCCCCCGCGAATGGCCGAGAAACCGATATGCCCGGCCTCGCGTTCGCCGGTGATGCCGTCGCGGCCCCGGTCCGAGACATCGTTCAGCGCCACGTTGCGCCCGGCGGCGGCGGCCTCGCCCAGCATCAGCGCCGTCCCCGAGGGGGCATCGACCTTGTGCTTGTGATGGGCCTCGACGATCTCGATGTCGAAATCCTCGTCCAGCGCGGCGGCGACCTGTTGCGTCAGGCGGGTCAAAAGGTTCACGCCAAGGCTCATGTTCCCCGCGCGCACGATGGTCGCGTGTCGGGCGGCGGCGTCGAGCTTGGCGATATCCTCGTCCGTCAGGCCGGTGGTGCCGATCACGTGGACCGTCCGCGCCTGCGCGGTCAGCTCGGCATGGGACAGGGTCGCGGCAGGCGTCGTGAAATCGATGACCGCTTGCGCCTTGACGATCAGGTCCAGCGGGTCGTCGTAAACCGGCACCCCCATGCTGGGACGCCCAAGGCAGTCGCCCAGATCGCGACCGATCCAGTCATGCCCCGGCCGTTCCGACACGCCGACAAGGGTGGCCCTGTCGCTGTGCGTGACCACATCGACCAGCATGCGCCCCATGCGGCCCGAGGCGCCCATCACCGCTATTTTGACCTGATCGCTCATCTGTGACTCCTTCTTTGGCATTTTTCCTAGCGGAACGGCGGGATGGCGGAAAGGCGTCGCTTGCGACGGGCCTGTCGATGCCATACCTGCTGCAAGGAAGGAGACCGACATGGGCAAGAACAGGCATCACGAAGGAAGCGGCCCCTCGCAGCGACAGTTGCGGGTCGGGGAGCTTATTCGCCGGACGCTATCGGACGTGCTGGCGCGCGGTGACGTGCATGACCCCGAATTGAACCGCATGTCGATCACGGTGGGCGAAGTGCGCACCTCGCCGGACCTGAAGATCGCGACGGTTTATGTCATGCCCCTTGGCGGCGGGGAACGCGCCGAGGCGATTGATGCGCTCAAGCGCAACCGCGGTGAATTGCGGCGCGCCCTGATGCGGGACATGACGCTGAAATACGCCCCGGACCTGCGGTTCCTGATCGACGAAACCTTCGACCAGATGGATGCGACGCGCCGCCTGTTTCAGGATGAAAAGGTGCGCCGCGACATCGAGGCGCCGGATGCGGAGGATGCCTCCCCGGAGGACAAGGCATGATCCGCGAGGTCCTGTTATCGACCTTTCTGGCGGCAATTCCGGTTGCCGGACAGGCCTGTGAGACGGTCGAGTTCGACAATGCGCCCTTCACCTTCTGCGAGATCGACCTGAGCGAGACCGAACTGCGGCTGTTCCTTCGTGATCGGCAGGGCGCGATTCTGGGCACCTTCGCGCGGGTCGAGGCCGCGTTGGGTGAGGGGGAACGGCTTGGCGTCGCGATGAACGCCGGCATGTTCCACGAGGACCGGTCGCCGGTCGGCCTGTACATCGAGGATGGCGAGCAGGAGATGCGGATCGTCACGTCGGACGGTCCGGGAAATTTCGGCCTGCTGCCGAACGGCGTGCTGTGCCTGAACGATCATGAGGCCGACGTGATCGAAAGCCGCCGGTTCGCCGAAAATCCGCCCGAGTGCCAGTACGCGACCCAATCCGGCCCGATGCTGGTGATCGACGGCGATTTGCACCCGCGCTTTTTGGCCAGCGGCACCAGCCTGAACATCCGCAACGGCGTGGGGATCAGCGCGGATGGCGAGCGCCTGTTCCTCGCGATCTCGGACGAGCCGGTGAATTTCCACCATTTCGGGCGCTTCTTCCGCGATTATCTCGAAACGCCGAACGCGCTCTATTTCGACGGGCGCGTGTCGCGCCTGCATGCGCCGGGGATCGGACGGTCGGATCTCGGCTTTCCGGTGGGGCCGATCATCGGGGTTGTCATGGACGACACCGTTGACGGCGCAGAACCTGCGGAGTAGCAGACCGCCCTTCCACGAGAACCTCGGAGGGCTGTGATGGCACGCAAGCGCAAAGGACGGGACATTTCCGGCTGGGTCCTGATCGACAAACCGGCGGGCATGACCTCGACCGCCGTGGTCGGAAAGGTCCGCTGGGCGTTCGAGGCGAAAAAGGCGGGCCATGCCGGCACGCTCGACCCCGATGCTACCGGCCTGCTGCCCATCGCAATTGGTGAGGCGACCAAGACCATCCCCTATCTGGGCGATGCGTTGAAAGCCTATGATTTCCTGGTGAAGTTCGGTGCGTCGACCACAACAGACGATGCCGAGGGCGAGGTTCTGGAAACATCCGATGCACGCCCAAGCGATGCCGAAATCGAAGCGGCGCTTCCGTCTTTCGTTGGCGATATCCGGCAGGTTCCGCCGCAGTTTTCCGCCGTCAAGGTCGATGGCGCGCGGGCCTATGACCTCGCCCGCGAGGGGGAGGCTCTGGAGCTTGAGGCGCGCGATCTCTACGTGGACGAGCTGACGCTGACCGAACGCCCCGACCCGGATCATGCGCTGCTGCATTTCGTGTGCGGATCGGGCGGCTATGTCCGCTCGATTGCCCGGGACCTCGGCCAGCAGCTTGGCTGTTTCGCCCATGTCGTGCATCTGCGGCGCAGTTGGGTCGGGCCGTTCGACATCGAGGACGCGGTCACGCTGGACAAGATCGTCGAGTTGGAACGCACCCCCGAGATCGACAGCCTTCTGGCGCCGGTTTCGCTCGCCCTCGACGGCTTGCCGGAGCTGAAGCTGACCGAACAGGGGGCGATCCGGCTGAAGAACGGCAATCCGGGGCAGGTCCTGCCGGGGAATGTGGAATATGGCGATCTCGCCTGGGCGTCGTTTGACGGCAAGCCCGTGGCGGTCGGTCGTTTCCGCGCCGGGGAGTTGCACCCGGAGCGTGTGTTCAACCTTTGACACCGGGGGGCCTTTTCCCGTGGCCTCAAGCCGATTACCAGTTTCGCCATGATCCTGCGTGAACACCAAAAGGGCGACGCGGCCTCGGTCGCGGCCTATTCCGATTGCGAGCGGTATCGGTATTCGCTGACCCGGGTCTGGGACCCGGATGGCCGCCGCGCCCTGTTCATCATGCTGAACCCGTCGACGGCGACCGAGGTTCAGAACGATCCCACCGTCGAACGCTGCGAGCGCCGCGCCCGCGCGCTGGGGTTCGGGGCCTTCCGCGTGCTCAACATCTTTGCGTGGCGCGCTACCGACCCGCGCGACATGCGCAAGGCGGAAGATCCGGTCGGGTTGGCCAATGACGCCGCGATCCTCGACAGCCTCGACTGGGCCGACCAGGTGATTTGCGCCTGGGGCACCCATGGCGCGCATCTGGATCGCGGGGCGAAGGTCGAACGGCTCTTGCGCGATGCCGGGGCCGAGTTGTTCCATCTCGGACTGTCCAAGGCCGGTCATCCGAAGCATCCGCTCTATATCGGCTACCACGTGCAGCCGGTGCCGTGGGAGGGCTCAGCAAATGGCGATTGAAGGGTTCACGCAGTCGCGCATCGAAACCAACGGGATCGAGGTGAGCGTGCATCAGGCCGGGCGGGGCGAGCCCCTGATCCTGCTGCATGGCTATCCGCAGAACCACATGTGCTGGGCCAAGATCGCGCCGCGTCTGGCCGAGCGGTTCCACGTGATCGTGCCGGATTTGCGCGGCTATGGGGCCAGTGATGCGCCGCAGACCGATCCCGAGAACCGCACCTATTCCAAGCGCGAGATGGCGAAGGATATCGTGGGCCTGATGGATGCGCTGTCTATCGAGCGCGCGCATGTGTTGGGCCATGATCGCGGCGCGCGCGTGACCTATCGGCTGGCGCTGGATCACCCGCAGCGGGTTGCGCGGATCGGTATCATCGAGATCGTGCCAACCGGCGATTTCTGGGCCGCGTGGAACGCGGAGTTGGCGATGAAGGCTTATCATTGGACCTTCCTCGCGCAGCCCAGCCCGCTGCCCGAACGCATGATCCTGTCGGATGGGCCGGGCTATATCGACTGGACGCTGGCAAGTTGGACCGTGGCGGGTGACCTTGCGCCCTTTGCGCCGGATGCTTTGGACAGCTACCGGGCGCAGGGCGGCGACCCGGTGCGCGTTGCCGCGATGTGCAATGACTACCGCGCCGGGGCGACGATCGACCGCGCGATCGACGACGAAGACCGCGCCGCAGACCGCCAGATCGCAGCCCCGCTGCATTTCGTGTGGTCGGATCATGGGTTTCCATCGCGCACGGGCAACCCGTTGGACCTGTGGCGATCCTGGGCGCCGCATGTGACGGGAAGCGAGATCGCGGGCTGCGGGCATTTCGCCATGGAAGAGGCACCCGATGCCGTGCTCTCCGCCGTGCTGCCGCATTTCACCGCGGCTGGTTAGGCGGGTTCCAGTTCCATCTCGGTCAGTTCGACCAGGGCCGGGTCCAGGCCTTGCGCGCCCATGACATGCAGGATGACCTCGCCGTTGAGCAGGATATCCGCGCCGTTTCCATCCGCGAAATCGACGATGGTGATGTCCGGGTTCGGGGTCAGGTCGGGGTCGTAAAGCACCTCGATGACATCCTCTGCCGGGTTGAAATCGGTCACGGTGCCCGCGTCGTCCCCCTCGGCGATGTAGCCGCCCGAGGCGAAGGTGTCGCTGCCGTCGCCGCCGGTCGCCAGATCCCCGGCGCCAAGGACAAGGATATCGTCGCCGTCGCCGCCGGAGAGCGTGTCGGCATCGTCTTCATCCGTTGGGCCGAACGCGCCATCGCCGTTGGAGAACGTGCCGTCGATCCTGTCATCGCCGCCCCCGCCCGAGAGACTGTCCGCACCGAACCCGCCTTGCAGGAAGTCGTCGCCGTCGCCGCCATCCATGGTGTCGTCGCCATCCCCGCCGAACAGCAGGTCGCCATCCGCGCCGCCGTCCACGCTGTCATTGCCGTCGCCACCGACAAGGAAGTCGTTGCCGTCCCCGCCGGACAGCGTGTCGTCGCCCTCGTCCCCGTAGGCTTCGTCATTGCCAGTCTGGCCGGAGATCTGGTCATTGCCCTCGTTGCCGAAGAGGGCGTCATTTTCGCTGCCGCCATCGAGAACGTCATCGCCGCTGCCGCCCGTGATCGCGTCTGCGCCGCCTTCACCGAACAGGCTGTCGATCCCTTCGCGGCCGCGCAGCACGTCGTCGCCCGTGCCGCCGTTCAGCAGGTCGTCGCCGGCATAGCCATCGATGGTGTCGTCCCCGTCGCCGCCCGAGATCGTGTCGTCGCCGGGGGTGCCGTCCAGAACCTCGCCCTCCCCGTCGGGCGGGGCGAGCATGACCACTTCGATGGCCTCCAGATTGCCCAGGGTGACGCCGTCGAGGAAGGTCACGGGCACGCCATTCGCCATGACCAAGGTGCCATCGGGATTGGTGTCGGTGTCGAGCGTGATGTCGGGGGCGTCTGCATCCTCTCCGATGAAATCGAGGATCAGGCGGTCGGTGGACGGGTCGAAATCGGTTACGCTGGCCGCCACGGTGCCATCGGGCAGATCGACCGTTGCAAGCACCTCGAAAATGTCCGCCCCGTCGCCGCCGCTGGCCATGTCGCCGGCGCCGAGGATCAGGTGGTCGTCTCCAGCTCCGCCGTCCAGCGTGTCGGCCCCATCGCCCCCGTCGAGGGTGTCGTCGCCCGCGCCGCCGTTCAGAACGTCGTCGCCGCCGAGCCCCGTAATCTCGTCGTCCGCGTCGGTGCCGGTCAATTCATCCGGGTCATCCGACCCGAACAGGAGATCTGCAAGGCCATTGCCGCCGCCCCCCTCGCCCGTGTCGGAAGCTGATCCAGGGTCATCCTCTGGCGTAGGGTCGTCCGTGTCGCCGTCGCCGGCTTCGCCGCCCGAACCGATCAGGCCGGTCGCGGCAAAGCCCATGAACAGCAAGGCAAGAAATCCTCCGGCGGCAAGCATTTTTCAGGTCCTTGATTGGTGAGACATGGCTATTGAGTGGCTGCATGCCCTTCTGACGATGCTTACCGGGTATGTCCGGTCGTGCCGCCGATCCTGCGACGCCGTCCGGTGCCGGTCTGGGTTCCGATAGTTCAACGGCAAGTGTTTCATAGAAATTAATCGAGATCGTTAATTCGGCGGCAGTTTGTTCGAAAATTGCCGGGCTTTGGACCTTGTGGTCAATACGCAACACCAAAGTTGGTTAATGCGGCCATCTGAGAAAAGCAGGGGGCTAGGCAAACCGGGACAAATGCAGTATCCGCCCCCATCCGGTCGCACCACGCGTCCGAATCCCTCCACGGGCCTTGCTGGACGACATCCCGGCTTGTGCCATGATCCTGAAAGGAGACCCCGATGTCGATTGCTGCGGAAGAAAAGACCCGCCTGATGAAGGAATATGCCACCAAGGACGGCGACACCGGTTCGCCCGAAGTGCAGGTGGCCATCCTGACCAGCCGTATTTCCACGCTGACCGAGCATTTCAAGACCCACAAGAAGGACAACCACTCGCGTCGTGGCCTTCTGAAGCTGGTCGCTCAGCGCCGTAAGCTGCTGGATTACCTGAAAGGCAAGGACGAGGGCCGCTACCAGGACCTCATCAAGCGCCTCGGTATCCGTCGCTGATCCCATCCCGCATGGGAAGATCTGGAAAGGCCGTCCGGTTCGGGCGGCCTTTTTTGCGTCGCACGGGCGCGACCCATTTGCCGATTGCGCCGCCCTGCCGGGCGCTTAGGCTGCCGCCATGGAAGACATGCAAACAGGTTCGGGCAAACGGGTGTTGCTGGTCGGTGGGACCGGCAGCATAGGGCGCGCCACCGCGGCGGCGCTGATCGCAGACGGTCATGAGGTGACCGCGCTGGTTCGACCGGGGGCAGATACATCGGCCCTGCAGGCCTGCACCCTTGTGTCGGGCGCGATCACCGATGCATCCGACAGGCGTGCCGCGCTGTCGGGTGGGTTTGACACCGTCATCTCCTGCCTCGCGTCGCGGACCGGAGCGCCGCAGGATGCCTGGGCCATCGATTACCAGGCCCATTCCGACCTGCTGAAAGACGCGCAGGAGGCGGGCGTCGGCCAGTTCGTCCTGCTCTCGGCAATCTGCGTGCAGAAGCCGCTTCTGGCCTTTCAGAAAGCCAAGCTGGCCTTCGAAGAGGAATTGCAGGCCTCCGGTCTGACATTCTCGATCGTTCGCCCCACGGCGTTTTTCAAATCCCTGTCGGGTCAGATCGACCGGCTGAAGGCGGGCAAACCTTTCCTTGTCTTCGGGAACGGAGAGTTGACCGCCTGCAAGCCGATCAGCGATGCCGATCTCGGCACCTATATCGCACGCTGCCTGGTCGACGCTGGCTTGCAGAACCGCGTCTTGCCGATTGGCGGCCCGGGTCCGGCGATCACCCCGCTGGATCAGGCAGAAATGTTGTTCGATCTGCTGGGGCAGGAGCCGAAAATCCGCCATGTCACCCCACGCTTGCTCGATGCGATCATAGGGGCGCTGTCGCTGGCGGGGCGTGTGTCGCGCAAGGCGGCCGAGAAGGCGGAACTGGCGCGTATCGGGCGGTACTATGCCACCGAGTCCATGCTGGTGCTCGACCCCGCCACGGGACGTTACGACGCGGACGCCACCCCGGAATTTGGCGAGGACACGCTGCGCGAGCATTACCGCAAACTGCTGCAAGGGGAGATTGCGGATGATCGCGGCGCGCACGCGGTGTTCTGAGACGTGCCGCAACCGGACAAGGCCCTTTCAAACGTGGCCCATCTCCTGTATGGCCCCCGACATCTGAGACGTGACGCTCTGACCCCGGCGCATGGAATGATGAGGGGGTCGGCGGCAATGGGGCCGCCATGAAAACGGGAGACCCGACAGGGGTTGGGAGTGCTCCCCGATAGGAAACGATTGATGTTCAATATCTCTAAGAAAAGCATGCAGTGGGGGGAAGAGACCCTCACGCTCGAAACGGGCAAGGTTGCCCGTCAGGCCGACGGTACCGTTATCGCCACACTGGGCGAGACCTCGGTCATGGCGAACGTGACGTTCGCCAAGGAACCCAAGCCGGGGCAGGATTTCTTTCCCCTGACGGTTCACTACCAGGAGAAATACTACGCCGCGGGCAAGGTGCCCGGTGGCTTCTTCAAGCGCGAGGCGCGTCCGACCGAAAAAGAGACGCTGACCGCGCGCCTGATCGACCGCCCGATCCGCCCGCTCTTCGTGCCGGGCTTCAAGAACGAAGTCCTCGTCATGTGCACCGTGCTGTCGCATGACCTGGTCAACGACCCCGACATCGTCGCGATGATCGCGGCCTCGGCGGCGCTGACCATTTCGGGCGCTCCGTTCCGTGGCCCGATCGCAGGCTGCCGCGTCGGTTTCGAGGATGGCGAATACATCCTGAACCCGACCGTCGACGACATGCACGACCTGCGCAACAACCCCGACCAGCGTCTGGACCTTGTTGTCGCCGGCACCAAGAACGCCGTCATGATGGTCGAGTCGGAAGCCTACGAGCTGTCCGAGGCCGAGATGCTGGGCGCGGTGAATTTCGCGCACGAGCAGATCCAGCCGGTGATCGACCTGATCATCTCGCTGGCCGAAGAAGCCGCGAAAGAGCCGTTCAACTTCACCCCGCCGGATTACTCGGACCTCTACGAGGCCGTGAAAGCCGCGGGCGAAGCCAAGATGCGCGACGCTTACGCGATCCTCGACAAGCAGGAACGCCAGTCGGCCGTGTCCGCCGCCAAGGAAGAGATCATCGCAGGTCTTTCCGAGGAGCAGCAGGAAGATCCGAACCTCGGTTCCGCACTGAAAAAGCTGGAATCGACGGTCTTGCGCTCGGACGTGGTCAAGAACGGCCGCCGCATCGACGGTCGCGCGCTGGATGAGGTTCGCCCGATCGTCTGCGAAACCGGCCTTCTGCCGCGGACGCACGGCTCGGCCCTGTTCACCCGCGGGGAAACGCAGGGCCTGGTCGTCACCACGCTGGGCACCGGCGATGACGAGCAGATGATCGACGCGCTGCAAGGCACCTATCGGTCGAACTTCCTGCTGCACTACAACTTCCCGCCCTACTCGGTTGGTGAAGTGGGTCGTGTCGGCTCGCCCGGTCGTCGTGAAATCGGTCACGGCAAGCTGGCATGGCGCGCGCTGCAGGCCGTTCTGCCGGCGCCGACCGATTTCCCCTACACGATCCGCGTCGTGTCCGAGATCACCGAGTCGAACGGCTCGTCCTCGATGGCGTCGGTCTGCGGCGGCTCTCTGTCGATGATGGATGCGGGCGTGCCGCTGAAGGCGCCGGTCGCTGGTGTGGCCATGGGCCTCGTCCTCGAAGAAGACGGTTCCTACGGCATCCTGACCGATATTCTTGGCGACGAGGATCACCTCGGCGACATGGACTTCAAGGTTGCGGGCACCGAGAACGGCATCACCTCGCTCCAGATGGACATCAAGGTAGCCGGCATCACGCCCGAGATCATGGAGAAGGCCCTGGCCCAGGCCAAGGCCGGCCGGATGCACATCCTTGGCGAGATGGCCAAGGCGCTGACCGAAGCGTCCGAGTTCTCGGTCCACGCCCCGCGCATCGAAACGATGCAGGTGCCCACCGACAAGATCCGCGAAGTGATCGGCTCGGGCGGCAAGGTCATCCGCGAGATCGTGGAGGTCTCGGGTGCCAAGGTCGACATCAACGATGACGGCATCATCAAGATCGCCAGCCCCAACGGCGAAGCCATCGAAAAGGCCCGCGAGATGATCCATTCGATCGTCGCCGAGCCGGAAGAAGGCAAGGTCTACAAGGGCAAGGTCGTGAAGATCGTCGATTTCGGCGCCTTCGTGAACTTCTTCGGCAAGCGTGACGGCCTCGTGCATGTCAGCCAGATCGAGAACCGCCGCCTGAACCATCCGTCTGACGTTCTGAAGGAAGGTCAGGAAGTGTGGGTCAAGCTGCTTGGTTTCGACGATCGTGGCAAGGTCCGTCTCGCCATGAAGATGGTCGACCAGGAGACCGGCAAAGAGATCGCGAAAGAAGACGCGGCGGCTGACTGACGCCACGCTTCCGCGTTTTGACACTGTTACGGGCGCGTCCAGACCGGGCGCGCCCGTTTCCTTTGACGGTGAAATCCTGCGATGCATAGCGCGCGTTGACTCGCGCAAACGCGGGGTATGGCGCTGTCGCCTGCAGGGGCCTTGTCGTGATCAGACGGAGTCTTGCCGACGGGCGGCAGGTTTCGGCAGGATCGAGTCCGCGCGCAACACTGACCGAAAAGTGAGAGTGTTGGGACTTGTCCACAGGAACTTGAGACCGCAAAAGGGGTTTGCTTTGCAGAGCGATTCCGAAGTTTGACCAGAGGAGGTGAGCCAATGCTGACTCGCCGTCATTTCATCATCACGTCCGCGGCCCTGTTTTCGGGGCCGATTGCCATGCCGGCCTTTGGTCAGGACGCGGTCGATTTCGACTTCGACCAAACCGTCGAGCGGCCTGATCCGCAGGGCGACAACCCGTGGGGGCTGCATCCGCGCTTCATGCCGACGCGCGTGGCGCACCGCGCTGGTTTGCGCCCGGGCGACATCCATGTCGATCCGGTTCCGAAATACCTCTACCACATCGGCGATGACGGCACCGCGATGCGCTACGGCGTAGCGGTGGGGCGCTCCGGTCTGCAAAGCCCGGGCACCTACACCATCAATCGCAAGGTCGAATGGCCGAGCTGGACGCCCACGGCGAACATGATCGCCCGCGAGCCCGAGGTTTACGCGCAGTTCGCCGGTGGCGTGCCGGGCGGCCCGGAGAACCCGTTGGGGGCCCGCGCGCTGTACCTCTATCGCGGCGGGGCCGACAGCTACCTGCGCATCCACGGCACGCCGCAGCCCTGGTCGATCGGCACCTCGGCAAGCTCTGGCTGTGTCCGCCTGGTCAATGACCACGTCATCCAGCTTTACGAGAACGTGGAAATGGGAACGCGTGTCACGCTGCATTCGCCGCGCTGACGGCGACCGTTTCCAAAAGGAAAGGCCCCCGATGTTTCGGGGGCCTTTTTCTTGGGGTGCTGTGCCTGAATCAGGCTGGCATCTTGGTCGTGCGGAGATAGGGCAGCTTGACGTCGATCTCGCCGAATTTTTCCTTGGCGGCGGCATCGTCCAGCGACAGGGCCACGATGACATCCTGGCCATGCACCCAGTTCGCGGGCGTCGCGATCGGCACGTTGTAGCACGCCTGCAGCGCGTCGAGCGCGCGCAGCACTTCGGCAAAGTTGCGGCCGACCGACATCGGGTAGGACATCATCAACTGCACCTTCTTGTCGGGCGAGACGATGAAGACGACACGCACGCTGGCCGAGTCGGCGGCGGTGCGGCCATCGGGCAGGTAGGCCTCGGCCGGCAGCATGTCGAGCGCCTTGGACACTTCAAGCGACTCGTCGGCGATGATCGGGAAGGCGGCCTCGGCGCCGGCATAGCTTTCGATGTCGGACTTCCACTGCTTGTGCTCTTCGACGGCATCGACGGACAGGCCGATCACCTTCGTGTTGCGCTTGGCCCACTCATCGGCCAACTGCGCCACGGCGCCGAACTCGGTCGTGCAAACCGGGGTGAAATCCTTGGGGTGCGAGAACAGGATCATCCACGAGTCGCCGATATAGTCATGCATCGAGATCGTGCCCTGGTCGGTCTCGACGGTCAGGTTCGGGAAGGTATCGTTGATGCGCAGAGCCACGGCGGGCCTCCTGTGTTGGTTACCAGTGTCAAATTAGAGTATAGGTATGCGCTGTGACGGTTTCACGGGTACAAATCTGGAATCATTCCAGAAAAGGATGTGCATAATGCCGCACCTGCAAAATCGGCACACGCATCCTTCATTGCCCTGCTCAGCGAAACGCACGTTTGATGCCTGCGCGGCTTGCGGCTGGCCGAACGTGGTGACAGGTTCTGACCAGCGAAAGGGAGGCAAAGATGCCCAACAGCACCGATTTCTACATCAATGGCAAATGGGTCGCGCCGATCCGGCCCAAGGATTTTCCGGTCATCAACCCGGCCACCGAAGAGGTCTGCGCCACGATCAGCCTTGGCGAGGAAGAGGACACGAACGCCGCCGTCGCCGCCGCCTCGGCCGCCTTTGACGGCTGGTCGATGACCGACCCGGCCGAGCGTATCGCCGCGGTCGAGCGCCTGCTTGAAATCTACAATCGTCGCGCCGACGAGATGGCCGAGGCGATCAGCCTTGAAATGGGCGCGCCCATCGATTTCGCGCGGCAGCAACAGGTCGGCGCGGGCTCGTGGCATCTGGATGGGTTCATCCAGGCCGCCAAGGCGTTCGAATGGGACCGTCCCTTGGGCGACTGGGCACCGGGCGAGCGCATTTTCCACGAACCGATCGGCGTCTGTGCGCTGATCACGCCGTGGAACTGGCCGATGAACCAGATCACGCTCAAGGTGGCGCCGGCGCTTCTGGCCGGGTGCACCATGGTTCTGAAACCCTCGGAAATCGCGCCGCTGTCCGGTCTGCTCTTCGCCGAGATGATCGACGAGGCCGGTGTGCCCGCTGGCGTGTTCAACCTCGTGAACGGGGATGGCCCGGGTGTTGGTAGCACCCTGTCTGCGCATCCCGAGGTCGACATGGTCAGCTTTACCGGCTCGACCCGGGCTGGTCGCCTGATCTCCATCGCGGCGGCCGACACGATCAAGCGCGTCAGCCTCGAACTGGGCGGCAAGGGCGCGAACATCATCTTCGCCGATGCCGGCGAAAAGGCGGTCAAGCAGGGGGTTATTCGCTGCTTCAACAACACGGGCCAAAGCTGCAACGCGCCGACGCGCATGCTGGTCGAACGCTCGCGCTATGACGAGGCCGTGGAACAGGCCGCCGCGGCCGCGCAATCCATCAACGTCGGTGCGTCCAGCGAACCGGGCCGCCATATCGGCCCCGCCGTCAGCGAGGTGCAGTTCAACAAGATCCAGGACCTGATCCAGACGGGGATCGACGAAGGCGCTCGCCTGGTTGCCGGTGGCACCGGCCGCCCCGAGCACCTGAACCGCGGCTATTTCATCCGCCCGACCGTCTTTGCCGATGTCACCCCGGACATGACGATCTACCGCGAGGAAATCTTCGGCCCGGTCCTGTCGATCCTGCCATTCGACTCGGAAGAGGACGCCGTTCGGATTGCGAATGACACCGATTACGGCCTGACGAACTATGTCCAGACGACCGACAAGGACAAACTGCGCCGGGTCGCCCGGCGTCTGCGCTCGGGCATGGTGGAGTGCAACGGCAAGGGCCTTGGCAAGGGAAGCCCCTTCGGCGGGTTCAAGCAGTCCGGTAACGGACGCGAAGGCGGTGCCTTCGGCTTGCACGAATTCCTCGAGGTCAAGACCGTCACCGATTGGGACTGAAGTCAGGACGTCATATTCAAAGAAACGGCCCCAGTCGGGGCCGTTTTTCATTTGCGACCCACCAATCTGTCAGAACGGGACTTTCGCGCTGAAACTCATGCCCATTCCGCCGTCCGGGTGGCGCAGTTTCAGGCTTTCGGCATGAAGCATGAGGCGCGGGAAATCGCGCGCCGGCCCCTCGGCATAGAACGGATCGCCAAGGATCGGGTGACCGATTTCCTTCATGTGAACCCGGAGCTGATGCGACCGCCCCGTCAGTGGGAACAGGCGGATGCGGGTCGTGCCGTCCTCGTGCCGGACAACGCGCCAGTCGGTCTTGGCGGGTTTGCCGTTCTCGAAATCGACATGCTGCTTGGGCCGGTTGGGCCAATCCACGATCAGGGGCAGGTCCACTGTGCCGGTCTTGTCCTGCACCTCGCCCCACAAGCGCGCGTGGTAGACCTTCTTCATGTGGCGCCGCTCGAACTGCAGCCCAAGATGCCGCTGCGCCGCCGGGGTCCGGGCAAAGACCATGACGCCCGACGTGTCCATGTCCAGCCGGTGCACCAGCAACGCCTCGGGGAAAGCGCCCTGAAGGCGCGACATGAGGCAATCGGCCAGATGCTCGCCCCGACCCGGCACGGACAACAGCCCGGCCGGTTTGTTCACAAGGATGATCGACGCATCCTCGTGGAGGATATCCAGCGGCGTGTCGGGCGGGGCGTAAACGAAATCTGTCATCGCGCCCCTATGTGGCCCCTCCCGCGAGGGTTGCCAAGGCGCGGTGTCTGGGATGTCGCGTGATGGGGTCGCCGGCGCTGCCTAGTCGATGCCCCCCGCGGCCTCGTTTCCGGCGACCATCGCCTGGATCGCCGCCATCGCGATCAGAACCGCCGTCAGGAAGAACAGGGTCTGGCGGTCTTTCCGGTCCGCGGGGTTCTTCAGCCAGAACCCCAGTTGCCGGATGAACCCCCCGGTCGAGGGGATGCCCGCGCCCGAGCGTTCCACCTCGCGCTCGCGGAACAGGAACAGCGTGCGGAACATCAATCCGGCCCACGCCAGAAAGACGAGGGCCATCGTTACCAGCCGAATGATTTGTCCCGTGTTCATGGTTTTCTCCTTACTGTTTGTCCGATCTGCGTAGCTTGATCAGGCTGGAAATGGCCGAGGCCCCGAAAAACGCCGCCGCGATCAGGCCGATTTCCAGCGATGCGATGCCGGAAATGCCGTTCATCCCGTAGGCGGCGGCCAACAGGGCAATCCCGCCGAGGCTGATGGCAAGGCGCAGTTTCAACTCGCCGCGACTGGGTCCGAACCGGCTCATGCGTGGTAGGGGTGCGCGCTGGGGTGGCGGTCATAGGCGAGGTGGAACTCGTCCAGTTGCGGCGGCGCGACCCCGAGCGATTGCAGCTGCACATGCGCCTGTCCCCGGTGGTGGATCTGGTGCTGAAAGAGATGCAGCAAGAGGGCGTCCACCCGTTCGTCAAACGCCCCGTCGCAGCGAATGGTCTGCCGGTGTTCGGCCAGCCGGTCCGGCGTCAGGTCGTGGCAGAACCTGGCAAGGCGCAAATCGGCTGCACTCTGCAATTCCGCAAGCGTCTTTGGGTTGGTGACGGGATCGCGGTCATAGACGGCGCGTCCCAACCCACCCGCGTCGAGCGCGTCGATGTAGAACAGGTCCACCTCGTAGATATGGTTGAGCGTGTCGCAGAGCGTGGGAAAGAATCCCGGCGCCGGGGCGGTGAAGGCGCCGTCCGGCAATGCCTCCACGGCATTATGGAAACGGGCGTTCGCCCAGGCATTGTTGAGCGCCATCAGGGCGTAGGGATGCGCGGCTTTCGTCGTCATGGCGGCCCTTTCGGTCGGGGTCGATGCGGGCAGTGTAGCGTGTCGCGGTGCCTTTACCTTGATCTGACGCGGTTTTGGCGCGATCTGCGCGACCCGCTCAGCGCTTTGGCCTGATCTCCATCCCGTCACGCCCGATGATGACTTCGCCGCCGAAATGGCCCTCCATGGCAGCGCGCCAATCCGCCTCGGAAATGCCGGGGTCGTCGGCCGGGACAAGGTGGTGCAGGGCGAGGGTCCGCACCCCGGCCATCTCGGCGATCCGGGCGGCATCGCGGGCCTCGGTATGGCTGCGCACGATGTGTTCCTTCAGCCGCGCTCCATTGCCCGTGCGCGCCACGAGCCGGTCGACGCCTGCCTCGAGCATGGCCTCGTGAACCAGAATGTCCGAGCCGCGCGCGAACTCGGCCAGCGGTGGGAAATAGGCGGTGTCGGACGAAAAGGTCACCGACCAGTCCGCGCTGACGAACCGCAGGGCGAAGCAGTCGGTGACGGGCGGGTGGTCGACGCGCATCGCGCGCACGGACAGGCCATCGATCTCCAGCGGCCCGTCCTCGATATCCCGCACCTGCACGAGATCCCGGATGTCGGGGCGGCCTTCATCCTCGATCCGCAGGTCGATGTCGTAGGAGAGGGAGGCGCAAAATCCCTCCCACACGCCCCTTGTGCCCTTGGGTCCGTAGATCGTGACGGGCGTGGCAAGGCCGGTCGTCCATGCCGTGTGCAACAATGGCCCAAGCTCCAGCACATGGTCCGAATGCAGATGCGTGATGAAGATCAGATCGAGGTCCTTGAGCGAGAGGCCCGCCTCGACCAACCCCTTGCTGACGCCCAATCCGCAATCCACGACGCAGATGCGGTCCGCGATGCAGAGCAAGGACGCGGTCGGCATCGGCCCGCCGGGACGGATCGCGGGCCCGCCTTTCGTTCCCAGGAGAACGAGCCTGTCTGGAATCGCTTTGCCCATCGGTGCCTCTCCATCCACTGTGGTGCCGGCAAGGTCGGCCGGACGCCCCGCCTTGTCCAGAGGCGACCGACAAAGGGGCGCCCGCCCGGGCAAGGCAACGCTTGCAATCATGAGAGGTGCAGTCAGGATAGCCGGACTGCTGTCAAAGGGGGGCGCGATGAAATTCCTGCAAAACCCATGGCGTCACGCGCCTTTGCCCGACGGGCTGTCCGCGATCCCCGGCGACGTGGCCGAGGATGCCACCCCGGTCGAGGCGCTGCTGGCGCAGTGTCCGAAGCATCGCGAAACGCCACTGGTCTCGGTGCCGGAACTGGCCGCTGAACTTGGGGTTTCCGCCATCCACGTGAAGGATGAGCGCAACCGCATGGGGCTGGGCAGCTTCAAGGCGCTTGGCGCGTCGCACGTGATCGCGCGCGATGCCGTTGAGGTCGTGGGCGATGATCCGGCCAAGGCACTGACGGGTCGAACCTATGTCGCGGCGTCGGCGGGCAACCATGGACTGTCCGTCGCCGCCGGAGCGGGCGTGTTTGGCGCGCGGGCGGTCATCTACCTGTCGGAAACCGTGCCGGCCGCCTTTGCCGAACTGTTGCGGGCGAAAGGGGCCGAGGTCGTGGTGGAGGGCGCGGATTACGAGGCCTCGATGGCCGCCGCCGAGGCCCGCGCCGCCGCCGAGGGATGGACGCTTCTGTCGGATTCCACCTGGGACGGTTACGAAATCGGCAAGGGCGTGATGGAGGGCTATCTTGCGATGGCCGCCGAAGCCGCGCGCCAGATCCCCGAGGCCCCCACGCACATCTTTCTGCAGGCCGGTGTGGGCGGCCTTGCCGCCGCCTGTGCCGCTTATGCTCGGCGCGTGTGGGGCGATGGCCCGATCATCACCGTCGTCGAACCGGACGCGGCCGAAACTCTTATGGCGTCGATCAAGGCAGGCCGCCCGACCCATGCCGCGGGGCCGGTCAGCACGATGGGACGGCTTGACTGCAAGGACCCGTCCCATATCGCGCTCAAGTCTCTCGCCCAAACGGCAGACACTTTCCTGAGCATCAGCGACGCGGAATGCGACGACGCCATCTCGCGCCTGCCCGTCCATGGCTTGGCGACCTCTCCATCCGGCGGGGCGGGGTTTGCCGGATTGCTCCACGCCCCCCGCAAGGAGCTGCACCTCGGCCCGGACGCGCGCGTCTTGCTCTACCTGTCGGAAGGTCCGGTGGATGCCTGATTTCCCCGCCGAAGAATACGCGGCCCGGACAGCCAAGGCGCAGGAGGGCATGGCGCGGCAGGGCATCGACGCGATGTTCCTGACAACCGAGGCCGAGTTCCGCTATTTCTCCGGCTTTCGAACCGCGTTCTGGCAGAGCCCGACACGGCCTTGGTTCCTGATCCTGCCCCGGCGCGGCAGCCCCATTGCCATCATCCCGCAGATCGGCGTGGAGTTGATGGAGACCACCTGGGTCGACGACATCCGGCCCTTCGACTCCCCCGCGACGGATGCACCGCATCTGCATCTTCTGCAAAACGCGCTGTCAGACGCGAGCACCATCGCCACGCCGATGGGCGAGGAATCGTCGCTGCGCATGCCCTTGGCGGAGTTCGATCGCCTGCGGCGCGGCCTGTCCGCGACGTGGGTGGACGCGACCCCGCTCATCAAGGCGTTGCGGATGGTGAAATCGCCCGCCGAACAGAAAAAGATCCGAGAGATCTGCCGGATCGGCAGCGCCGCCTTCGCGCGGGCGGGGGATTTGTTCCACCCCGGTCAGCCGCTGGACGAGGTGTTCCGCAGCTTCCGCATCGCATTGTTGCAGGAGGGCGCCGAAGAGGTGCCCTATCTCGTCGGCGCCGCCGCAGCGGGTGGATACAGCGACGTGATCTCCCCGCCCGGTTCGCGCCCGCTGGCAGATGGGGATGTCCTGATGCTGGACACTGGGGCCAGCTTGGGGGGCTATTTTTGCGATTTCGACCGCAACTGGGCGATTGGGCAGGCCTCGGATGCGGCGGCGTCGGCGCATCGGCACTTGCACGCGGCGACGGAGGCGGCGCTTGCCGCGATCAGGCCCGGCATGACGGCGGCCCTGCTATGCGAGGTCATGGCCCAGGCCTTGGGGCAGGGGTCGGGCATCGGGCGGCTGGGTCACGGTCTTGGCATACAGTTGACGGAATGGCCCTCGCTCGCGCCCCATGACCAGACCGTGCTGGAACCCGGCATGGTGCTGACGCTGGAGCCGAGCCTGCAAATCGCACCGGGAAAGATGATGGTGCACGAAGAGAACATCCTGTTGACCGAAACCGGGGTAGAGCTGTTGACGGACCGCACGCCCCCCGACCTTCCGGTGCTTTCATGACCCACGCCTTGTCTTACGATACCGACGGCGGCGCAGGATCGCGTGCGCGGTTTGGACTGATCGTGCTCAGCACCGACGAAACGCTGGAGGTCGAAGCGCGCGGGGTCATGGCTCACGATGGGATCGGCCTCTATCACGCGCGTATCCCGGCCCATGCCTTGGTGACGCCGGAAACTCTGCGTGAGATGGAGGCGCATCTGCCCGACACAGCGGGGCGGTTGCCGGCCGGTCTGGACGCGATTGGCTATGCCTGCACGTCGGCGGCGACGGTGATCGGGCCGGACCGCGTGGCGGAGCTTGTCCAGTCGCGCCATCCGGATGCCCTGGTGACCAACCCCATCACGGCCGTTATCGCCGCCTTGCAGGCGCTGGATGCAGAACGCATCGCCTTGGTGACACCCTACGTGGCCGAGGTGAATGCGCCGATCCGTGCGAAACTGGCCGAGGCCGGGGTCGCCTGCGTCGATGAGCGGTCGTTCCTGCAGAAAGAGGATTGGACCGTTGCCCGGATTTCCGAAGCCTCGACGCTGGACGCGCTGATCGCGGCAGGCGCCGCCGGGGCAGATGCCGTGTTTGCCTCCTGCACGAACCTGCGCAGCTTCAACGTTCTGGAAAAAGCCGAGGGCCTGATCGGGTGCCCCGTCGTGACATCCAACCAGGCCCTTTTGTGGCACATGCTCAAGCTGGCGAAGGTCGAGGCGCGCGGCTGGGGGCCGGGGCGTCTGTTCGACCTGTAAGCGCCGTCAGATCCCGATAAAGGGCTGCGCGATGCGCGGCAGCAATTTCTGGAATTTCAGGCGCGCGTCGGTGGCGACAAGGCAAATACAGTCCTCGCCATCATCGTCGGCAATCGGCGTATGGTGCGTGTCGTTGTCGGCAACCTCTAGATCGCCGCGTACGAAATGCCCGTCATCCGCGCTGTAACCGCCCTGAAGCACAAGCGTCAGCTCCATGCCACCGTGGCTATGCTCGGGCATGGCCTGTCCGGCGGGAATATAAAGAAGGCGCGCGGTGCCCTCCTTGTCGGCATGCAGGACGGCCTGCCTGGCCCCCAAGCCAACGCTGCGCCATTTCACGCTGTCGGTGTCGCCGCCGAGCAGCGCGCGCAACGGTCCGGGAAACACACCAGCCTTGGGCTGTGCGGTGACCGTGCGATCGGTGTCCTCGCCGATCCGCGCCAAGGTCTGTTCAAGGCTGTCGGGGGCGATCTCTGCCTCTTCGAGGTCTTCGAGCACGGCGCCGCCGAGGGCTTCGAAACCGGCCAGACGGGACCGCACGTCATCGCTCATCGAGACATGGGTCGCGATGACCAGGTCGAACGCCTGCGGCAATGCACCCGTGGCATAGCCCATCAGCAGGTCATCCGGAATTTGATGCTGTACGTCGGTCATCGGTCTTCAACTCATTGAATGGCGTAGCCTTTCGAGAGCCAACCTAATCCGGGACTTGATCGTGCCAAGGGGCAGTCCCGTTTCGGCGGCGATCTCGGAATGGGTGAGATCGCCGAAATAGGCTCGTTCGATCAGGCGGCGCTGTTTCTCGGGCAACTGGCGGATCGCATCCGTCAGCCTTGCGCTATCCTGTTGAAGTGCGAGCACGTCTGCCTGGTCGGGCTGTTCCTCGGGGCCCCAGGGAAGGTCCTCGGGTTCGGGGCGGGCATTCTTCCTGATCAGGTCGATCTTGCGGTTCCGCGCGATCGTGAAGATCCACGTCGCCACGGAGGCGCGTGCCGCGTCATACATGTGCGCTTTCTGCCAGAGCGTGGCCATCACGTCCTGCATGCATTCCTCGGCGAGGCTTTCATCCGCCCCGGACTTGATCAGGAACGCCTTTACCCGGGGTGCAAAATGCCGGAACACCTCGGCAAAGGCCGATTTGTCCTCGTCTTTTGCAATCGCCGTGATGCGGGCGACCCAATGTGCTTCGGTCACTTCGTTTGCCGCCACCGTCTGGTCACATCTTTCCCGGCAGCGCCGCACCACAGCATCCGCATCGCGGACGGCTGAAGCTTGGCTGCCTGTCTGATCGACATGGTCATTCGGCACCAACATATGACTTATACGGCGCTTTTCCTAATCTGGATCACACAAACTTTTCATGCGAAACAGATTTTTCCGTAGTGTCCATCCATTTGGCAATCTTGGATTTTTCTTTGATCCATCTGGCGCGCGGGGCCGTAAAGCTTTCAACATCGGAAAAATTCTTCAAGGATCGGGGAAAGTAAGTGCCATTCGAAACATCGAACGCAGCACCCAAGCGCATTGCGGTCATCGGGGCGGGTATTTCGGGCATGGGGGCCGCCTATCATCTGGCCACCGACCATGCCGTCACCCTGTTCGAGGCCGAGCCGCGCCTTGGCGGTCATGCGCGGACCATCGTGGCGGGCAAGAATGGCGATCAACCGGTCGATACCGGGTTCATCGTGTTCAACTACGTGAACTACCCGCACCTAACCAAGCTGTTCGCCGAACTGGACGTGCCGGTTGCGAAATCGGACATGAGTTTCGCGGCATCCATCGGCGGCGGGAAGATCGAGTATGGCTTGCGCAACCTCTCCGCCCTGTTCGCGCAGAAGTCGAACCTGGCGCGGCCCGGGTTCCTGCGCATGATCCGTGACCTGATGCGCTTCAACGCCGAGGCCGATCGGGTGGCGACGGATTCCTCGATCACCTTGGGGGAGTTGATGGACCAGATGGGCATGGGCCAGTGGTTCCGCGACTACTACCTGACGCCGATCTCCGGCGCGATCTGGTCGACCCCGAAAGAAGAGATCATGGATTTCCCGGCGCAGGCGCTGGTGCGGTTCTTCCGCAACCATAACCTGTTGCAGGCCTCGGGTCAGCACCAGTGGTGGACGGTGCAGGGCGGCTCCATCGAATACGTGACGCGGCTTGAGCAGGCGATGCGCCGTCGCGGGGTCGACATTCGGGTCGCGGCGCCGGTCGATGCCGTGCGCCGCCTGCCCGGCGGGATCGAGGTGATCCGGGACGGTCACCCCGAGGCCTTTGACGAGGTGGTCTTCGCGACCCATTCGGACGACACGCTGCGCCTGCTGGCCGATCCGACGGCGGCGGAGACGGCGGCCCTCGGCGCGGTGCGCTATCAGCCGAACGAGGCCGTCCTGCACGCCGATGCCCGCGCCATGCCCAACCGTCGCGCCACCTGGTCCAGCTGGAACTACACCGAGCGCCCGGGCCATGAGGGCGGCCCGATCGACCTGACCTACTGGATGAACTGCTTGCAGCCGATCCCGGAAACCGACCCGCTTTTCGTGACGCTGAACAGCCGCGCGCCGATCCGCGACGAGTTGATCTACGACACCACGACCTTCCGTCACCCCGTTTACGACTTGGCCGCACTTGCCGCGCAAGGCACTATCCGCGAGATGAACGGGGCGAACAACACGTGGTTCTGCGGGGCCTGGATGAAGAACGGTTTTCATGAGGACGGCTATGCCAGCGCCATCGACGTGGTCGAGGCGATGACCAGCCGCGACGAACGGGTCATGGCCGCATGAGCGCGGTGGATCATATCGCCGGGGAAACCTTTCACGGGCGGCGCGGGTCGGTCGAGAACGCCTTCAAATACGGCATCGACTACGTGTTGTTGGACGCCGAGGAGGCCAAGCCGCGCGCGCCATGGCTTTTCGGGCGCAACCGCGCCGGGTTTCTGTCGCTTCAGGACAAAGACCATGGCGGGCCGGTGAAGGATGGGCGCGGTGCCGCCTGGGCACGCGAGGTTCTGGCGGCAAACGGTCTGACGGATGTGACCGACGGGAAACTGATGCTTCTGGCACAGCCGCGGACGCTCGGGCACGTGTTCAACCCGGTCAGTTTCTGGCTCGCGCATGACGGGCCGGGGCGCTTGCGTGCCGTGATTGCCGAGGTCACCAACACGTTCGGCGATCGCCATTCCTATCTTTGTGTCCATGACGACCGGCGCCCGATCACGCGCGAAGACACCCTGACCGCGCAGAAGATCTTTCACGTCTCGCCGTTCCAGCCGATCGAGGGGGGTTACACCTTCCGCTTCGACATTCGGAATGACCGGGTTGGCGTCTGGATCGACTTCTCGACCGGAAATGAGGGGCTCTATGCAACGCTGACCGGAAAGCGACAGGTTCTGACCACCGGTGCGATCCTGCGCTCGGCGCTCAGGCGGCCCCTCGGGGCACGGCGCGTTTTCGCCCTGATCCACTGGCAGGCCCTTGTGCTGTGGTGGAAAGGGGCCTCCTATCGCGACCGGCCCGAGCCGCCGGGCCACGAGGTGTCGTGACACCTCGACCCAAGCCGAACCTCGCGGGATTCGGAACCTTCGCGGCGATGCTGTCGGCAGCGGGCCTGCCGATCTACATCCACGCGCCGAAATTCTACGTCGATGAATATGGCGTCGGTCTGACCGCCCTGGCCGGAGTGCTTTTTGCCCTGCGGCTTATCGATGTGGTTCAGGATCCGGCCCTTGGCTGGTTGGCCAGTTGGGTGCGGCAATCGCGGGCGCAGGCGGTGGCCTTGGGTGTGGCGGTTTTGGCCGGGTCCATGGTGGGCCTGTTCGCGGTTGCTCCGCCGGTTGCGCCGCTTTTGTGGTTCGGCCTGATGATGACGGGGCTGTTCTCGGCCTTCTCGTTCCTGACGATCTGCATGTATGCGGAAGGGGTGCAAACCGCCGCGCGCCTTGGGGAAACCGGTCACCTGCGGCTTGCGGCATGGCGCGAGACCGGGGCGCTTTTGGGGGTTTGTGCCGCCGCGGTCCTGCCCGCGGTTTTGTCCGGCTCTCCCGCGCCCTTTACTGGGTTTGCACTCGGGTTCGTCGCCCTTTGCGCGGCGGCGCTGTGGCTGATGCGCGGGGAGTGGGGGCAGGCCGCGCAGGTCGGCCGGGCCGGTTTCGCCGAGGTTCTGTCCGACCCGCTGCTGCGGCGGCTTTTGTTGATCGCGCTTCTGAACGCGGCGCCGGTCGCCGTCTCTTCCACCCTGTTCCTGTTCTATGTGGAAAGCGTGCTGGGCGCGCCGGGGTGGGAGGGGCCGCTTCTGGTGCTGTTCTTCCTGACGGCCGCCGCAACCACGCCGATCTGGACGCGCCTTGCCCGACGGTTTGGGGCGCGCGCCATGCTGCTTGCCGGCATGGTCCTGGCCATCGCCAGTTTCTCGACCGTCCTGACGCTCGACGCTGGCGATACCGTGGCCTTTGCCTTGGTTTGCCTGGCCTCGGGCGCGGCCATCGGGGCCGATTTCGCGCTGCTTCCCGCGCTTTTCGCCACGCGGATGGAACAGGTCGCGCCCGAGGCTTCGGCCGGGTTCGGCCTGTGGTCCTTCGTGCAGAAGGCGACCCTCGCCTTGGCCGCGATCCTGCTCTTGCCAGCGCTTGACCAGGCCGGGTTCCGCTCGGGGCAGGAGAACACGTCCGAGGCCTTGCAAATGCTGACATGGCTCTATGCTTTGGTGCCATGCGTGTTGAAACTCGGGGCGCTCGTCCTTTTGTCGGTGACTAGGTTGCCCGCGCAAGTGGCGCGCAACGTGTGATGTGAAAGGAACGGCGGTATGCGGGATTGGAGCGGCAAGAGATACTGGTTGATCGGGGCGTCCGAAGGGCTCGGGCGGTCGCTGGCCCACCAGATGAGCCGGACCGGCGTTGACCTCGTGCTGTCGGCTCGCTCCGAGGACCGGTTGCAGGAACTTGTCGCGGATTTGCCCGGAAAGGCCTCTTACGTGCCGATCGACATCGCCGATCGCGGCAGCGTCGAGGCCGCCGCCAAGGAGGTCGGCGAGATCGACGGCGTCGTGTTCCTGGCCGGGGTGTATTGGCCCATCGCCGCCACTGAATGGGACGCCGAAAAGGTCGAGGCGATGTTCGATATCAACCTGACCGGCGCGGTGCGTGTGCTGGGGCAGGTGGTGCCGCGCTTCGTCGAGAAGGGCGAGGGCCATATCGTTTTGACCGGCAGCCTGTCGGGCTATCGCGGGCTACCCGGGGCCATCGGGTATTCGGCCTCGAAGGCGGGGTTGTTCAGCCTGGCCGAGTCGCTGCACGGCGATCTGCGGGGCACCGATATCCATGTGCAGATCATCAATCCCGGGTTCATCCGCACGCGCCTGACCGACAAGAACGATTTCAAGATGCCCGCGATCCTGGAGCCGGACGAGGCGGGCCGCGTCTTTTTCGAGAAGATGAACGGCGGCAGCTTCGCGTCGCATTTCCCCTGGGCGTTCGGGATGATTTTCAAGCTGAGCCAGTTGATGCCGGCCTGGATGTATTTCCCGCTGTTTTTCAAGAAGGGCGACTGAGGGCATTTGCGTCAGATCAAGGTGACGAAGGTCTCGTCCGGCTGATATGGAAGACGGAAAAGGAGGACGCGCGATATGGAAATCTCTGTACGGAAAGTGGCCCAGATTGTCCTCATGGGGCATGAACTGGATCGGGCCGAAGGCGAGCTCAGGGCGTTCATCGAACGCCTGAACGAGGATGAAGCGGCGGAACTGGTCGCGCTGTTCTGGATCGGGCGTGGATCGTTCGATGCCGATGACTGGGCCGAAGCGGTGGAAACCGCGCAGGCCGAAGCGACCGTGCCGACCGCCGACTACCTGCTGGGAAGCCCGCATTTCTCGGATCACCTCGAGGCTGGTTGCGAGGCCATGGGCATCGACGTGGCCGACGAGGAAGACGGGCTGATGTAGGCCAAAACCCCGAGCGGTTGCGCCGCGCGTGCCGCGCGTCGCCCGGGGGAGGCACGGCCTCACGCCCCTTTGGGGCGATCGCCCGTGCCTTCTGCCTTCGGCAGGCATATTTGAGGGATAAAGATGGGGCGGGCCGTGGTGCCCGCCTTTGTCGTTGTCTTGCCGCGTCGCCGGGTCAGGCCGCGTGGTCGACGATTTCCAGATGCTGGGCGAGGGTTCCGACCGTCTGCATCCAGTCCTTGACCAAGGCGGGATCGGAGGGTGCTGCGTGAACGCCGGGGGCGATCTTGCCGGCGATCGCGGCTTCGACGGCGAGCGAGACCGGGACGGAGACAAGCCGCGCCATGGCGGTGCCGCGGCTGTCGCCCCAGGCATCCATGACATAGGTCTTGTGCCAGACCGGTTCGCCGTTCTTCCGGGCTTCGAGCCCGACACAGAGGACGACCCGGTCCGGCTCGCCCTCGTCATAGGCGTTGTCGGTCCAGAACCCGTCGGACATCTCTTTCAGCCGCGCATCGCCTTCGGGGCCGCTGAGCGTTTCGATCTCGGCGAAGACGTCGGCCCAGGCCTCGGACCAGCCGTCGAGGCGCAGGGTACCGCGCACGAACTGGTCGACCGTCCAGTCATCGCCGAGCCCGTATTCCGCCATGAAAGGCAGGGAGTCGCGGTTGGGATAGACCTCGAAGCTTTCGGGGCTGGGCAGCGGCGCGGTGTAGGTGGAGATGGCGTTCCACGGGCGGTCCACCACCCATTCGGCGCCGTCCTTGATGGAGCGCGAGGGCGAACGCAGGGCCTTGAGCACGCCCAGGGGCGACCAGCTGAACTTGTAGCGGAACGGGTTGGGCGTTTTGGGGATGCCGCCGCAATAGGAGATGAAGCGGTGCGTGTTGGACGGGTCGAAGGCGTCGGAGGCGCGATACGCGGCCATCAGCGCGTGGGCCATCAGGTGGTCGATCCCGGGGTCGAGCCCGACCTCGTTCACGAGGGTCACGCCCGCCTTTTTCGCGGCCTCGTCGAGCGCGCGCATCTCGGGCGAGATGTAGCTGGAGGAGACGAAATGCGCGCCCTTGGCGATGCAGGCCTCGGCAATTGCGACATGCCAGTCGCCCGGCAGCATCGAGACGGCGACGTCGCCGGGGGTCAGGGCCTCGGTCAGCGCGGCGAGGTCGAAGGCCCGGATATCGTCGGTCAGGTCGCCCACGGCCTCGCGGGCCTTCTCGACGGTTCGGTTCCAGACCACCACGTCATGCCCCGCCTCGATCAGGCGGCGAAGCCCCGGGATGGCCGAAAGGCCGGTGCCGCACCAATGGATCGTCATCTTGCGCCTCCTGTTCAGACGGTTGCGATATGCTTGTCGAAGATGGTTTTCGCCCGGCCCCAGACGCCGTCGTCCAGCGCATCGAGCGTCTTGAGCGATGGCAGAAGCTGGCCCGCGTAATCCTGCGCGCTTTCGACCGGAAGAAGCGAGGGCAGGTTGTCGATGGCCATCACGTCAAGCGGCGGGTCGTCGTGGACCCGCAGGGCCGGGGCGGCCCAGTCGGTGGCACGGTCATAAACCTTGATCGGCGAGAACTCCGAGGTCGGGTCGCAGGCGATATCGCCGATCACGCGCAGCGTGCGCGGGGCGGTCCTGGCCTCGGCGGGAACGAAGACCGGGACACCGGGCGTGGCGAGGATGCAGTTGAGGAAAATATCGTGCTGCAGGATTTCGGGGAAGGGGCCGCCATGGGCGGTTTCGTCGATATCCCAGCGCGTGACCGCCAGCCCCATCTGGTCGCAGAAATCGCCCGCGCCGGTGCCGACACGGCCCTTGGCGCCGATGATGATCGCGCTGGGGCGGTGGCTGTCGATCCGGTCGAGGGCGGCGGCGATGGTGTCACGCAGGGCCTCGGCGTTCGGGTAGGTGGCGACGGGCCCGCAGACGCCGCCCTCGGCCTCGGCGATCCAGCACATGGTCGAGATGGCGGCCCCGGCATA
This sequence comes from [Roseibacterium] beibuensis, assembly GCF_039542305.1. Classification (NCBI taxonomy): domain Bacteria; kingdom Pseudomonadati; phylum Pseudomonadota; class Alphaproteobacteria; order Rhodobacterales; family Roseobacteraceae; genus Roseicyclus; species [Roseibacterium] beibuensis. The sequence continues at coordinate 32,934 of NZ_BAABHW010000006.1, read as the reverse complement.
GCCCGCCCAGTAGCCGAAGGCGGCGACGCGGCGGCCGTCGTCGTCGGTCAGGTACTCGAGATCGTAGAGCGTACCGCCGCCCGCCTTGAACCGCTTGAGCAGTTCGCGCCCGGCTGGCTGGCCCTTGTAGGCATGGCCGAACATGATGTGGCGATGCGGCAGCGGGGTGCCATCCTCGGGCAATTCCTTGAGGCCGAAGATGATCGCGTCTTCCGGGGCCTGCCGCCAGCTGCCGGCCTGGGCGATGCGGGCGCCGGTGGCGCGGTAGCCGTCGATCGGAATGGCGCGCACCGGGCTGTCTTCGACGGTGACGGTCATGCCCGCGGCCAGCAGGTCTGCCACGCCCTCGGGGGTGATGCCCACGCGTTCCTCGTTCGGGCGTTCCTCGGCGCGGACCCAGAGATGTGTCATCGGCTTTCCCTTTCAGAACTCGGTGCGGGCATGGATGCGGTCGGGTGTATCGAGATGGGGCGTGGCGTTGAACCCTGACAGGATCCGCGCCTGGTCCAGCACCATCACGCGGTGGATCGAGCAATTCCGGATCGGCACCAACAGGTGGGCCATGCGCGCGATGTCGAGTTCGAGCAGGTGGCGCACCATCATGCCGATCACGCCGCCAGACGTGACGCACAGCACGCGCCGCCCCGGCGTCGCGGCAAGGTCCAGCACCTCGGCCACGCGTGCCTCGAAATCGGCATAGCTTTCGTCGCCACGGATCTCGGCGCGATGCCAGGCTTCCATGATGTCGCGGATGTGATGGACGAAATCCTCGGGGCCATGCATCTCGGTCTCGCCGTTCTTTTCGGCATGCGCGCGGGAGAGGTTGAAATAATCCAGCTCGTTCAGGCGCGGATCGACCCGTGGCTGCGCCCCCATGTTGCCCATGCCTTCCGCCGTTTCGCGGTGGCGGCGCAGGCCACCCATGAACACCTCGTCGAAGGGGGCGTCATGGGTGCGCAGCCACTCGCCCAGCCAAACGGCCTGCTGGTGGCCCAGATCGCTCAGCCGGTCATAGCCCGCCTCGTCATTCGCTGCTGAATTCGCCTGCCCGTGCCGGACCAGAACCAGTTCGCCCACACCAAACCTCTCTCGCGGATCCTGTGCCCTGTGATGGGGGATCGCGCGGCGAAGCGCAAGGCGGCCTCAGCCGAGGCCGAAGGCGGTTCTGAGGATCGGCAGGAGGGTGGCCGCGGCGATGCCGACCACGGCACCAACGGCGAGACGTATGAAAGGCCGCCCGAGGCGGGGTGACGCAAGGCTGAGAAGCCCGCAAATCGCGGCGTAGAAGACAAGGGCCGTCACATCCATGGGGTGGACGCTACCATGATCGGATGCGAATAGCTTGGGAAACCTGCCGACAGGAGGCCACACATGACCCCGAACGCCGACCGTTTCCTTGCCGATCTCCACATGCTGCGCACATTCGGGGGCGATGATGCGCCGGGCAGCAAGGGGGTGCGGCGGCGCGCGTTCACCGATGCCGATCTCGCGGCCCGAGACTTGCTGGCAGATCGCTTTCAGGAGGCCGGGCTGACCCCGCACATGGATCCGGCGGGAAACCTTTTCGGCCTTGCCGATGCGGAGCGCAGCCTTCTGATGGGCTCGCATTCCGACACCCAGCCCGAGGGCGGCTGGCTGGACGGGGCCTATGGGGTGATCGCGGCGTTGGAGGTCGCGCGCACGGCACAGGAGGCCGGCGGCCCGCCGATCTCGGTCGTGTCCTTCCAGGACGAGGAGGGGCGTTTTGGCGCGCTCACCGGATCGTCGCTCTGGTCCGGCAAACTGAGCATGGAGGCCGCGGACAAGCTTGTCGCGACCGATGGCACGACATGGCCAGAGGCACGGGCGCGGATCGCGGACCGGGCAGGCGACTGGGTGGATCCCGCGCGTTTCAACGGCTTCCTGGAGGCGCATATCGAACAGGGGCCGGTCCTCGACGCGGCGGACGAAGCTGTGGGCGTCGTGACGGGCATTGTTGGCCTGCGCCAGTTCCACATCACCGTTCACGGCCAACAGAACCATGCAGGCACCACGCCCATGGGCATGCGCAAGGATGCCTTCACCATCGCGGCCCGGATCGCCACGGCTTTGCCGGATCGCTTTGCCAATGTGGTCACGCCGCAGACCGTCTGGACCATCGGCCATATCCGCCTGCATCCCGGGTCGCAGTCGGTGGTGCCGGGGCGCGCCGAGTTCTCGCTGCAATGGCGCGATATCGCTGCCGACCGCCTCGACCGGATGGAGCGGGTGATCAACGATCTTCTGGAAGAGATGTCGGTTGAGACCGGCTGCGAGATCACGCTCGACAAGCTGCGCCACGATCTGGCGCCGATGCCGATGGATGACGCGATGCAAAAGGCCCTGTCGGATGCCGCCGAAGAGGTCGCGCCGGGGCGCTGGCGGTCCATGCCCTCGGGCGCGCTGCACGATGCGTCGAACCTTGCCGGTCTGATGCCGGTGGGGATGCTTTTCGTGCCGTCGATCAACGGCATTTCGCATGCCTTCGAGGAAGACACCAAGGAACCGGACCTGGTGACAGGGGTTGAGGTGCTAGCCCGGGCGGTGCAGCGTTTGGGCTGACCAGCCCGGAGTGGACCATGAGCGACCCACAGGACCCTTCCCGCCAGATCGCCGCACCGGAGGTCTTGCTGACCCATCTGGTCGATGCGCGGACCGCGACAGATGCGCTGCTGCCCCATGCCGAGGGACAGTTCGAGCACCTTCTGAAAAAGTTCCGGGAGGAGCACCACCAGCATATCCAGCGCGTCGGGCGGATCCTCTTTGCCCTCTGTCAGGACCCGGACGAGGGTGGATCGCTGAAGGGGCGGGCGGCCTCGATGCTCACCGCGATCAAGGCGTCGTTCGACACCCCTGACGCCAGCGATATGTCGGCCCTGGCCGATGCGGGAGCAGTTCTTCTACAAGAATTCGACGCGGCCATCCGCGCGACGCCGGCCAATCACCATCGGGATGATCTGGAAGACATGCGCGAGGAACTGGCGGGTCTGGTCGCGGAAGCGCGCGGGCGCTAGATCCACGCCACGTCGCCCAGAAAGATGTAGCCCGCGCCGTAGATCGTCTTGATCAGCCGGGGGTTCTTGGGGTCCTCACGCAGTTTCGTACGAAGGCGCGAAATTCGGACATCCATCGCCCGGTCAAAGCTTTCTCCTGCAGCGCCGCCAAGGCTTTCCTGCATCTGCTGGCGCGAGATCAGGCGCTTGGGGGCCTCCAGGAACATGCGCAGCACCTCGCCCTCGGCATGGGAAAAGGCGGTTTCCTCGCCCGTTTCGTCTTCGAGGACATAGCGGTCGAAATGCGCGGTCCAGCCGTTGAAGCGCGCGGTTTGCTGCGCCCCCGATTTCGGCTTGGAGACCCGCAGGCGGGCGCGGACGCGTGCCACCACTTCGGCCGGGTCGAAAGGTTTGATGATGTAGTCATCCGCCCCAAGCTCCAGCCCGGTCACGCGATCCTGCACCTGCGCGCGGCCCGAGATGATGATGATCGCGGCGCCCGATTCCAGGGCAAGGCGATGCACCAGCGCCAATCCGTCCCGATCCGGCAGGCCAAGATCGACAAGACACACATCAGGGGTGGAGCGTTGCAGCGCGGCCTCGAACTCGGTCGCGCGGGCAAACCCGGCGGTGCGGAACCCGGCCTCGGTCAGCGCATCCGACAGCATGGACCGGATCTGCGGTTCGTCATCGAGGATGGCGACGAAGGGTTGGCTCATGCGGCGACCTCGGCGTTCAGAACGGCGGCAAGACGCGTAGGCTCGATCGGCTTGCTCAAGACAGGCCAGCGCGCGGCCCCCTCTACCCGTCTGGGGTCGTTTTCCGGCAACGAGGTCAGGAGCGCAAGGCGCAACTGCGGGTGGCGCGCCGCGAGCCTCGACAGCAACTCGACCCCGTCCATCTCCCCCAGGCGCAGGTCCGAGATCACCCAGTCGATGCCGGGAATCTCGGCAAGGGCCAAGGCCTCTTCGCCGCTGGCGGCCTCGATCACCTGGTGGCCCAACTGGGTCAGCGTCTCGCGGATGCCCGCGCGCAGTTCGGCTATGTCGTCGACCACCAGGATCAGAAGGGGCCGGGCCTCGGCCTCGGCAGCCTTCAAAGGGAGGCGCAGGGTGACGACGCCGCCCCCGTCGGGCGCGTTCGACAGGTCCAGCTTGCCGCCGGCCAGTTTCGTCAGGTCGTAGACCATCGTCAGGCCAAGGCCCGACCCCTCGTCGCCCTTGGTCGTGAAGAACGGGTTCAGCGCATTCGCCAAGGCATGGTCGGAAAATCCGGGGCCGGTATCGCTGACGCGGATTTCCAGCCAGGTGTCGCGCAGGTTGGCCAGCCGAATGTCGATGCGCCCGTCCTGTCCACCGATCGCATCCCGCGCATTGAGGACCAGGTTCAACAGGCTGTCCTGCAAACCGCCCGCATCCAGCATCAGCGCCGGGTGCTCGACGGTATTCTCGATGCTCAGCGTGACGCCTTCGGGCAGGGCCGCGCGGCCCAGCTGGGCGAATCCGTCGAGGAAATCGCGCAGGACGACCGGGGCGGTGCGCATCTCGTGCGGGCCGGTAATGCGCGCGATCTTGTCGAGCAGCGTTCCGCCGCGCCGTGCCGCCATCTTCGTCGCCTCGGTCAGGTCATGCGCGCCAAGCGGTAGGGGCATCCGCTCCAACCGGCCTTGCAGCCCGAGGATGATCGTCAGGAGATTCGCGAAGTCGTGCGCCAACCCGCTGGTCAGTTGCGCCGCCAGTTCCCGCTTGTGGGTCTGCGCCAGCGCCGCGCGCGCCTGCGCCTCTTCGGTCATGTCGGTGGACAGAAGGTAAACCCCGGTGATCGGGCCGTCCGGGTCCATCCGGTCGGGCGTGAAGGCCGTTCGAATGCGCCGCCCCGACCCTTCGTCGTCGTATTCCAGAACGCTCGCCTCGCCGCGCAAGGCTGCGGCCACGGGGCCCTTGAGCTTGCCGGCGGTGACCGGGTCGAACACCTCGTCAAAGCGCATTCCGACCACGTCCGACCGTTTGCCCGGCATGACCGAGGACAGGCGGCGGTTGGTGTAGGTATAGACCCCGTCCGAATCGAGCCGCGCGATATGAGCCGGCGCCATCTCGGTGGTGACGCGGATGCGCGCTTCCATCTCGGTCAGTTGCCGCTTCGCCTCTTCCAACTGGGCGATGGTGGCTTCCAGCCGCCGATTCGTCCGCGCCAGTTCCTCGGAATGGCTCAGCACCTGGTCGGAGAGTTCCTCGGACCGGGCCCTGAGCAACGTCTCCTGCCGCTTGGTCGCGGTGATGTCGGTATAGACCGTGACCCAGCCGCCCTCGGGCAGCGGCGATCCCTCCACGCTGATCGTGCGCCCGTTCGCGCGTTGCCGCTCCATGTAGTGGGGAACGAAGGCGCGGGCGGCTTTGACCCGGTCATGGACAAAGGCGTCGACGTCATCCACCTCGCCGTATTCGCCGTTTTCCGCCAGCCAGCGCACGGTTTCCTCGAAATGCGCGCCTGCTGTCACCAAACGTTCGGGCAAGCCGAACATCGCCTGGAAGGGACGGTTGCTCACGGCAAGGCGCAGGTCGGCATCGTAGATGGTCAAGGCCTGCTGGATCAGGTTCAGCCCGGCCAGCGTCAGGTGATCGGTCAGCGCCGATTTCGCCATGATATCGTCCTCCCTCTCACCCATCGCTGGCCCCCTTTGCGTCACGGCGTCAAGCTTCCCCTGCGTCTTGTTACAATTCGTAAGGATTGGGAAAAAGTCAGGCAAAACTTGACCGCGAGCTATTTGCGGGCACGGTAGAGGCGATGGGAGTCGCCCGGCATGTCGAAGAGGCGGCCCCGTGAGCGCCGGTGGGGAGACCGGCGAAGGGAGGAACGAATTTGGCTCTTGCAACATCGCCTGCGGGCGCACCGCAATCCGTGCCTGCGCTACTGGCCCGTAACGTGGCAAAGTGCGGGACCAAGCCCGCGTATCGCGAAAAGGAATTCGGGATCTGGCAAAGCTGGTCCTGGTCGGAAGCGTCCGAAGAGATCGAGGCGCTGGCGATGGGGTTTCTCGCCCTCGGGCTTCAAAAGGGCGACTATCTTGCCATTATCGGGCGCAATCGCCCCGCGCTCTACTGGTCCTTCGTGGCCGCGCAAAAATGCGGCGCGATCCCGGTCGCGCTGTACCAGGACTCGCCCGCCGAAGAGATGGCCTACGTGTTGGAACACTGCGGCGCCCGCTTCGTTGTCTGCGGCGACCAGGAACAGGTCGACAAGGTCATCGAGGTGCAGGAGACGGTCCACGGCATCGACCAGATCATCTATGTCGACAAGCGCGGGATGCGCAAATACGACCACACGCACATGAACGCGATGGAGGACGTACAGTCCGAAGGGCGTGCCGGGCATTACCGGCTTGAGCCGATCATGCGCGAACGCGAAGCGGCGCTCGGTTACGACGACACCTGCGTCATGCTCTACACCTCCGGGACCACCGGCAAGCCCAAGGGCGTGGTTCTGTCGAACCGCAACATCATCGAGACGGCCAAGAACTCGTCCGAGTTCGACCATCTTGACGTGCGCGAAGAGGTGCTGGCCTACCTGCCGATGGCCTGGGTGGGCGATTTCATCTTTTCCATCGGTCAGGCGTACTGGACCGGGTTTTGCGTGAATTGCCCCGAAAGCCCGGAAACGATGCTGACCGACCTGCGCGAAATCGGGCCGACCTATTTCTTCGCTCCGCCGCGGATTTTCGAAAACATGCTGACCAGCGTGATGATCCGCATGGAGGATGCCGGGCGCTTCAAGCGCCGCATGTTCCACTACTTCATGGATCACGCGCGCGAGGTCGGGCCGAAGATGCTCGATGGCGAATCGGTCGGCGCCATGGACCGCCTGAAATACGCGTTGGGCAACCTGATGGTGTTCGGACCGCTGAAAAACACCCTCGGCCTTAGTCGTGTGCGGGTTGGCTACACGGCAGGTGAGGCCATCGGGCCGGAGATCTTCGATTTCTACCGCTCGCTGGGGATCAACCTGAAGCAGCTCTACGGTCAGACCGAAGCGTCGGTCTTCATCACCCAGCAGCCCGATCACGAGGTGCGCCCCGACACGGTTGGCGTGCCGTCTCCGGGCGTGGAGCTGCGCATCGACGAGAATGGCGAGGTCTACTACCGCAGCCCCGGTGTTTTCGTGGAATACTACAAGAACGCAGAGTCGACCGCCTCAACCAAGGATCCGGAGGGATGGGTCGCGACCGGCGATGCAGGTTTCATCGAACCCGATACCGGCCATCTGCGGATCATCGACCGGGCCAAGGACGTGGGCAAGATGGCCGATGGCAGCCTGTTTGCGCCGAAATACGTCGAGAACAAGCTGAAGTTCTATCCCAACATCCTCGAAGCGGTGGTGTTCGGCAACGGGCGCGAGATGTGCACGGCCTTCATCAACATCGACCTGACCGCGGTGGGCAACTGGGCCGAGCGCAACAACATTGCCTATTCCTCCTACCAGGAACTGGCCGGGCATCCGCGCGTGCTGGAAACGATCCAGAACCATGTCGAGGAAACGAACCAGAGCATCGCGCAGGACGAGATGCTGTCAGGCTGCCAGATCCACCGCTTCCTGGTGCTGCACAAGGAACTGGATGCCGATGACGGCGAGTTGACCCGGACCCGCAAGGTGCGGCGCAACATCATCGCCGAGAAATACAGCGACCTGATCGATGCGCTCTATGCCGGCAAGACCGAGCAATACACCGAGACCGAGGTGACCTACGAGGACGGCCGCAAGGGCAAGATCACGGCCACGCTTGAGCTTCGCGATGCACAGGTCGTGCCCACCGGCGCCCCGGCACAGGTGGCTGCGGAATGACGGGCGGACGCTCAGCTATCGCTGTCGCCCCACCCGCCATCCCGCGGGGGCTGCGCGCATGAGTTTCGTGGCGGTTGCATTGTTCCTCTTGGGCTTTGCCTCAAGCTGGGTGGCCGGCCGCTACCTGCGCACGGGGGCAACGGCCATCCAGGGCGGTGCCATCGGGATCTGCGGCGTGGCGGCGTTGCTCTACGGAATGCCGGAGCTTTGGGAAGAAAATCTCACCTGGGCGCTGATCGCCCTGTTGGTTTACGGCCTGATCGGAGCGTTGATCTTCCGCTCCGGGCAGGCGGCGAGGGAGAACGCGGAATGAACGAGGCGATCCATCCGCCCATCGATCCCAACGAGGGATACGTCACCGAGGACGGCCGCAGAATTGGCGGCGTGGTGATGGAAATGAAGCATATCACGCTGCGCTTCGGCGGGGTGGAGGCGATCAAGGACATCTCCTTCGACATCCGCGAGGGCGAGATCCGGGCGATCATCGGGCCGAACGGCGCGGGAAAATCCTCGATGCTCAACGTGATCTCGGGTTTCTACAATCCGCAGGAGGGCGAGGTCTGGTACAAGGGCCAGATCCGCAAGCCGATGAAGCCCTTCCAGGTGGCCCGCCAGGGCATCGCGCGCACCTTCCAGAACATCGCTCTGTTCGAGGGGATGAGCGTTCTCGACAACGTCATGACGGGGCGGCTGAACCACATGAAGGCCAGCTTCCTCGACCAGGGATTCTGGTGGGGCAAGGCCCAGCGCGAAGAGGTCGAGAACCGCGAAAAAGCCGAACAAATCATTGACTTCCTCGAAATCCAGGCGATCCGCAAGACGCCCGTGGGGCGCCTGCCCTACGGCCTGAAGAAGCGGGTCGAACTGGCCCGCGCGCTGGCGGCGGAGCCGCAGATCCTGCTGCTCGACGAGCCGATGGCGGGGATGAATGTCGAGGAGAAGGAAGACATGTCGCGCTTCATCCTCGATGTGAACGACGAGTTCGGCACCACCATCGTGCTGATCGAGCATGACATGGGCGTGGTCATGGACCTGTCCGACCGCGTTGTCGTGATGGATTACGGCAAGAAAATCGGCGACGGCACGCCCGACGAGGTGCGCAACAACCAGGAGGTCATCGACGCCTATCTGGGGGTTTCGCATGACTGACGCCGCACGTCACACCCCGTACACAGCCTGTACACACCCCGTACATACACCGAGCGAGGGAGGCCAAGATGCCTGATCAACTCATCTGGGCGATGGAGGTCACGCTGAACGGCCTCATGACCGGGGTGATGTACGCCCTTGTCGCGCTGGGCTTCGTCCTGATCTTCAAGGCCTCCGGCATCTTCAACTACGCGCAGGGGGTCATGGCGCTCTTCGCGGCGATGACGCTGGTGGGCATCCAGGAGGGGCGCATCCCCTTCGCGCACCTGATCAACGAGATCTTCGGCACCGAGATCCACCATTTCGGATGGCACGTGCCCGCGCTGCTGGCGATCCTGCTGACCGTGGTGGTGATGATCGGCTTTGCCTGGGCGGTGCAGAGGTTCATCTTCAAGCATCTCGTCGGACAGGAACCGATCATCCTGTTCATGGCGACGATCGGCCTGGCCTATTTCCTCGAAGGGGTCAGCGACCTGATGTGGGGCTCGGAGATCCGCACGCTGGACGTGGGCCTGCCGCAGGGCATCAACGGCTGGATCGACAACACCACCTTCGACGTCTTCGGCTACGGGTTCTTCATCGACAATCTCGACATCTCGGCCTCGATCGTGGCGGCGATCCTTGTCGCGGGCCTGATCCTCTATAGCCAGTACACCAAGAACGGCCGTGCCATGCGTGCGGTGGCCGACGACCACCAGGCGGCGCTGAGCGTGGGAATCTCGCTCAACTATGTGTGGGTTCTGGTCTGGTCGCTGGCGGGTATCGTGGCGCTGGTCGCGGGCATCATGTGGGGCAGCAAGTCGGGCGTTCAGTTCTCGCTCAGCCTGATCGCGCTCAAGGCACTGCCGGTGCTGATGCTCGGCGGGTTCACCTCGATCCCCGGTGCCATCGTGGGTGGGCTGATCATCGGCGTGGGCGAGGCGTTGTTCGAATTCTCCATCGGCCCGATGATCGGCGGCGCGACCGAGAACTGGTTCGCCTATGTGCTGGCGCTTGTCTTCCTCGTCTTCCGGCCGCAGGGCCTGTTCGGCGAAAAGATTATCGAGAGGGTGTGACCGGATGCGAACCGCACCCCATACCGCCCTTTACGGTGCTTGCTGGTCGCTTAGGCTGCCGAGCAGCACGAGGCAGAACAGCATGGCGTTCATCGCAAGCGCGACTGCCGTGAGCGCGACGCCGGGGCTGATCTCTGCAAAAAACACCAGGGCGGAGAACCCGAACAGGGCGGCGGTGGATATCCCCAGCAGCGATCCGAGCATGGCCTCGATGATGAGTTTGAAGGCCTCCAAGGCAAACCGGAGTGCCGGTTGGCGCAAGGCAGGCGATGCTGCAGCAAAATTCTGTGAATCGGACATGGGCACAATTTTCGCAGTTTTGGATCGAAGCAGGTTTCTTTACCAATCTGGCGGCAATGCGGCAGCCCGGCGGCAGGCGCATGTCGCAACCGGGCCGCACGAAGGTGGCCCGCGTAAGAAAATTGCTGACGCCCAGCTTCGGCCAGTGCATGATGGCGCGGCGTTGTCCATCGAGGCAGCGCTGCGGGGGACCGGGCGGGGAGGCCCGTTGACCCCCTTTGTCCTAGGGAGGATGGACGAAAATGGCATTGGACGATCTCCAGCAGCCGAATATCGGCGAGCCAGACTTCGCGAAGGGGGCATCGTCACCCGGATTGAAGATGTGTGCGATCCTGACGACGATCGGCTTCGCGATCTTCTGGGTGAGCGCACTCTTCATCGTGGCCGGGGTGGTCGGGGGATCGGGCATGCACTGGAGCATGCCGGTTCTTTGCGTCATCGGTCTGGCGGTCGGCATCTTCGGCCGGCGCCGGGTGGAGTGCCGCTGACGCCGCCTGTGGCGGCCGAATTCAAACAACGTAACGACCGAGAGGCATCGGGGCGCGCACGCGACCGCGGTGCCTGTTCGCATGCGCTGATCCGGGGAGGGATGCATGTTTTACCGTGAGGCCGGCGACTTCAAGACAAGCTACGCCGAGGACAACCAGACCTTCCCGATCAAGTTCGACCGGTTCCGTTACTATGCCGTGCTGCTGGTCGCCCTGGGGGTCATCCCGTTCTTCATCAATGACTACTGGGCGAACGCGCTGCTGATCCCGTTCCTGATCTACGCCATCGCGGCCATCGGGCTGAACATCCTGACCGGCTATTGCGGGCAGGTGTCCCTGGGGACGGGCGGGTTCATGGCCGTGGGCGCCTATGCGTCCTACAAGCTGATGACGGCCTTTCCCTGGATGGACATGGTGAGCGTCACGCTGCTGGCGGGTCTGATCACCGCGATGGTCGGGGTCGCGTTCGGCCTGCCCTCGCTGAGGATCAAGGGATTCTACCTGGCCGTGGCGACACTGGCGGCGCAGTTCTTCCTCGTGTGGATGTTCAACAAGGTGCCGTGGTTCTACAACTACTCGGCCTCGGGGCAGATCAGCGCCCCGGAACGCACGATGTTCGGCCTTGCCGTTACCGGCCCCAATGCCGATGCCTGGGTGCGCTACCTGTTCTGCCTGTTCTTCGTCTTCGTCCTGGCCTGGCTGGCACGCAACCTGACGCGCGGCTCGATCGGGCGGCAGTGGATGGCGATCCGCGACATGGATATCGCGGCAGAGATCATCGGGGTGAACCCGCTCAAGGCGAAACTGACGGCCTTCGCGGTCAGCTCGTTCTTCGTGGGCATCGCGGGAGGGCTGCTGTTCACCGTCTATCTTGGCGCGGTCGAAGTGGGCGAAGCCTTTGGCATCACCAAGTCGTTCCTGGTGCTGTTCATGATCATCATCGGCGGGCTCGGCAGCCTGTTCGGCAGCTTTGCCGGAGCGGCGTTCATGGTGCTCTTGCCGGTGGTTCTGCGGAACTTCATGACCGGCACGCTGGGCTGGGAAAGCACGATCGCGACCCATTTCGAATTCGTCATCGTCGGCGGCCTGATCATGTTCTTCCTGATCGTCGAGCCGCACGGCCTGGCGCGGCTTTGGCAACTGACCAAGGAAAAGCTGAGATTGTGGCCCTTCCCGCACTGAGGAGGAGGACGGGAGGCGTCACGACGAAACGACAGACCGGGGGCAACCCGGCGCTCTAGGAAACGCATCGGACAAACCAAATGGGAGGATACCCCCGATGAAGAAACTGGCAACATTCGCCGCAGCCGGCATGATGGCCGCAAGCCCGGCGCTCGCTGACCTGGTGATCCCGGATCTGCACTACCGCACCGGGCCCTACGCTGCTGGCGGCATCCCGTTCTCGGACGGCTACCAGGATTACTTCAACCTGCTGAATGCACGCGATGGCGGCATCGGCGGCGAGGAAATTCGCATCATCGGCTGCGAAACCGCCTACAACACCGAGCGTGGCGTGGAATGCTACGAGTCGACCAAGGGCGAAGGCGCGCTGGTCTATCAGCCGCTGTCGACCGGCATCACCTACCAGCTGATCCCGCGTGCGACTGCCGACGGTATCCCGCTTCACACGCTGGGCTATGGACGCACCTCGGCCGCGAATGGCGAAGTTTTCAGCCATGTCTTCAACTACCCGGCCAACTACTGGGATGGCGCGAGCGTGATCATCAACCAGTTGCTGGAAGAGAATGACGGCAACCTCGAGGGGCAAACCATCGCGCTGCTCTATCACAACTCGGCTTATGGCCGGGAGCCGATCCGCACGCTGGAGATCCTCTCGGAACAGCACGGGTTCGAACTGACCCAGCTGGCCGTGGACCACCCCGGTCAGGAGCAGGGCAACCAGTGGCTGCAAATCCGCCGCGAACGCCCCGATTACGTGATCATGTGGGGCTGGGGCGTGATGAACCAGGTCGCCGTGCAGGAAGCCGCGAACATCCGCTACCCGATGGAGAATTTCATCGGCAACTGGTGGGCCGGGGCCGAGCATGACGTGATCCCCGCCGGTGCGGCCGCGAATGGCTACCGGGCGCTGAACATGAACCGCCTGGGCGAAATGCCGGTGTTCGACGAGATCCGCGAACTGGTGCACGAGGCCGGCAATGCGGCCGGTGACGGCAGCAACATCGGCACCGTGCTGTACACCCGCGGGATGTATGCTGCGATGCTGGCTGCCGAGGCGATCCGCACTGCACAGGAGATGCACGGTGTTGCCGCCATCACGCCCGAGATGATGCGTGACGGTATGGAGGCGCTGTCGATCACCAATGCGCGCATGGAAGAGCTGGGCATGCCGGGCGTCGGGCCGGAGTTTAACGTGACCTGCGCCGATCACGGCGGCACGGGCATGGCGATCATGCAGCAGTGGAATGCAGACGCTCAGGAATGGGTGACGCTTACCGACTTCATCTCGCCCGATGACAGCGTGACCCAGCCGCTGGTCCTCGAGGACTCGGCCCAGTTCGCCGAGGAAAACGGCATCGAGCTGCGCTGCCAGGACGGCTGATCTGACAAGACCTCCGGCGGCGGCGCGGGCCGCTGCCGCCGGACCACCAATTCGACGACGGAAGACGACGACGTGGCAGCGCGCAGGGCGGCGCGGGCGACGTGACCCTAAACCGAGGATTGCCGAGATGCTGGATCAGCCGACAGAAGTGCATGGCGACGGGCACGCGCCCGAACTGGCCGGGGCCGAGGACCTGCTGGAAGTCAACAATATCGAGGTGATCTACAATCACGTGATCCTCGTGCTGAAAGGCGTGAGCCTCAAGGTGCCGAAAGGGGGCATCACCGCGCTTCTGGGCGGGAACGGGGCGGGCAAGACCACCACGCTCAAGGCGATCTCGAACCTGCTGCATTCCGAACGCGGCGAGGTGACGAAGGGCAATATCAAGTATCGCGGCGAGGGCGTTGCGAACCTGTCGCCCTCGGACCTGGTGGATCGCGGCGTGATCCAGGTGATGGAAGGCCGCCATTGTTTCGAACACCTGACCATCGAGGAAAACCTGCTGACCGGCGCCTATACCCGCAAGGACGGGCGCGGTGCGGTCGCGGCCGATCTCGACATGGTCTACGAGTATTTCCCGCGGCTGAAACAGCGCCGCACCAGCCAGGCAGGCTATACCTCGGGCGGGGAGCAGCAGATGTGCGCCATCGGGCGCGCGCTGATGAGCCGGCCCGAGACGATCTTGCTGGACGAGCCGTCGATGGGCCTCGCGCCGCAGCTGGTGGAACAGATCTTCGACATCGTGAAGCGGCTGAACGAGGAGCAGGGCGTGACCTTCCTGCTGGCCGAGCAGAACACGAACGTGGCGCTGCGCTTTGCGCATTACGGCTACATCCTGGAATCGGGCCGCGTCGTCATGGACGGTCCGGCGCAGAGCCTGCGCGAGAACCCGGATGTGAAGGAATTCTACCTCGGCATGAGCGACGAGGGCCGCAAAAGCTTCCGCGACGTGCGCAGCTACCGCCGCCGCAAGCGCTGGCTGAGCTGATGGGCGCGGCGTCGCTCGACATGCCGGCGAGGCGGGGGCGGGACCTGTGCGGTCGCGGCTTCGGCCTTGATCTCGTCGAGCCGGGCGAGCGCCTCGTCCCGCGTGTTGCGGACATTGGGGCGGAAGCCCTGGCTTTCGGCACACATGCGGATCGTTTCCTCGGTTTCCGAGCCGGTGGCGTAGCGCACGGTGCCGAGCGACCCGTCGATATTGAGCTGCTTGCCACGATGGGCGTAGCGGACCCAGGCCGCCGGGTGGATCTCGCAGCCGTTCATGTTGATCAGGAAGAACCACTTGCGCCCGGTCGCGGCGCGTTCCTCGGCGACGTAGTCGTAGAAATCGTCGACGTCGCGGCTGTGGTAGAAGACGAACCCGGAAAGGTCGACCTCCATGATCTCGGTCGCCGCGTCGAAGGACAGCCGTTTGACGAAGTCGTCGCGGGTGTAGCTGGGATCGTGGCTGATGAATTTGCGCCGCTTGCGGGGCAGGCTTTTCAGCCGGGCAAGCGCGTCTTCGCGGTTGGTGAAGAGGTTGGGGTCGAAGGCCTCGGTATCGGCGGCAAAGGCGATCTGGCGGCGCGTGACCTCGGACGGATCAAACCGGGTGGAACCCATGGAATGGGCGAGGTTGAGCGCCTTGCCGCGCCGCGAATAGGAAAACCATGCATCGTGGTCGATGCGGGTGTCGGACAGGTTGACGAGGAAGAACCACAACGCTTCGCCGCTTGCGGCGATGCGGTCCTCGACCCGGTCGTAGAAGCGGTTGGTGATGGCCGAGCCGTCGAAGTTGAACCCGGTCAGGTCAAACTCGATGATCTGCAGATCGTCGTGGAAGATGATGCGGCGGTCGATCTCGGCGTCGGTGACCTGCGTCGGCGTGGCTGTGTCGCTCAAGGGCATGCCCTTTCTTCGTCTTTTCCGGCCCGCTGCCTGCCACGGGTCAATCGTGAACCATCTTTTTTCCGGGAACCTGCGTACGGGATGGGGCGCCGCCGATCAATTCGGCAGGCTGTCGCGCGTCCCAAGGGAGTATGATTCGATGAGGGATGACGTGAGCCAGTTCTTCGACGCGTTGGAAACGCGCACCGCCGACGAGCGTACCGCCGACATCGCGCAGCGTCTGCCCGAGCAGGTGGCGCGTGCGAAATCCCTGCCCGGCTATGGCGAGAGCCTTGCAGAGGTCGATCCTGCGGCGGTGGTCGATCGCGGCGCGCTGGCGAGGTTGCCGGTGTTGCGGAAATCGGAGCTGGGCAAGGCGCAGGCGGGGCATACGCCCTTTGGCGGGTTCACGGTGAAACCGGCCAGCGGGTTCGCCCATATCTTCCAGTCGCCCGGGCCGATCTACGAGCCCGGCGACGTCAGCCATGACTGGTGGCGCATCGGGCGGTTCCTGCATGCGGCGGGCGTGGGCGCTGGCGATATCGTGCAGAACTGTTTCGGCTATCACCTGACGCCCGCGGGGATGATCTTCGAGTCCGGGGCGCGGGCCGTGGGGGCCGCGGTGGTGCCCGCAGGTGTCGGGCAGACCGAGTTGCAGGTGCGCGCGGCGGCGGATGTCGGCTCGACCGCCTATGCCGGGACGCCGGATTACCTGAAGGTGATCCTCGACAAGGCCGAGGAAATGGGTGTCGCCCTCGGGTTTACCAAGGCGACGGTCGGGGGTGGGGCGCTGTTTCCCAGCTTGCGGCAGGAATACGCGGATCGCGGCATCCGCTGCCTGCAGAATTACGCCACGGCGGATCTTGGCAATATCGCCTACGAAACCCCCGCGCCCGATTTTCCCGCGAACCCGCCCGAGGGGATGATCGTGGACGAGGGCGTGATCGTCGAGATCGTGCGCCCCGGCACGGGCGATCCGGTGGCGGAGGGCGAGGTGGGCGAGGTTGTCGTGACCACGCTGAACCCCGACTACCCGTTGATCCGTTTTGCGACGGGCGACATGTCGGCCGTTCTGCCGGGCGAAAGCCCCTGTGGCCGGACCAACATGCGGATCAAGGGCTGGATGGGCCGCGCGGACCAGACCACCAAGATCAAGGGCATGTTCGTGCGCCCCGAGCAGGTGGCGGAATTCGTGGCCCGCCATCCCGAGGTCAAGCGCGCCCGCGTGATCGCGACGCGCGAGGGCGAGATGGACGCGATGACCGTGCAGGTCGAGGCCGAGGGGGGCGATGCGGGCGCCTATGGCGACAGCGTTGTGTCCTGCCTGAAACTGAAGGCCAAGATCGAGGTCGTGGCGCCCGGAACCCTGCCCAATGATGGCAAGGTGATCGACGATCAGCGCAGCTACGACTGATCGGGTGGATTGATATCCGCTGGCAGGGCGCTGTCATCGGTTAACATGGGCGGGTGATGCTAGCTGGGGGAGATGATTCCCCAAATGCGGAGGTGCCCGTCCATGCGCGCGCGATCCATTCTTCTTGCCCTGTCCATTGCCCTGCCGGTTCCGGCCTTTGCCGATACGGCCCTGATCCTTGCCAATGCGCGCTACGCGGAGGCCCAGAACCTTCGGACCACGCGCGATTTCCTGCGGTTGGAAGACGACTTGCAAGCCGCAGGCTTCGACGTGATCGTCGTGGAAAACGGCGATGCGGGCGCATTGCGGCAGGGGTTGTCCGAATTGCTGGATGCCGATGAGGACGCGCGTGTCCTGATCGCCGCCGTCGGGCATTTCGTGCGCAGCAGCGGCGGAGGCGAAAGCTGGCTGACGGGCACGGATGCGAACCGGCCCGATCTGGCCGGGATCTCCGGCCAGGGCCTTCCGGTCTCGGTCATGGCCGAGGTTGCGGCCAGCGCGCCGGGGCGCGCGATGGTCCTGCTGGGCGTCGAGAACCGGCAATTCATCCTTGGGCGCGGATTGGAACAGGGGCTGGGACCGGTGGACCCGCCGCAGGGTGTGACCGTGATCTCCGGGCCGACGCGCGACCTGTCGGCCCTGGTGCGCGGCCCGCTTCTGACGCCGGGCACCGACCTTTCGGCGGTCCTGGAGCGCACATCGTCCCTGACGGTCAGCGGGTTCGTCTCGCCGGCCCTTCCCTTCACCGCCGAGGCCACGGCCCCGCAACCGGCCCCGCAACCGGCCCCGCCGGCCCCGCAGCCCCCGTCCGGGCCGAGCGCCGAGGAACTGGCCCTGTGGGAGGCCGCAGAGGAGTTGAACACGCCCGCGGCTTACAACGCCTATCTGCAACGCTACCCGCAAGGCGCTTTTGCCGCGATCGCACGGGAACGGGCCGCTGCGCCGCAACCCACGCCGGAAGAGGTGGCGCAGGCGAATGAAGACGCCCTGAACCTCGACCGCAACGCGCGGCGGCAGGTGCAGCGTTACCTTACAATCCTCGGCTATGACACGCGCGGGATCGACGGGATTTTCGGCAACGGCACGCGCACGGCGATCCGGTCGTGGCAGGTCGCGCAAGGCGTGGCCGTCACGGGCTACCTGAACGCCCCGCAACTGGCCGCGCTGAGCGAACAGGGACGCGTGCGTCAGGCCGAGATCGAGGAAGAAGAGCGCCTGCGCCGCGAGGCCGAGGCGCGTGCCGACCGCGCCTATTGGCAGGCGACGGGGCAGGGCCAGACCGAGCAGGGGCTGCGCGACTACCTCGACCGCTATCCCGACGGGTTGTTCGCAGATGTCGCCGAAGCGCGCCTGGCCGATATCCTGGCCGCGCGCGAAGGGGCGGCATGGCAGGCCGCGCGGCAGACCAACACGGTTGCCTCATACCGCGCCTATCTCGACGATTACCCGAACGGGACCCATGCCGATGACGCGCGGGCGCGGATCGAGGCGCTGCAATCGGGCCTGACCCCCGAGGAGCGCGCGCGGCTGGAAGCGCAGGAAGCGGCGCTGAACCTGCAACCGATCACGCGGTCGTTGATCGAACAGCGGCTGGACCGGCTTGGCTTCAACCCCGGCCGGGTGGATGGCCGGTTCGACGCCGATACGCGGCGGGCGATCCGCCGCTACCAGCAGGCGCGGGGCTTTCCGGTGACGGGCTACCTGGACCAGGTGCTGGTGGTGCGCCTTCTGGCGGAGTCCATCGGTGGCATCCTGCGCTAAGGCGCGCGTCCCCCCGAAACGAGAAAGGCCGCCCAACCGGGCGGCCCTTTTCGCAAGTCGCTTGCGCGATCTCAGCCCTGGCGGGCCTTGAACCGGCGCTGGGTCTTGTTGATCACGTAGACCCGGCCCTTGCGGCGCACGACGCGGCAATCGCGATGGCGCTGCTTGAGCGAGCGGAGCGAGTTCTTGACCTTCATCGGTCTTCTCCTTCGTCGCGGCGCGGCGATGCGCCTTGAAATCTTTGGTCCCTTGGAGGGACCGGCGAACCCGCGACCTTTCGGAGCGCGGGGGTGGTGGGCGGTACTGGGATCGAACCAGTGACCCCTACGATGTCAACGTAGTGCTCTACCGCTGAGCTAACCGCCCGTAACCCTTGGCGTCTGGACCGGGGCAAGGCGAAAACGCCTGCGCCCCATGCCGCGTCGCGCCGCGTGGGTGAGCGGTCTATAAAAGGAGTCGAAACGGGGTTCAAGGGCTTTTGGCATCCTAAAAATCCCCGCTATATATTAACGGAGAAAAGCCCCCGAGGAGACCGGATGCACCCGCCCTTCCGCCTGATCCAGCCCGACGAGGCGGCGACCCCGGTGATCGTGGCCTCGCCGCATTCGGGTCGGCATTATCCCAAGGCATTCTTGCAGGCCAGCATGCTGGATCAGCGTACGATCCGGTCCTCGGAAGATGCGTTCATGGACGATCTCGTCTGCGAGGCGCCGCGGCTGGGGGCGCCTTTGCTGCTGGCGGAATACCCGCGCGCCTACCTGGACCTCAACCGCAGCCGCGACGAGCTGGACCCCGCGGTGATCGACGGCGTGACGCGCGTCGTGACAACGCCGCGGATCAATTCCGGCCTGGGCGTGATCCCGCGAGTCGTCGCCAACGGTCGGGCGATCTATCGCGGCAAACTGCGGCTGGCCGAGGCCGAGATGCGGCTGAACACGATCTGGCAGCCCTATCACGATTGCCTCGACGGCTTGATGCGCACGACCCATGCGCAGTTTGGCGAGGCCGTGGTGCTCGATTTCCACTCGATGCCGCATGAGGCGCTGGACAGCCTTGCGCGGCCCGGCCATCGGCGGCCCGAGGTCGTGCTGGGGGATCGGTTCGGCGCCTCGGCGCGGGCCGATATCGTCGATGCGCTGGAAGCGGGCTTTTTCGACGCGGGGCTGGTTGTCAGCCGCAATGCGCCTTTTGCCGGGGCCTATGTCGCGCAGCGTTATGGCCGCCCGTCGCGCAACTGGCATGCGGTTCAGATCGAGATCGACCGGTCGCTTTACATGAACGAGCAGATGATCCGCCCGAACGGAAATTTCGATGCGGTGAAGCAGATCGTCACCGAGGTGCTGTCGCGCGTGATCGGCAACGAGGGCCTCAGCCTGCCGCTTGCCGCGGAATGATCTTGCCCTGACCTAGCGCAGCGCGCGGCCCTTCAGAATCGCCTCGGCCCCGAACTTGGCACGGATCTTGTCGGTGGCCTGTTCGGCGGCGATCCGCGCGGCCTCTTGCGGGTCGAGCAGGTCGCCTTCGCGGTCGGCTTCGGCGGCTGGCAACAGGTCCGAGATGCCGACGCCGATCAGGCGGTAGGGCTTGGGGTGCTCCATGCGGTCGAACAGGCCGCGCGCGGTGCGATAGATCCGGTCGGCGGTCTGGGTGCCGTCGGGCAGGGTCACGCGGCGGGTCAGGAGGCGGAAATCGTTGCGCTTGAGCTTGAGCGTGACGGTGCGCCCCGCCAGCCCCTTGGCCTTGGCGCGGTCCGACAGCTTTTCCGACAGGCGCCAGATATGGCCATCCAGCAGGCTGACATCGGCGATGTCATCGGAAAAGGTCGTCTCGTTCGAGATGCTTTTGACGGCGCGGTCGCGGGCCACGCGCCGGTGGTCGATGCCGCGGGCAAGATCGTAGAGGCGCAGCCCCTGAGAGCCGAAGCGGTCTGCCAGCGCGTCACGCTCCCAGCGGCGCAAATCTGCGATGGTGCGGATGCCCGCATCGGCCAGCGCGCGCTGACCCGCATCGCCCAGGCCCCAGATCACGCCGACGGGTCGCGCTTCGAGGAAGTCGAGGGTTTCGGCCTTGCCGATCAAGGAAAACCCGCGCGGCTTGTCGAGGTCCGAGGCCATCTTGGCGAGAAACTTGTTGTGGCTGAGCCCGATGGACCCGGTGATGCCAAGCTCAGCCTGCATGCGTTTGACGAGGCGGGCCAGCATGACGGCGGGCGGCTGGCCATGCAGCCGCTGGGTGCCGGTCAGGTCGAGAAACGCCTCGTCCAGCGACAGGGGTTCGATGGCGGGGGTCATGTCCTCCATCATCTGGCGGATCTGGCGGCTGACCTCGGAATAGACCTCCATCCTGCCTTTGACGACAACCGCCTCGGGGCAGAGTTTCAGCGCCTTGAACATCGGCATGGCCGAGCGCACGCCCTTGATCCGCGCGATGTAGCAGGCGGTGGAGACGACGCCGCGCTTGCCGCCACCGATGATGACGGGCTTGTCGCGCAGCTCGGGATTGTCGCGTTTCTCGACCGAGGCGTAGAAGGCGTCGCAATCCATATGGGCGATGGACAGGTCGAACAGTTCCGGGTGGGCCGTGACACGCGGGCTGCGGCAGGCCGGACACCGGGTGCCGGTTTCGAAACTGGTCAGACAATCGCGGCACAGGGCGGGCATGGCCTAAAAGATAGGCGTTGGATCGCCGGTCCGAAAGCGCGCAGATGCGGAGGGCTGCGAATATCGGCTATGATAGGTTGACCGATGACACCGGGGGCCATGATGCCGGACCGAGAAATGATCGCCTGCCGCACACCCGCCGAGGGCAAGGAGGGTGTCACCAACATCCCCGCCTGGAAATACAAGGCCGTGCGCCGCGCCATCCTGCACGCGGTCGAAGGGGCGGGGGGCGATGGCCTGCCCTTCGCGGAACTGACGGTCGCGGTGCGATCCCGCCTGTCAGGGGATGAACTGGCGCGGCTGGGCGCGCTGGGGCGGCATTGCACGACGGTGAAGCTGAACATGGAAGTCGAGGGCGAGATCGCCCGCCTGCCCGGACCCGGTCCGCAACGCCTTGTGCGCGGCACGCGCTGAACGCGCGAGGGTGGGGAAATCCCGCCCCCGTTTCCCGTGTGAAAGCGCTTTGCCCGGCGGTATCTTCGGGGCATTCTCCGCCGCATGAAGCCGGAAGATACCGATATGGATATTGATATGATTACCGATCTCGTAGGCGGGAACCTCGTGGTTCTCCTGCTGGCCCTTTTCATCATTCTTTGCGTGTTCCTTGCGATCCGGATCGTGCCGCAATCCGAGCAGCACGTGGTGGAACGCTTTGGCCGGCTGAAAGCCGTGCTTGGGCCGGGGATCAACTTCATCGTGCCGTTCCTGGACAAGGTGGCGCACAAGGTCTCGATCCTGGAACGCCAGTTGCCCAATGCCAGCCAGGACGCGATTACCGCGGACAACGTGCTGGTGCAGGTGGAAACCAGCGTGTTCTACCGCATTCTCGAACCTGAAAAGACGGTCTACCGCATCCGTGACGTGGACGGCGCCATCGCGACGACCGTGGCCGGTATCGTGCGGGCCGAGATCGGCAAGATGGAACTGGACGAGGTGCAGTCGAACCGCTCCACGCTGATCGCGACGATCAAGACCAGCGTCGAGGATGCCGTCGACAACTGGGGGATCGAGGTGACGCGGGCCGAGATCCTCGATGTGAACCTCGACCAGGCGACGCGCGACGCGATGCTGCAACAGCTGAACGCCGAGCGTGAACGCCGGGCCGCCGTGACCCGGGCCGAGGGGCAGAAGCGCGCGGTCGAGCTTCAGGCCGATGGTGACCTCTACGCCGCCCGCCAGGAGGCCGAAGCCCGCCGCGTGCAGGCGGATGCCGAGGCCTATGCCACGGGCGTGGTCGCCGAGGCCATCGCCAAGGGCGGGTTGGAAGCCGTGCAATACAACATCGCGCTGGAGCAGGTGAAAGGTATCACCCGCATGGCCGAAGGGCAGGGCACGCAAACCATCGTGGTGCCCGCCGACGCGGCAGATGCCTTTGGCAAGGCGTTCCAGATGCTGAAAGGGCGCAGCACATGACCCTTTGGAGCGAATGGTGGGTCTGGGGCGTCGCCGCGATCGCGCTGGCGGTGGGCGAGGTGATCCTGCCGACCTTCGTGCTGTTGGGGTTCGCCATCGGCGCGGCGGTTGTCGCCCTGTTGTTGCTGGTGGGCGGTCCGCTTGCGGTCTGGCTGGGCGGGTCGATCCCGGCGCTGCTGCTGGTCTTTGCCGTGATCTCGCTGATCTCGTGGCTGGGGCTGCGGCAGTGGCTGGGCGTCTATCGCGGGCAGGTGAAGACCTTCGATCGCGATATCAATGACGACTGACCTGTCGGCCTATGCCGATCTGTCCGAGGCGGACCAGGTCATCCTGGGCCTTGCGGCGCGGTTCTGGTTGCCGGGCAGCTTTGCCTTCCGGGCCGAGGCGTTGGACGGGCTGACGCCGGCCTAGGGCAGTTCGGCCAGAACGGCACGGGCGGCGGCGGCGGGGTCTTCCGCCTGCCAGATGGGCCGCCCGATCACGATATGATCCGCCCCTTCCGCGATGGCGGCAGCCGGCGTGGCAATGCGCTTCTGGTCGTCCTGCGAGGAGCCGGCGGGGCGCACGCCGGGGGTCACGATCAGCCGCCCCTCGGCTTCGGGCAGGGCGCGGATCGCCGCGGCCTCGTTCGGAGAGGCGATCACACCGTCCGCCCCCGCGGCAAAGGCGCGCGCGGCCCGCTCGATCACCATGTCGCGGACATCGCCCGCCTGCATCATTCCGTCATCCAGGTCGCTGCGGTCGAGCGAGGTCAGGATCGTCACGCCAAGGATCTTGAGGTTCTTTCCGGCGGCCCCTTCCTTGGCGGCGCGCACCACGTGCGGGTCGCCATGCACGGTCAGGAAATCGAGGTCGTATTGCGCAAGGCCGCGCACCGCCGCTTCTACCGTGGCTCCGATGTCAAAGAGCTTCATGTCGAGGAAAATGCGTTTGCCATGTTCCTGCTTGAGTTCGTTGGCCAGGGCGAGGCCGCCGCCCGTCAGCATCCCGAGCCCGATTTTGTAAAATCCGACGGCGTCGCCGATGCGGTTGGCCAGTTCCAACCCTTCGAGCGCATTCGGCACGTCGAGGGCCACGATCAGACGGTCATCGGACATCGGAAACTCCCTGCTTGGTTCGGGTGTCTGTCGCGTCTGACACCCCGTGCTGTCAAGCAGTGTTGCATCGCAGCAAATTCATGTAAGGTCCGGAACAACGACCGGGAAACGCGCTTTGATGCAACTTGGTGCTTAACGGAGGTAGCCGAGATGTCTGAGGATAAACCCGACAGTGGGTTTTCGACACCGGTCAAGGGCGGGATTGCCGCTCTGGTCGCGCTGGCGTTCATTATACTGGGGATCGATTTGGCCAATGGCCCACGCGAAAATGACGTGGACGCCGAGCAAATCGCCATGGTGGAAGACGCCGTTGTCGAGGGCGAAGAGGCCGCGGTGACGGACGACGCTGCCACGGCAGCGGAAGAAACTGAGATGGCGGCCGACGAGGCCACCGAGGATGCGGCGGAAGCGGAGGGTGAGTCGCCCGAAGCCGCCGAAGCCGGGGACGGCGCAGACGCCGCCGCCGAGGCCGAGACGGTCGAAGAGGGTGAGGAAGCTGCCCCCGAGATGGCCCAAGAGGCATCTGACGAAGGCACCGAAGCCGAAGCTGCCGTGACGGAAGACGCTGCTGCTGCCGAAGACGGCACCGAAGCAGAGGCCACCGAAGAAACTGCCGTTGACGAAGAAGCCGTTGACGAAGCTGCTGCCGAGGGCGAAGGCACCGATGCCGCGGCACCGGAAGCCATGGAAGCGGAAGCTGCGGCCGACACCACCGAGGCCGCTGCGACGGATGAGGCGGTTGAAGCCGAAGGGACCGAAGCCGCCACCGATGCGGCGATGACGGAAGAGGCACCGGAAGCAGAAACGGTTGCCGCAGAGGAAGAGACCACGGAGCCGGAAGCAACCGAGGCCGAAGCTGCCGAAGACGCCGCTCCGGCAGAGGACGCGGCTGAGGCTGCCGAAGGCGACGCGGCTGCGACCGAAGAGGGCGAAGAGGCCACCGAAGAGGCTGCGGCCGACACGGAAGGCACCGAGCCCGAGGCGACTGAAGGTGAAGCCGCCGAAGCCGTTGCTCCGGAAGCGGAAGGCACCGAGGCCGCCGAAGGCGACGCCGCTGCAACCGAAGAGGGTGAGGCCGCTGCCGCTGACGAAGGCGACGCTGCTGCAACCGAAGAAGGCGACGCAGCCGCCGCTGAAGGTGAAGAAGCCGCTGAACCCGAAGCCGCCGAAGGTGTAGCCGAGGAAGCCACGGTCGAAGACGGCACCGAGCCTGCTGCCGAGGAAGAGGGCGTCACGCCCGCGACCGAGTCGACGCAGACCGATGCCGCCCCGGCGATCCCGGCCTCCGAGCAGGACGAGACGCCTGCCGCCGCAACCGGCGCAGAGGACGGTGCCGCCACCGAGCCTGCCGAGGGTGAGGCCGAGGCCGCCCCTGAGGCGACCGAGCCCGCAGCCGAAGAGGCAACGGCCGAAGCCGCTCCGGCCTATGAGCCGTCGGCAGAGGAACTGGAGATCCTTCGCCAGATCTCGGTGGCCAGCCGGGCGGCTGTCGAGCAGACCGAGATTGCCCGCGCCGCCAGCGCAGCCGCTGCCGCCGCACAGGCCGATTTCGAGCGCCTTCTGCAAGAGCTTGAGGCCATGCGCGCAGCCGAATAAGCGCGCATTGCCGAAAATTAACGAAAGGGCGCCTTCGCGGGCGCCCTTTCATATGTCTGAACGGTCCTGTCCGGGACGTGCCCGGCGATAGTTGGCGATTGAAAACACCGGCCCATCGCTTGCAGCGCACCGGCCCGCTTCCCATATCCTTGGACGAGGCCCCACCAAGGCCATGCCGCAAAGCGGGTGGTTATCTCGGGGGCGCTTGGAAAAGGAGAGACGTGATGAACTTGGAGAAGTTCACGGATCGTGCCCGCGGTTTCCTTCAGGCCGCGCAGACGATTGCACAGCGCGAGGACCATCAGAAACTGGTTCCCGAGCACTTGCTGAAGGCCCTTCTGGATGACGACCAAGGCATGGCTGCCAACCTGATCCAACGGTCGGGGGGCGCTCCGGCGCGCGTGCGCGAGACGCTGGATGCAGCGATGGCGAAATTGCCCAAGGTGACGGGCGATGGCGCGCAGGTCTATCTGGACAAGCAGACCGCCAAGGTTCTGGACGAGGCCGAGAAGCTGGCCGAGAAGGCCGGCGACAGTTTCGTTGCGGTGGAGCGTGTGCTGACCGCTCTGGCCATGGTGAAATCCGGCGCCAAGGACGCGCTGGATGCGGGTGCGGTGAACGCGCAGGCGCTGAATACCGCGATCAACGATCTGCGCAAGGGGCGCACGGCCGACAGCGCCGGGGCCGAGGACAATTACGATGCCCTCAAGAAATACGCCCGCGACCTGACCGAGGCTGCGCGCGAAGGCAAGATCGACCCGATCATCGGCCGTGACGAGGAAATCCGCCGCGCCATGCAGGTGCTCAGCCGCCGGACCAAGAACAACCCCGTTCTGATCGGGGAACCCGGCGTCGGTAAAACCGCGATTGCCGAGGGCCTCGCCCTGCGGATCGTGAATGGCGACGTGCCCGAAAGTCTGCGCAACAAGACGCTGATGGCGCTGGACATGGGCGCGCTGATCGCCGGTGCGAAATATCGCGGTGAGTTCGAGGAGCGTCTCAAGGCGATCCTGTCGGAAATCACGGCCGCCGCCGGTGAGATCATCCTGTTCATCGACGAGATGCACACGCTGGTCGGCGCGGGCAAGACGGATGGCGCGATGGATGCCGCCAACCTGATCAAGCCGGCGCTGGCGCGGGGCGAGTTGCACTGCGTGGGGGCGACGACGCTGGATGAATACCGCAAATACGTCGAGAAGGACGCGGCGCTGGCCCGCCGGTTCCAGCCCCTCGTGGTCGAGGAGCCGACGGTCGAGGACACGGTCAGCATCCTGCGGGGCATCAAGGAGAAGTACGAACTGCACCATGGTGTGCGGATCTCGGACGCTGCCCTGGTGGCTGCCGCGACGCTGAGCCATCGCTACATCACCGACCGCTTCCTGCCCGACAAGGCCATTGACCTTATGGACGAGGCCGCCAGCCGGTTGCGGATGGAAGTGGACAGCAAGCCCGAGGAGCTCGATGCGCTGGATCGTCAGATCCTGCAAATGCAGATCGAGGCCGAGGCGCTGAAGAAGGAAGACGACCAGGCATCCAAGGACCGGCTGGAAAAGCTGGAAAAGGAACTGTCCGACCTGCAACAGCAATCCGCCGAGATGACGGCCAAGTGGCAATCCGAACGCGACAAGCTGGAAAGCGCGCGGGGCCTCAAGGAAAAGCTGGACCACGCCCGCGCCGAGTTGGAGCAGGCGAAGCGCAATGGCGATCTGGCCAAGGCCGGGGAGCTGTCCTACGGCGTGATCCCGCAGCTTGAAAAGCAGCTGGCCGAGGCCGAGGCGCAGGATGACGAGGTGATGGTCGAAGAGGCCGTCCGCCCCGAGCAGATCGCCGCCGTGGTCGAGCGTTGGACGGGCATCCCGATGTCCAAGATGCTGGAAGGCGAGCGCGAGAAACTGCTGCGCATGGAAGAGGAGTTGGGCCGCCGCGTGATCGGTCAGACCGCTGCCGTGACCGCCGTGTCGAACGCGGTGCGCCGCGCGCGCGCAGGCTTGCAGGACGAGAACCGCCCGCTGGGGTCGTTCCTGTTCCTCGGGCCCACGGGTGTCGGCAAGACCGAGTTGACCAAGGCGCTGGCCGAGTACCTGTTCGATGACGATCAGGCGATGGTCCGCATCGACATGTCCGAGTTCATGGAGAAGCATTCGGTCGCCCGCCTCATCGGCGCGCCTCCGGGCTATGTCGGCTATGACGAGGGTGGCGTGTTGACCGAGGCCGTGCGTCGGCGCCCCTACCAGGTGATCCTGTTCGACGAGGTCGAAAAGGCCCACCCCGAGGTGTTCAACGTCCTGTTGCAGGTGCTGGATGACGGGATCCTGACGGACGGGCAGGGCCGCACGGTCGACTTCAAGCAGACGCTGATCGTGCTGACCTCGAACCTCGGGTCGCAGGCGCTGAGCCAGTTGCCCGACGGGTCAGACCCCAGTCAGGCCAAGCGCGATGTGATGGACGCCGTGCGCGCCCATTTCCGGCCCGAGTTCCTGAATCGTCTGGACGACATGATCGTCTTCGACCGCCTGACGCGCGAGGATATGGACGGGATCGTCCGCATCCAGCTGAGGCGTCTGGAACGGCGTCTGGCGCAGCGCAAGATCACGCTGGACATGGACGAGGCCGCGATGAAGTGGCTGGCCGACGAGGGCTATGACCCGGTCTTCGGGGCGCGTCCGCTGAAGCGCGTGATCCAGACCGCGTTGCAGAACCCGCTGGCCGAGATGATCCTGGCGGGTGACGTCAAGGATGGTGACACGCTGCATGTCGGCGCCGGAACCGACGGCCTGATCGTCGGGGATCGCGTCTCGGCCTCGAACCGTCCCAAGCCGGATGATGCCGTGGTGCACTGAGTGCCGATACAGAATTGGGAAAGGCCCCGTGCATCGCGCGGGGCCTTTCTCGTTTTTCGGAAGGATGGTTGCCGGATCAGTGCGGCAGGAGAACGCCGTCGATGATGTGCACAACGCCGTTCGAGGCGAAGACATCCGCGGTGGTGACGGCGATATTGCCGTTCAGATGCACGCCGCCCCCGCGACCGTTCATGCGAATGGTGCTGCCCTGCACGGTGGGCAGAACGCCGCTTTGTCCGATCAGCGCCTCGGCCGGGTAATAGTCGGCGCTGACGTGATAGGTCAGCACGTCGGTCAGCGCGGCGGTATCGGCCAGCAGGCTGTCGAGCACGCCATGGGGCAGGTGCTCGAAGGCGCGGTTGGTCGGGGCGAAGACGGTGAAGTTGCCATCCGCCGAAAGCGTATCGACCAGGCCGGCGGCCTGAACGGCGGTGACGAGCGTGGAGAGATCGGGCGTGGCGGCAGCAAGCTCGACGATGGTCTGCGAGCCGGTCACGGCGCGGGCCGGGACCGAAAGGGCCAGTGGCGCGGCAAGCGTTGCGGCGGTTGCGGTGATGAATTGACGACGATCCATGGTGGTCCCCTTCTTGAATTCTGATTTGGATGCAAAAAGGCCGGGCGCGTTGGCCCGGCCTTGTCGATCAGCGCCTTACATCGGCGGCATGATCACGCTGTCGATGACGTGGATCACGCCGTTCGAAGCTTCGATGTCGGCGGCGGTCACGGTTGCATCGTTGACCATCACGGTGTCCCCGAGGGTGATGGTGATGTCCGAACCTTCCACCGTTGCGGCGGTCATGCCGTCCGACAGGTCACCCGACATGACGGCGCCGGGAACCACGTGGTAGGTCAGGATGGATACCAGCTGGTCGCGGTTCTCTTCCATCAGAAGCGACTCGACGGTGCCTTCGGGAAGGGCGGCGAAAGCTTCGTCGGTCGGCGCGAAGACGGTGAACGGACCTTCGCCCGAAAGCGTCTCGACCAGGCCGGCGGCTTCAACGGCGGCGACGAGGGTGGTGAAGGTGCCGGCTTCGACAGCGGTTTCAACGATGGTCATGCCGCCATGGGCTTCGGCAAAGGCGGGGCCGGCGAGGGCGGTGGTGGCGGCGAGTGCGATAAGGGTGTTGCGCATTGGTCGTCTCCTGTTTTCCAGTTAGAAAGCGGGCACCGATACCGGCCCCGTCGCAGCGGGAGATGCGCGCGCCCCTTGCGGTTTCAACATAGGCGTTTGCCTGCCTATGGCCTTGACGGGTGGTCTTTTTCGCCTAAGCCACGCCGATTTCCGGTTTCCATTCAAACCCGTGTGATATGAGTTGAGGCGACGTGACCCAACCTGTCACAAATCGCGGGCAATCGTGTGGGGGTATAGCCTTGGCCTGGTATCTTGAAGCACTGGCACTGGCCTTCTGGCTGGTGATCGGGTTCGCGGCGCTGCTGGCGGTGATCGTCTTTCTGATTGACCGGATGCAGACGGGCGACGCGATCCGGCGCAATTACCCCGTCATCGGGCGGTTCCGTGGACTCTTCACCACGCTGGGCGAGTTCTTTCGCCAATACTTCTTCGCCATGGATCGGGAGGAGTTGCCGTTCAACCGCGCGCAGCGCGACTGGGTTGCTCATGCCGGGGCCGGTGGATCGAACACGCGGCCTTTCGGATCGACACGGAATATCGAGGTGGTTGGCACTCCGCTGTTCACGCCCGACCCGTTCCCGCCGCTGGACGATCAGTTCGCCAGTTCCGAGCCGATGCAGATCGGCCCCCATGCGACGATCCCCTACGAGGCGAAAAGCTTCTTCAACATCTCGGGGATGAGCTATGGCGCGATCTCGGCCCCGGCGGTGCGCGCGCTCAGCCGGGGCGCGCGGATGGCCGGGATGTGGATGAACACCGGGGAAGGGGGGCTGTCGCCCTATCACCTGGAGGGGGAGGCCGACCTCGTCTACCAGATCGGAACGGCGAAATACGGGGTGCGCGATGCCGAGGGCAACCTCGACGACGCCAAGCTGCGGGCGATTGCCGAACACACGCAGGTCAAGATGTTCGAGCTGAAGCTGGCGCAGGGGGCCAAGCCCGGCAAGGGCGGCATCCTGCCCGCCGCCAAGATCACGGACGAGATCGCCGAGATCCGCGGCCTGCCGAAAGGGCAGGACGGGATCAGCCCCAATCGTCACCGCGAGGCGGGCAATATCGGCGAGCTTCTGGACCTGATCGGCCATATCCGCGACGTCACCGGCAAACCCACGGGGATCAAGACCGTGATGGGCGACCCCGAGGATTTCCGGTTGCTCTTCGACGAGATCATCCGGCGGGGCGCGGAATGCGCGCCGGATTTCATCACGCTCGACGGCGGGGAGGGGGGCACCGGCGCCGCGCCGATGCCCCTGATGGACCTTGTCGGCCTGTCGATCCGCGAAGCCCTGCCGCGCCTGACGGACATGCGCAACCGCGCGGGCCTGCGTGACCGGATACGGCTGATCGCCAGCGGCAAACTGGTGAACCCGGGTGACGTGGCCTGGGCCCTGGCGGCGGGGGCGGATTTCGTGGTCTCCGCACGCGGGTTCATGTTCGCGCTGGGCTGTATCCAGGCCCTCAAGTGCCACAAGAATACCTGCCCGACGGGCATCACCACCCATGATGAACGCCTGCAGGCGGGGCTGGTTGTGCAGCAAAAGGACAAGCGCGTGGCGAATTACGCCAAGGGCATCGTGAAAGAGGTCGAGGTGATCGCCCACTCGGTCGGCGTGTCCGAGCCGCGCAAGCTGCGCCGCCGCCATGTTCGGCTGGTGCAGCCGAACGGGTCGTCGATGCCGATGGACCAGCTGTATCCCGCCTGAGACGCCCCCGCGCGTACGCGGTCTCCACAGGCACACGCCAAAACACGCGACCTGAACAGTTTCGTGAGATTGCGTGTCAGATGTTGGGTCAAGCCCATCTATCGGGGCAGAACACACGCAAGCCGATAGAAAGGGAGGTTCCGCATGGCCCGCCGCTACACATCCGACCTGACCTGGGATGACGTCACGCCCAAGGCGCTGTTCCTGAACCGCCGCCAGATCATGGCCGGCGGTGGTGCCCTGGCCGCGTCGGGCATGATGGGCCGTGCGGCCCATGCGCAGGACAATGACCTTCAGCTGAACAGCTGGGAAGAAATCACCACCTACAACAACTACTACGAGTTCGGCACGCGCAAGAACGATCCGGTCGAGAACGCCCATATGCTGACGACGCAGCCCTGGTCGATCGAGATCGACGGGATGGTCGAAAATCCCGGCACCTATAGCCTCGAAGACATCCTGTCCGAGGTCGAGATTGAGGAACGCATCTACCGCCTGCGCTGCGTCGAGGCGTGGTCGATGGTCGTGCCTTGGAACGGGTTCGAACTGGCCGATCTGCTCACCCGCGTCGGCGTGCAGGACGGCGCGCGCTACGTCGCCTTCCAGACGGCGAACCGCCCCGAAGAGATGCCGGGCCTGCGGGTGCCGGTTCTGGACTGGCCCTATCGCGAGGGGTTGCGCCTCGACGAGGCGATGCATCCGCTGACCATCATGGCGACCGGCATCTACGGCGAACCGATCCCGAACCAGAACGGCGCGCCGATCCGGCTGGTGGTGCCATGGAAATACGGGTTCAAGTCGATCAAGTCGATCGTGCGGATCACCCTGACCGATGAACAGCCCTATGCCAGCTGGAATGCATCGCAGCCGCGGGAATACGGGTTCTATTCCAACGTGAACCCCAACGTGGATCATCCCCGCTGGAGCCAGGCGACCGAACGCAGGGTTGGGGGCGGCCTGTTTGCGCGCCGCATCCCGACCTTGATGTTCAACGGCTACGAGGAGGAGGTCGCCTCGCTCTACGAGGGGATGGACCTGGCGGAGTATTTCTGAACCGATGGCAAGTCTTGGCCAGATGGCGGCGCAAAGCGACATGGTGCAGGGCCTGAACGCCGGACTGCGCCGGGTGCCCCCATGGGTGCTCTATCTGGCCGGGGCCGGATGGGCGGGTTGGTTGTTCTACCTTGCCGCGACCGGTGGCCTGGGCGTCGAGCCGATCGAGGCGCTGGAGCATCGTTATGGCGAGTTGGCCCTTCAACTGATCGTCGTCGGATTGGCCGTGACACCCCTGCGCCGGCATCTCGGCGTGAACCTGATGCCGTTCCGGCGGGCCATCGGCGTGCTGACCTTCTTCTTCGTGCTGGCCCATTTCCTGGTCTGGGCCATCCTCGACGTGCAGACCCTCTCGGCGGTCTGGGCCGATATCCTCGAACGGCCCTACGTGACGATCGGCATGGGGGGCTTTCTTCTGCTGCTCCCGCTGGCGGTCACCTCGAACAATTGGTCGGTGCGCAAACTGGGCGGAGCCGCGTGGCGCCGCGTGCACAAGCTGGTTTACCCGGCGGCTGTGCTTGGGGCGGTTCACTATGTGTGGCTGGCAAAGGGCTTCCAGATCGAGCCACTGGTTTACCTGGGGCTGATCCTGGTGCTGCTGGCGCTGCGGAGTCGTCCCAAGGCGACTCGCTTGGCCCGGTGAGTCACCCGCGACTCGGCGGAGTCGCAGCGCCCACGGGGCATATCTGGGGAGAAGCTTGTGAGTAACCACAAGCGACCCAAGGTAAGCTTCCGTCCCGAGCCAAATGAGTCGACTTGTCGGTTATCAAATCTGGCCGATCCAGAGGCTCAATAAGCCATGGGATATTCTCCAAGGCATTGAAAAGGCGTATTTTTCCAGCCCATAGCGAAAAAATGACATGTTTCTGCAAAAAACCACTTGCGGGTCTTTGGCGCTATCCGTAAACACCCCTTCACCGGCGGCGCTGAGGCGCTGACGGGACGCCAAGCGGGTCTGACGCGGACGAAGCGGATGGGTAGCGCGGCACAACATTTG
>NZ_BAABHW010000005.1:0-286851 GCF_039542305.1 [Roseibacterium] beibuensis | reverse complement strand
GGGCGCTGGCAAGGTCACCGACCTTGTTGGCGCAGGTCGCAAAAAGACCCGGATGACTCGCCACCGCCACCGCCACCGCCTCCGGCTCGCGCAAACTGGCAAGCTCCGTCCCGAAACCTCATCGCCCGCGGGCTTCGGTCAACGTTCGTGCAGCCGCCGCAACTGATCGTTGTGCGGCTCGGACTTGCACCGCGCCGTCCGCGTTTCCCCAAAGGTCCAAGTCACATGCCCCGCATCTCCGCAGTTTTGCATAGCCTTCGCACCTGGTCCCTTGCCTTGATGCTGGGCTGGGTCGGGCCTGCTGCGCACGCAAAACAGGTCGGGGTCGATGCCTGGGAAAACCCCAGCTACACCACGCTCGACTGGATCGAAGGCGTGCCCGGTCTCTACTGGTACTGAAACTGGCGCACCGACCAGATCGCCAGTCACTCAAACCGAGCGCGCCGTGTCGAATTCGTGCCGATGATCCACGGGGCCGACAATATCGGTGACACGATCCGCTCGAGCCGCCGCGTGCGCCACCTGCTGGGGTTCTACGAACCCGATGGACATGGCGGGTCGCACCAGGCGGGGATGAGGCGATAGCCCTCTGGCCACGGCTGGAAGCGACCGGTCTCAGGCTTGGCTCTCCGGCGACCACGCGTGAGGGCACGCTCGGCCGCGGATCGTGGCAAAGCCGCTTCATGGCCGAGGTCGAGCGCCGCGGCCTGCGGGTCGATTTCATGGCCGTCCACTATGACTCGACCAAAGGCAGCGTCGACGCGTTCCGCAACTGGCTCGTTCAGGTGTACAACACCTATCGCCGTCCGATCTGGGTCACGGAATTCGCCCATATCGACTGGTCTCGCCCATCCCGCGCCACCTACGAGGCGAACGCCGCCTTTGCCCATGGCGCGATCCGCATGATGGAAACCCTGCCGTTCGTCGAACGGCACGCCTGGTTTGCTGCGATCCCGTACAACCGGGGCGGGCTGATGCCCGAGATCAACCTGGTGGACAACGCCACGCAGCCAACCTCCCGGGGCCAGGCCTTTGCCAACATCGTCTCGGGCCGGGTGTCGGCAGACACCGCCAGTCTGGTGGTGGATCAATACGACCGCGACGCTCGGTTGAGAGGCTCGAAACCGTCACTACTGGCGGTTTCACCGTTTTCGCGCTTCGGCGCAGACATCGACAATGTGAGCGCCGGTGGCCCGTCGGAGCGATGGGTCAGGGGGGCCGCCCTCACGCGTCCTGCGCGACGGGCGGGGTCGCCTGCCGTAGCGTTTTGCCGATCGTCAGACCATTCACCTTTTCGACGATAGCCGCTGCATCCAGACCGTGATGGCGGTAGAGGTCGCCGATCGTGCCGGTCTGACCGAAATGCTCGACGCCGAGAGGAATGGTCTGATGACCCGCGACGGAGCCGAGCCAGGCGAGTGTCGCGGGGTGCCCGTCGATCACCGTAACAAGGCGGCAATGCGGTGGAAGACCCGCCATCAGGGTTTCGATATGGGACCGCGCCGCCTGATGCCCGCGGGAGCGGGCGCGTTGCGCGGCCGTCCAGCCTGCATTCAACCGGTCGGCCGAGGTCACGGCCAGCACGCCGATATCCCGGCGGCCCTCTCCGATCATCCCGGCGGCCTTGATCGCCTCGGGCGCAACCGCACCCTGGTAGGCGATCACCACCTCGCAATTCGGCCCCGGTTTGCGAAGCCAATAGGCCCCGTCGATGGCCCCTTGCCGGAAATCCTCGTCCACTCGTTTGCCGGGCTGCTCGATCGGGTTGGTGGTCAGGCGCAGGTAGACCGAGCCGCCGGTCTCGTCCCGCAACCATGTGCGCTCATCCGGGTCGCCCTCGCCATCGCGCTGAAGGTAGTCGAAGGCCCATTCCATGATCACCGCCAACTCGTCGGCAAAGGCCGGCTCGAACGAGGCCAGCCCGTCCTGGCTCATGCCGATGAGGGGCGATCCGACCGATTGGTGCGCGCCGCCTTCGGGGGCGAGCGTCACGCCGGACGGCGTGCCAACCAGCAGGAACCGCGCATCCTGGTAGCAGGCGTAGTTGAGCGCATCGAGGCCGCGTGCCACGAACGGGTCATAGACGGTGCCGACCGGGATCAGGCGCTTGCCGAAAAGCGAATGCGACAGCCCCGCCGCGCCCAGAAGCAACATCAGGTTCATCTCGGCGATGCCCAGCTCGATATGCTGCCCGTCCGGGGTGAACTCCCATTTCGCGGTCGAGGGGATGCGGTGTTCGATGAAGGCGTCGGCCTGTTCGGATCTTGCGAAAAGCTTGCGCCGGTTCACCCATGGCCCGAGGCTGGTGGTGCCGGTGACATCCGGAGAGGTCGTGACGATCCGGTCGGCCAAGGCGCTGGAGCCCTTTGCAAGGTCATCGAGGATCTTGCCGAAAGCCGCCTGCGTCGAGATCTCGCGCGAGGTGTCGATCTCGATCGGCGGTACGTCCAGCTTGGCGTCGTGATAGCGTCGCGTGCCGCGGGCAAAGAAGGGGACCTGCGACAGGAATGCGTGCAGGGCCGCCGGGTCTTCGACCGTGGCCATCGGGTCCCATTCCGCGCCTTCGGCCACGCCCATGTGCTTTTGCCACGCCGCGAACTGGCTGCGGTTCATCAACCCGCCATGGTTGTCCTTGTGCCCCGCAATCGGGGTGCCCCATCCCTTGATCGTGTAGGCAAGGAAACAGGTCGGCCGGTCGTGATCGATCGCGGCGAAAGTCTCGGCCATGGTGTCCACGCAGTTGCCGCCGAGGTTTTCCATCAGCGCGGCAAGCTCCTCGTCGCTGCGCCGGTCGATCAGCGCGCTGACATCGCCCTGGTCGCCGAGGTCGTCCATCAGCCGCTTGCGCCACACCTCGCCGCCCATGAAGGTCAGGGCCGCGTATTGCTGGTTCGGGCAGGCATCGATCCAGTCGCGCAGGCGCTCCCCGCCCGGCT
Source organism: [Roseibacterium] beibuensis (assembly GCF_039542305.1). NCBI lineage: Bacteria > Pseudomonadati > Pseudomonadota > Alphaproteobacteria > Rhodobacterales > Roseobacteraceae > Roseicyclus > [Roseibacterium] beibuensis. The sequence continues at coordinate 283,915 of NZ_BAABHW010000005.1, read as the reverse complement.
CCTCGAAGGCGGCGCGTTGCAGGGCGCCGTATTTCACGCGCACGACATCCCAGCCGAACGCATCGAAGATCTTTTCGACCCGACCGAACAGCCCCTCGCGCACGATCCCGTCGAGCGATTGCCGATTGTAGTCGATGATCCACCACGTGTTGCGCAGGTCGTTTTTCCACCCCTCCTGCAGCGCCTCGTAGACATTGCCCTCGTCCAGTTCGGCATCACCCACCAGCGCCACCATCCGCCCCATCGGGGCGCCCTGGCCCCAACTCTTGGCGGCGATGTAATCCTGGATGATCGACGCGAAGGAGGTGATGGCGACCCCCAGGCCCACCGACCCGGTGGAGAAATCCACATCGTCGATGTCCTTGGTGCGGCTGGGATAGCTTTGCACCCCGCCAAAGCCGCGGAAATTCTCCATCTTCTCGCGGGTCTGGTTGCCCATCAGGTATTGCATCGCGTGAAAGATGGGCGAGGCGTGGGGTTTCACCGCGACCCGGTCCTCGGGACGGAGCGCCGAGAAATAGAGCGCCGTCATGATCGACACCATGGACGCGGACGAAGCCTGGTGCCCGCCCACCTTGATCCCGTCCACCTTGGGCCGGATGTGGTTGGCGTGGTGGATCATCCAATGCGACAGCCACAGCAGGCGCTGTTCGACGGTCTTGAGGTGGGACAGTTGGTCGGGCATGGAGATCTCCGTTACTCGGCGGCGTGGCGGGCAGGCGTGGGCAGGGCCTGGTCCAGGTCGGCGATGATGTCCTCGATATCTTCCAACCCGACGGACAGGCGGATCAACCCGTCGCTGATGCCATGCGCGGCCCGTTCGTCCGCGGTGTAGGTGGAATGGGTCATCGACGCGGGATGCTGGATCAGCGTTTCGGCGTCGCCAAGCGAAACCGCCCTCTGGATCATGTCGAGCCTGTTCATGAACGCAATACCCCCGGCCATGCCGCCATCGATCTCGAAGGCGATCATCGCCCCGGGCTGCGCCATCTGCCGTGCAGCGACGTCGCGCTGCGCAAAGCTGTCGAGGCCGGGGAAATGGACGGTGCGAACCGCCGGATGCGCCTCCAGGTATTCGGCCACAGTTCTGGCCGAGGCGCAATGGCGCTCCATGCGCAGCGCCAGGGTTTTCAGGCCGCGCAGGATCAGCATGGCATTGAACGGCGCCATCACCGCGCCGGTCATGTCCTTCATGCCGACCAGCCGGATCTCGGCGATCTGCTCGGCCGATCCGGCCACCAGCCCGGCCACGACATCGCCATGGCCGCCAAGGTATTTCGTGGCGGAATGCACGACCAGATCGGCGCCCAGATCGATCGGGCGCGTCAGGTAGGGGGTGGCATAGGTGTTGTCGACCACCACCGTGGCACCGGCGGCATGGGCGATCTCAGCCGTCGCGGCGATATCCACCAGCCGCATGTTGGGGTTGGCGGGCGTTTCGAAATAGACGACGCGCGTACGCTCCGAGAGCGCGTTTCGCAGGTTTTCAGGGTCGGTCATGTCGACATGGGTGATCGTGACGCCCCATTTCGCCAAGCCATGGTGCATGAAGGCGAAGGTGCAGCCATAAAGCGTCTGGTCGACGATCACCTCGTCGCCCGGGGACAGCAGTGTCCAGAGCACGGCCGTGATCGCCCCCATGCCGCTGGAGAGCGCCAGCCCGGCTTCTGCCCCCTCCAGCGTGGCGATGCGGGTCTCCAGCAAGTCGCAGGTCGGGTTGGAAATCCGGCTGTAGATATGGCCTTGCCGGTCGCCCGAGAACATTTCGCCACCGGCCTCCGCCGTCTCGAAGGCGAAGGTCGATGTCAGATGCAGCGGCGGGGTCAGGGCGCCCCCGTTTTCCAGCGGCTCATAGGCATGGTGAATGGCGCGGGTGGCAAATCCTGGTTTCGCGTTCATGGCAACCTCGTATCTCGGAACTGTTGAGATGATGTGCTGCTTGGAGGGGCATTTATTTGCGTTCTATGCCTCGAAGAGATTATTTTTTGGCAGAATCTGCCAATGGGGCGTGAAAATGGACAGCAAAGACCGCCAGATCATCCGTGCCTTGCAAGCCAACGGGCGCATGACGAACCAGGAACTTGCCGAGAAGGTCAACCTGTCGCCGTCCCCCTGCCTGCGGCGGTTGCGCATCCTTGAAGAAAGCGGCGCGATCCGTGGCTTCAGCGCCGATGTCGACGCCAAGGCCTACGGTCTGCCAATCACCGTCTTCGTCCGCATCCGGTTGGAGCGTCACAACGAGGAAGACGTCCGGCGTTTCGAAAGCCGGGTCATGGGGTTCGACGAAGTGCTGGAATGCCATGTGCTGACCGGGGCGTTCGACTACCAGTTGCGTGTCGTGGTCCCCGATCTGGACGCCTACGAGGATTTCATCCGCAACCGCATACACCGGATCGGCGGCATCGCCTCGATCGACACGATTTTTGTCTACGGCACGGTCAAGAAAACCAGCGTGTTTCCGGCGATTGCGTAGCCCGGCGGCGCGGTCCGGCGCTCATGCGTGGGGCTATGGTCGTTGTCGGACGGATCGGGTATGCGGGCGCCGATGATCGCGGGTCGCGGAAAATGCGACCGGCACAGCCTGCAACCGGAAGACGGCACCTGATGCGCGACGCGGATACGATTTTTCGGCGGTACCAACAGATCCGGCCCCGGTTGCCGCGCGTCGGCGCACTCCCCGAAACGGTTCAGATCGGCAGCCTGCTCGAGATTGCAGACCAGATCGATGCCTTCGTGTTCGATGCGTTCGGCGTGCTCAATGTCGGGGAAAGCCTGATCGCCGGGGCGGATCGCCGGTTGGAGCAGTTGCGCGCGCGCGGCTGCCAGATCCGCGTGCTGACGAATGCGGCAAGCTATGACAGGCAGGGCGCGATTGCCAAGTTCCAGCGTCTGGGTCTGTCGCTTGCCGACGAGGAGATCGTGACAAGCCGCGAGGCGGCGCTGAAGCACCTGCCCGACGGGCATTTGGGCGTGATCGCGATGGGGGCCGACCGGTTGCTCGATATCCCGCATCCCATGACGCGGCTTGGCGACGACCCCGCCGCCTATGAGGCCGTCGACGCGTTTCTCTTCCTGTCGTCGGCCGAGTGGACGGCGGCACGGCAGGATCTCTTGCGCGCCGCGATTGCCCGTCGCCCGCGCCCGCTCGTGGTGGCCAATGCCGACCTCGCCGCGCCGCGTGAGACCGGCTTCACCCTTGAGCCGGGGCATTTCGGGCATCTGATCGCCGATGATTTCCCGGACTGCGTGCGCTTTTTCGGCAAGCCCTTTCCTGACGTGTACCAGCTTGTCACGGACACGCTGGAGGGGATCGACCCAACCCGCATCGCCATGTGCGGCGATACCCTTCACACGGATATCCTCGGCGGTGCCGCCGCCGGCTGGCGCACGGTTTTCGTCACGCGCGACGGGCTCTTTGCCGGTCTCGATGCGGATGCCTACCGCGAAGGATCGGGGCTGCATGCCGATTGGCAGCTCGCGCGCATTTGAGCCCAAGGCGGGCCCCGCGCCGCCGGGTCTGTCCCCTGGCCGAAAATCCGCAAATCGCGCGACGGAAACCGCAGCCCCCCGCGTGCAATGGGTTCAAGCGGGGCGACTGGTCGCGTTTTCCAAGCGACCAAACGGGCCTAAGCGTCAGGTGAACGACCACCCCATAAACCACCCGTCCGGCAGGCCGGGGACGAGAGCATGTGGACTGGTTGAAAGGACAAGTCATGAGTTTCAAGGACACGACAACGCGACTGAGCCGTACCACGGTCGCGCTGCACTGGATCATCGCCGTCGGCTTCATGGTCATGCTGGCGTTCGGCCTGTACCTGGAGGCGATGCCGCGCAGTCCGGAAAAAGGCGTGCTGATGGGGATGCACAAATCGGTGGGCCTCATCATCCTCGGGCTGGCGGCGCTGCGCATCCTGTGGCGTCTGGCGAACGGCATGCCGCAGCCGGTGGGCCGGGATGGCAAGGGCGCGCGCATCGTGGCGGGGGCGGTGCATATCCTGCTGTTGATCGGCACGGTGATGATGCCGGTCTCGGGCATCATGATGGCAACGGCCTACGGCACCGGCCTTGATATTTTCGGCTGGGAACTGGTCGCGGCGACCCGCGGCACCGAAGGCTTCGTCGCGAACGAGGCGCTTGGCGGCCGGGCCGGCGCGTTGCATGGCCTGGGCGCTTGGGTGATGATCGGCGCGATCGTTCTGCACGTCGCGGCGGCGATCAAGCACCACTCGGTCTCGCGCGATGGCACGCTGCGCCGGATGATGGGCCGCTCCGTCGGGGCCTGAGCGCAACGCGCGGCTTTGAAACGTGGGAAGGGCGGCCATTTCGGCCGCCCTTTTTCTTGAAGCCTTTGATCTGAACGCGAGGGTGGACACGCGACGTGACGCGCGCCTCAGGGTGCAACCCAGGTCGGGTCCTTGGCGACAAGTTCGACCGTGTTGCCGTCCGGATCGAAGGTGAAAACCCCGCGCCATCCGATCCAGTCGAACACCTCGACGGTGTAGTCCCGCCCGAGCTGGTCATACCACGCCATCACGGCGTCCTGTTCTTCCCACGGGACGGTCAGGGCGATGTGATGCAGGGAGGATCCCGCGCCGGTCTGCGGTGGCGTGGCGCTACCGCGGGTCCGGCCCGCGCCTTCGAAATCGTGGCGAAACAGGGCCAGAACCGCCGTATGCCCGCCAAACCCCTCGGCAATGCGGAAGAACACGATCGGGCGGCCCTCGGTATCGGTCATCGGCTCAAGGCCAATCACGTCGCGGTAGAAGGCGACCATCGCCTCCATGTCCACGCAGCGGATGGCGATCTCGCCCAGGGCGCGGACCTTGAAGTTTCTCTGCGGCATGTCTGTCCTCCTTGTTTCCCGAAGCGGGGGGAGGGGGCGATCAGGCCGGTGTGGCCATGCCCTCCGCCTCGCGTGCCTTCCGCTCCGAGCGGGAGAAGAAGATGTCATAGAATACCGGGGCGGCCACCAGCGTCAGGATCGAGGCAAAGGCCAAGCCGCCCATGATCGTGATCGCCATCGAGACGAAGAACGCATCCCCCAAGAGCGGCGCCATCCCGAGGATCGTTGTCGCCGCCGCCAGCAGCACCGGGCGCAAACGCGAGACGGAGGCGCTGACGATCGCTTCGCGCAACGGTTTTCCCGTCTCGCGGGTCAGGTCGATCTCTTCGACCAGCACGATGCCATTCTTGATCAGCATGCCCGACAGGCTGAGCAGACCCAGAAGCGCGGTGAAGGAGAAGGGCAGGCCGGTGCCCAGAAGGCCGATGGCCACCCCGTTCACCGACATCGGCACCAGGAGCCAGATGATCAGCGGCTGACGCACCGCGTTGAACAGCAGGACCGAGATCAGGACCATGATCAGCGCCGTGATCGGGAGCTGCGCCCCGAGCGACGCGTTTGCCTCGTTCGACGCCTCGTATTCACCGCCCCATTCCATGCGATAGCCGTAAGGCAGGTCCATCGCCTCGACCGCCGCCTGCACCTCGGCCTGCACTTGCGCCGCCGTCAGGTCGGCGGGGATGGAGGCGCCGACGGTGATCGTGGGCAAACGGTTTTGCCGCCGGATCAACGTGTTCTGCGTCTCGTAGGTGAACCCGTCGACCACCTGTTCGATGGGCAGAAGCGTTTCGCCATCCTGCGCGACGATGGTCTGGTCCATCGCGCTGACGCCCGCATCCGGGGCGACGCGCAGGATGATCGGCAGGGCGCGGTCGCCCTCGCGATAGGTGCCAGCGGTGACGCCATCGGTGGCGAAACGGATGATCTCGGCCACGTCATCGCGGCTGACCCCGGCGGCTTGCGCGCGGTCGGTGGCGTAGTTGGGCCGCAGGACAAGCTCCTGCTCGCGCCAGTCGATGCGCGGGGCGAGGATGTTGTCGGACGCCCCTTGCATCACGGTGATGGCCCGATCGGCAAGGTCGCGCAGCACCACCGGGTCCGAGCCCGAGAAGCGGACCTCGATCGGGCTGCCGCCGCCGGGGCCGAAAACCAGCCGTTCGGTCCGGAACTCGCCATCGCCGAGGTTCGCGGCGGCAAAAGCCTCTAGGTCGGCCCGCAGCCGGGGGATCTGGTCCAGCGTTTCGGTGCGCACGATCAGATGGCCATAGGCGGGGTTCGGGCGCTCGGACGAATAGGTCAGCAGGAAGCGCGTGGCCCCCTGGCCGACATAGGTCGAGACGGCCTGCACCTCGTCACGGGCGGCAAGGAAGTCTTCCAGCACCCGCATCCGCTCGGACGTGGTGTCGATCGGCGTGCCCTGCCGCATCGTGTAATGGACGAAGAAGATCGGCGTGTTCGAGTCCGGGAAGAATTGCTGCTTCACCTGTCCGAAGCCGACGTAACACGTCGCCGTGACGGCGATCAGCGCCACGACCACCAGCCACCGGATACGCAGCGCAGCCCGCAGGAGCGCGCCATAGGCACGGAAGATGACGCCGCCATAGGCGTCGTCCTCGTTCACCTCGCCCTGCTTGAAGAAGTAGTGCCCCAGAAGCGGCGTGACCGTGATGGCAAGGATCCACGACAACAGCAGCGAGATACCGATCACCGCAAACAGCGAGAACAGGAATTCGCCGGTCGAGTCCGGGCTGAGGCCGATGCCCGCAAAGGCCATGATGCCGATGACGGTGGCGCCCAACAGGGGGATCTGCGTCTTGCCGGTGGCTTCCTCGGCCGCCTCGCGGGACTTTTTGCCGTGCGCCATGGCAACCTGCATCCCCTCGGCCACCACGATGGCATTGTCCACCAGCATCCCCATCGCGATGATCAGCGCGCCGAGCGAGATGCGCTCCATCTCGATCCCGAAGATCGCCATGAACAACAGGGTGCCCACCACCGTCAGAAGCAGGGTCGTCCCCACCACGATGGCCGCGCGCGGCCCCATGAAGACGCCAAGCACCAGCACCACGATCGCCACCGACATGGCGAGGTTCACGAGAAACCCGTTCGAGGCCTCGTCCACCACGACATGCTGCTGGTAGACCGGGTGCAGCTCGACTCCATAGGGGATTTCCGGCTGCAATTCAGCGAGGCGCGCATCGACGCGGTTGCCCACGTCCACGATGTTTTCATCGGCAAGACCGGCGACGCCGATGGTAAAGGCCTCGGTCCCGTTGAAGCGGAGGATCTGGTCGGGGTCGTCCTGCCGCCCCCGGTTCACTTCGGCGATGTCGAAGAGGTTGATAATATCGCCACCGACCCCGATGGACAGGCCCGCGATTTCGCTGACGCTGTCCGACCCTTCGGGGGTCTGGATCATGGTGGAGGCGGTCTCGCTGTCGATGCTGCCCGCGTCGGCGACCGAGTCCGCCTCGGCCAGCGCCTGTGCGATGACCTGCGGATCGACCCCCAGATGGGCCGTGATCGCCAGATCGGGTTCGACGAAAATCGCCTCTTCGGGCAGGCCGGCGACCTCGACATCGGCGACGCCGTCCACGGCCAGCAACTCACGGCGCAGGAAGGTCGCCAACTGGTGCCGCTCGGCATCGGTGAAGCCTTCGGCGGTGACGGCGAAGAAGATGCCGTAGACATCCCCGAACCCGTCATCGACGAAGGGCGCGCCCGCGCCGTCGGGCAGGGAGCCGACAACCCCGTCGATCTGCTGGCGCAACTCGGTCCAGACCTGTGGCAGGTCATCGCCGCGGATCGTGTCTTCGACCTCCACATCGATGCGGCTGACCCCGGGGCGATTGACCGACGTGATCTCGCTGACCTCGCCCATGCGCTGGATCGCGGCCTCAAGCGGTTCCGAGACCTCTTCGGCGACCTGCTCGGCCGAGGCGCCGGGGTATTGGGTGATGACCACGGCCTGCTTGATGGTGAAGGCCGGATCTTCGAGGCGGCCGAGGGTCAGGAACCCCCAGATGCCGCCGAACAGGCAGACGAGGATGATGATCCAGGTGATGATCGGCTTGTCGATCGAGGCACGGGCGATGGTCATGGCGCGGCCCCTTAATTGGCGAAGCCGGTGAAGCGCCGGACGGTTTCACCGGGCGTGACCGCATGGGCGCCGGTGCTGACGATCTCGGTGCCGGGGTCCAGCCCCTCGGTGACGGCGAAGCGTCCGTCGCGCGTGGGTTCGATGGCGACGGCGACGTCCTCGACCGTGCCCAACCCGTCTTCGCCGCCCTCCGCCGGCACGAAGCGCAAGACGCTGGTCGCCCCGTCATTGGCAATGCGAATGGCGCTGGCGGGCACGATCAGGGGCGCGCCGTTGCCCGTGATGGTGGCCAGCACGGTGACCGAGCTGCCCGGCAGAACGGTGATTTCTTCAGGGCGCGGCATGCCCAGCGTCAGGCGATAGGTCTGCCCGATGCTGGAGGCCTCGGCGTTGAATTCCCGCAGTTCCAGCGGAAAGGTCTGGTCGCTGGAGGGGAAACGCGCGCGGAGGTCGACCCCCGCACCCTGACCGACACGCTGAAACAGGACCTCGGGCACGTCGATCTCGACCCGGATCTCGGACATGTCATGCAGGCGCACAACGGGCGTGCCCGCGCTGACGGTCGTGAAATTCGCGACATTGCGCGATGCGACCAGTGCATCGAACGGGGCATGGAGCGTCGCGTTCTCCAGCGAGAATTCGGCATTGCGCAGCGCCACGCGGGCCAGGCCAAGCTGGGTTTCGGCATCCTCGCGCGCCACTTCCGAGACGGAACTGGTCAGCTGCGCAAGGCGGGCAACCTCGCGCTGGGCCTGGTCGTATTGCAATTGCGCCTGTTGCAGTTGCAGTTCGAAAGGTTCGAGGTCGAGCTGCGCGATCATCTCGCCGGCGGGGATCTCGGCGCCTTCCTCGGCCTCAAGCTCCACGACCTGGCCGCCCACCTGGAAGGCGAGGTCCACCGTCTGCCGCGCAACGATCTGGCCAAAGAATTGCCGTGTAAGCCCCGCGGCCCCGTCCCCCACCGTCATCAGGCGCACGGGGCGGATGATCTCGGCCGGGGCCTCGCCCGTTGCCTCGTCTTGGGCATGGGCGCTGGGCACGGGCAGGGCGAAAACGGCAAGAACGGCGGCTAGCACCGCGCGGCGCGAAGGGAACATGGCACGGATCCTCGGCTCGGTCGAAACGGACAGGCCCCGCAAATAGGAGGCGCTGGCATGGTTTTGTAGACGCCCATGACGCATTTGCATGACGAGCGCATATAATTTTTTCACCGCCCATCGCCTGACGTCACGGCATGGGCGCTGTCAGAAAAGCGTTGCACCGGGTCTCTGTACAGGGCGAGGGTGCCATCGGTCTACCGTGTCGGAGGGGAAATGACCGTGACATTTGCCGATATACTGGGCGCCGCTCGGTGCATCAAGGGCGTGGCCGATGCCACGCCGCTTGTGCCGTCCCCGTTCTTTTCCGCGCTGGCCGGGCAAGAGGTGCCGCTGAAGCTCGAGAACATGCAGCCCATCGGCGCTTTCAAGCTGCGCGGGGCCCTCACGGCCATGGCGGCCCGGCCCGATGTCGGAACCTTGCTGGTGCCTCTCTCCGGCGGAGGTCTGGCCGCCGGTATCGCCGTTGCGGCCAAGGCGATCGACCCCGCGTTCCGCGTGATCGGCATCAGCATGGAGCGTGGCGCGGCAATGTTCGATTCCTTAAAGGCGGGCCATCCGGTCGAGGTCGAGGAAGTTCCCAGCCTCGTCGACAGTCTCGGCGGTGGGATCGGGATGGTGAACAAGCTGTCCTTCCCGTTGTGCCGCGACCTGTTGGATGACACCGTCGTGCTCACCGAGGAAGAGATCTACGGCGCCATGCAAACCTTGTTTTGCGAGGATCGGATCGTCGCCGAGGGCGCGGGCGCGGGACAGGCGATCCCGGTATGACTGCGCCCCGCCTGCGCCTGCGCCTGATGATCGGCGACGCGATGCTGGGGCCCGGCAAGGCCGATCTGCTCGACGGCATTCGCAGGACCGGCTCCATCGCCGCCGCCGGGCGCGGGATGGAGATGAGTTACAAGCGCGCCTGGTCGCTCGTCGAAGAGATGAATGGCGCCTTCCGAAGCCCGCTGGTCGCGCGGGTGCGCGGCGGAAAACAGGGGGGCGGCGCGCATCTGACCGAGTTGGGGGAGGAGGTGCTGACGCGCTACCGCCGGCTGGAAGCCCTGGCGACCGAGGCGGGCGCGGAGGAGATCGCGGCCCTGAGCGCCTTGCTCACCGATATGTCTGGCGGAAAATAACGCTTGCCTCAAGCGTCTGCCGTCGCAATACCTGTGCCGACCGGACCGGGAGATGTCATGCGCCGCCTGATTGCCAGCCTGTGCCTTGCCCTGATGCCACTGTCCGCGGTGGCCGAGGACGTGACGGTTTTCGCCGCCGCCTCGATGACCGAGGCGCTGGGCGAGATCGCGGCGCGGTTCACCGACGAAACCGGCACAGGCGTCGTTTTGTCCTTCGCCGGGTCCTCGGCCCTTGCCCGCCAGATCGCGCAGGGCGCGCCGGCGGACGTGTTCATCTCGGCCAATGCCGACTGGATGGATGTGCTGCAAGCCGATGGCCGGATCGTCGAGGGGTCGCGCTTTGACCTGACATTGAACCGCATCGTCCTGATTGCCCATGACGCGGCCATGGCGGAGGTCGACATCACGCCCTCGCTCGACCTTGGCGCGATGCTGGAAGGCGGGCGTCTCGCCATGGCCCTGACCGAGGCCGTACCGGCGGGCATCTACGGCCGCGCGGCGCTGGATCATCTCGGGCTATGGGACGCCGTGGCGGGGCAGGTGGCCGAGGCCGACAATGTCCGCGCGGCCTTGATGCTGGTCGCGACCGGGGCCGCGCCGCTGGGCATCGTCTATTACTCGGATGCGGTCAGCACCCCTGACGTGCGGATGCTTGGCGTCTTCCCCGAGGACAGCCACCCGCCGATTACCTATCCGGCGGCGCGGATCGTGGGCAGCGGCGACGCGGCGCAAAGCTTTCTGGACTATCTGCAACGTTCGCCCGCGGTCGATATCATCGCCGAACACGGGTTCTGGGCGCCGGGGGGCTGACCGGTGGATTGGCTCGGCCCCGCGGAATGGGAGGCAGTGCGCCTGTCACTGCGCGTGGCCGCCGTGGCCGTGGCGGCCAGCTTGCCGCCTGGCATCTTCGTGGCCTATGCGCTGGCCCGCTGGCGGTTTCCGGGCCATGGCCTGCTGAACGGGTTGGTGCACCTGCCGCTGATCCTGCCGCCGGTGGTGACGGGCTACCTTCTTTTGCTGGGCTTCGGGCCCCAGGGGCCGGTCGGCGGCGTGCTGGAGGCCGTGGGCCTGCCGGTGGCCTTTCGCTGGACGGGTGCGGCGCTTGCCGCGGCGATCATGGCTTTTCCCCTGATGGTTCGCGCCATCCGCCTGTCGATCGAGGCGGTCGATCCCGGGCTGGAGCGGGCGGCCGCGACGCTGGGCGCCTCGCGCGTTTGGGTCTTCCTGACGGTGACATTGCCCCTGACGCTTCCGGGGATCATCGCGGGCGCGATCCTCGCCTTCGCCAAGGCGATGGGAGAGTTCGGCGCGACCATCACTTTCGTTTCGAACATTCCCGGCGAAACCCGCACGGTGCCTTCGGCCATCTACGCCTTCCTGCAAGTGCCGGGCGGAGAGGACGCGGCCGTGCGTCTGGTCCTCGTGTCGGTCGGGGTGGCGATGGCCGCGCTGGTCCTGTCGGAATGGCTGGCGCGCGCGGTGGCGCGGCGGGTTGGCAGCGCATGAGTGTCGAGATTGATATTCAGCACGATTTCAAAAGCTTCCAGCTGGATGTGCAGATATCGGCGCCGTCCGGCATAACCGCGCTGTTCGGGCGGTCGGGGTCTGGAAAGACAAGCATTATCAATTCCGTGGCGGGACTTCTTCACCCGGATGCGGGCAGGATCTCCATCGACGGCATGCCGCTTTTCGACCGCGCGGCCGGGGTGAACCTGCCGGTGCATCACCGCAGGCTCGGCTACGTGTTTCAGGACGCGCGCCTGTTCCCGCATCTGACCGTGCGGCAGAACCTGACCTTCGGGCGGTGGTTTGCGCCCGAGCGGGCACCGCAGGCCGAAATCGACCGGGTGGTCGAGATGCTGGGGATCGGACACCTCCTGTCTCGGCGACCCGGCGCGCTCTCCGGCGGTGAGAAAAGCCGCGTTGCACTGGGCCGCGCCCTCCTGTCCTCGCCGCGCCTGATCCTGGCCGATGAGCCGCTGGCCGCGCTGGACGAGGCGCGAAAAGCCGAGATCATCCCGTATTTCGAGCGGCTGCGGGACGAGGCCAGGGTGCCCATCCTCTATGTCAGCCATTCCCCGGCCGAGGTCGCCCGCCTGGCGACCACCGTTGTTGCGCTGGATGCCGGTCGCGTGGTGGCGCAGGGGCCCGCGGCCGAGGTGCTTGGCGATCCGGAGGTGATGCCGCTTGGCCCGCGCGGGGCCGGGGCGGTGATCGGGGCGCGCGTGGCGGCCCATCACGAAGACGGGTTGAGCGAGTTGCAGGCGGGCGGGGTGCCGCTGTTCCTGCCGCGCGTGGCGGCCACGGTTGGAACGACCGTGCGCCTGCGCATCGCGGCGCAGGATGTCCTGTTGTCGCGCACGCGACCCGAGGGCTTGTCGGCCCTGAACATCGTTCCGGGCCGGATCGACAGCATACGGCGCGGCGCGGGACCGGGTGCGATGGTCGCGCTGGACACGCCGGCCGGACGGGTGCTGGCACGGGTCACGCAGCGGTCGGTCGGCGCGCTCGGGCTGTCGGAGGGGGCGGAGTGTTTCGCCATCGTCAAGACCGTGTCCATCGCGCCGGACGATGTCAGCGGCTAAGCCCCCTTGGCGGTATCCTCCGGCGGGGCCGGGGGGCGGGTGCTGACCGCGTCCTCGGGGTCGGGGTTCTTCGGTGGCTGACCCAACCGGCCCAGCACATCGCGGGCATAGGCCGCGCCGCCCGACGCCATCAGCGTTTCGGTCATCATCGCGCGCAGGGCGGTGGCCTCGGGATGGGCCTCGATCGCCGAAACGAGAATGGCCTTTGCCGCTTCGACATCGCCCAGATGCATCGCGATTCGCGACCGCCCCATCGCGCGCAGCGGGGCAGAGACCTGTGCCTCCCGGTCGGCGCGGGCAATCAGGTCGCGCGCGTCGGACACGCGGTTGGCCGCAAGCGCCGCGGCCAGCAGCACATCGAACGTGTCGTCATCCAGCGTGTCCGTGGCCAGCCGCGCCTCGGTTTGTTGCGCGGCGTCGCGGTCCTCCATGCTCATCTGCGCCAGAAGCAGCAGTCGCAGCAGCGATTTGTCCCCCGGGCTGTGGCTCAGACCGGATTCGGCCGCCTGCCGGGCTGCGCCGGGGTTTCCCGTCCTCAGCGCCGCGACGGCCAGCCCCGCGTCCAGTTCGGTCTTGCGTTTTCGTTCCATCGGTTTGCCCCCTTGTCCGATTGGTTTGTAACGTGTCCCGGCGCGTGCTCCCCGACCGAAGGGCGCGGGCCATCCGGTTCCCCGCCGCTCGCGATATCGCGGGGCGCACCCTCCAAGCCTAATCCGCGATCAGGTTAAGACTTCGTTAATCACAAGGAATATCGTTGCGGCAGAGCGAATGTGCCAGATCTGCACTGATGCCGAATTGATCACCGCCATAGTTAGCGCGCCGTTGCGTCACAGGGGCACTTGTTGCAACACTGATCGCCGAACATTTCCACGACCGGCCGCGCTCTGCCCGCAGCCTTATTTGCAAGCATGGAGCCCTTCCTTGTTCAAAGCTGTCTCGAATGACCGTTTTCCCCTGCCACGCAACGCCCGCCTGCGTGCGATGGCCGCGCCGATGGCCGTCGCGGCCTGCCTGTCCGCGCCCATGGCCGCGGCGCAGGGAATCGCCCCGCCCGATGCCGAGACCATCGCGGAACGCATGGCGACGCTGGGTTCGGACGTGCCGGGCTCGATCTGGGCCATGCAGCCCTTCATGAATTCCGAGGAACTGGTGGCCGAGGACGGCACCACCTACCGCCTGTCGTCGATGAACCCCTATGTCAACGCCTGGTTCGTCCTCGAGGTCGCGCCGCAGGGCGGGTCGTCGCGCTACTACCACCTGGAGAACGCCGATCGGGACGATTGGCAGATCTCGCTGGTCGAAGATGACGGCGCCCCGGCGATCCGCGTGCTTGGCACCGGTGACGAGGATGGCGAGGAAATCCTCTGCGCCCCGTGGGAGGACAATGGCCTGCAAGAGGCGCGCGATACGGGCCTGCCCTTTGCACCGCTTTGCGAATGGTCGATCTTCCTGCGCAACCCGGTGACGGGCAACCGCACCACCCGCGAGGCCGTGGCCGAGTTCCTGCGCGACAACGTGCTTTTTGGCGACTCCATCGTGAACCTGATCAAGGGCACCTTCTTCGAGGATGCTTTCATGGTCTCGTCCGAGGGGCTCGAGATCGAGGAAGAGGTCGATGGTGTTGCCCTGCTGGGCGAGGCGCTGCTCGACCGTGCGCCGGTGATGCGCCCCTATATGGGCTTTGACCTTCTCGGCGCCGAGGACGGCATGCAGGCCGGTAGCTGGTACGAGGTGGACGGCGCCGACGGCATCTATGCCAGCGTCATGCAACCCGGCATGATCGCTAGCGAGGTTTTCCAGGTGCCCGGAGCCAACCGCCTCGACGGCGTGGAAAGCCGCGCCGACGTCTACCTCGTGGCCTTCGACATGGGGGAATTCACCCTCGGCTATGAGCCGGGCACCGACCACCCGCGCCTTGGCTGGTCCTCGCGTCCCAGCCATCGCCACTACCAGGGCCGCGGCCCCGACGGGTTCGACAGCCCCGATCCGCTGGTGCGCACCGGTACGCTGAACCCCACCTACGCGGAGTCGGTCGCGGCCATCTTCACCGGCGGCTTCAAGCGCGACCATGGCGCCTGGCGCTTTGGCGACTATGCGACCTTCAACTATGGCCACCATTACGGCTTCATGGTGGACGGGGTGATCTTGTCGCGTCTTTGGGAAAACCTCGCCACCATGTACATGACCCATGACGGAGAGGTCGTCATGCGCACCTGGACCGAGGAAGACAACTCGGCCGAGTTCCTGTCGACCCTTCAATTCGCGCGCCAGAACGGTGTTGCGATCATCGAGGACGGCGTGCCTGGCGCCCGCGTGACCTCCTGGGGCGGGGGCAACTGGTCGGGCTCGGCGAACGCCGACCTGCGCACCCTGCGCGCCGGGGCCTGCACCCGCACGGTCGAGGGGCGGCAGTTCCTGATCTACGCCTATTTCTCGACCGCGACGCCCTCGGGCATGGCGCGCACCTTCCAGGCGT
This sequence comes from [Roseibacterium] beibuensis, assembly GCF_039542305.1. Taxonomy (NCBI): domain Bacteria; kingdom Pseudomonadati; phylum Pseudomonadota; class Alphaproteobacteria; order Rhodobacterales; family Roseobacteraceae; genus Roseicyclus; species [Roseibacterium] beibuensis. The sequence continues at coordinate 268,690 of NZ_BAABHW010000005.1, read as the reverse complement.
ACCAATGCGATTATGCCATGCTCTTGGACATGAACAGCCAGGAGCACACCTACATGGCGCTCTACCAGCGCGAGGAAGAGGAGCTGGAGGCGCAGCACCTCGTGACCGGCATGGCCGAGGTCGATGTGCGCGGCTCGGACGGAGGGCGCATTCCGCGCTTCGTCAGCGCGCCCGATAACCGCGATTTCTTCTATCTCATCCGGAGGGAGTGACGTGATGCGACTGGGAACGACCCTAAAAACCACCATCGGGGCGGCCCTGGCGGCGCTGATGCTGTCGGGCGGCGCGCAGGGCCAGACCCTGGCCGAGAACAACGAACTGATGTTCCAGCAGATGCGCGAGATCCGAGGCGTGTCTGCCGGCGAAATGCGCCGCATCCGCGAGATCTTCGCCGCGGCCCCCTGGATGGGGCAGGGCAACCCCGCTGTCACGCGCCACCCGATGACGCCGGAACAGGCCGCCGCGCGGCTGGGCGGGTCGGTCGAGCAGGTGCGCAACAGCTACCGCAACCGCGAGTTCGAGCGCATCTGCGGCGAGCCCTTCATGGTGCCGCTCTACGATCCGCAGACCCAAAGCCCTTCGGATGCGACCGTGTGTGCCGACATGTTCGAATATCCGAACATCCCCATGGCCTACCCGGTGACCTGGGTGCGCGCCAACGAGGCAGCGATGCTCTGTGCGGCCGAGGGCAAGCGCATCGGCGACGCCCATGAATGGGAAGGCGCGGCGGCCGGTCAGCTTCTGCCGCCCGATTACCCGTTCGACATGATCCGCGGCATGGGCATGTCGCAGGCCGTTAACACCATGCGCAGCTGGCACAACAACCGCTACGCCTCGACCCGGAACCTCTATTCCATCGGCCAATGGCGCTCGGGCGTTTGCGCCACGGGGTCGTCGAAATCGCCGGGCTGCAACGGGGGCAGCTTCCAGGGCTGCGGCTCGAACACCTACCCGGCGGGGTCCTTCCCGGAATGCCGCTCGCCTCTGGGGGTGTACGACATCGACGGCAACGCCGCCGAGCACATGAACCTGCCGCTTGCCGAGGACCAGATGGCCAGCCGCGGCTCGACCACGCTTGGCGTGACCGAGATGAAGGGCTCGTGGTTCATCTGGGACACGATCCGCGCGCATGAGCATTGGGCGCGCTGGCGCGCGCCGTTCTGGCATGGCAGCCGCGTGATGTCGCCGTCGAGCCACCACAACTACCACCTCGGTTTCCGCTGCTTCCGCGATATCTGAGCGCGGTTTTCGCCGTTGCCGAGGGCCGCAGGGTCCAAGAAAAGCGCCCTCGCAGATCCCTGCGAGGGCGTTGGCGTTGATTGCCCATGATCCGGCCTCGGCATGTTGTTCGGCTGATCTGAGTAACCGGAAGCGGGATAGGTGCGCCGATGCCGAAGATGCCGAAGCCGATGATGGTCTCAACCAAAAGGGGCCCGGACGTTCCGGACCCCTGTTTTCATTTCACTGTCACTCGGGCCTGCTGAAGCCGCTCTTGGATGCCGTCCCGGGACAGGGACGATTTCGGCGGATTGGACTTGCGGTATTTTTCGGTCGCGCGGGCCGAGATGTAGGCAAAGGCTACAACAAAACCCAACGTACCGAAGTTCAGAATTAGGCCACCGATTTCCATGGTCATTCCTCTCTTTCGGTTGCTGTGGTCGCCTGTGACCCGTGAAGTAGAGCCAGTCTTTTCGGCGACAATGACGGCTGCAGTTGAAAATGGTGCAGCGCAACAACCATGAGGAAAGGGATCAGCCGATGATGACGACAACCGCCGCAAGATAAAGGGCAAATCCGAGCAGGCCAAACTGAGCAGCGAACAGGCTGAACCCTAAAAGAAGCGCGAGTGTCAGCCCCACGATCACGGCCTGAGACCGGACGGGAAGGGCTTCGACGCGATCTTCAAGCGTGCGAAATCCGGTCTTGCGCGCAAAGCCAGCGATCAGCGCAAGGGCCACCGTCCGAGAAGACTGCCAGGCGGGCATCAGGATATCGCTTGCTGACATGCCGGTTCCCCCTCATGTTCCGAGGCATGCCATAGCATACCGCTGCGTCAGGGTCCACCGGAACCGTCCCGCGTGGCAGCGGCGTCCGGACCCTGCGACCGGGGGCTTGAACATCTCTGACGGTGGGCGGAGACGAACCCGGACGCAGGCCGATCCCGCCGGCGAGATTGGCGACCTGCGGTGCCTCCGACCCAAATTGCCATTGGAGTGCGCAGCGAACATGCGATAGGCAGCATCTTGGGACGACCGCATGATCCGGTGTTGTAAATGAGGGAGCCATCGCATGGAAAACAGGAACGACGACACGGCTTTCGTCAGATCTTTGCTGGAAGAAGATGAGGTCGAAATGAGCGTGGTGATCTCAGACCCATCGCTCCCGGACAATCCGATGATCTATGTCAGCGACGAGTTCGAGGCCCAGACCGGATATACCCCGGAGGAGGCTGTCGGGCGAAACTGTCGGTTCCTGCAAGGCCCAGAGACCAACCCGCACGCGATCAAGGCCATTCGGTACGGTCTTAAGGCCGAGACACGGTTTACCATCGATATCCTGAATTACCGCAAGGACGGGTCGCCCTTCGTGAACCGTTTGCGCATCCGACCGATCTATGATGGCGACGGACGCCTGATCTATTTCGCGGGTGCGCAGAATCCCGTCTGAGGGCTGCACCGGTCCTGCTCCTTGACCCGGATCGGCACATGAGAAAGGCCCGCCCCGGTGTTCCGGTGGCGGGCCTCGCTCTTCCGCGTCCCTCGTCTTGCGACTTGCGGTTATTGCAGTGCGGCGAGCCGCACGGTCGTGGAATTCAGCGGGCCATCGTCGTTCAAGAGGCTCGCATACTGGCCATCGGTCAGCAGGCTGCGCAGGTCGATGGCGCGGCCATTGACGTAAGCCGTGCGGCTGACCAGCCGGATGCCGTGGCTGTAATCGGCGTAGTATTCGCCATGCACGGTCGAGAGCGGCTGGATCGGGTTGCCGTTCGAACGGTGCCAGCCATAGATCGCGACCCGTCCGGGCGCACGGCTCAGGCGGTTGGCGATGACCACGTCCTTCTTGTGCCCGGCGACGAGGATGCCGCCACGCCCACCGGCACGGGCGAACTGGGCGTCCACCGTCGCGTCATGGCGCAGGAAGTAGTCGGTCGAGGACATTTGCGGCCCCGGCGTCATGGGCGAGGGCGACAGGCGCAGGTCGGCCTGCGCATAGATCGCGTCGACCATGCGGGTCGTGGGCAGCATCATGTCGAACCCGTCGGCCACGCGCAGCGCGGCGGGCAGGCCCAGCGGCACGCGCACATGGTCGGCATCAGACCCGATGGCGAGGTAATCCGGCGTCACGCAGATCGTGATCTCGGTCTGGCGGCCGCCGGCGATGCCGGTGAAGCTGACCGGTTGCAGATCGCGCAGGAAATCCGGGACGTTGCCCGACAGCGCCTGCGCGACGATGGCGTTGTCGCGTCCGCTGCCCGACCCGTTGCCGAGGCTCGCCATGACGGCAGAGCCGGAGGGCGCGCTGCCACGGCGGCGCGGGATGTCGGCAAGCCGCGACGAACAGGGGTTCGACCCTGCGCGCGGACCCAGAAGGCTGGGGCGGCCCGGATCTTCGTAGCGGGCCAGCGTGATTTCTTCCTCGGGCTCGACGGCGCGGGCGACCTGGATTCCGGGATCGGCACGACCGGGCGTGGCGCGGACCGGGAAGCGGTCGGCCAGCCCCTCGGGGCGCAGTGCCGGGCGCGGGCTGACGGCGGCCAGCAGGACCGAGGGCGCCGCCTCGGGTGCACCCTCGGCACCCGGGGTTTCAGGCACGATCGGGACGGCACGGGCTATGATCGCCTCGGGCCGCACGGACGGCGTCGGCAAGGCCAGTGCGCGGGCCGTGGTCAGGTTGCGCGCAACCTGCACCACCTCGACCCCGATCTGGGGGCGCGGCACGGCCTCGACCGGCGGACGGCCCAGCATGACGGGCACCGAAACCGGCTCGACGGCATCTGGCGCGCTACCCTGCGGCGTGGCCAGGGCCAGCCGCGGGGCGCGCATCGGTGTGAGCAGCGGCGCCTGGCGCACGGCTGCAAGCTCATCCTCGAATTCCCCAAGCGTCAGCGCCCCCGAGGCCTCGGCCTGGGGATACTGGCGCGCCTCGGTCGGGCGCGGGGCGGGCCGCATTGCGGCCAACTCTTCGGTGGCGGTTGCGCTCCGAGACCCGATACGGGCGTCGGACACGTTCGAGAGAACGACGAAACTGCACAGTGCGGCAATACAGGTCGAGGCGATGGAAGTCGCCAAGACGATATCACTGCGGTCCATTAGCCTGGATGCACTGCCCCTACGTCGCGCCTCGTTCTGCGCGATAACTGTCCCTTTCATGAGTTTGGGGTAAGCCGAAAGTGTTAAATTCGCAACAACACCAAGGCGGGTTTTTCTTGACCTGTTGCACCCTTGGCAGATTTTCGCCGTTCTGGCGGTTTGTTGCGCGAGATTCGGCCAGTACCGCGCGCATCTTCCCCGAAATCCGCAACGCCCCCTGGTTCATCGAACCTTTCGGCGCGTGTTTTGCGTCTCAAATCTCGGTTTTCTTGAAGATCGGCTCGGGAATGGCCTTGATGATCGCCATGATCAGCCGCCAGATCGGGCGGATGTAGATCACGTTTTTCTGCGACTGCACGGCAATTCGAATCGCGTGGCCCACTTCCTTGGGATCGGCAGTCAGCTTTTCGGGCAGGTCCATCCCCTCGGTCATGGCGGTCGCGACAAAGCCGGGCTTCACGGTCAGGACATGCACGCCCTTGTTGGCCAGCCGGTTGCGCAGGCCCGACAGGAAGGCGGTGAACCCCGCCTTGGCCGAGCCGTAGACGTAATTCGACGCGCGCCCGCGATCGCCCGCGACCGAGGAGATGCCGACGAGCGTGCCCGAGCCGCGCGCCTCCATCGCGTTGGCCAGATGCCCGAGGATCGAGGCGGGGCCTTCGAAATTGGCGCGCATCACTATGGCCCCTTTCTCGGGGTCGGCGGCGTTTTCCTCCTGCGTGCCCATCGCGCCCACGGCGCAGATGGCGATGTCGGGCAGGGCGGGCAGGCCTTCGACGAAGCCTTTGTGGCTGGCGAGGTCCAGCGCGTCGAACGCGTGCAGGGTGACGGCGACGCCGTGCCGCGTTTCCAGGTCGGCCTTGTCATCCTCCAGCCGTGAAACATTGCGGGCCGCCAACTGGATCGGGTGCCCGCAGGCGGCGAAGGAACGCGCGATCTCGCGCGCCATGCCCGAGGTCGCGCCGAGGATCAGGACCGGGCCGCCTTTCATAGCCCCAGCCTTTCGGATTGCAGCGAGGCAAAGGCGCGGTCCCATCCCTGTTCGCGGCGCAGCGCGGCAAACTCCGCGGCGCGCGGGTCGGCCTGGGAAAAGACCGTGCGCGGCACGCGCCCATCCTTGGCGAGGTAGAACCGCCCCCCGTTTTCGAGGGTGATCCGGTCGAGCGCATCCATCAGCTCAAGGCTCCTGTCATTGGCGGGGAAGTCGAGGGCGAGGGTATAACCCTCTTGCGGGAAGGAAAACCGGCTCTCTTGCGCGCCAAACCGCTTCAGCACCGAAAGGAAGCTGCCTTGCCCCGAGGCGGCGATCCGCTCGACCAGTTGATGCATGCCCGCGCGCGCCGTGTCGGTGGGCAGCGCGCATTGAAACTGGAAAAAGCCGCGTTTTCCGTAGATGCGGTTCCAGTCGAGGATCGCGTCCAGCGGGTAGAAATACGTGTCCCAATCGACGATGGCGCGGCCCGCCTTGCGCGCGCCCATCCGGTAGTAGAGCTCGTTGAAGGCACGGACGCTGTAGCGGTTGAGCGCAAAGCCGGGGAAATCCAGCGGCACGCGCTTGGCGCGCTTGCGTTTGACCGCGAAGGGGGTGCGGCGCTTGTCCGATGGCAACTGGTCAGGGGTGGCGTGATGGCCCAGCATGACGAGGGAGCGGCCAAGATGCCGCCCTTGCGTGGCGGAATCGATCCACGCGACGGAATAGAGCGCGTCGAGATTGGCCTCGAACGCGTCGATCGCCTCTTCCAGCGTGCCGGTGGGCAGGGTTTGTTGCACGATCCAGCCGGACTCGACCCGGCGCAGCCGGATCTGCGCGCGCAGGATCACGCCGGTCAGGCCCATACCGCCCAATGTGAAGCCGAAGAGGTCTGAATTCCCGTCGCGCGAGGCCCGGGTGACCTGCCCATCGGCGCCCATCACCTCGATCCAGTCCACGAAGCTGCCGAAGGCGCCGTCGCGATGGTGGTTCTTGCCATGCACATCCGCCGCGATGGCGCCGCCCAGGCTGACGAACTTGGTGCCTGGGGTGACGGCGGGAAACCAGCCGTGGGGCAGGAACGTGTCGATGATGTCTTCCAGCAGGACACCGGCCTCGGCCACCAGCGTGCCGCTTTCGGCGTCGAAGGACAGCATCCGGTCCATGCCGCGCATGTCGAGGGTCAGGGCGGGGTTCAGCGCGCTGTCGCCGTAGGAGCGCCCGTTGCCGCGCGCGATGAGCGTCGTGTCGCCCAGGGATGCGGCGACGTCGCCTTCGGTGCGGGCGCGGACGACGTGGCAGGCGGCTTTCGGGGTGCGGCCCCAGCCCGACAGAATGCTCATGCGCGTGCCTCCGCCCGGTTGAAGACATAGCGGCGGTCGAGGAGGTATTTCGTGACATAGCCCACGCTCAGGCCGAGGATCGCGCCCGCCTCGCGCGCGGCATCCGTGCCCCAGATGATCCAGGCGGCGGTCTCGCTGACCCAGAAGATCAAGGTCGTGACCACGCCCATGGCCGAGTAGAGCAGGAACTGCGCCCCCTGCGCCTTGGCGCCGCTGGTCCGGTCGTAGAAGATCCATCGCTTGTCGAGCAGGTATTTCACCACCAGCCCCACCAACGTGCCGACCGCCATGGCCGCGGCAAAGCGGGTGGACGTGACCGGGTCGGCGCCGGACAGGACAAGGCGCTGTGCGGCGAGGTTGGCCAGAACCGCCAGCACCGCGAAGCCTGCGTAACGCGCGACCAGAGTGGCCCCCCTCACACCCATAGCGCCCCCGCGATCAGGGCCGAGATGATCAGGACGGTCATTCGGCTGGTGCGGTTTTCCAACGTCCAGACCAGCGGGTCGTCGTCCATCTCGCCCCGGCTGGCCACCAGCGTCATGCGGCTGATCCAGAAGATCAGCATCGGGCAGACCCCCCAAAGCAGCCAGGGCGTGGCGTATTTCTCCTGCACATCGGGCTGGTCGACGTAAAGCGCCAGCACCAGAACGGCGAGGTAGCCCGAGGCAATGGCCATCTGGCTCAGGAGCGGGCGATCCTCCACCCGGTAGCCGCGCCGCGACACCTCGCGCCCGGCGGCGCCTGCCTCGCTCATCTCGCCCAGGCGCTTGACGGCGGCGAGCGCGAAGAAGGTGAACATCGAGAACGCAAGGAGCCAGACGGACAAGCCGATCCCGACGGCCGCGCCCCCCGCGATGATGCGCAGCGTGAACAGGAAGGCCAGCACGCAGATATCGACGATGGCATGGCGCTTGAGTTTCACCGAGTAGGCCATGGTCGACACGAAATAGAGCGCCGCCACACCGAAAAGCGCGGGCGAGACGGACAGCGCCACGGCAAGGCCTGTCAGCAGCAGCGCGGGCATCATGAACGTGCCCGTCGCCGCCGACAAAGCCCCCGACGCGAAGGGGCGCTTGCACTTGCGCGGGTGGCTGCGGTCGTCGGCCAGATCGAGCAGGTCGTTCAGGACATAGCCCGCCGAGGCGCAGAGGCTGAGCGCCACCAGGGCCGCCAGGATCGGCAGAAGCGCCCCCGCGCCGTGGCCCGGATCGGCGATGACGGGCACAAGGACCAGCAGGTTCTTCAGCCATTGATGCGGGCGCAGCGCCTTGAACATCGCCGCCATGCCGCCCGCGCCGCCATCGAGATGCTCGGCCTCGATCCCCTGCGCCTTGAGCGCCGCGCGGGTCTTGTCGCTGGCGCCCACGGTGATGGCGCCTGCGGCCTCGCGCCAGACGGCGAGGTCGGCGGAACTGTCCCCGATATAGACGAACCCGCCGCGCCCGAAGCGGTCGACAAGGAAGGCGGCCTTGGCCTCGCCCTTCAGGTTGCGGCTGCCATCGGAGCCATGGACTTCGTCGAAGATGCCGAGGTGCGTCGCGATCTGGCTTGCGAGCCGCGCGTCCGTCGCTGTCACCAGCGCCGTGCGCCCGCCAGCGGCGCGCCAGGCGTCGATGCGGGCCAGCACCTCGGGGTTGTAGGGCAATTCTGCGGGAATGATATGGGCGCGGCCCGCAAGATCGGCCTTCAGCGCGGCGCGCCCCCGGCTGAGCCCGACAATGGCGCGCCCCGGCACGCGCCAATCGCTGCTTGCCGCCGACCAGAAGCTTTCGTGCAGCATGTCCGACCGGATCAGCGTGCCGTCCAGATCGACCACCAGCACGCGCCCCGCGACCGCTTCCGGCGGCAGGGGCGCTGCACCTGCGGCGGGCCTGCCGGGCGCGGTCGGATCGGGCGTGCTGTCCAGGGCGGGGTCCCCTTGCGTTTCAAACCGGTCGGGAAGGTGCACCAAGGGGGGCTGATTTGCCAGTGCTTTCTGGCGCATAGGCTTTTCCTACGGCTATCGACAGGCTGGGGTGGCGCGGCTATCGTCGCCGCCGACCCATTTGAGTTTTCGAGGACATTTGCCGTGACGTTGCCCCCCGCCACCCGACCGTTCCTGCTCGTCTCTGCGCTGGCGCTTGCCGCCGCCGCCCCCGCCCTCGGCCAGACCGAGGAGGGACTGGCGCGCGCCGCCACCACAGTGGAAGAGGCGATGACAGGCGAAATGCCCTATTACCCGGTCGACGGGGCCGAGATGGCCGAAGAGATGGCGGCCCCGGAGGCAGACGACACCGCCGAGGCCGAAGCAGCCCCGGATTTGCCGGGCGCCGAGGCGGCCGCAGCCGCCGTGGTCGAGGCGATGACGGGAGAGCCGGTGGTGATGACCTTGGGCGAAACGGCCTCGGACGAAGCCGCCGCGTCGGAAGAGGCCGAGGCGCAAACCGCTGCCGAAGAAGCCGCCCGGATTGCAGCCGAGGAAGAAGCCGCCCGGATTGCCGCCGAAGAGGAGGCGGCTCGGATCGCTGCCGAGGAGGAGGTCGCGCGCATTGCCGCCGAGGAGGAAGCCGCCCGGATCGCCGCCGAGGAAGAAGCCGCCCGCATCGCGGCGGAAGAAGCGGCGGCGGCACAGGCTCTGCTGGATGCCTGCATGGACACCGCCGGGGAGCCCTCCGCCGAGATCGCCGAGACCGAGGCCGCACAGCGCGAGATCTTCCAGGGCTTGGCCGCCGCGCAGCGCGACTGCATCGCCGCCGCCGAGGCCCTGCCGGAGGAGGGCGGCCCGCTTTTCCACCTGGCCACCATCGCGCAGGTGACCGGCGAACACCGGCAGGCCGTGCGGCTTTATGAACGCTCTGCCGAGGCCGGCGTCGGCGCGGCCTATTCGCGGCTGGGCGACTACTACCTTCTGGGGATCCGTCCCATCGACGAGGACGTGGACCGGGCCGTCGAGTACTACCGCCAAGCCGTTGACCTGGGCGATACCGAGGCGATGGTGACCCTGGCGCAGATGCACCGCCTGGGCCGCGGCGTGCCGCGCGACGGCGACGAGATGCTGCGCCTTCTGGAGATGGCGACCGAGGCGGGCTACCACCGCGCGCGCACGGCGCTCCTCGACATCTACCTGACGGGCGATGATGTGCCTGCCGGCACCACCGCGCAACTGCCCGATGCCAGCCGCGCCGTGCCGATCCTGACGGAACTGGCGCGCGAGGGGGATGTCTCGGCCGCGCTGCGCCTGGCCCAACTCTATGACCGGGGCGCACCGGGTATCGAGCCGGACCCGCAGCGCCGCTACGGCTGGGTCGGGTTCGCCGCCGAGAACGGCGCGCCCGAGGCCATCGCGGCCCGCGCCTTCCTGTTGGAGCAGGGCATCGGGACCGAGCGCGACCCGATCCTTGCCGCCGCCGAATACGTGCGCGCCCTGGAAACCGGCGAGGTCGACCCCGTCACCATGCGCGGCACCGTCAACGGCCGCACCCCGCCATGGGACCGGGAGACGGCACTGGAATTTCAGCGCATCCTGCAGGCACGCGATCTGTATGACGGGGCGCTCGATGCCATGGTCGGCCCGGGCACGCTGGCGGGCGCGCGGGCGCTGGCCGGGCAATAAGCCCGGCCTAGCCGCGATCCATCGCGTGATATTCGGCGTTCGGCATCATGTCGGACGCGATGGCAAAGCGGTTCGACATGTTGAAGAATCCGATCACGTCGGCCAGGTCGAAGATATCGGCCTGGCTGAGGCCCGCATCGCGCAGCGCCTGCCGGTCGGGTTCATCCACCTCCCACGGGGCGGTCGTCAGCTTCCACGCGAAATCGAGCATGGCGCGCGGGCGCGCGTCCAGATCGGCGACGCGGTAGTTGATCACCAGCATCTCGCCCAGATGCGGATCGCCCGAAAGCGCGCGCACCGCCTGACCGTGAGCGACGAGGCAGTAGAAACAGCGGTTGGCCGAGGACACGACCACGGCCACCATCTCGCGCTCCAGCTTGCTCAGCCCCGAGGGCGCCAGCATCAGCGTGTTGTAATAGGCCGCGAAGTTGCGCAGCTTTTCCTGGTTGAAGGAAAACGTGCGCAGCACGTTGGGCACCAGTCCCAGTTTCTCGGCGCAGATCTCGAAATAGCGCTGCATGTCCTCGTCGAGCTCCGACGGGTCGGGCAGGTCGTAAATCGAGACGTGATCGGGTTGCGGCATGGTCTTCTCCTCCCTCGTGTCAGGGCGGAGAGTGCCCGCCCGCCCCTCGCGAGGCAAGCGGGCAGGGGAGGGGGCGGAAAACTCGAGTTTTCCGGGCCGTTTTCCTCGAGGAGCACGCGCCCCCTACTGCGCGGCGGCGAGATCCGAGCGGGGGCCCTTGCCCGACAGCGCGGCCCAGGCGTCGTATTGCGAAAGGAACACGCGACCGGTCAGCTCATCGAGGAAATGCGAGCGTCTCAGGCGGTCGGTGACCGGGCCTTTCACCTCGGAGAGGTGCAGTTGCACATCCATCGAGCGCAGGCGTTCGTTGATCGCTTCGAGGCTTTCCAGCGCCGACATGTCCACCTCGTTCACCGCCGAGCACATCAGGACGACATGCTTGACCGGGCAATCCTCGGTCACGCGGTCCTGGATCAGGTCTTCGAGGAAGCGGGCATTGGCGAAGTAGAGCGACTCGTCGATGCGCAGCGTGACCAGGTTGGGGTCGGTCAGCACCTCGTGGCGGTTGATGTTGCGGAAATGCTGGGTGCCCGGCACCAGCCCCACCTCGGCCACATGCGGCTTGGAGGTCTTGTAGAGATGCAGGCCGATGGACAGGATCACGCCCGCCGAGACGCCGGTTTCCACGCCGAAGCCAAGCGTCAGCAGGATGGTCGCGGCCACGGCCACGAAATCGGCCTTGGAATAGGTCCAGGTCTTTTTCAGGATCGAGAAATCGACGAGGCTGAGCACCGCGACGATGATGGTGGCTGCCAGCGTCGCCTTGGGCAGGAAGAAGACCAGCGGTGTCAGCGCAAGCGCGGCGATGGCAAGGCCCACGGCGGTATAGGCGCCGGCGGCGGGCGTCTCGGCGCCCGCGTCGAAATTCACGACCGAGCGCGCGAACCCACCGGTCACCGGGTAGCCGCCCGAGAACCCTGCGGCGACGTTGGCCGCGCCCAGGCCGATCAACTCCTGGTCGGGGTCGATGCGCTGGCGTTTCTTGGCGGCCAGCGTCTGCGCGACCGAGATCGACTCGACGAAGCCGATGATCGAGATCAGCAGCGCGGGGATGAACAAGGCAGACACAAGGTCGAGCGACAGGTCCGGCATGGTGAAGGGCGGCAGGGATTGCGGCACCTCGCCCACGATCGACACGCCCGCCCAGTTGGACAGGCCGAAGATCCAGACGGCCAGCGTGGTGACCACGACCGCACCCACCGGCCCGGCCTTCTGCGCGATATCGGCAAGGCGCGGCTTGACGCCCTTGGAGATCAACATCGGCTTCAGCCCTTTGCGGACCCAGAACAAAAAGGCCGTGGCCGCAACGCCGATGATCAGTGTGACGAAATTGGTCTCGGGCAGATGCTCGATCAGCGACACCACCAGTTCGAACAGGTTATGGCCGCTCGCGTCGACACCGAGGATGTGCTTGAGCTGGCTGGCCGCGATGATGACGCCCGAGGCGGTGATGAAGCCCGCGATCACCGGGTGGCTGAGGAAATTCGCAAGGAAACCCAGCCGGAACACGCCCATGGCCAGCAGGATGCCGCCCGACAATAGCGCCAGTGTCAGCGCGGCGACGGCATAGCCCGCCGTGCCCTGCTCGGCGACTTGGCCCACGGCGGCGGCGGTCATCAGCGAGACCACGGCGACCGGGCCCACGGCCAGCGCGCGCGAGGTGCCGAAAATCGCGTACAGGATGATCGGCAGGATCGAGGCGTAAAGACCGGCCTCGGGCGGCAGGCCCGCCAGAAGCGCGTAGGCCAGCGATTGCGGGATCAGCATGATCGTGACGATCACCGCCGCGATCAGGTCGTTTTGCAGCGCGTCGCGGTCATAGCGGCGCCCCCAATCCAGCACGGGAACGTATTTGCGAAGGGAAGAGATCATGGGTCTGGGCCGTCTTTATTCTTGTCGGTGCGGGCGGGCGCGGGCAGGCGCGGCGAATAGGGCGGGGGCGGCCCGGCGTTTCCTGTCGGGCCGCCCCTCTGTCACCCCGGGGCTTTGGGGATGAGTGCCCCGGGGAGGCGTCAGGAGGCGGAGACCTTCTCGGGCTTCACCATCCATTCTTTCCCGCGCAGCATCGCCTTCCAGTAGAAGGGCGGCAGGATCTGCTCTTTCAGAAGCCACGCCGCGCGGGTGGGTTTCGTGCCGTCGATCACCCATTTCGGGAAGCTCGGCAGCAGCGCGCCACCATAGCCGAACTCGGCCAGCACGATCTTGCCTTTCTCGACGGTCAGCGGGCAGGAGCCATAGCCGTTATACAGCGCCGTGGGCGATTTGCCCTCGATATCGTCGGCCACGTTCTCGGCCACGATCGGGGCCTGAACGCGGGCGGCGGCGGCGGTCTTGGCGTTGGGGGCGTTCATCACGTCGCCAAGCGACCAGATGTTTTCATAGGTCTTGTGGCGCAGGGTGGCCTGATCGACATCGACCCAGCCCGCCGCATCGGCCAGGGGCGAGACGCGGATGAAATCGGGCGCGGTCTGCGGCGGGACGACATGGATCATGTCGAACTCCGTCTCGACGGTGCGCACCTCCTGATCGGGGTCCTTGACCTCGAACCACGCCTTTTTCGCCGCGCCGTCGATGGCGGTGAGGTTGTGGAAGAAGTTCAGGTCGGCCTTGTAGCGGTTCATGTAGGCTTGCAGGGCAGGGACGTAATCCTTGACCCCGAACAGCACGCCACCGGCATTCATGAACTGGATGTCGATCGTGTCGAGCACGCCGGTGCGGTGCCAGTGATCGCCCGACAGGTACAGCGCCTTCTGCGGCGCGCCGGCGCATTTGATCGGCATCGGCGGCTGGGTGAAGATGGCGCGCCCCTGCCGCATCTTGCTGACCAGCTCCCAGGTGTAGGGGGCAAGGTCGTAGCGGTAGTTCGAGGTGACGCCGTTCTTGCCCAGCGTCTCCACGAGACCGTCGATCTTGTGCCAGTCGAGCTTCAGGCCGGGGCAGACGACGAGGCGCTTGTATTTCACCACGCGACAGCCATCGAGGACGACCACGTCCTTGTCGGGTTCAAAGGCCGCGACGGCGGACTTGATCCAATGCACGCCCTGCGGGATCAGGCTGCCCATCGTCTTGGCGGTCTTGGGGGCCTCGAAGATGCCGCCGCCCACCATGGTCCAGCCCGGCTGGTAATAGTGGATGTCGGCCGGGTCGATGATGGCGATGGTCTGGCCCGGCTTGCGGGACTTGAGGCTGGAGGCGACCGAGACGCCAGCGGCGCCCGCGCCCACGATGACCACGTCGTATTCCGCATCCGCGCTGTCGGTCGGCGTCTTGCCGCCGTTCACGATGCGGCGCACCACGCCCGCCATGTCGTAGCCCGCGGCCTTGGTCGCGGCGAGGATATCGGCGACCGACAGGCGCTGCGCCTGGCTGAGCGACCAGAGGGTGGCCGACCGCGTACCGGAGCGGCAATAGGCCAGAACCGGCCCGGGCAATTCGCCCAGCATGTCGTCGAACGACCGGGCGTCCGCCTCCGTCACCTTGCCATGGTCGATCGGCAGGTAGCGGGCTTCCATGCCCAGTTCGTTGGCGCGGGCTTCGATTTCCTCGAAGTTGGGCTGGTCCATGCCCTCGCCGTCGGGGCGGTTGCAGATGATCGCGCGAAAGCCCTGGTTCCTGGCTTTCTCTACGTCATCGGCGGTGATCTGCGGCGCGACCGAAAGATTGGCTGAAATGGCCTTGGCGTCCATGTGGTATGCTCCTCCTGAAATCCCGGTGGGTGGTCGTTCGCACCCGGGAAAGTAAAACCGGCCCGCCCCCTCAACCTTCGGATGGTCGAAGGGTCTCTCTTTCGGCGGCGGGCCTTTGGGCTGGTTACAGCGCGTTGACCGGCACTTTCAGCATCGGGCGGCCATCCTTGTCGGTGGGCACCTCGCCCGCGCGCATGTTCACCTGCAGCGAGGGGATGATCAGCTTGGGCATGTCGAGTTGCGCGTCCCGTTCGGTGCGGAACTTGACGAAATCCTCTTTCGTCTTGCTGCCGCCGACATGGATGTTGAACTCTTTCTCCTCGGCGACCGTGGTCTCCCACTTGATGTCGCGGCCGTTCGGGCCGTAGTCGTGGCACATGAACAGGCGCATGTCGTCGGGCAGCGACAGGACCTTCTGGATCGAGTCGTAGAGGGTCTCGGCATCGCCGCCGGGGAAGTCGGCACGGGCCGAGCCGCCATCGGGCATGAACAGCGTGTCGCCGACGAAGGCCGCGTCGCCCATCACATGGGTCATGCAGGCGGGCGTGTGGCCGGGCGTGTAGATCGCGACGGCGCGCATGCCGCCGATCTCGTAGCTGTCGCCATCCTCGAACAGGGCGTCGAACTGGCTGCCGTCACGCTGGAACTCGGTGCCTTCGTTGAAAACCTTGCCGAACGTGTCCTGCACCACGGTGATGTTCTTGCCGATGCCGATCTTGCCGCCGACCTGCTCCTGGATGTAGGGCGCGGCCGACAGGTGGTCGGCATGGACATGGGTCTCGATCAGCCACTCGACGGTCAGGCCCTTGTCCTTGACATAGGCGATGATCGCGTCGGCGTTGTCATAGGTGATGCGGCCGGCGGCGTAGTCGATATCCATCACCGAGTCGACGATGGCGCAGCTGGTCGAGTTGGGGTCCTTCACGACATAGGAAATCGTGTTGGTGGCCGGGTCGAAGAACGGCTCGACCTCGGGGTGGACGTTCATGTTGACGGGATAGTCGCTCATGGGTGGTCTCCTCCAAGATACCGGAATGTCTTACGCGCCGCTGGTGGCGGTCGGCGTGGTGCGGGTGCGCAGCCGGGCCTGGATGCCCCTGGCCGCGAAGATGCCGGCCAGAAGCGCGGCAGTGAACAGGATGACCTCTATCCGGCCGGTGCCGAGCGCGGGCAGGGCGCCGCCGGGGCAGAAGCCCGCGATGCCCCAGCCGATGCCGAACAGGGCCGAGCCGCCGATCAGCTTGGCGTCGAGCCTGGTTGCGGTCGGCAGTTGGAAGCGGCCCTCGAACAAGGGGCGCGGGCGCGGCAGGACAAGGCGGTAGCCCACGAAGGCCACGGTCACGGCACCGCCCATCACGAAGATCAGGCTTGGGTCCCAGATGCCGAAGAAGTCAAAGAAGTTCAGGACCTTGGCCGGGTTTGCCATGCCCGAGATGACGATGCCGATGCCGAAGACAAGGCCGATCAGGTAGATCGAAAGGATACGCAGGACGTTCATCGCGCTTACCCTCCGAACACGTGGCGGACGACGTAGACGGTGGCCGCCGTCGTCACCATGAAGCTGAGCGTTGCCACGATGGAGCGCTTCGACAGGCGGGCCATGCCGCAGACGCCGTGGCCGCTGGTGCAGCCCGACCCGAAGGTGACGCCGACGCCCACGATGAACCCGCCGATCAGCAGCATCGGCGTCGAGATCGGAACCTCGATCGGGGGCATTTCGCCCATGACGGCGAAATAGGCGATGGGGCCGGTGGCCATGCCGGCCAGAAGGGCGGCGCGCCAGCCGAAGTCATAGAGCGATGCGGGGGCCAGCAAACCGGCCAGGATGCCGGTCGCGCCCATCACGCGGCCAAGGGTCCACATCAGAAGCGTGGCGGCCAGCCCGATCAGGACGCCGCCAGCAAGCGATTGGAAGGGGGTGAATGCTGTTTCGATCATGCCTCGTTTCCTGGGTGATTCTGCGTCATGGCTGCATGTTTTCCTTTGCAAGCAAGCCCTTGCAGAAAGTTTCTCCTGTTCGCATCCGAATGCATACCGAACCGGCGCGCGCCGTTCAGTGATCTAGTCACACAAGACCGTTTCAGGGGATCGGGTAAGGTGTCTCTCAGCCTTGGGTTGCGGCGAGCTTTTCCAGTCCGGCGCGGTCCGTCAGGCGGATCGTGCCGCGCGACTGCTCGATCCAGTCGCGGCGCTGGAACTCGCTGAGCTGGCGCGAGATGACCTCGCGCGCGGTGCCCAGCTCGGCCGCCATCTGCTGGTGCGTGGCCTTGACCGTGTCGCCCTCGGCGCGTTCCAGCAGCTTTTGCGCAAGGCGGATATCCATGCGGCGAAAGGCGATCTCCTCGACCACGTGGAACAGGTCGGTGATCCGCTTGGAATAGGCCGAGAAGACGAAGTTGCGAAACTCCTTGGAGGCCGCGATCAGGTCGTCGAACACGTGGCGCGGAATGGCGGCGGCGCGGATGTCGGTCTCGGCCACGCCCTCGGCCGAGTAATCCTCGTAAGCCAGCAGACAGGCGGTGGTCAGCACGCAGCTTTCGCCCGCCGTGACGCGGTAAAGCACCACTTCGCGCCCGGTGTCCGAGGTCTGCTGGACGCGCACGGTGCCTTCGAGCAGCAGAAGCAGGTTTTGCGGCGCACGTCCCGGCCCGAACAGCACCGTCCCGGCCTTCACATCGATGACGGTTGAGCGCGACAGAAGGATCTCCTGGATGCGCGGCTCCAGCCGGCTCAGGCCGTCGAAACGGGTGATCCAGGATTCATCGGTCATGCGGTGCGTCTTTCGTGCTGTCTCGCCATTCACATGGCGGTCCATGGCCCACGGGTCAATCGCACGCAGGCTTCAAAGCGGCGTGCGTACCGGGTGCGGGCGGAAATCTCGAGATTTCCGGCCAGATTTCCTCGAGGAAATCTGCGCCGCGCTACTGCGCGGCGGCCATGACGGGGGAAATGGTCCGCTCTTCGCAATTGAAGAAGGTCACCGCGTCGGCATCCCCCCCCAGATGCACCGTCTGCCCTTCCTGAACATGGGTGCCTTCGTGGCCCGCGCGCAGGATGACACGGTCTTCGCCCATGCGCAGGTGGATCAGGCTTTCCGCGCCAAGCGCCTCGACCAGCGTCACGGTCCCTTCCGGTCCGTCATGCGCCAGCCGCAGCGACTCGGGGCGGATACCGATCAACGCGGCGCCCGGTGGCGTGTCATTGGCCAGTTCGGCCAATGCCCGGCCCGCCGTCGCGCCGAGGTCGAAGACATTCATCGGCGGGGCGCCGATGAACTCGGCCACGAATTTGCTGGCCGGGTTGCGGTAGAGGTCCATCGGCGTGCCGATCTGCTCGATCCTGCCCTCGGACATGATGACGATCCGGTCGGCAAGGCTCATCGCCTCGACCTGGTCGTGGGTGACGAAGACGAAGGTCGCGCCAAGGCGCATATGCAGGTCCTTCAACTCGGCCCGCAGCTGCGTGCGCAACTTGGCGTCGAGGTTCGACAGCGGCTCGTCGAACAGGAACACCGCCGGTTCGCGCACGATGGCGCGGCCCATGGCGACGCGCTGGCGCTGCCCGCCCGACAGGGCGCGCGGCTTGCGGTCGAGATACTGCGCGATCTGCAAGGTCTCGGCCGCCTTGGCGATGCGCTCGGCGATCTGGTCGCGCGGCATGCCCTGGTTCTTGAGGCCGTATTCCATGTTCTTGCGCACCGACATATGCGGGTAGAGCGCGTAGTTCTGGAACACCATGGCGATGTCGCGCTCGCCCGGCTCCAGCGTGTTCACGACACGGTCGCCGATCTGCACCTCGCCCTCGGTGATCTCTTCCAGACCGGCGATCATGCGCAGGATCGTGGACTTGCCGCAGCCCGAGGGACCGACCAGCACGACGAATTCGCCGTCCTCGATCTCGACATTGGCGCCCGATACGGCGGTCACCCCGCCCGGATAGGTCTTGCCCACGTTTTTCAGGATCAGCTCGGCCATGTCTTACTTCTCGCTTTCCACAAGGCCCTTCACGAAGAGCCGCTGCATCGCCAGGACCACGATCACCGGCGGGATCATCGCCAGGATCGCCGTGCCCATGGTCAGGTGCCAGATCGGCAGGCCCTCGCCCACGTTCACCATGCGCTGAATGCCCATGACGATGGTGTAGAGGTCCTGGTCGGTGGTGATGAGGAACGGCCAGAGATACTGGTTCCAGCCGTAGATGAACAGGATGATGAACAGCGCCGCGATATTCGTGCGCGACAGCGGCAGCAGGATATCCCAGAAGAACCGCAGCGGCCCGGCGCGGTCGATGCGCGCGGCTTCGACCAGCTCGTCCGGCACGGTCAAAAAGAACTGCCGGAACAGGAAGGTCGCGGTGGCCGAGGCGATCAGCGGCAGGATCAGGCCGGTATGGCTGTTGAGCATCCCCAGCGACGCGACGACGTCATAGGTGGGCAGGATCCGCACCTCGACCGGCAGCATCAGGGTGATGAAGATCAGCCAGAAGAACACCATGCGGAAGGGGAAGCGGAAATAGACGATCGCGTAGGCGGACAAGAGGCTGATCGCGATCTTCCCGATGGTGATGCCCAGCGCCATGATCAGCGAATTCCACATCATCTGCGCCACCGGGACGCCGCCCGTGGCGGGCACGCCCCCGGTCAGAAGCTGGCGGTAATTCTCGAAGCCCTGGTCGCCGAACCACATCGGGATCGGACTGCGGACCAGCGCCTCGCCCGGGTGGGTTGAGGCCACGAGGGCCATCCAGACCGGGAAGCACAGGAAGACGATCCCGGCGATCAGCACCAGATGCGTGAGGATGTTCAGGAGGGGGCGATTTTCGACCATCAGTAATTCACCCTCCGTTCGACGAAGCGGAACTGGATCACCGTCATCCCGATGACCAGCGCCATGAGAACGACCGATTGCGCCGCGCTCGACCCGTAATCCTGCCCGACGAAACCGGTGTTGTAGACGCGGTAGACGAGGATCGAGGTCGCGTCCGCAGGCCCGCCCGAGGTGGTCGCGTGGATGATCGCGAACGTGTCGAAGAACGCGTAGACGAGGTTCACGACCAGCAGGAAGAAGGTCGTCGGCGACAGCAGCGGAAAGACGATGGTCCAGAACCGCCGCGCGGGGCTGGCCGCGTCGATGGCCGCCGCCTCGATCAGGGATTTCGGGATGGATTGCAGCCCGGCGAGGAAGAACAGGAAGTTGTAGCTGATCTGTTTCCACGCCGCGGCGATGGTCACCATGATCAGCGCCTCGCTGCCGCTGGTGTAGTGGTTCCAGTCATAGCCGAACATCGCCTCAAGCCAGTAGGCGACGATGCCGAGCGTCGGGTTCATCATGAAGAACCACAAGACACCCGCCAGCGCCGGGGCGACGGCATAGGGCCAGATCAGGAAGGTGCGATAGGCGGTGGCGCTGCGGATCACCCGGTTGGCGGCGACGGCCAGACCAAGCGCCATCGACATCGACAGGAAGGTGACCGACAGGCCGAAAATCAGCGTGGTCTTGAACGACCGCAGGTAGCCGGCATCGCTGAACAGCTGTTCGAAATTCTCGAACCAGACGAAGTTGCGCGAAAAGCCGAACGCGTCCTCGATATAGAGCGAGCTTTCCAGCGCCTGGTAGGCGGGCCAGATGAAAAAGATCAGCGTGATCGCGATCTGTGGCGCGACCAGAAGGTATGGCAGCCACCAGCTGCGAAATACAACGCGTTTCATATGTCGGATCGTGCCCGGGTTCGTCGAACTGGAAAAGGGCCGGGCGACATTTCTCGCCCGGCCCGGTCATGTGATGCGATCAGTTCGCGGCCTCGAAGCGGCGCAGAAGCTCGTTGCCACGCTCGACGGCGGCATCCATTGCTTCCTGTGCGGTCTTGTCACCGGACCAGACGGCTTCCAGCTCTTCGTTGATCACGTCGCGGATCTGCACGAAGTTGCCGAAACGCACGCCACGGCTGTTCGGCGTGGGCTGGTTCAGCGTCAGCTGCTGGATGGCGACGTCGGTGCCCGGGTTCTCGTCGAAGAAGCCCTGTTCACCCATCAGTTCATAGGCGGCCGTGGTGATCGGCACGTAGCCGGTCGACCCGGCCCAGTCGGCCTGCTGCTCGGCCGTCGACAGGAACGACAGGAACTGCGCGGTGCAGGCGTACTCGGCCTCTTCGCCGCCTTGCAGAACCCACAGGGTTGCACCGCCGATGATCGAGTTCTGCGGCGCGTCGGCAACCGCGGTGTCGAGCGGCATCATCGCCTGGCTGAACTCGAACTCGGTGATGTCGTTCACGAAGCCACCGTAATAGGCCGAGGAGTTGATCCACATCGCGGTTTCGCCGTTCACGAACATCCCGCGCGAGTCGCCGCGACGGCCGCCATAGGTGAAGAGGCCTTCCTCACCGGCATCCGCGATGGCCTGGATGTGGTTCACGACCGCTTCGTTGTTGAAGGTGAACTCGGTATCCGTACCGGCAAAGCCGTTTTCCTGCGTGCCCATGGGCAGGTCGTGCCAGGCCGAGTAGTTCTCGATCTGGGTCCAGGATTGCCAGCCGAAGCCGACGGGCGAGGGCACACCGGCGTCGCGCAGGACGCGGGCCGCGGCCCAGACCTCGTCCCAGGTGGTCGGAACGTCGAGGCCGTTCTCTTCCAGCAGGGTGGCGTTGTACCACATCACCGGCGTGGACGAGTTGAAGGGCAGCGACAGCAGGTTGCCATCGGTGTCCGAGTAGTAGGAGATCACGCCGGGCAGATAGGCGGCTTCGTCGAACTCGATGCCCGCGTCTTCCATCAGCTGGTGAACGGGGTAGATGGCGCCGTTATCGGCCGCCGACATCATGGTGGCGGTGCCCACCTCGAAGACCTGCACGATATGGGGCTGTTCACCGGCGCGGAACGCCGCGATGGCCGAGGTCATCGTTTCGGTATAGTTGCCCTGGTAGACGGCGGTGACGGTGCAGCTGTCCTGCGTGGCGTTGAAGTCGGAGGCGAACTGGTCGACGCGCTCGCCCAGCTGGCCGCCCATGGCGTGCCAAAATTCGACTTCGGCACGGTCCTGAGCGAAAGCGGGCAGGGCGGCCGAAATGGCGACGGCGCTGGCCGCGGACGCCGCGGCAAGGATACGGAAGGTCATATGTCTCTCCTAAAGACCGTGCGCGTCAGAGGCACACGGCCCTCCTGTTGGGTTCAATCAGGTGGACGGGCAGCGCAAAGGCCGCCCGACGTGGCGGTTATCGTTGTTATGTGACGCTAATGTTACGAAGCCGCCCGTATCTGGCAAGAGTTTGCCTTACGTCAGGTCGTTTTCCACCTCGGGGAGGGCGCGGGGCGCGGCGCGCGCCTCTGGGTTGAGTGACCGTTTCCATACGTGAAATCAGAGCATTACCGATGGGGCGAATTGAGCGTGCGGGCGCTTCGGCAGCCCATGGGCTATCCGGTCAACATCGCCTCCCACGGTGCGCCCCCGGTCCCGCGCGCGTCCGCCTGCCGCGCTCCAGCCGTGCCGGCATGCGACGATGGCGTCGCGAAACCAGAGATACCGGGACGGGGGATGCCCCTGTAAGGCGGGGGGCAGAGGGGATAAACCGGCGCCATGCACCCGCGTTCTTTTCTGTCACAGGTCAGGCCCGTGGCCGCCGCGCTTTTCGCCGGGGCGGTGGGCGCGGTGCTGGGCTGGGCCTCGGGCGTGCCCGCGCCCTTCCTGACGGGGCCGGCCGCCGTGGTGACGGCGGTGTCTCTCTGGGGCGTCGAGACGCATATCCCCGACTGGCTGCGCAATACCTGTTTCGTGATGATCGGCCTGAGCCTTGGTGCGGGGATCACGCCCGAAGTGGTCGCCTCCCTGCCGCAATGGCCGGTGCCGCTGGTCACCTTGACCCTTGGCCTTGTGCTGATCGTCTTCGGCGGGGGCGCGCTGGTGCAGCGGATGTTCGGCTTCGACGCGGCCACGGCGCGGCTGACCGCGATGCCCGGGCACCTGAGTTTCGTGATCGCGCTTTCGGCCTCGATCCGCTCGGATGTGCGGGTGGTGACGGTGATCCAGTCGCTGCGGGTGCTGCTGCTGACGCTGGTCGTGCCGGTCGTGGTGGCGCTGGCCAGCGATGCGGACCTGTCGATGACCGCCCCGATCACCGAGACGCTGGACCTCGCCACCATGCTGCTGCTGGCCGTGTTGGGCGTTGCGCTGGGGCTCGTCTTCCTCCGGCTGAAGGTGCCCGCCGCGCTGGTGATGGCGGGCATGGCGGTCTCGGGCCTCGCCCACGGGGCGGGCTGGGTCACGGGCGCGCCGCCCGCCTGGGTCGCGATCCCGACCTTCACCATCATGGGCAGCCTGATCGGCACGCGGTTCAACGGCGTGACCTTCGCCCTGATCGCGCGCGCGGCGGCGGCCTCGGGCGTGCTGACGGGCCTGGCCGTTGCCGTGACCCTGGGCGCGGCGCTGTTCGTGCGGGCGGTGACGGATTTGCCGTTGACCGACCTGCTGATCGCCTTCGCCCCCGGCGGGTTGGAGACGATGGCCGCCCTCAGCATCATGCTGGGCGCGGACCCGGCCTTTACCGCCGCGCACCATATCTACCGGCGGCTGTTCCTGTCGGTGCTGGCCCCCCTCGCCATCGCGAAGATCGGCAAGCCGGACTAGGCGGCGAGGTCGATCCAGACCGGCACGTGATCCGAGGGCTTGTCGCGCCCGCGCACGTCCTTGTCGATGCCGGCTTCCGTCATCAGGTCGGCCGCCTGCGGGCTGAGCAGCAGGTGGTCGATGCGGATGCCGTTGTTCCGCTGCCACGCGCCTGCCTGGTAATCCCAGAAGGAGAAAAGCCCCGGCGCGGCGGTGCGCGCGCGGATCGCCTCGGTGTAGCCGAGGTTCAGGATCCGGCGGAACGCGTCGCGGCTTTGCGGCAAGGCCAGCGCATCCTCGGTCCAGGCCTCGGGCTTGGCGGCGTCTTCGTCCTGCGGGATGATGTTGTAATCGCCCGCCATCACCACCGGCATCTCGGTTTCCAGCAGTCCGGCGGCGTGGCGGCGCATCCGCTCCATCCAGGCCAGCTTGTAGTCGTATTTCGGCCCCGGCACCGGGTTGCCGTTGGGCAGGTAAAGGCCGCAGATCCGCACCGAGTGGTTGTCACCGGTTACCGTCGCCTCGATCCAGCGGGCCTGTTCGTCCTCGTCATCGCCGGGCAGCCCGCGCGACACATCCTCAAGCGGCAGTTTCGACAGGATCGCCACGCCGTTGAAACTTTTCTGGCCATGCGTTTCGACATTGTAGCCGCGATCCTCGAACAGTTCGCGCGGGAAATTCTCGTCGACCGACTTGATCTCCTGCAACAGCGCGACGTCGGGCGCGGCCTCGTCCAGCCAGGCGCAGAGCGCCTCGGCCCGTGCCTTGATGCCGTTGATGTTGAATGTCGCGATGCGCATGGAGGCCCCCCGGTCGTTTGGCCCTTTCTGCCCGCCCGGCGCGCCCTTGCCAAGCCCGTCATCGGCAAGGCTTGGCCGATCCACCCCCATGAGACGATGCGGACGGTTTTCCGCGCCGCAGCATAAGCTAGAATGACTCTCGTCTTGTCAAAAAACTGGGAATCCCGATGTTCAACTTCTTCCGTGGCGGCGCCAAGCCCGCCCCGAAATCCGAAAGCCAGCGCGACAGGTTCAAGCGGCTGGTGCGCGAACTGAACGAGATGATCGACGCGATGCCGACCAAGCCGCGCGTGATGATCGACCTCGAAACCGGGCAGATCGTGCCCGAGGTGCCGGACCAGTTCCAGGACGAGGCGCTGGCCCTGCCCAAGCCCGACGCGGCAACCGCGCCCGAGGTCAAGCCCGACGCCAGGACCGAGTTGAAGCCGAACGTGCCGCAGCCGCGCGTGCCCGCGGCCCGCGTGCCGGAACCGCGCGTCGGCCAGCCCCGCGCCGGGGCCGCCAAGGAAAACGAAGAGGCCTGAGCCTTACGCCGTCGCGTCCTGGCTGAGCGGTTCGGCCAGCCAGGCGCGCGCGGCGTCTTCCTGGTCCGGGGCAAAGGCCCGGATCACGAGGTTGGGGATCAACGCCGACTCGATCGAGGCGATGGCGCGCACCCAGCCCTCGTCGGTCAGCACCGCGACCTTGTCGAGTTTCTCGACCATCGCCATCATCTGGACCCAGTGCCGGATCTCGACGCCGATCGCGCCAAGGCTCGGCCATTCGACGCCTTCCGCCCGCACAAGGCAGGCGCCGTGATGCATCCCCTTCATCTCATCGACCAGCAGGGTCAGCGCGACTTCCATCGCGCGGGCATCCATCGCGCCATGGGCCTCGATCACGAGAAGGGTGTCGCTTTCGCGGGTGGAATGAAACAGCGGCGTGGTCATGGGCGCTCTCCTTGGGTCCGACACGGGTCAGCGTCGCGCGGCCAAGGGGCCGGCGCCTTGACCGGGGTCAAGATCGCTTACATCGAGAAGGACGTGCCGCAGCCGCAGGACGAGGTCGCGTTCGGGTTGTCGATGGTGAACCGCGCACCGATCAATTCCTCGGTGAAGTCGATCACCGCATCGGCCAGGAAGGGCAGGGAGACGCTGTCGACCACGACCTTCTGCCCATCGCGTTCCAGCACCAAATCATCCTCGGCCGGATCGTCCAGCTTGATGTCGTACTGGAAACCGGAACAGCCGCCGCCCTCGACCGCGACGCGCAGGGCCTTCGCCTCGCCCGAGGCATCGTTGATCTCGGCCAACCGGGCAAAGGCGCGGTCGGTCACTTTCGGGGGCACTGTCAGGGTCAGCGTCATGCGCGTTCTCCTCGGGCGTTCGGCTGTCGCATTTCTCTGCATTCGAATATATGAGGACGCCCAAGCGCAAACAAGGCGGCGCAGCCCGGGCAGGGGATGCGACAGGAACAAGGGGACCAAAGGGGATGCGTGCACCCTATGCCAGCGATCCGGCTCAAAGCCGCGGGCGCCTCATGCCCGAGGATCTGAGCACGTTTCGCACACCGTTCCAGCGGGACCGCGACAGGATCATCCATTCCTCGGCGTTTCGGCGGCTCAAGCACAAGACGCAGGTCTTCGTCGAACACGAGGGCGATTATTTCCGCACCCGCCTGACCCATTCCATCGAGGTGGCGCAGGTGGCGCGCACCATGGCCCGCGCCCTCAACCTCGACGAGGAACTGACCGAAGCCGTGGCGCTGGCCCATGACCTTGGCCATCCGCCCTTCGGTCATACCGGCGAGGATGCGCTTCAGGCCGTGATGGAGCCCTATGGCGGGTTCGATCACAACGCGCAGGCCATTCGCATCGTCACCCATCTCGAACGCCATTATGCCGAATTCGACGGTTTGAACCTGACCTGGGAAACCCTTGAAGGCATTGCCAAACACAATGGCCCCGTGCCCGCGCCCGTGCCATGGGCGCTTGCCGATTACACCGCGCGCCATGATCTGGAGCTGAACACCCATGCCAGCGCCGAGGCGCAGGTTGCCGCGATCGCCGATGACGTGGCCTACAACCACCACGACCTGCATGACGGGCTGCGGGCCGAGCTGTTCTCGACCGACGAACTGGCCGACTTGCCGATCCTGGGCGCCTGTTTCGCCGAGGTCGATGCGCGCTATCCCGGCCTCAACTACTACCGTCGCCGGCACGAGGCGCTCCGGCGCTTCTTCGGCGTTCTGGTGGAGGACGTGATCGGGCAGGCGCAGGCGACCCTTGCCGATCTGGCCCCCGAGACGGTGCGCGATGTCCGCGAGGCGGGCCGCCCCATCGTGCAATTCTCCGACGCGCTTTTCACCGATCTCAAGGTGATCCGGGACTTCCTGTTCCACCGCATGTATCGCGCCCCCGCCGTGGTCGAGATGCGGGTCGAGGTCACGCGCGTGGTCATGGAGCTTTTTCCGTTCTTCATGGCCCATCCCGAGGAACTGCCCAAGCAATGGCGCAAAGATGTCGAAGACGTCGCGGGCGATGAAACCCAACTGGCGCGGATCGTGTCGGATTACATCGCCGGGATGACCGACCGCTTCGCCCTCCAGACGCATCAGCGGATCTTCGGCGACAAGGGGGTGGAGATCATCCGACCGCTGGAAAACCTCTAGTTACAGGCGCGCGCCCATCTGCAATCGTTGGTCATCCAACGAGATCAGGGAGCGTTCGCATGATAACGAGATCTTTTCTTTTGCGCATGGCCGGGGCGGCCCTTCTGGTGCCCACGGCTTTGGCTGCCGATGGGTTCGACGGCACCTATGAATACGGCTACTGCTCGGGCGAGGCCGATGCCGTGGCGCTGCGGATCGAGGGCGAGACCGTCGCCTATTACGAGACGCCCTGCACCCTGACCGACCCGGTCGCGCAGGACGCCCCCGAGGGCGCGGTGCAATACACCTTGACCTGCGATTACGGGTCCGGCCCCAGCCCCGAGACGGTGGTCTTGTCCTTCGACGCGGACGGCAACCTCGTGATGCGCACGGGCGATCTGGAAGACAGCTTCGTGTCCTGCGACTAGGCCGGTCTAACCGGCATTGCGTCCACGCAGTTGCCCAACCTGCGGCGCGCACCACCTTTGCGCACATGGAACCGCTAGGGCGTTCAAGGGGTTGGGTTGCATCGGGGCGGGCAATAGGCTCGGCCCGTTCGGCGTAGGGCAAGGGGTGAAGGTTATGGCTGATCGAGCGGTTCATGTGATGACGAAGGGGGCTGTCTGATGGCGGTCACCCCGGCGGATGGCGCCCTGTCCCCTGTCACGGCCCTGGCGCTTGTCGGTGTCGTGGGCGTTGGTGCGCAATGGATCGCCTGGAAACTGCGCCTGCCCGGTATCGTGCTGATGCTGGTCGCGGGCGTGCTGATCGGCCCGGTTTTTGGAGTGCTCGACCCGGCGCGCGATATCGGGCCGCTGACCCAGCCGCTGATCGCCATCGCGGTCGCCGTGATCCTGTTCGAGGGCGGCCTCACGCTAAATTTTAGGTCGCTGTCGGACGCGGCGGTGGGGGTCAAACGCCTCGTCTTCGTGGGCGCGCCGCTGGGATGGCTCCTGTCGACGCTGGCGTTGCGCTACGGCGCGGGGCTCAGTTGGGAAAGCTCGGCGGTTTTCGGCGGCATCATGATCGTCACCGGGCCGACCGTGATCGCGCCGCTGCTCAGGCAGGCGCGGCTGTCGCGCCGTCCGGCGGCGCTTCTGCAATGGGAGGCGATCGTCAACGACCCGCTCGGCGCGCTTGCCGCCGTTCTGGCCTTCGAGGTCGTGCTGGTCCTCAACAGCGCCACCTCCGTCGGCAGTGCCGCGGGCGAGTTGGTGATGGGCGTGGCCGTAGCCACCATCACGGGCGTGGCGGCGGGCTATGGCCTTGCCCGCGCCTTCCGCCACGGGCAGGTGCCCGAGCATATGAAAGTGCCGGTCCTGTTCGTGTTGTTGATCGCCATCTTCGCGCTCTCGGACTCGGTTTTGCATGAAAGTGGCCTTCTCGCCGTTACCATCATGGGCCTCGTCATCGCCAATGCCGACCTGCCCAGTTACGAGGAATTGCGCCGCTTCAAGGAACACGCGACGATCCTGCTGGTCTCGGGCGTGTTCATCCTGCTGGCGGCCTCGCTCGATTTCTCGGCCCTTGGACGCTTGGACTGGCGCGCGGCGCTATTCGTCGCCGCCGTGGTCTTGGTCGCGCGGCCCCTGACCGTGATGGCCTCGCTCATCGGGTCTGGCATTCCATACCGCGAGCAATTGCTGGTGGCCCTGACCGGTCCACGCGGGGTGGTTCTGGTCGCTGTCGCGGGCCTGTTCGGCGAGCGGTTGGTGCAACTTGGCGTCGAGGATGGCGCGTTGATCGGCCCGCTGGCCTTCGTGCTGGTGGCCGCCACGGTGGTGCTGCACGGCTTCACGCTCGGTCCCTTCGCCAAGGCGCTGGGCCTGACCGCTGCGGGCACACCCGGCGTGCTGATCGTCGGCGGCTCGCGCTGGACGACCCTTCTGGCCGAGGCGCTGAAAAAGGCCGAGGTGCCCGTGTTGATCGCCGATGCGAACCGTGGCCACCTGCGCCGCGCGCGCGAGGCGGGCATTCCCACCTTCTTCGGTGATGTCCTGTCCGAGGCGGCCGAGCATCGCATTGATTTCGTCGGCTACTCCACCCTGATCGCGGCCACCGACAACGATGCCTACAACACGCTGGTCGCCACCGACCTCGCGCCCGAGATGGGGCGCGAAAAGGTGTTCCAGGTCACGCGCGAGAAAAGCGAACAGGTGCGCCATGCCTTGCCGGCCACGCTGGGCGGGCGGCCCCTGGGGGATGGGGCGACCTATCGCGAGATGGAGTTGCGCGTCTGGCAGGGCTGGCAGTTCCGCCTGACCGGCCTGACCGAGGAATTCACCCTGGAGGATTGGCGCGCCAAGCGGCCCGACGCCATGCTGATCGGCGTGATCGGGGCGGGCGGCGCCCTGCGCCTCGTCGGCCCCGACGACAAGGTCGAGGCCGGGGCGGGTGCACGCCTGCTGACGCTGCGCCCCGAGGATGCAGGCGAGCAGCCGCCGCCGGACGTGAATGGCAAAAAGGCTGCAACCGACAGTTGATCGAAACCCGCCCGCGCGGCACCATGGACCCACACCCCTGTTGCCGCCGGAGTGCCGCCATGCGCCGCCTGATCCCCGCTGTCGCCTTTGCCGTCCTGCCTTTTTCGGCTGCCGCCTTTCCCGCGAACGGCACCTATTATTCCGTCTGCGCCGAGGGCGGCGGGCCGGCCGAGGGCGCGGCAGTGGCCACGCTCACCTTTCCCGAACTGTGCTTCGACGGTGCATGTTGCGAGCTTTTCAACCCCACGCGCCTGCGTCTGCTGGACGAGGAATTCCTCTATGACGGCAATTGCGAGGACGCGGATGGCACGTTCGAGGCGCGCATCTATTTCGGCGAGGGGCCCGAGCCGGACTCGATGGTCGTCGTTCTACGCGGCCTGGGCGAGACGCTCTATTCCTGTGAAGGGGGCGGGGCCGCCGGCCCGGTCCCCGCGAATGACGCCGCCGCAGACGGGGACGGTTCGCCGGAAGAAGATGCCGCCGAAGACGTTGAAGAGGAGGTCACCGACCAATGAAACTGACGACCGTCGCCGCCCTGGCGACCATCCTGTCCTCGACCCTGATGGCCAATGCGCAGCAGGTGGCCCCGGGGCGGTATCATCCCGACAGTTGCCCTGCGGGGATCAGCGACGGCATGGTCACCGTCAGCCCCGGCCGGCTGGAGTTCTGGGAATCCACCTGCCAGCTGACCAACCCCGTCCCGGTGCGGGGGATGGCGGGCGCGATCCTGTTCGACGGTCAGTGCGGCGGCGAAGGTCAAACCTGGACCCGGCGCTACATGATCATGCCCTCGTTCGAGGGCGGCATGGTCCTCGTGGGGGAGCAATGGTCGCGCACCTATGTCCGGTGCGGGCCGTAACGACGCGGCGGGGCGATATGGGCGTGCGATCCTGTTGAACCCGCCGTGCGGCGTGATAAACCCCGCACAACTCCAAGGGATCTTCCGCCATGAACATCTTCGCCGATATCCGTGCGCTCGTGATCGAGAGCCTTGACGCCATGACCGCCGAGGGCGCGCTGCCCGAGGGGCTGGATACGCGTAACGTGGCGGTCGAACCGCCCCGAGACGCGGCGCATGGCGACATGGCCACGAACGCCGCGATGGTGCTGGCCAAGCCCGCCCGGAAAAAGCCCCGCGACATCGCCGAGGCACTGGCCGAAAAGCTGCGCGGCGACGCCCGCATCGCAAGCGCCGAAGTGGCGGGGCCGGGGTTTTTGAACCTGCGCCTGTCGGGCGACAGCTGGCGCGCGCAGGTGCGCGCCGCGCTCGAGGCCGGCGCGGGCTATGGCCGGTCCGATCTGGGGCAGGGGCGCAAGGTCAATGTCGAGTTCGTCAGCGCCAACCCCACCGGCCCCATGCATGTAGGCCACACGCGCGGCGCGGTGTTCGGCGACGCGCTGGCCAGCCTGCTGGCCTACACGGGCCATGACGTCACCCGCGAATATTACATCAACGATGGCGGCGCGCAGGTCGATGTCCTCGCGCGGTCGGTCTACCTGCGCTATCTCGAAGCGCTGGGGCAGACCGTCGCCTTCGAGGAAGGCACCTATCCCGGCGACTACCTGATCGCCGTCGGAGAGGCGCTGGCCAAGGAAGTGGGCGAACAATGGGTCGACCAGCCCGAGGCTGTCTGGCTGGAGGAAATCCGCGACTACGCCACCGACGCGATGATGGACCTGATCCGCGCCGACCTGAAGGCGCTCGGCGTCGAGATGGACGTGTTCTTCTCGGAAAAATCGCTTTACGGCACGGGCCAGATCGAGGCCGCGATCAAGGACCTCGACGGCAAGGGCCTGATCTATCGCGGCACGCTGGAACCGCCCAAGGGCAAGACCCCCGAGGATTGGGAGCCGCGCGAACAGACGCTGTTCAAATCGACCGAGTACGGCGACGATGTGGATCGCCCGATCATGAAATCCGATGGCGGCTGGACCTATTTCGCGCCCGACATCGCCTATCACTACGACAAGGTCAGCCGTGGCTTCGACGAATTGATCGACATTTTCGGGGCCGACCACGGCGGTTACGTCAAACGGATGAAGGCCGCCGTCGCCGCGCTCAGCGCCGAACGCGTGCCGCTCGACATCAAGCTGATGCAGTTGGTCAAGCTCAAGCGCGGCGACCAGGAATTGAAAATGTCCAAGCGCGCGGGCACCTTCGTCACCCTGCGCGACGTGGTCGAGATGGTCGGCGCGGACGTGACCCGCTTCGTCATGCTGACCCGCAAGAACGACGCGCCGCTCGATTTCGACGTGAACAAGGTGCTGGAGCAGTCCAAGGACAACCCGGTCTGGTACGTGCAATACGCCCATGCCCGCATCCACTCGGTCCTGCGCAAGGCCGAGGAGGCGGGGCTGCCCACCGACACGCCCGCAGACCTGTCGGCCATCGCCGATCCGGCCGAGTTCGCGCTGGTCGCCAAGCTCGCCGAATGGCCCCGCCTGGTCGAGATCGCGGCCGAGGCGCATGAACCCCACCGCATCGCCTTCTATCTCTACGACCTCGCGTCGGAATTCCACGCGCTGTGGAACAAGGGCAACGCCAATCCCGCCCTGCGCTTCATGCAGGAGGACGATCCGGCAACAACCGCCGCGAAACTGGCCCTTATCCGGGCCGTGGCGATTGTCATTTCCAACGGTCTTGGTATCTTGGGCGTAACTCCGGTCGAGAAGATGTAAGGCGAAAACGCCACGACGGCCGGGACGAGCAGTCAAGTCACCCCGGCCGGGTCCGTGCTTTGCACGCCCGAGGCACGGGGCGCGAAGTTGAGGGCAGGCATGGCGGATATCGATTATTTCGAAGACGACGCGGAGTCTTATCGCGACTACGACGCCTATGGCGAGCATCCCCCCCAGCGTGGCGCGTCCACGATCGGGACCCTGGTCAACTGGGCCGGGGCGCTGGTGTCGATCGGCCTCGTGGTCGGCCTGGGCGTCTGGGGCTGGCAGCTGACCATGCGCGACGTGTCCGGCGTGCCGGTCGTGCGGGCGCTGCAAGGCCCGATGCGCGTCGCCCCCGAAGATCCCGGCGGCACGCAGGCCCCGCACCAGGGCCTTGCCGTCAATCGCCTTGCCGAAGGGGAAGAGGCCGCGCCGGTGCCCGACCAGCTTGTCCTCGCGCCCCCGCCGGTCCAGTTGCAGGAGCTTGATTTCGACAATGCCTCCGCCGCGGCCGTCGCGGCACCCGCGCCCGAACCCGCCGCGGCCCCTGCGCCCGCGGGCCCGTCCGTGCCGGACGCGACGCAGGCCCTGATCGAACGCCTTCTGGCCTCGAGCGTCCCCCTGGACGAGACGCCCCCGGCAGCCGCCGTCGCCCCGGACGAGGGCGTCACAGCCGAGATCGCGGCGGCCGATCCCACGCCTGAACCCGCTGCGGCCCCGGCCGAGCCGCAATTCGCCGTCATCCCCGCCTCGGTTCCGGGCGTGCGCACCTCGCTGCGCCCGATGATCCGCCCCGCCGGCTTCGCCCGCGCCGTGAACCCCGATGCGCCCGCCGTTCTGGCGGGCAACAGCGCAGACGTGGCGCTGGAGGTCAGCACCCCCGGCGGCACCGGCGTGCGAGAGATCGCCCCCGCCGACCTGCCCGACGGCACGCGGCTGGTGCAATTGGGCGCGTTCGATACCGCCGAAATCGCGCGCTCCGAATGGGACCGTCTTTCAAGCCGCTTCCCCGATTTCATGGCGGGCCGCCCGCGCGTGATCGAGGAGGCCTCCTCCGGCGGGCAGCGCTTCTACCGCCTGCGCGCGGCGGGCTTCGACGATCTGGCCGCCTCGCGCCGGTTCTGCGCCGCGCTGGTGGCGCAAGGGGCCGCCTGCATCCCCGTCACGGTTCGCTGACGTGACCACGGCGATCTCGGCCACGATCCTCGGGCCGTCCGGGCCGACCCTCGGGCCGACAGAGCGCGACTTTTTCGCCGAAGTGCAGCCCTGGGGCTTCATCCTTTTCGCCCGCAACATCGAGGATCCCGCGCAACTGCGCGCCCTGACCGAGGATCTGCGCGAGGCCGTGGGCCGCGACGCCCCCGTTCTGATCGACCAGGAAGGGGGCCGCGTGCAGCGCATGCGCCCGCCATATTGGCGGCAGTGGCGCCCCGCGCTCGACCAGATGGCGCAGGCCGGGCCGGGCAAGGCCGCCCGCACGATGTATCTGCGCGCGCGCCTGATCGCGCATGAACTGCGCGAGGTGGGCATTGACGTGAACTGCATGCCGCTGGCCGACGTGGCGCGCGACACGACGCATCCGATTCTCCTGAACCGCCTTTATGGCACCACGCCCGACGCGGTGATCGGCGCCGCCCGCGCCGTGGCCGAGGGGCTGTTCGACGGCGGCGTGCTGCCGGTGCTCAAACACCTGCCGGGCTATGGCTTGGGCGAGGTGGACAGCCATCTCGACCTGCCGCGCGTCACCGCCTCGGCGGACGAGTTGCGCGGCACCGATTTCGCGGCCTTCAAACCACTGGTGGACCTGCCCTTGGGCATGACGGCCCATATCGTCTATGAGGCGCTCGACGAGGAGGTGCCCGCCACCCTCTCGTCCGCCATGATCGAGATGATCCGCTCCGAGATCGGCTTCACCGGCCTTCTGATGACCGACGACCTGTCCATGGGCGCCTTGCCCGGCCCCATCGGCGAGCGCGCCACGCGGGCGCGGGCCGCCGGGTGCAACCTGATCCTGCATTGCAACGGCGACCGGGCCGAGATGGAGCAGGTCGTGGTCGGTGCGGGCGACCTCGACAGCGCCGAGATCGCCATGGGCGAGGCCGCGCTGGCGCTGCGCAACCGCCGCCAGCCGCTTGACATCGAGGCCGCCGAGGCCGACCTTTCCGACCTTCTGGACGGAGAGGTCTATGGCTGACACGCCGACCCCGGCAAACGACGCGCCCGACTGGGATGCCGTCGCCTCGCGCCGCGCGGCCGAGGCGCTGATCGTCGACGTGGACGGGTTCGAGGGGCCGCTCGACCTGCTCCTGTCGCTGGCGCGCACGCAGAAGGTGGACCTGCGCAAGATCTCGATCCTCGCGCTGACCGAGCAATACCTCGTCTTCATCGAGAAGGCGCGCAAGCTGCGCATTGAGCTGGCCGCCGATTACCTTGTCATGGCGGCTTGGCTGGCGTTCCTGAAATCGCGCCTCCTGCTTCCGCCCGACCCGACCGAGGAGGGGCCCTCGGCCGAGGATATGGCGGCCCATCTTGCCTTCCAGCTGGAACGCCTGTCGGCCATGCGCGACTGCGCGGCCAAGCTGATGGCCCGCGATCGCCTTGGCCGCGACCGCTTTCCCCGTGGCGCGCCCGAGGTGATGACCACGGCCAAATCCGTCACCTACACCGCCGGGTTGATCGACCTGTTGCAGGCCTATGCCCGCATCCGCACCCGCGACGATTTCCGCCCCTACGTGATGGACCGCGAAGACGTCTTCACCATGGAAGAGGCGCTGGACCGCCTGCGCCCGCTGGTCGGCTTCGCCGGTGAATGGACCGACCTGATGAGCTACCTGCCCGATGGCTGGCAGATGGACCCGAAACGCCGCCGCGCCGCCACCGCCGCCCATTTCGCCGCCTCGCTGGAACTGGTGAAGGCCGGCCGCGTCGAGATCCGCCAATCCGAGACCTTCGCGCCCATTCACCTCCGCCGGAGAGAGGAATGACCGAAACACCGCAAACGCCCGAGGACAGCCGCGCGCCGACCGAGGAAAGCCTGTTCCGCGCCCCGCCCCTGGGCGAGCAGGAGCGCATGGTCGAGGCGATGCTGTTTGCCACCGCCGAGCCGCTGTCGGTCGCCGAGATGGCCGCGCGCATGCCCCATGGCTGCGACCCGGCCGAGGCCGTGCAACTGCTGCGCCGCCGCTACGAGGGGCGGGGTGTGGGCGTGGTGCGCGTGGGCGATGCCTGGGCGATCCGCACCGCGCCCGACCTCGGCTTCCTGATGGCGCGTGAAACCGTCGAGACGCGGAAACTGTCGCGCGCCGCGATCGAGACCTTGGCCATCGTCGCCTATCACCAGCCCGTCACCCGCGCCGAGATCGAAGAGATCCGCGGCGTCTCGGTCAGCCGCGGCACGGTGGACCAGTTGATCGATCTGGGCTGGGTGCGGTTCGGCCGCCGGCGCATGACTCCGGGCCGGCCCGTCACCTATGTCGTGACCGAGGGGTTCCTCGACCATTTCGGGCTGGAAAACGCCCGCGACCTGCCGGGGCTGAAGGAACTGCGCGAGGCCGGGCTTCTGGAAAGCCGCCCGCCCGATGCAGAAGGCCCGGAATTGCCGCGGGATGACACGGGCGACATGTTCGGCGAAGACGGACCCGAGGCCGAGGATGACGACGATCTCTGATCGCGCAACGTATCGGCGGGGCGGGGGCCTGATTTTCGCCAGATTGGTGTTATATTGCGTCGCAAGAACCGGGGAGACCCCGACAACCAGAGCAGAAGGGGCACCGCCCATGGACCGCATTCTTCACATGATCCTGCGCCCGCTGATCAACAAGCTGGTGCACAAGGGCGTCGATGCCGGGGTCGAACAGATCGCCCGCCGCCGCAATGGCGGGCAGCCCGGCGAAGAACCATCGCCCGAGCAGCGCGCCAGCCTGCGCAACACCCAGCGCAACGCGCGGCAGATGATGCGCACCGCACGCCGGTTTACACGCTTCTGAAGACAGATTCCGCGCGCAAGCTGCTCGGATCGGTGTAGGCTTTCCCTGTTTTACGCGTGAACAGGGGAATTGATTTGTTGAAACACATGATACTTGCCGCTTTCGGGGGCCTCATCTTTGCGGCTTCCGCGCAGGCGAACACGGAATATGATTGCGGCAGCCATGACGGCATCGGCATCCGCGCCACCTATTTCGACGAAGAGGATGTCGTCGGCGCCGACGTCACCCAACTTGCGACCGGGCAGCAGCGGCGCCTGATCCTGCAACCCGCCGTGTCCGGCAGCGGCAGCCGCTATGCCGATCCGGGCTCCGGGGTCGAGTTCATCGAGCATCAGGGACAGGTGTTCTTCATTGCCGAGGGCGTGCAGTTGTCCTGCCGCGTGGTGGCGACTTCCACCCCCGGCGGCGGTACGATCGGGGTGCCGGTTCAGACCTTCGCGGGCTTCTCCTTCGGCGGCAACCTGCGGGCGGGGCCGGGCGTCCAGTTCCAGGACGTGGGCAGCCTGCCCGAAGGTACGCCGGTGACGCTGATCGAGGATTCGGGCCAGTTCTTCAACGGCTTCAGCTTCTGGCTGATCCAGATGCCCAATGGCCAGCAGGCCTATCACTGGGGCGGCATCCTGTGTGCGCCGGGCTTCGATCTGCCGGGTGTTTTCAACGACGGTTGCTGATCGCGACCTAACCGCACAAACGAAAAGGGGCGCCGAACCGGCGCCCCTTTCCCTGTTCCGTGACCCGCGATCAGCAGGAGTAGTACATCTTGTACTCGACCGGGTGCGGGCAGTGTTCGAAGGCGTAGACCTCTTCCCACTTGAGTTCCATGTAGCCCTCGATCTGGTCCTTCGTGAACACGTCGCCCTTGAGCAGGAAGTCGTGATCGGCTTCCAGCGCCTCCAGGGCTTCGCGCAAGGACGCGCAGACGGTCGGGATGCCGGCCAGTTCCTCGGGCGGCAGGTCGTACAGGTCCTTGTCCGACGGCTCGCCGGGGTGGATCTTGTTCTGGATGCCGTCGAGGCCGGCCATCAGCAGGGCGGCGAAGCACAGGTAGGGGTTTGCCGACGGGTCGGGGAAGCGGGCCTCGACGCGCTTGGCCTTCGGCGATTCCGTCCACGGGATCCGGACGCAGCCCGACCGGTTGCGGGCCGAGTAGGCGCGCAGAACCGGGGCTTCGAAGCCGGGGATCAGGCGCTTGTAGGAGTTGGTGGACGGGTTGGTGAAGGCGTTCAGCGTCTTGGCGTGCTTCAGGATGCCGCCGATGAAGTACAGTGCCTCATCCGACAGGTCGGCATACTTGTCGCCGGCAAAGAGCGGCTTGCCGTCCTTCCAGATCGACATGTTGACGTGCATGCCGGTGCCGTTGTCGCCCGAGATGGGCTTGGGCATGAAGGTGGCCGACTTGCCGTAGGCATGCGCCACGTTGTGGATGATGTACTTGTACTTCTGCAGCTCGTCGGCCTGCTTGGTCAGGCTGTCGAAGATCAGGCCAAGCTCGTGCTGGCACGAGGCCACCTCGTGGTGGTGCTTGTCGACCTTCATGCCGATCTGCTTCATCGTCGACAGCATTTCCGAGCGCAGGTCCTGCGCCGCGTCGGTCGGGTTGACCGGGAAATAGCCGCCCTTGATGCCCGGACGATGGCCCATGTTGCCCATCTCGTACTCGGTGTCGCCGTTCCAGGATGCGTCCTGGGCGTCGACCTCGTA
Source organism: [Roseibacterium] beibuensis (assembly GCF_039542305.1). Lineage (NCBI taxonomy): Bacteria > Pseudomonadati > Pseudomonadota > Alphaproteobacteria > Rhodobacterales > Roseobacteraceae > Roseicyclus > [Roseibacterium] beibuensis. The sequence continues at coordinate 231,353 of NZ_BAABHW010000005.1, read as the reverse complement.
GGACACCTTGTTCATCTCGACCGAGATGCGGACGTCATCGAACAGGAAGAACTCGGCTTCGGGGCCGAAATAGGCCGCGTCACCGATGCCCGAGGACTTCAGGTAGGCTTCGGCCAACTGGGCCGTGCCGCGCGGGTCGCGGTTGTAGGGCTCGCCCGTGTCGGGCTCGACGACCGAGCAGTGCAGGCAGATGGTCTTTTCCGCGTAGAAGGGATCGACATAGGCGCTTTCGGTGTCGGGCATCAGTTTCATGTCCGATGCCTCGATGCCTTTCCAGCCCGCGATCGACGAGCCGTCGAACATGAAGCCTTCCTCAAGGAAGTCTTCGTCGACCTGATCGGACATCACCGTGACGTGCTGCAGCTTGCCGCGCGGATCGGTGAAGCGGATGTCGACATAGGCCGCATCCTCATCCTTGATCATCTTCAATACGTTTTCTTTGCTCATCGTGACCTTCCCTTGACGTTTTGGTCGGATCGCCGGGCGCAGGGCCCGAACAGGTTGCAGCATGTGGCCAGCCCTGGCGCGGGCCGACCGCGAAAATCGCTTACAGGGCGTCCTCGTCGGTTTCGCCCGTGCGGATGCGGATGGCGCGGCTGATGTCGGAGACGAAGATCTTGCCGTCGCCGATCTTGTCGGTCTTGGCTGCCGCGATGATCGCCTCGATCGCGGCCTCGGCCTGATCGTCGGCCAGAACGACCTCGATCTTCACCTTGGGCAGGAAATCCACCACGTATTCCGCACCGCGATACAGCTCCGTGTGGCCCTTCTGGCGGCCAAAGCCCTTTACCTCGGTCACAGACAGGCCCTGGATGCCGATCTCCTGCAGAGCCTCCTTCACCTCGTCGAGCTTGAAGGGTTTGATGATCGCCTCGATCTTTTTCATCTTTGGGTGTCTCCTCGCCTTTGACCGCAGCGTGTGCCGCGCGGACCCGTGACACCACTTTGTGACCGGGCCGTCCATCGGCTAGCCTGTTCGTTGGGCAAACCGACGCGGGATTCCGCGAATGGCGATCAAGGATTGAGCATGGCGCACAAAAATACAGCAGTTTTGAATCTCAGGCCCGGGCGAGTCCTGTGACGGGGCTTCTGACCGCCGCGCAGATGCGGGATTTCGAGCGCGCCGAGATGGCCGCCGGGCACGCAGAGGGACTCGCCCTGATGGAGCGCGCCGGGCGCGGGGTGGTCGACGCGATCTTCGCGCGCTGGCCCGACCTGGCCGCCGCCCCGCGCCGCGCCGTGATCTGGTGCGGGCCGGGCAACAATGGCGGCGATGGCTATGTTATCGCCCGCCTGCTGCACGATTGGGGCTGGCAGGTGTCGGTCCGGGCCTTGGGGGACCCGGCCAGACTGCCGCCCGATGCCGCCGAAAACCACCGCCGATGGATAGAACGCGGGGGCGTCCTGAACCTTGCGGACCTGTCCGAGGCAGAGTTCGCCGCGGTCCGGGCGGCACCCCCCGATCTGTTCGTCGATGCCGTGTTCGGAACCGGCCTCGCGCGCCCGCTGAGCGAGGCGTTGAGCCATGCCTTCGCCCAGATGCTGGAGCTGCGCGACCACGGGCTCGGCTTCGCGGCCGTCGCCGTAGATATCCCGTCGGGCCTCTGTTCCGACAGTGGGCGGCGCATGGGCCTTTCGCACTCGTTCGATCTGACCGTGACCTTCCACACGGCCAAGCCGGGGCACTACCTTGCCGATGGCCCCGAGGAGTGCGGCGCGCTCGATATCGTGGATATCGGCCTGCGCCAGCCCTCACCGCCGAGCGACGCGATCCGGCTGGTGACGCGCCCCGGTCCGGTCCAAAAACGCGCCGGTCACAAATACGACCACGGGCACGCGCTGGTCCTGGCCGGTCCGATGGGGCGCACCGGCGCGGCGCGGATGGCGGCGCGCGCCGCGCTCAGGGTGGGGGCGGGCCTGGTGACCGTGGCCGCGCCCGGATCGGCGTTGATGGAATGTGCGGCGCAACTGACCGCGATCATGCTGCGCCGCTGCGACGGGGCCGAGGATCTGGCCGCGCTGCTGGAGGATGGACGGCTGAACGCGCTCTGCCTCGGGCCGGGCCTCGGCGTGGGGCAGGCGACGCGCGTGCTGATCGGCGCGGCGTTGCAGGACCAGGACCGCGCGGTCGTGCTGGACGCCGATGCGCTGACCTCCTTCGCCGAGGACCCTCCGGCGCTCTTCACGCGGCTGCACGACCGGGCAGTCCTTACGCCCCACGATGGCGAATTCGCACGTCTCTTCCCCGATCTGGCCGAACGGTTGCGCGGCGAGCCGGACACCGGGCCGGCCTATTCCCGCGTCGATGCCGCCCGCGACGCGGCGGCGCGGGCCGGCGCGGTCGTTCTGCTCAAGGGACCCGATACGGTGATCGCCGCACCCGATGGATGGGCCGCCATCCATGCCGCCGCTTATGACCGCGCCGCGCCTTGGTTGGCGACGGCAGGGGCGGGCGATGTTCTGGCGGGGTTGATCACGGGGTTGCTGGCGCGGAGTCTTGCGCCCGTCGAGGCCGCGGCATCCGCCGCATGGCTGCATGTCGAGGCTGCGCGCGCCGTCGGTCCCGGCCTGATCGCCGAGGATTTGCCCGAGGCCCTGCCGTCCGTTCTGGCGACGCTCTGACCCGGATCAGGCCCTGGTGCTGACCGTCCCGGTCGGTTTCGCGCCTTTCGGCAGCGGATCTGCCGAGGCCAGTTCCAGCCCGTCGGCATAGAGGATCTCGGGCTGGCCGAAATAAAGCTGCAGAACCGCCTCCGGCCCATCCTCGACCCAGCGGATATATTGCCCGTCGACCAGCTGTCGCAGCTCCGGCGCGGCGGCCTCGCGGCCCCACATCGCCTTGGCCCGCCAGTCGCGGATCAGCACCCGCTGGCCGGGCAGCAGAACCACGTCCCGCTCGGGCTTGCCGCCAAGCGCGTCCTTGCCGACCAGCACACAGGGCGCACCGGGCCTAAGACTGCGGCGCAGGATGGCGCGCAGCGGGCGAAGGCCGCGCCGCGTGATGATCCTGTCGCCAGCGGAAAGATAGGCGGCGGGGATGATCCCGTCCGCCGTCATGATCTGCGCGTCAGGCGCAACGCCACCGGCCCCTTGGCCGATCCGCAACGCCGACGCGCTGCGCGACCCCGGGGCCGCGCCGGTCTGTGATGGGGTCATGGAACCACCTGCTCGATCTTGCGGGCACTCCGTGCCTCGTTCTTTATGGGGCGAGCATAGGGCATCGGGACCGTTCGGCACAGCGTTTTCTGGCGCCAAGCGCAATTCGGGGAAGGGGCGGCGGAACTGGATCGACATGGCCGTAGCGTCTCCGGGCAGCGGTTCCACCATCATGGGGTCGAAACCTTTCCATTCAATTAACGGGCCAATTGTGCCGAATTCGCGGCAGGGGCAGGGCTGAAATGGGCCTCGCCACCGCCCGAAGCCTCTGCTAAAGACGCCCGCGATGCGGGTGTGGCGGAACTGGTAGACGCACCAGATTTAGGTTCTGGCGCCGCGAGGCGTGGGGGTTCGAGTCCCTTCACCCGCACCAACCTGCCGTAGTGCAGATGAGGGCAGGACGGTGTCCCACCAGCGCCCCCGCGACACGGCTGCCTCCCGGCGATCCGCGCGCTTGCGATGGACGCATCCGGCGCGGGCCGCTATGCAACCCGGCATGAGCGTCGCGCGCCCCCGATTTCCCCTGCACCTGCTGATCCGGCCCCGCAACTGGCCGATCCTGCTGCTGCTTGGCGGCGCTTTCGTTGTGGCATGGCTGCCCGAGGGCGCGCGGCGGGCGCTGGCGCGTCCCTTTGGGTGGGGCCTGTGGCGCATCAGGCGGTTCCGTCATGTCACGACCCGCAACCTCGAGGTCTGCCTGCCCGAGATGGACGACGCGGCCCGCGCGCGGCTGGCGCGGGATACGACGCGCCGCTTCGCCCTTTCGCTTCTGCAAAGCCTCAAGGTCTGGATCCGCCAGCATCGCACGCGCCCGGCCTACCCGTTGGCCCGGATCGACGGGCAGGAGCATCTCGACGCCGCGCTGGCGACGGGGCAGGGGGTGTTGCTGCTCACCGGGCATTACGGCGCGCCCGAGGTGCATGGCAGCCTGACCGGGCAGCTTCCCCTTGGCGGACGCCGCCTTGTCGGCGTTTACCGCCAGCCGGGGCAGGACGCCGCCGATGCGGTGTTGCGCTGGGCGCGCTCGGGATATTGCGACGGGATCATCCCCGGCAAGGATATCCGCAGCATCGTGCGTGAATTGCGCTCGGGCAGCGTCGCGTGGTTCGCCCCCGACCTCGAAAAGGCCAACAAGGGCGCGGTCTACGTGGATTTCTTCGGCATTCCGGCGGGCACCACCACGGCCACCGCGCGCCTTGCCGGCATGGGGCGAGCCATCGTTCTGCCCGTCCGCTACCGCGAAGACCCCGACGGCGCGCTGGTCTATGACATCCGCCCGCCGCTGGCGGATTTCCCCTCGGACGATATCGAGGCCGACACCCGCCGCGTGAATGCCGCCATCGAGGACCTGATCCGCGACGATCCCGCTCCCTACTGGTGGTGCCTCGAACGCTTCCTGCACCGGCCCGAGGGCGCACCGCCCGTCTACTGACCGCCGAGCCGCGCGCGTCGTGCCCATTCCCCCTTGCACACCTTCCGCACGGCACCTAGAAGGGCCCCTGATTTTAAAGACCCAACGCGTGCCGCGCCGGAAAGCCCGGTTGCGGCCCCGATCCCGTGAGGACCCCTATGCAGATCACCGAGACCCTGAACGAAGGCCTCAAGCGCGAATACCAGATCACCATCACCGGTTCCGATCTGGAGGCGCGCGTGACCGAGAAACTGGCCGAGGCGCAGCCCGAGGTGCAGATGAAGGGCTTTCGCAAGGGCAAGGTGCCCATGGCGCTCCTGCGCAAGCAGTTCGGCCCCCGCGTGATGGGCGAGGCCATGCAGGAAGCCGTCGATGGCGCGATGCAGGGCCACCTCGATGAAACCGGCGACCGCCCCGCGGCCCAGCCCGAAATCAAGATGGTCAACGAGGACTGGAAAGAAGGCGACGATGTCGTCGTGTCCATGGCCTACGAAAAGCTGCCCGAGATCCCCGAGGTGGATTACAAGGCCATCAAGCTGGAGCGGATGACCGTCGCCCCCGCCGATGAGGATGTGGAGGACGCGCTGAAGAACCTTGCCGAAAGCGCGCAGAACTTCGCCACCAAGAAGGGTGGCAAGGCCGCCGATGGCGATCAGGTCGTGATCGATTTCGTCGGCAAGGTCGACGGCGAGGCCTTCGAAGGCGGCGCGGCCGAGGATTACCCGCTGGTTCTGGGCTCCAACTCCTTCATCCCCGGCTTCGAGGATCAGCTGATCGGCGTGAAGAAGGGCGAGGAAAAGGCCGTCGAGGTCACCTTCCCCGAGGAATACGGCGCCGAGCACCTCGCCGGGAAGGCCGCGGTTTTCGACGTGACCGTCAAGGAAGTGAAAAAGCCCGTCCCGGCCGAGGTCGATGACGAGCTTGCCAAGAAATACGGCGCCGAGGATCTCGACGCGCTGAAAGGCCAGATCACCGAGCGCCTGAAGGCGGAATACGCGGGCGCCGCCCGTGCGGTGATGAAGCGCAAGCTGCTCGACCAACTGGACGAGCAGGTGAGCTTCGAGCTGCCCCCCAGCCTCGTCGAGGCCGAGGCAGGCCAGATCGCCCACCAGCTGTGGCACGAGGAAAACCCCGATGTGCAGGGCCACGATCACCCCGAGATCGAGCCGACCGACGAGCACAAGAAACTGGCCGAGCGCCGCGTGAAGCTGGGCCTTCTGCTGGCCGAGCTTGGCCAGAAGAACGAGGTGCAGGTCACCGACGCCGAGATGACCCAGGCGATCATGAACCAGGCCCGTCAGTACCCGGGCCAGGAACGCGCCTTCTTCGAGTTCATCCAGCAGAATCAGGCCGCCCAGCAGCAGCTTCGCGCACCGCTCTTCGAGGACAAGGTCGTCGATTACGTCTTCGAACTGGCCGAGGTCTCCGAGAAAGAGGTCTCGAAGGACGATCTCAAGGCCGCCGTGGACGCGCTCGAAGACGAGTAAGCCCAAGGCGCCACATCAATCGCTTTTGGAAAGGCGGCCCCCAGCGGGCCGCCTTTTTTCATTGGGCTTGTGCGGTGTCTCCCCTCTGCGGGGCAGGGCGGTTCCGACCCCGCGTCAGGCGATAGCGCCGCCCCGATATTGGATAACAGCGCGCCTTGGGTGCAGGGTTTTCCCATCGCCGCCATCCCCGGCGGTGCCTTTCGGAACTCAAGACCCTTTCAACCCGATCCATTCATCACCTGATTGACACACGAGGCAGCGAAATGACTTTCAACAAGCTCTTTTTCATCGGTATCGGCCTGGGCCTGTCCCTCGGCGTGTCCGTCTCCGCGGTCCGGGCCGATACCCATTTCCATCCCCAAACTTCTGTCACCCCGGCGCACGCGCCCCTGCGCTGAGCCCTCCAAGCCCCAAGATCGAGCAGCAGAAAGACCTTCCCATGACCCGCCCCTCTCTCCTCCGCCCCGTCCTTGCCGCCGCCACTTCCATGGCCCTTCTGGCCGCGCCGGTCGCGGCAGACACCATCGTCACCTACGAGGCCGCGCCCATGGCCGTCGCCCCCGCGACCGCGCCGGTCGAGCCCACGGCAGACCCCGGCTTCTTTACGCGCATCCTGATCGCCATCGGCCTTGCGCCCGCGACCTCGCTGCGCCCGGTGGAACGCCCCGCCGCGATCGCCGCCCTGCCAGAGGCCGCCCCCCTCGGCGCGAATGTGGCGACCATCGTGCAGAACGGACAGCGCCACACGGTTCTGAGCCATGGCAGCGGGCTGGTCGCCCCCTCGGGGGACCGCGACGCGATGATCCGCGCCATCCCCCTCCCGTCGGAGGTGTTTGCCCGCCTGCGCTGAACGCGCCGCATGTCAAACAGCCCGCATTTTTGCCGGAGTTTTTCAGATGTCCCGCCTTTTTCCCCGCCGCCACCGTGCCCAGCCAATTCTGGCCGTGGCGTTGGCCGGGGCCATCCTGAGTGCGCCCGCGCAGGCGCATGACTGGTGGCCCATGACCCCGCCCCACGATCTGGAGCGCCCGCATTTCGCGTGGCCCGACCATCCGCATATGCCCCCCGCCTGGCGCACGCCCGATCCCGCCCCGCGCTGGGAGGGTTGGCCGGGCTGGTCCCACCGCAGGCCGTCTTTCCCGGCCTGGCCCTTTGCGCTGGTCCCGCCCGGCATGGCGCATCGGTTTGAGTATCAGTTCGACCCGGCCCCGCGCGCGGATCGGCCCTGGACCTCGCCCGGTCTCGAGCCGCTGGGGCGCTTGTCGGCCCTGTGCGACGCGGTCGGCGCGGATTGCTCGGCCTTTCCCTTCGGCGCGGCCCCCCACCTGGGGTGGCCACGCCACTGAAGCCAATCAGGAGACAAGGTTTTTCCTATGAGAAACCAGGACCCCGCAGTATCGTCATGGTTGCATGCAAAAGGTCAGGGTTTCCGCAATTACGACAAACACTGCGAACACATAGACTTGAAGCATCCAACAGAGACGTGAGTCCGCCGCCCATGATTTTGGCCGGAAGGCTCTCGCGCAGCGAGGAAGGAACCGAACCATGCGTCTTCTCACCCTCAGCGTGATCGGCTTTGCCGCGATGGGAGGGGCCGCCATGGCCTGTCCCAGCGGCCTGCTGGCCACCGGAGCGCAACCCTATACCAGCGACGCCGCGGCGCCGGGCAGCGTGCAGAGCTTTGCCGTCGCCGCCGGGGGCGATCAGACGCTCGATGCCTGCGGCCTTGGCGTTCTGGGCACCGGGCAGTTCCGGTCGGCCCCCGATTATTCGTTTGACATTTTCGGAATGGAAGGCCGCAACGTGACCTTCGCGGTCGAAAGCGACTGCGACCCCGCCATGCTGGTCTACACCTCGGACAGCCAGTGGCTGTTCAACGATGACACCAACGGCCTGAACCCCGCGATCACCATCGAGGACCCCGCGCAGATGACCGGGACGGTGAATGTCTGGGTCGGCACCTTTTTCGGTGGCGGATGCGACGCGACGCTGACGCTGACCAACGAGATGGCAGGCGGCGGCGAGCCCGCCCCGATGCCGGCCCCCGCGCCTGCGCCAGCACCCGCTCCGGCACCTGCTCCGGCCCCCGTGCCTGCGCCCGCTCCCGCGCCAGTTCCGGCCCCGGCTCCCGCTCCCGCACCCGCCCCGATGCCCGCCCCGGCCCCCGCGCCGATGCAGCAGGCAGTCTGCCCCAACCCCTCCATGACCGGCCAGCCGCTCAGCTTCGCCGCCGCCCAGCTTCTGCAACCGCAAAGCTTCCAGGGCATGGCGATGGGCTCGGAAACCCGCGTGAACAGCTGCCCGAACGTATCCGGCGGCGGCACCGCCACCATGGCGCCGCAATACACGATGTACCTGTCCGGCATGCAGGGCTACGAGTTGCAACTCGAAGCCAACGGGTCCTGCGACACGACGCTTCTGGCCTATGGCGCAGATGGCCAGTGGTACTACAACGACGATGGCGCAGGCAGCCTCCAGCCCCGCCTGACCATTCCGGCCTCGGCCGCCAATGGCCAGCTCAATGTCTGGGTCGGCACCTTCGGCGGTGGACAGAGCTGCCCGGCGACGATCACCGCGCAGGCCATCCCGCTGGCACCGCCCGCGCCGCAAAGCTGCCCGAACCCGACGATCGCGGGCCCGGCGCTGACCTTCACCGCGGGCCAACTGATCCAGCCGCAAGCCTTCACGCTGACCGCCATGGGCTCTGAAACCCGCGTCTCGGAATGCCCAGGCGTCCAGGGTGGCGGCACCGCCACCATCGCACCGCAGACGAGCCTCTACCTGTCGGGCATGCAGGGCTACAGCCTGCAACTCGAAGCCAACGGCTCCTGCGATACCACGCTTCTGGTGCATGGTGCCGACGGCCAGTGGTATTACAACGACGACGGTGCCGGCAGCCTTCAGCCCCGCCTCGACGTGCCCCAGCAGGCGCTGAACGGCCGGGTGGATGTCTGGGTCGGCACCTTCGGCGGCCAAAGCTGCCCGGCGACCTTCACCCTGCAGGCCATGCCGACGGTGCAGCCGCAGCCGATGCCGCAGCCCATGCCGCAGCCCATCGGCGGATGCCCCAACCCGCAGCTTCAGGGCATGGTCATCTCGTCGACCGGCTCGGACCTCTATGGCCCCGACACGTTCCAGACCATGGCCGGAGGCAGCACGCCGCTTTCCAACTGTGCCGGTCTGCCGGGGCGTGGCTATGCCAATGCCGCGCCGAACTTCACCATGTATCTCAGCGATATGGCCTCTTACGGGCGGCTCGAGATCGAGGTGAACTCCGACTGCGACACCACCCTTCTGGTCCGTGACGCCTTTGGTCAGTGGCATTTTGACGATGACTCGGGCGGCAGCCTTACGCCGGAGCTGAACCTGACCAACACGCAGGCCCTGAACGGCCGGGTGGATGTCTGGGTCGGCACCTATGGCGGGACCAGCTGCCCGGCCAGTGTCGAGTTCGAAACCTGGAACTTCTGAGGAAGCGCCCCGACAAAAGGGCCTGGGCCGCCGCCCCGACAGCGGCCCCGGCCACCCCCGAACCGGACCTGAGCCTGGGTCCACCAACGAACAACACGTCTAAGTCCAAGGATATCTTCCCATGAAACGTCTTCTCGCCGCCGTCCTTTTCCTCATCGGCATGACCGGCATCGCGACCGCTTGTCCCAACTGGCAGCTTCCCGGTGTCCAATCCTATTACACCACCGGCCAGGACCTCTGGACGCCGAACAGCTACTCGGTCACCGCCGGGGGCGACCAGTACCTGCGCAACTGTGGGTTCAACCACTCGGGCTATGTCATCTCGCGTCCCGATTTCGAATTCCAGATCGACGGTCTGCAGGGCTACAACCGCCTGAACATCCGCGCCGTGGGCAGCTGCGACACCGTCCTGCTGGTCAACGACTCGACCGGCGGCTGGTGGTTCAACGATGACGGGCTGGGCAACCTGAACCCCTCGATCGACGTCTACAACCCGGTCAACGGCGTGTGGGACGTCTGGGTCGGCACCTACGGCACCGGCTACTGCTCGGCCACGCTGACGCTCGAAACCTTCTGATCCAAGACGGTCGGACATGCGAACGGCCCGCCGAGTGGCGGGCCGTTTTGCGTTTCAGACGTGAAGCGCGGTCCGATCAGTCCTCGCGCACCAGGCGCACCAGCGGCGCATCGGGCAGGTCCAGCACGGTCAGGATCGCGCCGTCTTCGTCCACGGCCATGTCGCGCACGCGGCCGATCCCCCGCATCAGCCATTCCTCGCCCGCGACCGTGTCGCCGTTCAGGTCCAGCCGCACGACAGAGGCCGCGACCAACCCCGAGGCGAGAATATCGCCCTGCCATTCGGGGAACATCTCGCCCTCGTAGAACACCATGCCACCGGGCGCGATCACCGGGTCCCAGTAATGGCGCGGCTCGACGAAGGCCGGCGCGTGGGCGGTCTGCCCGGTGCCGATGGGCGTGCCGTCGTAGTTCACGCCATAGGTCACGATGGGCCAGCCGTAATTCGCCCCCGCCTCGATCAGGTTCAGCTCGTCCCCGCCCGCCGGGCCATGCTCGATGGTCCACAACGCGCCCGTCTCGGGGTGCAACGCCGCGCCCTGCACGTTGCGATGGCCCAGCGTCCAGATCTCGCCCAGGGCCGCATCCGCCTCGACGAAGGGGTTGTCACCGGGCACGTCGCCCTCGGGCGTCACGCGCACCACCTTGCCATATGTGGTCGAAACCGCCTGCGCGAGGTCCCGCTCGGCGCGGGTGGAATGCTCGCCCGTGGTGATGAAGACATGGCCGTCCCCGGTTGGCACGACGCGGCTGCCGAAATGCATGGGCGAGGGGGAGGCGGGCGATTGCACGAAGATGTCTTCGACTTCGCCCAAGACCGTCATGTCCTCGGACAAGCGGGCGCGGGCGGCGGCGATGGCCGTCATGCCGTCGCCCATCGGGCGCGCATAGGTCAGGTAGATCACCCGGCTGTCTTCGAAATCCGGCGCGATGGCCACGTCGAGCAAGCCGCCCTGCCTGCGGGCGTCCACCTCGGGCACGCCGCTGATCGGGTCCGAGATCTCGCCGTCGCGGGTGATATGGCGCAACCGGCCCGGGCGCTCGGTCACGAGATAGCCCGCTCCGTTCGGCAGCACTTCGACCGCCCAGGGGTGCTCCAGCCCCGTCGCCACATCCTGCCGTGCCAGCGTCAGGTCGCTGATCTGTTCCGGTGCGTCGGTCTGTCCCGCAAAGGCCGGCTCGGCCGAGGGCAGGTTCTCGCCGCCCTCCACGACGGGGGCCTGGGCGAGGGCGGGCAGGGCTATCAGCCCCGCCATGGAGAGCGAGAAGATCGGGCGAAAGAGGGTCGTGCGCATGCGCATGATCGGTATGTCCTTTCTGCGAGGGATCGTATTCGTTCACACCCAACATGGCCCAGCATGGGCCAGTTCCCGCCGCTCACGCAATCGTTGGATCGGCGCGAGGACCCGGACGCCTTGCGCAACGAAAAAGGCCGCCCCCGAAGGAGCGGCCTGATCGTGTCGCGCGGAGGGGCTGAGGATCAGTCCTCGTCGCCCTCGGCTTCGGTCGCCTCGGCGGCCGGGGCTTGGGCGCCCTCGTCGTCCTCGTCCAGCTGCGCGGCGCCGATATCGTCGAAGAGTTCCGCGATCTCGAACTCCGCGGCGGCTTCTTCCTCGGCGGCCAGTTCCTGGATCGACTTGCCCGACGCCTGCAGCTCGGCCTCTTCGGGCGAGCGGGCGACGTTCAGTTCGATATTCGCCTCGACCTCGGGGTGCAGGACGACATGCACGCTGTGCAGGCCCAGTTCCTTGATCGGACGCGACAGGACGACCTGCTTGCGGTCGACGCTGAAGCCGGCCTCGGTTGCGGCCTCGGCGGCGTCACGGGTCGAGACCGACCCGTAGAGCGCACCGGCGTCCGATGCCGAGCGGATGATGACGAACTGCTGACCGTCCAGCTTTTCGGCGAGGCTTTCGGCCTCTTTCTTGCTTTCGAGGTTGCGGGCCTCGAGCTGGGCTTTCTGCTGCTCGAACGCGGCGAGGTTCATCTCGTTCGCGCGCAGGGCCTTCTTCTGCGGCAGCAGGTAGTTGCGGGCGTAGCCGTCCTTGACCGAGACGACCTCGCCCATCTGGCCCAGCTTGGCCACGCGTTCCAGAAGGATAACGTCCATGACTTGGGCTCCTTATTTCACGCTGTAGGGCAGGAGCGCCAGGAACCGGGCACGCTTGATCGCCTTGGCGAGCTTGCGCTGGTTCTTGGCGCCCACGGCGGTGATGCGGGCAGGCACGATCTTGCCGCGCTCGGAAATGTAGCGCTGCAGGAGGCGGGTGTCCTTGTAGTCGATCTTGGGGGCGTTCTCGCCCTCGAACGGATCGGTCTTGCGGCGACGGAAAAACGGTTTGGCTGCCATTGTCCTGTCCTCTCCTTAGCGGCGTTCGCGGCGCGTTTCGCGCTCGTCGCGTTTCTGCATCTGAACCGAGGGGCCCTCGTCATGCTCGTCGACCTTGATGGTCATGACGCGCATCACGTCGTCATGCAGGCGCATCAGGCGCTCCATCTCCTGCACGGCCGTCGCCGGGGCGTCGGTGCGCATGTAGGCATAGTGGCCCTTGCGGTTCTTGTTGATCTTGTAGGCCATGGTCTTGACACCCCAGTACTCGGTGCCGACCACTTCGCCGCCATTGTCCTTGAGGACGGTGCCGAAATGCTCGATCAGGCCTTCGGCTTGCGCGTTCGACAGGTCCTGACGCGCAATGAACACATGCTCATAGAGAGCCATGTCATCTCCAGTGCTGTTTCGGGCGTCTTTCAAAGGCCGGATGCTTCCATCTCCGCCCCCCGGCCACGAGGGAGCACGCCGTTCAGATTGACTTGGCGGAGATTGCGCCGCGTATACGCCCGTGCAGGCAGGATGGCAAGTCCCGCGCGGCACCGCTGTGTCGCCCTTGGCCCTGGTCGGCCGGCCCGGCGCGCGCGGGCCACATCTTGGGGTCGAACCGGCGCCTTCCCCATAGATGCCATTCTTTTGCCGCAAGCCGGCCCAAATCGTGCCGCGATCTGCCCCTATATTGCCCAAATCGGGTCTGCCAACCCGACCGTTTCGCGTCTCGAGTCTGCAGCCGCCGTGCTGCGTTACCTGGGAAAGGAGATGCCCCATGCGCGTTGCGCGGTTCATCTGGCGCCAGGATGGCGTCGTCACGGTCGATTGGGTCGTTCTTCTGGGCGCGCTCACGGTGGCCGGGTTGTTGGTGCTCAGCATGATGACGGGTTCGCTCGGCGATCACTCGACCACCGTCGCCAGTGAATTGCAGGATCCGCATTTCAACACGACCTGGACCTTGCCGGTCGAGCCCGACTGACGCCACGGCGACAAGGCCGGCCTCCGGACCGGTTTCCTGCCCGTATCGCGCCGTCCCGGAGCCGTTCGGGGCGAAAACCATGACGTCTCCGCACCCCTGCCGCAATTCAGCCCGATTTCCCGGAGATTTTCGCCTCCATGACTATGTGCGCCCCCGACCGATGATCGTCGGGCGCGATTCTGGAGGTATTGCCCGTGACACGCCGGCTCAGCACCATGACCCGTTTCATCGAAGCCGAAGATGGGGGCGTCGCCACCATCGACTGGCTGGTGCTGCTGGGCGCCTTGACCACCTCGGGCCTGATCGTGTTCGACATGGGTATCGGCACGATGACCGATCACACCGGCAATGTGCGCGACGAGATCCAGGGCGAGGAATTCGTCTCGGACTGGGATGAGTATATTCCCGTTGCCGCCGATCCGGTGGATGACGGGTCCCAGTCGGGCAGTGGCAACAACGGTCATGGCAACGACTATGACCATTGCGATGCGTCCAACCCCGGCAACGCGCATTGGTGCTGGGGCGATTTCACGGATGATGACGGGGCTCCCGCGGGACAGGACGGCGGCGATACCGATGTCGGGGTTGTCGATCCCGTGACGGACCCCGACCCCGACCCGGGGACGGATCCCGACCCGACCACGGATCCCGATCCGACCACCGACCCCGGCACCGACCCGGGCGATGGCGGCGGCACCACCGACCCCGACCCGGTGACGGACCCCGACCCCTACAACCCGGCGACCCCCGTCGTCGGCTGCCCGAGCACCGATTACCTCGGCGATCCCTATGCCAATAACGGTCCCGATCTCGAAGACGACCAGATGTGGATCACAAATGTCAGTGCTGGCGGCGCCACCCATCTCAACCAATGCTCCGGGATCGACGGAACCGGCTATTTCTACGCCGATCCCACCATCTCGCTGACCCTGTCCGACATGGATGATTTCCGCCGCCTCGAAGTGAGCCTCTACAGCGATTGCGACACGACCCTGCTGATCCGCGATACCAACGGCACCTACTATTTCGACGACGACAGCGGTTCTGGCCTCAATTCACGCCTGCGCCTGTACGATATGTCGGCGCTGAACGGGCAGGTCGATATCTATATCGGCACTTACGGCGGGGGCACCTGCGACGACGTGGATATCCGCATCCGCCTCAAGGACTGAGCCTGCCGCCCCGCTTGCCGATTGCCCCGGCGCAGGCTTTGCGATAGCCCCCTCGGTCAAGTGATTGACCGCCCGAGGGAGAGCATACCATGACCCGCGCTTTCATCTTCCCCGGCCAGGGGGCCCAGACCATCGGTATGGGACGCGACCTGGCCGAGGCCTATCCCGAGGCCCGCGCCGTTTTCGACGAGGTGGACGCCGCGCTGGGCGAAAAACTCTCGACCCTGATCTGGGAGGGCGAGCAGGACGACCTGACGCTCACCCGCAACGCCCAGCCCGCGCTGATGGCGACCTCGATGGCCGCGATGGCAGCACTGCGGGCCGAAGGGATCGAGGTCGGCCGCGCGGCCTATGTCGCAGGTCACTCGCTGGGCGAATATTCCGCGCTGGCCGCCGCAGGCGCGCTCAGCATCGGCGATGCCGCGCGGCTTCTGCGCGTCCGGGGCGAGGCGATGCAACAGGCCGTTCCGGCGGGCGAGGGCGCGATGGCCGCGCTTCTGGGCCTCGATTTCGACACCGCGACCGCGGTCGCCGCCGAGGCCGCGCAAGGCGAGATCTGCGAAGCCGCCAATGACAACGACCCGGCGCAGGTCGTGATCTCGGGCCACCGCGAGGCCGTTGCCCGCGCGACCGAGATCGCCAAGGAGCGCGGCGCCAAGCGCGCGGTGATGCTGCCCGTCTCCGCCCCGTTCCACTGCGCCCTGATGCAGCCCGCCGCCGACGCCATGGCCAAGGCGCTGGCCGAGGTCGACATGAACGCCCCCGTCGTGCCGCTGGTCGGCAATGTCACCGCGCAGGCCGAAAGCTCGCCCACCGTGATCCGCACCAACCTCGTCGCGCAGGTGACGGGCCGCGTCCGCTGGCGCGAAAGCGTGATGTGGATGGCCGCCCATGGCGTGACCGAGATGTGGGAGATCGGCGCGGGCAAGGCCCTGTCGGGCATGGTCAAGCGCATCGACCGCGCCGTGGCGACCCGCGCCGTCAGCACCCCCGACGAGGTGAAGGCCGCCGCCGCCGCGCTCGATGCGTAAAAGGCTCCTTTTCTGGGCGCTCGGCCTTGTCGTGGCCGTGGGCGGCACCGCCGCGTTGCTGGTGCTTGCCATGGCGGGGGCGACGACATTCCGCGTCGAGGATGGCACGCGGCTCCATGTCGAGGGCAAGATCACCGGCGCCAGCACCGAACGTGTCACCAACCTGCTGGAGCAGCACCCCGGCCTGACCGAGGTGGTTCTGGGCGACATCATCGGCACCGATGACGCCAACTGGCTGCTGGCCATCGGCTACCATTTCCGCAATGCCGGGCTGACGACGCGGGCGGTCGGCACGCTGGACAATGACGCGATCCTGCTGTGGCTGGCGGGGGTTGAACGGCGGATCGACGGCGGCACCTTGCGCGTCACCGATGCCGAAAGCGCGCGTGAGCTTGGCCTTCCATTCGACCGCACCCCGGTCGCGGCGGCTGAACGGCGGCGCTTTTCCACCGCGATCCTCGGCGACGAGGGGGTCGCCCTCGCCATCGAGGCGCTGCGGGCCGAGGGCGGTCTTCACCTGCTGGAGCCGGACAGCGCCCTGATCCGCCCGCTTCTGGCGGCTGACTAGGCGCGGCGGCCCGGGCTATGGAACGCCGCGCCGCGACCTGCTAGGGAAAGCCGCAAATCCACGGAGCGGAGGCACGGGTATGTTCGAGCTGAATGGGAAAACGGCGCTGGTCACCGGCGCATCGGGCGGCATCGGGGCCGAGGTGGCGCGCGCGCTGCATGCGGCGGGCGCAACGGTGGGCCTGTCGGGCACGCGGGTCGAACCGCTGGAGGCGCTGGCCGCCGATCTGGCCGAGCGCGCCCATGTCCTGCCCTGCAACCTCTCGGACGCGCAGGCGGTCGAGGCGCTCCCGAAACAGGCCGTCGAGGCGATGGGATCGCTCGATATCCTCGTGAACAATGCCGGGATCACCCGCGATAACCTGTTCATGCGCATGTCCGACGAGGAATGGGCGCAGGTGCTCGACGTGAACCTGACCGCCGCCATGCGCCTGTGCCGCGGCGCGTTGCGCGGCATGATGAAGGCCCGCTGGGGCCGCATCGTGAACATCACCTCGGTCGTGGGCACCACCGGCAACCCGGGGCAGGGCAACTACGCCGCCGCCAAGGCCGGCATGGTCGGCATGTCCAAATCGCTCGCCTACGAGGTCGCCAGCCGCGGCATCACCGTGAACTGCGTCGCGCCGGGCTTCATCGAAACGGCGATGACGGACAAGCTCAACGACGACCAGAAGGGCAAGATCCTGTCGCAGATCCCCGCGGGCCGCATGGGCAGCCCCGCCGAGATCGCGTCGGCCGTGCTCTACCTCGCCAGCGCCGAGGCGGGCTACGTCACGGGCGCCACGCTGCATGTCAACGGCGGCATGGCAATGATCTGAGCCGGGGGATGGGGGTCTGACGCGGCGTCAATTTGCCCGGCTCTCCCCATTGCCTTCGAAAAAATCTGTGATATGAGCGGCGCAGATTTGCCGGGGGCATATTGTTTCCCGGTCGGCCCCCTCGGGGGCGAGTGAGCGGCCGGAGAGGCAGAACGCAAACCTAGAGCGCCCGAAGAGACGAGGGGCGCGACCAAGGAATGAGGACATCAAGATGAGCGACGTCGCAGATCGCGTGAAGAAAATCGTTGTCGAGCACCTGAGCGTGGAAGAGGACAAGGTGACCGAGAACGCCTCGTTCATCGACGACCTGGGTGCCGACTCGCTGGACACGGTCGAGCTGGTCATGGCCTTCGAGGAAGAGTTCGGCATCGAGATCCCCGATGACGCCGCCGAGACGATCCAGACCTTCGGCGACGCGGTCAAGTTCATCAAGGAAGCGCAGTAGGCGCCTGTCCTGATCGAAGTTCGGAAAACGGCGTCCCATTCGGGGCGCCGTTTTTCGTTTCCGACCGGATTTCGTTTGCAGGGCAAGCGCATCCTTGCCGAGGTCAGGTCGGGCAGGGGATTGCCCCCGGTCCCCCTCTGGCGGTATCAGGGCGCGGAGTTTCGAACGAAGGGGCGAGAAACATGCGTCGAGTGGTTGTGACGGGGCTGGGGCTGGTGACGCCGCTGGCCTGCGGGGTCGAGGAAACCTGGTCGCGTCTGTTGGCCGGAGAGTCGGGCGCAGGCCCGATCACGCGGTTCGACACGACGGGCTATGGCACCACCTATGCCTGCGAATTGCCGCGCGGGGACGGGTCGAACGGCACCTTCAATCCCGACGACTGGATGGAGCCCAAGGAACAGCGCAAGGTCGATGAGTTCATCCTCTACGGCCTCGCCGCCGCCGACCAGGCGATCAGGGATGCGGGCTGGTCGCCCGAAGACACCGACGCGCTGGAGCGCACCGGCGTTCTGATCGGCTCGGGCATCGGGGGGTTGAGCTCCATCGCCGACACCTCGATCACCCTGAACGAGAAGGGGCCGCGCCGCGTGTCGCCTTTCTTCGTGCCGGGCGCGCTGATCAACCTCGTCTCCGGGCAGGTCTCGATCCGCTACGGCTTCAAGGGGCCGAACCATGCCGTCGTCACCGCCTGCTCGACCGGGGCGCATGCCATCGGCGACGCGGCCCGCCTGATCCAGTGGGGCGATGCCGACGTGATGGTCGCGGGCGGCGCGGAGTCGCCGATCTGCGGCATCGGCATCGCGGGGTTCAACGCCTGCAAGGCGCTCTCGACCAAACGCGCCGACGATCCGACCAAGGCCTCGCGCCCCTGGGATGCCGACAGCGACGGCTTCGTCATGGGCGAGGGCGCGGGCATCGTCGTGCTGGAGGAATACGAACACGCCAAGGCGCGCGGCGCCAGGATCTACGGCGAGATCCTGGGCTACGGCCTGTCGGGCGACGCCTATCACATCACCGCCCCGCCGCCCGATCACGAAGGCGCCGAGCGCGCCATGCGCGCGGCGCTGAAACGCGCGGGGCTACAGGCCTCCGATATCGACTATGTCAACGCGCATGGCACCTCGACCATGGCCGACACGATCGAACTGGCCGCCGTCGAGCGTGTGATGGGCGATCACGCCTCCAAGGTGCTGATGTCCTCGACCAAGTCGATGACCGGACACCTTCTGGGGGCTGCCGGCGCGATCGAGGCGATCTTTTGCATCCTCGCCCTGCGCGACCAGGTGGCCCCGCCCACCATCAACCTCGACAACCCCGCCGCCGAGACGCCGATCAACCTCTGCGCCAATGCGGCGGTCAAGGCCGAGATCAACACGGTGCAATCCAACAGCTTCGGCTTCGGCGGCACCAATGCCTGCCTCATCATGGGCAAGGTGTAACCGGCCATGTGGAAATCCGTTGCCGCGAACGGGATAAGCTTTCTGATCGTGGCGCTGATCGCGCTGGCGGGCGTCATCGGCTGGGGACAGCACCAGTTCGAGGCCGAGGGCCCGCTCGATCAGCCGGTCTTCTACGAGGTGCCGCGCGGCGCCTCGCTGTCCGAGGTCTCGGCCGGGCTGGAAGAGGCGGGCGCCATCACCAATGCCATGATCTTCCGCCTCGGCACCGAGTATGCCGACCGCGCGGGCGACCTGCGCTTCGGCAATTACGAGATCCCGGCCGGCGCCTCCATGGCCGAGATCCTCGATATCGTGACCACCGGCGGTCCCTCGACCTTCCGCTACCTCGCCACCTACGTCCTGCGCATCGACGGCACGGGCGAGCTGCGCCTGCGCGAACGCGTGCCGGGGGAAGAGGCGCTGCGCGAACTGGCCGATTTCTCCTATGACGACGAGATCCCCGCGATCTACCGCGAACTGGTCGAGAGCGACTCGATCAATTTCTACCGCGTGGCGATCCCCGAGGGCCTGACCAGCTGGCAGATCGTCGAGGGGTTGAACCGCGCCGATTTCCTGACCGGCGAGGTGACCGAGATCCCGCCCGAGGGGATGCTGGCCCCCGACACCTACGAGATGCGCCGCGGGGCAGACCGCAACGAGTTGCTGGCCCAGATGCAGGAGGCGCAGGCGGCGATCCTGGCCGAGGCATGGGAGAACCGCGTCGACGGCCTGCCGCTGGCCAGCCCGGAAGAGGCGCTGATCCTCGCCTCGATCATCGAGAAGGAAACCGGCGTGCCCGAGGAACGGCGGCAGGTGGCCTCGGTTTTCGTCAACCGCCTGAACCGCGGCATGCGCCTGCAGACCGACCCGACGGTGATCTATGGAATCACGAACGGGCAGGGCGTGCTGGGACGGGGGATTCGCGCCTCGGAACTGCGGGCCGAGACGCCCTACAACACCTATGTCATCGACGGTCTGCCGCCCACGCCCATCGCCAACCCGGGCCGCGCGGCGATCGAGGCGGCGCTGGACCCCGACGAAACGCCCTACGTGTTCTTCGTCGCCGATGGCACGGGCGGGCATGCCTTTGCCGAGACATTGGCCGAGCATAACGAGAATGTCGCCCGCTGGCGGCAGATCGAGGCCGAGCGCGCCAACCAGTGAAATCAAGGGCTTGGCCCTGGACGGGTCGCGCGCGGGCGGGGTCTTGACCCCCGCCCGCGCGCGGCGGCCTGTGGCCGCTTTTCGAGTTTTCTTGCCAAGATGAAGCAGGGGCCGGGTTAACAGGTCGTTACCGTGCGGTGCGTGTGTTAACCATTTGAAAACACAAAAACTCTTGACCCTGCGCACGGTCCATGGCACCTCTTTAGGCACGCTGGATGACGTGGGTGAACGGCCCGGGGGAAACCCTTGGGGCCGTTTTTTCATGTCCTGTTCGTTCCCGGGAGGCGGTTTCAACCCACGGGGACATTTCAATGACCGAAAACATTCAACTCGAACTCACCCTGGACCAGGCGGAGAAGGTCGTCGCCTACGCCATGGAGGCGTTCGAGACCACGATCGAAGCGCTCAGGGACACCGTCCGCGTGCTGAAAAGCATGCCGGAGACCGGGGAAAAGGAAGTCATGAAGGACGTCAAGGCGATGAACAACGCCCTGATGTTCACCATGGAGATGCAGGAGAAAGCCCGTGCTGCAGGAAGCAAGAGATTCGGCACCGACCGGAACGGATGCATGCTCGACCTCGACGGGGCGCGCGCCGAGATCGACTTTCGGCTCGCTTGCCTCCGCGACGCAGGAGGCGCAGGCGGCGTTTCTGGACAGCCTGAGTGACAACGCGCTGGCGGCGCTGCCCTGGCTCTTCGAGTTCTGGGCGCTGCCGCACCAGCTGCCGCCGGACGGGGACTGGCGAAGCTGGGTTGTCATGGGCGGGCGCGGCGCGGGCAAGACCCGCGCCGGCTCCGAATGGGTGCGGTCCATGGTCGAGGGCTCGGGCCCGCGCGACCCGGGCCGCGCCCGCCGCGTGGCGCTGCTTGGCGAAACCTACGACCAGGCGCTCGCGGTGATGGTGAAGGGGGAGAGCGGGATCCTCGCCTGCTCTCCCCCCGACCGCAAACCGCGCTGGGTGGCGTCCGAACGGATGCTGCTCTGGCCGAACGGGGCCGAGGCGCGGCTCTTTTCGGCCCACGACCCCGAGGCCCTTCGCGGCCCGCAATTCGACGCCGCCTGGGCCGATGAACTGGCCAAGTGGCCCAACGCGCAGGAGACTTGGGACATGCTGCAATTCGGCCTTCGCCTCGGCCAGCACCCGCAGGCCGTGGTCACCACCACGCCGCGCAACGTGCTCGCGCTGAAGGACCTGCTGGCGCGGCCCTCGACGGTGATGACCCACGCGCCGACCGAGGCCAACCGCGCCTTCCTCGCCCCCTCGTTCCTCGAAGAGGTGCAAGCGCGCTATGCCGGCACCCGGCTGGGGCGGCAGGAACTGGCGGGCGAGCTTCTGGACGATGTCGAGGGCGCGCTCTGGCAACGGGCGCAAATCGACCGCAGCCGCACCGGGGTCTACCCCGAGGGCATGCGCGTGATCGTCGCCGTCGACCCGCCGGTCACGGGCCACGATGCTTCGGACGCTTGCGGGATCGTCGTCGTCGGCATCGTCGAACAGGGGCCGGTGCGGGACTGGCGCGCCGTGGTGCTGGAGGACTGCAGCCTGCGTTCCGTCAGCCCCACCGAATGGGCCGAGGCCGCCAGCGCCGCCTATCACCGCCACGACGCCGCCCGCATGGTGGCCGAGGTGAACCAGGGCGGCGACCTTGTCGAAACGCTGATGCGTCAGGTGGACCCGCTGGTGAACTACCGCGCCGTGCGTGCCGCCCGTGGCAAGGCCGCCCGCGCCGAGCCCGTCGCCGCGCTCTACGAACAGGGGCGCGTCGCGCATCTGGGCAGCCTGCCCGAGTTGGAAGACGAGATGTGCCGCATGACGCTGACCGGCTACCAGGGCGGGCGCAGCCCTGACCGGCTCGATGCGCTCGTCTGGGCGCTGACCGACGGGTTGATCGCGCCCGCCGCCCGCCAGTTGACCCCCGCGATCCGCGGGCTCTGACCCACATTTGACCCGACGGCGCCCCGGCGCCCGTCACGCGGCACCACCCGGTCGCCGCGCCTATTCGCATGGTTTGAGGAGAGTAAGCGCATGGTTTTGGATTTCCTGAGGAAAAACGAACCCCAGACGCCCGAGCGCAAGGCCTCGGCCAGCGCGCGCGTCGCCGTCTGGGGCAGCGCGGGCCGCGTCGCCTGGTCCCCGCGCGACACGGTTTCGCTGACGAAGAACGGCTTTCTGGGCAACCCCGTCGGCTACCGCGCCGTCCGCCTGATCGCCGAGGCCGCCGCCGCCCTGCCCATCGTGGCGCAGGACAGCACGCGCCGCTACGACGCCCACCCCGCGCTGAGCCTCATCGCGCGGCCCAATGCGGGCCAGGGCCGGGCCGAGTTGCTCGAGGCCGCCTTCGCCCAACTGATGCTGTCGGGCAACGCCTACCTTGAGGCCGTCACGCCCGAACCCGGCTGGCCGGTCGAGTTGCATGTCCTGCGCTCGGACCGCATGGCGCTGGTCCCCGGCGCCGATGGCTGGCCCATGGCCTATGACTACACCGTCGGCAGCCGCAACCACCGCTACGCGCCCGAGGTGATCTGTCATATCAAGGGCTTCCACCCGCAAGACGACCATTACGGCCTGGCCCCGATCCAGGCCGCCGCCACCGCCATCGACGTCCACAACGCCGCCGCGCGCTGGTCCAAGGCGCTGCTCGACAACGCTGCCCGCCCCTCGGGCGCCATCGTCTATCGCGGCGTGGACGGGGCCGGGTCGATGACGCAGGACCAGTTCGACCGCCTGCAGATGGAGTTGGAAAGCCACCACCAGGGCGCGCGCAACGCGGGCCGTCCGATGCTGCTGGAAGGCGGCCTCGATTGGAAGCCGATGGGGTTCAGCCCCTCGGACATGGAGTTCCAGAAAACGAAAGAGGCCGCCGCCCGCGACATCGCGCTGGCCTTTGGCGTGCCGCCCATGCTGCTCGGCATCCCCGGCGATGCGACCTACGCCAATTACGCCGAGGCCAACCGCGCCTTCTACCGCCTGACGGTGTTGCCCTTGGCGCAGAAGGTGCTGGCGACGCTGTCCTTCTGGCTCTCGGGGCTGGGGGGCGAGCCGATCGACCTCAAGCCCGACCTCGACCAGGTCCCGGCGCTCTCGGTCGAGCGCGAGGCGCAATGGCGCCGCGTGGCCGAGGCCGATTTCCTCACGGAGGGAGAGAAGCGCCGCATGCTCGGCCTGCCCGAGCGCCCGGAGGAGGCATGAGTGGCCGCGAGGCGACGGGCGGCTCGCGCTATCTCTACGCGCCTTTCGACGCCGCCAACGCCCGGATCGAGGCGAATGAACGGGTTCTGGAAGAACGCTGGCAGGCGCTGAGCTTTCGCCTCCAGGGCATCGAAACCGCGCTGGAGCGGCTGGAAAAGCGGCTCTGGCTGGCGGTGTTCGGCGTCGTCAGCGTGATCCTCGCCCAGGGCATCAACCACCTGCTGAACCTCAATGTCGGTGGATAGGAGACGGAAATGAATGGACTTTTCGAAACAGGGCTTGAGACCAAGTTCTGCCGCTTCGACGCGGATCTGACCCTGAAGGACGGCGTGCGGATCGAAGGCTACGCCTCGCTTTTCGGGGCGGCGGACCAGGGCGGCGACGTGGTGGAGCCCGGCGCCTACGCCCGCAGCCTGAGCGCCGATCGCCGGGTCAAGATGCTCTGGCAGCATGACCCGCGCGAACCCATCGGCATCTGGGACACGGTCGCCGAGGACGCCAAGGGCCTGTTCGTGACGGGCCGCCTGCTGGATGACGTCGCCCGCGCCCGCGAGGCTGCGGCCCTGATCGAGGCAGGCGCGATTGACGGGCTGAGCATCGGCTATCGCACGGTGCGCGCCCACAAGAACGACAAGGGGCAGCGTCTCCTGTCGGAAGTGGAGCTGTGGGAGGTGTCGCTTGTGACCTTCCCCATGCTCCCCGAGGCGCGGGTCGCCGCGGCCACGGCGCCCGCCGTCAAGGCCAGCGACCTGCGTGACCTGGCGACGGTGTTCGAGGACGCCCGCCGCAAACTGGCGGCGCGTACGGCCCGCTGATCCCACCGTAAGAGAGGTGTTCGTGATGACCGAGACGGAACCTTCGGCCCCGCTGGCTGAGGTGAAATCGGCAATTGCCGGTTTCATGAATGAAATCAGCCAGTTTCAAGATGACATGCAAGTGAAGCTTCAAAAACAGGAAGAGCGGATTTCCATGCTGACCACCAAGACCATGACCCATGCCCGCCCCGCGTTGGCCACCGAGATCGACACCGGCGCGCCGCACAAGAAGGCGCTGTCGACCTACCTGCGCTGCGGCGAAGATGACGCGCTGCGCGGCCTCGAGCTTGAGGGCAAGGCGATGAACACCGCCGTCAATGCCGAGGGCGGCTACCTCGTCGATCCGCAGACGGCTGAGACGATCCAGTCGGTCCTGCGCTCGGCCTCCAGCCTGCGGGCCATCGCCAATGTCGTGGCCGTCGAGGCCAGCAGCTTCGACGTGCTGATCGACACCACCGAGGCCGGGGCCGGCTGGGCCGACGAGACCACCGCGACGGGCGAGACCGACACGCCGCAGATCGAGCGCATCTCGATCCCGCTGCATGAATTGTCGGCGCTTCCCAAGGCCAGCCAGCGCCTGCTGGACGATGCGGCCTTCGACATCGAGGGCTGGCTCGCCGCCCGCATCGCCGACAAGTTCGCCCGCGCCGAGGCCGACGCCTTCATCAACGGCAACGGCTCGGGCAAGCCCACCGGCCTTCTGACCCATCCGATGGTCGCGAATGCCAGCTGGGCCTGGGGCAGCCTCGGCTATGTCGCGACCGGCACGGACGGCGATTTCGACGCCACCAACCCCGCGGACGCGATCGTCGACCTGGTCTATGCGCTCGGGGCACGCTACCGCGCCAATGCGAGCTTCGTGATGAACTCGAAAACCGCCGGGGCCGTGCGCAAGATGAAGGATGCCGACGGCCGCTTCCTGTGGTCCGACGGCCTGGCGCAGGGCGAACCGGCCCGGTTGATGGGCTACCCGGTGCTGATCGCCGAGGACATGCCCGACATCGCGTCCGACGCCACCGCCATCGCCTTTGGCGATTTCGGCGCGGGCTACACCATCGCCGAACGCCCCGACCTGCGCGTGCTGCGCGACCCGTTCTCGGCCAAGCCGCATGTCCTGTTCTACGCCACAAAGCGCGTCGGCGGCGACGTGACCGACTTTGCCGCGATCAAGCTGATGAAGTTCGGCGCGTCGTAACCCCTCGGGCGCGCGCCAAGGTTCCCCGCCCCGTGCCATTTCCGGCCGGGGCGGGGACGGCGGCGACGGGGGGCGATCCAGCTGCGCGTCTCCCCGCATGAGCAGCGCACGCCGTCGCCGTCACCCCAAGACGATCCCCGCATCGCGAGGCCAAGTCCCCGCATAACAACAACAATTCCCGGCGCCCTATGGCCCCGAGCAGGATATCCCGGAGATGATTCCCATGATGATGGTCGAACTGACCACGGTGCAAAGTGGCATCCTTCCCATTGCCGCCCTGGCAGATCACCTGCGCCTTTCACGCGGCTTCACCGATGACGCGGACCAGGATGCGCGGCTGGAAAGCTGCCTGCGCGCGGCGGCCTCGGCCATCGAGGCGCGCACCGGCAAGGCGCTGTTTTCCCGCCGCTTTCTCCTGACCGTGACGCATTGGTCCGAGGACGGGCTGCACCGGCTGCCGATCGCGCCCGTCTCCTCGATCGAGGAGGTGCGGCTGGTCGGGCGCAACGGGTCCGAGACGGTGGTCGACCCCGCCGCCTATCACCTTGTCGAGGACGCGCACCGCCCGCAACTGACCGCCACGGCCGCGCGCCTGCCCACCATCTCGCTGGGTGGGTCGGCCGAGATCGAGTTCATGGCCGGTTACGCCGATGACTGGCCGCTGATGCCCGCCGACCTGATGCAGGCGCTGATCCTGCTGGCGGGCGAGTTCTACGGCCAGAACATCAACACCGACGCGGGCATCCCCTTTGCCGTCTCCGTCCTGATCGAGCCGCATCGCTCGGTCCGGCTGCGGGGGGCGGGGGCATGAGCGCGCCGGACCTGTCGCGCCGCCTGACGCTGGAGGCGCCCAACCGGGTGCCCGACGGCGCGGGCGGTTTCACCGAAAGCTGGGCGGCGCTTGGCAAGCTCTGGGCCGAGGTCGTGCCCCGCGGCGCCGGGCGCGAGGCCGACGCGGCCTCGGAACTGGCGCTGAAGATCACCATTCGCGCGGCCCCGCCCGGCGCGCCGTCGCGGCCCACGGCCGAGATGCGCTTTCGCGAGGGCGCGCGGATCTTCCGCATCGAGGCGGTGACCGAGGCCGACGCCACGGGCCGCTACCTTTTGTGTTTCGCCAAGGAGGAGACGGGCGCATGAGCTATGCCGCCAGCGAGGCCCTGCAAACGGCCATCTTCACCGCGCTTTCGGGCGATCCGACCGTCGTCGCGCTGTCGAATGGCGCGATCCACGACGCGCTGCCGCCCGGTCCCGTGCCCTCGCTCTACGTGAGCCTCGGGCCCGAACGCGCGCGGGCGCGGGCCGACAAGACCGGGGCCGGGGCGGTCCACGATCTGCCCGTTTCGGTCATCACCGACGGCGCGGGCTTCGCCACCGCCAAGACGCTTGCCGTCGCGATTTCCGACGCGCTGGACGGGGCCGCGTTGAGCCTTTCGCGCGGGCATCTCGTCAGCCTCGATTTCCTGCGGGCGCGGGCCCGCCACTCGGGCGAACGGCGCGAGATCGAGATCTGGTTTCGCGCCAGAATAGACCTCGCGTGATGCTTGAAGAACGCATTGCAACGCATTTTCAAAATTGGAGAAAGATATGACTGCTCAAAGCGGCAAGGATCTGCTGGTCAAGGTCGATATGGACGGCTCGGGCCAGTTCGAAACCATCGCCGGGCTGCGCGCGACGCGGCTCAGCTTCAACGCCGAAACGGTCGATGTGACCAGCCTGGAATCCACCGGCGGCTGGCGCGAGCTGCTGTCCGGCGCGGGCGTCCGCACGGCGGCGATCTCGGGCTCGGGCGTGTTTCGTGACGCGACGACGGACGAACGCGCACGGGCGATCTTCTGGTCGGGCGAGTTGCCGGATTTTCAGGTCGTCATCCCCGATTTCGGCATCATCGAGGGGCCGTTCCAGATCACCTCGATCGAATATGCCGGGTCGCATGACGGCGAGGCCAGCTACGAGATGGCCATGGCCTCGGCCGGCGCGCTGACCTTCACCGCGATCTGAGGGGCGGGACCATGGCCAACCCCCATGCCGGTGAGGTCGCGCTGGTCATCGACGGCCAGCGCCATGTTGCGCGCCTGACCCTCGGCGCGCTGGCCGAGTTGGAGGACCGCCTTGGCGCGGGCAGCTTGCCGGCGCTGGTCGAACGCTTCGAGGGCGAGGGGCCGCGCGCGGCGGATGTCCTTGCGCTGATCTGCGCGGGGCTGCGCGGCGGCGGCTGGCAGGGCGATCTGCGCGACCTCGCCCATGCCGAGATCGAAGGCGGTGTGATCGAGGCTGCGCGGGTCGCCGCGCGCCTTCTGGCGCTGGCCTTCCGGGGGGCGGAATGAGGGCGCGGGCCGGCTTCGACTGGCCCGCCCTGATGCGGGCGGGCATCCAGGGCCTTGGCCTGCGCCCGGCCGAGTTCTGGGCGCTGACCCCCGCGGAACTGCTTCTGATGCTGGGCGAGGGGACCGGCGCCGCGCCGATGCGCCGCGACACGCTGGACGCGCTGCTCGCGCGCTTCCCCGACCAGCCAACCGAAAAGGAGAGGGCCGATGGCCGACATGAGTGACGACCTCGACGGGTTCGAGGCGCAGATCGCGGAGTTGGAGACGACGCTGTCCGGCGCGACCTCCATCGCCGCGGCCTTCCAGGCGGAACTGGAGGGGATGCAGGGCGCGATGCTCTATACCAACCGCGAGGTGCAGACCATGAGCCGCGCCATCGGCGGCGGGCTGCGGCGCGCCTTCGATGGGCTGGTGTTCGACGGGATGCGCCTGTCGGACGCGCTGCGCACCGTCGCGACCAGCATGATCGACGCCGCCTACAACGCCGCGATGCGCCCGGTTCAGACCGCGATCGGCGGGGTGATTTCCAGCGGGATCAACGGGTTGATGTCCTCGATCCTGCCCTTCGAGAAAGGCGGCGCCTTTTCCGGCGGGCGCGTGACGCCCTTTGCGCGCGGCGGCGTGGTCAGCGGGCCGACGCCCTTCGCCATGCGCGGCGGCCTCGGCCTGATGGGTGAGGCCGGACCCGAGGCGATCATGCCGCTGACGCGCGGCCCGGACGGGCGGCTGGGCGTGCAGGCGGCGGGTGGCGGCAGGGCCGTTTCCGTCACCATGAACATCACCACGCCCGATGTGCAGGGCTTCCGCCGGAGCCAGAGCCAGATCGCCGCCGAGATGGGCCGCGCGCTGGCGCGTGGCCAGCGCAACCGCTGAGAAAGGCCAGGAAACATGGGATTTCACGAGGTTCGCTTTCCCGCCAACCTGAGCTTCGGCTCGGTCGGCGGGCCCGAGCGGCGCACCGAGGTGGTGACGCTGACCAACGGGTTCGAGGAACGCAACACCCCCTGGGCGCAGTCGCGCCGCCGCTATGACGCGGGCGTGGCGATGCGCTCGCTCGACGATATCGCGCGGCTGATCGCGTTTTTCGAGGCGCGGCGCGGGCAGCTTTACGGGTTCCGGTGGAAGGATTGGTCGGATTTCAAATCCTGCCTGCCCTCGGAAACGCCGGGCTTCCGCGACCAGCGGATCGGCACGGGCGACGGGGTCAGCACCACCTTCCGCCTGTCGAAACGCTATGCCTCGGGCGACATCCATTATGACCGCCCCATCGCCAAGCCGGTGCAAGGCACCGTTCTGGCGGGCGTCTCGGCCGAGGAACTGGTGCAGGGCGTCCATTACACCGTCGATCACGCGGCGGGGACCCTCACCTTCGCCGACGCCCCCGAGGCGGGCGAAGAGGTGACGGCGGGGTTCGAATTCGACGTGCCCGTGCGCTTCGACACCGACACGATCCAGGCCAGCGTCGCCTCCTTCCAGGCGGGCGAGGCCTTGAGCGTGCCCGTGGTGGAGATCCGGCTATGAGCGGGGTCGAGGGGCTCGACGCGCATCTGGCGACCGGCACGACCGGCGTCGCGCGCTGCTGGAAGCTGACCCGCGCCGACGGCGTCAGCTACGGCTTCACCGACCATGACCGCGACCTGAGCTTCGACGGGGTCACCTTTCGCGCGGGCACGGGCCTGTCGGCGGCGGCGCTGAGCCAGACCACGGGCCTTGCGGTTGACAATACCGAGGGCGTCGGCGCGCTCTCGGATGCCGCCGTCACCGAGGAGGATATCAAGGCGGGCCGCTTCGACGGCGCGCGGATCGAGGCGTGGCTGGTGCAATGGGCCGCGCCCGAGAACCGCGCGCTGACATTTCGTGGCACGCTGGGCGAGATCAGCCGGGGCGAGGGCGCCTTCACCGCCGAGTTGCGGGGCCTGTCCGAAGCGCTGAACCGGCCGCAGGGGCGCGTCTACCAGCGCGCCTGTTCCGCCGTTCTGGGCGACGCGGCCTGCCGCTTCGACCTGTCCACCCCCGGCTACGGGACCGAGGCCGCGCCCATCGCCGTCGAGAACGCGCGCGTCTTCACTTTCGACGGCGCGCTGCCCTTCGAGCCGCGCTGGTTCGAACGGGGCCTTCTGCGGGTGCAGGACGGCCCCGGCGCGGGCCTCAGCGGGGCGATCAAGCGGGATCGGCTGGACGAAGACGGGAACCGCCGGGTGGAACTCTGGGACAGTCTGCGCGCCGAGGTGACGCCGGGCACGCCCCTGCGCCTGACCGCCGGTTGCGACAAGCGGATGGAGACCTGCAAGCTGAAATTCGCGAACTTGCTGAATTTCCGCGGCTTTCCCGACATTCCCGGCGAGGATTGGATGGCCGCGCATCCCTCGCGGCGCTCCGACAGTTTCGGCGGCTCTCGCAGATGAGCGCGCCCGAGATCGTCACCGCCGCGCGCGGCTGGCTGGGCACGCCCTACCTGCACCAGGCCTCGTGCCGGGGGGCGGGGACGGATTGCCTGGGCCTGATCCTCGGGCTTTGGCGCGACCGATTCGGCGCGCTGCCCGAACCGGTGCCCGGTTACACGCAAGACTGGTCCGAGGCGGGCCGCGAGGAACGCCTCTGGCAGGCCGCGCGGCGGCACATGACCGAGAAACCCGCGGCCGAGGCCGCACCCGGCGACGTGCTCCTGTTCCGGATGCGGACGGGCTGCGTCGCGAAACACATGGGCGTGCAGGCCGAGGCCGCACCGGGCCGGGCCAGCTTCATCCACGCCTGGTCGGGCCATGGCGTCGTCGAGACGCGCCTGACCGGCCCCTGGGCGCGGCGCGTCGTGGCGCGCTTCGCCTTTCCTGAAAGGATCTGAGACATGGCGACACTCCTCCTCTCGGCGGCGGGCGCGGCCCTTGGCGGCATGACGCAGGCCTCGGTCTTCGGCCTGACGGGCGCGGTTCTGGGCCGCGCCGTTGGCGCCACGATCGGCCGCGTGATCGACCAGCGCCTGATGGGCGCGGGCTCCGAGGCGATCGAACAGGGCCGCGTCGAGCGCTTTCGCATCACCGGCGCGGGCGAGGGCGCGCCCGTCGCGCGGCTTTTCGGGCGGATGCGCCTGGGCGGTCAGGTGATCTGGGCCACGCAATTCGTCGAGCACCGCAAGAAATCGGGCGGCAGCAAGGGCGCGGCCCCGCAGCCCAAGACCGTCCGCTATTCCTATTCCGTCAGCCTTGCCGTCGCGCTCTGCGAGGGCGAGATCGCACGCGTGGGCCGGATCTGGGCCGACGGGGTCGAGATCGACCGCGAGACCGTCACCATGCGCCTGCACAAGGGCGGCGAGGACCAACTGCCCGACCCGCTGATCGAGGCGGTCGAAGGCGCGGGCGAGGTGCCGGCCTATCGCGGCATCGCCTATGTCGTGTTCGAGGATCTGGACCTCTCGCCCTATGGCAACCGCGTGCCGCAATTCGCCTTCGAGGTGGTGCGCAACCCGCGGGTCGAGGCCCCCCATACCCCGCAAGCTGCCGAGATGGTCCGGGCCGTGGCGATGATGCCGGGCACGGGGGAATACGCGCTCTCCACCAGCCGCGTCGCCTATGACGGCGCGCTCGGGTCGGGCGGGGCGGCCAATGTCTCGGCCGAGGGCGGCTTGTCGGATTTCTCGCAATCGCTGGCCACGCTGCGCGATACGCTGCCCAACCTCACATCGGTCTCGCTGATCTATTCGTGGTTCGGCGACGACCTGCGCGCGGGGGCCTGCAGGGTGAAACCCAAGGTCGAGGACCGCGACCGCAAGGCGAAGAAACACCCCTGGACGGTCGGTGCGCTGGAGCGCAAGCAGGCCGAAGAGATCGCCCGCGACGCCGAGGGGCGGCCGATCTACGGCGGCACGCCCGCCGATGAAAGCGTGATCGAGGCCATCATCGCCATTCGCGACGGCGGGCAGGAGGTGATGTTCTACCCCTTCCTGCTGATGGAAATCCTCGAAGGCAACGGCATGTCCGACCCCTGGGGCGGGGCCGAGCAGGCGCATCTGCCGTGGCGCGGGCGCATCACCGGCGATCTTGCCCCCGGCCAGCCGGGCAGCCCCGATGGCACCGCCGCCAACGCCGTCGCCACCGCGTTCTTCTTCGGCACGGTCACGGCTGCCGATTTCACGGTGACCGAGGGTAGGGTCGCTTATCACGGCCCCGACGAATGGTCCTATACGCGCTTCATCTTGCACTGCGCCGCGCTCTGTGCGGCGGCGGGGGGCGTCGAGGCCTTCTGCATCGGGTCCGAGATGCGCAGCCTGACCCAGATGCGCGATGCCCTGGGCTTTCCGGCTGTGGACCGGCTCCGCGACCTTGCGGCAGAGGTGCGCACGCTCCTGCCCGAGGTCAAGCTCACCTATGCCGCCGATTGGTCGGAATATTTCGGCTATCACCCGCAGGACGGTTCGGGCGACGTGTATTTCCATCTCGACCCGCTCTGGGCGGACGAGAACATCGATTTCATCGGGATCGACAATTACATGCCCGTGGCCGATTGGCGCGACGGGCACGACCATGCCGATGCGGCCCAGTGGGATACGATCCACGACCTTGCCTACCTGCGCGCCAATATCGAGGGCGGCGAGGGCGGCGACTGGTACTACCCGAGCGCCGAGGCCCGCGCCGCGCAGCGCCGGGTGCCAATCACCGATGGGCTTTTCGGCAAGGATTGGGTGTTCCGGGTCAAGGCATTGCGCGATTGGTGGGAGCAGCGCCACTACGACCGCCGTCGCGGTGTCGAGGGCGACATCCTCGACGCGGGCGACGCCCTGTCGGACACCTTTCGCGCAACCGCCATGAGCATCGAGGATCGCGCCGCCGTCAACGATGCCGGGCGCTTTGCCTCGCGCGTCTTCGACTTGACCGGCGCGTCCTACTGCTACGCCAATATCGATGTCGTTCCCGGGGCGCTCTATACCTTCCGCCTGCTGGTCAGGTCGGCCTCGGGGGCGCCGGAAACCGCGAGCCTCAACTATTACGACGGCGCCCATCACCGGCAGCTCTTTACCGCCGACGGCACGTGGCGGGAGGTTCGGTTTGCCTTTCGGCCGGATCGCGACACAGTCAACCTCTACCCGGTCGACATGCGCGCGCCCGGAACCGATGCCGAAACGTTGTTGATCGCGGATGTTGCGCTGATCAGCGATGCGGCCTCGACCCCCTGGGTGCCGCGCTCCAAACCGATCCGTTTCACCGAGTTCGGCTGCGCGGCCATCGACAAGGGTGCGAACCAGCCCAACGCCTTTCTCGACGCCAAAAGCGCCGAAAGCGCGATGCCGCGCCACTCCAACGGGCGGCGAGACGACCTGATGCAGGCGCAATACCTGCGTGCGGTCCTGTCCTACTGGGACGATCCGGCGACCAACCCGGTCTCCGAGATCTATGGCGGCCCGATGCTGGAGATGGACCATGCCCATGCCTGGGCCTGGGACGCGCGACCCTGGCCGGCCTTCCCGAACGACCGCGCGCGCTGGTCGGATGGCGGGAACTGGCGCCGGGGTCATTGGCTGACCGGGCGGCTCGATGCCGCGCCGCTGGACCTGGTGGTGGCCGAGATCTGCGAAAGCGCCGGGCTGGGGGCCGAGGACTATGACGTCTCGCGCCTGCATGGCCTTGTCCGCGGGCACCTGTCGGGGGAAACCGAACCGGCCCGCGCGCGGCTGCAATCGCTGATGCTGGCCCATGGCTTCCACGCGGTGGAGCGGGAGGGCAAGCTGGTCTTCCTGCCCCTGCCATCGCGCCCCGCCGCGGTGATCGAGGGGGAGAGCACCGCCATCGACGAGGACGGAAAAAGCGGGCTGACCCGCATCCGCGCCCCCGAGGCCGAGACCGTGGGCCGCCTGCGCATCGGCTATACCGAGGCCGAGGCAGCTTACGAGGCACGCGTCTCCGAGGCCGTGCATCCCGGCGACGGGGCGGACGTGGTCAACGACTCCAACCTGCCCATGGCGCTGACCGGCCCCGAGGGGCAGGCCATCGCCGAACGCTGGCTGGCCGAGGCGCGGGTGGCGCGCGACGTGGTGAAACTGGCGCTGCCGCCCTCGCGCCGGTCGCTCGGCGCGGGCGACATGGTGGCGCTGGAGGACGGCAGCACATGGCGCATCGACCGGGTCGAGGCGGGGGCGCTGCGGCAGATCGAGGCCGTGCGGGTGGAGCCGACGACGACCGACCCCTCCGACGAGGTCGAAGAGGCGATCAGCCAATCGCTATTCGTGCCGCCGCTGCCGGTTTCCTCCATCTTCCTCGACCTGCCGCTCTTGACCGGCGACGAGGTCGCGCACGCGCCCCATATCGCGGTCGCGGCCGATCCCTGGCCCGGCTCGGCGGCGGTCTATTCCGCGCCCGGCCCGGACGGGTTCGAGTTGAACAAGCTGGTCGAACAGGGGGCAGTTGCGGGCACGCTGGAGACCCCGCTTTTCGCGGCGAAACCCGGCATCTGGGACCGCTCGGGCGCGGTGCGCGTGCGGATCGCCACCGGCGCGCTCTCCTCCGCCGAGGCGGAGGCGGTGCTCAACGGCGCGAACCTCGCCGCGATCGGGGCGAGCGATGGCGCAGGCTGGGAGGTGATCCAGTTCCGCGACGCGACGCTGGTCGGCCCCGAGGTGTGGGAGATCGGGCTGCGCCTGCGCGGTCAGCAGGGCACCGATGCCGACATGCCCCCGATCTGGCCGGAGGGGAGCCTTTTCGTCCTGCTCGACGGGGCGGTGGGGCAGGTCGATCTGCCCGCCTCGGCCCGTGGGCTGGCGCGCTACTGGCGCGTGGGGCCGGCGCGCCGCGCGCTCGACGATGCCAGCTACACCGAGAAGGTGCTGGCCTTCGAGGGCGTGGGCCTCAGGCCCTACAGCCCCGCGCATCTGCGCAGTCGGCGGGTTGGGGCGGGCCGCGAGGTCACGTGGATCCGCCGCTCGCGCATCGACGCCGACAGCTGGGAGGGGCTGGACGTGCCGCTGGGCGAAGCGAGCGAGATGTACCTGGTGCGGATCGTGGATGCCGGGGGGCTGCGCCGTGAGGCGACGCTGGGCAGCCCCGTTTTCACCTATACCGACGCGATGCGCGGGGCCGATGGCACCGCGCCCGCCTATTCCATCGAGGTTGCCCAGGTCTCCGACCGGTTCGGACCGGGCCCGTTTGCAAGGATCGAGATCAATGACTGACACGCCCAACCTGAGCCTTCCGATGCTGGCGCCCGCGCAGGCGCAGAAACATGTGACCGTGAACGAGGCGCTGGGCCGTCTGGACGGGCTGACGCAGCTGGTGCTGGCCTCGGTCAGCGAGGTGACGCCGCCCGCGTCGGCCCCTGAGGGCACATGCTACGGCGTGCCGGTTGGTGCGGTGAACGACTGGGCCGGGCAGGCGGGGACGGTGGCCATCGCGCTGGGCGGCGGCTGGGTCTTTGCACCGGCCCGGCGGGGCTGGCGCGCGATGGTGCTGGATGCGGGCGAACCCGCGATGTTCGACGGCGCGGCCTGGCGGATGGGGGCGCTGACGCTCTCGCCCGGGGGGGCGGCGCTGGCAATGCGGGCGGTGGAGATGGAGGTGGCGGTGACGCCCGGGGCGTCCGTCACGACGCCCATCGCCTTCCCGGCCCGCGCCATTGCCTTCGGCGTCACCGGCCGGGTCGTGGCCGAGATCACCGGGACGGCGACGAGTTGGACCCTGGGCGTGGCAGGCGACCCGGCGCGCTATGGCTCGGGGCTGGGATTGGCGCAGAACTCCTGGGTCAACGGACCCGGCGCGCCGCAGGTCTATTGGGCGCCCACGACACTGGAGATCACCGCCACGGGCGGCGATTTCACGGGCGGGACCCTGCGGCTGGTGGCCCATTTCGCAGAGCTGTCGCTGCCCGACCCGGTTTGAGGGGGTGCGCCGCGTGTCACGCGTCGCCCGGGGGAAGCACCGCAAGGGGCATCGAGCCCCTTGCCGCGCTTTCGTGCGTGCCGCACGGTGCATATTTGAAGGATAAAGATGGGGCGGGCGCGCCGATATGGCGGGTCACGCCGGGGGGATGCCCGTGACGCGGGGCTTTCGGCCTTGGGCCTTGGGCGGGCATGCTCTATATGGAGGGGAGCGCGACAAAGGACAGGAGGGCACCATGGCCCGCACACGCAGCCACCCGATGGAACTCGACCCGGTCTGGCGCCGGATCACCGACGAAGCCGAGGCCGCGATCGCGTCCGAGCCGCTTCTGGGCGGGTTGGTGCATGCCTGTATCCTGCATCACGCGAGCCTCGAGGACGCCCTGGCCTATCGCCTCGCGCAGAAGCTGGCCTCGGGCGACATGTCGGAGCAGCTGTTGCGCGAGATCGCGGACGACGCCTACGCGGCCGACCCCAGCCTTGGGCAGGCGGCGCGGGCCGATATCACCGCCGTCTACGAGCGCGACCCGGCCTGCCACCGTTACATCCAGCCCTTGTTGTTCTTCAAAGGGTTCCAGGCCGTGCAGGCCTACCGCGTGGCCAATTGGCTATGGCGGCAGGGGCGCGAGGACATGGCTTATTTCATCCAGATGCGCATGTCCGAGATCTTTTCGGTCGACATCCACCCGGCCGCGCGGGTCGGCAAGGGCATCATGATCGACCACGCCCATTCCATCGTCATCGGTGAAACGGCCGTGGTGGGCGACAATGTCTCGATGCTGCATTCCGTGACGCTGGGCGGGACCGGCAAGGAAGAGGAAGACCGCCACCCCAAGATCGGCGATGGCGTTCTGATCGGGGCGGGCGCGAAGGTTCTGGGCAATATCCACGTGGGTCATTGCAGCCGCGTGGCCGCCGGGTCGGTGGTGCTCAACGAGGTGCCGCCCTGCACCACGGTGGCGGGCGTTCCAGCCAAGATCGTGGGCGAGGCGGGCTGCGATCAGCCGTCGCTGAGCATGGATCATCTCTTTGCCGGAGGGGCGAAAGAGGGTTGACGCGGTGAGTGAGTTTCGCCGCGCAAGTGTCGGATTTAGAACAAGAAGCCGCGGGGATGCCCGCGGCTTTTTCGCGTTTCCGGGCTCAGAAATGCGCGTAGGCGAGCAACACCTCGCCGCGCGCGACCAGGCCCGGGAAGCCGCAGGGATCGGGGCGGTCGCGGAAATGCAGCCAGGCTTTGCGCGCAAAGAGGCCCGGCGCCCGGGGTGATCGTGGAAAGCTCGCCCGTGGCCGACATGGTCGTGTCGTCATTGTAAGTGTCGGGCGGCAGAAGCTCGGTCCGGTGCTTGCCACAATGGCAAAGGCCGACGCAGTTGAGGCCCAGATCGGGGTTGATCGCGATCTCGATGTCCTCGGGGATCGTGAGGCTACCGCATCGGTCGAACTGCCGTTGCGTGGCCGCGACGATGGCGCAGATCCGCCCGGTATCCTCCCCCGCGCCTTCGACCAGCACATTGCTGTCCGGGCAGGTGAGGGGCTGCGGCTACGCCGGCGTGGCCAGGAAAAACGCGCATGCCGCCATCGCGGCCCGCGTCTGCCTGTCCGGAGTGCCGCGTTTCCTCATGCACGCAGAGCGCGGGGCCGCTTGGATTGGGTCAAGCGGCCCTTGGCGAAATCGTCGCGGATCAGACCGTCGCGCGGGCCTGCCGCTTGCGCTCGTGCGGGTCGAGGTGGCGCTTGCGCAGGCGGATGGCGTTGGGGGTGACCTCGACCAACTCGTCATCGTCGATATAGGCGATGGCTTCTTCCAGCGACATGCGGACCGGCGTGGTGAGGGTGACGGCATCATCCTTGCCCGACGCGCGCACGTTGGTCAGCTTCTTGCCCTTGAGCGGGTTCACCTCGAGGTCGTTCTCGCGGCTATGCTCGCCCAGGATCATGCCCTGGTAGACATCCTCCTGAGCGCCGATGAAGAAGCGCCCGCGATCTTCGAGGTTGAAGAGCGCGTAGGCCACCGAGGTGCCGTTTTCCATCGAGATCAGAACGCCCGCGCGACGGCCCGGGATCGCGCCCTTGTGCGGCGCCCAGGAATGGAACACGCGGTTCAGCACGCCCGAGCCGCGCGTGTCGGTCAGAAACTCGCCGTGATAGCCGATGAGACCGCGCGAGGGGACCAGCGCCACGATGCGGGTCTTGCCCGCGCCGGCCGGTTTCATCTCGATCAGTTCGCCCTTGCGGGGGCCGGTCAGTTTCTCGATCACCGCGCCGGTGTAGTCGTCATCGACGTCGATCGTGACCTCTTCGATGGGCTCGACCGTGACGCCGTTCTCCTCGCGCAGGATGACCTGCGGGCGGGAGATCGACAGTTCGAACCCTTCGCGGCGCATGTTCTCGATCAGAACGCCCATCTGCAATTCGCCGCGGCCCGCGACCTCGAAGGCCTCGCCGCCGGGCGTGTCGGTGACCTTGATGGCGACGTTCGATTCCGCCTCTTTCATCAGGCGCTCGCGGATGACGCGCGATTGCACCTTCTTGCCGTCGCGGCCCGCCAGCGGGCTGTCATTGATGCCGAAGGTGACCGAGATGGTCGGCGGGTCGATGGGCTGGGCCGGGATCGGGTCTTCGACGGCCAGCGCGCAGATGGTGTCGGACACGGTCGCCTTGGCCATGCCCGAGAGTGTGACGATATCGCCCGCCTGCGCCTCGTCGATTTCCTGCAGCGAGAGGCCGCGGAAGGCCTGGATCTTGGAGACGCGGAAGCGTTCGATCTGTTCGCCATGGCGGCTGAGGGCGTGGACCGTCGCGCCGGCCTTCAGGCGGCCCGATTCAACGCGACCGGTCAGCAGGCGGCCGACAAACGGGTCCGAGCCGAGCGTGGTGGCCAGCATGCGGAAATCCTCGTCCACGTGCTTGAGCTGCTTGGGCGGGGCGACGTGGTTGACGATCAGGTTGAAAAGCGCGTGCAGGTCCTTGCGCGGGCCGTCGAGATCGGCGTCGCACCAGCCGGCGCGGCCCGAGGCGTAGAGATGCGGGAAGTCGAGCTGATCCTCGTTCGCGTCGAGCGCGGCGAAGAGGTCGAACACCTCGTCCAGCGCGCGGTCGGGTTCGGCGTCGGGCTTGTCCACCTTGTTCAGGACCACGATGGGGCGCAGGCCAAGCGCCAGCGCCTTGGCGGTGACGAACTTGGTCTGGGGCATCGGGCCCTCGGCGGCATCGACCAGCAGGACAACGCCATCGACCATGGACAGGATGCGCTCGACCTCGCCGCCGAAATCGGCGTGGCCGGGGGTGTCGACGATGTTGATGCGCGTGCCGTGCCATTCCACCGAGGTGGCCTTGGCCAGGATGGTGATCCCGCGTTCGCGTTCGAGGTCGTTGCTGTCCATCGCGCGTTCGGCCACGGCCTGGTTCTCGCGGAAGGCGCCGGATTGTTTCAGGAGGTTGTCCACCAGCGTGGTCTTGCCGTGGTCGACGTGGGCGATGATCGCAATATTGCGCAGGTCCATGAAGGGGGGCCTTTGGTCATGTCAGGGTTGGCAGGGCGTTAGCCGCTTGCGCCGCGCTTGGCTAGGGCAAAAGCGTCGCCACGGGTGCTGTGCAGGAAAAGCCGGCTTTTCCTGTCAGAAAATCTCGAGATTTTCTGCCCCGGCCGGTGGCCGGGGTCAGGCCTTCTTGCGCAGGCGGATGACGACGTCGACCTTGGACACTTCGTACCCCTCGGGCACCTCGGGCAGGGTCTTGATCTCGATGCCTGCCTTGGGCGCATCGGTCAGGTGGCCCGCGTCTTCCATGAAGAAATGCGGATGCTCGTCCATGCGGGTGTCGAAATAGCTGCGGGTGCCGTCCACGGTCACTTCCTGCATCAGGCCCGCATCGCAGAAGGCGCGCAGCGTGTTGTAGACCGTGGCCAGCGAGACCCGGTCGCCCGAGGCAATCGCGGCGTCGTGCAGGCTTTCGGCGGTGACGTGGCGATCCTGCCCGTCCCCGATCAGCAACGCGGCCAGCGTCAGGCGCTGGCGGGTCGGGCGCAACTCGCCATCCACCAGCCAGGTGCGTCCGCGCTCAAGCGCTTCGGGGGTCATCGCGGGCGTCATCCGGCGGTCACTTTCCTGCAAATTCGTTCCGATCCATATATATAAGGCCTGTTGACGCAAGGTTTCAATCGCAAAACCGAATCTGCCGCAGGGGGCATGGCCTTGCCACCTCTTCGGCGGCGATGATAGACGGGGCAAACTTTGACGCCCGCGATCGACCGGGCAGGATCACAGCACAGGCGGAGGCCATGGCCAACTACCCCACGAGTTTCGACAAGGACGACCTTCTGGCATGCGCGCGCGGGGAGCTGTTCGGCCCCGGCAACGCCCAACTGCCCGAACCGCCCATGCTGATGATGGACCGGATCACCGACATCTCGGAAGACGGGGGCGCCCATGGCAAGGGGCACGTGGTGGCCGAGTTCGACATCACGCCGGAGCTTTGGTTCTTTTCGTGCCACTTTCCCGGCAACCCGATCATGCCGGGCTGCCTTGGCCTTGACGGGCTGTGGCAGTTGACCGGCTTCAACCTCGGCTGGCGCGGCTGGCAGGGGCGGGGCTATGCGCTTGGCGTCGGCGAAGTGAAGTTGACCGGCATGGTGCGCCCCGACCGCAAGATGCTGACTTACTATGTCGATTTCACCAAGGCCGTGCAGACCCGCCGCCTGACCATGGGCGTGGCCGATGGCCGGGTCGAGGCCGATGGCGAGGTGATCTACCAGGTCAAGGACATGAAAGTGGCGCTCAGCGAAAGCTGACGGCGCCGCCGCCTGACGCGAGATCGGGCTTTCCCGCAGGCGCGGGGTCGTGGCACCCTGCGCCGTGGACAACGGGTCGGCGCGCATGCGGGTCTTGCACCATCACTGGCAGCTTCTGGCCATCCTCGCGGTGGTCTTCATGCTGTGGTCCACGCCCGTCATCCTGCCGCTGAAACTGCTGGTCGTGTTCTTTCACGAACTGTCGCACGGGCTGGCGGCGATCCTGACCGGCGGCTCGATCGAGACGATCTCGGTCAGTTTCCAGCAAGGCGGCGAGGCATGGACGCGGGGCGGGTCGCGCTTTGCCATCCTGACGGCGGGGTATCTCGGCTCGCTCCTGATCGGGGTCGGCCTTTTGTGGGCGGCGCTGCGATCCACGGCGGACCGGGCCGTTCTCGGCGGGCTGGGGGCGCTGATGCTGGTCGTCCTTGTCCTTTATGTCCGCGACCTCCCCGCCGCGCTGATCTGTCTTGGCACCGGGGCGGCGCTGCTGGCCGGGGCGCGCTACCTGCCGCGGCAGGGCTGCGACCTTGCGCTTCGGGTGATCGGGCTCAGCTCTCTGCTTTACGTGCCTTATGACATTTTCGACGACACGCTGCGCCGATCCGCGCTGCGCTCGGACGCGCGGATGCTGGCCGAAGAGGTCGGGGGCACCACGGTGATGTGGGGCGCGCTGTGGCTGATCATCAGCCTCGCCGTGATCTCCTTTGCCGCGCGCCGGATCCTTGGGCGGGACAGCAACCTTTATTTCGGCAAGGGGTGACGGGGCGCGCATCGGTCCCCTGGGTCAAGGTAACGGCTTGCCCCTGAACGCCCGCCTGTCCTACACAGCCGAAAGCAAACGGAGGAGCAGCAAACATGCGCCGCGTCGTCGTCACAGGGCTTGGGATCGTCTCGCCCATCGGAAACACCGCAGCCGAGGTTGTCGACAGCCTGAAGGCGGGCCGCTCGGGGATCGAGGCCAGTGCAGAGATGGCCGAGCACGGCTTTCGCAGCCAGGTCGCCGGTACGCTCAAGATCGACCCGTCCGAGCATATCGACAAGCGCGCGCTGCGCTTCATGGGGCCGGGCGCGGCCTATGCCCATATCGCCATGGGCCAGGCCATCGCCGATGCGGGGCTGGAGGAGGGCGACATCGTCAACCCGCGCACCGGGCTGATCGCGGGTTCGGGCGGGCCGTCGACCAGCGCCATGTTCGCCGCGCACCAGACGGTGCTGAAATCAGGCGGGACCAAGCGGATCGGCCCCTTTGCCGTGCCGAAATGCATGAGCAGCACGATTTCCGCCAACCTCGCCACCGCCTACCAGATCAAGGGGATCAACTACTCGATCACCTCGGCCTGCTCGACATCCCTGCATTGCATCGGCAACGCGGCCGAGCAGATCATGATGGGCAAGCAGGACGTGATGTTCGCCGGCGGTGCGGAAGAGCTCGACTGGACGCTGTCGTGCCTGTTCGACGCGATGGGGGCGATGTCGTCGAAATTCAACGACACGCCGCAGCGCGCCAGCCGCGCCTTTGACGCGGATCGCGACGGGTTCGTGATCGGCGGCGGTGGTGCCATCCTCGTGCTGGAGGAGCTGGAGCGGGCCAAGGCACGCGGCGCCAAGATCTATGCCGAGGTGACGGGATTTGCCGCCACCTCGGACGGGCATGACATGGTTGCCCCCTCGGGCGAGGGCGGCGAGCGCGCCATGCGGCTGGCCCTGCAAACGCTGCCCGAGGGGCGCAAGGTCGATTACATCAACGCGCACGGCACCTCCACCAAGGTGGGCGACGTGGGCGAGGTCGAGGCCGTGCGCCGCGTCTTCGGCCAGGGCAGCACGCCGCCGATTTCCTCGACCAAGTCGATGACGGGCCACGCCCAAGGGGCTGCCGGCGCGCTCGAGGCGGTGTTCTGCCTTCTGATGCTGGAGCATGATTTCATCGCGCCCTCGATCAATGTCGAAACGCTCGACCCCGATCTGGACGCCGCCGAGATCGCCACCACGCTGGTCGAAGGCGCGGGGCTGGATACTGTTATGACCAATTCCTTTGGCTTCGGGGGCACCAACGGATCGATGCTGCTCTCGCGTTTTGACGGGTGATTTCAGGATGACGGATTTGATGAAGGGCAAGCGCGGCCTCGTCATGGGGGTCGCGAATGACCGCTCGATCGCGTGGGGCATCGCCAAGGCGCTGGCCGACGAGGGGGCCGACCTGGCGTTTTCCTACCAGGGCGAGGCGTTCGGCAAACGTGTGGAGCCCCTGGCCGCGTCCGTCGGCGCAAGCCTGATGGTCGATGTGGACGTGACCGACGACGCCTCGATGGATGCCTGTTTCGCCCGCATCAAGGAGGAATGGGGCAGCCTCGATTTCGTGGTCCATGCCATCGCCTATTCCGACAAGGCGGAACTGGCCGGGCGCTTCATCGACACGACGCGCGAGAACTTCCGCAACTCGCTGACCATCAGCTGTTATTCCTTCATCGACGTGGCCAAGCGCGCCTCCGAGTTGATGCCCGAGGGCGGCACGCTGCTGACGCTGACCTACCAGGGGTCGAACCGGGTGACACCGTTCTACAACGTGATGGGCGTGGCCAAGGCGGCGCTGGAAAGCTCGGTGCGCTACCTCGCCAACGATCTCGGGCCGCAGCAGATCCGCGTGAACGCGATCTCGCCGGGGCCGATGAAAACGCTGGCGGGCGCGGCCATCGGGGGCGCGCGCAAGACCTTCAAGACGACCGAGGCGAACGCGCCCCTGCGCGCCAACGCGACGCTTCAAGCCGTGGGCGGCACCGCCGTGTACCTGGCCTCGGACTATGGCGCCTGCACGACCGGCGAGATCATCACGGTCGATGGCGGGTATCACGTGCTGGGTATGGCGCAGCCGGAAAACCTCTAGGCGCAACATGCGTCACGGTCGGCCCAAATGGTGGGAAATCCGGACATGTCGGAACGTCTGATCGACCAGCCCAACTGGATCTACCTGCTTCGAGAATTCGAAACACTCTATCGCCATGGGTCCGCCGGGGGCAGCCCCGCCATCCGCAGCCACCGCAAGAAGGTGCGCGAAGAGTTGTCGCGCATCATCGGGGACAACCCGCCGCTTGCCGAGCGCGAGCCGACCGGCAAGCCGGTGACGGCGCATTTTTCCCGCGCGCTGGACACGGGCGGGCGTTGCGCGAACAACGCGACCGGCTGACCTGGGAATATGGCTACGAAAAGGTGCCCCCCGCCCTGGCGCGGAAATACGCCTATTGCGAAATCCTTGGGCCGCGCGGTCCGATCCTGTGGGATCGGCTGATCCTGGGTTTCGTGCTGTTCGCGCCGCGCACCACCTATCCGCAGCACAGCCATTCCGAGATCGAGGAAAGCTATATCTCCGTCTCTGGCGCATGGTCGGAAAACAACGCCGCGGTCTATTCACCGGGCTCGCTGATCCTGAACCGTCCGGGGGACGAGCACCGGATCACCACCGGCGACCATGAGCCGTGCCTGCTGGCCTATGCCTGGGCCGGCCCGCCGGAGAAACTCGGTGATCCCAAGATGAAATTCGCGGCCGGGCGGCGGCAGGGCTAGTCGTCAAGCGCGGCGGCGAGGGCGGCGCGCTGCGCCTCGACATGGGCCTGGAAATCGACGGGATCGCCGAAATCGGCAAAGCCGGGATAGTGATCATGCGGGTCGGCGATGCGGCGGGCGTGCTTGATCGGGCACCAATAGGCCTCGGTCCGGCCGGCGATCTCGCGCACGTAGCCGATCAGCCCGTTGCAGTAGCCGCAATACACGCAGTTCAGTTTCTGCAGCCCGTTCAGATAGGCGAGGTGGTGCCGGTCGATGGCGATGTGATCGCCGCGGCGCACCTTGGGGATGCCATAGACCGGGAAGCAAATCGCCTGGTACACGGTGACGAACAGGTCGA
Organism: [Roseibacterium] beibuensis; assembly: GCF_039542305.1. NCBI lineage: Bacteria > Pseudomonadati > Pseudomonadota > Alphaproteobacteria > Rhodobacterales > Roseobacteraceae > Roseicyclus > [Roseibacterium] beibuensis. Next base: position 187,243 of record NZ_BAABHW010000005.1, on the reverse strand, counting down.
GCAGCACGAAGGGGATGATCAGCGCGTAGATCACGGGCGCGGTCAGCAGGACCAGAAGCCGCGTGCGCGACAGGAAGCTGAGAAGGTTCTCGCGCGCGGCGCGGTGGCGGGCGCGCATCTCGTCTTCGAAGCGGATGCGGTGGCCCGAGATGCTGTAGCTGAACCGGGCGCGGCGTTCCTCGATCTCGTCGAGCAGGTCGCTTTTGGCGGCGCTGATCTGGTCGCGAAGCTTGTCGATGCGGCTGGACATGGGCAGGCTCCCTTGCCGGATGTGGATGGCACGATCCAAGCACGCGGCGGGCGCGCGCGCAACGAAAGCGGGGCGTTTGAAACGAAAACGGCGCCCGCGAAGGGCGCCGCTCGATAGCTGTCGCTCAGGGGGTGGCTCAGGCGACCTTGACCAGTTCCACGGCAAAGGTCAGGTCCTTGCCCGCCAGCGGATGGTTGGCATCCAGCGTCACGGTCTCGTCCGTCACCTCGGCCACGGTCACGGGCAGGGTCTGGCCCTCGGGCGTCTGCACCTGCAACTGCGTGCCAAGGTCGAGCGGGATGTGATCGGGCACCGCCTCGCGCGGCACCTGCTGCATCGCGTCCTCGCGATGCGGGCCATAGGCTTCGGCGGCGGGGATGGTGACCGTCTTCTTGTCACCCTCGGACATGCCCGACAGCGCGTTTTCCAGACCGGGGATGATCTGGCCTTCGCCCATCTGGAAGGTCAGCGGGTCGCGCCCTTCGGAACTGTCGAAGGTGGTCCCGTCTGCAAGGGTGCCGGTGTAATGAATGGACACGGTGGTGCCCGGCTTAGCCTGGGTCATATGCATCTCTTTGGTTGGGAAAGGCGTGAATTTCGCGGAAAAGCGTCGGTGACGCAGGACTACCGCGGTGGCTCGCGCAGCAAGGTAAGGGTTGCGGTCGCGTAATGAAACCCCTGCACCCGCAATTGTCGCCGCCCGATTGCTGTGCCAGTGTCGGCCCGACAAGAGCGAAGGGGGATGGCATGGCGATCAGGGTCTGCGTATTCGATGCCTACGGCACGGTGTTCGACGTTTCCGCGGCGGCGCGCGAACTGGCGGGGCAGCCGGGGCGCGAGGGCTTTGCCGAGGTCTGGGCGCAGGTGGCCACGGACTGGCGGCTGAAGCAGTTGCAATACTCGTGGCTGCGCGCGATCACCGGGCATCATTGCGATTTCTGGCAGGTGACGCAGGACGGGCTCGACTGGGCGCTGGAGCGCGCGGGCCAGGACCATGACGCCAGCCTGCGCGAGGCGCTTCTGGGCCTCTACTGGCAGCTTGCCGCTTTCCCTGAGGTGCCCGAGATGCTGGGCGCGTTGAAGGGCGCGGGGCTTCGGACCGCGATCCTGTCCAACGGCTCACCCGACATGCTGGCGGGCGCGGTGGACAGCGCCGGCGTGGGCGATCTGCTCGACGCGGTGCTGTCGGTCGAGGATGTGGGCATCTTCAAACCCGATGCGCGGGTCTATGACCTTGTGGGAGAGCGCTTTTCCTGCGCGCGCGAGGAGGTGCTGTTCGTCTCCTCCAACGGCTGGGACGCGGCGGCAGCGGCGGCTTACGGGTTCGTCACGCTGTGGGTAAACCGCGCCGGAGAGCCGGTGGACCGCCTGCCGGCCCGCCCGCACCATGTCGCGCCCGACCTGCGCAACGTGCCTCATCTGGTGGCGGACCTTTGATGCAGTTCGTGACGGCGAAAGACGGGGTGAAGCTGGCCTATGACGACCGGGGCGCGGGCACACCGCTTCTCTGCCTGCCGGGGCTGACCCGCAACATGGAGGATTTCGAGCCGGTGGTGGACCGCTTCGCGGATCACGCGCGCATCATCCGCATGGATTTCCGCGGGCGCGGGGCCTCCGACCATGGCGACCCCGCCACCTACGCCATCCCGCAAGAGGCCGAGGACGTTCTGACCCTGCTCGACCATCTGGGGCTGGGGCGCGTGGCGATCCTCGGCACCTCGCGCGGCGGGCTGGTGGCGATGATGCTGGCGGCGACCGCGAAACAGCGGCTGTCGGGCGTGATCCTCAACGATATCGGCCCCGAGATCATGCCCGAGGGGTTGGCGATGATCATGGACTATATCGGGCGCCCGTCCCGATTCCGCACACTGGAAGAGGCCGCGGCGGCCTTCCCGACCTATTTTGCCGAGAGTTTCCAGAACGTCCCCGCCGCCACATGGGCCGATTTCGCGCGCCGCCTTTACACGCAAGGCGACGGGAAGCTTGACCTGCGCTACGACCCCCGCCTGCGCGATGCGGTGGCGGCCTCCTTCGATCCGGAGGCGCCCGCGGTCGATCTCTGGCCGCTCTTCGACGCGTTCGAGGGGCTGCCCCTCGGCCTGGTCCGCGGGGCCCATTCCAACATCCTGTCGGCGGACACAGCGGCCGAGATGCGCCGCCGCCGCCCCGACATGGCCTTTGTCGAGCTGGGCGACCGGGGGCATGTGCCCTTCCTCGACGAACCCGGCGCGGTCCGCGTCATCGAAACCGTGCTGGAGCAAGTCGCATGACCGATATCGCGATGATCGAGGCCGCCGCCGCGCGCGCCAAGGGGGTGGTGCGCGAGACGCCGCTATTGAATTCGCCCTTCCTGGACGAGGTCGCGGGCCGTCCCGTCTGGGTGAAGGCCGAGGTGTTGCAGCACACCGGCAGCTTCAAGTTCCGCGGCGCGTGGTCGGCCATCTCGGCGCTGGACCCGGAGCTGCGCGCGCGGGGCGTGCTGGCCTATTCCTCGGGCAACCACGCGCAGGGCGTGGCGCGGGCGGCGCAGCTGCATGGCATCCCGGCCACGATCCTGATGCCCGCCGATGCGCCGCGGCTCAAGATCGAGAACACCCGCGCCTACGAGGCCGAGGTGGTGCTCTATGACCGCGCCGGGGGCGAGGATCGCAACGTGCTGGGGGCGGAGTTGCGCGACGCGCGGGGCCTCACCCTCATCAAACCCTTCGACGAGCCGCAGGTGATCGCGGGGCAGGGCACTTGCGGGCTGGAAATCGCCGCGCAGGCCGCGGCAGAGGGCGTGACGGAGGCCACCGTGCTCACCTGTTGCGGGGGCGGGGGCCTGACGGCGGGGATCGCGCTGGCCCTCGAGGCACGGGCGCCGGGCATGCAGGTGCGCCCGGTCGAGCCTGTGGGGTTCGACGACACCGCGCGCTCGCTGGCCAGCGGCCAGATCCAGCGCAACACCGGTCCCGAAGCGGGCTATTGCGATGCCATCCTGACCCCGGCGCCGGGCGATCTGACCTTCCCCGTCCTGCACCGACTGTGCGGCCCCGGCCTCGTCGTGACCGAGCACGAGGTACGCGCCGCGATGCGCGCCGCCTTCGAGCGGCTGAAGCTGGTGATCGAACCGGGCGGCGCGGTGGCGCTGGCCGCGGCGCTCTTCCATGGGGCTGCGCTTGCCGACGGGCCGGTGATCGCCACGGCCTCTGGCGGCAATGTCGATGCGGACACGTTCACCGAGGCCTTGTCCACAGCCCCGAAACCCTAGGCCCCGTCCCCGACAGCCCGCGTTCCCGGACCTGCATCTTTATCCTTCAAATATGCAGCGCGCGGATCGCGCGCCGCGGGACAGGGGGCTCGATGCCCCCTGTCGCGCGACATCGGGCGACGGCAAGGCCGGCGCAACCCTTTGTGGGAATTACTCGGCCGGTGTGGCCGTCGCCGCCCGCGCCTGGATGCCGAGAAACAGCAGCAGCGACAGCGCCATCAACAGGGCCGCAAGGGCAAAGGGCGCGCCGGGCCACCAGATCGCGCCGCCCTCGCGCGTGGCCCAGAAAAAGGCCTGCGTCATCATCAGGGGCGACAGGATCATCGACAGCGCCGAGAGCGAGGCCAGAACGCCTTGCAACTCGCCCTGCTGGTCCGCCCCCGCCGCGCGGCTGAGCACCCCTTGCAGGGCCGGGGCAACCATCGCGCCAAGCGCCGAGATTGGGATCATCGCCCAGATCATCCAGCCCTGTCCGATCAGCGCATAGGCCACGAGGCAGCCGGTGTTCAGGATCAGGCCCCAGGTGACGGCCCGCACCTCGCCCAATCGCCGCAGGACCGGCTGCACCAGCCCGCCCTGCACGATCGCCATGGCGACCCCGTAGGCGGCCAGCGAGGTTCCGACCATCGCCGCGTCCCAGCCGAAAGCGCCTTGCGTCCAGTAGGCCCAGATCGCGGGATAGACGAAATTCGACACCTGGTAGGCAAGCATCACCGCCAGAAGCGGGCGCACACCGGGCAGTTGCCCCATCTGCATCAACCCGCCCGCCGGGTTGGCGCGACGCCAGTCGAAGCGGCGCCGCCGCGCCCTGGGCAGGCTTTCGGGCAGAACGAACAGGCCGAACACGACGTTCAGCGCGGCGAGGAGGGCCGCTGCCACGAAAGGCGCGCGCGGGTCGAGATCGCCCAGAAGCCCCCCCAGAAGCGGGCCGAAGATGAAGCCCATGCCGAAGCCGGCCGAGATCAGCCCGAAGCTTTTCGCGCGGGTCTCGGGCTCGGTGATATCGGCCATGAAGGCGAAGGCGGTGGAATGGGTCGCCGCCGTGATGCCTGCCACGATCCGGCCGGCCAGCAGCAGCCAGATCGACCCGGCGAGCGCCATCACCACGTAATCAAGCGCCATGACACTCATCGAGACCAACAGGACCGGCCGCCGTCCGAACCGGTCCGACAGGTTGCCGATCGTGGGGGCAAAGCCGAATTGCATGATCGCGTAGGCCGCCGACAGGATGCCGCCCCAAAGGGCCGCATCGTTCAGCCCCGTGCCCCGCACTTCGGCGATCAGGTCGGGCATGACCGGAAGGATCAAGCCGATGCCCATCGCGTCAAGCATGACGGTTACGAGAATGAACAGGACGGGCAGACGCATGAAGAGGCTCGGTGTCGGACGGGTGTCAAGGTAGATTGACAGCTACGTCCTGTCCAATCAATTGCGCCGCGCCCGTGCGCGTCGCCCGGGCGGGCGCGGCAAGGGGCATCGAGCCCCTTGCCGCGCCGGCGCGTTCCGCGCCTGCATATTTGAAGGATAAAGATGGGGTCAGCCTGGCGCGTGCGTCTCGGCGATGCGCCTTGCCCTGTCCCGTGCGGCCTGGGCCAAACCGGCCAGATCCTCGTCGAGGGCCGGATCGGGGGTGAGGGTGAGTGGGGCGCTGGCGATGGCCGAGATCAGCGTCGCCGAGCGGGCCGCGGTGGCGACGAGTTGCGGCAGGGCGAGGTGCTCGGCCAGCCTCTGGGCCTCCGATTGGGGGGGCTGCGTGCCGGCAATCGCGGAGGCAAGCGCCTTGGCATGGCCGGACAGGGCCATCAGCGCCGGAAGGGGGGGCGGGCCGAGAATGGCGATGGCGGTTTCGGCGGGGCTATGCGCCTGAAGCGCGCTGGCGATCTTGCCACCGCTCGCTGCAAGCTCGGACAGCCAGTTTGCAAGGGGGCTGAGATCCCGCGGAGCGGCATCGCCCGGGTCGCCAAGCCCGAGGGCCGTTGCAAGGGCGCTGCGTCTGGCGGGCGTCTCCTCGCCCGCACCCAGGCGCACGCAAAGGCAGGCGGGGCGCAGCGCCTCCAACTGATCGTGCAAACGCAGCAGGGCTTTGCCCCAGTCCAAGACCGCCTGCGCCGGGACGCGCAGGTGTGGCGAGGGGCCCGTCTCTTCCCGGCCGCACACAGGCGCCAGCCCCCCGAGGGCCGTGCCAAGCCGCGCTTCGATCAGCATGAGCGCCTGGCGCAGGCGCAGGGCGCGGGCCGTGTCGCGGATGTCGTGGTCGGTGGCCCCGCGGAACAGGTAGGGCGCATGCTCCGGCGCGTTCAGCGCGGCGCGGACGGCCTCGACCAGGGCGAGGACGGGTGTGCCCGCCTCCCATCCGGGGCGCGACAGCGCGGCGGGGTCGACCTGCACCTCCATCGCGGCGCGGTGCAGGAAGGCACCGCTGATCTCGGGGATGTCACCGGCCTGTCCCTGCACCTTGGCGAGCGTGCCCATCACCAGCATCATCGCCCGTACTTCGGCCGTGTCCGAGAACAGTCGCGCGATCTCGGCATCGCCGAAGAGGTCGCGATAGAGCGCGCTGTCGAAGGGCGTGACGCTCATCCGGCCCCTCCGGGCAGGTGGCCGATCCCGGCCAGGAACGCCGTCAGATGCGCGGCGTAGGTGTCGGGGTCCTCAACGCAGGGCAGGTGGCCCGCGCCGCGGATCAGTTCGTAGCGCGCGCCGGGGATCAGGTCGGCCATCTCGCGCACGAGGTCGGGCGGGGTCGATCCGTCCTGGTCCCCCGCGATGACCAGCGCGGGCAGGCGCAGTGCTGCCGTGGTCGTGTAGAAATCGGTCCCCGCGATGGCCGCCGAACAGCCCGCGTATCCGGCCTCGGGCGTGACCTCGACCATGCGCTTCCACGGGGTGACGGCGGGGCTGTCGCGGAAGGGTTTTGAAAACCACCGCTCCATGATCGCGTCCGACATGGAGGTCAGCCCCCCGGAATGGATCTGCGCGATGCGATCGGCCCACATCTGGCGCGTGCCGATCTTGGGGGCGGTGTTCGACAGCACCACCGCGCGCACCAGGTCCAGGCGCTTGGCCGCCAGCCCCTGCGCGATCATCCCCCCGATGGACAGGCCGACGACCACGGCCTCCTTGACCTCCAGCGCATCGAGCAGCCCCTCGGCATCGCGCACCAGCGCGCCCATCGTGTAGGGCGCCTGCGGGCAGGTCGACAGGCCATGGCCGCGCTTGTCATAGCGGATCAGGCGCAGCCCCTCGGGCAGGCGCGCCACCACGTCGTCCCAGAGGCGCAGGTCCGTGCCAAGCGAGTTGGCGAACAGAACCGGCGGCCCGTCCTCGGGCCCCTCCAGTTTCACATGCAAAGTCACATCGTCGAGCGTGATGCAGTCCATCGGCGGATCCTCCTGTCGGCTTGCCTTGCTTGTCGGCCAGACGGCGCGCGCGTGCAAGCAGGTCGCGCATGGGCCATCGGCCGCCGTGTTTTGCCTTGCACGCCCTGGGATGGCCGCGCAGGCTGGCCCCAACGACAAACGAGGGAGGGGTCCAGTGCCGAGTGAAATCCGCGCCGCCGTGTGCCACGCGTTCAATTCGCCGCTCAAGATCGAAACGCTGCAGCTTCGCGATCCCGGGCCGGGCGAGGTGCAGGTCACGCTGGAAGCCGTGGCCATCTGCCATTCCGACATCTCCTACATGGAAGGGGCCTGGGGCGGCGCCTTGCCCGCAGTCTACGGGCACGAAGCGGCGGGCCGGGTCACGGCCCTCGGCCCCGGCGTGACGGCACTGGCCGAGGGGGAGCGCGTCCTCGTCACGCTGATCCGGTCCTGCGGACATTGCCCCTCCTGCACCACGGCCAAACCGGTCTACTGCACCGGGAACCAGCCGCTGCCGCCGGAACTGACGCTGTCCGATGGCACCGAGGTGAACAAGGCGATGAATTGCGGCGCCTTCGCCCAGAAGGTGACCGTCCATGTCAGCCAGACCGCTCCCATCGGCGAGGACATCCCCGGAGAGGTCGCCTGCCTGCTGGCCTGCGGCGTGCCCACGGGGGTCGGCGCGGCGGTCAACACGGCGGGCGTGCGCCCGGGCGACGTGGTCGTTGTGATCGGCGCGGGCGGCGTGGGGCTGAACGCGATCCAGGGCGCGCGCATCGCGGGCGCGGCGCATATCATCGCGCTCGACCTCGAAGAGACCAAGCTCGACATTGCGCTGGACTTCGGCGCGACGGCGGCGCTTCTCGCCTCGGGCGAGACGCCCTGGCGCGCGGCCAAATCCGCCGCCGGCGGGCGCGCGGCCGACCATGTCTTCGTCTCTGTCGGCGCGATCCCGGCCTATGACATGGCCAACCGCTTCCTCGCGCCGGGTGGCACGGTCTACGCGGTCGGCATGCCCCATTCCGGCGGCACCTCCTCCTACGAGCCGGTGATCCTGGCCGCCACGGGGCAGGGGATGCGCGGTTCGCTGATGGGCGAGGTGGTCCTCGGGCGTGATATTCCGTGGATGGTCGAGCTCTACCGGCAAGGCCGCCTGAAACTGGACGAATTGATCTCGAACCGCTGGCGCCTCGACCAGATCAACGAGGCCATCGCCGACACCAACACGGGGCAGGCCCGGCGCAACGTCATCCTCTTCGACTAGGCCGCCCTTTCATCTTGGCCAAAAAACTCTCGGGGGGTGTGGGGGGCAGACAGCCCCCCACCGGCCCGCCACCTGCCACAGCGAGGACCGCCGATCATGCGCCTGACCGACCTGGAGATCTTCCCCGTCGCCCCGCCGCCCCCCGGCTGGGGCGGGCGCTATTGGCTGATCCTGCGTCTGACCACGGCAGACGGGATCACCGGCCTGGGCGAGGTCTATGCCAGCGCCGTCGGCCCCAAGGCCATGGCGGCGGTGATCGAGGATGTCTTCGCCCGCCACATGGAGGGGAACGCGCCCGAAAACATCGAGACGATGTTCCGCCGCGCCTATTCCTCGGGCTTCACGCAGCGGCCTGACCCCACCGTCATGGGCGCGTTCTCGGGGCTGGAAATGGCCTGCTGGGATATCCTGGGCAAGATGCGCGACCGGCCCGTCTGGGCGCTCATGGGCGGGCGGATGAACGACCGGCTGCGCGCCTATACCTACCTCTACCCCGAGCCGCACCACGACCCCGACCGGTTCTGGATCGACGCCGACATGGCCGCCGAGGCCGCCAGTGCCCGCGTGGCCGAGGGCTGGACGGCGGTGAAATTCGACCCGGCCGGCCCCTATACGATGCGCGGCGGGCATATGCCGGCCATGTCCGACATCACCCGCTCCGCCGCGTTCTGCGCCGCGATCCGGGCGGCGGTGGGTGACCGGGCGGACCTGCTTTTCGGCACGCATGGGCAGTTCACGCCCGCGGGCGCGATCCGGCTGGCGCAGGCCATCGCCCCGCATGATCCCCTGTGGTTCGAGGAACCCGTGCCGCCCGACGATTTTCCCGCCCTCGCGGCGGTGGCCCGCGCCACGACGATCCCGGTCGCGACCGGAGAGCGCCTGACCACCAAGGCGGAATTCGCCGCCGCGCTGGCCCATGGCGCAAGGATCCTGCAACCGGCGCTTGGCCGCGCGGGGGGCCTGTGGGAAGGCAAGAAGATCGCCACGCTGGCCGAGGCGGCGGGGGCGCAACTGGCCCCGCATCTCTATGCCGGTCCGGTGGAATGGGCGGCGAATGTGCATCTGGGCGTGACCTGCCCGAACCTCCTGATGGTCGAAGCCATCGAAAGCCCGTTCCATGACGCGCTGGTCACGGGGCGGCCGCGGGTGGAAAACGGCTTCGTCGCGGCCCCGGACGCGCCGGGGCTGGGGATCGCGTTGAACGAGGATCTGGCCCGCGCCCACCCGGTCACGACCGACCGGCTGCACCTGGAAATGCGCGACGCACCCTGCGACTGGCAGAATGGCAATGCCTTCGCCGGGGGCGCCGCCGACTGAGCCGGGGGCGGGCGGATTTCTCGAGAAATCCGGTCCGTTTTCCTCGAGGAAAACGGCGCCTTACCCGCGCGTCTTCTCGTGCTCGTAGCGCAGGCGGGCGATCTCCTCGTTCTTCTCGGACTTGCGCTGTGCCTGCAGCGCCTCTTCGACGAAGCTGAGATGTTCCACCACGGCGGCGCGGGCGGCCTGTGGATCGCGGGCCTGAAGCGCGGCGTTGATCGCGCGGTGATGTTCCAGCAGCAGGTCGCGCGTGGTGCGGTTCTTGAACATGACCTGACGGTTGAAGAACACGCCCTCGCGCAGAAGGTCGAAGATCGAGCGCATCATGTGCAGCAGGATCACGTTATGCGAGGCCTCGAGGATGGCGAGGTGGAACTCGGCATCGAGCTCCGCCTCGTCCGACGGGTTCCGCTTGGAATGGGCGGCTTCCATCTTGCGAAAGATCGTGTCGATCACCTTGAGGTCGGTGTCCGAGCCATGGATCGCGGCACGTTCGGCGGCGATGGATTCGAGGTCGCGGCGAAAGGCGATGTAGTCGAACACCGCCTCTTCGTGCTGCGCGAACAGCCGGATCAGGGCGGGGGAGAAGGCCGAGCCGAGCACATCGGCCACGTAGATGCCCGCGCCCGCGCGCGTCGACAGAAGCCCGCGATCCTGCAACTCCGCGATGGCCTCGCGCAGGGACGGGCGCGATACGCCGAGGCGTTCCGACAGTTCCCGCTCGGATGGCAGGCGTTCACCCGGGCGCAGGATGCCGCGCAGGATCAGTTGCTCGATCTGGCGCACGACACTGTGCGACAGTTTCTCGGCCTCGATGCGCTGAAACGGCATGACACGGCCCCTCCCTCCCTCGTATTGGTCAGGGATTATGACCGCATTGCCGCGCAAGTCCAGCGTTCACCGGGCCTGCGCGGTTGGAATTCCGACCTGCGCCCCTCAGCCGCGCGGGCGGATGATGACCTCGACCCGGCGGTTCTGCTGCCGGCCCTCGGGGGTCAGGTTCGACGCGACAGGCTCGCTTTCGCCACGGCCATAGCTGCGGACCCGAGCAGGCGCGACGCCTTCTTCCAGCAGGACGCCGGCCACCGCGCCGGCACGCCGGGCCGAAAGGTCCTGGTTGTATTCGGCCGACCCGGTGTTGTCGGTATGGCCGACCACATCCACGGTGGTGTCGGGGTATTGCTGCAGGTTGCGCGCCAGCGCGCGCAGATCGGCCTGAAGCCCGGCCCGGATTGCCGCCGAGTCGATGTCGAAAAGGATGCCCTCGGGCATCGTCACGATCAGTTCTTCGCCGGTATTCTCGATGGCGATGCGGTCATTGGCCATGGCCGCGCGCAGGTCGCGCGCCTGACGGTCGAGGGCCGCGCCGATGGCTCCGCCCGCCAGCGCACCGGCGGCGGCGCCGATGACGGCATTGCGGCCACGGTTGTCGTCATCGGCGGTCGCACCGAAGAAGGCGCCCAGCATGCCGCCGATCACCGCCCCGTCGCGGGTGCGGTTGGCATTGGGGTCCTGCACGGTGTTGGACACGCAGCCGGTCAGCACCAGCGTCGCGGCGGTGAAGACGGCAATCGGGGTCTTGGACAGAAGGGTCATGCGAAAATCCTGCTCTGGCACGTTGTTTTGGGGCCGCAGCGGTGTGGCGCGGCCGGATTGGCCTCAGATATAACACCGCTCGGACGGCTGCGCAGGGGGAAAAACGCGTTTGGCGAAAACTCGCGCAAGCGGTCCGGGCGCGGGATCAGTCCGGTGCGCCGCCCGCTTCCGCGCTCGCCGTCTCCCATGCCAGCATGGCGCGTTTGACCGGCAGGCCCCAGTGATAGCCGCCCAGACCGCCCGACTTCCGCAGCGCGCGGTGGCAGGGGATCAGCCAGCTGATCGGGTTGCGCCCCACCGCTGTGCCCACGGCACGCACCGCCTTGGGCCGCCCGATGGCGCGGGCGATCTCGGAATAGGTGGTGACATGGCCCGAGGGGACCGACAGCAGCGCCTCCCACACCTTGATCTGGAAGGGCGCGCCGATCAGGGCCAGCTTCACGTCGCCCCCCGTGGCGCCGAAGGCGGCCTCGGCCCAGGGCGCGAGGACGGCAGGGTCCTCGAGATAGGTCGCCTCGGGCCAGCGCGACATCAGGTCGGCCAAAGCGGCGGTCTCGCCCGTCTCGGCGGTGAAGCCGATGCCGCAGATCCCGCGCTCGGTGCCCATGACGATGGCCGGGCCGAAGGGGCTGTCGAACAGGCCCCAGCGGATCGTCAGGCCCGCGCCCTTGGCGGCATAGGTGCCGGGGCTCATCGCCTCCCATGTCAGGAACAGGTCATGCAGCCGCCCGCCGCCCGAAAGGCCCGTTTCCGCGACCGTGTCCAGCACCGTGTGGCGCTCGGCCAGCAGGCGCTTGGCATGGTCCAGCGTCAGGTATTGCTGGTAACGCTTGGGACTGACCCCGGCAAAGCGCGAGAAGACCCGCTGCAGATGCGCGGGGCTGAGGCCGATCTCGCGCGCCAGATCCTCCAGCGAAGGGCCGGGGGGCGGGGCGGCGTCGATGGCGTCCAGCGCGCGGCGCACGATGTGAAAGTGATAGGCCAGTTCGGGGGCGTCGGGGGCAAGCTCGGTCATCGCGTCTCTCCTGTCTTGTCCCAATCTAGGCGCGGCCCGTCCCGCCCGCGACCCGCTTCTTGCGCCAAAGCGTCTCTTGTAGCCCGTCCCGGCAGGCGGCATTAGGGGGCATGGCCAAGCAACTGCCCTACCGCACGATGCACGAGATCTTCACCCGGTTCCACGCCGCCGAGCCGGAACCGAAGGGAGAGCTCAACCACGTCAACGCCTACACGCTGGTCGTGGCCGTGGCACTCAGCGCGCAGGCCACGGATGCGGGCGTGAACAAGGCCACCGCAAAGCTGTTCCAGATCGCCGACACACCGGAAAAGATGCTGGAATTGGGCGAAGAGGGGCTGATCGAGCATATCAAGACGATCGGCCTGTTCCGCAACAAGGCCAAGAACGTCATCAAGCTGAGCCGTATCCTGGTCGAGGACTACGGCGGCGAGGTGCCGTCGAGCCGCGCGGCGCTGCAATCGCTGCCGGGGGTGGGGCGCAAGACCGCCAACGTGGTGCTGAACATGTGGTGGCACTACCCCGCGCAGGCCGTCGATACGCATATCTTCCGCGTCGGCAACCGCACCGGCATCGCGCCGGGCAAGGACGTGGATGCCGTCGAGCGCGCCATCGAGGATAACGTCCCGGCCGAGTTCCAGCTTCACGCCCATCACTGGCTGATCCTGCACGGGCGCTACACCTGCGTCGCGCGCAAGCCGAAATGCCCCGCCTGCCTGATCCGCGACCTCTGCCCCTTCGAGGACAAGACGGTCGAACCCGCCCCGAAACGCCCGCGTGCGAAAAAAGGACAAGACCTGACATGACCCAAGACTACGACCTCGTCGGCATCGGAAACGCCATTGTCGACGTGATTTCCCATGGCGATGACAGTTTCCTCGAGAACATGGGCATCCAGAAGGGGATCATGCAGCTGGTCGACCGCGAGCGGGCGGAACTGCTGTACGCGTCGATGAATGACCGGGTGCAGGCCCCGGGCGGGTCGGTCGCCAACACCGTCGCGGGCGCGGGCACGCTGGGGCTGAAGACCGCCTTTCTTGGCAAGGTGAAGGACGACGCGCTTGGCCGTTTCTACGCGACAGGGATGGAAGAGGGCGGCACCGCGTTCCCGAACCCGCCGGCCCCCGAGGCCGACGCGCCCACCTCGCGCTCGATGATTTTCGTCTCTCCTGATGGCGAGCGGTCGATGAACACCTATCTCGGCGCGGGCGCGGATTTCGACGAGGGGGACGTGGATGCAAGCGTGGCCGCGAATGCCCGCTGGCTGTTCCTGGAGGGCTATCTCTACGACAAGCCCGAGGGGAAAACCGCCTTCACCGCCGCCGCCGATCATTGCCGCAAGGGCGGGGGCAAGGTCGGCATCACGCTCAGCGATCCGTTCTGCGTCGACCGCCACCGCGCCGATTTCCTGCGCCTGATCGAGGGGCAGATGGATTACGTGATCGGCAATCACGAGGAATGGCTGGCACTCTACGAAACCGACGATCTGGACGCCGCGCTGGCGCAGGCCGCCACGATCTGTGACATTATCGTCTGCACCCATTCCGGCGAACCGGTGAAGATCCTGCGCGGGGCGGCGCACGTCGAGATCCCGGTCGAGACGATCACCCCGGTCGACGCCACCGGCGCGGGCGACCAGTTCGCTGCCGGGTTCCTTTACGGCATGGCCACAGGGCAGGAGTTGGAGATGGCGGGCCGGATGGGCGTCGCTGCCGCCTCCGAGGTGATCCGCCATGTCGGCCCGCGCCCCAAGCGCCCGCTGAGCGAGGTGTTCGCGGCGCAAGGCCTGATCTGAGGCAGCGTCGCTCCGCGGTCCGGTTTCCGCGGGCCGCGCCCCGGATTGCCGGGGTGGTCTGGCCTCGGTCCGGGGCCTGGTGCAGGACCTGTCACGAAAGCTTCATGGGCCTCGGTCAAACGGGGGCGCACAACCCAACCCTTTCCGGACGGGACGCGCTTCGCTAACAAGGTGCAGGCGGTCGCAGGGCCGCCACCCCGTTTTGCATTTTGTCGAGCGCCTTTCGCCATTTCATGACCGATCCGCTTTACCTCTCCGCCATTCTCGGCCTCGGACTCATGCTCAAGATCGCGGGTTTCGCCGTGCGCGACGAGCTTGTTCTGCGCGTCCTCGTTGCAGTCGGCATCTCGTGCGACGCGCTGTTCTACGCGCTGCGTCCCGAGCCGATCCTGCAATCGGTGCTGGCCAACCTGTCGCTTGTCACCGTCAACGTGATCCTCATCCTGCTGATCCTGATCGAGCGCACGACTTGGCGCATGAGCGCCGAAGACCGCGCGCTGTTGCGGCATTTCCCGACGCTGACACCGGGGCAGTTCCGCCGCATCGCCAGGATCATGGAGCGCGAGACCGTGGGGCGTGACACGCCGCTGGCGCTGGAGGGCAAGCCGGTCGAGAACCTGATGCTGGTCTTCTCCGACCGGATCGAGATCTCCAAACAGGGCCGGAGCTTTCCCATCGGCGGCCCGGCCTTCGTGGGCGAGATCGCGTTCCTGACGGGCAACCCGTCCTCGGCCGATGTGCGTTTGCCCGAGGGCGGAACCGTCATTCGCCTGCCGATCGAGCCGCTGACGGCGATGATGGCGCGCAAACCCGCGCTCAACAACGCGATGGTGGCGCTGTTCGGGCAGGAACTGGCGCGCAAGGTCGCCGACAGCGTGCCGATGGATCGCGCGGCGCAGACCCGCTCGGTGGTCGGACAGGGCCCTACGCACGACACCATCCCGGCGATCGATCCCGAAAGCCAACCCGGCACGAGTTGATCGGCGCAAGCCTGCGGGGCGCGCAGCAATTGCGCGCGTTCCGAAAATCGACGACGATCCAGACCAGTACAGGTAGTCGAGAGGGCCCGCGCGTGCCGCGATCCGAGGAAGTCCTTGCCATGGGCGCGTCCCTGCCATGAGGCGCGCGACCCTTCTTCTCGGGCTTGGCCTGACGGCGTTGATGCTGCTTCTGGCCGCCGTATCGCCCCTGATCCTCGACCGCGCGCGTGATGCTGTGTTCGACGGCTACCAGCGTGCCAGCCCGCGCGCCTATGATCCGCAGGCCCCGGTTCATATCGTGGATATCGACGAGGCCGCCCTCGACCTCTACGGGCAATGGCCCTGGCCGCGCAGCTACATGGCCGCGCTGACCGACCGGCTGTTCGAGCATGGCGCGGCGGCGGTCGGGTTCGACGTGCTGTTCCCCGAGCCGGACCGCACCTCGCCCGAGCGGATCGCCGAAAGCTGGGGCCGGTTTGCCGAGGGCATCCCGCCGATCCTGCCCGACCTCGGCCTTGCGCCGCATGACGACCGCTTTGCCGCGGCCATCGCGGGGCGCCCGGTCGTCCTCTCCATCGCGGGCGCGGTGGACGGGGGGCTGCCCGCCGCCAAGGCCGGGGTCGCCGTGACGGGCGAGGTGCCGCCGGGGTTGGCCAGCTATCCGGCGGCGGTCGAGAACCTGCCCGCGTTGACCGAGGCCGCGACCGGGCTCGGCATGGTCAGCCTTGGGCGCAACGAAGACGGGATCACCCGCAGCGTGCCGATGGTTACGCGGGTGGGCGAGGCGCTGATCCCCTCGCTTTCGGCGGAACTCCTGCGCGTCGCCCAGGGCGCGGGCGGTCATATCCTGCGCACGACCGAGGCTTCGGGCGAGGTGTCCGGTGGCACGGTGGCCGCGACCGAGATGCGGACCGGGGCCTTGATCTACCCGGTCGAGGCCGATGGCCGGTTCCGCATCCATTTCGCCGGGCGTCAGGCCGAACGCGTGACCCCCGCCGCCGAGCTGTTGGAGGCGGAGGGGCTGGACCCGGATTTGCAGGCGCGGCTGGCTGGGCGGATCGTGCTGGTCGGCTCCTCGGCGCAGGGGTTGTTCGACATCCGTACGACGCCGCTGGACGGGCAGATCGCGGGCGTCACGCTCCATGCCGAGATCATCGAACAGATCGTGTCGGGCAGGTTCCTCACGCGGCCCGACTGGATGTTCGGCCTTGAGATCGTGGTGATCGTGCTGATCGGCGCGGCGCTGACGCTGCTGCAATTGCGCGAACACGCGGTGGCGGGGCTGTTCGCGGCGATGGGGCTGGCGGCGGCGGCGATCCTTGGGGGGCTTTGGTCTTTCTCGGCGGGCTACCTGTTCAACCCGGTCTTGCCGGTCCTGACGGCGGCGGCGGTCTACGTGCCGGGCACGACCCTGGGCTTCATGGCGAAGGAGCGGGCGCGGCGCACGATCCGCAGCCGCTTTGCCTATTTCCTGCCGCCCGAACTGATCGGCCGGATCGAGGCCAACCCCGAGGCGGCCCTGACCCCGGAAGGCGCCGAGCGCGACCTGTCGGTGATGTTCGTGGACATGCGCGGCTTTTCCACCGTGACCGAGGGCATGGACCCCGCCCGCGTCGTGACGCTGGTCAACACCTACCTGTCAGCCGTGGCCGAGGCGCTGGTCGATCGCGGCGCGACCATCGACAAGTTCATGGGCGACGCGGTCATGGCCTTCTGGAACGCCCCCATCGCGCGCGAGGATCACGCCGAGGCGGCGCTTGGCGCGATCTTCGCCGTGGAGGAGGCCGCCGCCAAGGCCAACGCGGCCCTGCGATCCGAAGGCTTGCCGCCCGTGTCGGTGGGGATCGGGGTGAATACCGGTCCCGCCTCGGTCGGGCTGATGGGCTCGCGCGACCGGCTTTCCTATACCTGCATCGGGGACAGCGTGACCCTTGCCGCGCGGCTGGAGGGGTTGACCCGGCAATACGGGGTGGCCGCCTGCGTCGGGCCGGATACGGCGGCGGCGGCAGGGCAGGGGGCGGCCGCGGGGCTGGTGGCCATCCCGCTCGACCTGATCGCGGTCAAGGGGTTCGCCAATGCGGTCGAGGTCTCGACCATCCTGCCTGAGGGGTCGGCAGAGGTGGAGGCCTTTGCCCGCACGCTGCAGGAGGCGCGCGGCGATTACCTTGCCCGGAACTGGGCGCGGGCCGAGGAAAGCTTTGCCGCGCTGGCCGAAATGCAGGTCGCGTTCTGCGACACGACCCTGCTGGCGCGGCTCTACCTTGACCGGATCGAGGGATTCTACCGCGCAGCTCCGCCGCCCGGCTGGGCGGGCGAGGCGGTGGCCACGGTGAAACGCTGAAACGACGAACGCCCGCCGGGTGGCGGGCGTCGATGATCTTGGTCGCAACGCTGCGACGGTCTTCAGTATTCGTTGTAAAGCTCTTCGAAGAATTCCATGATCACGTCGATGTCGAAATCATCGTCGAAGATCTCGAAGTCGAACTCTTCGCCGCCCGTGGAAACGGGGCCACGGTCGGACGGGTTGGGATCGTTCACGCCGCTTCCCAACGGGGATCCGCTGCCGCCACGCGGCGCGCCGTCGATCAGTTGCAGGAGGAAGGCCAGGAACTCGGGCGCGACCTCGCCAAGATATCCCTCGGTCCCGAGCACGCCGCCTTGACGGCTGGTGCAACTCGTCCCGCCCGAGGCGGTGGCAAGGCACAGGCGCTCGCCGGCGATGAACACGGCATAGGTCGCCCCCCCCGATGCGAAGACGAGAACCGACGATCCGCGCACGCCGATGGTGGCCGAGGGCGTGACGATGGTGGCGGGCTCCTCGCGGCTGAGCGCGCCGCCGATGAAACGCAGCGCGCCTTCGGTCAGTTGCAGCCCCATCTCGCCCGCGCCCTGGTTCGGGTCGAACACGAACCGGTCCAGCACGATGGTCGTGTTGGGGGCCAGCGACAGGGTGGATTGATCCGCGAACAGAAGCTGGCCACGCCCGGTGGCGGAACTCTGGACCGTCTCGTCGGCGACAAGGCCGCTGCCGAGGGCCAGGGTGCGGGTCGCGGCGCCCGGCGGCGTACCGCGCAGCGTCGGTTCGGAGGAGGCAACCGTGCCGATCTGTTGCGCCGCTGCGGGAAGCGCCAGACCGGCGAGGACTGCGGCGGTCAGGGCGGGGCGGGTGATGCGTGTGAAGATGCTCATCTCAGAACTCCCACCCGATCATCATCGAAACCACGGCTTCTTCGGCATCGTCGCGGAACGGTGTGTCAAAGACCGTGATCCCATGCGTGGCGCTGGTTTCAAGGTAGAGCGCATCGGTGAAGAATGTCCGCACCATCAGACCCGTCATGATACGGGTGGCATCGTCAAAGCTGAACTCGGAGTCGATCCAGTCGGCGTCCAGGAAACTTCCGACCACCCAGCGTCTGGAAAGATCGAACGGCGCGTCGAACTCGTGCTGCGCCTCCAGCCGGGCGCCGGTCGTCGAAATATCGACGAAATCCCAGTCCTCGCCACCGGCTGACAGTGTCATGCGAACGCGCGTGTCGCGAGACGGGCGGTAGACGACGCCGAATTCGAGGTCGTGGAACGTGTATTCGTCGCCGCTCTCGATCAGTTCCGCTTCGCCGTAGGACAGGTCGGCAAAGGTGGTCCATACCTCGTTGTGCGGGTTCTGGTACGCGACACCGACGATGAAGCGGTCTTCATCCTGGAACGATGCGTCCGGGAAACGGATCGCGCCAAGCTCGAAATAGGGTTGCAGGCGCGGGCCGTAGGTGTCGCCGGTCAGGCGGAACTCGGGTCCGGTGCGGATGCGCAACTCCTGGCGTGACAGGGCGGAGAAGAAGAAATCGTCGGCTTCGGGCTCGTAGGTCGCCAGCTCGGCCTCGGTCACCCATTGCGCCACGAAGGGGCCGCCGAGGTCCAGCCGCCAATCGAGGCTGGCGGTGCCGAAGAACCCTTCGTTGTCGCCGAAATCCTGGTCGTTCCACGCGTAGCCAAGCGCGACATGGCCCGACCATGTGCTCGGCTCATCCCGGGCGACGCTTTCCGCGCGGTAGCGCGCGACCTGCGCGCTTTGCGCGGGCGTCAGCGCCCCGCCAGCCTGCGCCGCGGCAAGGTGATATTCGGCAAGGTCGTAATTGCCGAGCGAGAAATACGCGATGCCCAGTTCCATGCGCGCCGCGGAGTTGGTTGGTTCGAGATCGACCAAGCGCTCCAGCGTGGCGACCGCGGCCTCGAACTCGCGCATCTCGACGGAAAGGCGCGCATAGTCCCGCATCAGGTCGCGGTTCGCCGGATCGGCCAGCATTTGTGCGAAGACAGCGTCGCGTTGCGCGGCGAGGCTGGTGGTCTGGGCCGTGGCCGGTGCAGACGTCAGCGCGATGGCAGCGGCGCAGGCCAGTGCGGCGACAGTTCCCCTGAGCGCGGCGGCCTTGGTGGGATTGGACATTCCGAGCCCCTTACCAATAACGAGATTAAATCAATTCCGGCAAGCTAGGCCCGCGCCGCTGCGCATTGCAACGCCGGGCTGGTCCGCCGGGGCAGCTTGGCGCGGCAATGCGGCATTGACGCAACGGTAGAGGGGGCAGCGCGGGCGCGCGGCTCAATCGCCGAGCTTGGCGTGCACCTCGTCGAGGTCGATCTCGGCCACGGGCATCTTGTTCGCGGGATTCTCGAAGTCGTATTTGAAAAGCTCGAAATCGCGTTTGTAGATCTCGTAGACGAGGTGCATCGACAGATCGTCGAAATACTCCTCGACCGGGTGGGCGCGTTTCGGCCCGTGGCCTTCGCTTTCGTTGAAGCGCGGCACGTCCTTGAGATCCACCGGATGCGCCATCTCGATATTGTCGAGCACGGTCTGCATGCCGTCGTTGAACTTCTCCGTCCAGAAAATGTGGTCGTACCTGCCGCCATTGGCCACGAAGGTGCCCACATGCCCCGACATGGCCGACCAGTGGATGTCCGGGTCCATCGGCTTGCGCCAGCGGATCGTGTCGCGGGCGAACAGAAGGAAGCGGCGGAAGCTTGCGATCTGGTCGAACTCGCCCTTGCCGTCGTCGCCGCCCACCTCGATCCCGTATTTCTGGATCAGGAGCGGCACGAGGTTGCCACGGTAGCGGCGGCCATTGCGCTGGATGCCGCAGATCTTGTCGAAAAAGGACGACAGGATGCGCGTGTAGGGATTGCGCACGCAGGTGAAGGCAAAGGACTCATGCGCCTTCACGTTCCGTGTGATGATCGGCTGGCTGTCGTCGAAGGCCCATTTGTGCATCCCCTCGGTGGCATCGTGGATGTCCCCGTCGAAGAATGCGCCGTTGTCCGTGAAATACATGATTTGCCCGATGGTCGAGCAGGCGCATTTGGGAACGACGCGATAGACGACGCTCTCGCTCGTTGTCATCCAGGTGCCCGGAAAACCCATTCTGTGTGCCTCGTGTCTTGTCGCTTTTGGGCGGGGTCGTTATCCCGCCAGGGATGCGTGCCTGAAAAAAGCAAAGAAGTCGTGTTTTATCAATCTTCGTCGGCTAGTAATGGCACAACAATAAGGAAAGTTTGAGGCTAACCGTTTCCGAAATGGCAAAAATCGCCTTCATTTTGCTTTGCCACAAGGACGCCCCGTCGATCATTCGTCAGGCCGAGCGGCTGACGGCCACGGGGGATTTCGTGTCGATCCACTTCGACGCGCGGGCCAAGGCCGAGGCGTTTGCGCAGATTACCGCGGCGCTGTCGGACAACAAGAACGTCACCTTCGCCAAGCGCATCAAGTGCGGCTGGGGGGAATGGAGCCTTGTGCAGGCCACGCTGAACGCGGTCGAGGCGGCGGTCGAGGCCTTTCCCCGCGCCAGCCATTTCTACATGCTGTCGGGCGATTGCGGGTCGGTGAAATCGGCGGCCTATGCCCATCGCTTTCTCGACGCGGCCGACCGCGACTACATCGAAAGCTTCGATTTTTTCAGTTCGGACTGGATCAAGACGGGGTTCAAGCGCGAGCGGCTCGTCTATCGGCACTGGTTCAACGAGCGCAGGCAGAAATGGCGCTTCTACACCATGTTCGAGATCCAGAAGCGACTGGGCCTCGAACGGCGCATCCCGCGCGACATCCAGGTGATGATCGGCAGCCAGTGGTGGTGCCTGCGCCGGCGCACGATCGAGGCGGTTCTGGAATTCTGCAAGGCCCGGCCCGACGTGGTGCGGTTCTTCCGCACGACCTGGATTCCCGATGAGACTTTCTTCCAGACCCTGGTGCGCCACCTCGTGCCCGAGCGCGAGATCGAGAGCCGCACGCTGACCTTCAAGATGTTCTCGGATTACGGCATGCCGGTCTCGTTCTACAACGACCAGTATGACCTGCTGGTCAGCCAGAACTACCTGTTTGCCCGCAAGATCAGCCCCGAGGCGACGCATCTGAAAGAGCGTCTCGGGATGTTGTGGGAATCGGGCCGCACGGATTTCGCAGTCAGCGACGAGGGGCCGAGGCTGCATGCCTTCCTGACCGGGCGCGGGCGGATCGGCCGTCGCTTTGGCACGCGGTTCTGGGAACGGGAAAGCACGCTCGGGCCGGACCGCGAGCTGGTGATGATCGTGTGCAAGAAATGGCACGTGGCCAAGCGCATGCTACATGCCGCCGAGGACCGTGTGGGGATCTCGGGGGTGGAGTACCTGTTCGACGAGGCCTCCTGCCCGGTGCCGCATCTGGGCGGGATCGAACGCACGCTGGAAAAGCGCAACCGCCACCGCCGCGCCCTGATGCGCATGCTTTTCGACTATTACGAGACGGACCGGCTGATGATCTGCCTCGACCCGGCGAATATCGACCTGATGCGCGATTTCATGACCGACCGGGCCTCGACGCGCTTGCTGGAGCTGCAATGCACCTTCGATGACCAGTACCTCGTGGGCCATGCGCGCCGCGTCGGCCTGGCCACCGACGACACGCCCTCGGACGTGATCCAGCGCATGCTGCCGACGCTGCGCCACGAGTTCCAATACGAATCCATCCGCATCCGCGAGGCCGAGTTCAGCGACCACTGGCGCGTGCGCGAGGACCGCGATGCCAAGGCGAATGCCGCCGTGTTGTCGGATGTATTCAACATAGATGCCGAGACCGGCCTTGCGCTGGCCGAAACCCCTTATCTCTTTGCCGACTGAAGGAGGCGCCCCGATGGCCTATGCCTATGACGATCAGAACATCTTTGCGAAAATCCTGCGTGGCGAGATCCCGAACGACACGGTGATGGAGACCGAGCACACGCTGGCCTTCAACGACATCGCCCCGCAGGCGCCGGTGCATGTGTTGGTGATTCCGAAAGGGGCCTATGTCACCTTCGATCATTTCTGTGCCGAGGCCTCGGAGGCGGAGATCGTGGATTTCCACCGCACCGTGGCGCGCATCTGCGCCGAGACGGGGATCTGCCCGGGAGACGGCGGCGACGGGTTCCGCGTGATTTCGAACGCGGGTGTCGACGGCGTGCAGGAGGTGCCGCATTACCACCTGCATATCCTGGCCGGTCGCCCGCTGGGACGGATGCTGGCCCGCGCAAGCTGAGGCCGCGCGCCCGTCAGGGAAAAGGAGCGGCTGACGCCGCGTTGTCCTTGCCTCGCCGTCCCTGGTCGGGACGGCTCAGGTTCCGGGGCGCTGCCCCGGACCCCGGAGTTTTTCAGCCAAGATGAAGGGGCCGTCAGGCGGCGCGGCTGGAGGTCAGGGCCACGAAGACATCTTCGAGGTCCGGATCCTCGGTGCGGATGTCGCGGATCGAGGCGCCGGTGGCGCGCAGCGCGTCGAGAATGGCGCCCGGTTTGGTGTCGGTCGTGCGGTAGGAGAAGGCCAGCGCGCCGTCGCGGCGGCGCTCCAGCGTGACGCCCTCGGGCAGGGCGATCTTGTCCGGGTCGCCCTCGGGCCAGATCAAGAGCGTCTTGCGGTCCATCCGGGCCAGCAGGTCTTCGGTCCGGTCGCGCGCGATCACTTCGCCGTGGTTGATGATGGCGATCTCGTCGCACATCTCCTCGGCTTCTTCGAGGTAATGGGTCGTCAGGATGATGGTCATGCCCGTCTCGTTGAGGCGGCGGACATTCTGCCAGAGCATCTGGCGCAGCTCGATATCGACGCCGGCGGTGGGTTCGTCGAGGACGAGGATCTGCGGCGCATGGACCAGCGCCTTGCCGAGGAGGAGCCGGCGGCGCATGCCGCCCGAGAGCGTGCGGGCATAGGCCTCGGCCTTGTCCTCGAGGCCGACGAGTTCCAGGATTTCGTCCGAGCGCCGCTCGGATTTCGGCACGCCGTAGAGGCCTGCCTGCACTTCGAGCGCGGCGCGCGGGGTGAAGAACGGGTCGAGGTTCAACTCTTGCGGCATGACCCCGATGGCGGCGCGCGACTGGCGCGGGTTCACGTCCTGGTCGAAGCCCCAGATCTTCACCGTGCCCGAGGATTTCAGAACCAGACCCGCCATGATGTTGATCAGCGTCGATTTTCCCGCCCCGTTCGGCCCCAGCAGGCCGAAGATGGACCCCGCGGGCACGTCGAGGTCGACGCCCTTGAGCGCGTCTTTCGCGGGCGCGCGGCCCGAGGCGGCGTAGGTCTTTTTCAGGCCGCGGATCTCGATGGCGTTCCGGGTTGGCGTGTCGGTCATGCGGTTGGTCCTTTCCGGGCCTTGTCGGGCCGCGTGCAAGCTGCGATACCGATTGGCGACTTAAGGCGCGGTCCCGCGTGGGACAAGCAGGAGGACGACCGAGCATGACCCCCAAAGCCCCCGAAACCGAGATCGTGAACGCCTGGCGCGTGTCCTGCGACGGCGGCGAAGGCGCGCTGGGACACCCGCGTGTCTGGCTGTCGCTGGATCGCGACGAGGGCTTTGTCGAGTGCGGCTATTGCGACAAGCTGTTCGTCCATGCCGATTTCGCCGACAAGGTGCTGGGCGAGGACGGGCAAAAGGCCTGACACCTTCCGGGGCGCTGGTCCTTCCCGGTTGCGGGGCGCGCCCTGACGTTTGGACACCGGGGCAAGAGGCGCGCGCGGAGGGATCATGGCATTCGGCAAGGGACATCACCTGCACCTGGTGGACGGGTCGGCCTTCATCTTTCGGGCCTATCACGCGCTGCCGCCGCTGACGCGGAAATCCGACGGGCTGCCCATCGGGGCGGTCTCGGGCTTTTGCAACATGATCCACAAGATGATCGAGGCCAATACCGGCCCCGATGCGCCGACCCATGCGGCGGTGATCTTCGACAAGGGCAGTCATACGTTTCGCAATGACCTCTATGACCAGTACAAGGCCAATCGCGACGCTATGCCCGAGGATCTGCGCCCGCAGATCCCGCTGACGCGCGAGGCGACGCGGGCCTTCAACCTCGCCTGTATCGAGTTGGAGGGGTTCGAGGCCGATGACATCATCGCCACGCTGGCCCGCCAGGCGCGCGAGGCGGGCGGACGCGTGACCATCATCTCGTCGGACAAGGACCTGATGCAGCTGGTCGGCGGCGGGGTCGAGATGTTCGACGCGATGAAGAACACCCGCATCGATGCCGAGGGGGTCGAGGCCAAGTTCGGCGTGGGCCCCGACCGTGTGATCGACGTGCAGGCCTTGGCCGGTGACAGCGTGGACAACATCCCCGGCGCGCCGGGGATCGGGATCAAGACCGCCGCGCTGTTGATCAATGAATACGGCGATCTGGAAACGCTTCTGGACAGCGCCGAGCAGATCAAGCAGCCCAAGCGCCGCCAGACCCTGATCGAGAAGCGCGACCAGATCGAGCTGTCGAAGAAACTCGTCACGCTGGATGACCAGGTGCCGCTGGACGAGACCCTCGACGATCTGGAGGTGCGCGAACCCGAGGCGGACAAGCTGTTGGAGTTCCTGTCGCAGATGGAGTTCCGCACGCTGACCCGCCGCATCGCCGAGGAGATGGGCGTCGAGCCGCCGACCATCCCCGACACCGATCCCGGCGGGGCGGCCTCGGGCGAGGAAGCCGAGAGCGCGCCCGAGTTTCCACCCATCAAGCCCGAGGACTACGAGATCGTCCGCGACGCCGGGGCGTTGCAGGAATGGATCGACGCCGCCCATGCGCGCGGCACGGTGGCGTTCGACACGGAAACGACCTCGCTCAACGAGATGCGGGCGGAGCTGGTGGGTGTCTCGCTGGCCGTGGAGCCGGGGAAGGCCTGCTACATCCCCTTGCAGCATCGCGGCGGCGGGGCGGGCGGGGACCTGTTCTCGGACGATGCGCTGGCCGAGGGGCAGATGGACCTCGACCAGGCGCTGGGGATGCTCAAGCCGCTGTTGGAAAACGACGCGGTGATGAAACTGGCGCAGAATGCCAAGTATGATGTCAAGGTGTTGGCGCGTTACGGCATCGACGTCGCGCCCATCGACGACACGATGCTGATGTCCTACGCGATGAACGCGGGGCTGCACGGGCACGGGATGGACACGCTGGCCGAGCGCTACCTGTCGCATCACTGCATCCCGATCAAGGATCTGATCGGCTCGGGGAAATCGGCCATCACCTTTGACCGGGTCGAGATCGACAAGGCCGCGCCCTATGCCGCCGAGGATGCGGACGTGACGCTGCGCCTTGGCCTGCTGTTCAAGCCGCAACTGCACCGCACGCACGTGACGACCGTGTACGAGACGCTGGAACGTCCGCTGGTGCCGGTTCTGGCGCGGATGGAACGGTCTGGCATCAAGGTGGACCGCGATACGCTGTCGCGCATGTCCAACGCGTTTTCGCAGAAGATGGCCGCGCTGGAGGATGAGATCCACGAGCTAGCGGGCGAACGGTTCAACGTCGGCTCACCCGCGCAACTGGGCGAGATCCTGTTCGAGAAGATGGGCCTCGAGGGCGGCAAGAAGGGCAAGACCGGCAAGTATTCCACCCCGGCCGATGTGTTGGAGGACCTGGCGACCGAGCATGACCTGCCCGCGCGGGTTCTGGACTGGCGGCAGCTGTCCAAGCTGAAATCGACCTATACCGACGCGTTGCAGGATCACATCAACCCCGAGACGGGGCGGGTGCATACCTCTTACTCGATCGCGGGGGCGAATACGGGGCGGCTGGCCTCGACCGATCCGAACCTGCAGAATATTCCCGTGCGCTCCGAGGAAGGGCGCCGCATCCGCGAGGCCTTTGTCGCCGAGCCGGGCAAGGTTCTGGTCTCGCTTGACTATTCGCAGATCGAGCTGCGGATTCTCGCCCATATCGCCGGGATCGACGCGCTGAAACAGGCCTTCCGCGAGGGGCAGGACATTCACGCCGCGACCGCGTCCGAGATGTTCGGCGTGCCGCTGGACGAGATGACGCCGGACGTGCGGCGGCAGGCCAAGGCGATCAATTTCGGCGTGATCTACGGGATCTCGGGCTTCGGCCTTGCGCGCAACCTGCGCATCCCGCGGGCCGAGGCGCAGGGCTTCATCGACCGGTATTTCGAACGCTTCCCCGGCATCAAGGACTACATGGACGCGACCAAGGGCTTCGCGAAGGAGCACAAGTTCGTGCAGACGCTCTTTGGCCGGAAGATCAACACGCCCGAGATCGGGGCCAAGGGGCCGACCGCCGGTTTTGCCGCGCGGGCCGCGATCAACGCGCCGATCCAGGGGACAGCGGCCGACATCATCCGCCGCGCCATGATCCGGATGGATGACGCCATCGCGGACCTGCCCGCGACCATGCTGCTGCAGGTGCATGACGAACTGATCTTCGAGGTGGACGAGGGGGCCGTGGACAGCCTGATCGACCGCGCCCGCGAGGTGATGGAAGGCGCGGCGCACCCGGCAGTCCATCTCGACGTGCCGCTGGTCGTCGATGCGGGGCAGGGGGCGAACTGGGCCGAGGCGCATTAACTTGCTATTAACCTTTTAGTGGAACCGTGCGTCTGAAAGAGGGAATTCAAGTGACCATCATATCGAAGATATTTGCTGCACTGATCTTTTTGGTGCTGACCTTTTTCGCTTTGTCTCCTCTCGGCGCGGGGATCGGCGAAGCACTGGGCGCAACAATCGCATTGGGCGGGGCTGCTCTTGTGGCCTTGATCGTGCTTCTTGCTCCCACCGGTCGGCGCGCCTGGGGGCGCGGTTTCCTTTTGGACGGCGCAGTGTTTATTGCGATGCCCTTGCTGGTCATTCCTCTCCTTGGGCGTGCGTATGGTGAGACTGTGCAGGGTATTGCCGTGGAGGCGTCCTCAACCGATGCCGCGGCTGCGTCCATCGGTGCTGGTATTGGGGTTGCGGCCGCGTTCGGCGCATTTTCCTTTATCGGTTTGATCCTCGGACTGATTTTTCTTGTGTTTGGTGCGGTGCTTGTTCTCGGCGGGCGTCGCGAAGTGATTGTCGTACAGCAGCCGCCGTCAAAGTGAGTGTTGGTCAGCGCTCAATTCTGAAGAATCGACCTAGCCACGATTCGCAAAGTCGAAGTGTAGTGCAAAGAGGCGGGTCATCCGGCGTTGTTCATTGGCGCTCTGACACAGTCCGATTTTCTGTTGGCGAGAGACCCGCTCCTACGGCACGTTAACGCAAGTGCTTCAAGTGGCCTTTACGCCTATTCTTGCGCCTTAGGTGGAACGACTCGTCACAACTCTGGCTACAGGCATGTAAGTATTGCGGGGGAAGAGCACTCAGCCCTGCTGCGGGCTGGTCGTCAGCAGCGCCACCAAGCGCCGTGCGATGGGGGCCACGATCAGGACGGCGGGAAAGGCGATGGACCAGGAGGTCAGCCAGGACCCGAACCAGATCGATGCGAAATCGGCCGGGAGGCCGACGGTGCGGAAGGTCGCGATGGCCGATACGATGGCCGACATCAGGCCGGACAGGATGAACGAGAACAGGATATGGGCATAGCGATGGGGGATCATCCGGGCTCCTTTGGTGCTCGGCTGCAAATGTGCGACCTGATTGGCCGCGTCAATCAGCGCGCCTGCACAGGGGCCTGTGCATGAGCCGCCCGCGTCCCCGTCCGCGCCGCCCGTCCGGGCCGACGCGCCTTGTCGCCTTCAACAAGCCGATGGACGTGCTGAGCCAGTTCACGGGGGACGGGCATTGGCCGGGCCTGTCGGCGCATCTGGATATGCCGGGGATGTACCCGGCGGGCCGGCTCGACCGTGACAGCGAGGGGCTGCTGCTCTTGACCAATGACGGCAAGTTGCAGGCGCGGATCACCTCGCCCAGATCCCGCACGCCCAAGACCTATTTCGCGATGGTCGAGGGTGTGCCGGACAACGCGGCGCTGGAGGCCCTGCGCGCGGGGGTCGAATTGAAGGACGGGCTGACCCGCCCCGCGCTGGTCGAGCAGGTGGCCGAGCCCGCTTGGCTCTGGCCGCGCGACCCGCCGGTGCGGTTCCGCAAGTCCGTGCCCGATGCGTGGCTGCGCCTGACCATCACCGAGGGAAAGAACCGGCAAGTGCGGCGCATGTGTGCGCATGTCGGCCTGCCGGTGCTGCGCCTGGTCCGCTGGTCGGTGGGCGACATCACGCTGGAGGGGCTGGCCCCCGGCGCATGGCGCGACGTGATGCCGGACAAGATCATGTAGAAGAATTAAAGAAGGGGCAGGCCTGGTGCGGCTCTGCCCCTTCCGGTCGCGTCCCTGTCTCCTCCGGCAGGGCCGCGTACCGTTGTATCCAAGATAGTAGATGGCCCCGGATCGGCCCTTACTGTCAACCCACGCGTGTGCAAATCAGCCCTGCATTTCGAATAATCTTGCACGGCCGGGCAGGGGCCTTACGCGCCGTCCATCTGGTCGTAGGCTTCCAGCGCCTTGGTGCCGTACATCAGCGACGGTCCGCCGCCCATCATGACGCAGACCGAAACGGTTTCCTCGATCTCGGACCGGCTGGCCCCGGCCTCTTTCGCGGCCTTGGTGTGAAAGCCGATGCAATCGACACATTGCTTGGCGATCCCGATGGCCAGCGCCATCAGTTCCTTGTGCTTGGTGTCGAGCGCGCCGGGTTTCAGCGTCGCCTCATGCAACGCGAAAAACCCGTTCGCGGCCTCTTGCTGCTTGCCGCAGTAATCCTCGATATGAACCTGGCCCTCGGCCACGACATCGTTCCAGTTCATGGGCCTGCACCCCCTCATGGTTCCGGGTTGGTCAGGAGGGGGCCAGCATGACCCCGCCCTCAGGCCAACATGACCATGGGGTTCTCGAGGTTGTCCACGATTTGTTGCAGCAATTCCGCCCCGAGCGCGCCGTCGATGACCCGGTGATCGACCGAGAGGGTCACGGACATGACGGTGGCCACGGCCAGTTCGCCATCCGCGCCCACGACGGGTTTCTTCACGCCGGCGCCGACGGCGAGGATCGCGCCATGCGGCGGGTTGATGACCGCGTCGAAATTGTCGACGCCGAACATGCCGAGGTTCGAGATCGCGAAGGAGCCTCCGACATATTCATGGGGCGCCAGCTTGCGGTCGCGGGCACGGGTGGCGAGATCCTTCATCTCGGCCGAAAGCGCCGAGAGCGACTTCATCTCGGCATCTTTCAGGACCGGGGTGAAGAGGCCGCCATCGACCGCCACGGCCACGGCGACATCCGAGGGCTTGAGCTTCAGCATCCGGTCACCGGCCCAAACGGCATTGGCCGCCGGAACGGCTTGCAGGGCCAGGGCACAGGCCTTGATGATGAAGTCGTTGACCGACAGCTTCACGCCGCGCGCTTCCAGCTGCTTGTTGAGCTGGCTGCGGAACTTGAGCAGCGCGTCGAGCTTGATGTCGCGGCGCAGGTAGAAATGCGGGATGGTCTGCTTGGCCTCGGTCAGGCGCGAGGCGACCGTGCGGCGCATCCCGTCGAGCTTGACCTCTTCGTAGTCGCGGCCCTCGTACATCTTGATGACCTGCGCGGCATCGGGGCCGGTGGGCATCGCCGCAGCGGCGGGTTTCGATGCAGCAGCAGGGGCCTCGGACGCGGCGGCTTGCGCCGGGGCAGGGGCGGCGCCGGGTTGGGCGTTTTCCACATCGGCCTTGACGATACGCCCACGCGGGCCGGAGCCCTTGATCTGGGCGAGGTCGAGCCCCTTGTCGGCGGCGATGCGGCGTGCCAGCGGCGAGGCGAAGATGCGGGTTCCGTCGCCGCCCGTGGGCGCGGCGGGCGCCGGGGTGGCGGCGGCTGCGGCAGCAGCAGCGGGGGCGGCGGGCGCGTCGGAGCCGCCGGTGGCGGCCGCCTCCTTGCCCGCGTCAGACGCCTGTGGCGCTGACGACGCGGCGGCATCGGCATCGCCAATGTCGTCGGCGCTTTCACCTTCTTCTAGAAGAACGGCGATGGGGCTGTTGACCTTCACCCCTTCGCTGCCTTCGGCGACGAGGATCTTGCCAATGGTGCCTTCGTCCACGGCCTCGAATTCCATCGTGGCCTTGTCGGTTTCGATCTCGGCCAGGATATCGCCGGCGGACACGGTGTCCCCCTCTTTCACCAGCCATTTGGCGAGCGTGCCTTCCTCCATCGTGGGGGAGAGGGCGGGCATCAGGATCTCTGTAGGCATGTCCGGCTCTCCTCAGCGATAGGTCACGGCGCGCACGGCCTCGATCACCTCGGGGACCGAGGTCAGGGCGTGCTTTTCGAGGTTCGCGGCATAGGGCATCGGCACGTCCTTGCCCGTGCAGTTCAGAACCGGCGCATCGAGGTAGTCGAAGGCGTTCTGCATCACATAGGCCGCGATATGGTTGCCGATGGAGCAGACCGGGAAGCCCTCTTCGACGGTGACGCAGCGGTTGGTCTTCATCACCGAGGCGATGACCGTGTCATAGTCGATGGGGCGCAGGGTGCGCAGGTTGATCACCTCGGCCTCGATGCCGTCCTTGGCCAGTTGGTCGGCGGCTTCGAGCGCATAGGTCATGCCGATGCCGAAGCTGACGATGGTTACGTCGGACCCCTCGCGCCAGATGCGTGCCTTGCCGAAGGGAATGGTCAGGTCATCGACCTGCGGCACGTCGAAGGAGCGTCCGTACAGGATCTCGTTTTCGAGGAAGATGACCGGGTTGGGGTCGCGGATCGCGGTTTTCAGCAGCCCCTTGGCGTCGGCGGCAGAATAGGGCTGCACCACCTTGAGGCCGGGAATGTGCGAATACCACGCGGCGTAATCCTGGCTGTGCTGGGCTCCGACGCGCGCCGCGGCGCCGTTGGGGCCGCGGAACACCATGGGCGCGCCCATCTGCCCGCCGGACATGTAGAGCGTCTTGGCCGCCGAGTTGATGATCTGGTCGATCGCCTGCATGGCGAAGTTGAAGGTCATGAACTCGACGATGGGACGCAGACCGCCAAAGGCCGCGCCGACGCCGAGACCGGCAAAGCCATGCTCGGTGATCGGCGTGTCGATGACGCGCTTGGACCCGAACTCGTCCAGCAGGCCCTGCGTCACCTTGTAGGCGCCCTGGTACTCGGCCACTTCCTCGCCCATGACGAAGACGGTGTCGTCGCGGCGCATCTCTTCGGCCATGGCGTCGCGCAGCGCCTCGCGCACGGTCTGCTTTTTCATCTCGGCATCTGCCGGCCAGTCGGGGCTGGTGTCGGCCATGGGCGCGGCAGCCTGCGCCGGGGTCGCGGGCGACGAGGCGGCCTGCTTGCCTTCCTCACCTTCCAGCGCGGTGGGCACGGCGGTGCTCTGGGCCGGGGCGGCAGAAGCGTCGCTGATATCCTCACCCTCTTCGCCGATGATGGCGATGGCGGTGTTGACCTTCACGCCCTCGGTCCCCTCTGGGACGAGGATCTTGCCGATCACGCCTTCGTCCACGGCCTCGAATTCCATCGTGGCCTTGTCGGTTTCGATTTCCGCAAGGATGTCACCGGCGGAAACGGTATCGCCCTCTTTCACCAGCCATTTGGCGAGCGTGCCTTCCTCCATGGTCGGCGACAGCGCGGGCATCAGGATTTCGGTTGCCATCTTTTTGTTCTCCCCCGCTCAGGCGTTCTGCGGCGCCGCGTCGGCGTAGATGTCGGTCCAAAGCTCCTCGAGCGCGGGCTCGGGGCTTTCTTTCGAGAATTCGGCGGATTCGTTGACGATCTCCTTGATCTCCTTGTCGATCGCCTTGAGGTCGTCTTCGGTTGCGTGATCGCCCTGCAAGAGAAGCTGGCGCACATGCTCGATGGCGTCGCGCTTCTCGCGCATTTCCTGCACCTCCTCGCGGGTCCGGTACTTGGCCGGGTCCGACATGGAGTGGCCGCGGTAGCGGTAGGTCTTCACTTCGAGGATGTAGGGGCCCTTGCCCGCGCGGCAGTGGGCGACGGCCTTTTCGCCGGCGGCCTTCACGGCCAGCACGTCCATGCCATCGACTTCCTCGCCCTGGATGCCGTAGGCCTCGCCCCGCTTCCAGAGGTTGGGGGATTTCGACGCACGGGCGGTCGAGGTGCCCATGGCGTACTGGTTGTTCTCGATCACGAAGATGACCGGCAGGTCCCAAAGCTCGGCCATGTTGTAGGTCTCGGCCACCTGGCCCTGGTTGGCCGCGCCGTCGCCGAAATAGGCGAAGGTCACGCGGTCATTGCCCTTATACATGTCCGAAAAGGCGAGGCCGGCGCCGATCGGCACCTGTGCGCCGACGATGCCGTGGCCGCCGTAGAAATGCTTCTCTTTCGAGAACATGTGCATCGAGCCGCCCTTGCCCTTGGAATAGCCGCCCTCGCGGCCCGTCAACTCGGCCATGACCCCCTTGGGGTCCATGCCGCAGGCCAGCATGTGACCGTGGTCGCGATAGGAGGTGACGCGCTTGTCGCCGTCCTCTGCCGCGGCCTCAAGCCCGACGACGACGGCCTCCTGTCCGATATAGAGGTGGCAGAAGCCCCCGATCAGGCCCATGCCGTAAAGCTGGCCGGCCTTTTCCTCGAATCGCCGGATCAGCAGCATTTCGCGGTAATAGGTCTTGAGCTCATCGGCCGAGACATTGGGTTTGGACGTTGATTTTGCGGCTGTTTTCCGGGTCGCCATGGGCCTCGGCTCCTCCCTCTGGGCGGGAATAGTTTAACGTTGAACTATCCTTAGCAAAGGCCGCGCGCGATTGCACCCCCCATGGTGACGCAACGGTGTGAAAGCGGTGCAGGGCCGCCATGCGCCGCGCGAATGACGCAAAGTCAGGCGCGGGGCCGGACGGTCAGGGCAGGATCAACTCGTCGGGCCGGGCGTAGCCCAGAACGGCGCGGACACGCTCGTCCAGAAGGTCGAGATCGAGGTAATCGTCCGACAGCCGCCGGGTCAGGATTTCCATCCGCTCGGTTTCGGCCTCCAGCCGGGCAAACTCCAGCGACAGGCGGTCCACCTCGGCCTCGATCTGGATACGGCGAAACAGCCCGTGGTTCCCCTGCACCGCGGTGAAGGTGAAATACGCCCCCACGATCAGAAGCGCGGGCAGGATCAGCCCGGTGGGTGAGATGGAACGCAGCATCGGATTCTTTCTGCCTCGGATGGCCGCCTCTGTCGGGTGGCTCGGGGCAGAGACTCGCACATTCCGAATCAAATGGGAATCCCCCCTGACGCGGCCGTGGTCGCGCGGCTATCCTGAGGCGGCAAGGGGAGAACGCGCATGGGCCCAAGGACCGACCTGACCGGACATGATGTGACGAACCAGCCGCCGGCGCGCGGCGACCGCGACCTGTGGGCGGACGACCCGGTGCTGCGCGATCACATGGGAGAGGAGGCCACGCCCGCCGCCCATGGCGCGGCCCTCGGTCGGGGGGAGGTGGCGGAGTGGGGGCGGCGCGCGAACCGGCACCTGCCGGAGCTGGTGCAGTTCGATGCGGGCGGGCGGCGGCTGGACGAGGTGCGGTTCTCGGAAAGCTACCATCACCTGATGTCGCTTGGCCTGACGGCGGGATATGCAGGCGGTCCGTGGACCGGGGGCAGCCACTTGGCCCATGCCGCGATGGTCTACCTGCACAGCCAGGTGGAGCCCGGCACCTGCTGCCCCATGACGATGACCTACGCCGCCGTGCCCGCCCTGGCCGAGGGCGCGCCGGGCCTGGCCTGCGACTGGGTGCCCAAGCTGACCGCCGCCGCCTATGACCCGTCGGTCGCGCCGCTGTCGCGGAAACGGGCCGCGACGCTGGGCATGGCGATGACCGAGAAACAGGGCGGATCGGACGTGCGGGCCAACGCCACGCGCGCCGCGCCCGCCGACGGGGCCTATCGCCTGACCGGGCATAAGTGGTTCTGTTCCGCGCCCATGTCGGACGGCTTCCTGATGCTGGCGCAGGCGCCCGGGGGCCTGTCCTGTTTCCTCGTGCCGCGCTGGCTGGAGGATGGCACGCGGAACCCCATCCACCTGATGCGGCTGAAGGACAAGCTGGGCAACAGGGCCAATGCCTCCGCCGAGATCGAGTTGCACGGCGCGTGGGCGCAGCTTGTGGGCGAGGAGGGGCGCGGCGTGCCGGCGATCATCCGCATGGTGCATCACACGCGGCTGGATACCGCGATGGCGCCCGCCGGGTTGATGCGTGCGGCGCTCGATCACCTGCATCACTGGGTCAGCCATCGCAGCGCCTTTCAGCGGCGGCTGATCGACCAGCCCCTGATGCGGAGCCTTCTGGCCGACCTGGTCCTGGATTGGGAGGGGGCGACGGCGCTGGGCCTGCATGTTGCCCGCGCCTTCGACGATCCGGCGCGTGCCGGGTTCGCGCGGATCGGCGTGGCGCTCGCGAAATTCCTCAACAACAAGCTGGCGATCCGCGTCATCGCCGAGGCGATGGAGGGGCTGGGCGGCATGGGCTATGTCGAGGACACGCCGCTGCCGATGCTCTACCGCGAGGCGCCGTTGAACGGGATCTGGGAAGGGTCGGGCAATGTCATCTGCCTCGACATCCTGCGCACGCTGGCCCGCGACGCGGGCGCGGGCGCGGCGCTGAGGGCCGAATTGAAGGCCGCGACCGGGGCCGATGCCCGCTATGACGCGGCGCTGTCCGCCCATGCCGCGCGCTGGCCCGGTCTGCCCGAGGAAGGCGAGGCGCGGGTCTTCGCCGAACGGCTCGCGCTGCTGCTGACGGCCGCGGTCCTGATCCGCCATGCGCCGCATCCCGTGGCCGACGCCTTTGTCGCCAGCCGCCTCGACCACAGCCGCGGCCATGTCGCGGGCAGCCTGCCGGGGATCGACCCGGTGCCCCTGATCGCCCGGCTGGGAGGTGGTGACTGAGCGGTCAATTCGCCCCCTTGCAGCCTGTCAGGCAATCCTTACGTCTGAGGCAGACGACAGTCGCGATCTCGCAAAAGGAGAGTTTTCATGCCCCGCAACCAATCCAGCATCGCCTCCCTGCAACAGGCGCTTTCGATGGAACTCACCGCCTCGCAGCAATACCTGCTGCATGCGCATGTGCTCGAGGATTGGGGCCTCGACAAGCTGGCGGCGAAGATGCGCGAGGAGATGCATGAAGAGCTGGGCCATGCCGGCAAGTTCATCGAGCGGATCATCTACCTTGGCGGGACGCCCCGCGTCGTGCCCGCGGCCGAGCCGGTGAAGGCCAACAGCCTGAAAGAGATGTTCGAGGCCGACCGCAAGGACGAGGAAGAGGCGATCGAGTTCTACTCGAAATCCGCGAAAGAGGCGTTCGAGGCGAACGATATCGGCAGCCGGATGCTGTTCGAGTCCATCGTCATGGACGAGGAAGGGCATTGGGGCTGGCTGGACCAGCAACTCGACCTGCTGGAGCGGATGGGCGAGCCGACCTTCATCCAGACCTATTTCTCGGGCGACGCCGAGGGCTGACACGCCGTGACCGAGTGCAGAAAGGCCGGGGCATGCCCCGGCCTTTTTCGTTGCGCGCAGGCGTCGCCTCAGGTGATCGAGGCGGCGTGGATCGCGTCGATGGCGTCGGACAGGGCGGCGTTGAACTCCTCGTCGGACTGCTGCGCCGAGAGGCCTTCGGTCAGGGCGCGGCTGAAGCTGGCGATCATGCCGGTGTTCTCGGCCAGTTTCGCATTCGCCTCGTCACGGGCATAGCCGCCCGACAGCGCCACGACGCGCAGCACCTTGGGATGTGCGATCAGCGGGGCGTAGAGGTTGGCCCGGGTCGGCAGGGTCAGCTTCAGCATCACCTGCTGGCCGTCCGGCACGCTGTCGAGGTTCTTCTGGATCTCGGCCAGCAGGATCTCCTCGGCGGCCTCCTTGTCGGGGATCGAGATCGTCACCTCGGGTTCGATGATCGGCACCAGGCCCTTGGCCAGCACCTCGGCGCCCAGCTTGAACTGCTGCGCCACCACGTCGGCGATGCCCTTGGCGTTGGCCGCATCGATGACCGAGCGTTCCTTGGTGCCGAAGATGCCGGCGGCGACGGCGCGGTCGAGCAGCGCGTCAAGGCCGGGGATGGGCTTCATCCGGCGCACGCCATCGGCCTCGTCCTCCAGCCCCTTGTCGATCTTGAGGAAGGGGACGACGCCGCGCTCTTTCCACAGATAGGTGGCCGAGGGCATGCCGCCGATCTCGCGATCCATCGTCATCTCGAACAGGATCGCGCCGATGACCTTCTCGCCGTTGAAGGCAGGGGCCGTCGCGATCCGCGCGCGCATCTCGTGGATCAGGTCGAACATCTCGTCTTCCGAGGCATAGGCGTCTTCCTCGATGCCATAGAGCCGCAGCGCCTTGGGGGTGGAGCCGCCCGACTGGTCAAGCGCGGCGATGAAGCCCTGACCGGTTTTCATCTGTTCTTTCATCGCGTCGCTGGCCATCTGTCATGCACTCCTTGGTCGTTGATAAGGGATCGACCCCGGGTCTAAGCCGGGGCCGATGGCCTGTAAATCATGGTGGCGCAAACATGCGCCGGATTTGTCATTCGACGCGGTATCGGCCTGCCAGATCGCCCTCGATCCACGCGGAGAGCGCGATGGCCTCGATGTCGGAGGAAAGCGCGGCCCAGGCGGCCCGCACCTCGGGGCCGCGGGCCTCGAACCGGCCGGTGATCTCGGTCAGAAGCTGCGGCGCGCCGACATCGCCCGCCGCCTCGGCCAGGATCGCCAGCAGGTAGGCGTTGGCGTAGTTGCGGGGCCGGTCCATGCCGGTGAAGAAGGCAACCGACAGATCCCGCAGGGCGCGCGGGTCGCCCCCCTCGGGCAGGTTCGCGGCCAGCGTCTCGGCGGTCCAGCCATTGCCCTCCTGCAGGTCCAGCACCTCGGGCGTGGTCAACCGCGCCTCCAGCCCGTCGAGCAGGCTGACGACGCCGGGCGCGCCCGAGGCCTGAAGGGCCAGCGCGTAGGCCTGCACCGGGTCGCGGTCGGCCATGGCGCGGGCTGACAGCAAGGTCGCCTCCGCATAGGCCGGGTCGCCGGATGCCACCAGCGGCGCCAGCACGTCCAGCGCACGGGAGGGCGCGCGCGGCACGCCTTCGCCGGACAGCAGCGCCGCCCCCAGCGTCAGGCGCTCCTCGTCGCTCAGGTCCTCGGCCCCCAGCCGGGACAGAAGGGCCGTGTCGATCAGGGCGGACCGGGCGGACGGCGCACTGCGCGCGTCGAGCGCAAGCAGCGAGATCAGCCGCGCGGGTTTTGCATAGGCCTCGGGCTCGATGGTCAGCCCGCCCGCCGGCAATTCCGCCTCCAGCGTGAGTTCACCCGGGTCCTGCATGAACCGCGCAACCTCGGCCATCAGGTCATCGACGAAGTCGCGTTCCGCCGCGCCGATGGCCTGGGTTCCGCCCTCGGTCAGCAGGTCGATCAGACCCTCGGTGCCCAGTTGCACCACCGCGTCGGGCTGGCGCAGGGCAGGGGGCATGATCGCGCCCGCCGCGTCCCAGCCGCCGCGATCCTGGAAGCTCAGCACGGCGCGGGTCAGCCGGATGGCCGGGTCATCGGGCATCCCGTCCTCGCCGGGGCGGGGCAGGATGGTGCCCGCCGCCGACAGGTCGAGCACGCCGACGCCGTTCAGCGCCATGGTCGCGTCGATCAGCATTTCGCCCGTCGGTGTGACGTATTCGACGTCCACGCCGACCCGGTCGAAGGCCATTTGGCCAAGCCCCATCGTGCGCAGGGGCATCGCCGTGTCGCTTGGCAGGCAGGCCAGCGTCGCCGCCGCCCCGACCGCGCCGATGCGCGCCGCCGAGATGTCGCTGACGGCCGCAAAGGGGCTGGCCGAGATCGTCACCCGGTCCAGCGTGATCTCGCAGAGCCGCGCGCGGTCATAGGGCAGGTGCGGGCGCAGCGTGACGCCCGACAGGCTGACCTGTCCGCGCAGGATGTCGGTCGAGAGGTGCTGGTATTCCACCTCCATCTGGGTGCGCAGCGCGGCGATGCCGAAATTGGCCAGGATCCCCGCCAGCCGGTCGGGGGCGAGGATTTCCGCGAAACCGGGGCGCGGGTCGCCCTCTTGCGCGAAGGCGGGCAGGGGCAGCGCGAGCCCGGCCGCGATCAACGCGGCGCGGGGCAGGGATCGACATACGGACAACATGAATGGGGCCTCCCTTGGACCAGGACCGGCCCCAGCGTAGCGCGATTCGGGGATGCGTCTGCCTTAACCTTGCTCAAGCGCGGCGACGCCCGGAAGCGTCTTGCCCTCCATCCATTCGAGGAAGGCCCCGCCCGCGGTCGAGATATAGGTAAAGCGTTCCGCCGCGCCAGATTTGTTCAGCGCCGCGACCGTGTCGCCCCCGCCCGCGACCGACACCAGTTCGCCCGCCTCGGTGCGCGCAGCAGCATGGGCCGCGGCGGCGTTGGTGGCGGCGTCGAACGGCGCGATCTCGAAGGCGCCGAGCGGGCCGTTCCAGATCAGCGTCTCGGCCCGGTCGATGGCGCCAAGGATACGCTCCACGCTATCGGGCCCGGCATCGAGGATCATGCAATCGGACGGAACGGCGGTGTCGGCGACGACGGTGTTGGGCGCATGGGCGCGGAATTCCTCGGCCACGACGACGTCGGAGGGCAGGTAGATCTCGCAGCCGGTGTCCTGCGCCTTGGCCATGATCTCGCGCGCGGTCTCTGCGAGGTCGTGTTCACACAGCGATTTGCCCACGTCGAGGCCTTGCGCCGCGAGGAAGGTATTGGCCATGCCGCCGCCGATCACCAGCATGTCGACCTTGGAGATGAGGTTGGCCAGAAGGTCGAGCTTGGTCGAAACCTTGGCCCCGCCGACAACGGCCAGAACGGGCCGCT
The DNA here is from genome assembly GCF_039542305.1 of [Roseibacterium] beibuensis. Taxonomy (NCBI): domain Bacteria; kingdom Pseudomonadati; phylum Pseudomonadota; class Alphaproteobacteria; order Rhodobacterales; family Roseobacteraceae; genus Roseicyclus; species [Roseibacterium] beibuensis. The sequence goes on along the minus strand of NZ_BAABHW010000005.1, from coordinate 148,398 downwards.
TCGGCGCGCCGAGGGCGGCCTCCAGCGCCTTCAACTCGGCCTCCATCAACCGGCCCGCGCAGGAGGGCAGCAGATGCGCGACCCCCTCGGTCGAAGCATGCGCCCGGTGCGCCGCCGAGAAGGCGTCGTTGCAATAGACGTCGCCCAGGGAGGCGAGGAATTTCGCCATCCCCGGATCGTTCTTTTCTTCGCCCGGCGCGAAGCGGGTGTTCTCGATCAGCGCGATCGCCCCCTCGGGCAGCGACTCGAGCGCGCCGCGCGTCGGCCTCTCGATGAAACTGACGGGGTGGCCGAACGCCTTTTCCAGCGCGGGCACCAGCGGGCGCAGCGACATCTCGGGCACCACCGTGCCCTTGGGGCGGCCGAAATGGGCCAGCAGCACGGGGCTGCCACCTGCCGCGAGGATGTCGTGGACGGTGGGCACGATCCGCTCGATCCGCGTGGCATCCGTCACCTCGCCGTTCTCGACCGGCACGTTGATATCCACCCGGGTCAGCACGATGCGGCCCGCAAGTTCCATGTCGTCGAGGGTTTTCCAGCTCATCAAGATCGTCTCCGGTTTGGCGTTGCCGGTGTGATAGCGCGACTTGCTCCGAAGGTCAGGCAGGTTTGCGCTATCACGCAAGGAAAAACGCGCGCCCCGGTGGGCGGGACGCGCGTCTTCAAGGTCGGGTCGCGAGGGCTCAGAGGTACTTGCCCATTTCCACGGCGGTGTCCGCCATGCGGTTCGAGAAGCCCCATTCGTTGTCATACCAGGTCAGGATGCGGCACATGTTGCCGTCCATCACCTTGGTCTGGTCGGTGGCGAAGATCGACGAATGCGGGTCGTGGTTGAAGTCCATCGACACCAGCTTCATGTCCGTCACGCCGAGAATGCCCTTCAGCGGGCCTTCGGCGGCGGCGTGGATGGCGCGGTTGATCTCCTCGATGGAGGTGTCGCGCGCCGCCTCGAAGGTCAGGTCGACGACCGAGACGTTGGGCGTGGGCACACGGATCGCCACGCCGTCCAGCTTGCCGTCCAACTCGGGCAGGACAAGGCCCACGGCCTTGGCGGCCCCGGTCGAGGTCGGGATCATCGACATGGCGGCGGCGCGGGCGCGGTAGAGATCCTTGTGCATCGTGTCCAGCGTCGGCTGATCGCCCGTGTAGCTGTGGATCGTGGTCATGAAGCCGCGCTTGAGGCCGATGGCGTTGTGCAGCACATGCGCCACCGGCGCGAGGCAATTGGTGGTGCAGGACGCGTTCGACACGATCAGGTCGTCGGCGCTCAGCACGTCATGGTTCACGCCGTAAACGATGGTCTTGTCCGCGCCCTTGGACGGGGCCGAGACAAGCACCCGGCTGGCCCCGTTTTCAAGATGCACGCTGGCCTTGTCCTTGTCGGTGAAGATGCCGGTGCATTCCATGACGATATCGACATGGGACCAGGGCAGCTCTGCGGGGTTGCGGATCGCCGTCACCTCGATCGGGCCGCGGCCCACGTCGATGGAGGTTTCCGTCGTCGTCACCTCGGCCGGAAAACGGCCATGCACGCTGTCGAAGCGCAGCAGGTGGGCATTTGTCTCGACCGGGCCGAGATCGTTGATCGCCACAACCTCGATATCGGTGCGTCCCGACTCGATGATCGCCCGCAAGACATTGCGCCCAATGCGTCCGAAGCCGTTGATGGCCACTTTGACTGCCATGATATCCTCCGATCTGTGTTGGCGGGCGGATGCGCCGCCGTGACGTGAGTGCGACCCGGTGCCGGATCGCGATGTTACAGCTAACGGCTGGGACCAGTGCGCGGGGCGCGGTGAAACCACCCTATCGCCAAAAGGCCGCCCATCGCAGGAGTTCCAGCACCCGTTGGGCGACCATGAACAGGATGCGCCCCTCGTTGAAGAGCGCGTCCGCGCCCGCTGCCGCAAGGATGGCGATCGCAAGATACAGCGCCACCTTGTCGGTCATGTTCTGTCATCTCCAACCGTGTGTCAGCGCGTTTCGCCGAGACCCTGCCACGCTGCCCGAAAGGGGCCAAGCCCTATTCCGCAATTCGTGGCCCATGTCACGCACCAATCGATGAACTCGCCGTTCATGCGCGGATAGTCGAACCGCACGATGTTGGACGGCGGGGGCGGCGGCGCGGCCCCGGTCCCGCTGGCGCGCAGGACCGCGCGGGGCAGGGTGAGGGGTGTCATCGATCAATCCTCCCTATGAACCGGGTCCCTTCCGGCTCGGGAATTGCCGCAGATGCAACGACATGACGCCTTGATCGTCTAAAATATATCGAAACGCGAAGGTTTCATGCGAAACGGAATGCCTGCGGCGCGTGGAGAAGCCTTTGGCCAAAGAAAAACGGCCCGCGCTGGGCGCAGGCCGTTCGGGAATGTCAGCGGGCAGCCGGCTCAGTGCAGCAGGCGGCCCATCGCGGCGGAGACATCGGCCATCCGTGCCGAGAAGCCCCATTCGTTGTCATACCAGGCCAGCACGCGCACGGTGCGCCCGCCAACAACCTTGGTCTGGTCCGGTGCGAAGATCGAGGAATGCGTCGTGTGGTTGAAGTCGATCGAGACCTTGGGCTCGGGATCGAAGGCCAGAATGCTGCCCATGTGGCCGTTGGCGGCCTCGCGGACGATCTCGTTCACGTCCTCGACCGTGACGTCCTTGCCCGCCTCGAAGGTCAGGTCGACGGCGGACACGTTCGGCGTGGGCACGCGCAGGGCCGTGCCGTCGAGGCGGCCTTCCATTTCGGGCAGCACCTCTTTCAGGGCCTTCGCGGCACCGGTCGAGGTGGGGATCATCGCCATGGCTGCTGCGCGCGCGCGGTAGAGGTCGTTGTGACGGCGGTCCAGCGTGGGCTGGTCGCCCGTGTAGCTGTGGATCGTCGTCATGATGCCGCGTTCGATGCCGATGGCGTCATTGAGCACCTTGGCAAGGGGCGCGAGGCAGTTCGTGGTGCAGGACCCGTTCGACACGACATGGTGCGTGTCCAGAAGCTCGCGGTGGTTCACGCCGTAGACGATGGTCTTGTCCGCGTTCTTGGCGGGCGCGGAGACCAGCACGCGCTTGGCGCCGCGACCCAGGTGGACGGCGGCGGCGTCGCGGTCGTTGAACTTTCCCGTGCATTCGAGGACCACGTCGCAGCCCTCCCAATCGAGTTCCTGCGGGTCATAGGTCGAGAAAACCTGCATCGGCCCGCGCCCAAGGTCCATCGTGTCGCCCGAGACGCGCACCTCGCCGGGGAAGCGGCCATGCACGCTGTCGTATTTCAGCAGGTGGGCGTTGGTTTCGATCGGGCCGGTGGCGTTGATCTTGACCACTTGCACATCGTTGCGCGCCGCCTCGGTGATATGGGCCAGTGTGCAGCGCCCGATGCGTCCGAAACCGTTGATGCCGAGAGTGATGGTCATTGTTCGCGCGCGCCTCTTGGTAGGGAATCCAATGGGGTTCGAAGGTGGCATACAAGCGCATGCCAAATGGGGGAAGGCAGAAAAATCCATTTTATGCAGCTTGTTAGCGTAAACATCGGGGGTTTGCGCTAACACTCCGGCCGGTTTCGCATGGGCATTGCCGGAACCGCAGCGGATCGGGCCGGGTTGTCAGGGCAAGGCGGGCCGCTATGCTCCGCCCTCGGAACGACCCATGGAGAGGCGGAATGAGCGGACTTCTGGCGCTGCTGGACGATGTGGCGGCGATTGCCAAGGTGGCGGCGACCTCCATCGACGATGTGATCGGACAGGCCGCCAAGGCCGGGACCAAGGCCGCGGGCGCCGTGATCGACGATGCCGCCGTGACCCCGAAATACGTTCACGGCTTCGAGGCCAAGCGCGAATTGCCGATCGTGTGGAAAATCGCGCGCGGGTCGATCTTCAACAAGCTGGTGATCCTGCTGCCGCTGGCGTTGCTGCTGTCGGCCTTTGCGCCCTGGGCGATCCCGCCGCTTCTGATGCTGGGGGGCGCGTATCTGTGCTACGAGGGCGCCGAAAAGATCTGGCACATCCTGTCGCCCAAACACCATGACGTGGACGAGTTGGTGGAGAAGAAGGTCGCGGCCGACGCCGCCCATCTCGAAGAGGAGAAGGTGAAGGGCGCGATCAAGACCGACTTCATCCTGTCGGCCGAGATCATGACCATCATCCTGTCGGCGCTGGAGGTCGACAATATCTGGTTCCGCGCCGCCGCCCTTGGCGTGGCCGGGGTGGGGATCACGGTCGCGGTCTACGGCTCGGTCGCGATCATCGTGAAGGCCGATGACGTGGGGCTTCACATGGCCTCCGAAGGGCGCACCGGGTTCGGGCGCGCCATCGGGCGCGGGATCGTGCGCGGCATGCCGGGCTTCCTGAAGCTGCTGACGACCGTGGGCACCGCCGCGATGCTGTGGGTCGGCGGATCGATCCTCGTGCATGGCGCAGCGCAAATGGGCTGGCACGCGCCCGAGCATCTGATCGACGAGGCCGCGCATCTGGCCGAGGGCGCGGGCGGTTTCGCCATGTGGGCGGTCAAGGCCGTGATCGACGGCATCCTGGGCCTGGCGCTTGGGCTGCTGCTGATCCCCGTGGTGGCCTACGTCCTTGCGCCGATCCTTCGGACCGTTGGCCTTGGCGGCGACAAGGAAACCGCCCATTGAAAAAGGGCGCCCGATCGGGCCAGCCCCTGACGCACAAGTGTTGAAGGCTTGCTTTTCACGACATCCTGCGTATATACCTAGATATATCCAATGGGGCCATGAGATGATTGAAACCAAGATCCGTAAAGTCGGCAACTCCGCCGTCATGACCCTGACGACCGAAATGCTGACGATGCTCGACGCCAAGGAGGGGGATACGCTTTTCGTCCTGCGCGGCGATGATGGTAGTCTGAAAATCACGCCACACGATCCTGCGGTCGCGACTGCCTTGGCTGCGGCGGAGATCGTCATGGATGAGAACCGCGATCTCCTTCAGGCTCTCGCATGACGGAGCCGATTTGGGTTCCACTCGCCGCCGTCCTCGCCATTCATGATCGACAGATAGCCCGCCATGGCGGCGCGCCTGGAATGCGCGACCAAGCGCTTTTGGAGATGGGCTGCGCCCGGGCACTGAACCTCGCCGCTTATGCTGACGCTGGCCTCGAAGAGATCGCGTCGGCCTATGCCTTCGGCATTTCCAAGGCGCATGCCTTCGTGGATGGAAACAAGCGCACGGCCTTCGTGACGGCGCTCACGTTTTTACGGCTCAACGGCTATTCTTTCCGGCCGCCGCCGGTCGAAGGTGTAAAGATGATGGAGGATCTTGCCTCGGGGCAAGTCAGCGAGGCTGAGTTCGCCAAGTGGCTCTCAGACGGAATGATCCCGATCTGACGCCTCGAAGATTTCTTCGAGAGACCCTGACCCTCAACTGCAAAGCCCCGCTGGTTCTCCAGCGGGGCTTTCAACATCTATCGTCGGGGGCTGGCCCGATCGGGCGCCCCGTTTCTTTCAGGTGAACAGGGCCTCAGCCCTTGCCAAGCAGGGCCTTGACCTTGTCGGCGGTCGCCTCGGCGGTGATGCCGAAATGGGTGTAGAGATCCCCCGCCGGGGCCGATGCGCCGAACCCGTGCATGCCGATGAAGCCCGACTTTTCGCGCTTGCCGCGCTCGCCGAACAGCCAGCGGTCCCAGCCAAAGCGGATCGCGGCCTCGATGGCGACGCGCACCGGGCCGCCGGGCAGGACACGGCGGCGATAGGCCTCGTCCTGTTCCTCGAACAACTCCCAGCAGGGCATGGAGACGACGCGCGTGCCGATGCCTTCGGCCTGCAACAGGTCGCGGGCGGCCAGCGCAATCGACACCTCGGAGCCGGTGGCCATCAGGATCGCCTCGCGCTTGCCCTCGGCCTCGGCCAGAACGTAGCCGCCTTGCGCGGTCAGGTTCTTGGTCTTGTGCTCGGTCCGCACGGTGGGCAGGTTCTGCCGCGACAGGACGTGCACCGAGGGGCAGGTCTTCTGCGACAGGGCCACTTCCCAGGCCTCGGCGGCCTCGACCGCGTCGGCGGGGCGGAACACCAGGCAGTTGGGCGTGGCGCGCATCATCGCCAGGTGTTCGACCGGCTGGTGCGTCGGGCCATCTTCGCCCACGCCGATGCTGTCATGGGTCATCACGTATTGCACGTTGATCCCCATCAGCGCCGACAGGCGCATCGCGGGGCGCGCGTAGTCGGTGAAGGTGAAGAAGGTGCCGCCATAAGGGCGCACGCCCCCGTGCAGCGCCATGCCGTTCATCGCCGCCGCCATGCCGTGCTCGCGGATGCCGTAATAGACGTAGCGGCCCTTGCGATCCTCGGGGGTGAACACGCCGAGGTCGGCCGTCTTGGTGTTGTTCGAGCCGGTCAGGTCCGCCGAGCCGCCCATGGTCTCGGGCAGGATCGGGTTGATGACCTCGAGCGCCATTTCGCTGGCCTTGCGGGTCGCGACCTTGGGCTGGGTTTCCGAGATCTGCTTTTTCAGGGCCTTGATCGTCGCGGTCAGCTTCTTGGGCATGTCGCCGGCGAAGGCGCGGGTGAATTCCTTCTGCTTGCCCTCGGACATCAGGGCGAAGCGGGTTTCCCATTCCTCGCGGGTCTCGCGGCCACGGGTTCCGATGGCCTCCCACTCGGCCTTGAGGTCGGCGGGGATCTCGAAGGGCGCGTTGTCCCAGCCATAGGCCTTTTTCGCGTCCGCGATCAGCTGCGCATCGGTCAGCGCGCCGTGTCCTTTCGACGTGTCCTGCGCCGAGGAGCCAAGCGCGATATGCGTCTTGCAGGCGATCATCGCGGGGCGCGGAGTGGCCTTGGCCTCGGTGATGGCGGCGTCGATCGCCTCGGGGTCATGGCCGTCGACCTCGAACACGTCCCAGCCGGCCGCCTTGAAGCGCGCCACCTGGTCGGTGCGGTCCGACATGTCGACCGTGCCGTCGATGGTGATGTTGTTGTTGTCCCAGAACACGATCAGGCGCGACAGTTCCTGCCGTCCGGCCAAACCAATGGCCTCGTGGCTGATGCCTTCCATCAGGCAGCCGTCGCCGGCGATGCAGTAGGTGTAGTGGTCGATGATCTTCTTGCCCCACTTGGCGCGCAGGAATTCCTCGGCCATGGCAAAGCCCACGGCATTGGTGATGCCCTGACCCAAGGGGCCGGTGGTGGTCTCGACCCCCGTCACATGGCCGTATTCGGGGTGACCGGCGGTGATGCTGCCCAGCTGGCGGAAATTCTTCACCTGCTCCAGCGTCATGTCCTCGGAGCCCATGAGATACATGAGCGAGTAGATCAGCATCGAGCCATGGCCCGCCGACAGGATGAAGCGGTCGCGGTTGGGCCAGTCGGGCGAAGTCACGTCGAAGCTCATGTGCTTTTCGAACAGCACGGTCGCGACATCCGCCATACCCATTGGCATGCCGGAATGGCCCGAATTGGCGGCGGCGACGGCGTCGAGCGTCAGTGTGCGGATCGCGGCGGCGCGGCGCCAATGCGCGGGGTTTTTCTGGGCGAGGGCGGCGATGTCCATGGGTGGCATTCCTTTGACGGGACGGCGGCAGCGGGCCTGCGCCGGGTCTGTTTTGTTTGGCGCGGGTGATAGCAGAGGCGGGATGAAAGGCAAGGCGCGATGCGGCTGGCGCGCCCGCGCGACGCATCGCAAGGGCGGTCCAGCGCCTGTTCCGCCCCGTTTTGCGCGGAATACCTTGCAAATCGGGGCCATTTACGATTCGTTTGCAGTGCGGGGCGAGGCACCCCGCGGTGGGCGTCAGATCCTTCATCGCATCCGTAGGGCGTGGCAGGGGGACAGCCCGGAGAATGCAGGCAGGACGGGGGTCACACCGGATCATGGGCGACAGTGCCGAATTCGAAAAACTGAGCACGCTGGAAGCGCGGCTTGCACGCGCGCTCGACCGTATCGCGGGCGGGGTTGCGCAGATCTCGACCGCTGGTGCCCCGACCGCGCCGCCGCCGCCGGATGCATCGCCGGACGAGGCGACCGCCGCCCGCATCGCGGCGGCAGAGGCCGCGCAGGCCGAGGCCGAGGCGCAGGCAAGCGAGTTGACCGAGCGCGTTGCCGCCCTCGAGACGCGGCTGAGCGAGGCGCAGGATGCGCTGAGTGCAGCGGAGGCCGCGCAGGCTGAGACGGCGCGGAGCGTGGAAGCCGAAACGGGCGAGGCCGAGCGGCTGGCGACGGAGCTCGCCGTGGCCATCGAGGCGGCGGAGACCGCACGCGCCGAGGCCACGCGTCTTGCCGAGAAGTTGGCGCAGGCGACGCGCGCACGCGACGACATGGGCGCGCGACTGGCCGAGCTGGAACAGGCCCTGGCCGAGGCACGGCAGGCCGACGGCGGCAATCCTGCGACGCCTGAGGCCGCAGTGCCGGTGTCCGGCGAAGATGTCGCCGCCCGGCTTGCCGAGAAGGACAAGGAAATCTCGATCCTGAACCGCCGGGTGAAGCGCCTGAGCGACGAACGTACGCAGTTGCGCGATGAACGCGACGCGGCGCAGGACCTGGCGGACGAGCTGTCAGAGGCGTCGGATATGGCCCCCGATGCGCGGAACCTTGAATTGCGCGCCGAACTGCGGCGGCTGCGAGCCCGGACCGAAGCCCTCGCCGAGGAATTGGACAAGCAGCGCGGGGACCAGCCGCTCGATCCAGCGGCCATCCATCACGGGTTGACCGTGGAACTGGACGCGTTGAAAGAGGCGCGCCGCGCCGATGCCGCCGAGATGGCCCGTATCATCGCCGAACTGGACGCGCAGGGCGGGGATGCGCCCGGCCCGCAAGCCGAGGAGGCCTGAGATGCCCGAGGTTGAAATCGAGATCGGTGGCCGGACCTTCACCGTCGCCTGCCAGGAGGGCGAGGAGCCCTATCTGCGCGCGGCCGCCAAGATGCTGGACACGGAGGCCACGGTCGTGCTGGGCCAGATCGGGCGCATGCCGTCGGACCGTATGCTGCTGATGGCGGGTCTGATGCTGGCGGACAAGACCGCCGCGCTGGAGGACGAGTTGAGGGAAACGCAGGCCAAGGTCGGCGCACAGGAAAAGGCGCTGCGCTCGGCCGAGGAACGGCTGGCCGACCGCGCAAGGCGCATCGCCGAATTGCAGGAGGCCGGGCCGCGCACCGAGTTGCCCGATAGCGTCACCGACGGTTTGGCCGAGCTTGCGGCGCGGGCCGAGGCCCTGGCCGACGAAGTCGAGAGCAAGCAGGGCTGAGCGGTTCTGCCCCGGACCGATGAAAAACGCCGCCCCGGCCTGGGGCGGCGTTTTGCCGTGCAAGACGCGGTCGCGATCAGGCGAAGAGCGGGCGCAACAGGCGCTCGGCCTCGACGCTTGGATGGGTCAGCGCGTCCCGGTTCTCGCCGGGGTAGAAGCGCGCGCGCGTGGCGGTCGGCATCGGTTCGGGCCGGAGCAGGTGCACCTTCGGCCCATGCTTGGCGGTTTCGGCCTTCCAGCATTGCACAAGGGCGCGCTGCGCGGCCTTGGACATGCCGTAGGCGCCGCCGTATTTCTCTTCCCAATCATCGTCGAAGAACACGGCCTGCGGCGCGTCGGAGGGTGCGATCAACGGCTCGACCATCGCGATCAGGCGGGCCAGGCCGCGGATGTTGGTGCCGATATCGGCCTCCAGGTCCTTGAGTTGGTAATGCGGCGCGGGGGTCAGCGGGCTGGCGTGGATCGCGGCGTGGACCCAGATATCGGCCTTGCCCCAGCGGTCGTAGATCGAGCGGCACAGATGCGCGATCGCGTCGTCATCGGTCAGGTCGATCGGTGCAAGCGTCGCCTGTCCGCCCTTTGCCTTGATCCGGTCGTCCAGATCCTCGAGCCCGCCGACGGTGCGGGCCACAGCCACAACATGCGCGCCGTGTTCGGCGAGCCACTCTGCCGAGGCCGCGCCGATCCCGCGCGAGGCCCCGGTGACAAGGGCAATCCTGCCATCAAGTATCTTGTTCATGCTCTGCGATCTGCCCCCTTGGTGCCGGGGATGCAAGGCCCTGCGCCCGCGCGTCGCAAGGCGCCGGCGGCGCGGCTTCGGCTTGACAGCGCACGAGGGGGCGGGGATACGGAATACTAGGAATTTTGGGACGACAACCTGAACGGGAGGCGCCGATGGGCCGCGACACCACACTTCTTCATGCCACGCTGGGCGATATGGGCCTTGCCCGCAAGATCGCCGCGGTCGTGCTGGGCACGCTTTTCATCGCGCTGGCCGCACAGATCAGCGTGCCGTTCTTCCCCGTGCCGATGACGCTGCAAACGCTGGCGATCCTGACGGTGGGGTTCACCTTCGGCTCGCGTCTGGGGGCCGTGACGCTTCTGGCCTACCTGGCCGAGGGCGCAGCAGGCCTGCCGGTCTTTGCGAATGGGTTGAACGGCGTGGCCTTGGCCGGTCCGACCGCGGGCTTCCTGATCGGCTTCGTCGGCCTGGCCTGGGGCGCGGGCTACGCGGCAGAGCGCGGCTGGGCGCGCGGTGTGGTCTCGACCACGCTGGTGGCGCTGGTGCTTTCGGCGCTGCTCTACGTCCCCGGCACCGCATGGCCGCTGGGCCTGGCCGCGCTGGCCGGGATCGACGCGGGCTGGGCCGGGCTGTCGGCGGCTGGCGTGTGGGGGGCCTTCGTCGCGCCCTTCCTGCTGGGCGACGTCGTCAAGGCCGTGATCGTGGCGCTGATCGTGTCCGGTGGCTGGAAGGCGCTGAAGCGCGCCTGACCCACGACAGAGAGTTTGGAGAGCGCCGTCCCTTCGGGGGCGGCGTTTTCTTTTGGCCGGAGCGCTCCCGCCCGTTCAGGAATGGCTTCGCCAGTCCTTCACGGTTTGGGCGTGGCGCGCGGGCCGACCCTTCGGGCCGGGTCCGCGCGCGGTTGCGCCTGGAATGGAGGACCGCGGGGCGGGGCGCAGAAGGGGGCAAAGCTGTTGAGAGGCCGTTTGCTGGCGGATCTGCCAGGCAAACAGGCCAGCCCGATCTTGGGGGGCGAGTCGCCGCGCGCCTCAAGGACAAGCCGCGCCCTGCGGCGCGGTCGCGCTGCGCGCGATCCTTGACCCGCCCGCCGACTCGCGGCGCTTATTCGGCCGGTTCAGCCAGTTCGAAACCGCGGGCCATCATGTCGGTCGGCTTGACCGGGTAGTCGCCGGAGAAACACGCGTCGCAGTAGCGCGGGGTCTTGGGATCGCGCCCCTCGGCCACGCCGACGGCGCGGTAGAGACCGTCGAGCGTGATGAACCTGAGCGAGGCCACCCCGAGATGGCTGCGCATTTCCTCTTCGGACATGGTCGCGGCCAGCAGTTTCTCGCGCTCGGGCGTGTCGACGCCGTAGAAACAGGGCCACGCGGTCGGCGGCGAGGCGATGCGGAAATGCACCTCGGCCGCGCCGGCATCGAGGATCATCTCCTTGATCTTGCGGCTGGTCGTGCCGCGCACCACGCTGTCATCGACGAGGATCACCCGCTTGCCCTTGATCAGAGCCCGGTTGACGTTGAGCTTGAGCCGCACGCCCATGTTGCGGATCTGCTCGGTCGGTTCGATGAAGGTGCGGCCCATGTACTGGTTGCGGATGATCCCCATGGCGTAGGGGATGCCGCTTTCCTGGCTGTAGCCGATGGCGGCAGGCGTCCCGCTGTCGGGCACGGGGCAGACGAGATCGGCCTCGACCGGGGCCTCGCGCGCGAGTTCCACGCCGATCTGGCGGCGGGTGTCATAGACGGACCGCCCGCCGAGGATGCTGTCGGGGCGCGAGAAATAGACATGTTCGAAGATGCAGAAGCGCCCGCGCCTGGGCTCGAACGGTTTGAAGCTTTCGACGCCGTTCTCGGGGCTGATGACGACCATCTCGCCCGGCTCGATCTCGCGCACGAATTCGGCGCCGATGATGTCCAGCGCGCAGGTTTCCGACGACAGCGCCCAGCCATCGCCGACGCGCCCCAGAACCAGCGGGCGCACGCCCAACGGGTCGCGCACGCCGATCAGCTTGGTGCGGGTCATGGCGACGACGGAAAACGCGCCCTCGACCCGGCGCAGCGCGTCCTTCATCCGCTCGGGGATGTTGCGCTGCAGTGAGCGGGCCATCAGGTGGATGATGCATTCGCTGTCCGAGGAGGACTGGAAGATCGAGCCACGCTCGATCAATTCGCGGCGCAACTCGTCGGCGTTCACGATGTTGCCGTTATGGGCAATCGCCGCGCCGCCCATGGCGAACTCGCCGAAGAAAGGCTGCACATCGCGGATCTGGGTGGCGCCCTTGGAGCCGGCGGTGGAATAGCGCACATGGCCGATCCCGATCGCGCCGGGCAGGGTTTCCATGATCTTCTGCGAGGTGAAATTGTCCCGCACGAGACCGAAGCGGCGGGCCGAGGAAAACCCGTGTTCGGGGTCATGGGTGACGATCCCGCCCGCCTCCTGGCCGCGATGTTGCAGCGCGTGCAGGCCAAGGGCCACGAAATTGGCGGCATCGGCCACGCCGATCACGCCGAAGACGCCGCACTCCTCGCGGAGTTTGTCGTCGCCGACCGGTTCGAACGGGTGGCGGGGAAACTCGGGCTGGGGCATCGGTGCGCTCCGGTGCTGGCAGGGGCGGGGGCGATTCCCGCAGGGCTCGTTCCACGAGGGTTCATCTACGCCGTGAGACGCCGCCTGTCACCCACGCTGTTACGGGATCGTCACATTCGGGCAACTTGACGGGCGATCTGCCCTGACCGAGGCTGAGACCGGGCGTGACGAGGAAAGGATGTGCGATGCGTGGTGTGGCGATACTGGGGGCGGCGGCGATGCTGGCCGGCGGGGCCTTGCCCTGGCTGGACCTGGGGCTGGGCATGGAGATGTAGCCCTTCGATGCCCTGCAACGGGCGTGGTCCGATTACGGCATCGAGATGCCGCGCGAGATGGCGGTGCTGGCGGCCAGTTTCGTGCTGGCGGCGCTGGCCCTGCTACTGGCGCTGATCGGGTCGCCCCATCGCGGCGTCACCTTCTTCGCGGGCGCGCTGCCCTGGGGCTACCTGGGATGGCAGGTCTGGCGGGCCGAGGACCGGGTGGGAGAGTTCGGCCTGTCGCTGGCCGATTTTCGCGGCGGGCTGAACCAGGCGTGGTCGGCGCTGCAACAGATGGCGATGCCGGGGCTCTACCTGTACTGGCTGGGCGCGGCCGCCGTGGTCGTCGCGGGGATAATTGGGTTCGGCTGGGGCGGACGGCGCGCCTGAGCCTTATTCGGCAGGGGCCGTGCAGGTGTTGGTCAGTTGCTCATAGCGTTCCAGGATCCAGCCCGGCGCGTCGGTCGGGATCTGGTCCTCGACATCGCCCTGCATGGAGGCGAAGACCTGCGCCGAGCGGCTGTCGGAGATCGCCGCGATGGGCTCGTCGCCCACAACGCGGTCATAGGCGATCAGGATCACCACCACGAGCAGGACGCCCCGCGCCACGCCGAAGAGAAAGCCAAGCCCCGCATCGACGCCCCCGATGGCCGATTGCTGGATCGCCGAGGAAAAGACCGGCGTGAAAAGCGAGATCACGACAAGCGCCACGGCGAAAACGGCGGCGAAGCTGGCCATGATGCCCAACTCGCAGCTGCCGCCGATGAAGTCGCCCAGGTAGGGGATCTCGTTCATCAGCGGAACGGCGGTGGGCGCGAAGATGAAGGCCACGACAGCGGCGCCAATCCAGCCGAAGATCGACATGACCTCGCGCACGAAACCGCGGGTATAGGCAAGAATGGCCGAGACGACGATCACGCCCGCCACGACCCCGTCGAACATGGTGAAACCTTCCATCGCTACCCGCGCCTCTCTGTTTACCCGGCTTGCGGGGCCTAACCTGCCCCGAATACCTCTCCGACGAAACTGGGCAAATCCTCCATGGATTGGACCGTGACGCCGCTGTTTTGCGAAATCTTGCACCCGGCGGGCGCGATGGCGGTGGAAAAACCAAGTTTCATCGCTTCTTTCAACCTGTTTTCCGCCTGCGACACGGGCCGCAGCGCCCCCGACAGCGAGAGCTCGCCGAAAACCACGGTGTCATGGGGCAGGGCGGCATCCTCGCGCGCACTCAGAAGGGCGGCGGCGACGGCAAGGTCGGCGGCGGGTTCGTTGATCCGCATGCCGCCCGCGATATTCAGGTAGACGTCCAGCCCCTGGAAGGTGATGCCCGCCCGCGCCTCCAGCACGGCGAGGATCATGGACAGCCGCCCGCCATCCCAGCCCACGACCGCGCGGCGCGGCTGTGACAGCGAGGAGGGCGCGACCAGCGCCTGCACCTCGACCAGAACCGGGCGGGTGCCCTCGATCCCGGCAAAGACCACCGATCCGGGCGAGGGTTTCTCGCGGTCCGACAGGAACAGGGCGGAGGGGTTGGCCACCTCGGACAGGCCCGCGCCGGTCATCTCGAACACGCCGATCTCGTCAGCGGGGCCGAAGCGGTTCTTGACCGAGCGCAGGATGCGGAACTGGTGGCCGCGCTCGCCCTCGAAATAAAGCACGGTGTCGACCATGTGCTCGACCACGCGCGGGCCCGCGATCTGGCCTTCCTTGGTGACATGGCCCACCAGCATCACCGCCGTGCCGCGCCGCTTGGCGAAGGTCGTCAACTCATGCGCCGCGGCGCGGACCTGGCTGACCGACCCCGGCGCGCTGTCCACGGTATCGAGCCACATGGTCTGGACCGAGTCGATGATGGCAAGGTCGGGGGCCTCGGCCTCGAGCGTTGTGAGGATGTCGCGCAGGTTGGTCTCGGCGGCCAGCAACACCGCGCTGTCGGCCAGCCCGAGACGTTGGGCCCGCATCCGCACTTGCGCCGTCGCCTCTTCGCCCGAGACATAGATCACCTTGAGGCCCGCGCGGGCGAAACTGGCCGCCGCCTGCAACAGCAGGGTGGATTTCCCGATGCCCGGATCGCCGCCCACCAGCGTGGCCGAGGCGGGCACGAGGCCGCCGCCAAGGACACGGTCCAACTCGTTCATCTGGCTGGAATGGCGCGGCGGGGCGGCCTCTTCGGTGCGCAGGTCGGACAGCGCCACGCGCGCGCCCTTGGCCGCGCCGAGGCCCTTGCCGGCCGGACCCTGGCTGAGCGGCGCTTCCTCGGTGATCGCGTTCCACTCGCCGCAGGCATCGCAGCGCCCGGCCCATTTCTTGTGGGTCGCGCCGCAGGCGGAACAGACGAAGGTGGTGACAGGTTTGGCCATTTGGATGGGCCTAGCGCAGGCGGGCGCGCTTGACCAGACGCCTCAGAAAAGCCCGGCCTGCCAGATCAGCGTCATCGAGATCGCCGCCGTCATGGCCGCGCGAAAGAGAAGCACGCGCTTGTCATTGGCGCGCAGGTCGTCAAGCCCGCGATGCAGGCCAAAGGCGAGGCCCCCGGCGATCAGCAGGAACCCCATGCCGGTCGCCCCGATCACGCCCATGACCGACCCGAGGATCAGCACCATGATCCCCCCGATGACCGGGGGCGCGGCACGGCGCAAAAGGTTGAGGATGATCCCGTTGCGGCGCCCTTCGACCTTTTCGGCCGTGACCCGGCGCAGCCAGGCCAGCGCGGCCAGCACGGCATAGGTGCCAAGGATCAGGGCAAGGGCGGGGGGAAGGCTGAGGATATCCATGGATCGCATTTAGGCAGGGAAGGGGGCCGGCACAGCGTGGCGTGCTGCCGCGTGGGCCTCAGCCGCGCAGACGCCGCGCCGTCAGGATGGAAATGGTGAGCGAGGCCAGAACGCAGGCGGTGAAGAGCCACAAGCCCCACGCCGTTTCCACGCGCCCCACGGTCAGCCCCTTGGCCAGCGTGATATAGACCGCGATCAGGAAAATGTCGGCCATTGCGAGCTTGCCCATCACTTGCACGGCGGGCAGCAGGCGGGCGGGCGCGTGCGACAGGTGGATCAGCGCCAGAAGCACGGTCTTGGCCATCGGCGCCACCAGCGCGAACAGCGCCACCAGCAAGGCCAGCGCCCATTCGCCACCCTGCCAGAGCGCGCGCAGCCCGGACAGGACCGACACCTCGGTGAGACCGAAAAGCGGCAGCAACCCCGCCCGCATCAGAGGCGCGGCCCAGGCCAGCGGAAACAGGACGAGGAGCGACAGGTTCGCCCCGATCAGGATCTTGTTCATGGCTTTCACATGCGCCCGGCGCAGGGGCGGCACAAGGGTGCCCTCAGCCCGGCAGCACCAGGACCGCACCCAAGGAAACCGCGCCAAGGACGGCGAGCGCCAGTGCGATGCCCTCCACCCAGCGGGGCCGCAGGCGGCTGGCGCGTGCGCTTTGCGCCCATGTCAGAAGGCTCCAGACCACGGCGAAAATCCAGATGAAGGACCAGGTGCCGGATGTTCTGAGCCTCTCCGGCACGAGACCGATGGCAAAGCCTTCGATCAGGAACAGGAGCAGGACCAGACCCGCCGCAACCGCCTGGGTGACATGGCGGCGGCGATCCTCCGGAAAGCGCCGCGCCTTGAGCAGGCCACCGATCACCAGCCACAGGGGCAGCGCGCGGATCAGGACACCGGCGGCCAGCACCGCGATCCATAGCGCGGGGGAGAAATCGAGCGGGGCGAAGCCCGCCTCTCGCATGGCGTCGATATCCGGCTCCATCGTCAGGTCCTTCTTCCTTCGGCCCTCATCGCAGGACGTATCCCAGGGCCAATACACCGCCCAGAAAGCTCAGGCTGCCGAAAATCGCGGCATAGAGCCATCGGCGCCGCCAGCCGGTCGCCAGCGCCGCGCCCCACGCCTCGACCCCGATCCAGAGGGGTAGGGCGAAGAACGTGATCTCCGGCCCCCGGAGCGCGAAGAACAGGCCCGGCAAAAGCTGCGGCGCGCGAAACAGCAGGACTTGCAGGGTCAGCAGCATCAGGGCGGCCAGAACAATCCAGCGCACCCGCGCCGTCGGGTGGCCCCGCGCCGCGTCGCACCTCAGCGCAAGCGCAAGCCAGAGCGCCAATAGCGGCAGGATCAGGAGGGAGGCGGCCCACAAGGTCAGCAACAGCTCCGAGATCGCGTCAGACAGGCGTTGCGCGTCCGTCCCCATCGCCCTAGCGCAGCGTCTCGATTGGCCCCTCGGGGGCGCCGGTGATGAACTGGCGCAGGTACGGGTCCTCGGCGCTGTCCATCTCGGCCACGGGCCCGTGCCAGCGGATCTTGCCCGCATGCAGCATCGCGACCTTGTCGGCAATGGCCCGGACCGAGCTCATGTCATGGGTGATCGTGATGGTGGTCGCGCCCATCTCGGCCACGATCTCGCGGATCAGGTCGTTGATCACGCCCGCCATGATCGGATCGAGGCCGGTTGTCGGCTCGTCGAAGAAGATCACCTCCGGATCGGCGGCGATGGCGCGGGCAAGGCCCACGCGCTTCTGCATGCCGCCCGAGAGTTCGGCGGGGTGAAGATCGGCCACGTCCGCCCCCAGCCCCACGCGCGCGAGCTTTTCGACCGCGATGGCACGCGCCTCGGCGCGCGGGCGGCGATCCGGCCCGCGCACCAGGCGAAAGGCCACGTTCTGCCAGACCGTCAGGCTGTCGAACAGCGCGCCGCCCTGGAACAACATGCCGAAGCGCGCGAGAAACGCCTCGCGCCCCGTGCCGGTCACGTCCTGCCCGTTCAGCGTGATGCTGCCGGCATCAGGCCGCACCAGCCCGAGGATGCATTTCAGCAGGACGGATTTACCCGTGCCCGAGCCGCCGATCACGACAAGGCTTTCGCCCTTGGGCACCTCCAGCGTGATGCCGCGCAGCACGGCCTTTGGGCCGAAGGATTTTTCAAGGTCGGTGATCGCGATCATGCCCGGAAGAACACCTCCGTCAGCAGGTAGTTCGCCCCGAGGATCAGGATCGAGGCCGAGACGACCGCCTTGGTCGTCGCCCGGCCCACGCCGCGCGCACCGCGCCCCGATCCCATGCCGTGATAGCAGCCCATCACGGCCACGATGAACCCGAAGGCCGCGCCCTTGATCAGGCCCGAGATCACGTCCCACAACTCGAGGTAATCGGCGGTGTTGTCGAGATAGGTGGCCGCGTCGAACCCCAGCCGCGTGGTGCCCACGAGGAAGCCGCCGAAAATTCCGATGCTGTCGCCCACGGCCACCAGGACCGGCAGGGTCAGGGTGGCGGCCAGCACCCGCGGCACGGCGAGGTATTTTATCGGGTTCGTGCTGAGCGTGGTCAGCGCGTCGATCTGTTCGGTCACCTTCATCGTGCCGATCTCGGCTGCGATGGCCGCCGCGACCCGGCCCGCCACCATCAGCCCGCCAAGGACGGGGCCAAGCTCGCGCGTCATGCCGATGGCCACGATCGAGGGGACGACCGACTCCGCGTTGAACCGCGAGCCGCCCGCGTAGATCTGGAGCGCCAGCGCCCCCCCGGTAAAGAGCGCGGTCAGGCCCACGACCGGCAGCGACAGCCAGCCGATATGCAGCAGTTGCTGGCCCAACTCGCGCAAATACCAGGGCGGCGTCAGGGCGTGGCGCAGGATCTGCAGAATGAAAAGGGTCAGCCGCCCGGTGCCGGCCAGAAGCGTCAGGGTCGCCCGACCAAGCACGGCCAGCGGCGCGAGAAGGGCGGGGCCGCCCCCCATCAGGCCGCGCGGCCCGTGTAGCGGCGGGCATAGCGGGGCCCGAGCGAGGTCAGGATCTCGTAGCCGATGGTGCCAGCCGCCTCGGCCAGGTCGTCCACCGTCTGCGCCGGGCAAAGGATATCGAGCACCTCGGGGATCTCGGGCAGATCGGTCACGTCGACGGTCAGCAGGTCCATCGACACGCGGCCTGCGAGCGGGCAGGGCGTGTCGCCCGCGAACAGGCGCGCCTTGCCCGACATGGCGCGGATCAGCCCGTCGGCGTAACCGGCTGAAAGCGTGGCGATCCGCGTCGGGCGCGTGGCGGTGAAGGTGCAGCCATAGCCGACATGCTCGCCCGGGGCGACCTCGCGCAGCTGGATCACGGGGAGCGACAGGCGCACCACGGGGGCGGCCTCTGCAAATGGCAGGCCGCCATAGAGGCCGATGCCGGGGCGGGTCAGGTCGAAGTGATACGCGGGGCCAAGCAGGATGCCGCCCGTCGCCGAGAGGGAGCGGGGCACGGTGACGCCCGCCGTCATCTCGGTGAACTGGCGCAGTTGCTCGGTGTTATGCGGGTGGTCGGGCTCATCCGCGCAGGCGAGGTGGCTCATCACCAGGGTCAGGGGCCCCGCCTCGGCCTCGGCGCGCAGGGCGGCCCAGTCGGCGGGCTCCATCCCAAGCCGGTTCATCCCGCTGTCGAGTTGGATGCCGTAAGGTGCGTCGGGCAGCGCGGCGCGGTGACGGGCGAGTTGGACTGCGTCGTTCAGCATGGGCGTCAGGCGGGCGTCGCGGATCGGGTCCGTGTCCGTCGCCATGTGGCCGGAAAAGACGTTGATCTCGGGGCCGTCGCCCAAGGCTTTGCGCAGGGTTGCGCCCTCCTCGGCGGTGGCGACGAAAAAGCGCCGCGCGCCGGCCTGCGCCAAGGCCTTGGCCGCAGAGGCCACGCCGAGGCCGTAGCCGTCGGCCTTGACCACCGCCGCCGTTTCGCAGCCCGTGCGTGCATCGAGCGTGCGCCAGTTCGCGGCGAGCGCGTCGAGATCGATATGAAGCGTTCCCGTTCCCATTTTGCCTGTCTCGGACCTGCACGCGCCCGGGTCAAGGCGCATTGCGCCGCGCACGCGCGACTTGGCGCACGACAAGGGGTCTTGACCCCCTTGCCGTGCCGGTGCGTGCCGCACCGTTGCATATTTGAAGGATAAAGATGGGGCGGGTCAGAACCCGTCGCCGCTGCCCTGCTGCCAGGGTTTGACGAGGTTGCCGAAGCGCGTGTAGCGGCCATCGAAGCTGAGCTCGACCGAGCCGACCGGGCCGTGGCGCTGCTTGCCGATGATGACCTCGGCCTTGCCATGGAGCTGCTCCATGTCCTGCTGCCACTTGGTCATGGCTTCGAGGTTCTCTTCGCCCGGCTTCTCGCGTTCCTTGTAGTACTCGCCCCGGTAGACGAACATCACCACGTCCGCGTCCTGTTCGATCGAGCCGGATTCACGCAGGTCGCTGAGCTGCGGGCGTTTGTCCTCGCGCTGTTCCACCTGTCGCGAGAGCTGCGACAGGGCGATGACGGGAATGTTCAATTCCTTGGCGATGGCCTTGAGGCCCTGGGTGATCTCGGAAATCTCGTTCACGCGGTTGTCGCGGTTGTTGGCCGAGCCGCGCAGAAGCTGCAGGTAGTCGATCACCAGCAGGTCGAGCCCCTGGGGCGAGCGTTTCAGGCGCCGCGCGCGGGCGGCGACCTGTCCGATGGGCAGGGCGGGCGTGTCGTCGATGTAAAGCGGACAACGTTCAAGTTCGCCCGCAGCCCTCAGATATCGTTGAAATTCTTCCTCGGTCAGGTCGCCCTTCCGGATCAGTTCCGAGGGGATCTCGGCCGCCTCGGACAGGATCCGCTGCGCCAGCTGGGCCGAGGACATCTCAAGGCTGAAAAAGCCCACGACACCGCCCTCGATGGTGCCGTGACTGCCGTCTTCCTTCTGCCCCTGCTTCCACGCCTTGGCGACGTTATAGGCGATGTTGGTCGCCAACGAGGTTTTCCCCATCGAAGGACGTCCGGCGAGGATCAGAAGGTCGGATTCGTGCAAGCCGCCAAGCATCCGGTCGAGATCGGTCAACCCGGTCGAGACCCCGGCCAACTGCCCCTGCCGGTTATGGGCGGCATTGGCCATTTGCACCGCGTCGTGCAGCGCGCGCAGGAAGGACTGGAAGCCGCGATTGGTCGTGCCCGAGGAGGCGAGTTTGAAGAGGTCGCTTTCGGCCTCGACGATCTGCTCATCGGGGCTGATGTCGTCACGCATGGCGCGCGCGCGTTCCGAGATATTGGCGCCAAGCGCGATCAGCTCGCGCCGCACGGCAAGATCATGGATCAGTTGCGCATAGTCGCGCGCCGCCGAGGTCGCGATGGCCGCAAGCTGGAGCTTCACGAGGTATTCCGCGCCGCCAAGCTCTTTCAGGCCGACGATATCGGAGGCGAAATTCTTGAGCGTGGTGGCGTCCGTGGCGAGGCCCTTGGCGATGCGGCCCGCCGCCATGGTGAAGATCTCGCGATGCACCGGATCGAAGAAATGCTCGGGCTTCACAAGGTCGTCGACCCGGTCGAGCACGTCATTGGCGCTCAGGATCGCGCCCAGAAGCTGTTGCTCGGCCTCGATGTTATGCGGCAGCGGCGGCGAGTCGTTCCCTGCGCTGGCCTCGTCCTGACCGCCGGTCGGAACCGGTACCAATGTGGTCATGCCATTCCCCCTCTGATCGCCCGGTCTGCAAACGCGGCGATGTGAGCCACGGGTATAGACTCGCACGGTGCGGGCCGGTCAATCTGGATAAGCTGTGGGTAACTCAGGCTATCGCGCAACCTTCGGCGCGGCCACAACATAACGTGGCCATACCGTCAAAAGCCGCAATATATCGCTGTCAGGTGACCCTGACGTGTCGGATTCGCCACGCCTTCCGCGATAAAAGCGCGTCCGGTCTCAGGTCAGCCCGCGCTCTGCGCGCCAACCCTCGGGATCGGACAGGAATCGCTCCACGTCGGACAGGGTGTCTTCGGTGAAATCCCCGCCACGGCGGGCCTCGGCGATGACATCGGCCCATGTGGTCAGCCAATGCAGCGAGACCCCGTGTTCGGCCAGCCGCGCCTCGGTTTCCGGGAAGACCCCGTAATAGAAGATCACGGCGGTATGGGCGCATTCCGCGCCCGCTGTCCGGATCGCGTCCACGAATTTCAGCTTGGAGCCGCCATCGGTCGTCAGGTCCTCGACCAGCAGCACGCGCTCGCCCTCGCGCATCTCGCCCTCGATCTGGGCGGCGCGGCCGTAGCCCTTGGGCTTCTTGCGCACATAGGACATGGGCAGCGCCATGCGCTCGGCCACCAGCGCGGCAAAGGGGATGCCCGCGGTTTCGCCACCGGCGATATTGTCGAACGCCTCCAGCCCGGCGGCGCGCATGACCTTGCAGGTCAGGAAGTCCATCAGCGTGGAGCGGATGCGCGGATAGGAGATCAGCTTGCGGCAGTCGATATAGGTGGGCGCCTGTTTGCCGCTGGCATGGGTGAAGAGCTCATCGGTGTTGAAATGCACCGCGCGGATATCGAGCAGCATGCGCGCGGCCATCTGCGCCATCTGCGCATCATCGGGATAGGTGGTGGGGATCATGGCGGCCATCCGGTTTGCGTATGTGAAAGAAAGGTGAAGGCTTAGGCGATCACGTGCCAGTGGAGCGGGTGGCCCGGGTCGAAGACGGTCACGGGGCCCGCGCCGGTGTCGATCTTGGCGGGGGTGTCCACCGGCGTGTCGCGTTTTTCCAGCGTCACGGTGCCCTCGTTCGGGGCGAGGCCGTAGCGCACCGGCCCGAAAAGCGATGCGAAGCCTTCCAGCTTGTCGAGGGCGCCTTCCTCCTCGAAGACATGGGCAAGGCAGGACAGCGTGTTGGTTGCCGTGAAGCACCCCGCGCAGCCGCAGGCCGATTCCTTGGCCGGGTCGGCATGGGGCGCGCTGTCGGTTCCCAGGAAAAAGCGCGGATTGCCCGAAGTCGCCGCCTTGCGCAGCGCCGCCTGGTGGGTCGCGCGCTTGGCAACTGGCAGGCAGTAGTAATGCGGTTTGATCCCGCCCACGAGGATGTGGTTGCGGTTGATCATCAGGTGATGCGTCGTGATCGTGCCCGCGATATCGCCATCCGCGCCCGCGACATAGTCGATGCCGTGACTGGTGGTGATGTGTTCCAGCGTCACCTTCAACCCGGGCACGCGTTGGCGCAGCGGCTCCAGCACGGTTTCGAGGAACACCTGCTCGCGGTCGAAGATATCCACCTCGGGTGTCGTCACCTCGCCATGGATGCAGAGCGGCAGGCCGATCTCGGCCATTTTCTCCAGCACGCCCATGACCTTGTCGAAATCGCGCACGCCAGAGGCGGAATTCGTGGTGGCCCCGGCCGGGTAGAGCTTGACCGCGTGCACCAGCCCCTCGGCATGGGCGGCGGCGACGTCGGCGGGGTCGGTCGCCTCGGTCAGGTAGAGCGTCATCAACGGCTCGAACGTCATGCTGGCGGGCAGCGCGGCCAGGATGCGGTCGCGATAGGCGCGGGCGTCGTCGCCCGTGACCACCGGCGGCACGAGGTTGGGCATGATGATGGCGCGGCCGAAATGGCGGGCCGTTTCGGGCAGGACGCCTTCCATCATCGCGCCGTCGCGCAGATGGAGGTGCCAATCGTCGGGGCGGCGGATGGTCAGGCTTTGGGTCATGGCGATGCGCTACACCATGCGGGGCGGTCGTGCAAAGCGCGCGTGTCGCCACAGGGGGCGGGCGCATAGGCCAGTTGCCCGTTTCTTGGGCAATTGCGCGTATGGGTGGCGAATGACCCGATGCCGTGCTTGCCTTGCGCAAAGCGGCGGGCCTAGGCTCGGGCCCAAGATGTTCGATCTCGCCCAACCCGCCGCAGCCGTAGCCCCCCAGACGCGCCATCAGCGTGTGCATGGCCGTGCCATGGTTCGGCTGGGCGAAGGCCCGCGCGCCGGGGTGAAGGACCTGGCGCAGGCCGGCTCGGCCAAGGCGATGCTGCCGCGCATGCATGGCCGCGCCCCGGAGGTCGTTTTCCTCAACACGGCGGGCGGGATCACCGGGGGCGATCGCCTGTCTTACACTCTGGAGATCGGGGCAGGGGCGACGGCCACCGGCACCACCCAGACAGCGGAACGGGCCTATCGCGCCAGCGGCGGCGTAGGGCGGATCGACACGCATCTTGCACTTGGCGCGGGCGCGGTGCTCGACTGGCTGCCGCAGGAACTGATCCTGTTCGAAGGCGCCGCACTGGACCGCCGCCTGACGGTCGACATGGCCGAGGATGCCGAGCTTGTGCTGCTGGAAACCCTCGTTCTGGGGCGCGCGGCCATGGGCGAAACGCTGACACGGCTTCATCTGAGCGACCGGCGGCAGGTGAGGCGCGGTGGACGGCTGGACATGGTCGAAGCGATCCGGCTGGGGGCCGACGATCTGGTGCGCCCGGGCTCTGCCGGTCTAAATGGCGCGACGACTCTCGCCACCCTGACCCTCATGGCGCGCGATGCCACCGACCGGCTGGACCGCCTGCGCGGGGCCTTGCCGACGGATGGTCCCGTGCGCGCCGCCGCCTCGGCCTGGGAGGGGCGGCTGACGGCCCGTTTCATGGCCGCCCAGGCCTATCCCCTCCGCCGCGCGCTGGCCCGCGCGATCCCTGTTCTCACCAACCGGCCCCTGCCACGGGTCTGGCAGATCTGACGACGACGAAGGACGCAAGAACGCGATGAACCTCTCCCCCCGCGAGAAAGACAAATTGCTGATCAGCCTGGCCGCCATGGTGGCGCGCAACCGCCTGTTGCGCGGCGTGAAGCTGAACCACCCCGAGGCCATCGCGCTGATCACCGATTTCGTGGTCGAAGGGGCCCGCGACGGGCGCTCGGTCGCCGACCTGATGGAGGCCGGGGCCCATGTCGTCACCGCCGATCAATGCATGGAGGGCGTGCCCGAGATGATCCATGACGTGCAGGTCGAGGCCACGTTTCCCGACGGCACCAAGCTGGTCACCGTCCACCATCCCATCCGCTGAACGCGACACAGGGCAAAGGAGTTGAAACGATGTTCCGGACCCCGCGTCGGACCCCCGACTGCAGGAGAATGCCATGATCCCCGGTGAAGTGATGACCGCCCCCGGCGAGATCGAGTTGAACGCGGGCGCCGAGGCGCTGGTTCTGGAGGTCTCCAACACGGGCGACCGACCGGTGCAGGTCGGCAGCCACTACCATTTCGCGGAAACCAACAGCGCGCTGTCCTTCGACCGTGACGCGGCGCGGGGGATGCGCCTCGATATCGCCGCAGGCACCGCCGTGCGGTTCGAACCCGGCCAGACCCGCGAGGTGCAGCTTGTTCCCTATGGCGGGGCGCGGGCCGTCTGGGGCTTCAACCAAAAGGTGCAGGGAGGGCTTTGATCACGGCGAGGCGGGACAGACGGCAAACCCGATCGGCGGCAAGACCGAACGGCAACAACCACAAAGGGAGAGACGTGTCATGTGCGATATTTGCGTGATGAACAAGGTGAAGGAGCGGATGCTGTCGCGCCGCAATTTCTTCAAGGGTGGCGCGGCCATGGCGGCCGGTGCTGCTGCGGCGGGCGGCCTAGTGGCCCCGAAACAGGCCTTTGCACAGGCCCCGCGCACGGTGATGGACATGACGCATGAGCTGTCCGAGGAGTTTCCGACCTTCGGCGGCGTGCCCGGCATCTCCTATGACAAGCAGTTCGATTTCGCGGCGGATGGCTACAACCTCTATGTCCTGACGGTGAACGAACATACCGGCACCCATATCGACGCGCCGCTGCATTTCTCGGCTGACGGGCAATCGGTGGCCGAGATCCCGGTCGAAAACCTCGCCTGTCCGCTCTGCGTGATCGACATCCGCGCCCGTGCGGCCGAGGACCGCGATACGCAGGTGACGCCCGACGACCTGACAACCTGGATTTCCGAGCACGGCGATATCCCCGATGGCGCCTGCGTGGCGATGAATTCGGGCTGGGCCGACAAGGTGGGCACCGATGAATTCCGGGGCGCCGATGCCGCGCGCGGCGGATCGCTGCATTTTCCGGGGTTCCATATCGAGGCGACGCAGATGCTGCTTGAGGAAACCAACGCCGCCTGTATCGCGGTGGATACCCTGTCGCTCGATCACGGGCCCTCGGCCGATTTCGCCACCCATTACGCGTGGCTGCCGGCGGGGCGCTACGGCATCGAATGCCTTGCGGGCCTGGATAACATGCCGGCGGCGGGCGGCACATTGATGGTTGGCGCGCCCAAGGTGCGCGGCGGCACCGGTGGCCCGGCCCGGATCATGGGGCTGGCCTGACATGGGAACCGTGCCCCTGCTGAGTGATGAGGAGCTGTCGCCCGAGGCGGCAGAGGTCTTCGCCGAGATCCGTGCCCTGAGGGGCACGGATTACGTCAACAATTTCTGGCGCGCGATGGCCCATGATCCGGCCCGCCTGCGCGAGATCTGGGACCGCCTGAAGGTGCTGATGGGCCCTGGCGAGTTGGACCCGCTGACGAAAGAGATGATCTACGTCGCGGTCTCGGTTGCCAACGCCTGCCAGTATTGCATCCACTCCCACACCGCGCAGGCCAAGGCCAAGGGCATGAGCGACGCGATGCATATGGAGCTGCTGGCCGTGATCGGCACCGCGATGCAGACCAACGGTCTGGTCACCGCGATGCAGGTCGAGGTGGACGAGGTGTTCAAGGCGTGAGGATGGGTGGGCAACGCACCCAGGCGCGGAACCAAGCGCGTAGCGCGCCGCGCCATCGACGGGCCGCCCCCCGGCGCGTCGATTTGGTTGGGCTTGGTGCGCCGTTCGAGTGGCGTGCGGATTTGGCTGACATAAAGCGCAGTCGCTCGACCGTCGGATCGACGCACCGCGGCCCGTCGATGCCGCTCGGGGCGCAGCTTTGGGATCGGGTATCATTGAAAAAGCGCAATCAGCGCCAGCAGATCGACTTTTTTGATGAACGTGCAGGCAAGAATGCAAGACGCTACCACGACCGTTCGAAAATTTCGCGCCCTGAGCCTTTCACGTTCAAGTTGCAGCTCCTGCAGATCCATGCCGAAGTCTCCTGTGACGATACCACTTCGACACCCCATCAATCACATCAGAAGCGCTAGCTGCGGCGGGATTTTCCTGAACGCAGATTTTCTCGACGAGGACTAACATGCCCACCCGTATCCCCCGCACAACCTATGCCGACATGTATGGCCCCACCACGGGTGACAGGGTGCGGCTGGCCGATACCGACCTGATCATCGAGGTCGAGCGTGACCTGACCACTTACGGCGAAGAGGTGAAATTCGGCGGCGGCAAGGTCATCCGCGACGGCATGGGCCAAAGCCAGGTCACCCGCGCGGGCGGCGCGGTGGACACGGTCATCACCAACGCGCTGATCGTGGACCATACAGGCATCTACAAGGCCGATATCGGGCTGAAAGACGGGCGCATCGCGGCCATTGGCAAGGCGGGCAACCCCGACACCCAGCCGAATGTCGATATCATCATCGGACCGGGAACCGAGGCCATCGCGGGCGAGGGGCGGATCGTCACCGCCGGCGGGTTTGACGCGCATATCCATTTCATCTGCCCGCAGCAGATCGACGACGCGATCCACTCGGGCGTCACGACGATGCTGGGCGGCGGCACCGGCCCGGCGCATGGCACGCTCGCCACCACCTGCACGCCGGGGCCGTGGCATATCGGGCGGATGCTGCAAAGCTTCGACGCCTTCCCGGTGAACCTCGGTCTGTCGTCCAAGGGCAACGCCTCGCGGCCCGAGGCGCTGGTCGAGATGGTGAACGCGGGCGCCTGCGCCATGAAACTGCACGAGGATTGGGGCACCACGCCCGGCGCCATCGATTGCTGCCTGTCGGTGGCCGATGACATGGACGTGCAGGTGATGATCCACACCGACACGTTGAACGAGTCGGGCTTCGTCGAGAACACGCTGGCCGCCATCGGCGACCGCACCATCCACGCCTTCCACACCGAGGGGGCAGGGGGCGGGCACGCGCCCGACATCATGAAGGTCGTGGGCTACGAGAATATCCTGCCGTCTTCGACCAACCCGACCATGCCCTACACGGTGAACACGCTGGAAGAGCATCTCGACATGCTCATGGTCTGCCATCACCTCGACAAGGCGATCCCCGAGGATGTGGCCTTCGCCGAAAGCCGCATCCGCAAGGAGACCATTGCGGCCGAGGATATCCTGCACGACATGGGCGCGTTCAGCGTCATGGCATCGGACAGCCAGGCAATGGGCCGGGTGGGCGAGGTCATCATCCGCACCTGGCAGACCGCCGACAAGATGAAGAAGCAGCGCGGTCGCCTGTCCGAGGAAAGAGGGGACAACGACAATTTCCGCGTGAAGCGCTACGTCGCGAAATACACGATCAACCCGGCCATCGTGCATGGGATGAGCACGCAGATCGGCTCGATCGAGGTGGGCAAACGCGCGGATCTGGTGATCTGGACCCCGGCCTTTTTCGGCGTGAAGCCCGAAATGGTGCTGGTCGGCGGGTCCATTGCCGTCGCGCAGATGGGTGATCCGAACGCCTCGATCCCCACGCCGCAGCCGGTCTATTCGCGCCCCATGTTCGGCAGTTTCGGCCGCGCGGTCGAGCGGTCGTCCGTCATCTTCGTGAGCCAGGCCGCACAAGCCGCCGGGATCGGTGACAGCCTCGGAATCGCGAAAGAGACGGTCGCGGTGGAAGGCATCCGCAAACTGCGCAAATCGGACCTGATCCACAATTCCGCCACGCCCAAGGTCGAGGTCGATCCCGAAACCTACGAGGTGCGCGCGGACGGAGAGCTTTTGACCTGCGAGCCCGCGCAATCCCTGCCGATGGCGCAACGCTACTTCATGTACTGAAGGGTCATGGACGAACGTCGTGCGCTGACATGCGCGGCAGAGCCTCCGGGCCTGCCCATGACAGCGCGGGCGGACTATTCGAAGGCATCTGGCCTTGCGCGCGGTCGTGAAATCCGATCCGCGCGCTGGGGTGTCTGAGCGCAGCGCGACGTGATGTCCTTTGCCCGTATCGCCGCCATGACCCGAGTCTAGGTCAGTGTTCCTGTCATACCCTGCGCGCATGGCGGGGTTGCCCAACCGTCGGTGGTCAGAAAAGGGGCAAGTGCCTAGATTCCAAGCCATAGGGAGGAACAGGCCCGTCACGCAAACGGAGTGTTCCAGATGGCTGATATTTCTTTCCAACCCGCGGGGCGCAGACCGTTTTCCCGCCTCTTCTCTGGCATCGGGCTTGGCTTGTCCATGTCGGCAGCCGCGCGCTCGCGCATGACCCAGATCGAGCGGCTGAACGCGATGGGCGACGATGACCTCGCCGCCCGTGGCCTGAGCCGCGACGCGATCCCGCGCTACGTCTTCCGCGATCTGATCGGGCTTTGAGATAAGCGATTTCTGCGCTGCCCATGCTTGGGCCTGTGCCATTGACGAGTTCCAAGGGGGGCGGGTAAACCCATCCCCCTTTTTTCGTCTTTTGACGGGGTGCTTCCGGCGCGCTTTTTCCGCAGTGGCCGCACCCGACACAGCACGCGACCTGTCATGCCCCGAGCCACACGTCGAAACGTCTTCCCCGCTCTTGGCGGAAGCTTCCCGTTAACTCGCAGAACGCGGCGCGATCGGGATTGCACGCGCCGATAACCCCCGTATCGTGTTGCGAAACCTGTTTGACGTTTGATCCGCGCAGCAAGGGGGCCCATGTCGCGACTGCCCGCCATTTCCACCGCTGCGGCCCTTCTGGCCGCGGTCGCTGCATCGCCGCTCCGGGCCGATTGCGCCACGGCGGCGGACCTCGCGGCGGGGATCCGGGTCGATTTCGACAATGGCGGCTTCTGGCTCATGCGCGCGACGGACGCCCCAGATACCCTGATCGCCTTCTTCACGTGGGAGCTTGGGACCCCCGGCCAATCGGTCGAGATGGGGCGCGGCATTTACCCCCTGCGCCTGCAAAACGACGGGTCTGACGAGGTGATCGCGTTCACCTATGATCCGTCCTATGCCACTGCGCCGCCGCCCGCGCCGGGTGTGGTGTGGGAGGTGATGGAAACCGACGGCACGCGCCCGCCGGAGCCCAGCCGGTATGAATGGCGCGCGGCGGCCCCGCTTGTCCTTGGCGAGTGCAGCTATGACCTGCTGGAGTTGTCCCAGTCCCAGACGCTGTCAGGACAGCGGCTTGAGACCGATTTCATCTATTTCACCGCGCTGGGCTTCGCGGTGATGCTGGAACAGCGGCTGGACGGCAGAGTCCTCGCCGCGCTGACACCGACGGCTGTGGAGGTTATGGAATGAGCGATCCGAAGGCAGGGCGCGTGCGCCGCGCAGGAGACTGGAGCGGAGAGGCCGCAGGCCGCCTCGTGCTGGATTACGAGGCGCGGTTCCTGCGCCGCAAGCGGCTGCACACCGAGGCGGGCGGTCATCTCATGGTCGATCTGCCCGAGACCCTGTCCCTCGACGCGGGCGATGCGCTGGAGGCTGAAGATGGCGCGCTGTTCGAGGTCGTCGCAGCGCCCGAGCCGCTTTTGAAGATCACGGGCGACCTGGCGCGTTTGGCCTGGCATATCGGCAACCGCCACACGCCCTGCCAGGTTGCGGGCGATCACCTGCTGATCCGCGACGATCACGTGTTGAAGGACATGCTGGCCCGTCTCGGCGCCGGGGTGGAACCTGTCACCGCGCCCTTCACACCCGAAGGCGGGGCCTATGGCCATGGCCGCACCCATGGCCACGATCACGGCCATTCCCACGATCATCACCATGATCATGACCACGACCATGGTCATGCGCATAGCCACGACCATGCCCACTGACCGCTGCCCATGAGCCTGTTCAATTCCGGTCGCAGCCATGACAGCCCGCAACAGGCGCGCCTCTATGCCGCCTACGAAATCGCCTATACGGGCGTCGATTTCACCGCCGCGGCGCTGTTTGTCATCGGCTCGGTCATGTTCTTTTCCGAGGCATGGCAGATCCCCGGCACATGGTGTTTCCTGATCGGGTCGCTCTTCTTCGCGGCAAAGCCCACCATCCGCCTGGCGCGTGAGGTGCATTATGCACGGCTCGGCAAAGTCGAGACGCTGGCCGAGCGCCTCAAGGAGCCGGGTGATGACTGAGACCGATCTGCTGAGCCTGACGCAATGGTTGTCGCCGGCCTTTCCGGTGTCGGCCTATGCCTATTCCCACGGGCTTGAGGCCGAGATCACGCATGGTCGGGTTCATGACGGCGAAACGGCGCGGGACTGGATCGCGACGGTGATCGAGGTCGGGGCAGGGCGCAATGATGCGCTGATCCTGCTGGCCGTTCTGTCCGGGCGCGATGCGGACGAGATGGCCGATCTGGCCCGCGCCCTCGCCGGGTCCGCCGAACGCTGGGAAGAAACCCGCGCCATGGGCGCCGCCTTCGCGGAGACGGTGGCCGCCATGCGCGGCGGGAATGGCGTGGCGCGGCCTTACCCGGTTGCCGTTGGTATGGCCGCACGCGCTCTGAACGTGCCGCACGAGGTAGTCGCCGCGCTCTATCTGCAAGCCTTGGCGGCCAGCCTGGTGTCGGTCGCCGTGCGGTTCGTGCCGCTCGGGCAGGCCGAGGGGCAGCGGATACAGGCCGCGCTTCAGCCGCGTATCGCGGCGCTGGCGGGCGATTTGGCCAGGCTCGATGCGATGGCGGTCGAAGACCATCTCGGCGCGGCGGCCTTCGGCGCGGACTTGGCCACGATGGAACATGAAGGGCTGGAGGTGCGGATCTTCCGGACATGAGCCGGAAACCGCGACAGCAAGCGACAAGAAGGACAGGATGAGGCAATGAGCAAAAGCGTGAACGGCCCGCTTCGGGTGGGCATCGGCGGCCCGGTCGGGGCCGGCAAGACGACCCTGACCGAAAAACTTTGCCGGGCGATGGCGCGCGACTACTCGGTCGCGGTCATCACCAACGACATCTACACCAGCGAAGACGCGGAGTTCCTGTTGCGCGCGCAGGCGCTTCCCGCAGAGCGCATCAAGGGGGTGGAAACCGGCGGCTGCCCGCATACCGCGATCCGCGAAGATGCCTCGATCAACCTTGCCGCCGTGGCGGAGTTTCGCGAGAAGATCCCCGATCTCGACGTCATCCTGATCGAATCCGGCGGCGACAACCTGGCCGCGACCTTCTCGCCCGAACTGGCGGACCTGACGCTTTACGTCATCGACACCGCCGCCGGGCAGGACATCCCGCGCAAGAAGGGGCCGGGCGTCACCCGGTCGGACCTGCTGATCGTGAACAAGGTCGATCTGGCCCCTTACGTGGGCGTCGATGCCGAGCTGTTGCAAAGCGATGCGGCGGCGGCGCGCGGCGAACGGCCCTTCGTGATGGCGAGCCTTCGGGACGGGCGTGGCGTCGATGAGGTCGTCGCGTTCATCCGCGACGCGGGCGGTCTTTAGGCCGTCGCCGCGTCCTTGATCGGCTCACCGGTCAGTGACAGAAGGGTGCGAAACCGCTGCTCTCCCGTGGCGTCCAGCGCGTAGCGGGCAATGGTGGCGGCGCGGCGGGTTTGTCCGGCATTCAGCGCGGCTTCCGCCAGGCGCATCAGGTAGGACCCGTTGCGGCGCTTCGAGGGACGCAGGATTTCTCGCACCCGCGCGGCGTCGAGACGGTTGTTTCCAAGGGCGCGGAACATCGGCGGGGCCAGGTCATCCTCGTGGATCATGGTTTCCAGCGCCGAGCCGCAATGCGGCAGGTCAACACGCACCACGTTCGACCCCGAGAAGCGCGCGAAATTTTCCGGCGCGCCCGCTTCTTTCGAGTCGAACAGGATCGTTGCCGCGTCCGAGCCCGACAGGAGCGCGGATGCGTCCGCAAAGCGTGTGTTGCCGCCCGCCCCTTGGTCAACACGCGCCGCCGGGCGGCTGGCGATCACGCGCGCGCCGGGTGCTGCGGACGAGTAGCAGCAGGCCGCGTGCCCACAGACCGGGCCAAGGCCGAGGAAGAAGACGCGTTTGAACGTGTCGAAAACGCCATTGTCGAGCAGCGTTTCGAACATCAGAGAAAGATCGTCGTCGCGAAACCGCGTGTCGCCCATCGACAGGATCGACAGGAAGGACCATTCGCGCCGCACGACCATCTCGAACCCGGCCGGCATCCCGTCCCGTGTTTCGGCATAGACCCGCTCGGCCCGGTCGAAGCTTACCAGCAGCGTCTCGCTTTCCTCGACGAACAGGGCCATGTGATCGGCGCCCACCCGTTCGAAAAAACCGTGCCCGGAGCCGACGTCGCTCAAATGCTTCAGCCACGCAGCGCGGGTCCTGCCATGTGAGGGGAGGTCGGCCTCGTTGGTGTCCTGCAATCGGGTCATGTCATCCTGAGTATCTGCTCGCCGGGCCGTCTTCCAGCCCGTTGCATCCGTTCTGAGGGGCGATTGATGCAAAGCTGTGGAGGGCATTTGACAAATTCTGGGCAGACCGTGGCGACTGACGCCCGTTTGGGAAACACAGTGTTCACGCGGGGCATCCGGCCCGCCGCTCCGGGGGTTGACCCGCGCGGGGGCGACGGCCTTGATGGGCGCCACGGCCGGAAGGGGAGGACGATCCGACATGTTGCCATCCAGTATCGACGAGGTGCAGGAGGTTCTGGGCCAGCAGGGCTATGTCTGTGGCCGATCGCTGGCGACCGTGGTCTACCTGGGCCTGACCCTTGGACGCCCGTTGTTCCTCGAAGGGGAGGCGGGCACCGGCAAGACCGAGATTGCCAAGGCCATCGCCGCCGCCCTCGGCCGCCGCCTGATCCGCCTGCAATGCTACGAGGGTCTGGACGCCGCGAGCGCCGTGTACGAATGGAACTTCGCCGCGCAAATGGTCGCGATCCGTTCGGCCGAGGCGGAGGGCAGTGCCGACAAGGACGTGCTGCGCGAGGAACTTTTCAGTGCCGATTACCTGATCGAACGCCCGCTTTTGCAGGCCATGCGGCCCGACCCGGCGGGGCCCCCCGTCCTGCTGATCGACGAGCTGGACCGCACCGATGAACCGTTCGAGGCCTTCCTGCTGGAGGCTCTCTCGGATTTCCAGGTGACCATTCCCGAACTGGGCACGATCAAGGCGCCCGAGCCGCCCATCGTCATCCTGACCTCGAACCGCACGCGCGAAGTGCATGACGCGCTCAAGCGCCGCTGCCTCTATCACTGGGTGGATTACCCCGATATCGAGCGCGAACTGGCGATCCTTGCCGCGCGCGTGCCCGAAGCCTCCGAGGCGTTGTCGCGGCAGGTCGTGGGCTTCGTGCAGCGCCTGCGCACCGAGGATCTGTTCAAGCGCCCCGGGGTCGCCGAGACCATCGACTGGGCGAAATGCCTGCTGGCGCTGGACGTGATCGAACTCAGCCCCGAGGTCATCGCCGACACGCTGGGTGCGATCCTGAAATACCAGGACGATATCCAGAAACTGCAAGGCTCCGAGGCCAAGCGCTTGCTCGACGATCTCGCCGCCGAGGCCGGACCGGCCTGACCGGGACCGTGCGGCGTTCAACCCATGCGGGTTTTCTTTGACAGGGGCGTGATCTGGTTGGTTAACTTAACGTAATCAATCCGATCAGGGAGTCTGCCCCATGCGTTTTCTCATTCGTATCGCCGCCGCCTTCGTGCTGGCGCTTGGCGCCGTCGGCGTCTCGGCCAACACGGCCAGCGCGCAAGGCTGCCCCAGCTACAACAATCCCACGGTGTTCGGGTCGCATACGCTGAACGCGGGCTTCCTGCCCGATCCGTATTCTCGCAACCTGACCGCTGGCGGGCGGGTCAGCCTGTCCAACTGCTCGGGCGGTCAATGGCCCGGCTGGGTGGTGACGCGGCCCGATTTCCGGCTGTTTTACAACAGAAATCCCAATACTGGCGGGTCCTCGCCGACGGGGCAGTTGTCCTTCGTGCTCGAGGCACGGTCGAATGTCGATACCGTCCTGCTGATCAACGCGCCCGACGGGTCGTGGCACTACAATGACGATTACCCCGGGCGTGGCTTCAACTCGGCCATCACCTTCTTCCAGCCGCTGACCGGGCAGTATGACATCTGGACCGGCAGCTACCAGCGCTCGTCGAACAACCCTGCCGTGCTGTTCGTGACGGAATACGCCATCAACTGATGCGGCACGCTCAGATGGCCTCCCGCCCTTGACGCAGAGGGCGGGGGGCTTTCTTTTTCAGCCATGGTCGAACTTGCCCCCCTCGAATTGCCTGAGCGTCCGCAACTGGTGCGCAACATCACGCATTTCGCGCGGGCGCTGCGCAACGCCGGCCTGCCCGCAGGGCCGGGTCGGGTGGCCGACGCCATCCGCGCGGTCGAGGCGGCGGGCTTCACCGACCGGGCCGATTTCTATTACACGCTTCAGGCCTGTTTCACCTCGCGCCCCGAGCATCGGCACGCCTTCGACCAGCTCTTTCGCCTCTACTGGCGCGACCCGCGGTTCCTCGAACACATGATGTCGCTGATGCTGCCCGCCGTGCGCGGCGTGGCCGAGGAACGCACCGCGAAACCCGCCGAGAAACGCGCCGCCGAGGCCCTTTTGCATGGCGTGGCGCAGGAGGCCCCCGAGATCGACCAGCCCGAGGACCAGGGCACCGAGATCGAGGTGGACGCCACCCTGACCATGAGCCGCGAGGAACGGCTGAAAACCCTCGATTTCGAGCAGATGTCGCTGTCGGAAATGGCCGAGGCGAAGCGCATGCTCGCCCGCATGACGCTGGCCGTGAAGCCCTTGAAGAGCCGCCGGACCGAGGCCTCGCATCACGGCCGCCGCCCCGATTGGCGCGCGACCATGCGCGGGGCGCTGCGCCGGGGGGGCGAGGTCGTGGATTTCAACACCAAGCATCCGCGCACCCGCTGGCCCGCGCTGGTCTGCCTGTGCGATATCTCCGGCTCCATGTCGTCCTACTCGCGGGCGGTGCTGCATTTCCTGCACGCGGTCGCCAACCAGAAGGGCGCGGGCTGGGCCAAGGTGCACGCCTTCACCTTCGGCACGCGGTTGACGAACATCACCCGCCACCTTGCGCAGCGCGATGTCGATGCGGCGCTGGCCGCCGCCGGGGCCGAAGCGCAGGATTGGGAGGGCGGCACGCGGATCGGGTCCTGCCTCGAAGAGTTCAACCGCGACTGGTCGCGCCGGGTTCTGGGGCAGGGCGCGGTCGTGCTGCTGATCACCGACGGGCTGGACCGGGATGAGCCCGAACGGCTGGCCGCCGCGATGGAGCGGTTGCACCTGTCCTCGCGCCGCCTGATCTGGGTGAATCCGCTGCTGCGCTGGGACGGGTTCGCGCCCAAGGCCGCCGGCATCCGCGCCATGCTGCCCCATGTCGACAGCTTCCGCGCCGGCCACAACATCGCGGCGCTGTCCGGCCTGGCCGAGGCGGTCTGCCGCCCCGACGACACCGGCGAAAAGGCCCGGTTGATGAAGCTGCTAGCCGACTGAGCGCCCTCAATCGATGCAGATCTCGACCCGCTCGCCGCGCTCGTCCAGCATGCCGACGCAACCGAAGACGGGAGAGACGGCAGCGCATTCCCCGCGGTTCGCCTCCGGGTTCACAAGGCACATCCCCTCGCAATCCGTTGACCGCGTGCAGGCCTGCCCCCCATCCGAAAGATCGTAGCGGCAGGCCCAGGGCATCAACCCGCCCGAGCCGATATAGCCACCCGACGCGGCGCAGTCCGCGATCTCCTGCTCGGTGGGCGGAGCGAAAGGGTCGACTTCGTCGGACGCGCCAGTGTCTTGGCACGCGCCAAGGGCGAGGCAGATCAGGACGGGTGAAAAACGGCGAAACCACATGGAGAATACGTATCACATTCGCGCGTGAAAGCATCTGGCGGAAATCCGCCAGCCGGGCGCAAGGGCGCGTTGTGCCATGGGAACCGTCCCACCGAAGGGACGTTGATCCAGCAATCTGAACGAACCGATCGGAGGCCCCATGCGCCGCAATCTGACGACCACCACCGCCCTCGTGGCCAGCCTCGCGCTGGCGCTGCCCGTCCCGTCGCCGCTGGTTGCACAGGACGCGGCCCCCATCGAATGCCCGCCGGGTCTGTCGCCCGAGGAGTGCGCCGCGCAGGCCGAACAGGGCGTTCTGAATGGCGCCGCCGAGGTGCTGGACGACGCGGGCGAGGCCATGGAAGAGGGCGCGGAGGCCGTCGGCGGAGCCGTGGACAGCGCAGGTGAAGTGGTCGAGGAGGTTCTGCCAGCCCCCGAGGCCCCGGCGACCGAAGCAGCCCCCGAACCGGCAGCCCCCGAGGCCGAGAGCGCCGCACCGGAAGACAGCGGGGTGCCGGAACCCCGCCCCGCCGAAAGGCCGAATGAACGGGCGGAGCAGCCTGCCGAAACGCCGCCGTCCGAAGAGATCGTGGACGAGGGCGCCCCTGCGCCGCAGACCGGGGACGCGCCAGTGCGCTCTCCCGAGGAAATGCAAGAGGCGTTGACCGAAGAAGGCGCGGCCGAGCCGGGGACCGCGCCGGCTGACACCGCTCCGGTCGAAACCGTCGACCCCGCGCCGGATGCCGAGGGGGCGTCTGAACCCGAGGCCGACGTGGTCGTTGAGGTCGAGGAGGAAACGCCGGGCCTGCCCGAAACCAACCTCGCCGCCGAAGAGGCCGCCACCGGCGAAGCCGAAGACACCATGGCCGGGGGCGAAGATGCCGAGGTGGTCGAGGAAACGACCGAGACCGTCACCGAGGACACGGCCCGCCGCTCGGACGAGGATTTCACCGAGGCCGAGGCAGGTGCCCCCGCCGGAGACCGGGCTGCCGGGACCGCACGCAATCGCGACGATGACGGGCCGGGCTTTCTCGAAGGCGCGCTGCTGGGTGCTGCGGGCGCCCTTGTCATAGGCTCGCTTCTCAACGGCAACCGCGAGGTGGTCAGCACCGCGCCGGACCGGGTGGTGGTGCAGGACCCGGACGGCAACCTGCAAGTGTTGCGCGATGACGACGCCATCCTCCGCCAGCCCGGCGCCGAGGTGACGACGCGCAACTACGCCGACGGGTCCAGCCGGACCGAGGTGCTGCAACCCGATGGCTCCACCGTCATCACCATCCGCAATGCCGAGGCCCGTGTCGTGCGCCGCCTTGTCGTCTCGCCCGATGGTCGTGAAACCGTTCTGTTCGACGACACCGTGGCCGTTGCGCCCGTCGATGTCTCGACCCTGCCGGAACCCGACCGGGCCGCAGCCCCGCGCATCGAGCCGGGCAACGAGGATGCCCTGCGCGCCGCGCTGATGGAGCAGGCTGCGATCGACCGTGGCTTTTCGCTGAACCAGGTGCGCCAGATTGAGCGCGTGCGCTACCTCGCGCCCGCGGTGCAGGTCGAGAACATCACCTTCGAGACCGGCTCTGCCGCCATCCAGCCGGGGCAGGCCGAGGCGCTCTTTGACCTGGGGCAACTGATGACCGGCTTGATCGACGAAAACCCCGGCGAGGTCTTCCTGATCGAGGGCCATACCGATGCCGTGGGTAGCGCGGTCAGCAACCTCACGCTGTCCGATCGCCGCGCCGAGTCGGTGGCCCGCGCCCTGACCGAGTATTTCGGCGTGTCGCCGGCGAACATGGTGCTTCAGGGCTATGGCGAAAGCGATCTGAGGGTGTCCACGGCCGAGGCCGAACGCGCCAACCGCCGCGTGGTCGTACGCCGCATCACGCCGCTGTTGCAGGTCGCGCACGCCGACTGACCCGCAGCGAAGCGGTCTTGGCAAGTCTGCCCCGGCGCGGTCCCGCGCGCCGGGGTTTGTCCTGTCCACTTGAACGCCGCCCGCGCCCGGCTAGGGTGGGGGCCGGGGAGGTGCGCATCATGGCTCACGATCTGGAGAACATGCCCGAGATCGCGCTCGACTGGCATCGGGCGGGCAAGGGCGCGGTGCTGGCCACCGTGGTCGAGACATGGGGCAGCGCGCCCCGGCCCGTGGGCAGCCAGCTGGTGATTTCCGGCGCGGGCGAGATGGAGGGGTCGGTCTCGGGCGGTTGCGTCGAGGGCGCGGTCGTGGTCGAGGCGATGGACGCGGTGGGGTCGGGTGCCGGTCAGATGCTGGAATTCGGGGTCTCCGACGACCAGGCCTTTGCCGTGGGCCTTGCCTGTGGCGGGCGCATCCGGGTCTGGTTGGAGCCCGTGGGTGGCGCACTTCCCGCAGAGCTTCTGGAAGACCTCGTTGCGGCCCGCGCGGCCCGTCGCCCGGTGGCCTACGTGCTGAACACCGAAACCGGTGAGCGCCGTCTCGATCCGGCCGACGCTTGGCCCGACCGGTTCCGCATGGACCGCTCGGGCATGGAAGAGGACGGCCGGACCTTCGTCCATGTCCACAGCCCGCCCCTGCGGATAATCGTCGTGGGCGCGGTCCATATCGCGCAGGCGCTGTTGCCCATGGCGCGGATCGCGGGCTACGACCCCATCCTTGTCGATCCGCGACCCGCCTTCGGGGCCGAGGCGCGCTTTCCCGGCGAACCCATCGTCGAGGATTGGCCGGACGAGGCGCTGGACGCGCTCGGCCTCGACCCGCGCGTGGCCGTCGTGACGCTGACCCATGACCCGAAACTGGACGATCCGGCGATCATGCGCGCGCTGCGCTCGGACGTGTTCTACCTCGGCTGCCTCGGCTCCACCCGCACCCATGCCAAGCGCGTGGACCGCTTGAGCGAAGCGGGGTTCTCCGAGGACGAGATCTCGCGCATCCATGCGCCGGTGGGCCTCGATATCGGGGCGCGCGGCCCGGCCGAGATCGCCGTGTCGATCCTCGCCGAGGTCACGCAACGGCTGCGCAAGGGATGAGGTTCGGCCCGGTGCCACTGGCCGAGGCCGCGGGCGGTATCCTCGCCTACAGCCTGCGCGTGGGCGACAGGCGGTTCAAGAAGGGGCACCGCTTCTCCGGCGATGATCTTGCGCTGCTGGCCGATGCCGGGATGAGCGAGGTCACCGTGGCGCAACTCGATCCCGGTGACGTGGCCGAAAACGATGCGGCGCTGCGCCTTGCCCGCGCCCTGGTGCCCGACCCCGAGGCGGCGGGCCTGCGCCTCGATCCCGCCTTCACGGGCCGCGTCAATATCCGCGCCACCGGTCCCGGCGTCATCGCGCTGGAGGCCGGGGCGATCCATGCGCTGAACCGGGTCGATCCGATGATCACGCTGGCGACCGTGCCCCCCTGGCAGCGCGTGACCGAGGGGATGATGGTCGGCACCGTCAAGATCATCTCCTACGCCGTGCCCGAGAGCGCCTTGACCCGGGCCTGCGCCGCGGGGCAGGGGGCCTTGATCCGCCGCAAGCCGGTCTTGAAGACGGCGGGCCTGATCATCACGCAGACCGAGGCCATGCCGCCCAAGCCCGATGCCAAGGCCATCAAGGCGATTTCCGGGCGGCTGGAGGCCTTGGGCATGTCCCTGGCCGACACGCAGCATGTGGACCACAGCGCCGCCGCGATTGCCGATGCGCTGGCCCGCCTCGGGACGGACCTCGCGCTGATCCTGACAGCCTCGGCCACCTCAGATGTGTGCGACGAGGCCCCGGCGGGGCTGGTTCGCGCAGGCGGCATACTGACCCGCTTCGGGATGCCGGTCGATCCCGGCAACCTGTTGTTTCTCGGGTCGCTGGGGAAGGTGCCCGTCATCGGCCTGCCGGGGTGCGCCCGCTCGCCTGCGCTGAACGGGGCGGATTGGGTGCTGGAACGGATCGCCTGCGGTGTGCCGGTCTCCGCCGAGGATATCGCCGCCATGGGCGTTGGCGGATTGCTCAAGGAAATCCCCACACGCCCGCAGCCACGCGACGGCCCACGCCGGGACTGAGCCGCGCGTTGCCGCACAGGGGCCGCGCATTCGCGAACTGGAAACGGCGCGATCCGCGCTATTGTCCGGTTTGCGAACGGACACACTCCAAGGGAGAGACCCACATGCCCAAGCGCCTTCTTGCCACCGCCCTGATCGCGGCGGCTCTGCCCTCGCTCGCCACGGCCGAGATTGTGGGCGAACACGTGACCTACACGGTCGGCGACATGGAATTCGAAGGATACCTGGCACGAAACACCGCGCTGGAGGAAACGCGCGGAACGGTTCTGATCGTCCATGACTGGGACGGCATGACCGACTACGAGGAGCGCCGCGCCGAGATGCTGGCCGAGGCTGGCTACACCGCCTTTGCCATCGACGTCTACGGCGCCGAGACAGACCCGCAGAGCATGGACGAGTATCGTGCGCTGTCCGGCGCGCTTTACGGCGACCGGGAGACCTTCCGCGAGCGCCTGATGGGCTCGATCATGGCGGCCGAGGGCCTTGAGGGGGTCGGCGACGACATGGTCTTGATGGGCTACTGCTTCGGTGGTGCGGCGGTTCTGGAGGCCGCTCGTGCGGGGGCCGACCTCGACGGGTTTGTCAGCTTCCATGGCGGTCTGCCCACGCCGGAGGGTCAGGACTATTCCTCGGCCAATGGCGCACCGATCATGTTCTTCCACGGCTCCGCGGATCCGGTTTCGGGCCCCGGCGACCTGGCGGCTGTCATGGCGGAGTTGAACGCGGCGGGCGTGCCCCATGACGCGCAGATCTTCGGCGGCGCGCGCCATTCCTTCACCGTCTACGGCTCGCGCGATTACGATCTCGAGGCCGATCAAGGCAGTTGGACCGGCCTGCTGGAGTTCCTGGACGAGAGCCTGTGACAGCGTTGACAGGACAGGGTGGGGCGGCCTTCGGGCCGCCCCTTTTTTTGATGCGAGTTTTTCTTGGTTTGCTTCACGGCCACAATGCCAAGGTGCCGCAAAGATTACTGTCAACTCTTTCTTCGAAACGTGGCCGAAAATGCTAATGCTTGACTCAAATCGCTTTCACCACTCTCGGCCTCAGTCTTTCGACTGGAGTAAGAAACACTCAGATTTCTCGCAGTTTTTTGCACTTCAAATAGTTTAGTTAACTTTTGAGTATGCGTTTGGATGGATCTCTCCAATGCCTCCGGTCGCAGAGCAGAAAACGATTTGTAGTATGCGAAGGAAGCGAGAACTGGGTCTGCGGAGGCGACCGAAAAGGCCGCCAATCTCCTGATATCTGGTTCGCAAGTTGAAGGGCTGACGGAACTCTTCACTTCAATAACCCCGTTGGGGTACCAATCAGGTGTCCAAATGCCAATGTCAAACCTACCATTGTTTCTAGTATCGAGAGCGGGTCGCCCCGGTGAAACGGGAAATTCTTTTACTGGGTTCTCGACAGAGCACAACAGCTTTCCATTGCTAAATCCCCAAATTCCTTCGGCAACCTTGCATGTGAGATAATACTCGGCTCCTTCCCATAACCAAACCCCGCTCATTTTTTGGTAGTCAGAATGTGCCTTCACGATCAATTGCGTGATGTCGTCAGAGCGTTTTTGCGGGGATATCATTTGTTACTTCCAGCGCTTGCTACTTTGGACTATTTCACCAGTAGACCGGGTTATCCAACGCCGCCACGCAGGCCGACCCGCCGACGAGCGGGGACAAGGGCGCCCCATCCAGCGATTGCGCGATCCAGCCATGGGGATGCGAGAGTGGCAGGGGGGCGGCGACCTCCTCGACCGTGACGGGCTGAAACCCGACCTTTCCGTAAAAGGCCGGATCGCCATAGGTGACGGCGACATCCACCCCGCGACCGTGCAGATCGTTCAGCGCATGGCGGATGAGGGCCTGGCCCACCCCGTTTCCCTGCCACGCCGTCTCCACCGCCATCGGCGACAGCAGGAACACGGTGCGTGGGTCCTGCGCGAAGGCAAGCCGGCTGAACAGGACGGCGCCGATCAGCGCGCCCTCTTCCCAGGCGGCATAGGGGACAAGGTCGGGTTCGGGTGTGCGGGTCAGCATCTGGCGCACCAGCGTGCCGATCAGCGCGCCTTCCTCTTCGCCCTCGGACTCGGTGAAAACCCGCGAAAACAAGGCGATGACCTCGGGTTCCTGTCCCGCAACGTCCTGTGTGAACTGCATCTGCGCGCCTCCCGTTGGTCAAGCGGTAGCACCGCCCGGTCGTGCAGATCAACGCGAACGAACCGTTGC
Source organism: [Roseibacterium] beibuensis (assembly GCF_039542305.1). Lineage (NCBI taxonomy): Bacteria > Pseudomonadati > Pseudomonadota > Alphaproteobacteria > Rhodobacterales > Roseobacteraceae > Roseicyclus > [Roseibacterium] beibuensis. The sequence goes on along the minus strand of NZ_BAABHW010000005.1, from coordinate 105,887 downwards.
GCCGGTCACGAAAATTTTCCGTTTGCAGACGCCCGGTTCCGTGCTTGGATACCGCGCAATAACCAAGGGAGGAATTGAATGACCCAGGTAACGATGACCGTGAACGGGAAAACCGTTTCCGGCGACGTCGAGGGCCGCACGCTGCTGGCCGAGTTCCTGCGCGACGGGCTCAAGATGACCGGCACCCATATCGGCTGTGACACCAGCCAATGCGGCGCCTGCGTGGTGCATATGAACGGCGAGGCGGTCAAAAGCTGCTCGGTGCTGGCCCTCGATGCCGAGGGCGCAGAGGTCAAGACGATCGAGGGGATGGCAAACCCCGATGGCTCGCTCTCGACGATCCAGCAGGCGTTCCAGGATCATCACGGGCTGCAATGCGGCTTCTGCACGCCGGGCATGGTGATGTCGGCGGCGGCGCTGCTCAAGGACAACCCCAAGCCGACCGAGCGCGAGATCCGGGAGTATCTCGAAGGCAATATCTGCCGCTGCACGGGCTACCACAATATCGTCAAGGCGATCATGGCGGCCTCGGGGCAGGACGTCGGCGCCATCGCCGCGGAATAACCGCGACCGCGGGGGCAGGAGGAGGCCCCCCTTTCCCGACGGCCCCCTATGGTGGCGGGCCGCGGATCAGCGATCTGATTTACAGGGAGGACGACCATGCCGAAGGATCATGGCATCGGCGCCAGCAGCAAGCGGCGCGAGGACCTGCGCTTTCTGACCGGGCGCGGCCGCTACACCGACGACATCAACCTCATGGGCCAGGCCTATGTGCATTTCCTGCGCTCGGACATGGCGCATGGCAAGATCAACGGGATCGACACGTCCGAGGCCGAAAAGATGCCGGGTGTGATCCGCATCTTCACCGGCAAGGATTTCGAAGGCGTGGGCGGTCTGCCCTGCGGCTGGCAGGTCACGGACCGGCACGGCAACCCGATGCAGGAGCCGCCGCACCCGATCCTGGCCCAGGGCAAGGTGCGCCACGTGGGCGACCCGATCTGCGCCGTGGTGGCCGAAAGCGCCGCGCAGGCGCGCTCTGCCGCCGAGGCGATCGAGCTGGATATCGAGGAACTGCCCGCCGTCATCGACATGAAGGCCGCGGTGCAGGACGGTGCGCCCAAGGTGCATGACGAGCTGGACAGCAACCTCTGTTATGACTGGGGCTTCGTCGAGGAAAACAAGGACGCGGTGAACAAGGCCTTCGAGGAGGCCGCGCATGTCACCACGCTGGAACTGGTGAACCAGCGCCTCGCCCCCAACGCGATGGAGCCGCGCGTCGCCGTGGGCGACTATGCGCCCGGCACGGACGAATCCACGCTCTACACCACCTCGCAGAACCCGCATGTGATCCGCCTGCTGATGGGCGCCTTCGTGCTGGGCATCCCCGAACACAAGCTGCGCGTCGTGGCCCCCGATGTGGGCGGCGGCTTCGGCTCCAAGATCTTCCACTATGCCGAGGAAGCCTTCTGCACCTTTGCCGCCAAGGCGATCCAGCGCCCGGTGAAATGGACGGCCAGCCGGTCCGAGGCCTTCATCTCGGACGCGCAGGGCCGCGACCATGTCACCAAGATCGAACTGGCGCTGGACGCGGATAACAACTTCACCGCGCTGCGCACGGAAACCTACGCCAACATGGGCGCGTATCTGTCGACCTTCGCGCCCTCGGTGCCCACGTGGCTGCACGGCACGCTGATGGCGGGCAACTACAAGACGCCGCTGATCTACGTGAACGTGAAGGCGGTCTTCACCAACACCGTGCCCGTCGATGCCTATCGCGGCGCGGGCCGGCCCGAGGCGACCTTCCAGCTTGAGCGCGTGATCGACAAGGCCGCGCGCGAGTTGGGCGTCGACCCGGTGGAACTGCGCCGCCAGAACTTCGTGACCGAGTTCCCCTACGCGACGCCGGTCGCCGTGGAATACGACACGGGCGACTACCACGCGACGATGGACAAGCTGCTGGAGATGATCGACCGCGACGGGTTCGAGGCCCGCGCGGCAGAGTCCAAGGCGCGCGGCAAGCTGCGTGGCCTCGGCATCAACACCTACATCGAGGCCTGCGGCATCGCCCCCTCGGCCCTTGTCGGCCAGTTGGGCGCGCGCGCGGGTCTCTATGAATCGGCCACCGTGCGGGTGAATGCCACCGGCGGTCTGGTCGTGATGACCGGCAGCCACAGCCACGGGCAGGGGCACGAGACCTCCTTCGCGCAGGTCGTGGCCGATATGATCGGCATCGACGAAGGCATGGTTGAGATCGTCCATGGCGATACCGCCAACACGCCGATGGGCATGGGCACCTATGGCTCGCGCTCTCTCGCCGTGGGCGGGTCCGCGATGGTCCGGGCGACCGAGAAGATCATCGCCAAGGCGAAAAAGATCGCCGCCCACCTGATGGAGGCCGCCGAGGGCGATATCGAGTTGAAGGACGGCGAGTTCACCGTCGCGGGCACCGACAAGTCGGTCGCCTGGGGCGATGTCACGCTGGCCGCTTACGTCCCCCACAACTACCCGTTGGAGGAGTTGGAGCCGGGGCTGGAGGAAACCGCCTTCTACGATCCCAACAACTTCACCTACCCGGCGGGCGCCTATGCCTGCGAGGTCGAGGTCGACCCCGATACCGGCAAGGTCGAGATCCTGTCCTTCGCCGCGGCCGACGATTTCGGCAATATCGTCAACCCGATGATCGTGGATGGACAGGTTCACGGCGGCCTCGCGCAAGGCATCGGGCAGGCCTTGCTCGAAAACTGCGCCTATGACGAGGATGGGCAGCTTCTGTCGGCCAGCTACATGGACTATGCCATGCCGCGCGCCGACGACGTGCCGTTCTATGCGGTGGACCATTCCTGCCAGACGCCCTGCACCCACAACCCGCTTGGGGTAAAGGGCTGTGGCGAGGCCGGGGCCATCGGCTCACCGCCCGCCGTGGTCAATGCCGTGGTGGACGCGCTGCATCGGGGTGGACATTCCCACGTGATGCATATCGACATGCCGCTGACGCCCCATCGCGTCTGGCAGGCCATGCACCAGGCCTGAGGAAAAGGAGAGAGGCTCATGTATAATTTCGAATTTTCCAAGCCCGGCACCATCGACGAGGCCGTCGCGGCCCTCGGTGCCGAAGAGGCGCAGGCGTTGGGGGGCGGGCAAACCCTGCTGCCCACCATGAAACAGCGCCTCGCCGCGCCGGAGGTTCTGGTCAGCCTGACGGGGATCGACCAGATGAAGGGCATCTGCCTGTCGGACGCGGGCGAGGTCTGCATCGGCGGGGCCACCACCCACGCCACCGTCGCGGCCGAGGCCGCGGCGCATTACCCGGCCTTGGCGGCGCTTGCGGGGCGCATCGGCGACCCGGCGGTGCGCAACCGGGGCACGATCGGCGGCAGCCTTGCCAACAATGACCCCTCGGCCTGTTACCCGGCGGCGGCGTTGGGGTCGGGGGCCACGATCATCACCAATACGCGCGAGATCGCGGCGGACGACTATTTCCAAGGGATGTTCGCCACCGCCCTCGACGAGGGCGAGATCATCACCGAGGTGCGCTTCCCGGTGCCCGAGGCTGCGAATTACCAGAAATTCGTGCAGCCGGCCTCGCGCTTTGCGCTGGTGGGTGTCTTCGTCGCGAAATACGCCGACGGGGTGCGCGTCGCGGTGACGGGGGCCTCGTCCGACGGGGTGTTCCACTGGACCGAGGCCGAAGAGGCGCTGAACGGGTCCTTCACCAAGGACGCCATCGATGCGCTGTCTCCGCCCTCGGGCGACATGATCGCGGACCTGCACGGCTCGGCCGAGTATCGCGCCCATCTGGTCAAGGTCATGACAGGCCGCGCGGTCGCCGCCGCGTCCTGAACCTGCCCTTGAGACCATCACTCCGCCTCCGCCTGACACGGGCGGGGGCGTTTTCATGTCCGGTCGTTTGTCCGTTCGCGCCCGGCTTGGATCAATCGCTCAGAAGCGCGATGACGCGGTCCGTCTCGGGCCGTCTGCGGGTGCTGCGCGGGGGCCTGCACGACCAACGCGCGCCCGGTCCGGCATGACCGCCCATGCGCCTTGACGAGGGCGCCGCTGGCCAGGGCATCCTCCAGCAGGCAGAGATGGCCCATCAACAGCCCGGCGCCTGCCTTCGCCTCCTCCACCGCAAGGCTGTAGAGCGAAAACCGCGCGCCCTTCTGGTCATCGCCGAGCGGGACGCCCGCCGCCTGCGACCAGAGGTGCCAATCCTCTTGCCATGTCTGGTCATGCAGTAGCGGAAGGCGGCTGAACTCCAACGGCTTGCCAGCGCGCGCCAGAAGGTCCGGGGCGCAGACCGGCACGATCTCGTCGGGGCAGATCACACGTTGCCCCGGTGACCCGTCCGGCGTGGCGAAGAAGATCGACAGGTCGAACAACTCGCGCGACAGGCTGGGTGGGGTTTCCATCGCCGTCACCGAAAAGCTGATCTCGGGGAATTGCGCCCGGATCCGGCTGAGCCGCCGGGGCAACCAGAGCTGGGCAACCGAGGGCAGGGCGGCGATGTGGAAATCGGCATTCGGCTTGAGATTGCGCAGGGCGCGGGTGGCATCGGCCAAGCGGTCGAACGCCACGGTGAAATCTGCGACCAGCGCCCGCCCGGCGGATGTCAGCGCGACCCCCTGGGCATTGCGCCGAAACAGCGGCGTGCCTGCCCAATCCTCCAAAGTCCTGATATGTTGAGAAATCGCGCCCGCCGTGACGTTCAGCTCCTCGGCCGCGGCGGCGAAGCTGACATGGCGTGCCGCCGCCTCGAACGCCCGCATGGCATTCAGGGGAGGGCCTTTGGGTCGCTTGGGGGAAACGCTCATCATGTAGCCTTAGTTTTTCTAGCCCGAGAATTAGCAAATCTGCTTTGCGCCGTCACGCCGGCCGCGCCAGAGTGGCCCCAAACAGGAGGCCTGCAGATGACGCTTGCTCAGAGAGAATGGGTACCCAGCCCCAGCGAAACCCTCGTTCAGAAGATCGCGGGCGAAACATCCACCACCCCGTCCGCAGCGGCCCTGGCCCGGATCGAGGCGCTGGCCGAGGAAAACCGCCGCATCCACGAGAAAGAGTGTTTCAACCTCAACCCCGCGACCAACGTGATGAACCCCAAGGCCGAGGCGCTTTTGTCCTCGGGCATCGGGTCGCGCCCGTCATTGGGTTATCCCGGCGACAAGTACGAGATGGGGCTTGAGGCCATCGAAGAGATCGAGGTCATCGCGGCCGAACTCTGCGCCGGGGTGTTCGACGCGCAATTTGCCGAGGTGCGGGTGCCCTCGGGCGCGATTGCCAACCTCTACGGCTTCATGGCGACCTGCAAACCGGGCGACACGATCATCGCGCCCCCGGCCTCGATCGGCGGGCATGTGACGCACCACCTGGCGGGCTGCGCGGGGCTGTTCGGCTTGCGCACGGTCGAAGCGCCGGTCAATGCCGATGGCTACACCGTCGATCTGGAGGGCCTGCGCGCGCTGGCATTGGCCGAGCGTCCCAAGCTGATCACCATCGGCGGTAGCCTCAACCTGTTCGAGCATCCCGTCGCCGAGGTCCGCGCAATTGCCGACGAGGTCGGCGCCAGGCTGATGTTCGACGCCGCCCATCAATGCGGGATCATTGCGGGCCGCGCGTGGTCCAACCCGTTGAAACAGGGCGCACATTTCATGACGATGAGCACCTACAAAAGCCTCGGTGGCCCGGCGGGCGGCTTGATCGTGTCCAACGATGCCGAGATCGCCAAGGCGCTCGACACCATCGCCTTTCCCGGCATGACCGCGAATTTCGACGCGGCGAAAACCGCGGCGCTGGCGGTGACCATGCTGGACTGGCGCGATTTCGGCGAAGCCTATGCCGCCGAGATGATCGCCATGTCCCAGGCGTTGGCCGCGGCGCTGGACGCCAAGGGCGTTCCCGTCTTCAACGGCGCCGAGGGGGCCACGAAGTCACACCAGTTCGCGGTCCTGGCCGCGCCCTATGGCGGCGGGCAGGCGGCGTCGAAACTGCTGCGCAAGGCGGGGTTCCTAGCCTGCGGCATCGGCCTGCCGGTGGACCCGGTCGAGGGGGACATGAACGGCCTTCGGATCGGTACGCCCGAACTCGTCCGCTGGGGCATGACCGCCAGTGATGCGGATCGCCTTGCCGACCTTATCACGCGCGGCCTGGGCGGAGAGGCGATTCTGCCCGAGGTCTCGGATTGGCGCCAATCCTTCGACCGGGTTCACTTCGTGCACTAAATCAAGGGTGTATGGTGATTGGCCGGCCCACGCCGAGAGCCCCGCGCGCAAGACAGCGCGGGGTCATTCCAATGCTCTGTCGCCAAAACGCGGATGGTAAGGTGGCCGGCTTTGTCGGGCGGAAGGCGGTGGCCACTGCAAGCCATCCTCGGTCATGAGTTCCGAAAGATCGGCCTCGAAGCCGATCGTCAGCCCGCCATCGGTCGTCGTGCTGAACAGGACGGTCGCCTCAACACTGGTGAGAAGCTGCGCGCCACCCTCGTACGCGCTTCCGCCGACAAGGCCCATTTCGGCGGTGCCGGACAACTGGATGCCATCGGCCCCGGCTGGTGCGCCAAGGCCGAGGCAGATCAGAACGGGCAGGGCGGCGGATTTCATGCCAAGGCCTCCGGGATGCGACCTGCGCAGTTTATCCTGTTTTCCGACGCGGCACCACTCACCTCCGCGTCACATGGATGAAACGCAAAAGGCGCGCCGCTGCGGGCGCGCCTTGTTCGACGGTCAGCCGGGTCCAGCCGATTACTTGGACGGCCCGATCATCATGACCATCTGGCGGCCTTCCATCTTGGGCATGTTCTCGACCTTGCCGAGCCCCTCGACATCCGCCGCGACCCGCTCCAGCAATTCGCGCCCGAGACTCTGGTGCGCCATCTCGCGGCCGCGGAAGCGCAGGGTCACCTTGACCTTGTCGCCCGCCTCCAGGAAGCGGGTCACGTTGCGCATCTTGACCTCGTAGTCATGGGTGTCCGTGTTGGGACGGAACTTCACCTCTTTGACCTCGATGGTCTTCTGCTTCTTGCGCGCTTCGCTTTCACGCTTCTGCTGTTCATATTTGAACTTGCCGAAATCCATGATCTTGCACACGGGCGGCGTGGCGTTCGGAGAGATCTCGACCAGATCGAGGCCGGCCTCTGCGGCCAGATCCATCGCCTGTTCCGGCGTCACGACGCCGATGTTCTCACCCTCTGCGCCAATCAGGCGCAATTCGGGGGCACGGATCTTCTCATTCACGCGCGGGCCGGTGTCACGGGTGGGCGGCGCGTTATGGGGTCTGCGGGCTATGGTTATCGTCCTTCTGTAACCTTGGTTCGAGGCCGATAAAGTATCCTTCAACCCCCCTATGTTCAAGGCGAATTGCTAGGCGCTGGCGTGGAAAGCCGACAGCGGGGCCTTGCCGGTGTTCGCGCCTTCGCGGTTGCAGCATTGCAGACGCCGAGGGCGCCATGTAAACCTCGGCCATCGTATTGCAGTACCCATGGGGGAAAAAATGAGTCGTGCGCTGATTATTATCGTCATACTCGCCGCGCTTGGCGCGGGCGGGTATTTCCTGAGCCAGGGTCAGATGACCTCGGAAGAGATGGATGAGGCCGTCGACACCGCCGTGGAAGAAGCCGGTGATGCCGCCGAAGAGGCGGGCGATGCCGCCGACGCCGCCGCTGAAGCCGTGGAAGAAGCGGTCGAGGAAGCGGTCGACGCCGCCGGTGAGATGGCCGAGGAGGCCGCCGAAGCCGTGGAAGAGGCCGTGACCGAAGCCGAGAATGCCGTCGAAGAGGTGGTCGACGAGGTGATGGGCGAGGCTGACGAGGCCGCCGAGGCAGCCGAAGAGGTGGTTGAAGAAACCGCTGACGAGGCTGCCGCAGCCGCCGATGACGCCGCGGACGTTGCGGCGGATGCCGCCGACGCCGCCGAAGAGACCGCGGAAGACGTCGTTGATGAGGCCGCCGAGGCTGCTGACGCGGCAGAGGATGCAGCCGCCGACGCCGCCGACGAGGCGGCGGACGCCATCGACGAGGCCGCCGATGAAACGACCGAAGCCGCGGCTGAGGCTGCTGCCGAGGGCGCGGATGCCGTGGAAGGGGCCGCTGACGCGGTCGCCGAGGAAGCCGCCGAAACCGAGGCCGCTGCCGAAGCCGTCGCGGCCGAGGCCGGTGACGCCGACATGGCCGAGATCTTCAGCGTCGACGGGTTCGACTACGACGCCGCCATCGAGGCGGTCGAGAACTCGGACCTTGGCCCGGTCGCGCAAACGACCGCCCGCACCGCGCTGGAAGGCGCCCGCGACAACCCGGATCTTCTGCCGGGCGCGCTGGAAACCGTGCGCGGTCTGCTCGGTCTCGACCAGTAAACCCTTCGGGCGGCTTGCAACGGCGGGCCGCCCGCCAGGCGAAAAGAAAACCCCCGCGGCCCAAGGCCAGCGGGGGTTTTTGTTTGTTTCCGGCGCGTTGCCCGGTGTCGTTCAGTCGAGGAACGCCTTTTCAACGACGTATTGCTTGGGCTGCGAATTGGCGCCTTCCTCCAGCCCGTATTCTTCGAGCATGTCCTTCAGTTCGAGGTTGAAGGCGAGGTTGCCGCAGATCATCGCGCGGTCGGTTTCGGGGTTCAGCGGCTCGACGCCGAGGTCGCGGAACGCCTCGCCCGAGCGCATCAGGTCGGTGATGCGGCCCATCTTCGCGCTCTCCTCGCGCGTGGTGGTCGGGTAGTAGCGCAGCTTGTCGGCGAAACCCTCGCCGATCAGTTCGGCCAGCAATTCGTCCTGCCGGATCGAGTCGATCAACTCCTTGCCATATTGCAGCTCGCCCACTTCGCGGCAGGTATGGGTGATGATGACCTCGTCGTAATCCTCGTAGGTCTGCGGGTCGCGCAGGAGGCTTGCGAAGGGCGCAAAGCCGGTGCCGGTGGCAAAGAACCAGATCCGCTTGCCCGGCAGCAGCGCGTCATGCACCAGCGTGCCGACAGGCTTGGGCCGCAGGATGATCTCGTCCCCGACCTCGATATGTTGCAGGCGCGAGGTCAGCGGGCCGTCCGGCACCTTGATCGAGTAGAACTCCAACTCGTCGTCCCAGGCGGGAGAGGCGATGGAATAGGCGCGCAGGATCGGTTTGGACTTGCCGGTTTTCGGGTCGGGATCGCCCATCAGGCCGATCATCACGAACTCGCCCGAGCGGAACCGCAGCGAGGCGGGCCGCGTGCACCGGAAGCTGAACAAACGGTCGGTCCAATGCTTCACTTCGGTGACGGTCTGGGCGTCGGGAAGGGCGGGTTTGGCCTTGGCGGGTGCGGCTGCGTCGATGTCTTTCACGGGATTGGGCTCGCTCGTTTGGGAACAGTGAGGGCTTAGCCCTTGGGCCTGGCGCTATCCTTGATCTGGATCAGGGGCGGCGTGGCGTCAACCGGCAGCTTGGCCGCGCAACCGCCCCTGGTAGTCGTTTGCACGCCAATCGGCCCGGGCCAGCCATTGCGCTTCGGGCTGCCGGGCGGCCAGCGCCGCGTCGATCTCGACCTCGTCAAAGCCCGCGCGGCGCGCCATGGCGTATTGATCGGCCAGCACATGCCCGAAGGCGCGCAGCGTCCCGGTATAGCCCATGGCGCGCAGGCGCCGGGCAAGGGTGAAGCCGCGCCCATCCGCAAAACTCGGGAAGGCAATGCGCAGGATCGAGATGTGACCCAGATGCGGCGCAAGCGCGGCCACGTCGTCGGAGGGGCCGATCTCGACAGCCGTTGCGCCGCCCGGGCCAAGCTCGGCCAGGGGGGCAAACGTATGGGTCACGCCATCGGCGGCAAAGCCATCGTCGCGCACGATCACGGTTTCGGTCATCTGATCTGTCCTTTCCTTGGGCGTCAGGATGCGTGCCGCAACGGGCCGCGCACGATCTTTCCATCCACGAAATGGATACCGCATTCCTCTTTCCCGGTGCCGCGCCAGCGCCCGGCGCGCGGGTCTTCGCCTTGTGCGACGGGGGTGGTGCAGGGCGCGCAGCCGATTGACGGAAAACCGCGCGCGACCAGCGGATGCCGGGGCAGGTGGTTGTTGACCATGTAGTCCTGCACGTCCTCGGCCCGCCAATGGGCCAGCGGGTTCACCTTGATCCGCGCGGCCCCCTCGGCCTCGAAGAACTCCAGCGCGGACCGCTGCCCGCCCTGGAACCGTTTCCGCCCGGTAATCCAGGCGTCGAACGGCGCGAGGGCATGTTCCAGCGGCTCGGTCTTGCGCAGGGTGCAGCAGGCGTCGGGATCGGTCCGGTGCAGGTCGCCCTGCGGGTCAATCGCGGCAATCCGCGTCCGGCTGGCCCGGATCACGCGCAGATCCTGCAAGCCGAGGTGGTCGGCCACCTCGCGCTGGTAGTCGAGCGTTTCGGGAAACAGCATCTCGGTATCGATGAACAGGACCGGCACTTGCGGGTCGATCACGGCAACCATGTGCAACAAAACCACCGACTCCGCCCCGAAGGACGAGACCAGCGCGACACGGCCCGTATCGGCATCGGCAAGCGCGCGTTCGACAACGGAGGTGGCGGAGTGGTGTCGGTATCGCTCGTTCAGGCGCGTCACCCGTTGGGGCACGGGCGAAAACGCGACGGGCTCAGGCAGCATCGGCACTGTCCTTTTCCAGATCGTATAGCGCGCTCCTGAACAGGTCGGACCCTATCCGATTATGCACCTGCAGAAAAGTCTCCTGCGGGGTCTCACGCAAGGACAGATAGGCACGAACCAGCCGTTCGATCGCATCCACGATCTCGTCATAGGCAAAGCCCGGCCCCGCCCGTTCGCCGATCACGGCGTCGGGTCCGCCATCACCGCCAAGCGTGATCTGGTAATTCTCCACCCCGGCTCGGTCGAGGCCGAGAATGCCGATATGCCCGACATGGTGATGCCCGCAGGCATTGATGCAGCCCGAAATCTTGATCTTCAGCGGGCCGATTTCATGCTCCAGCTTCAGCTCCTCGAACCGTTTGGCGATCTGCTGCGCGACCGGGATCGAACGCGCGGTGGCGAGGGCGCAGTAATCCATGCCGGGGCAGGCGATGATGTCGGAGACCAGCCCGACATTGGCGCTGGCCAGCCCTGCCTCGCGCAGCGCATCGTGGATCGCCTTGAGGTGTCGGCGCGGCACATGGGGCAGGATGACGTTCTGTTCGTGGCTGATGCGCAATTCGCCATGGCCGTAGCGCTCGGCCAGATCGGCGAGGACGCGCATCTGCTCAGCCGTGGCATCGCCCGGCGTCTCCCCCGGCGCCTTCAGCGAGACGGTCAGGATCGCGTAGCCGGGGGCGCGGTGCGGGGCGGTGTTGGTATCGACGAAGGATCGAAAGACCGGGTCGCCGTGATACCACGCAGGGACATCGCCCTCGGCATCCGTCTCGAAGGTGGGCGGGGCGAATTGCGCGGTGATGGCGGCCAGCATCTCTTGATCGATGCCGCCGAACAGCGCCTTGCGGGCCGGAAATTCAGCCTCGACCAGATCGCGGATTTCCTCCAGCCCGTGTTCATGCATGGTGATCTTGATCCGCGCCTTGTACTTGTTGTCGCGCCGCCCCAGCAGGTTGTAGGTCGCCACGATGGCTTCGAGATAGGGCAGAAGGTCGGGCAGGGGCAGGAAGTCGCGCAGCACCTTGCCGATCATCGGCGTGCGGCCCAGCCCGCCGCCCACCAGCACCTGCGCGCCCAACTCTCCGTCCTGCCGCACGAGGCGCAGGCCGATGTCATGGGCGGCCGTCACCGCGCGGTCCTCGGGGCTGCCTGTGACCGCCAGCTTGAACTTGCGCGGCAGGAACTGGAATTCGGGGTGGTCGGTCGACCATTGCCGGATCAGCTCGGCCACCGGGCGCGGGTCGGCCACCTCGTCGGCGGCAGCACCGGCGAAATGGTCGGCGGTCACGTTGCGGATCGTGTTGCCGCTGGTCTGGATGGCGTGCATCCCCACATCGGCCAGCGCGTCGAGGATGTCGGGCACATCGGCCAGCTTGGGCCAGTTGAACTGGATGTTCTGGCGCGTGGTGAAATGGCCATAGCCCTTGTCCCACCGCTCGGCGATCATGGCGAGCTGGCGCATCTGCTCCGCCGACAGGGTGCCATAGGGGATCGCGACCCGCAGCATGTAGGCATGGAGTTGCAGGTAAAGCCCGTTCATCAGGCGCAGGGGCTTGAACTCTTCCTCGGTCAGGCTGCCGTCAAGGCGGCGCTCGACCTGCGCGCGGAACTGGGCCACGCGCGACCGGACGAAATCGCGGTCGAACTCGGTATAGCGATACATCGGGGATCTCCTGTCGCGGCTCAGGCGGCCTGTTGTTTGCCGTGCGGGCGGTTCGACGGCCCGCGGGTGCGAAACGCTTCGCGGAAATGGGTGGGTTCGGGACCATGCGGGCCGGATTGCGCATCGGCGAGGTAGGGGCCAACCACCTCGTGACCGCGCGCCTCGGCATCCAGCAGGTGCAGGTCGGCGCTGGCCTGATCCTCGATCAGCAGGGCCTCGGACATGTGCCGGGTCCAGGACCCGTCGGGGGCAAGCCAGACGGCATCGCCAAGCAGCAGGTCGTTCGCGGTCAGCACCTTGGGGGTGAAGGGGCGGGGCATCAGGCAAGCTCCTCTTGCAACTGGGGCAGGCGGGCGACGGCGGCGCGGGGGGCAAGGCCCAGCATCAGGATGACCGGGCCGTCGGGCGCGGCGGCCTCCAGATCGGCGGGAAGGTCGGCCAGGGTCGAGGCGATCACGCGGGCCTCGACGCGGCTGGCGTTCTCCACCGCCGTGACCGGCGTATCGGGGCTGGCCCCATGCATCAGCAGACGGCCCTGCAGGAACCGCGCCCCACGCGCGCCCATGTAGATCGCGGCGACCATCCCGGGCCGTACCAGCCCGCGCCAGTCCTGCTCGGCAAAGCCCTTCACGTCATGGCCGGTCAGCAGCCGCAGGTCCGAGTTGCGGCCCCGCTTGGTCAGGCTCTGGCCCAGTTGCGCGGCGGCGGCGCTGGCCGCCGTGATGCCGGGGCAGATGGCCCAGTCGATGCCGGCGGCATTCAGGGCGTCCAACTCCTCGTCCAGCCGTCCGAAGACGCCCGGATCGCCCGATTTCAGGCGCACCACATGGGCACCTTGGGCAGCGTGCTCGACCATGAGGCGGCCGATCTCCTCCTGCGACATGGCGGGGCCAAAGCCCTTCTTTCCGGCGTTGATCAGCACCGCTTCGCGCCGGGCAAGCTCGAGGATCGCGGGGGAGACCAGCCGGTCGTGGATCACGACATCGGCCTCGTCCAGCAATTTCCGCGCCTTCAGCGTCAGCAGGTCCGGGTCGCCCGGCCCGCTGCCGACAAGGTCCACATGCCCCGTCGATGGCTTGGCCGCCAGGTGGTCGTCCAGCAGGTCTTGCAAGGTTCGGGGGAGGGCATCCGCGCCGTTTTGCACCAGCGCGCGAGGGCCGGCGCGGTCGTAGTACGCGGCCCAGAACTCCCGCCGCGTGCGACCCATGGGCAGCGCCTCGGCAGCCTTGCGAAAGGCCTGGCCGGCCCGCGCCAGCACCCCGAGGTTTGTCGGCAGGTGGCTTTCCAGATGCGCCTTGATGCGGCGGGCCAGGACCGGGGCCGCGCCCTCGGTCCCGATCGCCACGGTCACCGGGTCGCGATCGACCATCGCGGGCGTGATGAACTGCGAGGCATTCAGATTGTCGACCCAGTTGACCAGCGCGCCATCGGCGCGGGCGAGGGTGGCCACGCGCGCATCCTCGGCATCGTCGTCATTGGCGGCGTAGAACAGCCGTGCACAGAGCGCATCGCCCGGCTCGACCGCGCGCCGCACCAGCGCGATCCGTCCTTCGCGGGCCAATTCGATCACCTCGTCCGCGGGATCGGTCGCGAAAACGGTCAGGCGTGCGCGCGTCTTCATCAGCAGGCGCAGCTTGGCCAACGCCGCCTCGCCACCGCCCGATACCACGACACGGGCACCGTCGAGGTCTAGGAAGATCGGGAAATGTCGCATGGCGAACCTCGAAGCTGTGTTTCGCCACGAAGATAGAATAATTTCCTAACCGGCGGCAGATATCCCTTGCGAAAAGGGACGTTCGTTCCGTATCTGGGTCGGGTCAGGATCACCGTTCCAATCAGGTCAGGAGGCCGGAATGCCCGTTCAGATCGATGCGCTCGACAGGAAAATCCTCGCCGCGCTGCAAGAGGATGCCAGCCGGTCGCTGGAGGATATCGCGCGCGTGGTGGGCTCGTCCAAGACGCCGGTCTGGACCCGGATTCGCAAGCTGCGCGAGGCGGGCGTGATCGGGCGGCAGACCGTTTTGCTGGATGCCGACGCCTTGGGGCTGGAGGCCTGTTTCTTCGTCCTGATCCGCACCTCCGAGCACGAGGCCGAGTGGCAGACCCGCTTTCTCGAAACCCTGCGCGCCCATCCCGAGGTGATGGAGGCGCACCGGCTGGCGGGCGATATCGACTATATCCTCAAGGTGCGGGTGCCCAATGCCCGCGCCTATGACCGCTTTTACCAGGCGCTCATTTCCGAGGTGAAAATCCACAACGTGACCGCTCTCCTCAGCATGGAGGAGATCAAGGCGTCGCCGCTTTTGCCCCTGGACGCCGAGCTTTAGCCGCGCTCGAACCGGTCGCGGTTGCGGCAATAGGCGGGTGGAAAGTCCAGCTCGATGGCGTGGGCCTGAAGGCGGCGGCACTCTTCATGGTGGGTGCAGGTCGAGCAGCGCATCACCATGTCGCGAAACTGGTAGGCGGCTTGAACCGGCCCGGTTTCGAACCCCGATTCCAGATCGACCCCCAGCCGGACGGCCATGCCGGTTGCCAGTTCATTGGCAGAGTCGAGTTTACGAAACAGTCCCATCGCGCGGCTCCTTGCCATTTTGGGTTGGCGCAGCTTGGGACGGCGCAACGCCGCGCGCCTTGATCGGGATCAAGGCGCGGCCGGCGTGGATTTTACCTCGGTGTCGACGGTCGCACCGGCCTCCAGTGTCTTGTGCACGGGGCACCGGTCAGCGATGTCGCGCAATCGGCGGCGCTGGTCGTCGCTCAGATGCCCCTCCAGCGTGATGATCCGGGTGAACCGGTCTAACGGGGTGTGGGCACTGGCGTCCTGCGCATGCACCCGGTCGTGGCGCACATCGACCGACACATGGGTCAGCGGCCAGCCCTTGCGCCGCGCATACATGCGGATGGTCATGGAGGTGCAGGCGCCCAGACCCGCGGCGAGGAACTGGTAAGGGGTAAAACCCCGGTCGGTGCCGCCATAGCTGCGAGGCTCATCCGCCAACGCATGGTGGATCGGCCCGGCCATCACGTCTTGCAGGAAGCCGTCCGGGTCGGCCTCGGAGACGCGGGTGATGCCCTCGGGGGCGCCGGGCGGCGGGGCCGGGGGCGACAGCGCAAGGTAGCGCTGCGCCCAGCTTGCAATGACACCGGCGGCATATTCTGCATCGCCGGCCCGCGTGATCAGGTGGTCCGCATCGTCGAGCGTGACGAAGCTTTTCGGGTGCTTGGCGGCCATGAAGATCCGTGTGGCGTTGTCGATCCCCACCACCGCGTCGCGCGGTGCATGCAGGACGAGCAGGGCGCGTCCCAGATGCGCGATGTCCCCGGCAATCGCCTCGCCCTGCACGTCTTCGACAAAGCCGCGCCCGATCTGCACGGGCCGCCCGCCCAGATCCACCTCGCCCGCCCCGTCGCGTTCGATCCGCTCCAGCGCGTCGCCGAAATTGTGGGTGACATGGGCCGGGTCGAAGGGCGCGCCGATGGTTACGACTGCCTTGGCCAACGGGATGCCACGCGCCGCCTTCAGCACCGCCGCACCCCCCAGCGAGTGGCCGATCACCAGACCCGGGGCCATGCCACGCTCGGCCAGCGCCGCGGCTGCCGCGTGCAAGTCGGCCACGTTCGAGGTGAAGGAGGTATTGCGAAATTCTCCTGCGCTGTGGCCCAGCCCGGTGAAATCGAAGCGCAGAACCGCGATCCCCTCGGCGGCAAGACGTGCCGCGATGCGCCGCGCCGCCACGATATCCTTGCCGCAGGTAAAGCAATGCGCAAACAGCGCCGTGGCCAGATGCGGCCCCTCGGGCAGGTCCAGCCGCGCGGCGAGCGTGTCGCCCGCATGTCCGGGAAAGGTCAGTTTTTCGGTGGGCATGAACGCGCTCCTTCAGTCCGGCAGAGCATGTGTGCAGTCGCCTCGGGTCGCAACCCGAAGCCGGGTTCGGTCACGCGGTCGTGTCGCACCGTGCGGTGTCGAGTCGGTCTAGGCGCTGCCCATGAGCGCCGCGTCGAACGGATAGCGCGTCAGGGTCTCGTATCCATCCTCGGTGATCAGAACCTGATCCTCCAGCTTGATGCAGAAATCGCCGCCCTCTTCGCCCACCAGCGCCTCGACGCAGAAGGTCATGCCGGGTTCCACCTCGTAGTCGAAGGCGCCTTCGACGTAGTGGTCGGGATAGGCGATCAGGGGCCATTCATCGCACAGGCCCACACCGTGGAAGCGGCAGGAATACTTGCGCGCGTCGTATTTCGGGGCGAGCTGGTGGCCGCCGAATGTCAACTCGCGGAACGAAACGCCGGGGCGCAGCAACGCCATGTTGGTCATGATGTGCTCATGGGCATGCTGCATCGCCTCGACCATGTCGGGGCGAGGACGGTCGGGGCCGACCCACCAGGTGCGCGAGATGTCGATGCAGATGCCATAACAGCCGATCAGGTCGGTATCGAAGGCCACGATCTCGTTCTCCTGCACCCGGCGCGGCCCGCATTCCTGGAACCACGGGTTGGTGCGCGGCCCCGAGGCCAGAAGGCGCGTTTCGATCCATTCCCCGCCGCGGCGGATGTTCTCGGCATGCAGCACGGCCCAGATATCGTCCTCGGTCAGGCCGGGCTGGCAGGCATCCTCCATCGCGGCGACCGAGGCCTCGCAGGCATGGCTGGCGCAGCGCATGGCGCGGACCTCGTCGGGGCCCTTGATCGCGCGGGCCTTCTCGGTGACCTCTTCGCCATCGAACAGCATCAGGCCGGCCGCCTCCAATGCGCGGGCGCCTTGCCACATGATCTTGTCCACGGCGAGCCGCGTGTTGGTACCCGCATGGGTGCCGAGGATCTCGGACACTTGCCCCGCGAAGTCCGCCGCCGCCGCACCGCCGCTGTCGCCCGTGGCGAAATAGAACATCGACGCGCCCGAGCGGACCTCGGCCACCAGCGGGTTGTGATCGGCGAGAAAGGGGGAATTCTTGTAATCCCACAAGACCATGTGCCCATCGGCGCAGACGAGGCAGGCGCGGAACGGGTTGTGGGTGTTCCATAGCTGCATGTTGGTCGAGTCGGTGGCGTAGCGGATGTTGAGCGGGTCGAACATCAACACGCCTGCGTAATCGCGCTCGGCCAGACGGTCCACCAGCCGGTGCAAGCGCCAGGCCCGCATGGCGGGCAGATCGGGCAGGGTCAGGCCCGCCGCCTCCCACTCGGCATAGGCCAGCGGCGTGGGGCCGATCTCGATCCGGTCCTGGTCGTTGAGGGTGCCGTCGGGCAGGGTGACGCCCTTGGTCGGGTCGATCTTGCGCGCGGGCAGTCGATAGGCTTCATTCATGGCGCACCTCCCTCACGCGCATGGCGGCGATGGGGAAAATCCTGCGAGGGTCATACTGGCCCGGCGCGCCAATTCGCGGCAAGAAAGGTCGGAAATGGGTGACCCTGTCCTGTATGAACGGCTGCCGAGCGCGCCCTGGATGACGCCGGTTGGCCGCAAGCTGCCGGGGATCGCACCGCTCGACATGGCGGAATGGCTGGTCACGGACGAAGCCTATGGCGGGCAGATGGCGCTGCGCGACCGGCTGATCGCCGAGGCGCGCGGCCGAGTCTGGGCCGAGACGCCAGGGTCTGAGGCCGCGTCGGCGGAGCTGCTGGAAACGGTGCTCGCCCACCTGCCCAAGGGGTTTTCACGGCGGGGCGAGACGGTCACGCGGCCGGATGGCGTGGCGGTGGACCTCGCCTCCGACACGCCGCTGGTGGTCGCGGCGCGGTTGGTGCAGGAGGATCTGTGCTTGCTGCAAAAGCCGGATGGGGCCGATGAGCATGTCCTGACGGCGGCGGTTCTGTGTTTCCCGGCCAGTTGGACGCTGGCCGAGAAGATCGGCCGCCCGCTGACAGCGATCCATATCCCCGTGGCGCAATATGACGACGGCATCGCGCCGCGGGTGCAGCGCCTGTTCGACGGGATCAAGCCGGGCCGGCCGCTGTGGCGGCAGAACGCGTTGCTTTATGCCGACCCGACGCTGTTTCAGCCCGCGACCGAGGCGCAACCGCGCGTCACGCCGACAACCCGGCCCGACTACCTGCGCTCAGAACGGCAATGCCTGTTGCGCCTGCCGCGGACGGGGGCGGTGGTGTTCTCGATCCACACCTATGTCCTGCCCTTCGAGCGGTTGACGCCCGAGCAGCAGGCGGAGCTTGCGCGTCACCCGATCGACTACGCGGGCCGGTCGGTCTGAGCGGGGGGCTTGCCGCGCGTCTCGGCCTTCGGCCTGCGATCTGCGACGGCGGTGGCAGCGCTGACGCGCTGCGGTTGGGCTTTTCTGCCAGGGTTGCGCGTTGGGGCGGGCCGGGACGGGGGCTCTGCCCCCGCGCGCGCGTTGCGCGCTCCCCCGGAGGTTTTTTTGCCAAGATGAAGGGGCGGGTCAGGCCTTGAAATGCTTGGAGAGCTTCAGCCCCTGGCCCTGGTAGTTCGAGGCCAGATCGGCACCGTAGAGATGCTCGGGCGCCTCGGCCATGCGTTCGTAGACGAGGCGGCCCACCACTTGCCCGTGTTCCAGCACGAAAGGGGCCTCGTGGCAACGCACTTCGAGAACGCCCCGCGCCGGGATGCCGTGACCGAAACCCGGGTCGAAGAAACCCGCGTAATGCACGCGGAATTCGCCGACCATGGCGAGATACGGGGCCATCTCGGCGGCGCAATCGGGCGGGATGGTCACCGCCTCGCGGCTGACGAGGATGTAGAAGGCACCCGGGTCGAGGATGATGCGGCCGCGGTCGCTGCGGACCTCTTCCCAGAACTCGGCCACGTCATGGGCGCCGATTTGCGTCAGGTCGATCACCCCGGCATGGGGCTTGGCGCGGTAGCCGACCAGCGTCCCGGTCTCGGGCTGAAGATCGACCGAGAAGCCGAGCCCGTCGTCGATCACGGCGCGGTCGGTGCCGGTGACCAGCGGGGTGTCGGCGTGACGGTTGCGCAATTCGTCGTCGTCCAGCACCGCCTCGCCCCGGCGAAAGCGGATCTGGTTCAGCGCAAGGCCGGGCTTGACCAGCACCGAGAAGGAGCGCGGGCAGATCTCGGCATAGAGCGGGCCGGCATAGCCCGGCGCGATGCGGTCGAACTCGGTCCCGCCATCGGTGATGACCCGGGTCAGGCAATCGACCCGGCCGGTGGAGCTTTTGGCATTGGCGACGGCCGAGACACCGGCGGGCAGGGCAAGCCGCTCCATCAGCGGGACGACATAGACGCAGCCCTTTTCCAGCACCGCGCCCTTGCTCAGGTCCATGCGGTGCATCTCGAATTCCGGCAGGCGGTCGGAGAGCTTGTTGCCTTCGCCCGCAAGAAAGGACGCGCGGACGCGGTAGGCCACCGTCCCGAGCCGCAGATCGAGGGAGGCGGGCTGGATCTGCCCGGCCGTGACGGCGGGATCGGCCGCGATTTCGCCCGCGTCGATCATGGCGCGCAGGCGGTGGTCGGGCAGCACTCCGGAAGCGGTGTCGGTCATGGCAGGCCTCTCGTTCCTGGGCGTTCGGCCCGGGCGTTCGGATTGGGCAAGAAAAAACCGCCCAACCCCGGAGGGCAAGGCGGTTTTTCCATGGTCGGGCTAGCAGGACTTGAACCTGCGACCTTCCGTCCCCCAGACGGACGCGCTACCAGGCTGCGCCATAGCCCGACGTGAGGGGTGTTCTAGCGATTTTGAGCCGGGGCGCAAGGGGGCCAAGAGCGGCTTGCGGCAGTTTTCCGGCGGGGCTGCCAGACGGGGTCAAAGCTCTGCCGGGGGCGTTTCGAGACGCTGCTGCAAGCGGCGCATCGCGGCCAGTGTTTCCGCGGGCACCGGCCTTGTCGTTGCAAGCTGTGCCAGCCGGTCCAGCGCGTCGGCGGGGGTGAGATCGGGCTGGTCCGGCTTCGGCGCATCGGTGTCCGGTGCGATGGTGTCGGATGGGGCAGGGGCGTCGTCTTGCCCGGCGACTTCGGTCGGGGCCTCGGCAGCGGCCTGGTTCTCGACGCTGTCTTCTGGCGCATCGGGCGCGCCCATTTCGACCGGCGCGGGTTGCGGCGTGTCGGCGATGCCGCTTTCTGCTGGCGTTTCAGTTGGGGCAGGGCTTGCAGGCTCAGGCGCGGTCTGGGGCGGCAGGTCGAGTTCGGGTTCGGATTCGGGCGCCAAGTCGGGCTCCGGTTTGGATTCGGTCGCGGGGCCGTCGTCGGCGGATGGCTCCGCCCCGGCTTCTGCGATCTCGGCCCCGGCATCGCTCTGCCATGCCGTCTCTTCGGCGATGCCCTCGATGGGTTCGCTGGGGCCTTGCGACTCGTCCGGCGACGGGGAGAGCGCCATGACCGCGGCGACACCTTCTTCGCGGATCATCCGTTGCGCGCCGCGGATCGTCATGCCCCGGTCATGCAAGAGCACCTTGATCCCGCCCACCAATTCCATGTCCGCGGGCCGGTAATAGCGCCGACCCCCGGCGCGTTTGACCGGGCGGATCTGGCTGAATTTCGATTCCCAGAAGCGCAGAACATGAGGGGCGACGCCGAGCCAGTCGGCGACTTCACGGATGGTTCGAAACGCATCGGGGGATTTGCTCATGGGCCTGTCCTGTCCCCGGGTCCTGCACTGATCCTCGTGTCACGGTCGGGTTTGGCCCGACCTGTGCGCTGTCTTGTCCGGCCGGCTCAGGCCTTGTTTCCGGCCGCCACGCGATCCTTCATCAGGTGCGAGGGGCGGAAGGTCAGCACGCGGCGCGGGCTGATCGGAACCTCTTCGCCGGTCTTGGGGTTGCGGCCGACCCGGGCCGATTTCGACCGGACCGAGAACGTACCGAAGGACGAGATCTTGACCTGTTCGCCCTCGACCAGCGCGTCGGACATCATTTCGAGCACACGTTCGACCAGTTGCGCGCTTTCGTTGCGCGACAAGCCCACTTCGCGGAACACCGCTTCGGACAGGTCCATCCGGGTCAAAGTCTTGCCAGCCATTCCGTTCACCCCCCGCCTTGGTTGCCTACCAAGATGCGGGATGCGATTTCTCAAGTCAATGCAGGGGTTTGGAGCCCGGTGTTTGCGCGCGGATCCGCGCTACCAGCGCAGCACCACCGCGCCCCAGGCCAGGCCGCCGCCAATGGCCTCGGCCACCAGCAGATCGCCGCGCTTGATCTGGCCACGCGCGACCCCGACGGACAGGGCCAGCGGGATGGACGCCGCCGAAGTATTGCCGTGATCCTGGACCGTCACAACGACCCGATCCATGCCGACACCCATCTTTTGCGCGGTGCGCGTAATGATGCGCAGGTTCGCCTGGTGCGGCACGATCCAGTCGACATCCTCGGCCGTGGCGCCTGCTTTCTCCAGCGCGGAATGCGCGGTTTGTGCAAGCTTTTCAACGGCATGTCGGAAAACCTCGCGGCCTTCCATCTTCAGCACGCCGGCCGAGCCGGTGGCCGAGACGCCGCCATCGACATAAAGCAGATCGCGGAACCGGCCATCCGAATGCAGGTCGGTGGCCAGCACGCCGCGGTCGGCGGCCGTGCCCGCCTGCTCCTGCGCTTCCAGCACCAGCGCGCCCGCGCCATCGCCGAACAGGACACAGGTTGTGCGGTCGTCCCAATCCATGATCCGGCTGAAGGTTTCCGCCCCGATCACCAGCACGCGGCGCGCCTGCCCCGAGACGATCAGCGCGTTCGCATTGGCCAGCGCATAGACGAATCCCGCGCAGACCGCCTGCACGTCGAAGGCGAATCCCCCCTCCATCCCGAGGCCCGCCTGCACCATGGTGGCAACGGAGGGGAAGGTCAGGTCGGGGGTCGAGGTGGCGACGACGACGGCGTCGATATCGGCCGGGGTCAGCCCGGCCATGTCCAGCGCGGCGCGCGAGGCGGCGACGGCCATCTGGCTGGTGGTCTCGCCCTCGGCGGCGAAATGCCGACGCTCGATGCCCGAGCGCGACCGAATCCACTCGTCGCTGGTATCGAGCGTTTTTTCGAACTCGGCATTCTCGACCACGCGAGAGGGGAGGTAGTGGCCGATTCCGACCGGGACGGCACGCAAGGTCATTCAACGGCCCCTTTGCCCTGGTCGCCCTGCATGGCGGCGGCGGCGGCATGTTCAGCCTGCGAAATCCGTGCGGCGAGGCGCTTGTTGAAATCAGAGGCGGACAGGCGGGCCGCCAGCTTGATCGCCGCGGCCACGCCGGTCGCGTCCGAGGCGCCATGCGATTTCACCACCGTCCCGTTCAGGCCAAGGAACACCCCGCCATTCACGCGGCGGGGGTCGATGCTCTTGGACAGACGGCGCAGCGAGGTATAGGCCAGCAGCGCCGCGATCCGGCTGAGCGGCGTGTAGGTGAAGGCCTCGCGCAGGCGCCCGCTGATCATCTTGGCGGTGCCCTCGCCGGTCTTCAGCGCGACATTGCCGGTGAAGCCGTCGGTGACGATCACGTCCACCTTGTCCGAGGGCAGATCGACGCCCTCGACGAAGCCGACGAATTCGAAATCGGCCGCCGGGGCCACGCGCGCGATCAACTCCGCCGCAACCTTGATCTCGGCGCGGCCCTTGTGTTCCTCGGTGCCGACATTCAGCAGCCCGACGCGCGGGCGGGCCAGGTCCATGCCGTTGCGGGCATAGCTGGCGCCCATCAGCGCGTATTGCAGCAGATCCTCGGCATCGGCGCGGATATCGGCGCCCACGTCCAGCATCACGTTGAAGCCCGACGGGTTGCGAGATGGCCAGAGACAGGCGATGGCCGGACGATTCACGCCCTCGATCTTGCGCAGCCGTGTCATCGACATCAGCATCAGTGCGCCGGTGTTGCCGCAGGAAATCGCAACCTCGGCCTCGCCGGCCCGGACGGCTTCGATGGTCGACCACATCGAGGTGTTCTTGCCATGGCGGAGCACGCTGGACGGTTTCTCGTCCATGCGCACCACGCCCTCGGCATGGCGGATCTCGCACCGCTCGGACAGGCCGCGCTTGCGCTCGACCAAACGTTCGAGATCCGGGCGGTTTCCGTGCAGGATGAACCGCAGGTCCGGATTCTTGGCCACCGCGGCGGCCATGCCGTCAATCACAACAGACGGTCCCCGATCACCGCCCATGGCGTCGATCGAAAGGACCGTTCCGGGAATCGAGTCACCGGTTAGTGCCGTGCCGTCACCCATCTTCGGCCTGCCGCCGAGACCGGCTTATGCCGCGTCTTCGTCGAGATCGATCTCGTCGGCCTGGGCCACGACCTCACGGTCGTTATAGGTGCCGCAGGACGGGCAGACATGGTGGGGGCGCTTGAGTTCGCCGCAGGAGGGGCACTCGTTCGGATTGGCCGCGGTCAGCGCATCATGGGCGCGGCGCATGTTGCGGCGGGACCGCGTGACCTTGTTCTGGGGGACAGCCATGTCTCAACCTCGAATTTCGAGGGGCCCCGCCCAATCGCGCCGGCCCCGTGTTCCATCGTCTCTTTATCTCGTCTGCCCCCTTGCGCCAAGGCGCTGATCCGGGTCTGGCGGGCCGATCTGGTCCACCGTTTCGGCAGCGCACGGGCTTGCGCGCCACACTCGACATCCGGGGGCGAATGAGGCCGGGAACATACTCGGATTCCCCCGCCATGCAAGCGTTTTTCCAAGGGCCTTTTTCGAGGCCTCAGCCGTCGCCGTTTTCGCCGCCCGCCAGCTTGTCGCGCAGCGCCTTCAGACCGGCCAGGGGCTTGGCATCCTCGTCGGTCATCGGGTCGGTGCCCGGCTCGGCAAAGACGGCTTCGCCAAGGTCGGCGCCCTCGGCGCGCGGGTAATCCGGCAGGTGCAGGGCCAGCGCTTCGGCCATGACAAAGGCCGGGTCGATCCGGTCGGGCAGCGGTTCCGTCGTGTCGTCTTCGGGCATTTCCGCCTCGCCCTTGTCGTCGGGATCGGGGGGCGTCATGTCGGCGAGGAATCGGCGCGTGATCGGCATGTCGATGCGGGTGACGACCGGGTCCAGTGTCACGACGCAGGGCTGCACGACCGTCGCGCCGAGCGTCGCCTCAAGCCGCCAATCGGCCTTGCCCTCGGGGATCAACTCGCCCTCGAAGCGCAATTTGCGGATGCCGTCGATGCCAAGCTCCTCGGCCAGCGCGGCGCGCTCTGTGGCGTCGGGGGTCAGGGAAAAGCCATGCGAGGCGGCGCGCGACAGGCGCGCGGGCGTCAGTGGTGGCGTGGCCTTCGGGGTCTCGGTCGTCATTCCGGCGGCTCCTGTCGGGCGGAAAAAGGGGACAGCGGGCTGGGCAAGCCGGGTCAGGCGCTGAACTTGCCCCGTCGTCTGCCATAAGTTAAGGCGATACAAAGGCCAGACGCGCCGTGCAAGTCGCAGCCGGACCCGGATCGGTTCGGGCAGAGAGAGATCAGAGGCACCATGGGCACCACATTCGCCACCCGTCTTTCCCGCAACAGCCGCCGGATCGCGCTGGCCATGGCGCTTGGTCTTGGGCTGGCGGCCTGTTCGGCGACCTATGACAATCACGGATACGTTCCGCCGGCCGAGGACCTTGCACAGGTGCAGATCGGCGACAGCCGCGAGCAGGTTGCCGAAACGGTGGGCCGCCCCGCGACGTCCGGTGTCATGCGGGACGAGGCGTGGTTTTACACCGCCTATCGCGTGCGGAACTTCACCTATCGCGCCCCCGAGGTGATCGAGCGCGATATCGTCGCCATCTCCTTCGATGCCGGCGGCCGGGTCAGCAATGTCGAACGATTCGGCCTGGAAGACGGGCAGTATGTGCAGCTTTCGCGCCGCACGACCGCGGCCACGGTCGAGAACCTCGGCTTCTTCCAGCAGCTTCTTTCGAATTTCGGCCGGATCAATCTTGGCGACACACTCTGATTTCTTGAAGAAGGTGTCGTGTGCGGCAAGGCGTTGCTTGCCGCGACACGCCGCAGAGGTCATTTTCATCTCGTGTCAAATCCCCGTCATTCGGGGCCGCTAGGACCGGGGCGAGTCTCGGCAGGGCAGGAGGTGCGAGAATGCTGAACCTCGCGAAAGGACGCTATCGGGCGCGGCTGGCCTCGACGCCGGACGATATCGAGGCGGCGCAGCGGCTGAGGTGGCGCGCGTTCCGGGGGCAGGGCACCCCCGGTGACGGGCGCGACAGCGACGATTTCGACGCGGCCTGCGCCCATGTCCTGATCGAAGAGGCCAGGACCGGGGCGCTGGTGTGCTGTTTCCGGATGCTGCACCTGCCCTCCGGGGCCGAGATCGGGCGGAGCTACTCGGCGCAATTCTACGAATTGTCGGCCCTGTCCGAATTCGACGGGCCGATGGTCGAGATGGGACGCTTCTGCATCGACCCGGACCGGCGCGACCCCGATATCCTGCGCGTGGCCTGGGGCGCGATGACCTCCTATGTCGATGAACAGGGGGTCGAGATGCTGTTCGGCTGCTCGTCCTTCCACGGGACCGAGGCGCGGGACTATTACGACGCTTTCGCACTGCTGCGCGACCGGCACCTTGCGCCGCCGCGCTGGCTGCCGCGGGTCAAGGCGCCCGCCGTTTTCGATTTCGCCAAGCGGCTTCGGCGCAAGCCCGACCTGAAGCGCGCGCAGGCCAAGATGCCGCCGCTTCTGCGCACGTACCTGCTGATGGGCGGCTGGGTCAGCGACCACGCGGTGATCGACCGCGACCTCGGCACGCTGCATGTCTTCACGGGGCTGGAGATTCGCGCCGTGCCGCCCGGGCGCGCGCGGCTGCTGCGGATGGTGGCGGGGTAGGGAATCGCGCCACCTGACGCCCGCGCGGTGTTTTGCGAAAAGGGACCTCAAGACCGAGAAGATCCCATGCCCAACAAAGTCGAAACCCTTCTGACCGACTTGCCGGCCGCTGAGCGGATCGGCCCGATGCCGCGCCTGAGCCCCGGTGCCCGGCCTTGGCGCTGGTCCTACGGCGCGGGTGCGCCGGGGCGGTCGGGGTTTCGGCTCAATGCCGCCACCGCCCCCCTGGTTTTTGGCGTGTTCATGGCCGTGCTGCTGGTCGCGATCCTTGTCGCGAACCTGTCGAGCGGGGTGCTGGACGGGGGCCAGCTGCGTGCGGCCGGGTTGATCGTGATCGTTCTCCTCGTGCTGGTCGGGCCGCAGATCCGGCGCAAGATGAACGGCACGCTGCAATGGCGCCGCGAGGTCGAGATCACCAAGCGCAAGGTCCGGGTGACCGACCGGAGCGGCAAGGCCGTGGAGACGTGGAAGGAACCGTTGAGCGCCTATCGCGATATCCACCACCGGATCGGCCATGTGACCGGGTTCGACCCGTCCGGCGTGGGCAGTTCCAAAGCGGTGCCGCTCGACGTGATCGAGTTGCGCCACCCCGATCCGGGCCGGACGATCTACCTGCATGGCAGCGCCCAGACCTCGACCGGCGGGATGAGTCCGATGGACCTGATCCGCGCCGGTCGCAAGGGGCGGAGGAAAGAGGTGGAGGCCGCCGTCGGCAGCACACGCAACCCGCGCGTCGTGGCCCTGCTGAGGCAGCTGGAGCGCGAGTTGGGGATGCCGGTGACGCGCGAGACCTGACGGCGCGAGCTCATCGGCAGAGGTTTCCCGCGCTGGCGCGCGCGATCCGCGCCGGGGCTGGCGCCCCGGCGGTTCAGCGCCCTTCGTCCGGCGGGGCCGCAACAGGGCGGTATCGAGCCACGTGCCGCCGAGGGGGCGACTCTGCGCACCTGCATGGCGCTTGAAAAGGGCGAGGCCCGGGGCGGCGACGGGATCGGCAGCGCCAAGGTCGAGCGCGTCGCAGCCCAGGGCCTGAAGCTCCACCATGGCGCGCCAGAGAAGCAGGTTTCCGGCCGAGGCCGCGCGCCCCTCGGGGCGGGACCAGCCGATCTGGTAGGTGGCGCGGCGTCCGTGGCGCAGGAACAGCATCGCGGCCACGCGCTGCCCGGCCAGATGCGCGGTGAAAAGCTGCGCCCCGCCGGGGTGGGCGGCGGCCAGCGCCGCGATCAGGACGGGGGGCAGCGGGCGGTAGCCGAGGCGGCGCGCGGCACGGTGTTCGGCGCGCAGCAGCCAGTGACCCGGATCGGCGGGGAAGGGGCGGCGGGTGACATGCAGCCCGCCGCAAAGCGCGCGGCGCACCCGGTTTCGGAAGCGGGGATCGAGGCGTGCGGCCATTCGGTCGAGATCGGGGGACAGGGCAAGCTCGGCGATCCAACGCGGCCCGGCGATCCGCCGATAGCCGGCGCGGGCGAGAACCTGCGCCTGTGCGGGCCTGTCCGCATGGATGACCAGATGCCGCGCGCCCAGATCGGCGCGCAGCCCAGGGGCCAAGCCGGGGGCGAGATCGCCTGTCGGGCGCGACAGCATCGCCACCGGCCCCAGCAGCGGCACGCGTCGCAAAAGCGCGCGACATCCGGGCCATCCGGGCACCGGGCGGCTGTCGGCACCGAGGTGGGCGCAGGCCGCGAACCACAGCGCGCTTTGCTGGAGTGGCACGCCGGGCAGCACGGCAAGGCAGGTCGCGTCAGGGCGACTCGCATGAAAATCGGTAGACTCAAGCATGGGCACGACCCTACGCGCCCATGATGAAGATCCGGTTAAGCGCGGATCAGTTTCCCAGCTCGACCAGCGCGTGCCGCTTCTTGCCGGCCGACAGCTTGATCGGCTGGGCCAGGTCGGAGGCCGAGACCATCAGCCCCGCATCGGTGAGCGGTTCGTCGTTCAGCCGCGCGCCATTGTCGGCGATCAGGCGCTTGGCCTCCTTGCCGGATTTGGCGAGGCCCGAGCGGGTGATGAGTTGCACCACCGAAATGCCATCGCCGACCTCGTCCGCCGAGAGCGTCAGGGTGGGAAGATCCTCGCCCATGCCGCCCTTCTCGAACACCTCGCGCGCGGTCGCCTCGGCGGCTTGCGCGGCCTCGGCCCCGTGCAGAAGGGTCGTGACCTCGTTGGCAAGCAGGATCTTGGCCTCGTTGATCTCGGAGCCTTCCAGCGCGCCGAGGCGGTCGCATTCGGCGACCGGCAACTCGGTGTAGAGCTTCAGGAACCGGCCCACATCGGCATCGGTCGTGTTGCGCCAGAACTGCCAGAACTCGTAGGGGCTGAGCAATTCGGCGGAGAGCCATGTCGCGCCGCCCTGGCTCTTGCCCATCTTGCGCCCGTCCGAGGTGGTCAGAAGCGGCGTGGTCAGGCCGTAGATCTCCTGATCCAGCACGCGGCGGGTCAGGTCGATTCCGTTGACGATATTGCCCCATTGGTCCGAGCCGCCCATCTGCAGCACGCAGCCCTCGCGGCGGTACAGTTCGAGGAAATCGTAGGCCTGCAGGATCATGTAGTTGAATTCGAGGAAGCTGAGCGATTGTTCGCGGTCGAGCCGCGATTTCACGCTTTCGAAGCTGAGCATCCGGTTGACCGAGAAATGCCGCCCGATATCGCGCAGGAAGTCGAGGTAGTTCAGCCCGTCGAGCCAATCGGCGTTGTTCATCATCACCGCGCCGGTGGGCGGTTGGCCGTAATCGAGGTAGCGCGCGAAGACGCGGTTCATGCCCGCGATATTGGCGTCGATCTGGGTGGGCGTCAGAAGCGGGCGCTCATCGGCGCGAAAGCTGGGGTCGCCCACCTTGGTCGTGCCGCCGCCCATCAGGGTGATGGGGCGGTTGCCGGTCTTCTGGAACCAGCGCAGCAGCATGATGTTCAACAGGTGCCCGACATGCAGCGACTGCGCGGTGGCGTCATAGCCGATATAGGCGGTGACCGGCCCCTCGATCAGTTTCTCGTCAAGGCCCTGCAGGTCGGTGCAGTCGGCCAGGAACCCACGCTCCTTGATGATGCGCAGGAAGTCGGATTTGGGCTGGTAGGTCATCGCACTTTGCGTCCATGCTGCGGTGGTGAAAGCTGGCTATAACGGGCGCGGGCATGAAGGAAAAGGGGCAGCGGTGGCGCATGGCGGGCGCGATGTCGGGCACGTCGCTGGATGGCGTGGACCTGGCCGTGATCGAAACCGACGGTGTGAGCGTCACCGGCTTCGGCGAGACGCGCTATCGCCCCTATACCGAGGCCGAGCGCGCGGTGATCCGCGAGGGGTTCGGCACATGGCCCGGGGACGGGCGGGCCGAGGCGGCGGCGCGCGTGGTCGAGGCGGCGCATCTGGAGGCCCTGGAGGGGCTGGAGGAGGTCGAGGCGCTGGGCTTTCACGGGCAGACGCTGGCCCATGACCCGGAGGGCGGGCGCACGCACCAGGCGGGCGATGGCGCGCGGCTGGCCAAGGCCTCGGGGCGGCAGGTGATCTGGGATTTTCGCAGCACGGACATGGAGTTGGGCGGGCAGGGCGCACCGCTTGCGCCGTTCTATCACTGGGCCTGCGCGCACTGGATCGGGGCCGAAGCGCCTGTGGCGTTCCTGAACCTGGGCGGGGTGGGCAACATCACCTGGGTGGACCCGCTGGCCTCGGGGCCGGAGGTGCCGGGGGCCTGCATCGCCTTCGACACGGGGCCTGCGAATGCACCGATCGACGATTTCATGGTGGCGCGGGGCTTGGGGCCGCGCGACGAGGGCGGGGCGCTGGCCTTGCGCGGGCGGCCCGACCGCGACGTGCTGCGCGCGGCGCTGGGCGAGCGGTATTTCGCCCGGATGCCGCCGAAATCGCTGGACCGGGACGACTTCTCGGGGCTGCTGGAGTGTCTCGACGGGCTGTCCGATGCCGACGGGGCGGCGACGCTGGCCGCGCTCTGCGTCTCGGCGGTGGGGGTGGGGATGCAGCATCTGCCATCCTTGCCCGCGCGCGTGCTGGTCACGGGCGGCGGGCGGCATAATGCGGGCCTGATGCAGGGCTTGCGGGCGACGCTCTCCTGCCCGGTGGAGCCGATGGAGGCGGTGGGCCTCGACGGCGATTTCCTCGAGGCGCAGGCGTTTGCCTATCTTGCCGCGCGGGTGATGCGTGGCTTGCCCACCAGCGCGCCGGGCACGACGGGGGTGGCGGCGCCGGTGGGCGGCGGTCGGCGGTCGCGGCCCTGAGGGCGACCAATGAAGCGGAGCGGCTGGCGCCGCGTTGGTCTTGCCTCGCCTGCGGCCCTTGCGGGCCTCGGCTCAGGTTTTGGGGGCTCTGCCCGTCGCCATTGTCTCTCGGACCAATGGCGTTCCAATGACGACCCCCCGGCATATTTGATTGGATAAAGATTTGGCTCTAGCCGCGCGGGATGTCGAAGCCGGGGGCGGCGAGGGTGAAGCCCTCGAAGCGGAAACCGGGGGAGACGGTGCAGGAGACCAGTGTGTAGGCGCCTGTGGGGCGTGCCATTTGCCAGTGGTCCTTGGGGACGATCAGCTGCGGGCGGCCTTGCGTCAGATCGGGGGTGAGCAGGTGGTCGGTGGCGGGGCCGGCCTCGGATCCGGCCAGCGACAGCAGGAGGGGCGCGCCGGCGTGGTAGTGCCAGATCTCGGTGGCATCGACCTTGTGCCAATGGCTGGTTTCGCCCTGTTTCAGCAGGAAGTAGATGCTGGTGCCGGTGGGGCGGCCGGGGGTGCCCTCGTCGATCCAGGTCTGGCGGTAATGGCCGCCCTCGGGGTGCGGGTCGAGGTGGAGGGTGGCGATGATCTCGTCTGCCGTCATGGGGCGCTCCGGGGGCTGGTTCCTTGCGGAAGGTGTCGCTAGCGTCGGGCCGAGGCTAGAGCGGGAGCGCGGGCATGAAAACCATCGTCATCGGGGGCGGGATCATCGGGGCGGCGATTGCCTGCCGCTTGGCGCAGGCCGGGCAGGAGGTCGTGGTGATCGACGCTGGGGCAGGGGCGACGGCGCAGTCCTTTGGCTGGATCAATGCGAGCTTCTCCCTCGATGCCGATCATTTTCGCCTGCGCGAGGCCGGGATGGCGGCATGGCGGCGGCTGGGGGACCTGCCGGGGTTGAACTGGCAGGGGTCGTTGAGCTGGGAGGTGCAGGGCGCGGCGCTGGAGGCGATGAAAGCGGAACTGGAGGGGTTCGGCTACCCGGTGGAGCGGGTCGGGGCGAAGACCATACGGGACCGGGTGCCGGGGCTGGCGATGGTGCCGGAGGCGGCGCTGGTCTGCCCCACGGAAGGGTCGGTGGAGCCGGGGCAGGCCGCCGCGGCTCTGATGGCCCGTGCCGTGGATGCGGGCGCGCGGCAGGTGGCCGGCGCGCGCGTCCTGGAAATCGTGGAGCGTGCGGGCCGGGTGGCCGGGGTGCGCACGGAATGGGGCATGGTGCCGGGCGATGCCGTGGTGGTGGCCGCCGGAGCCGGGGCGCCTGCACTGGTGGAGCCGCTGGGGGTCGCGCTCCCCATGTTGCCGCGTCCGGGCGGGTTGATGATCAGCCGACCTTTGCCACGGCTGCTCGACACGATCCTCGTCGCACCCGAGCGGGAGATCCGGCAGGACGCGGATGGGCGGTTGATCGTGCCCGGCTCGGTCTCGCACCAGGGCGATGAGAGCGCCTCATTGGACCGCCCGCCGGAGGCGCTGGCCGACAGCGCACGGGCGGCGGTGTCGGCGCTGTTCCCGCGCGTGACCATCGACTGGGCGCGGATTGGCGTGGCGATGCGGCCCGTTCCCGGCGACAAGCGCCCGGTGATCGGGGCGGCGGGGCCGGAGGGGTTATACCTTGCCGTGATGCACTCCGGCGTGACGCTGGCCGCGATCGTGGCCGAGGCCCTGGCCGACCGGATGGCGGGCGGCGAGGCCTATGCGGATCTGGTCGCGCCCTATGACGCGGGGCGGTTTGGCGCGGCGTAGTCGCTTGCCGCGCCCGCAGAGGGATTGCCCATGGCCTGCGCCTTGATCTGGTCCGAGGTCAGGCGCGAGCCGTCATGGCTCCACCCCGGCGGTTTCACGGCGTAGTTCCACCGCTCGCGCCAGGTCAGGCCGGGGCGAAAGAGGTCGCGGAATATCGCCACCCATTCATGGAAGGCCACGCGGATCGGGTTGAAGGTGCCAAGGTTCTGCACCAGCCCGTAATCGGGTTTCTCCGCCGCGTCCTCGGGCACGAAGGTGCCGAACATCCTGTCCCAGATGATGAAAACACCGGCGTAATTCGCGTCGAGGTAGCGCGGGTTGCGGCCGTGATGCACGCGGTGGTGGGAGGGGGTGTTCATCACCGCCTCGACCCAGCGGGGCATCCGACCGATCGCCTCGGTATGGATCCAGAACTGGTAGATCAGGTTCAACCCGCCGACAAACAGCACCATGGCCGGGTGAAAGCCCATCAGGATGAGCGGTGCGCGCACCACCATCATGAAGGTGAAGGTGCCGGTCCATGTCTGCCTGAGCGCCGTGGTCAGGTTGTAGTGCTGGCTGGAATGGTGGTTCACGTGGCTGGCCCAGACCCAGCGGATGCGGTGCCCGAAGCGGTGCACCCAGTAGTAGCGCAGGTCATCCAGCACGAAGCACAGCGCCACGACCCAAAGCGAGGTGCCGAGATCCAGCGGCGTGATCGCCCAGAGCGCCATGAAGAAGCCCCAGGCGATGAACCCCAGTGCGATCCCCGAGGCGACATTGCCCGCCCCCATGATGAGCGAGGTGACGGCGTCGCGCGTCTCGTAACGCCCGCCGCGGCCCGAGATATGGATCCAGATCAGCTCGACCAGGATGGCGGCGATGAAGATCGGCACGGCCCATTGCACGACGTCCGGGTAGGTGAGTTGGTCGGTCATGCGGGCAGGGCCCCTTTCGTCTCATGTGTCGGGATCAGCCGTGCCCAGGTCTCGCGCGCCTCGGGCGACAGGCGGACGCGGACGCCGGGGGCGGCGAATTCATGCAGGTCGATGCGCAGCCCGCGTCGCGTGGTGCGCAGGGTGGCGCCGGTCAGCAGATGCGCGGTGGAATCCGCCCCCATGGCCCAGACGAGGCCAGGCCCGTCGGGCGTTTCGACAAGGGCCGCGGCGCGATCCTGCGACAGGTGGACGGTGCCCGGTCGGCTGATAGGGTATTGCCGCAACCAATGGGTGCGGGCGCTGTCCTCGTCAAAGGTCAGCGGCCTGGAATAGCCGAAAAGGTGCAGCAGCAGCGCGATCCCCGCGATGCCGCCGAACACCAGCGCCAGGAGCAATTCCAATTGCATCGGTTGCGGCCCCTCCCAAAGCCGGTGACGCGACCTTGGCATGTTTCCCGCTGGTGGATGCCCTGTCAAACCGGGCGTTGCGTCAGGCTAGCGTTACGGAACTTGCCTGCGTGGCTCCGGCGGGGCGGTTCGGTCCGGTCGCGGGCAAGATAAGGGAGGCTTGCAAACCGCCCTCAGGCCGGTTTTCGAGGAGAAGCGTTCCACGGGTCTGCTCGGCGAAGCCCAGCACCATGGACAGGCCCAGGCCCGAGCCTTGTCCCAGGGGTTTGGTCGTGACGAAAGGATGCAGCACGTCTTCCATCATGTCAGGCGGAATACCCGGCCCGGTATCGCACACATGGATGGCGCAGAACTCGCCCACCAGCCGATGCCCGTCGCGGCGCATCGGGCCCTTGGTCTGCGGGGTCGGGAGGGCCAGGCGTTCGGCGTAGATCTCGATCGTGCCGCCATCGGTCATCGCGTCGCGCGCGTTGATGACAAGGTTCAGAAGGGCCGTGGACAAAAGGTTGGGGTCGGCATGCACGGTCAGCGTCGCGGCGGGAAGGTGGATGTCCAGATCGACATTGGCCGGCAGGACGCGGTTCAGCATCGCGCCGAGGCTGTCGAGGTAGCCCGGCAGCCGGATGGTCTCGGGCAAAAGCGTCGCGCGCCGCGAAAAGGCCAGCAGTTGCGCGGTGAGCGTGGCGGCGCGGCGGGCGGCCTTTTCGACCTCGTCGATCAACTGGTCGCGCTCGGTCCGATCCTCGATCTCGCGGTAGAGGTCCAGATTGCCGAGGATGACGGTCAGGATGTTGTTGAAATCATGCGCCACGCCCCCGGTCAGCCGCCCCACGGCCTCCATCTTCTGGCCCTCGGCGCGCAACCGCTCGGCCCGTCTCAGCCGATTGTGAACGGCGATGTTCGAGCGGTAGCTGAGCAGGAAGTAGGCCATCAGGATAATGGTGCCGGTCACGACCATGACTTGCTCAGGCCAGCTTTCGGCACCCTGGTAGAGATCGTTCGCCACCACCCCGCCGCCGATCACGATCAGCCCCTGGTCCCACACGGCGACGATCCCGAGGCCGCGGTGCTGCACCAGATTGTGCAGTGCAAGCGCCAGGAAGCCGACGATGCCGATGAAATGCAGCGCCGGATCGGAGAACGTCACCAGATAGACGGGCAGCGCGGTGTAGAGCCCCGAGAGCGAAAAATTCAGGAGGAGCGCCAGAAGGTAGCGATTGCGCCCTACCGGTCGTTCGACGCCCGAAAGCGCGACAAGATAGACCGCGTTCAGGGTAAGGTAGGAGACGATCCAAGCAAGGCACAGCCAGTCGCCCGAGAAGAACCAGGCCAGGAAGCCGCCGGCCGTGATCCCCGACCAGCGAAAGATCATCTCCGTCCAATGGCTGCCATCGGCCTCGATCAGAAGCGCCATCTGCGGATGAAGGTCCCGCGTCGCGCCCGTGCCGCCGGTAGGGGGCGCAACAGCCTCGGGCGTGGCGGGCGCTTGCGCGTGGCCGGGTGGGCCGTGGGGTTGCGGGACCATGTTCATTCCATGCCCAGATTGAAACGCACGCCCCCCGAGGTCCAGAGAAAGCGTTGCATTGCCCGGGTTTACCTTTTGGGGTGATGCAAGCGGGATGTGGAAAAGGCCGGGTTTTTGGACCCGGCCTTTTCGAAAGCGTCATTCAGGCGGCAGGCTCAGCCGCGCAGGATGCCCTTGCCCGCGTAATGCGCGGTCTCGTCCAGCATTTCCTCGATGCGGATCAACTGGTTGTATTTCGCCAGCCGGTCCGAGCGCGCCAGCGACCCGGTCTTGATCTGTCCGCAATTCGTGGCCACGGCGAGGTCCGCGATAGTGGCGTCCTCGGTCTCGCCCGAGCGGTGCGACATGACGCAGGTCATGCGGTTGCGATGGGCGAGGTTCACGGCGGCCATGGTCTCGGACAGGGTGCCGATCTGGTTGACCTTCACCAGCAGGGAATTGCCGCAGCCCTTCTCGATCCCTTCGGCCAGGCGCGCGGGGTTGGTCACGAACAGGTCGTCGCCCACCAGCTGCACGCGGTCGCCCAGCGTGTCGGTCAGCATCTTCCAGCCTTCCCAGTCATCCTCGGAGCAGCCATCCTCGATGGACAGGATCGGGTAATCCCCGCAGAGCGCCTCGAGATAGGCGACGTTTTCCTCGGCCGAGAGCGTCTTGCCTTCGCCCGCCATGACGTATTTGCCGTCCTTGAAATACTCGGTCGAGGCGCAGTCGAGCGCCAGCATGATGTCGTCGCCCGGCGTGTAGCCCGCCTTCTCGATCGAGCGCAGGATGAAATCCAGCGCGTCGCGGGTGGAGTTCAGGTTGGGCGCAAAGCCGCCCTCGTCGCCGATGCCCGTGGACAGGCCCGCCGCCGACAGCTCTTTCTTCAGCGTGTGAAACACCTCGGCCCCCATGCGCACGGCTTCGGCGACCGAGGAGGCCGCGACCGGCATGATCATGAATTCCTGGATGTCGATCGGGTTGTCGGCATGCTCGCCGCCATTGATGATGTTCATCATGGGCACGGGAAGGACATGGGCAGCGGTGCCGCCGACGTAGCGATACAGCGGCTGCGCGGTGAAATCGGCCGCGGCCTTGGCGGTGGCGAGGCTAACGCCGAGGATGGCGTTTGCGCCCAGCCGGCCCTTGTTCTCGGTGCCGTCCAGCTCGCACATGGCGGCGTCGATGGCCTCCTGCTCGGTGGCGTCGAACCCCACCAGTGCCTCGGCGATCTCGCCGTTCACGGCGGCCACGGCCTCCAGCACGCCCTTGCCCATGTAGCGGGCCTTGTCGCCGTCGCGGCGCTCGACGGCCTCATGCACGCCGGTCGACGCGCCCGAGGGCACGGCGGCGCGACCCAGGGTGCCGTCTTCCAGCGTGACGTCCACTTCGACGGTCGGGTTGCCACGGCTGTCGAGGATTTCGCGCGCGTGGATGTCGATGATGTAGCTCATGTGGGGCAGCTCCGCTTGCAGCCGTTTCGGTTGCCGCAGGGTCTAACGCCCGGGGCGTCCCGTGGGAAGGGGGGAGGTCGCCACAGCCCGCCGCGCCGCCGTTTCGCGCCAGAACGTATAAAGGCCCGTGGCGATCACGATGCCCGCGCCGATCAGGGTCGCCGCATCCGGGCGCTCGCCGAAGACGACGGCGGCGATGATGAAGGCAAAGACAAGCCGCGTGTAGCGGAAGGGGGACACAACGCCGATCTCGCCCACCCGCATGGCCGCGGTGATCGCGTAATAGGCCACCAGCGCACAGGCCAGCGCGCCGAAAAGCTGCGCGGTTTCAGTTGCGTCGGGCATCACGGCGCCGCCGAAGAGGATCAGCAGCACCGCCCCCGCGCTGGCGGCGGCGAGAAAGCCCCAGCACCCCAGCAGCAGCGTCGAGATCTCGCGCGGGATGGGCCGCGTGGCGAGGTCACGGCCCGACAGGCCGATCGCCGCCCCCACGGCCCAAAGCGCTGCCGGCTCGAACCCGGACAGGCCGGGGCGCAGGATGACCAGCACGCCGACCATCCCGATCCCGATGGCAAGCCAGCGCCGCCAGCCCACATGCTCGCCCAGGATCACGGCGGCGCCGAGCGTCACGAGCAGCGGCGACGACATGATGACCGAGGACAGCGTCGCCAGTTCGATCTTCGACAGGGCGATGACGAAACAGACCGTGCCGAGGATTTCCGAGGCATTGCGCGCGAGAACCGGCTTGGACAGGAAGGCCGGAGAGGCAAGGTTCGCCCCCTGCATCCTGGCCGCGACCCCGAAAACCAGCGCCCCGCCGACGCCGAAGAACAGAATCACCTCGCCCACGGGCAGGCGGTCGACCGTCATCTTGATGAACATATCGGCCAGCGCGAAGGCCAGCATCGCCAATGTCATCCATGCCATGCCCTTGATGTTATCCATTTCTGTCCTCGCGGGTGGGTCCTGGCTGGCCTACATCGCCGCCGCGGCGAGGGAAAGACCGGCTGGATCGCCTCCGATCCCGCGCGACGCCGCCCGAGCAGAAAATTCGGCAATTTTCTGCGGCCCCGTGTCGGCCTTGCGCCCGATGTTCCTGTCCCGGCTTCTGTCTGCGTTCGGTGTCACGCCGCGCCCGGACCTGCACCCATCTTTATCCGGAAAAATATGCCGGGGGAGCCGCCAAAGGCGGCGGGGGCAGAGCCCCCAACGCGGGCGCAGCCCGCGCGGGGCGACGGGCCGCAGGCCCGGCGCAATCCCCCGAGGACTCAAAGCCGCCGCAGGG
This sequence comes from [Roseibacterium] beibuensis, assembly GCF_039542305.1. Taxonomy (NCBI): domain Bacteria; kingdom Pseudomonadati; phylum Pseudomonadota; class Alphaproteobacteria; order Rhodobacterales; family Roseobacteraceae; genus Roseicyclus; species [Roseibacterium] beibuensis. Next base: position 68,430 of record NZ_BAABHW010000005.1, on the reverse strand, counting down.
CCGTTTCCAGGTCGCCGTAGCCGGTGAACCGCCGCTCGAACCCCAGCCCCAGCCGCTCGGCACAGGCGCGCGCCTTTTCCGTCAGCGCGGGGTCGTCGGTCTGGGCCTGGTAGACCAGTGTCTCGTAATTCCCGAAATACATGTCCCGAAGCCCCGGGTGCCGGTCGAGGCCGAGCGGGCGCGTCACGAAGGCATCGAATTGCCGGACAAGGAAATCCGTCAGGTAGAAGGCCGTCATCTCGCCCCGTTCGGCGAACACCTCATTCCCCTCGAAAAAGCTGTAGCAATGCGGGCCGTCCAGCATCTCGACTCCCAGCTCGGCGCAGCGCGCCTGCAACAGACCGCCCGTGCCGCAATCGGCGTAGAGCACGAAGATCTGCGCGTAATCGCCCCGGTTCGCCGCCACCTCCTGTGCGACGGCATCGGGGATCTTCTCGGGGTGGTTGTGCAGGATCGCGGGCAGGCAGGCGAGGTCGAGGTGATCCCAGCCATTCGCGGCCTTCAACGCCAGCACTTCGCGCGCCAGCGCCCCGCAGCCGATCAGCAGGACACGGCCACGCCCCTCGGGCGGCAGGCCATGCTCGGTCAGTTCGACATCGTCGAGCCAGGTCACGCGCGGCGTCCCAGCAATGCGCGGGCGACAAGGGCCGCAAGCAGGAGGCCGCCCATCGACGCACCGCCCGCCACCGGGCCGACCCAAGCCGCAAGCGCCACAGTTGCGGCGGCGGCGGTGATGACGAGGCCAAGGATCAGGGCGAAACGGGCAGGGGGCATGGGGTGTCCTCTTTCACGCGACCAATATGGGGCTGCGCCGGGCGGGCGTGAAGGTCAGCGCGCGACGAAACGCGGCCCCAGAACGGCCAGGACCAGCCCCGACAGCACCACCAGCGCCGCCAGCGCCTCGCCCCCGGTGATGGTTTCGCCCAGAACGAGCGCAGCGACCGTAAGGCCCACCACCGGGATCAGCAGCGCGAAGGGCGTGACCGAGGCCGCAGGGTGGCGCGACAGGAGGTTGCCCCAGATCGAAAAGCCCAGCACCGTCGAGATGAAGGCGACATAGGCCACCGCCAGCCAGCCCGTGAGGCTGAGTGCCGCGATCTGGCCGAACGGGTCGCTCCCCTCCCAGGCCAGCGACAGGCCCAGCATGGGCAGGGGCGGCACGAGGCTCGCCCAGACAAACAACGCGGTCATGTTCACGCCGGGCGATTTGCGCAGCACGAGGTTGCCGCAGGCCCAGGAAAGCGCGCCGATCAGGATGAGGCCAAGCCCCAACAGGGTGACATTGCCGCCCCCCGCGATCCCGAACAGCGCAAGGCCCGCGCAGGCCAGCGCGATCCCCACCGCCTGCACCCAGCGGACCCGTTCGCGAAAGAAGATCGCGGCCAGGATGATGGTGATCGGGGCCTGGCTTTGCAGGATCAGGCTGGCCAGCCCCGCCGTTACGTCGGCCCGCATCGCGGTGAACAGAAACGCGAATTGCCCGGTGTTGATGAACGCGCCCACGCCGAGGATCGTCCACCAGGGCGCGGGTTTGCGGAAGAAGGCCAGAAGCGGCAGCAGGATCGCGAAACGCAATCCGACGAACAGAAGCGGCGGCAACTCCTCCAGCCCGATCTTCATCGCGGTGAAGTTCGACCCCCAGGCGAGGACGACCACCAGCACCAGCAGGATGTCGCGGGCGGGCATCAGCGCGGGCGCGGGACGGGCAGGCGTCCGTCCTCGGTCAGCAGGAACACGTCGCGCCCCTCTATCGCCACCGCCGAAAGCGGCCCGCCATAGGCCGCGCCGGTGTCGATGGCCAGCCGGTTGCCTGCATGGGTGACATCCTCGACCGGGGTATGGCCATGCACGACCAGAGGCCCGTGATCGTGCGGGTCGTCGAGGAACCCGTCGCGGATCCAGATCAGCTCCTCGGGGTCTTGGTCCTCGAACGGGATGCCGGGGCGGATGCCCGCATGTACGAACAGGCACTCCCCCGCTCGGTGCCAGCGCGGCAAGCCCGCAAGGAACTCGCGATGGGCGCGCGGAATGCGGGCGACGGCCTCTTCATGCACCTCGTCGGGCGGCCCTGTCGGATCGACATCGTAGGAGGCCAGCGTTGCACCGCCGCCGGCCTTGTCGGAGAGGTAGCGCACATGCGGCGGGTCGCGCGGATCGGGGCCGGGCCCCGTCTCCAGCCAGCGCGTCAGCATGGCGTCGTGATTGCCGGTCAGCGTGACAATGCGCGGATCGCTTGCCCGCAGGCGCATCAGGTAGGCGATCACGCCCGCGCTGTCCGGCCCGCGATCCACCAGATCGCCGATATGGATCAGCGGGGCCGAGCCGGTGCCATGGGCGGCCCGGTCCGCGTCGATGCGGGCGTGCGCCGCGCGCAGCTTGGTCAGGTGTCCGTGGATATCGCCGATGGCATAGAGGGTCATGCGGCGACAAAAGACCTATGGCACGGCGCCTGCAAGCCCAAAGAGGGCGCGCCTCTTCACAAGCCTCACCCTGCGAAACGAAAAAGGGCGGCGCCCGTGTCGCGCCGCCCGTCTCGATGCCATATGCTCCGGGGCGTCAGGCGCCGGCGGCCATCTGGTTGTGCTTGCGCAGGACGAATTCCTTGGCCGTCTCCACCGCCACGGCGGCATCCCGGCAATAGGCGTCGGCCCCGATGGCGCGGCCGAATTCCTCGTTCAAAGGCGCGCCGCCGACCAGAACGATGTAATCGTCGCGGATGCCTTTCTCGGTCATCGTGTCGATGACGACCTTCATGTAGGGCATCGTGGTGGTCAGCAGCGCCGACATGCCGAGGATATCCGGACCTTCGGTCTCCAGCGCTTCGAGATAGGCTTCGACCGGGTTGTTGATGCCGAGGTCGACCACTTCGAACCCTGCGCCTTCCATCATCATCGACACGAGGTTCTTGCCGATATCGTGGATGTCGCCCTTGACGGTGCCGATCACCATCTTGCCGATGCGCGGTGCGCCTGTTTCGGCCAGCAGCGGCTTGAGGATGGCCATGCCGCCCTTCATCGCGCCGGCCGCCATCAGCACCTCGGGCACGAAGAGGATCCCGTCGCGGAAATCGTTGCCGACGATGGTCATGCCGCCCACTAGGGCCTTGGTCAGGATGTCATACGGCTCCCACCCGCGGTCGAGCAGGATGTGAACCGCTTCCTCGATCTCTTCCTTCAACCCGTCATAGAGGTCGTCGAACATTTGCTGGACGAGTTCCTCGTCATCCAGTTCCGACAGGATGATGTCGTCCTCTTCTTCGGACATCCGCGCGTCTCCTTCATGCGGGCCCGGCCACATGGCCTGAGCCAGATACCTAGTCAATTGCGGCGGGCGCACATGGCGATTTGCGACATGGTTCTTGCAGGCCGCGACCTGCGCTTGAGAATGTTCCCTGTATGTTCTAGTTTCGCGCCATGGTGCATGACCCCGACATGACAACGGCGCGTCGGCGTGGACGGGCGGCCACGGCCAACCATGCCGGGCGGTTCGAACGCTTCGACCGCGTGGCCGAACCCGATGGATGGCATGGCGACGGGGAGGATGCGCCGCTTTTGCGCACCGAGGTTTCAGACGAGGTGCCGCGCAAGGTCATCACGCGCAACACCTCGCCCGACCTCAGTTTCGACCGGTCGATCAACCCTTATCGGGGGTGCGAGCATGGCTGCATCTACTGCTTTGCCCGGCCCAGCCATGCCTATCTGGGCCTGTCCCCCGGCCTCGATTTCGAAACCCGGCTGATCGCGCGCCCCGAGGCGCCCCGGGTGCTGGAGCGGGAACTTCGTGCGCCAAGTTACGTGCCCAAGGTCATCGCCATCGGCACCAACACCGATCCCTACCAGCCGATCGAACGCGAGCGGCGCATCATGCGCGCGCTGCTGCAGGTGCTATCCGACTATCGCCACCCGGTCGCCGTGGTGACCAAGGGGGCGCTGATCGAACGTGACGCGGATATCTTGGGCGAGATGGGGCTGGCGGGGCTGGCGCGCGTGGGGATTTCCATCACGACGCTGGACCCCGAGTTATCGCGCCGGATGGAGCCGCGCGTGCCGTCGCCCGCGCGCCGGTTGCGCGCCATCGAGACGCTGGCACGGGCGGGGTGCCCGGTGCGGGTCATGGCCTCTCCGCTGGTGCCGGGGCTGAGCGATCATGAGCTGGAAGCGATCCTGAGCGCCGCGCGCGAGGCGGGCGCGGTGGCCGCCTCGACCATTCCCCTGCGCCTGCCGCGCGAGGTGGCGGGGCTGTGGGCCGACTGGCTGGCCGAACATTACCCGGACAGGGCCGCGCGCATCATGTCCAAGATCCGCGACATGCATGGCGGGCGCGACTATGATCCCGAATGGGGCAAGCGCCTGAAAGGGCAGGGGATCTGGGCGGAGCTGATCCAGCAGCGCGTTGCCCGCGCGACCCGGGCGCTGGGCCTCGATACCGAACAGCCGCGCCTGCGCTGCGACCTGTTTCACCGCCCGCCGCGACCGGGTGATCAACTGGACCTGCTGTAACGGAAGGGACCGGAAATCTCGAGATTTCCGTTTCGGAAAACCCCGGTTTTCCGGTCCGTTTTTCTCGAGAAAAACGGCCTTGTCGGAGGGAGTTGCGCCCCATACCTGCGGGGGGACCGGACATGGGGGCAGGCGATGAGCGGATGGGACGCGCGGTTCGACCGCGAAGACTACGTGTACGGAACCGCGCCAGCGGGGTTCCTTGCGGACTGGGCGCATGTGCTCGGACCCGGCAGCAGGGTTCTTTCAGCGGCCGATGGCGAGGGGCGCAACTCGGTGCACCTGGCGGCGCTGGGCCATGACGTGACCGCTTTCGATGCCAGTCCCGTCGCCGTGGAGAAGGCTCGAAAGCTGGCAGCGACGCGCGGTGTCGTGGTCGATTTCCAGGTCGCCGGCATCGAAGCGTGGGACTGGTCGCAGCAAGTCGACGCCGTGGTCGGCATCTTCATCCAGTTCCTCGGCCCGCCGCAACGAGACCGGATGCTGGCCGACATGGCGCGCGCCGTGCGGCCCGGCGGGCTGATGTTGCTGCATGGCTATGCGCCGCGGCAGGTCGAGTACGGCACCGGCGGCCCAGGACGCCGCGAGAACATGTACACGATAACGCAATTGGCGGCCGCCTTCGACGGGTGGGAGATCCTGCGCCTCGCCGATTACGACGCCGAGATCGAGGAAGGGATCGGGCACGCGGGCCGATCCGCCCTGGTCGATCTGATCGCGCGCAAGCCCGCCTAGGCGCGGCTGCGGCGGCGGCCGCCCCGGCTGCGCTTGGGGCCTTCGCCATCGGTGCCGTCCGAGCCCGAGGAGAAGCCGCCGAGTTCTTCCGTGATCTGATCCAGCGTCGGCGCGTCGCCGCGTGGCGTCTCTTCCAGCGCGGCGCGCATGGCGCGAAGGTGCTCGGGCGTGGTGCCGCAGCAGCCGCCGATGATCTTGGCGCCCGCGTCACGCGCCATCACCGCGTAGCGCGCCATCAACTCGGGCGTGCCGTCGTAATGGATATGGCCGTCATGGTATTTCGGGATGCCCGCGTTGCCCTTGGCGATGATCGGGCGCTCGCTGCCCGCCGCGCGGAAGCCCAGAACGGTGCGCAACAGGTCCGACGCGCCAACGCCGCAATTCGCGCCATAGGCGATGGGGGCGGGGTCGATCTTTTCCACCAGCGCGGCCAGATCGGCCGAGGTGAAGCCCATCATCGTGCGCCCGGCGGTGTCGAAACTCATCGTGCCGCACCACGCGATGCCCGCCAGCCGCGCACCTTCGGCGGCGGCGGCGTATTCCTCGGGCGCGCTGATCGTCTCGACCCAGACGACATCCGCGCCGCCTTCTTTCAGGGCCTCGGCCTGTTCGTGGAACATCTCGACGGCGCTCTCGTGGGTCAGGGTGCCCATGGGCGCCATGATCTCTCCGGTCGGCCCCATGGAGCCTGCCACGATCACCTTGCGGTCCGCCTTGTCGGCCACCTCGCGCCCGATCTCGGCGGCGGCGCGGTTCAGCTCGCGCACCCGGTCCTGGGCGTCATGCAGTTTAAGCCGCGCGCTGGTGCCGCCGAAGGAGTTGGTCAGGAACAGGTCCGACCCCGCATCGACCGCGCCCTGATACAGCGTCGCGATCCGGTCGGGGTGGTCGACGTTCCAAAGCTCGGGCGAGTCGCCCGATTGCAACCCCATGTTGAACAGGATCGTGCCGGTGGCGCCATCGGCCATCAGCCAGTCGCGGGTTTGCAGCATCTCGCTCAGGGCATTGGTCATCGGGACATCTCTCCGGTCTTGCGCGCAGGGGTCACATGATGTGGGCGGTTTCGTGAAACAAGGGCAAAAAGACCTGCGTCGGGGTCATTTGCGGGTGCCGTTGCCGGGTGGAAACGCCGGCCGGGAAACAGCAACGGCCCCGCGCGGGCTGCGCGGGGCCGTTGCTTGCGCGGTGTGCGCTCAGTTCTCTTCGACCATCTGCCCTTTGGCGACGGCCAGCAATTCGTCGTATTTCTTGCGCACCTCGGTCTCGGAGACCTTGTCGCCGAGATCGCCCATCACCTTGCGCATCACGTCCTCGTGGCCGGCTTCCTCGAAATCGGACAGGACGACCGATTTCGCATACTCCTCGGCCTCCGTGCCCGTCTTGCCGAGGATGTCGGCCACCCACAGCCCCATCAGCTTGTTGCGGCGGGCCTCGGCCTTGAACTTCATTTCCTCGTCATGGGCGTACTTGTTCTCGAAGGCGCTTTCGCGATCATCGAAGGTCGTCATCGGTGTCTCCTGCGTCCAGATGGGCGTGTTGCGCGGACAATACGTGGCACACGCCCCCGCCCGCAAGCCGCGATCTTCACCGCGCCTTGCGACACACCGCGCTTTGGCCTATAGGCTCGGCCAAATGGCGGCCGGTCCGAGATGGCAGGGCCGCCTTCCGCATTTCCCCGGGAGACGCATCGCATGGCACGGCGCAAGAAGGTCTACGAAGGCAAGGCCAAGATCCTTTACGAAGGGCCCGAGCCCGGCACGCTGGTGCAGTATTTCAAGGACGACGCCACCGCGTTCAACGCTGAAAAGCGCGCGACGGTCGAGGGCAAGGGCGTGCTGAACAACCGGTTGAGCGAGTTCTTCATGACCGGGTTGAACACCATCGGCGTGCCGACGCATTTCATCAAGCGCATCAACATGCGCGAGCAGCTGATCCGCGCGGTCGAGATCATTCCGCTGGAAGTGGTCGTGCGCAACGTCGCCGCCGGGTCCATCGCCAAGCGCCTCGGGATCGAGGAGGGCACGCCGCTGCCGCGCCCGATCATCGAGTTCTACTTCAAGGACGATGCGCTGGGCGATCCGCTGGTGGCCGAGGAACATATCCTCGCCTTCGGCTGGGCCACGCAGCAGGATCTCGACGACATGGTGTCGCTTGGTCTGCGGGTGAACGATTTCCTGTCGGGCCTGTTCCTGGGCGTCGGCATCAAGCTGGTCGATTTCAAGATCGAGATCGGCCGCATCTGGGACGGCGACTACATGCGCCTGATCGTGGCCGACGAGATCAGCCCCGACAGCTGCCGCCTGTGGGATATCGAGACCGGGCAGAAGCTGGACAAGGACGTGTTCCGCCGCGACCTCGGCGATCTGGCCGATGCCTATACCGAGGTGGCGCGCAGGCTCGGCGTGATGCCGCAGCGCGAGCCCGGACCGACCAAGCCGACACTGATCAACTGACGACATGCCCGGCCATGGGCCGGGTGCTGCGCATATTAGGAAAGACGAAGGGGCAGGGCGATGAAGGCCACCGTGACCGTGATGTTGAAACCCGGTGTTCTGGATCCGCAGGGTGAGGCGGTGAAATCCGCGCTCGGCTCCATGGGGTTCGACGGGGTCGAGGGCGTGCGCCAGGGCAAGGTGATCGAACTGGACCTCGCCCCCGGCACGACCGAGGCGCAAGTCACCGAGATGTGCGAGAAGCTGCTGGCGAACACCGTCATCGAAAGCTACCGGGTGGAGATCGCCTGATGCGGGCGGCGCGGCTGACCGGCTGGCGCCAGCCGCTGGAGATCGGCACCGCGCCCGACCCGGCCTGCCCGCGTGACGGGGTGGTGCTGGAGGTGCTGGCTTGCGGCGTCTGCCGGTCCGACTGGCATGTCTGGACCGGTGGCGACCCGGTCGATCTGCCCCATATCCCCGGCCATGAATATTGCGGCGTGGTGGTCGAGACCGGCCCCGAGACGCGCAACTGGCGCCTGGGCGACCGGGTGATCGCGCCCTTCATCCTCGCCTGTGGCACCTGTCCCGACTGCCAATCGGGGCATCAGACGATCTGTTCGACGCAAGTGCTGCCCGGCTTCACCTGTGACGGGGCCTTTGCCGAGCGTGTCGCGGTCGCCCATGCCGATGCCAACCTCACGCGCCTGCCCGACGGAATGGACCCGGCGCTGGCCGCGGCTCTTGGCTGCCGGGTGACGACGGCATGGCACGCGCTGACGGGCCGTGCGGCGCTCAAGCCCGGCGAATGGCTTGGCGTCTGGGGCGGCGGCGGTGTCGGCATCGCCGCGCTGATGCTGGGCCGCGCCATGGGCGCGCGCGTGGCGGTGGCCGACGTGGTGCCCGAAAAGCTGGAGCAGGCCAAGGCGCTCGGCGCCGAAGTGCTGATCGACGCCCGCGGCGACGACCCGGCGGGGGCCATGCGCGAGGCCACCGGCGGCGGCGTGCACCTGTCCGTCGAGGCGCTGGGTTTCACAACGACGACCGAGAACGCGTTGAAATCCTGCCGGAAACTGGGCCGCATGGTGCAGGTGGGAATGCCGGCGGGTGAGCATCTGCGCATGGAGCTGCCATGGGATGCCGTTTATTCCGGCCAGCTTGCCATCTATGGCACGCGTGGCATGCCCGCGCATCGCTACCCCTCGCTGCTCGATTTCATCACGGCCACGGATCTGGACCTTTCGCCCATGATCGCGCGCCGCGTGGCGCTGTCGGACGCGACCGCCGAGCTTGAGCTTTTCGACCGCGCCGCGCCCCCGGGCGTGGCCGTCATCACCGATTTCACCGCCTGACCAGGAGTTTCGCCCATGCGTGCCGCCGTTCTCGTCTTTCCCGGCTCCAACTGCGACCGCGACCTTGCCGTGGCCTTCCAGCGGGCGGGGTTTGAAACACACATGGTCTGGCACAAGGATACGGAGCTTCCCGAACGCCTCGACGTGGTGGGGGTGCCGGGCGGGTTTTCCTATGGCGATTACCTGCGCTGCGGCGCCATCGCCGCGCAATCGCCGATCATGCGCGCCGTGGCAGGCTTTGCCGCGCGGGGCGGGCATGTTCTGGGCATCTGTAACGGCTTCCAGGTGCTGTGTGAAACGCGCCTGCTGCCGGGTGTGCTGATGCGCAATGCGGGGCTCAAGTTCACTTGCAAGATGCAGGCCCTGACGGTCGAGACCACCGACAGCCCCTTCACCAGCGCCTACAAGCCGGGGCAGGAGATCGTGATCCCGGTCGCGCATCACGACGGCAATTACCAGATCGACGAGGACGGGCTTGCCCGTTTGCAGGGCGAGGATCGCATCGCCTTTGCCTACGAGGGGAACCCCAACGGTTCGGTCGCGCATATCGCCGGTGTCTTGTCGGAGAATCGCCGGGTTCTTGGCCTCATGCCGCATCCCGAGCGCGTGGTGGACGAGGCCCATGGCGGCACCGATGGCGCGCCCCTGTTCGCAAGCCTTGCCGAGGCGCTGGTCAGCGCGTGATTTTCGCCGGATCACGGCAAGTTATCAGGCGAGGCTTGAGCGCCGAGGCCCCAAAGGCGTAACCTCTCTCCATGAGCGTCACCGAGACCTCCGCTTCCGCCAGCCGTGTTCCCCGGCTGGGCCGCCCTTGGGTGACACGCCTTGTCATGTTGGTGTTCCTCGCGCTGGCCGTGGCGGTGGTGTGGATTTCGAACATCCTTCTGACCGAGCGGTTCACCGAAACGACGCGCAACCGGGCCGAACTGCGCCTTGCGCTTTATTCCGGCAACATCCTGTCCGAAGTGCAGCGCAACTCGGTCGTGCCACTCCTGCTGTCGCGGGACCCGGTGTTGATCCGGTCGCTGGAGCAGAACGATTTTTCCAGCACCTCGGCCCACCTGATCGACTATGTGGACGAGATCGACGCGGCCTCGCTGACGCTGCTGAGCCGCGAGGGGCGGGTGGTGGCCGCCACCAACCGCGCCCACCTGTCCGAGTTGCGCGCCAACCAACCCTATTTCGTTGAGGCCGTGCGCTCCTCCGACACGGTGTTCAACATCTCCGAAAGTGACGTGGGCGCCTTTGGGTTCACCTTCTCGCGCCGGGTCGAGGCGAATAACCGTCTGCTGGGTGTGATCCTTGTCGAGGTCGATCTTGCCCGTGTCGTCGATCGCTGGCGGGGCACGTCCGAGGCGGTCTTCCTGACCAGCAGCACCGGCCAGATCATCCTGTCGACCGAGCCGCGCTGGCGCAGCCTGACCGAGGCCGAGGCGCTGGAGCGGCAACCCGCGCCCACCGCGATCCAGCGCGCGCTGGAGGCGACGGGAAACTGGGCGTTCGGCGATCCGGGGCCGTATTTCTTCGGCAATGAAACCATCCGGCTGGAAAGCCGCATTCCATTTCGTGGCTGGCGGATCGTCAGCTACACCGCCTACGCCTCGGTACGGGAGCGGGTGAACGGTGTCCTCGCGCTCGAGATCATGGGATTCGCCCTGCTGCTTGCGGGCGCGTTCTATGTGTTGAGCCGCCGGGCGCGGTTGCAGTCAGTTGTCCTGCAGCGCGAGTCGGCGGAGCTTCGCCGCCTGAACACCCGTCTACAGCGGGAAATCGCCGAGCGGCAGCGGGTCGAACGGACCCTCGAAGAGGCCGAGCAAAGCCTTGCGCAAAGCCAGAAACTCGCCGCTTTGGGCGAGATGTCGGCGGCCGTCAGCCACGAGTTGAACCAGCCGCTGGCCGCGATGAAAACCTACCTCGCCGGGGCGCGTCTGTTGTTGCAGCGCCGCCGCGTGGACGAGGCCGCCTCGTCCTTCCAGCGCATCGACGACCTGATCGAGCGGATGGGGGCCATCACCCGGCAACTCAAATCCTACGCCCGCAAGGGCGGCGATGCGCTGGAACCCGTTGATTTGCGGGATGCGCTGAAAGGTGCGATGACCATGATGGAGCCGCAACTGCGCACCACGGCGGTGGAGATCACGCAAAGCGTGCCGCGCCGTCCGGTCATGGTTCTGGCCGATCGCCTGCGCCTTGAGCAGGTCATCATCAACCTGTTGCGCAACGCGCTCGACGCGATGAAGGACAGTGCGCGACGGGAACTGGACCTGATGATCGTGGAAGGGGAAGAGGCCGTGCTGACGGTGCGCGACTCGGGTGACGGGATCGACGATCTCGAGTCCCTGTTCGAACCCTTCTTCACGACCAAGAAGCCGGGCGAGGGCGTGGGGCTGGGTCTTGCCATTTCCTCCGGCATCGTGTCCGACCTCGGCGGCCGGTTGACCGCGCGCAACGGCGCGGGCGGTGGCGCGGTGTTCGAGGTGCGCTTGCCACGCCTGGGCGACCGCGATGCCGACGACGATGGGTTGGAGGCCGCGCAATGAATGACAAGAAAGGATGCCCGCGATGAAGATTGCGATCGTGGATGACGAGCAGGACATGCGCCAATCGATCAGCCAGTGGCTGGCGCTCTCGGGTTTCGAAACCGAGACCTATGCCTCGGGCGAGGATGCGCTGAAGGCGATCGGCCCGGATTTTCCCGGCGTGGTCGTGACGGATGTGAAGATGCCGGGCATGGATGGGGTGACGCTGCTGAAACGGCTCATGGCGCAGGACAGCGGTTTGCCGGTGATCCTGATCACCGGCCATGGCGATGTGCCCATGGCGGTCGAGGCGATGCGGATCGGCGCCTATGACTTCCTCGAAAAGCCGTTCAACCCCGACCGGATGACCGACCTGGCCAAGCGCGCCAGCAACCAGCGCCGCCTGACGCTGGACAACCGGGCGCTGCGGCGCGAACTCAGCGACGGCAAGGTGCTGATGAAAAAGCTCATCGGCTCTTCGCCCGAGATGGAGCGCCTGCGCGAGGATATCCTCGACCTCGGTCAGGCCGACAGCCATGTTCTGATCGATGGCGAGACCGGCACCGGCAAGACGCTGGTGGCCCATGCCCTGCATGCCGTGGGGCCGCGCGCGACCAAGAAATTCGTGAATGTCTCCTGCTCGGCCTTCGGCGAGGAGGAACTGGGCGCGCGTCTGTTCGGTCCGGCGCCTGACGATGCGCTGCCGCTGGTCGAAGAGGCGCGGGGCGGCACGCTCTGCCTCGAGGATATCGAGGCGCTGCCCAACGCGCTGCAATCGCGGCTGCTGACCTTCATCAACGATCAGGAAACCCCGCCGCAAACCCGCATCATCGCGATCTGCAACCAGCATGCGCAGGGCCAGACGCTCGAAGACGTGCTGCGCCCCGACCTGTTCTTCCGGCTGTCGGCGATGACGATCCTGTGCCCGCCGCTGCGCGCCCGTGGCGAGGATATCCTGACGCTTTTCAACCGCATGTCCGAGCAATTCGCCGAGGAATACGGATGCGACGCGCCGCAAGTCACCGCGCAGGAGGCCGCGCAACTGCTGCAAGCGCCCTGGCCGGGCAATGTGCGGCAACTGGTGAACATCGCCGAGCGCGCCGTCTTGCAGAACCGGCGTGGGTCGGGCTCGATCACGTCCCTTCTGATGGCCGATAACGAGGCGACGGGCCCCACCATCTCGACCGAGGGCAAGCCTCTGAAAGAGTATGTCGAAGCCTTCGAGCGCATGCTGATCGACAACACGATGCGGCGTCACAAGGGCTCCATCGCGGCGGTGATGGAAGAGTTGTGCCTGCCGCGCCGGACGCTGAACGAAAAAATGGCGAAGTACGGGTTGAGCCGGTCCGACTATCTCTGATCGCCTTTGAATGCGGCGGATGCGGGCCGGGCAGGGATGCGGCGGCCCGCAATTGACACGTGCATTCATGCACCAACTGCACGTTTCTCCATTGTCATTGCCGCATTTCATCCCCTAATGTGAACGTACGGTCGCAAAGGCGACCGGCGAAACAGTTTCTCTGCACCCGTCCGACGCCGCGACACAAAACCCCGCCGCGTTCGGGGGGCAGCAGGTCACTCGGGTCAAAGCGCGATACCGCCCTCTGGCCCTTTGGAACCGCCCCCTGCTCCTCGCGGGGGCTTGAATTGGCGGACGGGCCGTGGCCCGCACGCCGGAGTCACGGACGCGATGCAACGGCGCGACGCACATATCGGACAATGGACCGGGGCGGTTTGCCCCGGCCCTCTCCGGCGCCCCATCGCCCCCTCAGAACAACGCAGTCTTTCCGCGGCGGCACCCCCAGGGCGACCGCCGGTCGGGCTGCGAGCAAGGACATCATGGCAAAGAAGATGCTCATCGATGCCACCCATCCCGAGGAAACCCGGGTTGTCGTGGTTGATGGAAACAAGGTCGAGGAATTCGATTTCGAGTCGCTGAGCAAGCGGCAACTGGCAGGCAACATCTATCTGGCAAAGGTCACGCGGGTCGAACCCTCGCTTCAGGCCGCTTTTGTTGATTACGGCGGCAATCGCCACGGCTTCCTCGCCTTCTCGGAAATTCATCCCGATTATTACCAGATCCCCGTCGCCGACCGCGAAGCGCTGTTGGCCGAGGAACGCGCCGATGCCGAGGCGATGGCCGCCGAGGCCGAGGAAGAACAGAAACCCAAGCGCCGCCGGTCGCGCCGCAAGAAAAGCGCCGACAAACCCGAGGGCGAGGGCAGTTCGTCCGAGACGATGGCCGCGCGCAACGACAGCGACGCGGTGACCAGCGGCCCTGCGGGCATGGACGTGGTCGACCTGGCGGAAGACGCCGCCAAAGACGGCCCGGTCGAAGGGTTCTCGCAAGACGCGGCAAAGGCCGACGATGCCCCGGCGGATGAAGCGAAAGCAGCCGAGGCCTCCGACGAAAGCACGCCGCCCGAAGCCGAGGCCGAAAACGGCCCCGAGGTCTACATCCCCCCCGCGGATGACACCGAAGAGATCGACCCCGACGCCGATGCCGGGAACGGCGAGGACGAGGAGAACGGCTCCGACGAGGGCGGCGCTGACGAAGGCGAGGCGGATGCCGAGCCCGAGGACGACGATGAGTCCGATGACGAAGGCGATGCCGACGACAAGGACGACGGCGACGCCGAAACCGTCGCCGATGACGACACCGAGGAAGACATTCGCCCGGTGCGCAAGCCGCGCCCGCGCAAATACAAGATCCAGGAAGTCGTCAAGGTGCGCCAGATCATGCTGGTGCAGGTCGTCAAGGAAGAGCGCGGCAACAAGGGCGCGGCGCTGACCACCTACCTGTCGCTGGCTGGCCGCTACTGCGTCCTGATGCCCAACACCGCCCGTGGCGGTGGCATCAGCCGCAAGATCACCAACGCCGCCGACCGCAAGAAGCTCAAGGAAACCGCGCAATCGCTGGACGTGCCGCAGGGCGCGGGCCTGATCATCCGTACCGCAGGCGCCAAGCGCACCAAGGCCGAGATCAAGCGCGATTACGAATATCTTCAGCGGCAGTGGGAACAGGTCCGCGAACTGACGCTGAAATCGGTCGCGCCCGCCCCGATCTACGAAGAGGGCAACCTGATCCACCGCGTGATCCGCGACCTTTACAGCCGCGAGATCGACGAGGTTCTGGTCGAGGGCGATGCCGGGTACCGGCAGGCCAAGGACTTCATGAAGATGATCATGCCGTCCCACGCCAAGAACGTGAAGCATTACACCGACCCGATGCCGCTGTTTGCGCGGTTCAAGGTCGAGGGCTACTTGGCCGACATGTTCAACCCGGTCGTGCAGCTGAAATCGGGCGGTTACATCGTGATCGGCGTGACCGAGGCGCTGGTGGCGATCGACGTGAACTCGGGCCGGGCCACCAAGGAAGGCTCGATCGAGGAAACCGCGACCAAGACCAACCTGGAAGCTGCGGAAGAGGTGGCACGCCAGTTGCGCCTGCGCGACCTTGCCGGTCTGATCGTGATCGACTTCATCGACATGGACGAGCGGCGCAACAATACCGCCGTCGAGAAGCGCCTGAAGGACAAGCTGAAAACCGACCGCGCCCGCATCCAGGTGGGCCGTATTTCGAGCTTCGGCCTGCTGGAAATGAGCCGCCAGCGCCTGCGTCCCGGCATGATCGAGGCCACGACCCAGCCTTGCCCTCATTGCCACGGAACGGGCATCCAGCGCTCGGATGACAGCCTTGCCCTGTCGATCCTGCGCCAGTTGGAGGAAGAGGGCACGCGAGGCCGGTCGCGCGAGGTGTTGCTGACCGCGCCTGTGGGCATCGTGAACTTCCTGATCAACCACAAGCGCGACTACATCGCCTCGATCGAGGCGCGTTACGGCATGGCCATCCGGCTTGAGGCGGACACCGCGCTGATCTCGCCCGATTTCAAGATCGAAAAGTTCAAGACCGCGACCCGCAAGGTCGTGGCCGTGGCCCCGGTAGTCTCGATGGACGCCGCCCTGATGGAAGAGATCGAGGGCGAGGCCCAGGAGGTCGAGGAAGACACCGCCGAGGCGCAGGATCGCCCGGAGGCCGAGGGCGATGAACAGCCCAAGAAAAAGCGCCGTCGCCGCCGCGGTGGCCGCGGTCGCCGCAAGTCAAAGACGAACGGTGAAAACGGCGACAATGGTGAAAACGGCGAGACCGGTGAAAACGGCGACAACGACGACAACGGCGAAAACGGTCAGGCGGAGGATGGCGACAGCCCCGAGGCCAATGTCCAGACCGAGAGCACCGAGGCCCAGGATGTGACGGCTGACGATAGCGCGCCCGAACAACCTGCCGACCCGCAGCCCGAGGAGGCGGCGCCGGAAGAAAAACCCAAGCGCAGCCGTCGCCGCTCCAGCCGGGCTAAGACGAAAGAGAGTGCCGAGGCGGAGGCCGCCGAAGCGCCCGCCGAGGACACCGAGGCCCCGGCCACTGCGGATGACACGGCATCCGAGCCTGTGGAGGCCGAAGCAGCCGAGGCCCCCGCGCCGGAGGAGGAGGCCGCCGAGCCCCCCGCCGACCCCGAGCCGGACCCGCAGCTCGAGCCGGAACCCGAGGCGGTGGAACAGCCGGACAAGCCCAAGAAAAAAGGCTGGTGGTCCCTCGGTTGATCCCGGTTGAACCGAAAAAAGAAAGGGCGCCCCACGGGGCGCCCTTCGCGTTTCGACTGCGTTTAAGTTCAGTCGGCGTCGGCCCGGATCGCGGCCACGATCCGCTGCATGTCGTCGACGCCGATGGCGCCCCGCACCATCTGGTCCCCGAAGATGAAGGTCGGCGTGCCGGTGATCTGCATCCGGCCAGCCAGGTCGTGGTTGTAGCCGATGGTCGAGTCCACCAGCGGATCGGACAGCGCGGCGGTGATCGCCTGCGAGTCCAGGCCGTTTTCCTCGGCCAGCGCGATCAGCGACGCCTCGGTCATGTCGCCGCGCATCTCCATCAGCGCGTTGGAGATCGTCTCGTAGGCGTCGTCACCCAGCGCGATCCGCGTCGCGATGGCGAAGCGCGAGGCCAGCACTGACTGCTCGCCGAGGATCGGGAATTCCTTGGCGATGTAGCGGATGTTGCCATCGAACTCGATCAGCGCTTCGACATCGGGATGCACGCGGCGGCAATAGCCGCAGCGGTAGTCGAAAAATTCGACGATGGTCACGTCGCCCTCGGGATTGCCGCCCACCCAGTCGAAGGCCGAGTTGAACAGCGCGTCGGCATTGGCGGCCACGGCCATCTGGTCGCGCTCGACCTCGGCATTGGCCTGCCGCTGTTCCAGAACCGCGATCGCTTCCATCAGCACCTCGGGATTGTCGAGCAGGTAGGCCCGCACCTCGGCGCGGAACGCCGCGCGCTCGGCATCGGTCAGTTCCGTCAGGTCGGCCAGCGCGGGCGTGGCGAGCGTGGCGGCAAGCGCCAGCGGGGCAAGGAATTTCATTCGGGTCACTCTCTCCGGTTGTCGGGCGTTAAAGGCTCACCTAGCACAAAGCGCCAAACGGTCCTGCGCGACACAGGCGCACGATGAACCACAAGCGGCAGGGCAGGCGGGCCGGTCGCATTGACGCCCCGGCGCGGGGCTGCTTTCTGATCGGCGCAAAGCATAGGGGGCAGAACATGCGCACATCAAGCCGGTCAAACGTCGATCCCTTTATCGTGATGGACGTGATGGAGGCCGCGCGTGCCGCGGAAGAAGCGGGACGCCATATCGTTCACATGGAGGTCGGCCAGCCGGGCAGCGGCGCGCCCGAGGCCGCGCGCCGCAGGTTGGCCGAGGAGATGGAGAAGGGCCCGCTGGGATACACCGTCTCCCTTGGTCGCCCCGATCTGCGCGCGGCCATCGCGGCCCTCTATGACGAATGGTATGGTCTCGACCTGGACCCGGCGCGCGTGGTGCTGACCTCCGGCGCATCGGGTGGGTTCCTGCTGGCCTTTTCCGCGCTCTTCGACGCGGGCGACCGGGTGGCGCTCGGGGAGCCGTGCTATCCGTCCTACCGACAGATCCTGCGGGCCATGAGCCTGGACCCGGTGGGCCTTGTCACCACCGCCGACACCCGGTTTCAGCCCACGCCCGAGCAGCTGACCGAGGATCTGGCTGGCGTGATCGTCGCCAGCCCCGCGAACCCCACCGGCACGATGCTGGGCCAAGGCGAACTGGACGCGCTGGCGGGCGCTTGCGACGCCCAGAACATCGCGCTGATCTCGGACGAGATCTATCACGGCCTGCAATACGAAGGGCGCGCCATCTCGGCGCTGGAGGTGACGGACGAGGTTTATGTCATCAATTCCTTCTCCAAGTATTTCTCGATGACCGGCTGGCGGCTGGGTTGGATGGTCGTGCCCGAGGATCACGTGCGCACCATCGAGCGGCTGGCGCAGAACATGTTCATCTGTCCCAGCCACGCCAGCCAGATCGCGGCGCTTGGCGCGCTCTCGCCCGAGGGGCGGGAAGAATTGGACCGCCACCGCGAGGTTTACGCCAAGAACCGCGAAATCCTGCTGGCGGGGCTGGCCAAGGCCGGATTGAGCAACTCCGCCCCGGCCGACGGGGCCTTTTATGTCTATGCCGACGTCTCGCACCTGACCGATGACAGCCTTGCCCTGGCCGACCGGATCCTGACCGAGGCCGGGGTCGCCGTCACGCCGGGGCTCGACTTCGACAAGGCGCGCGGCGGCGGCACGTTGCGCTTTTCCTACGCGCGCGGCACGGCCGAGATCGAAGAGGGCGTTTCTCGCCTGATCCGCTTCTTCGGGCAAGGGTAGGGCACGCGGCCTTTGCGCTTGGGGCTCCTGCGGGATTTTGCTAGGCTCCCGCCAAACGACACGGGAGCGAACGCCGTGCTGAGAGCAGCCCTGATCTTTCTTCTGACGCTTGCCGCCGCGCTGCCTGCCTCTGCGCAGGGGTTCGGCGCGATGGCCCGTGTCTTGGGCGCGGAAAGCGCCTTGGAGGATCGCGGTCCGGGGGCCGAGATGACACTGGCGCTGACGCAGGCGGTGCCGTTCCGCGTTTTCACGCTGGCCGACCCTTATCGCGTGGTGATCGACTTCCGGCAGGTTGCATGGTCCGGCCTGCCGCCCGGGTTCGACGCGTCTGATGCGGTCACATCCGTCGAAACCGGGGCCGCGTTCCAGCCCGGATGGTCGCGCATGGTCCTGACGCTCGACGCGCCGCTGATGCCCGCCGTCGCCGCGATGGAGACCGACCCCACGACCGGCGAAGCGCGGGTGATCTTGCGGCTCGATCCTGCCACCGAGGACGGGTTCGCGGCGCAGGCCGGCCCGCCGCCCGGGGCCGAGGCCGGTCTGCTCGTCACTGCTGGTCAACCGGACCCCAGCGCGCTCAGCCGCACCGACGGGCGGCTGGTCGTCGTCCTGGACCCCGGCCATGGCGGCGTGGACCCCGGCGCGGTGCGCGGCGATCTGCACGAGGCCAATATCGTCCTGACCTTCGCCCGCGAGTTGCGCGAGGCCTTGCGCCGCACGGGCCGGGTCGAGGTGGTGATGACCCGCGACGCGGACATCTTCGTGCCGCTGCCGACGCGCATCACGCTGGCCCGGGCCGCCGGTGCCGACCTGTTCATCTCGATCCATGCCGATGCCGTGGCCGAAGGTCGGGCGCAGGGGGCCACCGTCTACACCTTGTCCGAGATGGCGTCGGACGCGGCCTCGGCTGCGCTGGCCGAACAGCATGACCGCGCCGATCTGCTGGAGGGCGTGGACCTGTCGGGCGCGGATGACGTGGTGGCCGATATCCTGATGGATCTGGCCCGTGTCGAAACGGCACCGCGCGCCGCCGCCCTGGCGGATGGGTTGGTGGCCCAGATCTCCGCGTCCGGGTTGGAGTTGCATTCCAGCCCGCGCGGCGAGGCGGGGTTCACCGTGCTCAAGGCCGCCGACATCCCGTCGGTCCTGCTGGAGATCGGTTTCATGTCGGCCGAGGGCGACCTCGACAACCTGATGAATCCCGACTGGCGGGCCGAGATGCAGGCGGCGCTTGTAACGGCGATCCTGGATTGGGCCGAAGCAGATGCGGCGCGCGCGGCCTTGCTAAGGCAATAGGGCAGGACAGGTCAGCCTCGAAACCGGGCGAGCCAGACGGAATGCCCGCGCAACTCGGCATCCTCCGGGCGAAACCATATGACCTCGAACCCTGCCGCATCCATCGCGGCGCGATAGTCCTTCGGGGCGAGGCTTGCATGGTACACCGGCGAGTTTCTGACCGTGCCGAAAGCGTCTCCCGCGTCCGGTCCGCTGGTGAACAAGAGGCGGGCATCGGCGGCGGCATGGGCGGCGAAGACCGGGAACATCGCCCGCTGATCGTCGGGCGACAGGTGGAAGAAGCTGTTGAACGCCAGGATGATATCGAAGCTCTGCCCGAGCGACAGGCCGCGCATGTCGGCGTGGATGACCTCCATCCGGGGGACGCGGCGACGGGCCTCCTCCACCATGGCGGCGGCCCCGTCCACGCCGGTCACATGGTCCCCGCGCGCCACGAACCAGGCCGCGATGGGCTGCCCCGATCCGCAGCCGAGGTCGAGCACCCGCAACCCCGGCGCGCGGCCCGCCACGCAGGCCTCCAACGCCGGACGTTCCCACAACTCCTGATTGCGCGTTTGCGCCCAGCCCGCGGCTTCGGCCTCGTAGCTCGGCAGAATCGCCTCTGGCCCGGTTTTCTTGCTCATGGCGCCAGTTTGCCGGCATCACGAGCACGCGAAAACCCGCCTGTTGCTTTTGACCGGAGACCGCCCGGCGCGTATAAGCGCCGAACATTGCAAAAGGCGCGGGCATGGTCCGATTCATTACAGGCATTTTCGGCGCGTTGTTCAGCGCGCTGACCCTTGGGCTGGTCTTTGCCGCGCTTGGCATTGGCGGTCTTCTGTTCATGTATTCCCGCGATCTGCCGGACCATGAAACGCTGGCCAATTACGCGCCCGCCACCATCAGCCGGATCTATTCGCGCGAAGGGCAGGTGGTCGATGAATTTGCCGCCCAACGCCGCCTTTACGTCAGCGCCGAGGAAATCCCCGATATCGTGGCGCAGGCTTTCGTGTCGGCTGAGGACCGGAATTTCTACGAGCACCAGGGCTATGACCCGCGCGCCATCGCCGCCGCCTTCGTCGAGGCCGTCCGGTCCCGTGGCCGGGACGTGCGCGGTGCCTCGACCATCACGCAGCAGGTGATGAAGAACTTCCTGCTCGACGGGTCGCGCACCATCGAGCGCAAGGTGCGCGAGATCATCCTCGCCGCCCGGATCGAGCGGACCCTGTCCAAGGATCGCATCCTCGAATTGTATCTCAACGAGATTTTCCTGGGTCAGAACTCCTATGGCGTGGTCGCGGCTGCGCAGACCTATTTCAACGCGCCCCTCGAAGATCTGACGCTGGAGCAGGTCGCTTACCTGGCCGCGCTGCCGCAGGCGCCGTCGAATTTCCATCCCGTCGAGGATTACGAGCGCGCGATCAGCCGCCGCAATTACGTGCTCCGCGAGATGTACGAGAACGGCTATATCTCGCGGGACGAGATGGAGGCGGCCCAGGCCTCGCCGCTGGAAACCGTGCAGGGCGGACATATCGAGGCCTACCGGGGCAGCATACCGCCGCGCAATTACTACACTGACGAGATCCGCCGCCAGTTGTCCGCTCAATACGGTGAAGACGAGTTCTTCACCGGCGGCTATGCCGTGCGCTCGTCGATGGATGAAAGCTTGCAGCAGGTGGCCGAAGCCGCGCTGCGCCGGGCCTTGGAGCGATATGACCGCAACCTCGGCATCTGGCGCGGTCCGGCCGACACGATCGACCCGGCGGACTTGACCGACGAGGAAAGCTGGCGGGCGGCCTTGGCCGATGCCGACATCCCGCGCGATATCGACGGCTGGTATGCCGCCGTCGTTCTGTCGGTGGGCGATACCAGCGCCCGCATCGGGATCGAGGGCGTCGACGAAGACGAGGACGGGCATTTCATTCCCGCCGAGGACGTGACCTGGGCCCGTCCGCTGGACGAAGACGGCAATCGCGGTCCGCAGGCGCGCGTCGCCGGTGACCTGCTGAGCGTGGGCGACGTGGTGCATGTCCGCGCCATGACCCGCGACAGCGACGGTAGTTTCATGCGCTGGACGCTGCGGCAAATCCCCGAAGTGCAGGGCGCCTTCATGGCGATGGACGTGAACACGGGCCGCGTTCTGGCGATGCAGGGCGGGTTCTCCTACCAGGCCTCCAGTTTCAACCGCGCCACGCAGGCGACGCGCCAGCCGGGCTCGTCCTTCAAACCCTTGGTCTATGCCGCCGCGCTCGACTCCGGCTATTCGCCCAACACCATCGTCATCGACGCCCCGATCGAGGTTGAGACCGGCGACGGTATCTGGCGCCCGACGAACGCCTCGAACCAGTTCTACGGCCCCGCGCCGCTGCGCACCGGGATCGAGCGGTCGCGGAACCTGATGACCGTCCGCCTTGCCCAGGATGTGGGGATGGAGACGGTCGCGCGCTATGCCGAGCGCTTCGGCGTCTACGACGACATGCAGCCCTTCCTCGCCAACAGCCTTGGCGCGCAGGAGACGACCCTGTTCCGCATGGTGGCGGCCTACGCGATGTTCGCCAATGGCGGCGAACGGGTGGACCCGACGCTGGTCGACCGCATCCAGGATCGCTATGGGCGCACCGTCTATCGCCATGACCAGCGCCTGTGCCCCGATTGCGAGTTGGAGGCCATCGACGCAGGCCTCGCGCCGCGCATCGTGTCGAACCGCGAACGCGTGATCGACCCGATCACCGCCTACCAGCTGACCTCGATGATGCAGGGCGTGGTGCAGCGCGGCACGGCGGCCGGGTCTGTCGGTGCGGCGGGCATCGGCGTGCCGCTTGCCGGCAAGACCGGCACGACGAACGATGCGCGCGATGTATGGTTCGTGGGCTTCTCCTCGACCATCGCGGCGGGCTGCTACATCGGCTACGACCAGCCGCGCAGCCTGGGGCGCGGGGCATCGGGCGGCGGCATGTGCGGCCCGGTCTTCGCGCAGTTCATGCGCGAGGCGGTCCGCGAGTATGGCGGCGGCAGCTTCGAGGTGCCCGAGGGCGGCACGTTCTACCCGATCGACCGCTATTCCGGGGCTCGCCTGCCCGAGGGCAGCCAGGGCGAGCACGTGGTTTACGAACTCTTCCGCGAGGGCGAGGCCCCCTATGAAGGCCTGCTGTCGGTGATCGACGGCGGCTGGGGCATGGGCTCGGACCTGCCGATGTTCGGCCGTGGCGAGGGGGACCCCGAAGACGAAATGTCGAGGCCGGTGACCGACGAGGCGACCGTCGAGACCACGGGCGGGGGCGAGGCGCGTGTGCCCACTGGCACGGGCTTCGGCACACTCAGCTCCGGCGGCCTGTACTGACCAAACCACCAGATGCGCGCGCCCGCTTGAGGGTGCGCGCGCGATCCTCTATCTCTGCCGCACCGAGCGAGAGAGAAAGTCACACATGCGCGCCGAGACCCAAGCCAATATCGAAAAGATCCGCAATTCCCTGGAGCTTCTGGGGCAGCGGATGGATATCGAGACCGCCCAGCACCGGCTGGAGGAATTCAACGCGCGCGTCGAAGACCCCAACCTGTGGAACGACCAGGCCGGCGCGCAGAAGCTGATGCGCGACCGCCAGATGCTGGTCGACAAGATGGGCATCTATGACCAGATCAAGTCAGGCCTCGATGACAATGTCGAACTGATCGAACTGGGCGAGATGGAGGGCGACGAGGAAGTTGTCGCCGAGGCTGAACAGGCGCTTGCCGACCTGGTCGAGGTTGCCGCCGCGAAGGAGCTGGAAGCGTTGCTGGATGGCGAGGCCGATGGCAACGACACCTTCCTCGAAATCAACGCCGGCGCCGGTGGGACCGAGGCCTGCGACTGGGCGCAGATGCTGGCGCGCATGTTCACCCGGTGGGCCGAGAAGAAGGGCTACGAGGTCGAGCTGCAGTCGCAGGAAGCGGGCACCGAAGCAGGCATCAAATCGGTCAGCTACAAGATTTCCGGTCCCAATGCCTATGGCTGGCTGAAATCGGAATCGGGCGTGCACCGGCTGGTGCGTATCTCGCCCTTCGGCAAGGGCACGCGCGAGACCTCCTTTGCGTCGGTCTGGGTCTACCCGGTGGTCGACGACAATATCGAGATCGAGGTGAACCCCGCCGACATCCGCATCGACACCTACCGCTCCTCGGGGGCGGGCGGCCAGCACGTGAATACGACGGACTCGGCGGTTCGGATCACGCACGCGCCGACCGGTATCGTCGTGACCAGCTCCGAGAAATCGCAGCACCAGAACCGCGACATCGCCATGAAGGCCCTGAAATCGCGCCTGTATCAGTTGGAGTTGGAGAAACGCACCGCCAGTATCCGCGAGTCCCACGAGGCCAAGGGCGACGCGGGCTGGGGCAACCAGATCCGGTCTTACGTGCTGCAACCTTACCAGATGGTGAAGGACCTGCGCACAGGCTTCGAGACCAGCGACACGCAAGGCGTGCTGGACGGCGACCTCGATGGGTTGATGGCCAGCGTTCTGGCGCAGAACGTCTCGGGGAAAAGCCGGGCGGACGCGCGTAGCGAAGCCTGAGGCCGCGCCTCAGGTCTCGTCCAGCAGGTATTCGTAACGGCGATCCGTCAGGGTCCTGAGGAACGCGACGATGGCGTCGATGCGCTGATCGTCGAGCGCGGGGCCATGGGTCAGTTCCTCCATCGAGATATTCTCGGCCACCTCGGGCGGGCCGAAGGGTTCCCCGGTTTCCGGGTTGATCAGGCGCGCGTCGTTCTGCGTGTTATAGACGTTGTAGAACAGCACGACGGTGCGCAGATCCTCGAACACCCCGTTATGCATGTAGGGCCCCGTGACGGCGACGTTGCGGAGCGTGGGGGTGCGGAACCGGCCCGCGGCGGCGGGATCGTCAACGCCCGGATGCGCCAATAGCCCGAGGTCGGCAGTCTCGACGCCATTGCGTGCCCGCAGGTCGGTGTTTTCCGGCACGCCGATATTGTGGAACTCGTAATTGGTGAAGGTCTCTTGCGGGTCGATGGCGCTGCGCGACAGTTGGTGGCACTGGTTGCAGTTGGTGAACTGCTCCGAGAAGAACAGCAGCCGCCCAAGCTCTTCCTCGTTGGTGAATTCAACCTCGCCGCGCAGGTAACGGTCATAGCGCGAGTCGAAGGAGGCGAATTCCTCGGTCCGCTCGAAGGCCGCGATGGCACGGGTCATGGCGGCATACCCGGCCTCGGGATCGTCCAGCACGCCTTCGCCGAAAAGGGTCTCGAAGGCGGCGACGTAATCCCGGTTTTCGGCCAGCCGCGCGACGGCGGTCTCCCTGTCGGGCAGGGCCATTTCGATCGGGTTCAGGGGCGGCCCGCCCGCCTGATCCTCAAGCGTGGCGGCGCGCCCGTCGAGGAACTGTCCCCCGACCCACATGCCATCTTCGCGCCGGTGGAAGTCCGGCGAGAACATCGCATAGGTCGCCGTGGGGGCGTTGCGGTCGCCGATGGAGTGACCGTCATCGCCGATGGAGGCCGCCCCGCGCGGATCGGCAAAGCCGCGCGCCGGGTCGTGGCAGGTGGCACAGGCTTGCGTGCGGTTGGCCGACAGGTTGGTGTCGAAGAAGAGGCGCTGACCCAATTCCTCAAGCGTGCTTGGAACCCCGGGTTCGGTTGGGATCGCAGCCGTTGCCGCGAGGAGGCCCGCCAAGATGCCGGCGCTGACGGCGGGGGGAAGGAACCTGATACGCATGGGGAACTCTCACACGGGGGAACATTTTCCGAGTCTTTCTATCGGACTTATGGGCCGAAGCGTCCCGCCGGATCAACCCCGGCCGATTGCGCGTGTCGTCGCATCCGGGATAGAGATTTCGCGGGCAATACGGGGAAGCACCATGAGTGATCTGCTTGGGTTGAGCGCGTCGGACATCTCGGCGGCGATTGCACGGCGCACGCTGTCTCCGGTGGAGGTGATGCGCGCGACCCTGTCGCGGATCGACGCCGTGAATGGCGAGGTCAACGCCATCGTCGCCCTGCGCGACCGCGAACGCCTGATGGGCGAAGCGCGGCTGGCCGAGGCGATGGCACCGCAAGGCTGGCTGCACGGTATCCCCATCGCGGTGAAGGACCTTGTCGGCGTGAAGGGCGTGCGCTCCACCTGGGGTTCGCCGATCCTGGCTGACAATATCCCCGACGAGGATGACGCCATCGTGCGCCGGATGAAGGCGGCAGGCGCGATCATCATCGGAAAGACCAACGTCCCTCAATTCGGCCTCGGCTCGCATTCGACCAACCCTGTCTATGGTCCCACGCGCAACCCGCTGGACCTGTCACGCACCGCAGGGGGCAGTTCGGGCGGTGCGGCGGCCTCCCTTGCGACCGGCATGCTGGCGGTTGCCGACGGATCGGACATGATGGGCAGCCTGCGCAACCCCGCCGCGTGGTGCGATGTCTGGCGGATGCGCCCGACGGTCGGGGTGGTGTCGGGCGATGTGCGCGACGCGGTGTTGCTGCATCGGCTGTCAACACTGGGCCCCATGGCGCGCTGTGTCGATGACGTGGCGCGGCTGCTGGAGACGCTCTCGGGCGGTCTCTTCGAGGGGGAGACGGCATCCCCAAAGGCGCCACGTATCGGCTGGCTGGCGGATTGGGGCGGGGCCTACCCGATGGAGGGGGGCGTTCTGGATGCGGCCGAGGGCGCTGTCGCCCGGATGGACTCTCTTGGATGGCGGGTCGAGGCGCTGGCCCCACCGGTGCCCTCGGACCTGCTGTGGCAAAGCTGGACCGATCTGCGCAGCTTTGCCGTGTCGCAAGACCTCGGGCCGCATTACCGCGATGCGGGGCAGCGCGCCCTGCTGAACCCGCAGGCGATCTGGGAGATCGTGCGCGGTTTCGCCATGACCGGCGATCAGGTCGAGCGCGCGGCGGCGCTGCGCCGGGATTGGCTGTCCGCACTGGACGACCTGTTCACACGCTTCGACGCGCTGGTGCTGCCCTCGGCCCAGGTCTGGCCCTTCCCGGTCGACTGGGACTGGCCGCGCGAGATCGCGGGGCAGGGGATGGACACCTATCACCGCTGGATGGAAGTGGTGATCCCGGCCAGCCTTGCCGGCCTGCCGGTGGTGAACCTGCCCGCCGGGATCGCGCAGAACGGCTTGTCCCACGGGCTGCAACTGATCGGGCCGTCCGGCTCGGATGGGCGGTTGCTGGCCATGGCGCGCCGGTGGGAAGAGATGATGGGCCCGCGCCCGATCCATCGCTAAGACGCTTTACGCACGCGAAACCCGCGGTCTAGAGTTTCCGCGGGAGGAAGTGCGAACATGAGTGACGTGACGGGCCACGCCGCGCCGTCCAAGGTGCCGCGCGTGAACCAGATGGCGATAGGCGATCTGGTCTACGCACTGAAGATGGGCGCGCGGGATTTCTACCGCAAACCGATGATGGGCCTGTTCTTTTCCCACGTCTATGTCGTGGGGGGCTGGCTGATCTACCTGTTCCTGTTCGTGACCGAGCAGGTGTGGTGGGCGATCCCCTTCACCGTCGGCTTCCCGTTGCTGGGGCCGTTCCTTGCCGTGGGGCTTTACGAGGTGTCCCGCCGGTTGGAAATCGGCGACACGGATTTCCGCCGTAACGACATTTTCGGCGTGATCTGGCGGCAGCGGTTGCGGCAATTGCCGTCGATGGCCTGGGTGATCATCGTCTATTTCCTGTTCTGGTCCTTCTTCGCGCATATGCTTTTCGCGCTGTTCATGGGACCGGCCGTCCTGACCAATGTCACCACGTCCTATGCCTACCTGTTGGAGCCAGAGGGGCTGACCATGTTGCTGGTCGGCACGGCGTTCGGCGCCGTGTTCGCGATCGTTCTGTTCTCTTTGACCGTGGTCTCGCTCCCGCTGCTGCTGGACAAGGAACTGGATTTCGTCACCGCGATGCTGACCTCGCTCAAGGTGGTGCAGCAGAACAAGCGCGTCATGCTGGTCTGGGCGGCGATGATTGCGGGGCTGACCTTTCTGGGCTTGCTGCCGTTCCTTGTGGGGCTTTTCGTGGTGCTGCCGATCCTGGGCCACGCGACATGGCATGTGTATCGCCGGGCGTTGACCTCGCTCGACTGAGGCACCGGGGCAGCGGGGCGGCAGAAAGGAAAAAGCCGGACCAAGCGGTCCGGCTTTTCCAATTCCTGGGCTGAGTGCTGTGCGCTCAGCTATCCGATTTGCCACTGTCGCCCGGCAGGGACGACACTGGGCGCTGCACCGGCGGCGGCGAGGAGGGGCGGGCGCTCTGACCGGCGCCCGGCGTGCTGCGCTGACCCGTGGCCAGCGGATCCTCGGCGCGCTGCACCGAGCCTTCGAAATGGGCGCCGCTTTCGATGGCGATCGTCTTGTGGATGATGTCGCCCTCGACACGCGCGGTCGAGGTCAGGCGCACCTTCAGGCCGCGCACGCGTCCCACGACCTTGCCGGTCACGACGATATCGTCGGCGACGATTTCACCCTCGATATTCGCGCTTTCGCCCACGGTCAGCAGATGCGCGCGGATGTCGCCCTGCACCGTGCCTTCGACCTGGATGTCGCCGGACGTACGCAGGTTGCCGACAACCGTCAGGTCGGAGCTGAGCACCGAGGGGCTCGGCTTGGACTTTGCGGGGGCGTTCGAAGGTTTGTTCATGGGGTCTCCCGATGTGGTCGAGGTCGAGCCAGACGATGCCGAGCTCCCGGAAGCGGCGGGCGTGCTGTCGCCAGCGCCCTGCTTCGGCCCGGGTTCGTTGATCTTGGATTTAGAAAACATCGCGTCCTGCCGTAATGAAGGTCATGGGGTTCACGGGCTCGTCGTTCCTGCGCACCTCGTAGTGGAGATGCGTGCCCGTGGACCGCCCGGTATTGCCCATATCACCGATGAGTTGCCCGCGCGAGACCCTTTCGCCTTCGCTCACCCGGATGCGCGACATGTGGCCGTAACGGGTGGTGATCCCGAAGGCGTGGCGGATTTCGACCAGGTTTCCGTAGCCCGACATGCGGCCCGCATGGGTGACGACCCCGTCGCCGCCGGCAAGGATCGGCGTGCCGCGCGACCCTGCGAAATCGGTTCCATTGTGCATGCGCCCGCCGCCGTTGATGGGGTCGCGGCGATACCCGAAACCGGAGGTCATGCGATAGCTGCCGCCCACGGGCATCGAGAAGGGAAGCTGCTCGGCCGCGATGCGGAAGAGGTTCAATTCGTCGAGGTCGGACAGAACCTCGTTGGCGCGGGCCGACAAACGGTCGGGCGTGCCGCCCGAGGTGGACATCGCGATGGGCATGAGCGGTCCGCCCTGGCCGGAATAGGTTGCGCGGACCTGACCGATGATATCTTCGGTGGCGAGGCCTGCGGCGCGGAACATCTCGTCCAGCGGCTCCATCGACAGGGCGACGGCATCTTCGATCTGGCTGAACACGCGCTCCTGCCGCTCGGCGGAGAGGGCGGCGCGGAAATTCAGCTCATCGATGGTTTGTGCGGCATCGGCCATCGCCAGAAGCGTCAGGTCGCGATCTTCCGCGGTTTCCTCAAGGGCTTCGGTCAGGAAGGCCAGCGTGCGGTTCAACTCGCGCTCGCGGGCGGCGGCGGTCTGCATGGTGCCGGTGTCCGCCTGAAGCTCTGCCTGGAGCGTCGCGACCTCGAGCCGGGCGCTGTCGCGTTCCTCGATCGTCGTGCGCAGAGTCGACTGGATCACGTCGACGGCGGTTTCAAGTTCGCGGCTGCGTTCCTCGGCGTCGAGCAGGCGCGTCTGCATCTCCGACACCTGGTCCATCGCGAGGGTGAAGCGTTCCTGGGCCATGCGCGCTTCGGCGGCGCGCAGGTCCCGCTCTCCGGCGAGGGTGTTCAGACGCTCCTGGTACATCATCTGTTCGCGCTGTGCCTGCTCGCGCACATTGCCGGCCGAGATGGTGTCGATCAGGAAAAAGGACGTCACGATGATCGTCCATCCGACCAGCGCAGCGGATCCGAGGATCATCCCTGCCTGTGTCGCGGGACGCAGACGCACGAACCGAGTGCCTTCGTCCGATTTCAGGAAAAGCCGTTGTTCCGGCAAGTGCCGCTCTAGCGCCGCATTCACGCGGCTGATTAGCCGAGATGTCACTATCCTATGCCTCGTCTTCCCCAGTTTTTATCGCCGTCCCACCCTGTCCCGGTAGCGGCAACGACTGTCCGGGGAATAGGACAAGCCGTTTCATTGGGCAACACACTACCCACATTGGGCATAAAAGGCAGCTAAATTCTGCCGTATTGGGCAAAAAACCGCCGATTGCGCATGGCGAATTTGCGATTCGAATTGCGCTTTTCGCCGCAGTCAATCCGCAAGTGGCCAATAGAAATCGGGCGGCAGGCCGGCCTCGGCGCGTTTTTCCTCGTTGAAGGGCGGTTTCAAGGCGCCGTGGAAATAGCGGCGCACGAGGTCGTGGAAGGCGTCTTTCGGGTCGGTGTCGTGGCGGCCGCAGAGGAAGTGGAACCACTTGGAGCCATAGGCGACGTGGTGCACCTCTTCGGCATAGATGACGCGCATGGCGTCGACCGCTTGCGCGGCGGCCGGTTCGTCCTTTTTCGCCTTGTCGAAGATCTCGATCATGCCCGGTGTCACGTCCAGGCCGCGCGCCTCCAGCACCATGGGCACCACGGCGAGGCGGCCCATCAGATCGTCCTTCGTATCCTCGGCCGCGCGCCACATCCCGGCATGGGCGGGCAGGGTGCCATAGGGGCAGTCCATCGCATCAAGGACGTCGCAGATCAGGTTGAAATGCTTGGATTCTTCATCGGCCGATTTCACCCAGTCATCGTAGAAGCCAATGGGCATGGGGATATGGGCGAAGCGCGCGACGATATCCCAGTGCAGGTCGACCGCGTTCAACTCGATATGGGCGACCGCGTGCAGGATGGCGCGCCGCCCCTGCGGGCTTCCGGGCCGCCTGCGCGGCACGTCGCGCGGGTCCAGAAGCTCTGGGCGCTCGGGCCGGGCGGGGCGATCGGGCGGGCTGGCCGTGCCGACCTCGGGCGTTTCCCCGCGGGCGCGGGCCGCTTGCCAAAGCCCGGCATAGTGCCGGGACAGGGCGGTTTTGTCCCGACCATCCGCTGTGCGCAGCACCGCGTCGGCCATCTCGGCAAGGGGGGGCATCTCGGTCATGGGATGCGATGTGAAAGACCGTGGTCCTGCGGTCAAGACACAAGCGGCTGTGCGGTCGGCGCCCGGACAGGTGGGCGCCGACCGGTCTCGCGTCACAGGGCGCGGACGGCCTCCAGTACCTCTTCGGCGTGACCGGGCACTTTCACCTTGGGCCATGCGCGCGCGATCTTGCCTTCGCCATCGACAAGGAAGGTCGAGCGTTCGATGCCCATGAACTTCTTGCCGTACATGCTCTTTTCCTTCCAAGCGCCATAGCGCTCGCAGGTGTCGCTCTCCTCGTCCGAGGCGAGGATCACGCCAAGCCCGTGCTTGGCGATGAACTTGTCATGCTTGGCGACGCTGTCCTTGGAGATCCCGATTACGACGGCACCGGCGGCCTCGAATTCGCCGGCAAGCTCGGTGAAGGCCAATGCCTCCTTGGTGCAGCCGGAGGTGTCGTCGCGCGGGTAGAAATAGACGACCACCGGCTTGGGGCGCAGGCCCGACAGGGTGATCGTGTCGCCCCCGTCGCGGGGCAGGGTGAAATCGGGCGCCATGTCTCCGGCTTCGGGCATCGCGGGTCTCCTCTCTGGCCATGGGTGGGCCGACGTTGCGGCGCATTGCAAGCTAGGCGGTTTGGCGCGAAGATAAAGGCCCATAACGCGACAGGCAGATCAGGACAGCGCGGGCAGATATGTCAGTTCCTCCCCCCCAGACGGGCGAGGCCCACGGAAGAGGCGGGCGCGCCGCCCGCGGTCGGTGGCGGCTCGCGGGGCTGATCCTGTTGGCCGTTCTGCCCCTTGCGGCCGCCTTGGGGGCGGCCGGTCTCTGGTGGCGATTGACCGTGTCCCCCCTGAGCCTGCCCGCTGGCCTGCAAGACCGGATCGAGGCCCGGATCGACGGCGCGATGGCCGCCAATCACGTCGAGATCGGCGACATGGCGCTGGCCCTGCCCGAAGGGGGGCGCGCCCCGGCTTTCGAATTTCGCGACGTGGTCATGACCGATCTGTCCGGCGCGGAACGCGCGGCCTTTCCCGTGCTGCGTGTCCGCATGGCGCCGGGGCCGCTGTTGCGTGGGCAGGTGCGCCCCCGCCAGATCATCGTGATCGGCCCCGGCATGCGGCTCAGCCGGGACGAGACGGGCCGGTTCGATGTCGATTTCATCGGTGGTGCGATGGACGATCCGATTCCCGTCTCCGAGGCGCCTTTGACGGACACGATGGCGCGCCTCGACGCGATGTTCTCGACGCCCACCTTCTCGGAATTGCAGGCCATCACGGCGACGGACGTGACGCTGGAGATGGAGGACACGCGCTCTGGCCCCGTTCTGCGCATGAGAAACGCGACCGCCACCCTGACGCGCGATGCCGAGGGCGTGGCCCTGTCGGTGTCGGGCGATCTCTCGGGGCGGCGGGACGCGACGGTCGACATGGAGTTCGCGCGGCGCACCGGGGCGCGCGAAACCTCGATCGCGATGCGGTTCGCCTCGCTCGGCGCGCGGGACCTTGCCGCGCTCGACCCGTCGCTTGCCTGGCTGGACCTTATGCGCGCGCCGATCTCGGGCGCGATGACCGCGCGGCTGGACGATGACGGCACCCTGTCGGATTTCGGCGGCACCCTGGCGATCGGCGCAGGGGAGCTGACCCTGGGCCCCGAGGCGCCGCCGCTGCGCTTCGACGCGATAGATGCGACGCTGAGCTACAACGCGCAGCGCCGCCGGATGGAATTCGGCACGCTTGCGCTGACGGCATCGCAGCTCAATTTCGTCGCGGCCGGTCATGCGGATGTCTCGGAGGATGGCACCAGCTTCGTCGGGCAATTGCGCCTGAGCGAGATCACGGCCGCGCCCGAGGGCTTTTACGACGCGCCGCTTGCGCTCGACGGCGCGGCGGTCGATCTGCGCCTGACCCTTGCGCCGGACATCAGGCTGGAGGTCGGTCGGGCCGTGCTCCATGACGGGCCGCTGCGGGTGACCGCAAGCGGCGAGGTGGTGTCCTTGCCCGACGGTCTGGCGATCTCGGTCGATGCGCATGTGCCGGAAACGGATGTGGCCACCGTTCTGTCCTATTGGCCCGCAACGGCCCTGTCGCAGCCGCGCGCCTGGGTGTCCGACCGCGTTCACGCGGGGCGCCTGGAGGGTGTGGATTTCGCACTGCGCCATGCGCCGGGCGCTGAGCCACGCCACATGGTGCAGTTCGATTTCTCAGATGCCGAGTGGAATTCCTTTCGGGTCGGTCCGCCCATCACGGATGGCGCGGGCTACCTGCAGTTGGACGGCCGGCGTCTTGTCATTCGCCTCGACGAGGGGCGCATCATGGCGGAGGGGCGGCCGGACAGCGTGTCGCTTGCCGGATCGGAGTTCGTGATCCCCGACACAACCCTCAGGCCTGCCACGGCGGAAATGGACCTGAGCCTTGCGGGCGATCTGGTTGAAGTGATGCACGTTCTCGATGCGCCCCCGCTCAACGTGCTGCGCAGCGGCCCGATGACGCCGGAGCGGATTGGGCGCGGGCAACTCAGCGCTCGCACGCAGATCGTCACCCGGTTGCAGCGCCGCCCGGAGGGCAGCGACCCGTTGGAGGGCGTGGACCTGACCGTGACCGGCGCGGTGGCAACGTACCGCGCGGATACCCTTGTCACCGGGCGCAGGCTGGCTGCGGATCGGTTGGATGTTGCGATCTCGGACAGGCAGCTTGTCGTGTCAGGTCGCGCCAGCTTTGACGGTGTGCCGATCACCGGCAGTTGGCAGCGCGAGATCGGGCGCGGTGCCGCGCCGGGATCGCGGCTCGACGCGAGGGCCGAGGTAAGCCGGGGCGGCTTGGCTTCTCTCGGTGTGGTCTTGCCCGAGTGGCTGATCGCGGGTCGCGGCAGCGCGGCGGTCGATCTGCGCCTGATGCCCGACGCGCCGCCCGCCCTGACCCTGCAATCGGATCTGGCCGGGATCAGCCTCGCCATTCCGTCGCTCGGCTGGCAGCTTGGCCGGGATGGCACAGGCCGTCTCGAGGTCGAGGCCCGCCTTGGGGACAACGCCGAAATCACGCGGCTGGACCTCGACGCCGCCGGGCTGACGCTGAACGGCGCCGTGCGCCTGTCCACGGCAGGCGGGTTCGGGCGTCTCGTCGCCGACCGGTTCAGCATCGCAAGCTGGCTTGACGTGCAGGGGGCGCTTGTCGCGCGTAGCGGCGGCCCGCCCCTGATCGACATCACGGGCGGCATCGTGGACATGCGCAACCTTGCCGCGGTCGCCGGTGGCGGTGCCGGGCAGGGCGCTGGCGGAGCCGGTGCGAACGATCAGGCATCGGGGCCGATTTCAGTCGCATTGGACCGGTTGCAGGTGGCCGACGGCATCGCCTTGACCGGTCTCAGGGCCGATCTGACCAGCGTCGGCGGGCTCCAGGGCCAGTTTCGCGGGGCGATCAACGGGGCGGCGCAGGTCTCGGGCGTACTGGTGTCCTCGGCCGAGGGCACATCCGTGCGATTGCAATCGGCCGATGGCGGGGCGGTCATGCGGGCCGCCGGCATCTATGACGATGCCTATGGCGGTGACATGGACCTGATCCTGCGGGCGACGGGTGAGCCGGGCCATTACAACGGGCGCCTGTCGATCGACGGCCCCCGACTGCGCAACGCACCCGCCGTGGCCGAGTTGCTGAATCTGATCTCGGTCGTGGGCCTGCTGGAACAGCTTGGCGGCGAGGGGATCAGCCTGGGCGATGTGAACGCGCGCTTCCGGCTGAGCCCGGAACGCATTCGCCTGCGCGAGGGAACGGCCCTCGGTCCGTCTCTCGGCTTGTCGATGGACGGCGAATATGACATCGCGACCCGGCAATTCGAGATGCAGGGTGTCATTTCGCCGTTCTACATGGTCAACGGGCTGTTCGGCGCGATCTTCGCGCCACGTCGCGAGGGGCTGTTCGGGTTCTCGTACCAGCTGACCGGAGCGCGGGGCGCGACGAACGTCACGGTGAACCCGCTTTCGATCCTGACGCCGGGCATCTTCCGCGAGATCTTTCGCGCGCCGCCGCCCGATTTCTCGGACGAGGACCAAGGCCAATGAAACTGGACGATTTCGACTTCGACCTTCCCGAGGATCGCATCGCGACCCGGCCCGCGCGGCCACGGTCCTCGGCCAAGCTGCTGGTGGCCGATGGGCCCGAGACGCGGGACTGTCATGTCCACGACCTGCCGGACCTGTTGCAGCCCGGTGACCGGCTGGTTCTGAACGACACGCGCGTCATCCCTGCGCGTCTGACCGGGCGGCGGCACCGCGATACCGCGCAAGGCCCGGTCTCGGCGAAGATCGAGGTCACGCTGATGGAGCCGCAGCCGGACGGGGCGTGGTCTGCGCTGGCCAAGCCGCTGCGAAAGCTCGCCCTGGGCGAAACGGTGGTGTTCTCCGAGGATCTGAGCGCCGATGTCGTGGAGCTGGAGGGGTGCTTGCGGCTGCGCTTCAACCTGTCGGGCGCCGATTTCGACACGGCGCTGAACGCGGCCGGCGCCATGCCGCTGCCCCCCTATATCGCGGGCAAGCGGGCCCCGGATGAACGTGACCGCGAAGATTACCAGACGATCTGGGCCAAGCGCGCCGGGGCCGTCGCGGCCCCCACGGCGAGCCTTCATTTCGACGAGGCTTTGATCGCGGCGCTGACCGTACGCGGGGTCGATTTCACCTTCGTCACCCTGCATGTCGGTGCGGGCACCTTCCTGCCGGTCACGGTCGAGGATGTAACCACCCACAAGATGCATGCCGAATGGGGCGAGGTGCGCGAAAAGGCGGCCGACGAGATCAACGCGACCCGCGCGGCGGGCGGTCGCATCATTCCCGTCGGCACCACCGCGCTGCGCCTGATCGAGACGGCGGCGGACGCGGACGGCACCATGCGGCCCTTCGAGGGGGATACCGATATCTTCATCTATCCGGGGTATGTCTGGCGCGTGACCGATGCGTTGATGACGAATTTCCACCTTCCGAAATCGACGCTGATGATGCTGGTTTCCGCGCTGATGGGGCAGGATCGGATCAAGCAGATCTACGCCCATGCCCTGGCGAACGAGTACCGCTTCTTTTCCTATGGCGACGCATCGCTTTTGATTCCGTCGCGAATCTGACAGACGGCGGCGCTATCGGTGGGTGAGCCTGCCGGAAAGCGAAGGAAACGCGCCATGTTGAACGTGATCCGGGCCTCTTGGGCCCTGCTCTTCGGAATGTTCCTTTTGCAGGTCGGAAACGGGTTGCAGGGCTCGCTGATGGGCGTGCGCGGGGCGTTGGAGGGGTTCACCACCTTCCAGCTGTCGCTGATCGGGTCGGCGTATTTCCTGGGGTTCCTCGGCGGCTCGTCCATCGCGCCCAAGTTCATCGCGCGCGTCGGGCATGTGCGGGTCTTCGCGGCGCTTGGCTCGCTGATCTCGGCGGTGGTGATCTCTTATCCGATCGTCAGTGATCCCTATGTCTGGATGGCGCTGCGGGTCGTGATCGGCTTTTCGCTGTCGGGGGTCTACGTGACAGCCGAAAGCTGGCTGAACAATTCCGCGACCAATGAAACGCGCGGGCAATCCCTGTCGGCCTACATGCTGGTTCAGATGCTCGGCTTCGTCGCGGCGCAGGGTATCCTGTCGGCGGGCGATCCGTCCGGCTGGCTCTTGTTCGTGATCCCGTCGATCCTCGTCTCGCTCAGCTTTGCGCCGATCCTGTTGTCCGCGACGCCGACCCCGGCTTTCGAGGCGGCGCGCCCGATGACGCTGCGCCAGCTTTACACCGCGTCGCCCTTCGGCGTCGTCGGCATGCTGATGCTGGGGGCCGTCTTTGCCGGGCAATACGCGATGGCCGCTGTCTATGCGACCGAGGCGGGCTTTGGCCTTGGGCAACTGTCGCTTTTCGTGTCGAGCTTCTTCATCGGGGCGATCCTGTTCCAATATCCCATCGGCTGGATGTCGGACCGGATGGACCGTCGCCTGCTGATCATTGGGGCTGCGGTCTTGGCCGGGGTGGCGGGGCTGGTCGGGGCCATGTTCGGGGACGTCTTCACCGTCGTCCTGGCGGTCGGCGTCGTCTCCGGCGGGTTCGTGCAGCCGCTCTACGCGCTCATCATCGCCTATACGAACGACTATCTCGAACCCGAGGACATGGCCGCCGCCTCTGGCGGGTTGATCTTCGTGAACGGTCTGGGCGCCATCGCCGGTCCGCCTGTCATGGGTCTGATCATGGGGCAGGTGGGGCCCGCGGCCTACTGGTCCTTTATGTCGGCAATCCTGTTCCTTGTCGCGGCCTACGGGGTCTGGCGGATGACGCAGCGTGTGTCGGCCTATGCCGAGGAAGGGGATTACGAGGCCGTCTCCTACGCCGCGATCCTGCCCGGTGCCGCGTCGCCGGTTGCGGTCGAGACCGCGCAGGAGTTGTATGTCGAAGCGGCCGAGGAAATGGCCGAAGCCGCAGAGGAGGAGGCGGCAACGAAGGAGTGATGCCGGCTTCATGTCCCAAGGGACAAGACCGGGCACCTGTTGGAGGAGGAAACACGGCAGATGGACGATCGAGCAGACGAGGTGCTGGCCTTTTGGGAAAAGTCCGGGCCAGAGATGTGGTACAGGAAAGACGACGGGTTCGACGCGCAGATCACCGAGCGTTTCGGACCCTTGTGGGACGAGGCCGCCGGCGGCGCGCTGGATGAAGGTTGGGCGACCAATCCGCAGGGGGCGCTGTCCCTCATCATCCTGCTGGACCAGTTCCCGCGCAACATTTTCCGCGAGGATCCGCGCGCCTTCGCCACCGATGATCGCGCCCGTACGATTGCCTGCTACGCGCTGGAACGGCGCTGGGACATGCGTGTCGATGGCCCGATGCGGCAGTTCTTCTACATGCCCTTCATGCATTCCGAACGGCTGACCGATCAGGATCATTGCGTGCGCCTGATGGCCGGGCGGATGGAGGGCACGGACAACCTGCTGCATGCACGGGTGCATCGCGAGATCATCCGCCGCTTCAACCGCTTTCCCTACCGGAACGCGGCCCTTGGCCGGGTCTCGACCGAGGCCGAGCGCGATTTCCTTGAGAACGGTGGCTACGGCGCCATCCTGTCCGAGGTGCAGGCGGCCTGACCCGGGGGTGCCTTGCGTGACGGGAAAACCTGCCTTGCGCGCAATTTCGTGGCTTTGCGTCCCGTGGCCAATTTGTTTAACGTTGAACAAATTGGATTTCGCCGGGAGGACAGACCGTGGCCGGAGAGACTTTTGACGTTGTGGTAATCGGGGCGGGGCCGGGCGGCTATGTCGCCGCGATCCGGGCCAGCCAGCTTGGCCTGAAGGTGGCCATCGTCGAACGCGAGCATATGGGCGGGATCTGCCTGAACTGGGGCTGCATCCCCACCAAGGCGATGCTGCGCTCGGCCGAGGTGTTCCACCTGATGCACCGCGCCAAGGAGTTCGGCCTGAAGGCCGATGGCATCGGTTACGACATCGACGCGGTGGTCAAACGCTCGCGCGGGGTGGCCAAGCAGCTCAGCTCGGGCGTGGCGCACCTGATGAAGAAGAACAAGGTCACCGTCGTGATGGGCGAGGCCACGATCCCTGCCAAGGGCAAGGTCTCGGTCAAGACCGACAAGGGCACCGAGGAGCTGTCCGCCAAGAACATCATCCTCGCCACCGGGGCGCGGGCCCGCGAATTGCCCGGGCTGGAGGGCGACGGTAAGCGCGTCTGGACCTACAAGACGGCCCTGACCCCGCCGCATATGCCCAAGAAACTGCTCGTCATCGGCTCGGGCGCCATCGGCATCGAGTTCGCCAGCTTCTACAATACGCTGGGGACCGAGACGACCGTGGTCGAGGTGATGGACCGCATCCTGCCGGTCGAAGACGCCGAGATCAGCGCCTTCGCCAAGAAGTCCTTTGAAAAGCAGGGGATGAAGATCCTGCAAAAGGCGATGGTCAAGCAACTCGATCGCGGGGCCGACACGGTGACCGCCCATATCGAGGTGGGTGGCAAGGTCGAAAAGCACGAGTTCGACACGGTGATCTCGGCCGTGGGCATTGTCGGCAACACCGAGGGGCTCGGGCTTGAAAAGCTGGGCGTGAAGATCGACCGCACCCATGTCGTGACGGACGCCTACTGCCGCACGGGCGTCGAGGGGCTCTACGCCATCGGCGACATCGCGGGCGCGCCATGGCTGGCGCATAAGGCGTCGCACGAGGGCGTCATGGTGGCCGAACTGATCTCGGGCAAGAACAACGTCCACCCCGTGAAACCCGAAAGCATCGCAGGCTGCACTTATTGTCATCCGCAGGTCGCCAGCGTCGGCCTGACCGAGGCGAAAGCCAAGGAGAAGGGCCATCAGGTCAAGGTCGGTCGCTTCCCCTTCATCGGCAACGGCAAAGCTATCGCGCTTGGCGAACCCGAGGGGATGATCAAGACGGTGTTCGACGCCAAGACGGGCGAATTGCTTGGCGCACACATGATCGGGGCCGAGGTGACCGAGCTGATCCAGGGCTATGTCGTGGGGCAGAAGCTGGAGACCACGGAAGAGGACCTGATGGAAACCGTCTTCCCGCACCCGACACTCAGCGAGATGATGCACGAATCCGTGCTCGACGCCTTCGACCGGGTTATCCACATCTGAAGGCCACGGCGCCCAGGACAAGGGGCGGCCCGATTGGGGCCGCCCTTTTCTTTTTCGTCCCTTACTCCAGCGTGATCGGCACCGACGCCACGGCGGTGCGGTCCTGGTCGAGGAAATAGCGGATCACGTAGGCGCCCGGTTCTTCGGGTAATTGAAGCCGCGCAGGGGAACCATCACGGGTGTAGGCGTATCGTGCCCACTGGCTGCCTTGCCCGTCGGCCCGCCCGATCCCGATATAGTCGCCATCGTAATTCGGTCCGGTCCACCCAATCTCGATCGTGGTGCCGGCCTGCGCCGTGCCGGGCACCGTCAGCGCGGCCTCGACCGGGCTGAGCGTGATCGGAACCTCGGCGATCGCGGTTCGATCCTGGTTGAGGAAATAGCGGATCACGTAGGCCCCCGGTTCCGGCGGCATGACCAGGCGGGCGGGGTTGCCGTCTCGGGTATAGCGATAATTCGCCCAGGCCGAGCCCTGACCGTCCGCACGCCCCACGCCGATATAGTCGTCGCGGTAATCCGGCCCCGTCCACCCCACTTCGATGGTCGAGCCCGCCACGGCGCTTGCGGGCGCGGTCAAGGATGCCTCGACGGCGCTGACCGTGATCGGAACCGACGCGATGGAGGTGCGATCCTGGTTCAGGAAATACTGGATCACGTACTCCCCGGGTTCTGCGGGGACCAGAAGGCTCAGCGGGTTTCCGTCGCGGGTGTAGCTGTAGTTGGCCCAGGCCGAGCCCTGACCATCAGCCCGTCCTATGCCGATATAGTCATCGGCATAGTTGGGTCCGGTCCATCCGACCTCGATCATGGATCCGGCGGTGGCGCTGGCCGGGGCCGTGATCGACGCGGCGACCTCGGACACGGTGATGGGGGCGCTGGCGATGGGGGTGCGATCCTGGTTCAGGAAGTACTGGATCAGATAATCGCCCGGCTCCGTCGGGATCAGGATGCGCGCCGGGGTCCCGTCGCGGGTGTAGGCGTAATTCTCCCAAGCGGACCCCTGTCCATCCGCGCGCCCGATGCCGATGTAGTCGTCGCGGTAGTTCGGCCCGGTCCAGCCGACCTCGATGGTCGATCCCACCGTTGCCGTGGCCGGCGCCGTGATCGACGCGGCGACCTCGGTCACGGCGATGGTGGCGCTGGCGATGGGCGTTCTGTCCTGCCGGAGGAAATACCGGATCACGTAGTCCCCCGGCGTTTCCGGCACGAGAAGTTGGCCGGGATTGCCGTCGGAGACGTTGAAGTAATTCTCCCAGGCCGAGCCTTGGCCATCGGCGCGGCCTATGCCGATATAGTCGCCCTCGTAGGCGGGTCCGGTCCAACCGATCTCGATGGTGGCCCCGGCAACAGCGCTTTCCGGCGCGGTGATCGAGGCCGCGACTTCGGTCACCGTGATCGTCGCGCTGGCGACGGGCGTTCTGTCCTGCCGGAGGAAATACTGGATTACATAGTCC
This sequence comes from [Roseibacterium] beibuensis, assembly GCF_039542305.1. Taxonomy (NCBI): domain Bacteria; kingdom Pseudomonadati; phylum Pseudomonadota; class Alphaproteobacteria; order Rhodobacterales; family Roseobacteraceae; genus Roseicyclus; species [Roseibacterium] beibuensis. The sequence continues at coordinate 27,732 of NZ_BAABHW010000005.1, read as the reverse complement.
CCCGGGGTTTCCGGCACGGTCAGGCTCAGCGGATTGCCCTGCCGTGTCCCGGTATAGTTCTCCCATGCACTGCCTTGGCCATCGGCGCGTCCGATGCCGATATAATCGTCGCGGTAGTCAGGCCCTGTCCACCCGACCTCGATGGTCGATCCGGCAGCGGCGGTCTCAGGCGCCGTGATGCTGGCCTCGACCGGCGTGACCGAAATCGGCACCGAGGTGATCCGGGTGCGGTCCTGACGGGCATAGTAGCTGATCAGGTATTCCCCGGGCGTCACGGGCACCAGAAGCTGGATCGGAGAGCCGTTGCGCGTTTCGACATAGTTCTCCCAGCCGCTGCCCCCGCCATCGGCCCGTCCGATCCCGATATAATCGTGGTCGTAATCGGGCCCGGTCCATCCGACCTCGATGGTCGAGCCGGCCACGGCGGTGCCGGGTGCCGTGATCGACGCCTCGACCGGTGTGACGGCGATCGGCGAGCTGGCAATGGGCGTGCGACCGTCGCGCAGGAAATACTGGATCACGTAGTCGCCCGCTTCGATGGGCATCAGAAGGCTGACGGGGTTGCCACGGCTGGTTTCGGTATAGTTCACCCAGGCCGAGCCTTCGCCGTCGGCGCGACCGATGCCGATATAGTCATTGGCCTCGTTCGGGCCGTCCCAGCCAACCTCGATGGTCGAGCCTGCCACGGCGCTGGCCGGCGCGGTGATCGTCGCGCGTTGTTGCGGTTCAGGGAAGACCACGGCGATCTCGCGCGGCTGATCCACGATGACGAAATCAACGCTCTGTTCGATTTCCTGAGCCGTCCAGTAGGCGGTGACGCGGTAGGCCCCGCGCGTCAGGCCCAACGCGGCCGGGTTCGCCGGTGCGATCTCGGTGGCGGTGGCAAGGGGCGTGACCTCCCAGATGACCGGATCGGTGATCAGGGGGCCGGCCTCGCCGCCGATCCGCGCCGAGAAGGTCACGTCGACCATCAGCGCGGGCAGGGGGAAGATCACCTCTTGCGGAGTGTTCGCGGCGACGGTGAAGCTGGCCTCATGCGTGGTTTCCTGAGCCACGCGATAGACCGACAGGCGGTAATCGCCCGGCAACAGCGCGACATTGCCGCCCGGCGCCTCGACCGGCCCGAGCAAGTGCTGCCCCGCGCCGTCGAACAGGGTCCAGATCAAGGGCGAGGCAGGCACGGTCATGTCCGGCTCGACCCGCGCGGTGAAGGTCACGGGCACGGTTTCCACGATCTCGGGCATGGACACGACGATCGGGCCGGGCATTCCCTCAATCACACTGAACGCCGTCTGGTAGGTGGCCGGGCCATCGGCTTCTGCCCGCGTGGCGCGGGCCACGTAGTCGCCGGGCATCAGCTCGGTCGTGATCGCAGGGCCTTGCGTGCCGGTCGACAGAACCTCGCCCGCGCCGGACAGGAGCGTCCAGCCAATGGGCCGCGTCGGCACGCCGCCCGAGGGGGTCAGCCGCGCCTCGATCCGCAGGGGCGTGGGTTGCACCGCCGGGGCCATGACGACTTGCTCAAGGGCTGCCGAAAGCTCCGACGCGTTGTCGGCGGTCAGGAACAGGCCGCCGGTATTGTCGGCGATGCACTGCATCTGCGCCCGCGCCTCGGGTTCAGAGGCGACGTCGAAGCCGATGACATGCGCGGTGAAGCCCACGCCTGCGGCCTCAAGCTCGGCGGCCATGGCGCAGGGGTCGGGGTTGCAGTTCTCGATCCCGTCCGAGACGAGGATGACGGTTGCCGGTTCCTCGGTATGCCGCAGCGACCGGGCCGCGGCGACCACGGCATCCGTCATCGGCGTGCGCCCGCGCGGGTTGATGGCATTGACCGCCTCCAGGATGCGGTCCTGCGTGAAGGGGGCAGGCTCGACGATGGTCTCGATATCGGTGCAACTGCCGCGCTGGCGGTGCCCGTAAACGGTCAGCCCCAGCGATTGCTCGTCCGGCATATCCCCAAGCAAATCCGCAATGACTTCGCGGGCGATGACGATCTTGTTCACGCCATCGATCTGGCCCCACATCGACCCCGACCCGTCCAGCACGAGGATCGTGTTCGCCCGGTCAGGAGCTTGCGCCACGGCGGCGAAGGGCAGAAGAAGCAAGGTGAGAAGGGCGTAAATCATGCGGCGCATCTGAAGATGTCCTTGTCGTCGAGAATGAAATTTTGGCTTGCGCATTGGCAGTGAGACACCACCGCCTCGTCCGAAGGCTAGGCCGAGTCGCCATTTCCGCAAAGGTCGGGATTTCCGCAGCGTCATCGCATGCTTGCTTGACGGCCATGTGGCGCGGTGCGAAGCCCGCCGGATGACGCGTCAAGCCACCCCCTGGCCCCTGATCGGGGCGCTGTATCTTGCCGGGCTGGTGGCCGCCGCGCAATTCGCCAAGGTTTCCGTCACCCTCGACGCGTTGGAGCGTGCCTATCCCGGCGCGCCCGTCGCCTTTGCCGTGTCCGGCGTGGCGGTGATGGGGGTGCTTTTCGGTGTGCTGGCCGGGGGTGTTGTGGCCAGCCTCGGACCGCGGCGCGCGATCCTGATCGCGCTTGGTGTCTCGGCGTTCGCCGGGGCGTTGCAGGCGAGTTTGCCGCCCTTTCCCGTGTTGATGGGGCTGCGGGTCGTCGAAGGCGCGGGGCATCTCGGCCTTGTTGTCGCGATCCCCACGCTGATGGCGGGGCTGGCCAGTGACCGCGACCGCCCGATGGTGATGGGGCTTTGGGCGACCTTCTTCGGGGTGGGCTTCAGCCTGACGGCGGTTCTGGCAGGCGAATCCGCCGGTTGGGTTTACGGCGTCCATGCCGGGCTTGCCGGGCTTATTGCCTTTGTCCTTTGGCGCATGCTGCCGCGCGGTGTCAGCGGGGAACGTCGCGCCGCGCCGGGCCTTGCCGATCATCTGGCGATCTACGCCACGCCGCGCCTGTTCGCCCCGGCGCTTGGCCACGGCATCTACGCGGTCCTGTTCCTCGCCTTGGTCACCTATCTCCCCCAAGCCCTTGGGGCCGGCTGGCTGGCGGCCGTCTTGCCCCTTGCCGGGTTGGCCGGGTCCCTGGCGGCGGGCCTTCTGGCGCGTCGCATCGCGCCGGGGCGTCTGGTCCCGTTCGGGTTTTTCCTCATGGCGATCCTTTTCGCGGCGACATGGGCGGCCGGGCCGCTGGCGCCGGGTCTGGCCGTGATCGCTATGGCGGTCAGCGGAGTGGTGGCCGGGGCCGGGTTCGCCGCCGTGCCCTGGCTGAACGACACGGCGCCCGACCGGGCGCTTTCCAACGGGGCCTTGGCGCAGCTTGGCAATGTCGGCACCTTCTCGGGCACCCCGCTCCTCGCCGCCCTGGGCGCCGGCGCCTCCTTGCCCTTTGCGATCGCGATCGGAGTGTTGGGCGGCGCGGCGACGCTGGTGGCATACCGCGCCGCGACACGGGCCTTGCCCGTCCGGGGCTAAAGCTCGTCGCGGTCTTCCAGCCAATTCCGCAGCGTTCGGCGCTGCCACCTGGACCGGATCTGCTTCGTCAAGATCGTTTGCGGCACGAAGATCGGCGCACCGCTTTCGAAATGCTTGGCTTCGAAGCACTTGCTGGCCGCCACCAGATGAGTCCCCTGATCCGAAATCGCGACCACCGTGACCCACATGGACCTGAGCGCATCACGCTCGATTTCCACGTTCAGGCGCGCACGGGCCCGGTTCATCAAATCCGCCAGGCTGCCGAGGTCACGTACCTCGCCCTGACCCAGGGGGCCTTGCGTCGTGCGCTCCAACGGGGACGTCACGGCCTCGTCATTCAATTCATCGCGATCCGTCACAACGGCGCGCGATGTGCTGTCCCGCTGGCCGAAATCCACGACCACCGCCAGCAGGTAGATCGGCTCCTGTCCCATGTTGGTGACGAGGCAGCGCGCATTTTCGCCCTTGGCCGCGCCGCGGTCGATGTGGATCGAGCTGCGCCTTTGGCGGCGATAGGTCGTGAGGAAAACCTGCAGGTAGATCAACCAGATCGCCACCATGGCCAGATTGGCCAGGGGAGAGATCACCTGGGCGTGCTGTGCAATGAAATCCGTCATGGTGCCTCCGCGCGGTGCAATTTCCAAACGCAGGCAGGGCGAAACGGGTCCGCCCAATGAAATCGCATTCTGCGGATTTCGGCATCATGCGGCGGACGTGTTCGTGCAATGTTCTCAAATTTCAGTTGGAGACTCACGGCCGCTCCCCTATCTACGCTAGGACGGTTAACGACAGGTTCCCCCATGCCCGAGTTGAAGCAGATCGAGGTGCGCGGCGCGCGCGAGCACAACCTCAAGAATATCGACCTCGATATTCCGCGCGACCAGTTGGTGGTGATCACGGGCCTGTCCGGCTCGGGCAAATCCTCGCTTGCCTTCGACACGATCTATGCCGAGGGGCAGCGGCGCTATGTCGAAAGCCTGTCGGCCTATGCACGGCAATTCCTCGACATGATGGAAAAGCCCGATGTCGATCACATCAGCGGCCTGAGTCCCGCGATTTCCATCGAGCAGAAGACCACCAGCAAGAACCCGCGCTCGACGGTCGGCACGGTGACCGAGATCTACGACTACCTGCGCCTTTTGTTCGCGCGGGCGGGCACGCCTTATTCGCCCGCCACCGGCCAGCCCATCGAAGCGCAGCAGGTGCAGGACATGGTCGACCGGGTCATGGCGATGGAGGAGGGGACGCGCGCCTACCTGCTGGCCCCCATCGTGCGCGACCGCAAGGGCGAGTATCGCAAGGAATTCCTCGAACTGCGCAAGCAGGGCTTCCAGCGGGTGAAGGTGGACGGGTCCTTCTACGAGTTGGACGAACCGCCGACGCTGGACAAGAAATTCCGCCATGACATCGACGTCGTGGTCGACCGTATCGTGGTCCGCGAGGGCGCCGAGACGCGGCTGGCCGACAGTTTCCGCACCGCGCTGGACCTCGCCGACGGGATCGCCATCCTCGAAACCGCCCCGCGCGAGGACGAGGGGGAGCCCGAACGCATCACCTTCTCCGAGAATTTCGCCTGCCCGGTTTCGGGTTTCACCATCCCCGAGATCGAGCCGCGCCTGTTTTCCTTCAACGCCCCCTTCGGGGCCTGCCCGAAATGCGACGGGCTTGGCGTCGAGCTGTTCTTTGACGAACGCCTGATGGTGCCCGACGCGGCCCTGTCGCTGGAAGACGGGGCCATCGCGCCCTGGCGCAAGGGCAAGTCGCCCTATTTCCTGCAAACGATCCAGGCCATCGCCAAACACTACGGGTTCAACCCCAAGACCAAGTGGAAGGACCTTCCGCCCGACGTGCAGCAGGTGTTCCTGCGCGGGTCGGGCGAGACGGAAATCAAGTTCCGCTACGACGAGGGCGGGCGCGTCTACCAGGTCGAGCGCAGCTTCGAAGGGGTGATCCCCAACATGGAGCGCCGCTATCGCGAGACAGACAGCGCCTGGATCCGCGAAGAGTTCGAACGCTACCAGAACAACCGCCCCTGCGGCGCCTGTGGCGGCTACCGCCTGCGCGAAGAGGCATTGGCGGTGAAGATCGCAGGCCTGCATGTCGGGCAGGTCGTGCAGATGTCGATCAAGGAGGCGTTCAAGTGGTGCGAGACGGTGCCGGCGCACCTGACGCAACAGAAGAACGAGATCGCCCGGGCGATCCTCAAGGAAATCCGCGAGCGGCTTGGGTTCCTGAACAATGTCGGCCTTGAATACCTGACGCTCAGCCGCAATGCCGGGACGCTCTCGGGCGGCGAAAGCCAGCGTATCCGCTTGGCCAGCCAGATCGGGTCCGGCCTGACCGGGGTGCTTTACGTGCTGGACGAACCCTCCATCGGTCTGCACCAGCGCGACAATGACCGGCTGCTGACGACGCTCAAGAACCTGCGCGATCAGGGAAACACGGTCATCGTCGTCGAACATGACGAAGAGGCCGTGCGCGAGGCCGATTACGTCTTCGACATCGGCCCCGGCGCCGGTGTGCATGGCGGCCAGATCGTGGCGCAGGGGACGCCGGCGGAAATCGCCGCCGATCCGGCCTCGATCACCGGGCAGTACCTGTCGGGTACGCGCGAAATTTCGGTGCCGGCCAAGCGCCGCAAGGGCAACGGGAAATCCCTGACCGTGGTCAAGGCGACCGGCAACAACCTCAAGGAGGTGACCGCCAAGTTCCCCTTGGGCAAGTTCGTCTGCGTGACCGGCGTCTCCGGCGGCGGCAAGTCGACCCTGACCATCGAAACGCTGTTCAAGACCGCCTCGATGAAACTGAACGGCGCGCGCCAGACGCCTGCGCCCTGCGAGACGATCAAGGGGCTGGAACATCTCGACAAGGTGATCGACATCGACCAGCGGCCCATCGGGCGCACGCCACGGTCGAACCCGGCGACCTATACCGGCGCCTTCACGCCGATCCGCGACTGGTTCGCGGGCCTGCCCGAGGCCAAGGCGCGGGGCTACAAGCCCGGGCGCTTCAGCTTCAACGTCAAGGGCGGGCGCTGCGAGGCGTGCCAGGGCGATGGGGTCATCAAGATCGAGATGCACTTCCTGCCGGACGTCTACGTCACCTGCGAGACCTGCAAGGGCGCGCGCTACAACCGCGAAACGCTGGAGGTCAAGTTCAAGGGCAAGTCCATCGCCGATGTTCTCGACATGACGGTCGAGGACGCGCAGGAATTCTTCAAGGCGGTGCCCTCGATCCGAGAGAAGATGGACGCGCTGGTGCGGGTCGGGCTGGGCTATATCAAGGTGGGCCAGCAGGCGACGACGCTTTCGGGCGGCGAGGCGCAGCGGGTCAAGCTGTCGAAGGAACTGGCCAAGCGGTCCACGGGGCGCACACTCTACATCCTCGACGAGCCGACGACGGGGCTGCATTTCGAGGATGTGAAGAAACTGCTCGAGGTGCTGCACGAACTGGTGGAGCAGGGCAACACGGTGGTGGTGATCGAGCACAACCTCGATGTCATCAAGACCGCCGACTGGATCGTCGATATCGGCCCGGAAGGCGGCGATGGCGGTGGCCAGATCGTGGCCGAAGGCACGCCGGAAGAGGTGGCCGAGGTCGAACGCTCGCATACCGGGCGCTATCTCAAGCCGATGTTGCAGCCCCGCAAGCACGCCGCCGAGTGATCGGCCAGAGGGTGCGCCGCGTGTCACGCGTCGCCCGGTGAAGCCACGGCGGGGGCCTTGAGCCCCCTCCGCGGCTTGCCTCCGGCGGGCATATTTTTCAGGATAAAGATCGGGCGAACTGGTCACCGGGGGTGGTGTGATGGCACGACGGCCGAAAATCGGGTTGGCGCTAGGGTCGGGCGGTGCGCGGGGGTGGTGCCACCTCGGGGTTCTGTCCGTTCTGGACGAGATGGGCGTCGAGGCCGATATCGTGGCGGGCTGCTCGATGGGGGCGCTGGTGGGCGCGGCCGAGGCGGGCGGTGTCCGGTCGAACCTGACGGACTGGGCCTTGGCGCTGACCCATTCCAGGTTTCTCAGCCTTGTCGACCTGCGCCTGTCCGCGGGCGGGCTGGTGGCGGGGCGCGAGATCGCCAATGTCCTGTCTGAATGGGGCCTCGAATGCGAGATCGAGAGCCTGTCGCGCTCCTTCACCGCCGTGGCGACCCGGTTGGATAACGGGCGCGAGATCTGGCTGGGGCAGGGGCCGTTGCTGCCCGCTGTCCGGGCGTCCCTGGCCATTCCGGGGCTATTCACGCCGCAGTCCATCGACGGGCATTGGCTGGTCGATGGTGGCCTGACCAACCCGGTCCCTGTCTCCGTGGCCCGGGCGCGCGGGGCGGATGTAATCATCGCCGTCAACCCGAATGCCAAACCCTCGGGGCGGGTCTGGGTGCCGGAGGCCGGGGAGGGCGCGGGGATCTGGGCCGCGCTGGAGCAGCGATTCATGGATTTGCTGCCCCAGGACTGGCGTCCGGAGCCGGACGAGGCGGCTGGCCAGCCGGCCCCGCAAGCTATCGAAGCGGTCAACGCGGCGCTCGACATGCTGACCGAATACCTGCGCCGGACCCGCGCGGCGGCCGATCCGCCGGATGTGAGCATCGAGGTCGATCTGACGGACCTGTCGGCCCTGTCCTTCTTCGAGGCGGAAAAGGCGATCGAGGCGGGGCGCAAGGCGGCGCTGGCCAAGCGCGATCAGATCGCGGGTGCGCTGGAGGCGGCGGGGCTGACCCTCAAGGCGTGACCATCAGGCGCTCCAGCCCATGGAAATGGTAGATATCGGCGTAGCGCGCGGGTTCGGACAACCGCAGGTCGGGGCAAAGCGCGAAAAGGTTGTTCAGCGCGATCTGTAGCTCCAATCGCGCAAGCGGGGCGCCGACGCAGAAATGCAGCCCCGCGCCGAAGGCGAGGTTGGCCGGGCCACCGCGGGTCGGGTCGAAACGGGTCGCCTCGGGATAGGCCCTGTCGTCCTGCCCCGCCGAGGCCAGCAGAAGGCCCACCTGGTCGCCGCGCCGGAACTGGTGGCCGAAATACGCGACATCTTCATAGGCCCATCGCGTGAACAGATGCAGCGGCGGGTCGAGGCGCAGGATCTCTTCGACGAAGCCCTCGGCATCGCCCGTCGGGCGAAGACCGCGGTCGAGCGCGAGGTTCACCCCATTGCCCATCGTGTGAACCGTCGCCTCGTGCCCGGCATTCAGGAGCAGGATGCAGGTGGTGATCATCTCGTCCGTCGAGAGCCTGGCGCCGTCCTGCTCTGTCGCGATCAGCGCCGAGATCAGGTCATCGCGCGGGTCGGTCCTGCGGCGGTCGATATAGCCGCGCATGAAGGCGACGAACTCTTCCGTGGCGGCGACGGCAAGGTCTTCGTCCGCCCGTGTGCGCCCGGCCCGGTACATCATGACCATCGCGTTGGACCAGCGCAGCAGGTCGGGGGCCATCTCTTCGGGCACACCCAGCTGCCGGGCGATGACGATCACCGGGATCGGGCGGCAGAAGGCATCGAGCAGGTCGAAGGGCGCGTCGGGAAATCGCGCGATCAGGTTGCGGGACAGGGTGTCGATCTCGGGCGCCATGGCCTTCATCCGGCGCGAGGTGAAAGCGCGCAGGACGAGGCCGCGCAGCCGCGTATGGCGGGGCGGCTCAAGCTCCAGCATCGAATGTGCCTCGACGGCGTAGAACGGCGCGAGGTGGTCGGGGATCGGCAAGGGGGCGATCGGTTCGCGCCCGAACCGCCGGTCGCGCAGAAGCGCGTTGACGGCCTCATGCGTCGTGGCCACCGGCATGTCGTAGTCGGCCCAGACCACAAGCGGACCGGCAGCGCGGGCGCGGGCATAGAACGGGTAGGGGTTCTGGACGAACGCGTCGTCGGTGGGGGATTGGTGCAAGGTCTTCATGGCCGTGGTTGTGGCGCAAAGGCTGCCCTGTTCCCAGTCCCGGCCAAAAGAAAAACCGGCCGCGCCCCCAGGCACAGCCGGTTTGCTTGGATGTCCGGATGGACGGTCAGTCGGCGCCGCGCACCGAGATGGTCGCGTTCGGATCCGGGCGGATGACCTTCTGGATGAAGAAGATGCCGACCGCGGCACCTATGCCGATCACGTCACTGACCAGCCCGCCCTCGATCATGAACAGGGCGGCGACGATCAGGCCCACGCGCAGGAACCACGCGGTGCGCCCGCCCATGAACCAGCCCTGCACGCCCGAGGACAGAAGGAACACGCCGAAGGTCGCGGTAATGCCGGCGCGGATGATCTCGAACGCGCTGCCCTCCATCAGGATGGCGCTGTTGTAGAAGAACATGAAGGGCACGATGAAGGCCGCGATGCCGATCTTGAAGGACGCGACCGAGGTTTCCATCGGATTGGCCCCCGAGATGCCGGCGGCGGCGTAGCTGGCCAGTGCCACCGGGGGCGTGATGGCCGAGACCACGGCGAAGTAGAAGACGAAGAAATGTGCCGTCAGCGTGGCGGTGCTTTGCTCCATGCCATTCTCGACGAAGAGGCTGACGAGACCCGGCGCAACGACCGAGGCCGCAACCGCGTAGGCGGCCGTCGTGGGCATGCCCATGCCAAGCAGGATCGCAATGCCCATGGCGAAGATCAGGGCCAGCAGGTTCGATGCCCCGGCCAGATCGAGCAGAACCGCCGAGAACCGTGCGCCCACGCCGGTCAGGCTGATGACGCCCACGATGATGCCAGCCGCCGCACAGACCGCGATGATCTGGATCGACATGACACCGGCCAGTTCAAAGGCCTTGAGGATCGACCGTAGCCCCATCCGGTGCGGCGTCAGCCAGCTGACCACGGCTGCTGCGACCGTTGCGAGCGTTCCGGCCCGGATCACGGAATAGCCAAGGAACAGCGCCACGATCAGGATGATGATCGGCACGAACAGGTAGATCTGTTTCGCCAGTGCGCGGAACTTGGGCAATTCGTCTTCGCGCATGCCGCGCATGTGCAGCTTGGCCGCCTCGAAATCGACCATGAAGTAGATCGACGCGAAATAGAGGATCGCCGGGATGATCGCGGCGATGGCGATCTCCTGGTAGGGGATGCCGGTGATCTCGGCCATGATGAAGGCACCCGCGCCCATGATCGGCGGCATGATCTGCCCACCGGTCGAGGCCGCGGCCTCGATCGCGCCCGAGGTCTTCTTCTGGTAGCCGACCCGCTTCATCAGCGGGATGGTCAGGGACCCGGTGGCGACCACGTTGCCCGCGGAGGTGCCGTTGATCATCCCCATCAGGCCCGAGGCGAAGATCGCCACCTTGGCGGGGCCGCCGCGCGCGCGCCCTGCCGCGGCAAAGGCGAAGTTGACGAAATAGTCGCCCACTTTCGAGGCCTGCAGGAAGGCGGCGAAGATGATGAAGAGGATGATGTAGGTCGAGGACACGGCGGTTGTCGGCCCGAGGATGCCCGCGTCCGAATAGACATGGCCGAAGAAGCGCTGCCAGCTATAGGCATTCTGAACGGCCAGGATGCCGGGCAACAAATGGGCCGTGAACGTGTAGAGCAGGAAGATGCCCGTGATGACCACCAGCGCGAGGCCCGCCACGCGGCGCGTCAGTTCGAGGATCATCGCGGCCCCCGCCGTCGCGGCAAAGGCGACGCCGATCGGCACGAAGGGCGTGCCGACCGAGTTGCGCGCGGCCGTGCCGTAGATCGCGACAAGGTAGATAGCCACGACAACAGCACAAGCGGCCAGAACCACGTCAGAGGCGGCGTAACGTTCGCGCCCCCGCCGTTCCAGCCAGCCGGTGACGATAGCGCCGCCGGTGGCGATCAGCAGCGGAATGCCGAACCACCGGATCTCGGTCTGGTAGATCTCGGTGCCGGGAAAGGCGGCCCATGTGGTCAGCCCGCCCATCTGCGGCAGCTCGCCCGACGCGATGGTCTGCATGAAGCCGATGGCGGTGAAGCCCGCCACGCCCGCCGGTATCAACAGGATCGCTGCGATGATGGACAGCCAGGGCGTGTCTTTGTGCGCCTTGCCGTCGAAGGTATGGGCGGAAAACAACAGGAACCCGAGCGCCAGCGCGCCGGCGATGTGGACGATGCGGAAATTCCACGTCTCCATCGGGAATTGCGGCAGGAACGGGATCTCGATCCCCGTCCAATCGGAAATCGACACGCCGTTCAGCGCGATCATGTGGAACGCGGCATAGATCGTGGAGAGCGTGGCGATGACAAGGTACCCCTTGCCCTCGAACAGCCGACGGTTGGACTCGATCGGTTCTTCATCGACGCCCTCGGCGAGGACGGTTCCCCCGACCTGGTCGTCATCGACCTTCTTGTCCTGGTCGCTCATGTGCTGTCCCCCCGTGACCCGAGTTTCGGTCGTCATGCCCCTGTGCTTCGGAGCTTGTAAAGAGGCCGCGCCCAGTGTTGGACGCGGCCGTTTTTCGTATCGGACCGGACGGGCCGTTGCACCCGGTCCGGACGTTTTACATGTCGCCGTGGATCATGTCATCGGGAATGTCGGCGCCGGCATTCTCTTCGAACCAGCGGGCCGCACCGGGGTGCCACATCATGACCGTGTTGCGATCCCAGTTCTCGGGCAGGGTCGAGGCGGCGGCACGGTGCACGTTCACCATGCGCTCGTTATCCGACATGACGATGTCCACGACGGCGTAGACAAAGCTTTCCGGTAGGTCGCAATTGGCGATCGCGAAGTTCCACATCGACACCGAGCGCGCCGGTTCTTCCAGCGTGGTGTAGGTCGAGGGGGCGATGTCGAATTGCGACACCGGGAAGGCTTCGAGGATCTGCGCCTGCTCTTCCTCGGTGAACTCGATGATGTTGATGTCGGTCTGCACTTCAAGCTGCGACACGGCCGGAACCGGCACGCCGGCGGCGAAGGCGATGACGTCAAGCAGGCCGTCCTGCAACTGGCCGCCAAGGTCCGACCAGCCGCCGTTGCGGCGCTCGAAAACGACGCCCAGCTCTTCCATCATGCGCGGGAAGTAGGTGTCCGAGGTCGAGCCTGCCGGGCCAAAGCCGATGCGTGCGCCCTCGGGGATTTCCGACACCGAGGTGATACCGGACGACGAAAGTGCCGTGATCGAGAACGGCGTCTGGTACATCGGGAACATCGCGCAGGCGTTGGTCATCTGCAGACCGGGCGCGATCGGGTTGGTGCCGGCCAGCGATTCAGCCGCCGGGCCCATGGTCGTCATGCCGAACTGCGCTTCGCCGGTATGCACCAGCGCCATGTTCTGCATGGGGCCACCGGTGACTTCGCCGCTGCCCGAAAGGCCCAGCTCTTCTGCGACCAGGTTTGCCCAGCCCGAGCCGTAGGCGAAGTAGGTGCCGCCCTGCGACGCCGTACCGACGGTAAAGCTTTCCGGCCAACCTTCGCGGTCCGCGTGCGCTTCGGCAAAGGCCATGCCCGTCGTCAGGGCCGTCGCCGTCGCAACGACGGTGAATTTCGCAAATGCGTTCGTTTTCATGTAATCCTCCACTGTTCTTTGCCGCCGGGCCTCAAGCCCTGTCTCTCGCGGCATGCACCCTGCTGAGGCGCATTGCGATGATGGTATAGAGCACGCGGTGCCTCGCTCAAGGTAAAAACTGGAGCGATGCGGAAAGTGAGAATACATGGATTCTTGTATAAACCTACGCGGTTTCGGCCAGTTCGACCAACTGTGCTTCAAGCACGTCGAGAAATGCGCTCCGGGCGGGGTGGCGGGTATCCCGCAGCCAGACGGCCGATAGCGACAGCTTGTCCCGTACCGTGTCGGACGGCAGCGTCAGCGGCACGAACGCAACGCCATCGACAGCCAGCCGGGATGCCCATTTCGGCACGATGGCAAGACCTACACCGGTGCCGACGAGGCTGACAATCGTCTGTTTTTCCTCGGCGATCTGGACCACGCGCGCGCTGTAGCCGGCTTCGAGAAACAGTTTCATCGTCAGGTCATGGCTGTGCGGGCGCGACCGCCGGTCGGGCACGATCAACGGCTCGTCGGCCATGTCGCCCACCGTGACGGCGTCATGTTTGGCCAGCCTGTGCCCCTCGGGCACCGCGACGACGGCGGTTTCATGGAACAGCGTGCGAAACCGCAGGCGGGGATCGCGGCTCTCGGGCGGGCGGACGAGGGCGATGTCCAGTCGGCCCGACAGAAGACGCGGCAAAAGCCGGATGGTCTTCTGTTCGAAGATCTCGACCTCGATCTCGGGATGGGCGCGGCGCAGATGCGGCAGCAGTTGCGGCAGCATGCCCGCCGCCGCGCTGTCAATCGCCCCGATGCGCAAAACGGCCCGTCGATCCTGCTCCTCGGCGCGAAAGGCCGCTTCCAGTCGGTCGGCGCGCGCCACGATATCGCGCGCGCCCTCGACGAAACTGCGCCCGGCCTCGGTCAGCGAGACATGGCGCGTTGTGCGCACCAGCAGGCGGCTGCCGAGGCTGTCTTCAAGCAGCTTGATCTGCCGTCCGAACGAGGCGGGCAGCATATCCATCTTCTGCGCCGCGCGGCCGAAATGCAGCGTGTCGGCGACGGCGATCAGGCACCTGAGTTGGCGTAGGTCCATACGCCCTAATAATATCAAATTTTTATATGATCGAGCGGATATTGCCGTTGCAGGGCAGAGTTGCGACATGTCCCGCGCAAGATGACGCGCGCGGCGTTGCGATCATCGCAAACTGTTCCGCGCCTTCAGCAAGGACCCTCAAGATGAAAACCTACAAGATCGCAGCCATTCCCGCCGACGGTATCGGCCCCGAGGTGATTGCCGCAGGCCTTCAGGCGCTGGAGGCCCTGGCGCGGCGCGATGGCGGGTTCGAGTTGGACGTCACCGAGTTCGACTGGGGGTCGGAGCGCTACAAGCGTGAAGGCGCGCTGATGCCCGAGGATGGCCGCGACCAGATCAAGGAATTCGACGCGATCTTCTTCGGGGCCGTCGGCGCGCCGGATGTGCCCGACCACGTCACGCTGTGGGGTCTGCGCCTGCCGATCTGCCAGGGCTTCGACCAATACGCCAATGTGCGCCCCACCAAGATCCTGCCCGGTATCACCTCACCGCTGGCCGGTGTCGGTCCCGGTGACCTCGACTGGGTGATCGTGCGCGAAAACTCCGAAGGCGAGTATTCCGGCGTTGGCGGCCGCGCGCACCAGGGCCAGCCCGAGGAAGTGGCGACCGAGGTGTCGATCTTCACCCGCACCGGCGTCGAGCGGATCATGCGCTTTGCCTTTGCCCTGGCCCAAAGCCGCCCCCGCAAGCTTTTGACCGTGGTCACGAAATCGAACGCTCAGCGCTTCGGCATGGTGATGTGGGATGAAATCGCGGCCGAGGTCAGCAAGGACTTCCCGGACGTGACATGGGACAAGATGCTGGTCGATGCCATGACCGTGCGCATGGTGAAGAACCCGCAAAGCCTCGACACGATCGTGGCGACCAACCTGCATGCCGACATCCTGTCCGACCTCGCCGGGGCGCTGGCGGGCAGCCTTGGCGTCGCGCCCACCGGAAACATCGACCCCGAACGCCGCAACCCGTCCATGTTCGAGCCGATCCATGGCTCGGCCTTCGACATCACCGGCAAGGGCATCGCCAACCCGGTGGCGACCTTCTGGACGGCGAGCCAGATGCTGGAGCACCTGGGCGAGGCGGAGGCCGCCGCGCGCCTGATGCGGGCCGTCGAAAAGGTCTGCGCCGATGGCGTCCTGACGCCGGATGTGGGCGGCAGCGCCACTACGCAAGAGGTGACGGACGCGGTGTGCGAGTCGATCCGCGGCGAAAACCTCTGACCCGATCCGTTCGCCGGGCAAAGCTGCGTCATCAAAGGTAGAAAATTCCCCGCAGCGCCGCGCCGCTTTTTCTGGCGCTGGCGCGGCGGCCCTTGTTAGGCTCCCTGGGCCGGTGGACTGACCACGCCCCGGCTCATTGGAGGACTTGCGATGAAATTGAATTTGAGCGCTGCCGCAGCCGGGGCCATTCTGGCCTTTGCCGGTGCGCCCGTGATGGCTCAGGGCGTCGAGTGCGGCGGCATCGGTGCGGGGGGCACCTGGATCGGCGGGTCGCCGGAGCAATCCGATATCGCTGCCGCGACGGGCGCTCTCGTGTTGACGGGGCAAGATGTCCCCTCGGGCGGCAATGCCGTGGCCCTGTTCTCTCTCAGCCAGCCGATGGAGATCCGGGTGGAGGCGCAACCCGCGCCCGGCGGCGACTCGGTGATCGAGCTTTACGACGCCTCGGGGGCCCTGGTGGTGACCGATGACGACTCGGGCGGGGGGCTGGCCTCGCGCGCGGAAACCCTGCTTCAGCCGGGCGAGTATTGCCTTGCGACGCGCGGTTTCGGCGGTGCCGGCCTGGTCGCGGATGTCGCTGTCGGCCAGTTGGAGCATGCCGCGATCACCCAGGGCCTCTCGGGCGGGTTCGTCGGCGGTGGCGATGTCTTCCCGCCGGATGGCCCGATTTTCGTAGGCATCGACCCGTGCCTTCCCGATACGCCCGCGACAATGCTGGGGGCCGGACCGCTTGCGCCCGTTCTGGACCAGGGCGGGGCCGAGGCGACCAACACGATCAGCGGCGTTCCCTATTACCGCTTCACGCTCGGCGCGCCGGAGCCCCTGACGATCCGGGCCGAGAACCCCAGCGCCGATCCCTATATCTACATCTTCGACGGGCAGGGGACGCTTCTGGCCGAGAACGACGATTACCAGAGCCTCAACAGCCGGATCGATTTCACCGAGCCGCTGCCGGCGGGCGACTATTGCATCGGGATGCGGGCGCTCTCCAACCCGGACCTGCCGGTGACCGTGCGTGTGATGCGTTACGACCAGCAGGCCGCGCTCAACGAGCTTTATGCGTCGGGCGAGGCCGCGCCGCCGATGGACGGCTCCTGGCCCGTCGTCGACATGGGGCCGCTGCCGCCGCGCGCGGTGCGCGATACACAGGTGTCTGGCCGCAACGCGGAATGGTTCGCCTTCGAGATGCCATCGCGCGGGATGCTCCTGATCGACGCGGTCGAGGTGACCGACAGCGACCCGATGATCGCGCTGTTCGATGATCTGGGGCGCGAGATCGCCTTCAACGATGATGCGAACGGGACGCTCAACAGCCAATTGGCCGTCCGCCTCGATCCGGGCCGCTACATGCTGTCGGTGGTGCAGTATTCCGAGGGCTACCAGGGCATCATCCGGATCGCGACGGAACGGTTCGTCCCCGCGACCGAGTGAGCCGGCAAAAACAGGAAGAGCCGCCCGCGACGAAAGCGGGCGGCCCTTTTCGTTGGACTGTACCTTGGCTCAGGCCTGTTCCAGCGCGTCGATGATCCCGCCGAAATCCGCAGCCTTCAGCGAGGCGCCCCCGACCAGCGCACCGTCGACATTCGAGACGGCAAAGATGTCAGCCGCGTTCGAGGGTTTCACCGACCCGCCATAGAGCAGGCGGACCGAGCGCCCGACGCCGGTGCCGAAACGGCGCTCCAACTCGGCCCGGATGTAGTCATGCACCTCGCCGATCTGGTCCAGCGTCGGCGTGCGGCCGGTGCCGATGGCCCAGACGGGTTCGTAGGCCACGACAAGGCTTTCGCCGGTCGACAGGTCGGGGATCGACCCGGCCAATTGCCCCGAGATGATGTCGAGCGTGTTGGCGGCATCGCGCTCGGCCTCGGTCTCGCCCACGCAGATGACGCATTTCAGACCGGCCGCCAGCGCGGCGCGGGCCTGCGCCCGGACCATGTCGTTGCTCTCGCCATGGTCGGCGCGGCGTTCGGAATGGCCGAGGATGACATAGGTCGCGCCCGCATCGGCCAGCATCTCGGCCGAGATGTCGCCGGTATGCGCGCCCGAGGCTTCGGGATGGCAGGTCTGGCCGCCGACGGCGATCTGCGCCTCGCCGATCCGCTCGGCCATCGCGCCAAGCAGCGTCGCGGGCGGGCAAAGCAGCACCTCGACAGAGGCCGCGCCATGTTCGGCCACCAGCGTGTCCACCTCGGCCAACGCCGCGCGGGTGCCGTTCATCTTCCAGTTTCCAGCCGCCAGCTTGACGCGCATGCCACTCACTCCTTGTCCTTTGTCCCCTTGGGATGGCAAGGAAGCGCCAAGTGGTCAAGGCGGCCATGAGGCAGGGGAAGGATACGATGATCCCGAAAATCGACGCGGCGGCACTGGCGCGCGGGGAGGCCGAGGCCATGGCGCAGGTGCGCGAAGGGGCTTTCGAGACCGGGTTTCTCACGCTGGAAAACACGGCGCTGACGCCCGAGCGCGTGTCGCGGGTGATCGAGACCTACCGCGCCTTCTTTCACCTGCCCGAGGCCGAGAAGGCCGGTGTCGACATGGCCGCCACCGGCTCGAACCGGGGCTGGGGCGCCTCGCGATCCGAGCAGGTCGATCCGACCGCGAACCCGGATTACAAGGAGGTGTTCGACTGCGGCATCACGCTGCCCGAGGGCGATCCGCTGACCAGCATGCAGTTCTACGCCCCGAACCGATGGCCGGCTGCGCCCGACGGCTTCCGGGCCGAGGTCGAGGGGTATTTCGAGGCCGCGCGCGGCGTCGCGCTGGACCTGCTGTCGGGGATCGCGCGGGCCATCGGCGAGGATGGCGCCTATTTCGCGGACAAGTTCTCGCGCCCCATGGCGCTTTTGCGCGGCAATTACTATCCGGCGCGGCCCGGTTGGGCGGGCGACAAGGATTTCGGCATCGCCGCCCATACCGACTATGGCTGTGTCACGCTGCTGGCGACAGACGGTCAGCCGGGACTGGAGGTCGAGATGCGCGACGGCTCGTGGCTGGGCGTGCAGGCCGAGCCGGGGACCTTCGTGGTGAATTTCGGCGAAATGCTGGAGATGTGGACCGGCGGGCGCGTGCGCGCCACGCTTCATCGCGTCGTTGGCGGCCCGGACGAGCGGATCTCGGTGCCGCTGTTCTTCAACCCCAACCATGACACGAATGTCGCTCCGATCGGGTCGAGCGACGTGATCCTTGCCGGAGAGCATCTCTCGCGGCGCTACAACGAGACCTACGTCCATTTGCAGGCAAAAGGGTGACTTGGGGGGCGGTGCGCCGCGTTTGTCAGGTCTATAGGTGCGCCAGCGCGCGGCGCGCCCAGTCGCAGGCAAGATCGGGATCGTCCAGCGCCGCGTCCGGCATCGACCAATACGGCATCTGCGTCGGCGCTTTCCCCTCGCGCTGGTAGGTCCAGCGCGTGCAGCCCTCGGCCTCCAGAACGTCGGCCATCTCGCCTGCGCCCTTCAGCCAGAGCGAGCCGTCGCTCATCAGGATCGCGAAGATCGTGCCCGCGTGATACAGGCACAACCCGCCCATCATCTTTCGCGTGGTGATGTCGCCAAGGCCCAAGAACAACTCGACCGCGTGGTCGAAATCGGCCCGGCCGACGGCCAAGTCAGTCGCCTTGCGTGGCGGGGCGGGCGGCTTCCAATTCGTCAAGCTCCTTGAACTTGATCGACTCGCCGCAGCCGCAGGCGTCGGTCACGTTCGGGTTGCGGAACCTGAAGGACGCCTCCAGCAACGACACCTCGTAGTCGATCTCGGTCCCGAACAGGAACATCTGCGCCATGGGGGCGATCATCACCCGCGCGCCATCCTGTTCGACCACCTCGTCATTGGGGTCGATCTCGGTCACGTAATCCATGGTGTATTCCATGCCCGCGCATCCGCCTTTCTTGATGCCGATGCGCAGCCCCTTCGTGCCCCCCTGCGCCATGAGCTTCGCGATCTGCCTGGTCGCGGACGGGGTAAGGGTGACGGCCTGCTTGCCGGGAATAGAGAACATCGGAAATCTCCTGCGCGTGTCACGCCTAATGTAGGGGCTGTGGCCGCGCCGCTCAACCGGCGAGAAGGGTAGGCGCAAGCATGGCCAGGGGGATCGCGGTGCCAAGCCCCCAGGCGAAACTGACGAGGGTCCCAAGGACAAGGCGCCGCCGCGCCTCGGAATTGCGCTCTGCCCAACTGCGCCAGGCGTAGATCATCTTGATGCCGATGACCGGCAGAACAAGACCCGGCAGCCCCATCAAAAGCACGACGCAAAAGGCCGCGCGTTCCATCCAGCCCAGCACAATACCTTCGTGGGAGGGCGGCGCCTCGCGCGCGACAAGGGTCAGAACGGCATATTGCCCGCCCCGCGCTGCGAAGATGATTCCGGCCAATACCAGGTAGATAATGGGCAAGGTTGAAGTGTCCGAGAGCGGGCTTTCGGCCCAAAGGCCGGGGGCAAGCAGCGTCACCCCGACGATCGAGGTAAGATGCAGCACCTGGTCCGCGATATAGGCCGGCAGCCCATTGGGCAGGCCAAAGGTCTTGAGAATATCGATCAGCAGATGTGCCCCGGTCAGCGCCAGGAACCATGGCGAAAACGTCCATGTTGTCAGCAGCATGGCAAGGAAAACCAAAGTGATATGTGCGCCGAGGGCGAGGGGGCGGCGCTTGTTCTCGACTAGCCATGTCGTCTGCGCGAGGTAGTCGGCGATCACGTGGGCGAGAAACAGCGCGGCGAAGGTCTGTGCGGCCATGTCTGGATCAAGGTCCTCCGTCGCGGCACGCGTGGCGCACCTCCGTCTTCCGACCCGATCATGGCGTGCAAGAAACGCCCCGTCCAGTCTTGGCGGGGCGCTGAAAGACTAAGGTTTTCCGCTGTTTACATGAAGCCCAGTTCGAGGCGGGCCTCGTCGGACATCATGTCCATACCCCAGGGCGGATCCCAGGTGATCTCGACATCGACTTGTTTGACGCCATCGAGCGGTTCGATCGAGTCGGCCAGCCAGCCGGGCATGTCGCCGGCCACCGGGCAGCCCGGGGCGGTCAGCGTCATGGTCACGTGAACCTCGTTCTCGGGCGAGATGTCGATCGTGTAGATGAGGCCGAGGTCATAGATGTTCACCGGAATCTCCGGGTCATAGACCGAGCGGCAGGCCTCGACGACCTGGTCGTAGAGAGGATGATCCGTCGACGACGGCTTGATCAGCGGCGTGCCTTCGAGATGCTCTTGCTGGTCGCTCATGCTCTGTGCCTCATTGAGTATCCGACCATTTATATAAGGAGTATCTCCGGGGGCGTAAACCCGCGCGAGACGCGTTTGAATGCGGCGAAGGGCAAAGGGTTAGGCGCCCCGCCGTTTGCGCACGGGCCGTGGCCGTACATGTTTTTCGATCGCGTCGAACAGATGGGCCGCGACGTTCTTGCCCGTCGCTTCCTCGATGCCTTGCAGGCCGGGGGAAGAGTTCACCTCAAGCAGTTTCGGCCCGTCTTCCGAGCGCAGCAGGTCAACCCCGGCGAGGCCGAGCCCGAACAGCTTGGCCGATTTCAACGCCGCCTCGCGCTCGGCCTTGGTGATCCGCACGGCGCTTGCCTTGCCGCCGCGATGCAGGTTCGAGCGGAAATCGTCGCCGCCCGCGGTGCGTTTCATGGCGGCGACGACCTTTCCGTCGACCACGAGGCAGCGGATATCCTCTCCGGCGGCTT
This sequence comes from [Roseibacterium] beibuensis, assembly GCF_039542305.1. Lineage (NCBI taxonomy): Bacteria > Pseudomonadati > Pseudomonadota > Alphaproteobacteria > Rhodobacterales > Roseobacteraceae > Roseicyclus > [Roseibacterium] beibuensis. The sequence goes on along the minus strand of NZ_BAABHW010000005.1, from coordinate 6,900 downwards.
CCTTCACGAAACTCTGGACAAGGAAATTCGCCTTCAGCCCGCGAAAGGCGTCGATCACCGATTGCGCGGCCTTCTTGGTTTCCGCCAGCACGACGCCTTTTCCTTGTGTCGATTCCAGCAGCTTGATGATCAGCGGTCCGCTGCCAACCAGCCCGATGATATTGTCGGTATCCTTGGGCGAGGCGGCGAAGGCGGTCTGCGGCATGCCGATCTTGTGGCGCGCCAGCAACTGGTGGGCATGCAGCTTGTCACGGCTGGCGGTGATCCCGGCCGACCCGTTCACGCAATAGGTGCCGATGGTCTCGAACTGGCGCAGAACGGCGGTCCCGTAGGAGGTGACGCTGGCCCCGATGCGAGGAATGACCGCGTCGTAGCGGGGCAGGCGGGCGCCGTCGTAGTGGATTTCGGGGGCCAGCGCATTGATCGCCATGTAGCAGCGCGTCGTGTCGATCACCTCGATCGTATGGCCGCGTTCCTCGCCCTCGGCGACAAGGCGGCGGGTCGAGTAATTGTCCTCGCGGCTGAGGACGGCGATGCGGAGTGCGCGCTTCGGCGCGGCCTGTTTCACGCGGGCCGTGCTGTAGATGTCGTAGCTCAGCTTTTCCTGGCAGAAGCTTTCGGCCGGCGCGACGACCCAGTCGGACTGGATCGCCTGCCGTCCCAGCAACATCCGGTAGGCCATCGTCCCCCGGTCGGTAAGCGTCACCTCGATCGGGGTCGAGGTGCCACCGACGGCAAGGTCCGTCTCGATCACGTAGCGCAGTTCCGCCTCGCCGTTGGAGCTTGTCACCTCGCGCCGGTCCTTGATGGCGGCCGAGCAGGCGATGGTCAGGTCGGTGCGGCCGGGGACGGGATGCACGGCGAAGCGCACCTTGGGACGGTTGATGGAGCCGAAGGTTTCGATATCGAAGGCATGAAGGGCCGAGGTCCGCGCGCCGGTATCGACCTTGGCCTTCAGCGCGGGCAGGCCGAGGCCGGGAAGGGCGACCCATTCTTCCCATCCAAGTCGAAGGGGCGTGTCACTCTCGGTCATGCGGTGTCCTTTGCAGGGGCGTTGTGCCTCGGCCACGGCGGGCGCGGTGTGCGGGCCGTGCGACATGTCGATGGCTTGGCGGGGGCGGAATCGCTCGTCAGGGTCGAAGGCGGGTTCGGCGCGACAAAAGCACGGGGGCACATGCGGCGCAACAGGACAAGACGGGCAACCCGGCGCGCTGTGATCTCCGGGCTGTTGGCCCTGTCATTATCAGGATGCGCGATGGGGCCGGCTGGCCCCGAGGCAGGCCATGACGCCCGTGCCGTAGCCAGCGGGATGCACGGCACGCCGGCCGTGGCACGCGATGCCACCGACCTGACCCTTGCGCCCTTCGAAGAGGCGGTTTGGCCCAGTTTCCTGAACCGTATCACGCTCGACCCGTCGCGCGATTACGTCATCCTGGCGTACCTTCCGCCGCGCGTGCCCTTCGACATGCGCGGCCCGGACCTCGCGCGGCAAAGTCTCGTGCGGCTTCTGTCGAACCCGGTGGCGGTGGCGATGTCCCCGGCCTGGATCGGGCACCTCGCGGTGGCATGGCAGTGCGATGGCCGTCAGGGCGTGACATCGCATAGCGGGGACAGGGACCGCCGGGCGCTGCGCCTGATGGCGCAGGGCTGGGGCCTGTCGGCGGTCTTGGCGACTTACGATACCGGCGGGATGGTGCCCGAGGCCGATTTCCCGGCGGCGCAGGACAGGGCCTTCGCCACGGGGCGTGGCGCGGTGCTGGCCGTCGAGGTGGAGAGCACCGACTGCCACGCGATGCGCCAACGGCTGGCAGGGTTCGCAACCTCCGAGCGCGCCCGGCGCTACGGTCTGCTGGAAGACCCCTGGAATGGCGGCGGCGCGGGGTGCCTGAGTTTCGGGGCGTATCTCGCCGACGCCGCAGGGCTTCCCGTGCTTGCCAGCGAAAGAATCTATCGGCAGGTGCCCATCCCCTCGGACCTTGTCGGCCTGCGCGCGGTTCGGGACGGCGTGAACCCGTACCGGCCGCCGGGCCTGTCGGGAGACGTCCCGGCGCGGCCCGTGTCCCTGCTGCGCTTGTTGCGCGACCCGTGGGCCGGGCCAGAGGCCGAGGATCTGCGGCTGCCGGATGGAGAGGCGGTATTCGCGGCCCTTGTGGCGCCACGCGCGGGTCTCTCCGGCGACGGGGATTGGCGCTTTTCCCGGATGCTGCCGGAAAGAGATCCGCTGATCGGGCAGGCGGCGGGGCAGGCGCGCGACTGGGCGGCGCGCTTCCCGGTGCGGCGGATCGCCGACCCGGGCGGCGTCGCGGCGCTCGTGCTGGAACACTAGGGCAGGGCTTGGCAAGCGCGGTCCGATACGCCACAGAGCGGCCATGACAGAGCGTTTCTCCTTCACCCTCAAGGCCACCGACGGGCGTGCCCGCACCGGCGTGATCGATACGCCCCGTGGCCAGATCCGCACACCGGCCTTCATGCCCGTGGGCACGGCGGCGACCGTCAAGGCGATGATGCCCGAAAGCGTCGCGGCCACCGGCGCCGACATCCTGCTGGGCAACACCTATCATCTGATGCTGCGCCCGACCGCTGAACGCATCGCGGCGCTGGGGGGCTTGCACAGGTTCATGAACTGGTCCGGCCCGATCCTGACGGACTCGGGCGGTTTCCAGGTGATGAGCCTCGCCGATCTGCGCAAGCTGACCGAAGAGGGGGTGACCTTCCGCTCCCATATCGACGGCTCAAAACACATGCTCAGCCCGGAACGCTCGATGGAGATCCAGAGGCTTCTGGGCTCCGATATCGTGATGTGTTTCGACGAATGCCCCGCGCTGCCCGCCGATCGTGACCGCATCGTGCAGTCCATGCGCCTGTCGATGCGCTGGGCGGAGCGCTCAAAAGAAGCCTTTGGCGATCGGCCCGGACACGCGCTCTTCGGTATCCAGCAGGGTGGCCTGGAACAGGACCTGCGCGAAGAAAGTGCCGAGGCGCTGAAGGAGATCGGCTTCGACGGCTATGCCGTGGGCGGCCTTGCCGTGGGCGAGGGGCAGGAGGCGATGTTCGGCTGCCTCGACTACGCGCCCGAGATGCTGCCCACAGACAAGCCGCGCTACCTGATGGGAGTGGGCAAGCCCGACGACATCGTGGGCGCGGTCAAGCGCGGGATCGACATGATGGATTGCGTCCTGCCGTCACGGTCGGGGCGGACGGGGCAGGCCTTTACCCGCCGCGGCGTCGTCAACATCAAGAACGCGCGCCATGCCGATGATCCGCGCCCGCTGGACGAGGCCTGCACATGCCCTGCCTGCACCGGGTATTCGCGGGCCTACCTGCACCATGTCTTCCGCGCAGGAGAGATCATCAGCTCGATGCTCCTGACATGGCACAACCTGCATTACTACCAGGAGCTGATGGCGAGCATGCGCGCCGCCATCTCGGAGGGGCGCTTCGACGCGTGGGAGGCCGAGTTCCACGCTCTGCGGGCCGAGGGCGATGGCGCACGACGGAGCCGTAGCCAGCCTCGGTATCGGCATGGGCCGCCCGGCTGATGCCATCGCCGCAGTCATTGTTGAAATGCCACGACCCGTCCGCGGCGTTGATCAAAAGCGTCGTGTCGCAACTGCTGTCGGCGTCGAGATATCAGCCGATACCCCTGCATCTGGCTCAGGCAGAAGGTGAAGATGGGCTGCGCGGCGGCATAGACCCGCGCCCTCGGGATGCCGCAGGACGATGGATGGCACCCCCGTTGTCTTGGTCGACAGCACTTGCGGGCTGCAAAGTCGCATGCCTGTGTAGCTTGCCGTTGCGCCGGTATAGGCGCGATTGGGGCAGGTCATGGCCCCACCGGCCCCGGGCAGGCCAGGCACGGCCCCGAATAGGGCCAGGTTTCAAGATCGCATCATACCCTCGCACACAATTGCGGACACATGCAAAATGTTGCGCGCGCAACGATTTCAGAGCCTTGATTTGTCTTAAGGCTGTTGGGCTATTCGGGGCGTGAGGGTCCTTGGCGCACGTGGCCTGTCGCGCCGGGTGTGTGAGCGTTTCGTCTCGTGCGCGCGCCGATCCCTGGCTTGGACCGGGCCTTTCGGCCAAAGGATGGCCGTCGCGGCCGCTTTCCACAGCATTTTGTGTGCGCGCCGTGCAAAACCGCTATCCCTCCCTTGCGCGGCGGGCGGTGGCAGAGCATGCTGACGGGCAAACCGGCGCTTTGGACCGCTTGAAACACACCTGCGCGCGCCCCAAGTTATGACATCCTTACCCGGAAGGGGCCGGGGCTGCTGCCAAGTCAGGGCCGGGCCCCCTTGCCAAGAACCAAGGAAGGCAACATGCCAGACCAGAACTCGACCTATCCCGTCCTTCCTCTGCGCGACATCGTGGTGTTCCCCCACATGATCGTGCCGCTCTTCGTCGGCCGCGAGAAATCCGTCCGCGCGCTGGAAGAGGTGATGCAGGACGACAAGCAGATCCTCCTGTCGAGCCAGATCGACCCGGCGGTGGACGACCCCACGCCCGATGCGATCTACCGCGCCGGTGTGCTCGCCAACGTGCTGCAACTGCTCAAACTGCCCGATGGCACCGTGAAGGTGCTGGTCGAAGGCCAGAAGCGCGTGCGCATCGAGGAATTCACCGCCACCGACGATTACTTCGAAGCCCGCGTGATCGAGCTTGAGGAACGCCTGGGCGATCCGACCTCGGTCGCGGCGCTGACCCGGTCGGTTTCCGGGGAATTCGAGAAATACGCCAAGGTCAAGAAGAACGTCCCCGAGGATGCGCTGGCCTCCGTCGCCGAGGCGCAGGACCCCGAGATGCTGGCCGACCTCGTGGCCGGTCACCTCGGCATCGAGGTGGACCAGAAGCAGGATCTTCTGGAAACGCTGGACGTGGCCGAACGGCTGGAGAAGGTCTTTGGCCTGATGCAGGGCGAAATGTCGGTCCTGCAGGTCGAAAAGAAGATCAAGACGCGCGTGAAATCGCAGATGGAGCGCACGCAGCGCGAATACTACCTCAACGAACAGATGAAGGCGATCCAGCGCGAGCTGGGCGACGGCGAAGAGGGCGGCGAAGTGGCCGAACTCGAAGAAAAGGTCGCCGCCACCAAGCTGTCGAAAGAGGCGCGCGAAAAGGCCGAGGCCGAGCTGAAGAAGCTCAAGAACATGTCGCCCATGTCGGCCGAGGCCACCGTCGTACGCAACTACCTCGACTGGATGCTGTCCATCCCGTGGGGCGTCAAGTCGCGCGTGAAGAAAGACCTTGGCCGGGCGCAGGACATTCTCGACGCCGATCACTACGGGCTGGAAAAGGTCAAGGAACGCATCGTCGAATACCTTGCCGTGCAACAGCGCTCGAAAAAGCTGAAGGGGCCGATCATGTGCCTCGTCGGCCCGCCGGGCGTAGGCAAGACGTCGCTTGGCAAATCGGTCGCCAAGGCCACGGGGCGCGAATTCATCCGCATCAGCCTTGGCGGCGTGCGTGACGAATCCGAGATCCGTGGCCACCGCCGGACCTATATCGGCTCGATGCCGGGCAAGATCATCCAGGCTTTGAAAAAGGCCAAGACGACGAACCCGCTGATCCTGCTCGATGAGATCGACAAGATGGGCCAGGATTTCCGGGGCGACCCGGCCTCGGCTATGCTCGAGGTGCTGGACCCCGAACAGAACTCGACCTTCGTCGACCACTATCTCGAGGTGGAATACGACCTGTCGAACGTGATGTTCCTGACCACGGCGAACTCCTATAACATGCCCGGGCCGCTTCTGGACCGGATGGAGATCATCCCGCTGGCCGGCTACACCGAGGACGAAAAGCGCGAGATCGCGATCCGCCACCTGATCCCCAAGCAGGTGAAGGATCACGGCCTGAAGTCCAAGGAATTCGAGCTGACCGAGGCCGCGCTGACCGACGCGATCCGCTACTACACGCGTGAAGCCGGCGTCCGGAACCTCGAACGCGAGATCGCCAAGATCTGCCGCAAGGCGCTGACCAAGATCCTGAAGAAGGAGGAGGAGACGGTGACCGTCACCCCCGCCAATCTCGAGGATTTCCTTGGCGTGCGCCGCTTCAAGTTCGGCCTCGCCGAAGAAGCGGACCAGATCGGTGTCGTGACCGGGCTGGCCTGGACCAGCGTCGGCGGGGACCTGTTGTCGATCGAGGCGTTGCGCCTGCCGGGCAAGGGCCGGATGAAGACCACCGGCAAGCTGGGCGACGTGATGAAGGAATCGATCGACGCCGCCGCCAGCTACGTACGGTCCATCGCGCCGTCCATCGGGGTGAAGCCGCCGCGTCTGGACAAGTGGGATATCCACGTCCACGTCCCCGAGGGCGCCACGCCCAAGGACGGGCCGAGCGCCGGCATCGCGATGGTGACCTCCATCGTCTCGGTGCTGACCCAGATCCCGGTGAAAAAGGACATCGCCATGACCGGCGAGGTCACGCTGCGCGGCAACGTGCTGCCCATCGGTGGGTTGAAGGAAAAGCTGCTGGCCGCGCTTCGCGGGGGCATCACCACGGTGCTGATCCCGGCAGAGAATGAAAAGGACCTGCCAGAAATCCCCGACAACGTGAAGGAGGGGCTGACCATCATCCCCGTCAGTCACGTTTCGGAGGTTCTGGAGCAGGCCTTGACGGCCAAGCCGGAAGGCATCGACTGGGACGAGGAGGCCGAAGAGGCCGCCGCCGCCCAGGCCGCGCTGGATAACAAGGGGCAGGGCGCCACTGCGCACTGACCTCGCGGCCGTCTCAGATAAAAAGAAAGGCGATTGTATATTTGACAAACCCAAGGCGGATTCCTATATTTAACTCATAGAGTTGAGGAAACCGCCATGTCTGTTCTGAGCAAACCCTACATGCACGATGAAGCCGAGGCGTTTAAACACGTCGAAAGCATCATCTGGCCCGATGGCCCGG
>NZ_BAABHW010000004.1:0-353399 GCF_039542305.1 [Roseibacterium] beibuensis | reverse complement strand
GGGCGCTGGCAAGGTCACCGACCTTGTTGGCGCAGGTCGCAAAAAGACCCGGATGACTCGCCACCGCCACCGCCACCGCCTCCGGCTCGCGCAAACTGGCAAGCTCCGTCCCGAAACCTCATCGCCCCAACTCCAACTCGGCCAAGCCAGATCGCATGGCCGGTCATGCAGCCGCCAGTCTGTCTTACCCACGAGTACGCGCACCGTCGGGATAGTATAGGCAGTCGGCGAGCGTTGCGCGATTCAGTTCCGAGATGAAGGCCGCATTGGCAGCCTTGAGCCGGACCTTGAGGCGGCATGTGGGGGTCAGCGTGCAGGTGTTGCCAGATGCCTGGAAGCACTCGACCAGCGCCTGGTTTGTCTCCAGCTGCGCGACGACCTCTCCGAGCCGGATCGAGGCCGCCGGTTGCGCAAGCTGGAGGCCGCCGCCCCCACCGCGCCGGGTTGATACCCAGCCCCCGTTTGCCAGCTTCGAGACCACTTTCGCCAGATGCGCGCGCGAGACCTGGAATTCGCGCGCCAGCTCTGCCGTGCTGAAGGCGCGACTCGGGTCGCCTGCGAGTCTCATCAGGACACGAAGCCCGTAATCGGTGAAAGATGTGAGCCGCATCGACGCACCTTTTATTTGGTATTTGAAATACGCATTAATGCCCGCTAGCCAATGCGTCAAATTCCGTTTCCGGTGTTCGGAAACGCGCCCGAACGGAGCGCACATGACCCAGACCACGATCGAGCAGGTTCGGCGATGGAGAGGTCCGGCGGTGCTGAGCTTCGGGTTCCGGCCCTTCTTTCTGGTTTCAGCCCTCTGGGCCGCGCTTGCTATGGGGGTGTGGCTTTTGGTGCTGGCCGGGCATGTGCTCGTGCCCACGGCGTTCGATCCGGTGTCGTGGCATGCGCATGAGTTTCTGTTCGGCTATCTCGGCGCGGCCATCGCGGGGTTTCTGCTGACCGCGGTTCCGAACTGGACGGGGCGTCTTCCCCTCGTGGGGTGGCGCCTTGGCGGTCTGGTGGCGCTGTGGCTGGCGGGGCGGTTCGCCGTCGTAACATCGGGGCAGGTGTCCCCCGTCATCGCAGCGCTGGTCGATCTCGCCTTTCCCGTTGTGCTGGCCGGTGCGCTCGCCCGCGAGATCGTGGCCGGGCGGAACTGGCGCAACCTGGTCGTTCTGGGCATGCTGGCGGTCTTCACGCTTGGCAATGCCCTGTTTCATTGGGAGGCGGCGCGGGGCGGATACGCCGCATCCGGCATGGGGCTGCGCATCGGGCTGGGTGCGGCCATCATGATGATCGCCGTTATCGGCGGTCGGATCATCCCGTCCTTCACGCGCAACTGGCTGGCGAAGGGCGGGACCACCGCGCTGCCTGCGCCGCCGATGCAAAGGCTGGACCGGGCGGTCTTGCTGGTGCTTCTGGTGACCCTTCTGAGCTGGGCCTTTTTCCCGTCCGCCCAGGCGACCGGCTGGCTGCTCCTTTTCACAGGGGCGCTGCACCTGGTGCGGCTTGTCCGGTGGCGCGGCCTTGCGACGCTGACCGAGCCCCTGGTGGCGGTTCTGCATGCGGGCTACCTGTTCGTGCCGCTCGGTGCGCTGGCCCTCGGGCTCGAGATCCTGCGGCCCGGCACCCTCGGCATGGGGGGCGCGCAGCATCTGTGGATGGGCGGCGCGGTCGGGCTGATGACGCTTGCGGTGATGACGCGGGCCACCCTGGGGCATACGGGCCGGCCGCTGTCGGCCGATGCTGGCACGGTGGCCGTCTACTGGGTGCTGGCGGTCGCTGTTGCGGCACGGGTCGCGGCGGGGGCCTCGCCGGGCCTTGCGGGGCCGTTCCATGCGGTATCCGGCGTGGCCTGGATGGCCGCCTTCGGCGGGTTCTGCATCCTCTACGGCCCGTTGCTGTTGCGGCCGCGCGGCATGGGCGGGGCCTGAGGTCATGGCGTGGCTCGAATTTGCGGTGGCCTTCGCCGTCTTCTTCCTGAGTCATTCCCTGCCGGTCCGTCCGCCGCTGCGACCCTGGCTTGACGACCGACTGGGGCGGCGCGGGTTCGCCATCGCCTATTCCATGCTGTCCCTTGCGGTCCTGGCCTGGCTGATCGCGACCGCCGGGCGCGCACCTCATGTGCCGCTCTGGGCCTGGGCGCCCTGGCAGAACTGGGTCGTTCTGGGGGCGATGGCCAGCGCGTGTCTGATCCTTGCCGTCTCCCTCGGTCGACCGAACCCGCTGTCCTTCGGCGGCGCCGCTGATGCAGCCTTCGACCCGGCGCGTCCGGGCCTCCTGCGGTGGGTGCGGCACCCGATCCTCCTGGCGCTCGCGCTCTGGTCGGTGGCGCATCTTCTGGCCAATGGTGATCTGGCGCATGTGCTGTTGTTCGGCACGTTCGCGGTCTTCGCTGTTGCAGGGCGCAAGCTTGTCGATCGGCGCAAGCGCCGCGACCTTGGCGCGCGGTGGGAGGCGATCACCGCCGCCGCGCGGAGCGGGCCGGTTTCCCTTCGCGACGCGATGGGCGGGCGGTCGGCAGCCCTGCGGCTGACGGCGGCGGCACTGGGTTTTCTCGGCCTGCTTTGGCTTCACCCGCTGCTCATCGGAGCAAGGCCCCTGCCGTAAGGGTGTCAGCCCAAGACGTCTTCGATCCAAGTCATTGCCGCCACCGCACGCGGCAGGCCGAGCGGACTGATGGCCAGCGCCGGTTTCACCAGCCGCCTTTCGCGAACGGTCGGCATGGCGGCCTCGGACGTGGCCTTGCCGGGCGCGGCATAGGCATCCCAGACGCCGGGATATGAGGCGGCAAGACCGCCGGCAGCGCCGCGCGTGGATTTGGGTATGGTCTGTTCTTTCTCAGATCCTGTCGTCATCGATCAGGGGACTTGGCCTTGCAAAATCTTCCAGATCGGCCTGGTCGTTGATGGTGATGCGGTTGCCCGCCGCAGTGACGCCATAGGCCTGCAGGTTCTTGAACGCGCGGCTGAGGTTCTCGGGCGTCATCCCCAGAAGCGAGGCGAGCCGCGCCTTGCCGAAGGGCAGGTCGAAGCTGGGATCGCCCCCGGAGCGGCCCTGCTCGCGCAGCAGGTAGTTGGCCAGCCGTTCGAGCGAGGTGCGCAGTTTCAGATCCTTCATCGCCTTGACCTTGCGGCGATAGGATTGCGACAGCTCGGTCACGATGGCGCGTGCAAAGTTCGAATCCCGGTCGAAGATCGCGCGCACGTCCTGGCTGGGGATCAGGGCGATCCGGCTTTTTTCGAGTGTGCGGGCCGACATCAGGTAGGGGGCATCCTTGATCGTCGCAGCCAGGATGAAGGTCGCGACGGGCCGCACGGTGGCAAGGCTCGAGTCGCGCCCGCTCCACGAGGCGAAAAGGTCCACCGAGCCCGACAGCACGATATGCAGGAAATCGCTGGGATCGCCCTCGGTGATCAGGTCGATTTGCGGCGGAAAATTCTGCACGTAGCTGCCGCGCATCAGGCTCTGGAAATTCTCCTCATCCATGTCGGAGAAGATTTCGAGATTCCGGACACCTGGAAAATCGGTTTCGGGCATACCCAATCGCATCGCTGGCCTACTCTTGATATTTATCAAGCATAAATCTGGAAAAAGTCAAGAACAGGGCAGGCGTGTTTGGGCGCACCAAATGCGAAATGCGATCCCGTATCGTGACGTTTTTCGGTAAGTCATTTATTTTGCTACACTTTCATCGATAGCATGATCCAGATCAAGTTTCTGTCGCATCGGCGGGCGCAGGACGGTCCCAACGCGCTGTGCGCCCCAAGGCGGGTGCAGAACACCGGAGGGACAGATGGAAATCATGCTGGCGTACGACCATTCGCGAAACGCGCGAATTGCGCTCGACGCAATCACGGAGATGTTCGGCCTGCTGAAGCCGGCGGTGACGCTGGTGTCGGTGGTCGAGGACATCGGCAGCGCCACCTCGGAGGCAGATGAACTGTTCTCGGAACAGTACCGCGACCAGAAGGCGGGCGTCGAGGCGGCGGCCGCCGAACTCATGGCGGCCGGCTTCGAGGCCATGGTGATCCTCGCCGAGGGCGATGCACGCAAGATGATACTGCGCGCGACCGAGGAACGGCAGCCCGACCTGTTGGTCATGGCGCGCCACAGCCACCAGGCCGACGGCGGCCCGCTGGGGTTAATCTCGCGCAAGCTCGACGCGCTGGTCGAGGAATTCGACCACATGACCTTCGGCTCGGTCTCGGCCTTCCTCGCGCGGCGCGCGAAATGTCCGATCCTGATCGTTCCCACCCATGTCGCCGCATCCTCGATGCAGGCCGCCGAGTAACCCCGGGGGGCAAGTACAATGAAAATCTCGAGCCTTTTCCGGGTGCAGGACCGCGCGATCCGCGCGCTTCACCTGACATGGATCGCCTTCTTCATCACCTTCTACGTGTGGTTCAACATGGCGCCGCTGGCATCCTCGATGCTGGCCGCGAACGACTGGCTGACCCGCGACGACATCAAGCTGTTCGCCATCGCCAACGTGGCGCTGACCATTCCGGCGCGCATCCTCGTGGGGATCGCGCTCGACAGGTACGGACCGAGGCGGGTCTTTTCGATCCTGATGGTGGTCATGGCGGCGCCGACGGTCTTCTTCGCCTTCGGTGACACGGCGATGCAGCTTTTCATCTCGCGCCTCGTCATGTCTTCGGTCGGTGCGGGCTTCGTCGTCGGCATCCACATGACCGCGCTCTGGTTCAAGCCCCGCGACATCGGCTTTGCCGAAGGTTTCTACGCTGGTTGGGGCAATTTCGGCTCGGCCGCCGCCGCGCTGACGATCCCGACCATCGCGCTCCACATGTTCGGCGGCGATGACGGCTGGCGCTACGCCATCGCGCTGTCGGGCGTGATCATGGCGGCCTACGGCGTCTTCTACTGGTTCGCCATCACCGATGGCCCGTCCGCCGACACCCACAAGAAGGCCCGCAAGGGCATGGCGCTGGAAGTGTCCACCTACAAGGACCTGGCCCTTCTGGTTGTATTCACCGTGCCGTTGATCGGGATCCTGTCGATCCTCGTCTACCGGGTGCAGATGATGGGTTATATCGATGGCTTCGTCGCCACGATCTGCTACGCCGCCGTGGCCACGCTGGTGGTCTACCAGGTCTGGCAGGTGCTGCGCACGAACCTTCCCATCCTGAAAAAGGGCGTGCCCGAGGATGACCGCTACCCGTTCAGCTCGGTCGCGGCGCTCAACACGACCTATTTCGCCAACTTCGGCGCGGAATTGGCCGTGGTGTCGATGTTGCCGATGTTCTTCCAGGAAACCTGGGGCCTGACGCCGGTGACGGCGGGCCTGATCGCGGCCTCCTTCGCCTTCATCAATCTGGTGGCGCGACCCATGGGCGGGCTCGTGTCGGACCGGATGGGCAACCGCCGCTTCGTGATGCTGGCCTATATGCTGGGCATCGCCATAGGCTTCGCGCTGATGGGCCTGCTGAACAGCTTCTGGCCGCTGATCATCGCGATCGCGATCACTATCGCCTGCTCGTTCTTCGTGCAGGGGGCCGAGGGCGCGACCTTCGGCATCATCCCCTCGATCAAGCGCCGGGTGACGGGGCAGATCGCGGGCATGGCGGGGGCCTACGGCAACGTCGGTGCGGTCTTCTACCTCTTCATATTCATGTTCGTGGATGCCTCGACCTTCTTCTTCATCATCGCCTCCGGCGCCCTGATGTCCTGGATCGTCTGCTACTTCTGGCTGAAGGAACCCGAAGGCGGCTTCGGCGAGGAATACGTCCTCAGCTCCGTTGACGAGGCGATCGCCGCCGAGGCAGCGCGCCGGAAAGAGGCCGAGGCCGAGCTCGCGCTGATCTTCGAGGGATCCGAGAAGGTGGCGCTGGCGGAGAAGGGCGACAGCCTGACCGTGACCGCGAAATTCAAGGATCTGAACGACCTGAAATCAGCCCTGGCCCGGCTTGGTCCGCGGTCTGAACAACAACCGGCCGAGTAGGTCATCGCACATCACGTTCCGGGCGGGGGGAGCCGCCCGGAACACCCCCAAACGGGCGCGTTCCGCGACCCGATTGGCAAAATGCACGCTGGTGCACGCCGAAAGGAAGAGAAAATGGCGATTACGGATCACCCCTCAGGCCGCAGCGGTCACGTGCTGACCGACTGGCGCCCCGAAGACCCGCAGTTCTGGGCCGAGAAGGGCAAGGCCATCGCAACTCGCAACCTCTGGATCTCGATTCCCAACCTGCTCATGGCCTTCTCGGTCTGGATGGTGTGGTCGGTTGTCGTGGCCAAGATGCCCGCCATCGGCTTCGACTTCTCGGTCGGAGAACGCTTCTGGCTGGCGGCCCTGCCGGGCCTTTCGGGCGCTACGCTGCGGATCGTCTACAGCTTCGTGATCCCGGTCTTCGGCGGACGCCGCTGGACGGCGATCTCCACGGCTTCGCTGCTGCTGCCCGCGCTTGGCATCGGCTTCGCGATCCAGAACCCCGAAACGAGCTATTTCACCTTCCTGATCCTCGCGCTGATGTGCGGGTTCGGCGGTGGCAACTTCGCCTCTTCCATGGCGAACATCTCGTATTTCTATCCCAAGAGGGTAAAGGGCCAGGCGCTGGCGATGAATGCGGGCCTGGGCAATTTGGGTGTGTCGGTCATGCAGTTCGTCGTGCCGCTGGTGATCACCATGGGCGTCTTCGGTGCCCTTGGCGGTGAGCCGCAGCAGATGACGGATGGCGGCCAGCTGTGGTTGCAGAACGCGGGGTTCATCTGGGTGCCTTTCCTGGTCGTCGGCACCATCGCCGCCTGGTTCGGCATGAACGATATCGCGGATGCGCAGGCCAGCGTGGGCGAACAGATGTCGATCCTCAAACGCTCCCACAACTGGATCATGTGCGTACTCTATGTCGGCACCTTCGGGTCGTTCATCGGCTATGCCGCAGGCTTCCCGCTCCTGATGCGGACCCAGTTCCCCGAGGTCGACGTGCTGAAATACGCCTTCCTCGGCCCGCTCGTCGGCGCGCTTAGCCGCTCGGCGACCGGCTGGGTGTCCGACAAGTTCGGCGGTGGCCGAGTGACCTTCTGGGTGTTCCTGGGCATGATCGCGGCGGTCTATGGCGTGATCGCCTTCCTGCCGTCCACGCCCGAGGCGGCGGATGGCAATTTCTGGGGCTTCTTCGCCTGCTTCATGGCGCTCTTCTTCCTGACCGGCGTGGGCAATGCGTCGACCTTCCAGATGATCCCCTCGATCATGAAGCAGGAAATCCCGCGCCTCATGCCCAAGCTGGAGGCGGCGCAGATGCAGCGCACGATCGAGCGTGAGTCGGCTGCCATCATCGCCTTCACCTCGGCCATCGCGGCCTATGGCGCCTTCTTCATCCCGAAAAGCTACGGCACTTCGATCGCCATGACCGGCAGCCCCCACGCGGCGCTCTGGGCCTTCCTCGGCTTCTACGCGCTCTGCGTGGTCGTGACCTGGTTCTACTACACCCGCAAGGGCGCCCCGGTGCCCTGCTGATCCCCTGACCGCATTGCGCGCCGCAGCCGATCCGCGGCGCGCACGGCAGCCCCTCAAGGAGAGTTTGAGATGAGCCACCTGCTCGACAGATTGAACTTCCTCCAGTCGAACAAGCTGGAGACGTTCTCAAACGGTCACGGTCAGGTCACGAACGAGGACCGCGCCTGGGAAGACACCTACAGAAACCGCTGGCGCCACGACAAGGTCGTCCGCTCGACGCATGGGGTGAACTGCACCGGCTCGTGTTCGTGGAAGATCTACGTCAAGTCCGGTATCGTCACCTGGGAAACGCAGCAGACGGATTACCCCCGCACGCGCCCCGACCTGCCCAACCACGAGCCCCGCGGCTGCGCGCGCGGCGCCTCCTACAGCTGGTACCTCTATTCCGCGAACCGGGTGAAGACCCCGCTGATCCGCGGCCGGCTGATGAAACTTTGGCGCCAGATGCGTCAGACCAAATCGCCGATCGAGGCCTGGACCGCGATCCAGACCGACCCGATCCTGCGCGCCTCCTACACGACCAGGCGCGGCTCGGGCGGTTTCGTGCGCGCCACCTGGGACGAGGCGACCGAGATCACCGCCGCCGCCAACGCCTACACCGCCAAGACCTATGGGCCTGACCGCATCTTCGGCTTCTCGCCGATCCCGGCCATGTCGATGGTCAGCTACGCCGCGGGCTCGCGCTACCTGTCGCTGATGGGCGGCGTCTGCATGTCCTTCTATGATTGGTATTGCGACCTGCCGCCCGCCTCGCCGATGACCTGGGGCGAACAGACGGACGTGCCGGAATCGGCTGACTGGTACAATTCCAGCTACCTGTTGCTCTGGGGCTCGAACGTGCCGCAGACGCGGACGCCGGATGCGCATTTCTACACCGAGGTGCGCTACAAGGGCACGAAGTCTGCCGTCATCTGCCCCGATTATTCGGAAGCCTCCAAGTTCGCCGATGTCTGGCTGAACGTGAAGCAGGGCACCGACGCCGCACTCGCCATGGCCTTTGGCCACGTCATCCTGCGCGAGTTCCACATCGACCGGCAGGTCGAGTATTTCGAGGAGTACTGCCGCAAGTATTCCGACATGCCGATGCTCGTCCGGCTCGAGGAAAAGGACGGCGCTCTCGTGCCCGGCCGTTTCCTGCGTGCCGCCGATCTCGACAACAGGCTCGGCGAAGACAACAACCCCGAGTGGAAGACCGTGGCCTTCGACGAGGAGAGCGGTACGCTTGCCTCGCCCAACGGTTCCATCGGCTACCGCTGGGGCGAGAAGGGCGAGTGGAACCTGGAGGAAAAGGCCGACGGCAAGGATGCCCGGCTCCAGATGTCTCTGATCCTCGACGATGATCACGATGACATCCGCGGCGTCGACTTCCCCTATTTCGGCGGGGCCGCGACCGAGGCCTTCACCACCGGCGACACGCGCCCCGACATCCTGACCAAGAACGTGCCCGTCAAGCGCGTGCAGACGGTCGAGGGCGAGGTGCTGGTCGCCACGGTCTTCGACCTGTTTTGTGCCAACTACGGTCTCGACCGGGGGCTGGGCGGCGATTGGGTCGCCAGGTCCTATGACGAGGATGTGCCGGGCACCCCCGCCTGGGCCGAGAAGATCACCGGCGTTCCCGCCGACAAGATCGCCCATGTTGCCCGTGAATTCGCCGACACCGCCGAGAAGACCCAGGGCAAGGCCATGGTCATCATCGGGGCGGCGATGAACCACTGGTACCACATGGACATGAACTATCGCGGCGTCATCAACATGCTGGTGATGTGCGGCTGCGTCGGGCAGTCCGGTGGCGGCTGGGCGCATTACGTGGGGCAGGAAAAGCTGCGTCCGCAGACGGGCTGGGCGCCCCTGGCCTTCGCGCTCGACTGGGGCCGCCCGCCGCGGCACATGAACTCGACCAGCGCGTGGTATGCCCACACCGACCAATGGCGCTACGAGACGCTGACGGCGCAGGAAATCCTGTCTCCGACGGCACCCGAGGGCGATTGGGACATCAGCCTGATCGACTACAACATTCGTGCCGAGCGCATGGGCTGGTTGCCGTCGGCCCCCCAGCTCAAGACCAACCCGCTGGAGGTGGCGAAGGCCGCCAAGGCCGCAGGCATGGAGATCCCCGCCTATGTCGCGCAGGAGCTGAAGGCCGGCAGGCTGGAGATGGCCTGCGAAGACCCGGACGATCCGGCGAACTGGCCGCGAAACCTGTTCGTATGGCGCTCGAACCTGCTGGGGTCCTCGGGCAAGGGGCACGAATATTTCCTCAAGCACCTCTTGGGCACCGATCACGGCGTTCTGGGCCGTGACCTGGGGCAGGAGGGCAGGGCGCTGCCCAAGGAAGCCAGGTGGCACGACAAGGCCCCCGAGGGCAAACTCGACCTACTCGTGACCATCGACTTCCGTATGTCCACCACGGCGGTCTATGCCGACATCGTTCTGCCGACGGCCAGTTGGTACGAAAAGGACGACATGAACACGTCGGACATGCACCCGTTCATCCACCCGCTGCAAGCGGCGGTGGACCCGGCCTACGAGAGCAAGTCCGACTTCGAAATCTTCAAGGCCATCGCCAAGAAGGTGCAGGAGGTTGCGCCGGAAATCCTGGGTGTAGAGACCGACATCGTCGCGCTGCCGCTACTGCACGACATGCCGGCCGAGATCGCGCAGGACCAGGTGCGGGACTGGAAGAAGGGCGAATGCGACCTCATTCCGGGCAAGACCGCACCGGCCTTCGTGCCGGTCGAGCGGGATTATACCGCGATCTACGACCGCTTCACCGCGCTCGGTCCGCTCATGGACAAGCTCGGCAACGGCGGCAAGGGCATCTCGTGGAATACGCAGGAGGAGATCGACGGCCTTGCCGCGCTGAACGGTGTGAAACAGGACGGAGCCGCGAAAGGACGGCCCAAGATCGAGACGGCGATCGACGCCTGCGAGGTCATCCTGATGCTGGCGCCCGAGACCAACGGCAATGTTGCCGTGAAGGCCTGGGAAGCGCTGAGCGAGGGCACAGGCCGCGCGCACGCGCATCTGGCCGAGGGTGAGCATCACCAGAAGATCCGCTTCCACGACATCGCGGCGCAGCCCCGCAAGATCATCTCCTCACCCACATGGTCGGGCATCGAGAGCGAGAAGGTCAGCTATAACGCGGGCTACACCAACGTCCATGAACTGATCCCCTGGCGGACGCTCACGGGACGCCAACAGCTCTATCAGGATCACTTGTGGATGCGGGCGTTCGGTGAGGGCTTCATGTCCTACCGGCCTCCGGTCGATCTGAAAACGATAACCGCCGAGGTCAACACCGACGCCCGCGACAACGCCCCCCACGTGGTGCTGAACTTCATCACTCCACACCAGAAATGGGGCATCCACTCGACCTATTCCGACAACCTCTTGATGCTGACGCTCAACCGCGGCGGTCCGGTGATCTGGATCTCCGAGAACGACGCGGCGAGGGCGGGGATCGTCGATAACGACTGGGTCGAGCTTTACAACGTGAACGGCGCGCTCACGGCCCGGGCCGTGGTCAGCCAGCGCATGAAGGACGGAACGACCTTCATGTATCACGCCCAGGAAAAGATCGTGAACACACCGGGTTCCGAGAAGACCGGCAAGCGCGGGGGCATCCACAACTCCGTTACCCGCGCCACGCTTAAGCCCACGCACATGATCGGCGGCTACGCCCACCAGGCCTATGGCTTCAACTATTACGGAACCGTCGGCGCGAACCGGGACGAATTCGTCATCGTGCGGAAAATGCAGAAGGTCGACTGGCTCGACCGTCCCGCGACCGAGAAGGAGGCAGCGGAATGAGAGTTCGTGCGCAAATCGGCATGGTGCTGAACCTCGATAAATGCATCGGGTGTCACACGTGCTCTGTCACCTGCAAGAACGTGTGGACCACGCGCGACGGTGTCGAATACGCCTGGTTCAACAACGTCGAGACGAAGCCGGGCACCGGCTACCCGACCGACTGGGAAAACCAGGCGCGCTGGAACGGCGGCTGGGAACGGACGAAATCTGGCAAGCTTCAGCCCAAGCAGGGCAGCAAGTGGCGGATTCTTTCCAACATCTTCGCCAATCCCGACCTGCCCGAGATCGACGATTACTACGAGCCGTTCGATTTCGACCACGATCACCTGAAATCGGCCCCGGAGATGGAGGCGTTCCCCACGGCGCGCCCCTATTCCAAGATCACCGGCGAGCGGATCGAGAAGATCGAGAAAGGCCCGAACTGGGAGGAGATCCTGGGCGGCGAATTCTCCAAACGCTCGGCCGACTACAACTTCGAGGGGGTGCAGAAGCAGATCTATGGGGAATACGAGAACACCTTCATGATGTATCTCCCCCGGCTGTGCGAGCACTGCCTGAACCCGGCTTGCGCCGCGTCGTGCCCGTCGGGTGCGATCTACAAGCGCGAAGAGGACGGTATCGTCCTGATCGACCAGGAGAAATGCCGCGGCTGGCGGATGTGCGTCTCGGGCTGCCCCTACAAAAAGGTCTATTACAACTGGTCCACGGGCAAGTCGGAGAAGTGCACGCTCTGCTATCCCCGGATCGAAAGCGGCAACCCGACGGTCTGCTCGGAAACCTGCGTCGGGCGCATCCGTTATCTCGGCGTGATGCTGTACGATGCCGACCGGGTCGAAGAAGCCGCGCGCGCCGAGAAGACGACCGACCTCTACGATGCGCAGCTCGACGTGTTCCTCGACCCCGGTGACCCGGTGGTGATCGAGACGGCGCGCGCCGACGGCATCCCCGAGGACTGGATCAAGGCCGCGCAGGAAAGCCCGATCTGGAAGATGGCGATGGAGTGGAAGGTCGCCTTCCCGCTGCATCCCGAATACCGGACGCTGCCCATGGTGTGGTACATCCCGCCGCTCAGCCCGATCCAGAACGCCGCCGAGGCGGGCAAGATCGGTATGGAAAACGCCATGCCCAACGTCCGCGACCTGCGCATCCCGGTGAAATACCTCGCCAACATGCTGACGGCGGGCGACGAGGAACCGGTGGTCAACGCGCTGGAACGGATGATGGCGATGCGCGCCTACATGCGCACCAAGACCATCGAGGGGGTCCGCGACGAGGCGATCGCGGCGCGCGTGGGCCTGAGCGGTCGGGTGATCGAGGACATGTACAAGGTTATGGCGCTGGCCGATTACGAGGACCGCTTCGTCATCCCGACGACGCACCGCGAACAGGTCGAGGAAGCCTATGACCTCAAGGGCGGCTGCGGTTTCACCGATGGCAACGGCTGCTCCACGGGAACGTCCAAGGCCTCGCTCTTCGGCAAGGCCAGGCGGCCCCTCAACATGCCGGAGGCGATGAAATCATGATGGACCGCACCCTCAAGGCATTCTCGCTGATCCTGAGCTACCCGACGCCCGAGCTGCAACGGGCCATGCCCGAGATCGGTGGCGTTCTCGTCGCCGACAGCCGGATCACCGCGGCGGGGCGGCGGGCGCTGCGCCCGCTGCTCGAGACGCTCTCCATCGGTGACATCTACACGCTGCAAGAGACATATGTCGCGCTTTTCGATCGGTCGCGCACTCTGTCGCTCAACCTCTTCGAACATGTCCACGGCGAAAGCCGGGACAGGGGGGGCGCGATGGTCAGCTTGGTCGAGATGTACCGGGATGCGGGCTACGAGCCCGCAACGAGCGAGTTGCCGGACCATCTTCCGGTCTTGCTCGAATTCCTGGCCACCCGACCCTTCGCGGAGGCGCAGGATACCTTGGCGGACGCGGCCCATATCCTGGAAGCGCTGAACGCCCGGCTTGTCCGGCGGGAAAGCGGATATGGTGCCGTGTTCGCCGCCCTGTTGCAGCTTTCGGGCGCCAAGGCCGACAAGGCCGCCGTGGCCGAGCTCCTGGAAGAGCCCGAGGTCGACCCCGACGACCTCGAGGCGCTCGACAAGGTCTGGGAGGAAACCGAGGTCCGTTTCGGTCCCGATCCCAATGCTGGCTGCCCGCAGGTGCGCGACATGCTTTCGCGCATGGAGACCCCAATCACCCCCGAACCCGCCTCGCACGCGGCTGAATGACGGAGGATGTCATGAACCAGTTTCTTTTCGGAACCTTGCCCTACATCGCGCTGGCGGTCGGCATCCTGGGCTCTATCGCCCGCTACGAGCGTGACCCCTTCACGTGGAAGACCTCGTCCTCGCAGCTCTTGCGGCGCAAGCAGCTGATCCTCGGCTCGGTCCTGTTCCATGTCGGGGTTCTGGTGATCTTCTTCGGCCATCTCGTGGGTCTGCTCACGCCGATCTGGTTCTTCGACGCCATTGGCATCAGCCACGGCGCCAAGCAGCTGCTGGCCGTGGTCGCGGGCGGGGTCGCGGGGGTCGCCGCGCTGATCGGGGGTATCCTGCTGTTTCATCGCCGCTGGACCGATCCGAGGATCGCCAAGACCTCCAGCTTCTGGGACAACTCCATCCTTCTGATGCTCATCGGCCAACTGGTGCTGGGCCTGGGGACGATCTTTGTCTCGCTCGGGCATCTCGACGGGCACGAGATGACAAAGTTCATGGCCTGGGCGCAGGGGATCTTCACCTTCGACGGCGCGGCGGCGGGCCACATCGCCGACGTGGCGCTGGTGTTCAAGCTACACATCGTGCTGGGCCTTCTGATCATCGCGGTCTTCCCCTTCACGCGATTGGTGCACATCCTGTCGGGCTTCGCGGCGCCGTTCCGATACCTCTTCGGCCGTACGGGCTACCAGGTGGTGCGCTCGCGCCGCCAGGTGCCTCTGTCGCAGCGGCGCAACGTGCTGCCCGCGGCGCACATGGTTGCAAGGCCGCCGCAGTCGGCCAAGACACCCGAGTCCACGCCCACCCCGGCGGAGTAGGGCCGATGACCGCGCTCTTTCCCGATCTCGTCGTCAATGGTGAAACGGTGCCCTCCGCGCAGGTCGCGGCCGAGGCCCAGAACCACGACGCGCCCCGTGGCAAACCCGGCGTGGCCTGGCGCAAGGCAGCCAATGCCATCGCGGTGCGGACACTTCTCTTGCAGGAGGCGCGGGCCCGCGGGATCGAGGCGCGTGTTCAGGAACTCGGCCCCGGCCGCATCGAGACCGAGGAGGAGGCCCTGATCCGGGGCCTTCTCGATCAGGTGGTATCTGTCACGCCCCCGACCGAGGCGAAGATCCTTGCCGAGTGGGAGCGGGACCCGCTCCGCTTCCGTGCGCCACCCCTGTGGGAAGTGTCGCATATCCTCATCGCCTGCGATCCGCGCGACGAGACCGCGCGCCGCGCGGCCCATGCCCGTGCCGTGGACCTGACGGGGCGCGCCCTTGCCGACCCTAGCGGCTTTGCCCGGCTGGCGGAAAAGGCGAGCGACTGCACTTCCAAGGCCAGTGGCGGCGCACTGGGTCAGTTGAACCCCGGCGATACAGTGCCGGAATTCGAGGCCGCCCTGCGCACCCTGCCCGAGGGCGAGATCACCGCCGACCCGGTTCCGACCCGGCACGGCTGGCACATCATCCGCATGGATGCGGTGGCCACGGGCGCGGTTCTGCCCTTCGACGCGGTGAGGCAGAAAATCGCGGATGCGATGGAAAAGGCATCCTGGGTCCGCGCGGCCCGTGAGTTCATCGAAACCCTCGTCACGTCCGCCGAGATTTCCGGCGCGGACCTGAGGTCCGTCTCGCCCGGGAGGGCAGATCATGAACCACAACATCACTGAACACCGTAGTCGTGACGGCAGGACACCCACGAGCATCCGATTGCTCCAGAACCCCATCGACTTCATTGCCGAAGATCACCTGCGCCTGCGCGCGATGTGCGCGGAGCTTGACAGGTTGGCGGATGCCGAGCGGCCAGAGACAGAGGCCCTGGAGGAAATGCAGGAATACCTGGCACACGAATTGCCCGCCTTGCTGAACGACGAGGATCTGGACGTCCTTCCCATGCTGCTTGACCGCGCGGAACCCGAAGATGAATTGCCGAGTCTGGCCCGAAGACTTGGGCGTGAACACCGCGAGATCGAAGGCTGTCTCGGGTTCGTTTTGGACCTGCTCGCCGCCTCGGCGCCAGCAGCGATGGCGTCATCATCTTTCCGGCAGGCGCTGCGCGATCTCGCTCGGGTCACGCGACGGCATCTCATCCTCGAGAATGCCGTACTCCTGCCGCTGGCGCGCGTCCGCCTGACCGATGCAGACCTCGTTGCCCTCAGGCAGGCCATGCTCCGTCGCCGTGGTTTGCAGGATCTGTTCGTTGCCTAGGCCCGAAGATGAAAAGGAAAGCGAGGCATGACCTTTGTTCAACGGATCGAACCTGCCGCTTGCGGGTGTGATGCGCCGGAGGCTTCGGCCGGGACCGTCAGCATCGATGACGCGCTGGACTGTATCTGCGAACGCATCTCGGGGGTGACCGGAACCCAACGCGTGGCATTGGCCAATGCCGTGGGGCGCGTGCTGGCCGAACCGATCCGCGCGCGTTCGGATATGCCGCGCTTCGATCACTCCGCCATGGATGGCTTCGCCCTGCGGCAGGGCGATCTCGTCGGGCCGGGGCCCTGGCGCCTGCCGGTTACGATGCGCTGTGCCGCAGGCGAAGCGGCCGACGGGGCGCTTGCGCCGGGATGCGCCGCCCGCGTCTTCACCGGCGCGCCGCTGCCGGGCGGTGCAGACTGCGTGATGATGCAAGAAGAAGTGGCGCACCATGCCGGTGTCATCGTCGTCTCGCGCCGCCCCACACGGCACGAGAACATCCGCTTTCGGGGCGAAGAGTACGCCGAAGGTTCGGAAATACTTGCCGGGAACGTGCGGATCACGCCGCGCAACATCGCCGTCGCGGCTTCGAGCGGGTTCGGCGACCTGGAGGTCCGGCGCAAGATCCGCGTCGCGCTGCTCGTGACCGGGTCCGAGGTCGCGCGGCCCGGGGCGGGGGGGCTTGGTGCGGCACGCATCTGGGACGTCAACACTCCGATGCTTCAGGCTGCCCTGCAGCGCCCGGATGTGGAGGTCGTCGTCATCGACGTCCTGCCCGATGCGCCGGGCGGGATCGAGGATGCGTTGGCGCACGCCGCGCGGATATCCGACCTCGTCGTGACGACGGGCGGCGTGTCCGTCGGCGAGGAGGATCACCTGCGCGCCGCGCTGCATCGGGCGGGCGGCAAGATCCATTTCAGCGGCGTGTCCCTGAAGCCGGGCAAGCCCGTGACCTTTGGTGCGCTGGGCGGGGCCCCCTGGCTGGGGCTGCCGGGCAACCCGCAATCCGCCTTCGTCACCTGGACGTTGTTCGGCGAGGCGATCCTGCGGCGCCTGGCGGGCCTGAACGATACCGGCATGCGCAAACGGTTCGTGGTGCTGTCGCACCCTGTCGAGCGCAAACCCGGCCGGTGCGAGGTCCGACCCGCCAGCCTGGTTGGTCATGACGGCATGGGGCGCGACCTGATCGACTGTCGCGGCCCCGTCAGGTCCGGCCAGGTCCGGGTGCTTTCGGCCTCGGACGGTCTGGTGTTCCTGCCGTCTGACGCGGATTGCCTTCCGACAGGCGCGCTCGTCGAATTCCTTCCATTCCGTTCAAGCGAGGGCTCAGCGTGAACATAGCCTACACCATGGCCCCCGGCCGGGGTGATATCGACCTGCTTCTCCAACGGGTGTCACGCAGTCTTGTGTTGAACGGATTCCGGCCGGCTGGCACCGCACAGGTGAACATAGAGCGCGCGGATGCGGGGCCGTGTGACATGGACGTGGTCGTGTTGCCGGATGGCCCGACACTGCGCATTTCCCAAAGCCTCGGCGCGGCCTCGAAAGGGTGCCGTCTCGACCCGCAGGCGTTGGAAACGGCCGTTGGTCTGGTGCAGGCGCGTTTGCCGGCAAGCGACTGTCTGATCGTGAACAAGTTCGGCAAGCACGAGGCAGAGGGGCGTGGGTTTCGCCCGGTCATAGCCGAGGCGCTGGCGCTCGATCTGCCTGTGTTGGTCGGCGTCAACCAACTGAACCTTGGCGCTTTCGAGGCGTTCACGGGCGGCATGGCGCGTCGCCTCGTTCCTGATCCGGAGCTGTTGGAAACGTGGCTTCTGCATCATGTCGGCACGTCAGTGCCGGCGGCATGATCTGTGGGATGTGTGTGCGCCGAAGCTACCGGAGCGTTGGGCATCCAGGGTGTTTGATGGTTCTCCTGCAACTGTAGCCGCTTCTGAAATCGCGAGAATGAAGAAGAAGTGGAGGACGGGAAGGACTGGCAAGCCCAGCCACGGCATTGGGAGCTTCAATGGACACTCATTCCGCGATCTGCGCTTGAAGTCTGCAAAGCGCGGTGAAGCAGACCTTGGTCGTCGCCGCTCGAAATGCAGAAAAGCCCGCAACTCGGACCTCCACTCTTCGAAAACGCTGCGCGATGTTGGAGTGGCCGTTCTGGTGAGGCTGCGCCGCAGCGCGGGCTCCGATCATGGACGGCCGGTATGCGCCAAAATCGCCAAGTTTTGGAGCCGCGCGTTCTAGGTCCGTGGCGAGTTAAACGAAGATAGATGGCGCAGGCAAGCGACGGCAGTTGCACGCCCTCGAAGCTAAATTTAAAATCATCACAATGGCTTAACCTTGTGCCCGTTCGCCCGGCGTCGCGCCGCCAATCCCGTGTCCGTACCGTGTCCGGACGCGCGCCCAGAGAAAATGACCCGACAAACGCCGACAGCAAGCGTTGCATCTGACCCTTGTATAGGTCTCTGACCCGCATCTAACTTGCCTGCTGTTCTCGACGGCAGTCGCCAGAAGTGAAGCAGATGGTTTGGGGCGTTGCGATCGAAACAGGGCCATCAGGCCAGGTCGACGGGTTTCCTTCGATAGATGGAGCGAGTTCTTCGATGCCTCCCATGACCAAGGGACGATCTCGAGGTTCTTTCCAAGACTGCAGATCGTCGATACATCGGTGTGAAAGGGCACGCTTCGAGGGGTTTTCCGAGAGCTTTGGGCGTTCATGAGGCTTCCCCGATTGACGACCGATTGGCGGGTCTTGTGGAGATTCACCCGGTCTTGGGGAGCGAAACCGAGTTTTCGCGACGAATGAGAAGGTCCAACGACGCCTTGGACACCGCAGTAAGGAACTATTCGGTATGATTAAGGGCGCTCGGCTGTGATGAAGGAACCGCTCGTTCTCTACATTAACCTTTTGCGTAGCGAAAGACGGCGGGCAGCGATGGAGGCCCGGCTCCGGGATGCCGGTTTCAAGACTTGGCAGCGCATCGAGGCCTGTGACGGTCAAAAACTGGACCTGGCGTCGTTCGACGCGTACTCCGACAATGACACTGCAGCGACGATAGGGCGCTCGCTGCTCAAATCGGAGGTTGCTTGTTATCAAAGCCACCTTGCAAGTCTCGACGCCTTCCTGTCGTCCGACGCAGATCATGCGATCATTTTCGAGGATGATGCTCTTGTGCCGGAGAATCTCGCTCAACTGTTAGAGGGGATCGTCCAAACTCTCGATGGCATGGATCTGGATTGGGATGTTGTGCATCTCGGCGCGCTGAACATCAATCAGATGTCCAGCCGTGTTGCGGCTTTCGCCGGGCACGAGATCTGTGTCGCGCATTTTTTTCCTATTCGAATGCACGCCATCCTCTGGACACGACCGGCAGCGGAGCGATTTGTGCAACGCTACCGCAGGATCTTGATGCCGGTCGACAAACAGTTGAGCGAGGACATGATCAGGAGCGGGACTGGTCTTGTGGTCTGGCCGTCGCCCGTAACGCAGGAGGGTCTGGAAAGCGACATCGAGGCTTCGGGGGGCAGAAGAAAGACATTCAAGAAGCGGTGGAACGAACCCTTGTTGCGCTGGCGCCGCAAGAAGCGGAACAAGGAAATCGCCGCCGAACAAATGCTGCAATTCGAGAAAGCGCGAAGAGACGGTGCCTGACGCCTGCGGTCGCGCTCGATAGGCTGCGGGCTTGCCGGCGCTGCTGGGTCAAGGCCTTGTTCTTGGGTCCGCGAGCCCCCTTACAAAAATCTGCCTACAGCTTTGAACCAGTCACGCACTCAGCCGGTCATCGTGTCGAAGAACGCGGCCCAGCGGTCAATCTGCGCCTGCTTCCCGTAACGTGAAATCGCAAACTGTCGTATCTCATGCGCGTCGTAGTCCTGAAGCCGCTCAACTGTTTGCAGCATCGCGTCTGCGAAAGTGTTCAAGTCGCCCGTGGGGGTTAACTCTCCAAGGAAGCCTTCGGTCATGATACTCCTCGGGCCGTCCGAATTCGTGGCCACGACCGGCTTTCCTGCTGCAAGCGCTTCGACGATTGGCAGACCGAAAGTTTCATAATCACTTGGCACACAACAAAAATCGACCGCATGTGCCAGGCTACGAATTTGGTCGCGCGAAAGATGTCCGAGGAAATGGATATTCGGATGCTGAGCCTTGGGTCCCGGTTCGTGCATGACGCGACCAGCCACCAAAAGCTGCGCATCTGGGAACCTTTCCAGTGTCATTAAGAAAGCGTCGATCAGAATATCCAAGCGTTTGATCTTGCGCCATTTTGTCCATGCGCCGATCAGTGGCCCGCCTGTTCGGTAAGTTTCGAAGGAAATGGTGTCTACCGGCTCCGAGCTTTCGATATCTTCGGGGGCCGGGTTAGGGATCGCGGCAGAGTTCTTCAGGGTCACGCCGAAATTGCTTTGGATGTGCGAAAGGACTGGCTCGGACACAGCCGCTATCCCGTCGGCTTTGCGGAAGAAATCCTTGAGCCTCCGTCGCTGTCCTATGAAGTGCTTGCGTTCGTAGGACGTGAGATGCTCCCAGCTTCCAAAGGGACGGCCCAGACGGTTGGCAACCTGCTTGGCGAACTTGCCGGAATCCGGTGCGCTTTGCAGGGACAGGACAAGGTCGATGTCTTTCCCATTGCAGAAGGAGGCGACAGCGGAGGCGATCAGCTGCGCATTGACAGCGTTGACCGGCATTTCTCCAAGAAACGTGCCGGGTGCCATGAGTGGGTTGATGTAAATGGCGTCGCCAAGATTGTTGAGCGTCTCGGCCTTCTCGCCCTTTTGATCCTTGATGGAGAAAACGTACACCGTCTCGAAGATGGTGCAGAACTGCCGGATGGTGACGGGAAAAAGCCCGGCCTTTGCCTTGTCGTCGGAAGGCGGGCCTTTCACGATTACCAGAATCGACTTACGCAAAGGAACTGTCCTTGACTGTTCTATTTGTGCTGAGATGTCGGCCGGCTTCTGCGGCAGTCACGCTCCAACTGGAACGTCCACAGGCCTGGGGCTACGAGACGCTCGCGCAACTGGCATGCCCTTGAGCCCGCTCATACGCCTGATCAGGCATGGGGATCAAGTAGGCCGGGCTCGGAAAAGACGCCAACATGGTTGACCTGCCCTCCGCAATTTCCCTCGTTATGCGGTCGACTTCGCCACCAAGGCTGCGAATTTGAAGGCATTTGCAGGTAAAGACACCACGATCGAGTGTCCTCTCGTCTTGGGCATCCCATATTATGCCCACCGGATCAGTGGAACGGGAACATTCCGCGCGTGGTTGTGACGAAGGAGAAGGTCCAGCTTCAAGCTTCCAAACTCTTATCAAGCGTGGGGCACATCGCCAGGACCAGGCAAGCAGACTTCCCGTCCCGCGGTCTTTCAAATCGTTGCACCCATCAGGCGGCGGAGCGATCCGACACCGATCCAGGCACGTAGTTCAGCACCGGCGCAAGCCAGCGCTCGGCCTCCTCCACGTCAATCCCTTTACGCCGCGCATAATCCTCGACCTGGTCGCGTTCGACCTTGCCAACGCCGAAATAGTAGCTGTCGGGGTGGCCGATATAGAGGCCCGAGACCGAGGAACCGGGCCACATCGCCATGCTTTCGGTCAGGCGCACTCCGGTTGCCTCCTCGGCGTCGAGAAGCTGGAACAGGGTCCGCTTCTCGGTGTGGTCGGGCTGCGCGGGATAGCCGGGCGCGGGACGGATGCCATCATAAGGCTCGCCGATCAATTGCTGCGGGTCGAAGGACTCCTCCGCTGCGTAGCCCCAGAACTCGCGGCGCACGCGTTCGTGCAGCATCTCGGCCATGGCTTCGGCGATCCGGTCGGCCAGCGCCTTCACGAGGATTGCGCCGTAATTGTCGTTGGCTTTGTCCAGCCGCTCGGCGATCTCGATCTCTTCGGGGCCTGCCGTCACGACGAACCCGCCGATGTGATCTGCGCCCTTGCCTTCGGGCGCCACGAAATCCGACAAGGCCAGATTGCGGCGGTCACCACGCTTGGCCGTCTGCTGGCGCAGCGTGTGGAAGGTGGCAAGCGGCTCGGTCCGATCCGCGCCGGAAAACAGGCGGATGTCGTCGCCGACCGCGTTGGCGGGCCAAAACCCCACCACGGCGCGCGGCGTGAACCAGCGTTCGTCGATGATACGGCTCAGCATGTCCTGCGCATCGGCGAAAAGGGCGCGCGCGGCCTCGCCCTGTTTCTCGTCATCGAGGATCTTGGGATAGACGCCGCGCATCTCCCAAGTGTGGAAAAACGGCGTCCAATCGATGTAGCGGGCGATCTCGGCCAGGTCCCAATCTTCGACCACCTGCGTGCCGGTAAAGGATGGGGCCTGCGGTGCGTAGGCATCCCAGTCGAGCTTGAGCGCATTGGCCCGTGCCGCGGCCAGCGGGACCCGCTGCTTGGCGCGCTCGCCGCGTTCGTGTTTCTCGGCGACCTCGGCATACTCCGCCTGGATACCCGAAACGTACTGCTCCTTTTGCGTGGGGCTGAGCAGCGCTCCCACAACGCCGACCGCGCGGCTGGCATCGGTGACATAGACGGTCTGCCCGCGCGTGTAGCGCGGCGCGATCTTGACGGCCGTGTGCACCTTCGAGGTTGTCGCGCCGCCGATCAGCAGCGGAATGTCGAAACCTTCGCGCTCCATCTCGGAGGCGAGGTGCACCATCTCGTCAAGCGACGGGGTGATGAGGCCGGAGAGGCCGATGATATCCACATTCTCTTCGCGGGCGACCTGCAGGATCTTCTGCGGCGGGACCATCACGCCAAGGTCCACGATCTCGTAGTTGTTGCAGGCAAGGACGACGCCGACGATGTTCTTGCCGATGTCGTGCACGTCGCCCTTGACGGTCGCCATCAGGACCTTGCCCGCCGATTGACGTCCGTCGCCGCCCGACAGGCGCTGTTCCTCTTCCATGTAGGGGAGCAGAACCGCGACGGCCTGTTTCATCACGCGGGCCGATTTCACCACCTGCGGCAGGAACATCTTGCCTGCACCGAAGAGGTCGCCCACCACGTTCATCCCGGCCATCAGCGGGCCTTCGATGACGTGAAGGGGGCGCTCGGCAGCGGCACGCGCGGCCTCGGTGTCTTCCTCGATGAATTCGGTGATGCCGTTGACCAGCGCATGCTCCAGCCGCTTTTCCACCGGCCAGTCGCGCCAGGCGAGGTCGCGCACCTTTTCCTCGCGCTTGCCGCCCTTGAAGCGGTCTGCAATGTCGAGGAGGTTTTCGGTCGCCGTGCCGCCTGCCTTGGGCTGACGGTTCAGGACGACGTCCTCGCAGGCCTCGCGCAGCTCTGGGTCGATCTGGTCATAGACCGCCAGCTGTCCCGCGTTGACGATCCCCATGTCCATGCCTGCCTTGATGGCGTGGTAGAGGAAGACCGCGTGCATCGCCTCGCGCACCGGTTCGTTGCCGCGGAAGCTGAACGAGAGGTTCGACACACCGCCCGACACGTGGGCATGCGGCAGGTTCTGCCGGATCCAGCGCGTGGCCTCGATGAAATCGACGCCGTAGTTGTCGTGGTCCTCGATGCCGGTGGCGACAGCAAAGACATTGGGGTCGAAGATGATGTCTTCGGGCGGAAAGCCCATCTCGTCCACGAGGATGCGATAGGCGCGGGCGCAGATCTCGGTCTTGCGCTCGAAAGTGTCGGCCTGCCCGGCCTCGTCAAAGGCCATCACGACGACGGCTGCGCCATAGCCCATGCACAGGCCGGCGTGATGGCGGAACGCCTCTTCGCCTTCTTTCAGGCTGATGGAGTTCACCACCGGCTTGCCCTGTACGCATTGCAGGCCGGCCTCGATCACCTCCCACTTCGAGCTGTCGATCATGATCGGCACGCGGGCGATATCGGGCTCGGAGGCGATGAGGTTCAGGAACTCGATCATCGCCTGTTTGCTGTCGATCAGCCCCTCGTCCATGTTGACGTCGATGATCTGGGCGCCGTTCTCGACCTGGTCGCGGGCGACGTCCAGTGCTGCGGCATAGTCGCGGTTGACGATCAGTTTGCGGAAGCGGGCCGAGCCGGTCACGTTCGTGCGCTCGCCGATATTCACGAAGGGAATGTCCGGCGTCAGGACAAAGGGCTCGAGGCCCGAAAGGCGAAGGTATCTCTCGGTCATGCCGGCACCTTTCTGGGGGCGAAGGGGACCACCGCCTCGGCGATGGCGCGAATATGATCGGGTGTGGTCCCGCAGCAGCCGCCGACCACGTTGACGATCCCGTCGCGGGCGAACTCGGCGACCTGCGCGGCGGTTTGATCCGGGCTTTCGTCATAGGCGCCAAAGGCATTCGGCAGCCCGGCATTGGGGTAGGCGCAGGTATGGGTCGTAGCCACAGCGGCGATTTCGGCCATATGCGGGCGCATCGCCGCCGCCCCGAGCGCGCAATTCAGCCCGACGCTGAAGGGCCTCGCATGGGCGACCGAATGCCAGAAGGCGGTCGGCGTCTGGCCCGACAATGTCCGCCCGGAGGCGTCGGTGATCGTGCCGGAGATCATGATGGGCAGACGCCGCCCGGCGCGGGCGAAACTCTCATGCGCGGCGAAGATCGCGGCCTTTGCGTTCAGCGTGTCAAAGATCGTCTCGATCAGGATCAGGTCGGCGCCGCCCTCGATCAACCCGTCGATCTGTTGCCCGTAAGCGATCCGCAACTCGTCGAAGGTCACGGCCCGGTAGCCCGGATCGTTCACGTCCGGGCTGATCGATGCGGTGCGGTTCGTCGGCCCGACCGCCCCGGCGACAAAGCGCGGGCGGCCATCCTGGGCCGTGGCGCGATCCGCCGCGCGGCGCGCAACCTGCGCACCGGCGACGTTCAGGTCGTGCACGGCCGCCTCCATTCCGTAATCGGCCTGGGCGATGGTCGTGGCTGAAAACGTGTTGGTCTCCAGGATATCGGCACCCGCCATGGCGAACTCGAACTGGATGTCCTCGACCGCCTGTGGCTGGGTCAGCACCAACAGGTCGTTGTTGCCCTGCTGCGGATGCTCGGCGTCGTAGTGGTGTCGGCAACCGGGGCCATGGATGTGACCGTTCCCGGTAAAATCCTCTTCCGTCATGTTGAGCGTCTGGATCATGGTGCCCATCGCGCCGTCGAGCACCAGAATACGTTCGGCGGCAAGCGCACGAAGGGGGGCAAGCACGGGGCTGTCGGGCAGGGAGAAGTTCAACATGGGCGTCGGTCCGATCCTTGGATTGAACCGCTATATAGGGCCTGCTGAACATGAGTTGAATTGAATGTTTCTACGGATGATTATGAGGCGCGCTCATTTCTGCGCGGTCCGCCACATGGATGGCCGCATTCAATTCAAAGCCGTCTTGGAATCCTCGGTGGCGGGATCACACGACGGCTTCAGCATTGTCGGGCGCTTTCAGCCGCGTCGCGGTCAAGGCCGACAAGGCGACCATCCCCGCCGCGGTGCCGAGGGTCAGTGCAAGCCCCCCGACCTGATAGGTCAGGCCCGACAAAACGGTTCCGATCAGCCGCCCTCCGGCATTCGCCATGTAGTAGAACCCGACATCCATCGTGACTCGTTCGTCCCGCGTGAACACGAGGATCAGGTAGGAATGCAGCGCCGAGTTCACGGCGAAGAGCGCCCCGAACAGCAAGAGCCCCGCAACCAGCGTGACCGTCAGCCAAGGCTGCGGCTCAGGCGAAGCCAATGTTGCGGCGCTCAGGGCAAACGGAACGAGGAACAAACCCCAGGCCCACGCTTTTGCCGCGCCGATCAAGGCGCTTTCCGACCGGTCCTTGGCCCGCAAGACGCGCGGGGCATTTGCCTGCACGATGCCATAGAGGATGATCCAGACGGCCATGAAGGTGCCGATCATGAAGAATGCCGCGCGGTTCTGCTCTTCGCTGCCGTCCGAGAGAACGGCGTAGAAATAGATCGGGATGCCGACGACGAACCATACATCCCGCGCGCCGAAAAGAAACACGCGCGCCGCGCTCAGCCAGTTCACGTTGGCCGATTTGGAAAACACCTCGGAAAACTTGGCGCCCTTGCGCCCCTTGGGCAGGCCACTGGGCATGGTCACGGCGATGGTGACAAGGATCACGGCAAGGACAGCCGCCATGACCAGGGTCGCCCAGACGAAGCCCATGGTCGCCAGAAGCGCCGCACCAAGCAGGAACCCAAGACCTTTGACCGCGTTCTTCGAGCCCGTCAGAACGGCGACCCAGCGAAACAGCCCGCCGTCTTCCTTGGGCGCCAAAAGCTTGACGGCGGATTTCGAGGACATCTTCGCAAGGTCCTTCGCCACGCCGGAGGCGCCTTGGACGACCATGACATAAGCGACGGAGAGCGTGACCGCCCAACCGGGATCGAGCTGCGCCAGCGCAAGCAAAGCGACAACCTGGATGCCAAGCCCTGCATAGAGGGTCGAGGTCAGGCCAAACCGCGCCGCCAGCCACCCGGCAGACAGGTTCGTCACCATCCCCGCGATCTCGTAGAGCACGAAAAGATAGGCGAGTTGGATCGGGCTGAAGCCGAGCGTGTGGAAATGCAGCAGCACCAGCATGCGCAAGGCGCCATCGGTCAGCATGAAGGCCCAATAGGCGGCCGTGACGGCGATATAGGCCGACAGACCCTCGGGGCGGTCCTTGGCCTGTGCGCTCACAGCGATGCCCCGACCATGCGGGCGACATCGACGAGGCGATGCGCGTAGCCCATTTCATTGTCGTACCAGACGTAGATTTTCACCTGAGTGCCGTTCACCACCATGGTCGAGGGCGCGTCGACGATGCCAGAGCGGGTATCATTCGTGTAGTCAGCAGAGACCAGTGGCCGTTCCTCGTAGCCGAGGATCCCCGACAACTCCCCCGTCGCAGCCGCTTCGAACAAGGCGTTCACCTCTTCGACGGTGGTGTGGCGCTCGACCTCGAAAACGCAGTCCGTGATCGACGCGTTCAGCAGAGGCACCCGCACGGCATGGCCGTTCAGGCGGCCCTTGAGTTCGGGATAGATCAGCGTGATCGCGGTGGCGCTGCCGGTTGTGGTGGGGATCAGGGAATTCAGCGCCGAACGCGCGCGGCGCAGGTCCTTTGCAGGCCGATCGACGATGGTTTGCGTGTTGGTCACGTCGTGGATCGTGGTGATCGAGCCGTGCTTGATGCCGATATTTTCGTGGATGACCTTCACCACGGGCGCGAGGCAATTGGTGGTGCAACTGGCGGCGGTGACGATGTGGTGCTGTGCGGGGTCGTAGATGTCGTGATTGACGCCGTAGACGATGTTGGCTGTCGGCCCGTCCTTGACCGGGGCGGACACGACGACCTTCTTCACGCCGGCTTCGAAGTAGGGGGCGAGCTTGGCCTCGGATTTGAAGACGCCGGTGCAATCGATGACGACATCCACCCCGTCGAGCGGCAGTGCGCCGAGGTCGCGCGTGCCGATGAAGGGCAGGCGTTTCCCGTCGATCGTGACACTGCTGTCGTCATGCGAAAACGCCGCGTCCCACCGGCCATGCACCGTGTCGAACTCAAGCAGGTGAGCATGCATGGCCGGGTCGCCGACGGCGTCATTGATCCATGCAATCTCGGCACCGCTGGCCAGCAGCGGCTTTAGGGCGAGCTTCCCGATCCGGCCGAGGCCGTTGAGCGCGTAGACAGTCATGCGGAGGTCTCCTCGGTCGTGCGGCCGATATCGTCCACCGCTTTTTGTAGCGAAATCCGGTCCAGTGCATCGACCGGCAGGGCGGCGAAAGCGCGGATGCGGTTGCGAAGCGCGCCATAGGCCTGTTGGAAGGCCAGCGATTTCTGGGCGTCGGTGCCCTCGGCCGTGACCGGGTCGGTCATGCCCCAATGGGCGCTGACGGGTTGGCCCTTCCAAGCCGGACAGTCCTCGTTCGCGGCCTGGTTGCAGACTGTGAAGACGAAATCCATCACCGGCGCGTCATCGCCCTGAAACTCCGCGATGTTCTTGGACCGAAGAACCGAGGTGTCGTGGCCCTTGTCGGCCAAAACTTGCAAGGCGAAGGGGTTCAGTTCCGAATAGGGTTTCGTGCCGGCGGAGTAGGCGTTGAACCGGTCACCCGCCTCGGCGCGGAGTAGGGCTTCGGCAAAGATCGAACGGGCTGAATTTCCCGTGCAGATGAACAGGACGTTAAATTTGCGGGCCGACATGGCGGGCTCCTGTGGCTCGGGGGGCGAAAGTGGCGGCAGGCAGAGGTCGGCCCGTCCCCGGCAACAATCCGTCACCAGGTAATCGAGCGTCTTTCGTACCTCTGTCATGTTGATGGCGTAGAGCAGTGACCGGCTGACCCGGTCCTGTGTGACCAAGTCCGCGTGGACCAGCGACGCAAGGTAGCCCGAAAGCGTGCTCGGCTTGATATCCAGCACCTCGGCGATCTCACCCGCCGAAACCCGGTCGGGGTAACGGCGCATCAATAGGCGAAAGATCGCCAGCCGCTGCGGATGGCCTAGAATCGTTAGGCGGTCGGGAATCAAATTTTCCATAATTCGGAAATTATCGAATTATTGAGTGCGGACAAGCTAAGATCCGCGCTGTCATGAAAGTTTCACGTTCAGGCTGACCGTGTCGCGCGCGGCACCAGGCGGTCCAACAGGTCAAGGCAGGCCTGCAACTGGCTGAGGGAGATGAACTCATCCGCCTTGTGGGCCTGCTCGATCGAGCCGGGGCCGCAGACGACGGTTTCCATGCCGAGCGATTGGAAAAGGCCCGCCTCGGTTCCGAAGGGCACCGTTTCGGCGCGGTTGGCGCCGGTCAGCTCCAGCAGGATATCCCGGGTCCGGTTGCCTTCGTCCGGTTCCAGACCGGCCACCTCGCCAATGACCGTTGTTTCGATCGTCGCGCCCGGATGGATGGCGCGCATGGCGGGCAGAAGCTCGGTTTGCACAAAGCCGGTCAGCGTGGCCTTCACGTAGGCTTCGTCCTCGGCCTGGACGGGGCGCATTTCCCAGTCCAGTTCGGCATGGTTCGCGATGATGTTGTGGACGGTGCCGCCGCTCAGCCTGCCGAGGTTAATGGTCGTCCACGGCGGATCGAACGGGCAGGAGGTCGGCGCGCGCGTCTTGAGCGCTTCGCGCAGTTCAAGGAGTTTCGCCGCGTATCGCGTCGCGAACTCGATGGCGTTCACGCCCAGGTCGGGCGCCGAGCCGTGCCCTTCGAGGCCGGAAAACACGGTGGTGTATTCGCAGCAGCCCTTGTGCCCTTCGATCACGCGCATCTCGGTCGGTTCGCCAATGACCGCAAGCCTGGGAAGAAGGTCGCGCCCCTTCAGGTGGTCCACCAATTGGCGGGCGCCGAGGCAGCCCACTTCTTCGTCATAGGTGAAGGCGAAATAGAGCGGGGTTTCCAGATCATCCGGGTCGACGCTGCCGGCATGGGCGAGGCAGGCGGCAACGAAGCCTTTCATGTCGCAAGTGCCCCGCCCGTAGAGCAGGCCGTCCTCTTCACGCAAAGTGAAGGGGTCGCTGGACCAGGCCTGGTCGGTCACCGGAACCACGTCCGTATGACCCGAGAGCAGCAGGCCGCCCGCAACCTCGGAGCCCAGGCGCGCGAACAGGCTGGCCTTGTGGCCGGTGCGATCTGTCACCAGCTCCACATGCGCGCCGAGCGCCGAGAGGCGGTCTGCGAGATACACCGTGATCTCGACATTCGGATCGGCCGACACGGTCGGAAAGGCGATCAGGTCACGCAGGATCGCGCGTGTTTCGTCGAGGCGACTCATCGGTATGTCCCTGCGTGTCTCTGGCAGATGGGTTTCGTCGACTACGCGGCCAGCGCCCGATCGAGGGCATTGGACAGTTTGTCGACCAGTTCTCCGATCTGATCCTCGCTGATGATGAAGGGCGGCGCGAGCAGGACGTGATCCCCGACGCGTCCATCCACCGTTCCGCCCGCCGGGTAACAGATCAGGCCTTCGTCCATGGCGGCCTTCTTGACCTTTGCGTTCAGTTTGCGGCTTGGATCGAAACTCTGTTTCGTATCGCGATCCTCGACCAGTTCGATGCCACGGAACAGGCCGCGCCCGCGGATATCGCCAACATGGGGGTGTTGGCCGAACCGCTGCCGCAAGGCCGCTTCGAGGGCGTCACCGCGGTCGCGCACCTGCGGCAACAGCCCGTCGTCGAGGATGCGGCTGACCACGGCGTTCCCGGCGGCGGCGGCCAGCGGGTGGCCATGATAGGTGTGGCCATGCTGGAAGCTGCCGGACCCTTGGGCGATTGCGTTGAAGATCCGCGCCGAGGACAGCATCGCGCCGATCGGGGCATAGCCGGCGCCAAGGCCTTTGGCGATGGTCACGATATCGGGCGCGACGCCGTCCTGCTCGCAAGCGAAGAAGGTGCCTGTCCGCCCCATGCCGCACATGACCTCGTCGAGGATCAGAAGCACACCGTGCCGGTCGCAGATCTCGCGGATATGTTTGAAATAATCCCCCGCCGAAGGCACGGCGCCAGCGGTCGCGCCGACGACCGGTTCGGCGATGAAGGCCAGCACCGTTTCGGGGCCGAGGCGCTGGATCTCATCCTCGAGGGCCTGTGCCGCGCGCTGGCCGTAATCCTCAAGGCTCTCCCCGTCGTGGCGGTGGTGATACTCGAAGCACGGATCGATGTGATACGTCTCCATCAGGAGCGGGGCGTATTTCTCGCGCCGCCAGGCGTTGCCGCCTGCGGCAAGCGCCCCCAGCGTGTTGCCGTGATAGCTTTGCCGCCTTGCGATGATGCGATGGCGGCCTGGTTGGCCAATCTCCAATGCATATTGGCGCGCCAGCTTGATCGCGGCTTCGACCGCTTCGGACCCGCCGGACAGCAGGTAGACACGGTCGATCCCGTCGGGGGCATGGGCGATCAGTTTGTCGGCCAGGGCCTCGGCCGGTTCGGACGTGAAGAACCCGGTATGGGCAAAGGCGATCTGGTCAAGCTGTGCATGGATCGCCGCGCGCACGGTCTCATCGGAATGGCCAAGGCAGGACACGGCGGCCCCGCCCGATCCATCCAGATAGGCGCGGCCCGCTTCGTCATAGATGTAGCAGCCTTCGCCCCGTGTCGCGGTCGGCAATGCGCCGGAGCCGCGCCCGAACACATGGTTGGCCATCGCGTCAGCCCTCCCGTACCACGAAAACAGATTGCCTGGCATGGCGCACGATGCGCGCCGCATTCGGGCCGATCAGGTAGTCACTCAGTTCAGGCCGATGGGAGGCCAGCACGATGGCATCCACGTCGAGCCGGTTCGCCGCCGAGATGACCTCGTCATAAACGCGGCCCAGAAGGACATGGGGGTGCACCTCGACATCCGCCGGGACATGCTGGGCCACCCAAGCCTTAAGTTCCTCGCCCACATGGGTGAGCGCCTTGTCCTCGTAGCCTTTCTCGAAAAACGTGCCGACAACCGACATCCCGAAATCGGGAACCACCGTCACGACATGCAGAACGCCGTCTTCCGGGCCGGCCAGGCGGAGCGCGGTCGGCAGGGCCTTGGCCCATGAATGTTCCGCGGACAGGTCCACGGGCAACAGGATTTTCTTATACATGCGCGCCCCTCCTTCAGAAGGCCGGTTTGGTCTGGCGCCGCCGCTGCAACAGGATCACCAGACCCAGCAGCAGCAACGCAGGAATGTAGAAGATCTGCGCCGGCATCCGGTCACGCGGCACAAGGACCGAGGCCAGTGTCACCGGGTCGTCGGCGTAGAAATCGAAATCGGCCAGCGCCTCGGCGGCGTCGGTTCCGAACATCGGCTCATCGAGGCGCATCACCTCGCCATCGGGAAAGAGCAGAAGGCCGGTGGCGTCCAGCCGCTCGGCCGCACTTCCGGCTGCGATGTCGATGGGCAGGGTGAGCGAGGTGGTTTCCCCGGTGTCGAAATCGGGGCCTTCAACCTCGACCCGCAGGCGGCTGCCCTCCGTCGCATCGGCGAGGGCTTCTTCGAACTGGATGGGGGGCACGTCCCGGAAGGGCGGCTGCACCATGTTCAACCACACATTCGGCACGAACAGGGTAAAGGCCACCAGCAAAAGCGCCGCGCTCTCGTAGATGCGCGACCGGGCCAGGAAATAGCCTTGGGTCGCTGCCGCGAAGAGCAGCATGGCGAAGGTCGCGATCACGAAGACCGAAACGGCCTGAAGGATGCCCGCCGTCGTGCCCAGGTCCACGCCGTAAAGGATCAGCGTCGGGTTGAAGATGAACAGGAACGGCAGCGCGACGGTCCGCAGGCTGTAGAAGAAGGCGGTAAAGCCCGTCCGGATCGGATCGCCCCCCGACACGGCGGCGGCCGCGAAACTCGCCAGCCCGACGGGTGGCGTCACGTCGGCCATGATGCCGAAATAGAAGACGAAGAGGTGCGCCGCGATAAGCGGGACGATCAGTCCTTCTTGCGCACCGAGCGAAACCACGACCGAGGCCATCAGGGACGACACCACGATATAGTTCGCCGTGGTCGGCAGCCCCATCCCGAGGATCAGCGAGAACAGGCCGACGAGCATCAGCATCACGATCAGCACGCCGCCGGAAAGCTGCTCCACCAGCCCGGCCAGTTCCGTGCCGATGGGTGTTTTCGTGACCGTCGCAACGATGATACCGGCGGCAGCCGTGGCCACGCCAATGCCGATCATGTTGCGTGCACCCGCGATCAGCCCGTCCAGCAGGTCGGCAAGGCCGCCCTTGAACTCGGACACCATCTGCCCGCCTTGCCCGCGGAAAATGGCCTTGAGCGGGCGCTGGGTGACGATGATCAGCAGCATGAGGGCGGTTGCGTAAAAGGCCGACTTCGCCGGGCTCTGGCGTTCGACCATCAGGAACCAGACCAGCACCACGATGGGCAGGATGTAGTGCAGGCCCGTGGCATAGACCTCTTTCACGGTCGGCAGCTTGATCTCGGGATCGTTCGGATCGTCGACTTCGAGGTCTGGACGGCGGGCTGCAACAGCGACGAGGAGGGCATAGACGCCAAGCAGAACCGCCATCATCACCGGGCCGGCCAGCGCCGGGGCGACGGCGCGCAAGGCTCCGACGCCGTAGATCAGCGCGGTAAAGGCGGCGCCAGCGACGGCGAAACCGATGAAAAACTTGACCAGCATGCCGATGAAGCTCTTGGCCTCACCCAAGGCAGGCATGTCCTTTTTCAGGGCTTCGAGGTGCACGATGTAGACCAGCGCGATGTAGGAAATCACCGCCGGGATGAAGGCGTGCTTGATGACCTCGACGTAGGAAATGCCGATGAATTCGACCATCAGGAAGGCCGCGGCGCCCATGACGGGCGGCATGATCTGGCCGTTCACGGAGCTTGCCACCTCGACCGAGCCCGCCTGTTCATTGGTGAAACCCACACGTTTCATCAGCGGGATCGTGAAGGTGCCGGTCGTAACCACGTTGGCGATGGAGGAGCCCGAGATCAGGCCCGTCATGGCCGAGCCGACAACCGCCGCCTTGGCCGGGCCGCCGCGCAGGTGGCCGAGGCCCGCGAAGGCGAGCTTGATGAAGTAATTGCCCGCGCCTGCTTTGTCGAGAAGTGAGCCAAAAAGAACGAAAAGGAAGACAAACGCTGTTGAGACGCCCAACGGAATGCCGAAGACGCCCGCGGTATCCAGCCATTGAGCGTTCATCAGCGCGGTAAAGCTGAGACCTTCATGCTCGATCAGTTCGGGGATCAGCCAGCCGGTGCCCATGTAGGCATAAAGCAGGAAGATCGAGCCGACGATCGTCAGGGCCGGGCCAAGCGCGCGGCGGCTGGCCTCCAACAGCACCAGAAGGCCGATCGCGCCAATGATGACCTGCGTCTGCGTCGGCAGGCCGGAGCGCGCGGTCAGGGCCAGCGTGTCGGAGAAAAGAAAAACGTAGAAGGCCGAACCACCGCCAACGATCGCAAGAACCCAGTCGGCAATCGGGATGCGGTGGCGGGGGGAGGATTTGAACGCCGGATAGGCGAGGAACGCCAGAACGATCGCGAAGGTCAGGTGGATCGGCCGCGTCTGCGACGAGTTGAGCGCGGGGATATACTCGGCGAACCAAAGCTGCGGCTGCGCGATCCAGAGCTGGAACAGCGACCAGGCCAGCGCCAAACCGGCGATCAGCAACGCAACACCGCGATTATCCGGGTCGCGCGCGCCGCTATCGCTGGAGGCGACGAGATCCTGAAGTTCTTCGTCGCTGAACTGGCGGCCACCGGCCTGTTGCTGTTCGTTGCCGTTCGTCATGCGCGTTCCCCCGGTTTCCGGCCAGGATGCCGGTCGATCGTTCCGAAACAAAAAGCCCGGA
Source organism: [Roseibacterium] beibuensis (assembly GCF_039542305.1). Lineage (NCBI taxonomy): Bacteria > Pseudomonadati > Pseudomonadota > Alphaproteobacteria > Rhodobacterales > Roseobacteraceae > Roseicyclus > [Roseibacterium] beibuensis. The sequence continues at coordinate 319,527 of NZ_BAABHW010000004.1, read as the reverse complement.
GCCGCGTGTGCGGCTCCGGGCAATACCCTCAGGCGAGGCTGCCGCAGATCATTCGATCAGGCCGGCTTCGCGATAGTAACGCTCGGCACCCGGGTGCAGCGGGGCCGACAGGCCGTCATTGGCCATTTCCGCCGGATCGAGGTTGGCGAAGGCCGGGTGCAGGCCCCGGAACTGGTCGATGTCCTCGAAGATCGCGCGAACGACCTGGTAGACGACCTCTTCGGGCACGTCCGCCGAGGTGACGAAAGTTGCGCCGACGCCGAAGGTCGTCGTGTCTTCGTCATTGCCGCGATACATGCCGCCGGGGATCGTGGCGGTGCGGTAGAACGGGTTGGCTTCGACCAGCGCGTCGACCGCTTCGCCGGTGACGTTCACCAGAACGCTGTCACAGGCGGTGGTGGCTTCCTGGATCGAGCCGGAGGGGTGGCCGACGGTGTAGATCATCGCGTCGATGTTGTTGTCGCACAGCGCCTGGCTCTGCTCGGCGGCTTGCAGTTCGGACGCGACCGAGAAGTCATCCATCGTCCAGCCCAATTCGGCCATCAGCACTTCCATCGTGCCGCGCTGACCCGAGCCGGGGTTGCCGACGTTCACACGCATGCCCTGCAGGTCTTCGAAGTTCTCGATGCCGGCATCGGCGCGGGCGACAACCGTGAAGGGCTCCGGGTGCACCGAGAAGACGGCGCGAAGCTCTTCGAACGGACCCTGCTCTTCGAAGCGCGAGGTGCCGTTGAACGCGTGGTACTGCCAGTCGGACTGGGCCACGCCGAATTCCAGTTCACCGCCGCGAATGGCGTTGATGTTGAACACCGAGCCTGCGGTCGATTCGACGCCGCAGCGGATGCCGTGCTCGGACCGGCCACGGTTCACGAGGCGGCAGATCGCGCCGCCGGTGGGGTAGTAAACCCCGGTCACGCCACCGGTGCCGATGGTGATGAAGGTTTCCTGGGCCGTAGCGCCACCGGCCGCAACCGCGCCGGCGATGGCCACAAGGCCACCGAGAACGTGCTTTTTCATGAGTACTCTCCCTGTCGATTGCGCGGCCCATCGGGCCACGAGACCTGCGAACAGTGAAACAAATGGTTGCCTGAGGTCAAGATCTGCAATCAACTGTTTCATCAGCGAGGCAAGTCGCAGAAACGGGAGGGATAGAGCTTGACTAGTCAAGCCGTCACGGAGAGCCACACATCGATGGACACGTTGCGCCGCGCGCTGGCGGAGATCGCAAGGGGCGCGTCACCCCGCGTGGCCGAGTTGGCAAAATGGGCGCAGAAGCACCCGGAAGAAATGGCCTTTCATTCCGTGCGCGGCCTGGCCGAATTCGCTGATGTGAACCCGAACACGGTGTTCCGGCTTGCACGGGCCTTGGGCTTTGATGGGTACGAAGCCTGCCGCCTGGCGTTTCAACAGGCTTTGCGCGGTGGAGAGGACAGCTATGCCGACCGCGCCGCCCGCCTGCGGGACACCGAGAAGGGTGCGCTGTTCGATGCCTTGGCCGGGGCGGCGCAATCGAATCTCGGTGCGCTGTTCGATCCCGAGACGGTTGAGCGCGTGGACCAGGCAGCGAGCCTGTTGCTGTCGGCGCGGCAGATCCATTGCGTCGGGGTGCGCAGCTGCTATTCGATTGCGCATTACCTGTCCTATACGGGCCGAATGGCCTTTGCCAATTTTGCCGCGACCCCGGCCGAGCCTGGCGCGATCGCCGACACTTTGACCGCGACCGGGCCGAACGATGTGGTGGTGCCGATTTCCTACTCGTTCTATTCCGCCGAGGCCGTTCGCGCCCATGAGATCGCGAAGTCGCGCGGCGCACGCATCCTTGCCATTACGGATCTTTATTCGTCGCCCTTGGCCGACGGCGCCGAGATCGTCCTGACCCCCAAGATGGATGGCCCCCAGGCCTTGCCCAGCTTGCTTGCCTATTTCGCATTGGCCGAGGCGCTGATCGCCCGCATGGTCTCCACCTCGAAAGAGGCGCGTGGCCGTATCGCGGATTTCGAGGCGCGGCTGACGAAATGCGGGGCGTATGTGGCCTGACGTGCAGGGAGGCGGCTGAACACGTCTGTGCCATGGCCAGCCGAAGGTGGATGCCGGCAGATCAACACGCAGCTTGACAATATTTTTGGAACGATCCAGAAAACGGTTCAATTGGAACGATCCAATTTGCAACCCGGAACGGAGGACGCCATGCGCTGGGGTTTGATCGGTGCCAGTACAATCGCATCTGAACACATGATCGGTGCAATTCGCGCCGCTGGCGGCGAGGTGGCCTCTGTCCTGAGTTCCAGCACCGACCGCGCCGAAAGCTACGCCGCCGAGCATGATATTCCCGTGGGGGTAAGCGACCTGGACGCGCTGCTCGATGGCGATATCGACGCGGTCTACATCTCGACCACCAATGAAAAGCATTTCGCGCAGGCCATGGCCGCGATTGCGGCGGGCAAGCACGTGCTGTGTGAAAAGCCGCTGGCGATGACGGTGGCCGATGCGGCGGCGATGGTGCGCGCTGCCGCGGATGCGGGCCTGACCTTTGGCACCAACCACCATCTGCGCAACGCCGGCAGCCATCTGGCGATGCGGGACCTCGTGCAATCGGGCCGCATCGGCGATGTTCTGTCGGTTCGGGTGTTCCACGCCGTCTACCTGCCGCTGCACCTGCAGGGCTGGCGCATCGACAATCCCGAGGCAGGGGGCGGCGTGATCCCCGATATCGCGGTCCATGACGCCGATACCGTCCGGTTCCATCTGGGCGAGGACCCGGCCGAGGTCGTGGCGATGCAAACCGCAAGCGGCCTCGGGCAGGGCGTGGAAGACAGCGTGATGTCCGTCTGGGCGATGCCGTCCGGTGTGCAGGTGCTGACGCATGAAAGTTTCACCCACCGCTTCACCAGTTCGGGCTTCGAGGTGCATGGCACCAAGGGCTCGATCGTTGCGAAGAACGTCATGACGCAGCGACCCGTTGGAGAAATCACCCTGCGGACCGAGGCGGGCGAAGAGGATATTCCCTTCGAGACGCACAACCTTTATGCGCGATCCCTTGGCCTTTTCCATGACGCGGCCAACGGCAAGGGGCGGCCCTCTGCCGATGGGGTCGATGGTGTGAAATCCCTGGCCGTAGCCGCCGCCGTGGCCAAAGCGGCCAAGAGCGGGCAGCGGACGTCCGTCGATTACGCGGGGGTCTGAGGCATGGGCAAGCTGGTCAGCCTGTCAGATGCAGCCGCGCGCATTCCGGACGACGCGGTTGTCACCGTGTCCTCATCCTCGGCGCTGGGCTGTCCCGACGCGATGCTCAAGGCCATCGGCGACCGGTTCGATGCCGAGGGGCATCCGCGCAACCTGACCACGCTGCACCCGATTGCCGCGGGCGACATGTACGGGGTCAAGGGTGTCGATCACATTGCCAAGGATGGTCTTCTGTCCACGATCATCGGGGGCAGCTACCCGTCCGGGCCGTCTTCGCTGCCGATGCCCGAGATCTGGAAGATGGTCACCGAAGATCGCGTTGCGGCCTACAACGTGCCGTCGGGCATCATGTTCGACATGCATCGCGACGTGGCCGCGCGCCGCCCCGGCGTGTTGACCAAGGTCGGGCTGGAAACCTTTGTCGATCCGATCCGCGAAGGCTGCGCCATGAATGACACCGCGGCCGCACGCCCCATCGTGGCGCGCGTCGAGTTCGGCGGCGAGACTTGGCTGCACTTTCCCAACATCGTGCCGGATGTGGCGATCATCCGGGCTACGACGGCGGATGAAACGGGCAACCTGACCTATGAACACGAAGGGGCATATCTCGGCGCGCTCGATCAGGCGATTGCCACACGCAACCACGGCGGCCTGGTCATCGCGCAGGTCAAACGCGTGACCGCGGCGGGCAGCCTGCGGCCACATGACGTGCATGTGCCGGGTCATCTTGTCGATCTGATCGTGGTTGCGCCCGACCAGAAACAAACGACCGAGACGGAGTACGACCCCGCGATCTCGGGCGAGATCATGCGGCCCTGGGCAAGTTTCAGCCTCGCCGAACATGGCGTCGAGAAGGTCATCGCGCGGCGTGCCGCGATGGAGTTGCGGCGGGGAATGACCGCCAATCTTGGCTTCGGCATCTCGGCCATGGTGCCGCGCATCCTTTTGGAGGAGGGCCATGAACAGGCAGTGACATGGGCCATCGAGCAGGGCGCCGTCGGGGGTATGCCGCTCACCGGTTTCGCGTTCGGATGCGCGTCGAACGCGGATGCTTTCGTACCCAGCCCCAACCAATTCAGCTATTTCCAGGGGGGCGGCTTTGACATGTCCTTCCTGTCCTTCCTCGAGGTGGACGTGGAGGGGAACGTCAATGTCTCGAAGCTCGGGAAAAAGCCCTACCTGACGGCGGGCTGCGGTGGATTCGTCGATATCACGGCCCACGCCAGGAAGATCGTCTTCTCGGGCTATTTCGAAGCGGGCGCGCAACTTGAATTGTCCGACGACGGGCTGCGTGTCGCAAAGCCCGGCAAGTTCACCAAGATGGTCGAGGCGGTGGAGCACGTGACCTTCGCGGGCCAGCGCGCGCTGCGGACGGGGCAGGACGTGCTTTATGTCACCGAACGTTGCGTGATACGTCTGAGCGAAACCGGCCTTGTCGCGACCGAGATCATGCCGGGCATCGACCCCGGACGCGATATCGTCACGGCCAGCGAGGGCCGTGTCGTGGTGGCCGAAGATGCCACGACCATGCCGCTGTCCTTGTTGCGCGATGCGCCGATGGGGTTGTCGCTATGAGTGCCGTCCATCTTCAGGTTGACGGTCCGATCGCGCGGATCGTGATCGACAACCCCGCCAAGCTGAACGCCTTCACGGTCGAGATGCTGAACCAGCTCGAGGCGCATTGCGCCACGCTGGAACGGGATCTGTCGGTGCGCGGCGTCCTCCTGTGTTCCGCGGGTGAGCGCGCGTTCTGCGCCGGGGCGGACATCAAGGCCTGGGCCGCGTTGTCGCCGACCGATTTCGCCCGCCATTGGGTGCGCGAGGGGCATCGGGTGTTCGACCGGCTGGCGCGCCTGTCGAAACCGACGATTGCCGTGATCCAGGCCCATGCGTTCGGTGGCGGGCTGGAACTGGCGACCGCTTGCGATATCCGCGTCATGGCACCCGGTGCGACATTGGCCCTGCCCGAAGCGCAGGTGGGTATCGTGCCCGGCTGGTCCGGCACGCAACGGCTGGCCCGTCTTTTGCCGGAACCCGTGCTGAAAGAGATGGCCCTGTTCGGCAGGCGGTTGTCGGCGGAGCGCGCCCTTGCGCTGGGCTTCTTGGCCGAGGTTTCGGATGACCCGATGGCTACGGCGCAGGCCATCGCAGACGGCCTGCTCAAGGCCTCGCCCCGCGCGCATGAGGTTGCGAAATACCAGATCCACGCCGGTGTCGGAGAAGACGCCGCCGCGATGATCGAGGCGTTGGGCGGCGGCATGATCGGCGCGACGGACGACAAGACCGAGGGCGCCGCTGCCTTTGCCGAGAAACGCAAACCAGATTTTTCCGGACGTTGAGACATGACCGACCTGACCCTGATCCCCGCCACGCAAGCGCAACTTCCTGCTGACCCGTTCAAGGGACGGCATCTGATCGATGGCGCGTGGACGGATAGCGCCGATGGCGCGACCTCCGAACGCTACTCGCCCGCGCATAAAGTGCTGGTCAGTGTCGCGGCCAAGGGCGGCACGGCGGAAACCGAAGCCGCGATCTCGGCGGCGCGCCGGGCCTTTGACAACGGAAACTGGTCGCGATCCTCCGGCCAGGACCGGGCGACGCTGCTTCTGAAAGTGGCGGACCTGATCGCGCGTGATATTGACCGGATCGCCCTGATCGAGACGCTGGAATCCGGCAAGCCGATCAGCCAGGCCAAGGCCGAGATCGAGATCGCTATCGACCTGTGGCGCTACGCGGCGTCGCTGGCCCGCACGATGAGCGGCGAAAGCCACAACTCGCTTGGACCAGACATGCTGGGCCTTGTCCTGAAAGAGCCGATCGGGGTTGCGGGCATCATCTGCCCCTGGAACTTCCCGTTTCTGATCGTCAGCCAGAAATTGCCCTTCGCCCTGGCGGCGGGGTGCACGGCGGTCGTGAAGCCTTCGGAACTGACGCCATCGAGCACGGTCATCCTCGGTGAATTGCTGGTGGAGGCTGGCCTGCCCACCGGTGTCGTCAACATCGTCCTTGGCTATGGCGATCCCGTGGGGGCGATGCTGTCGACGCATCGCGATGTGGACATGGTTTCCTTCACCGGGTCCACCGCCGTGGGCAAGCGCATCGTGGCCGCTGCCAGCGACACGCTGAAGAAGGTCTCGCTCGAACTGGGGGGCAAGAACCCGCAGGTCATCTTCCCCGATGCCGACCTCGACCAAGCCGCCGATGCCATCACGTTCGGCGTCTACTTCAACGCGGGCGAATGCTGCAATTCGGGCAGTCGCATCATCGTGCATGAAGATGTCGCCGAAGAGCTGGTCGAAAAGGTCGTCGCCCTGTCACGCAAGGTGCCGTTCGGCGATCCGCTTGACCCGCGGACGCAGGTTGGTGCGATCATTTCGACCGATCACCTCGACAAGATTGATGGCTACGTGCAGGAGGCGGCCAAATCCGGTGCTGGGATCGCACTGGGTGGCGGTGCCCTGCGCATCGACGGTCTGGATGGCCAATTCTACCAGCCCACCGTCGTCACCGGCGTCACGCCGGATATGCCGATTGCGTTGGACGAAGTCTTTGGTCCCGTTCTTTCGGTGCTGACCTTCAAGACCGCAGATGAAGCGATCGCGCTGGCCAATTCGGCCTCCTACGGATTGTCGGCCGGCGTCTGGAGCCGCGACGTCTCGACCTGCCTCGACTTTGCCCGTCGCGTCGAGGCCGGCACGGTCTGGTCGAACACCTGGATGGACGGCTATGCGGAACTGCCCTTCGGGGGCGTCAAGCAGTCCGGGCAGGGGCGCGAACTTGGGCGCTACGGTCTCGAGGAGTTTCTTGAAGCGAAAACCGTGCAGCTTCGGATCGGGGATACTCGGGCAAAATGGGTGGCCGAGTGACCCTACGCGCCGCCATTCCAGTCGGGCTGACCCGGCTTGAAGAGGATGTGAAGATCCTCGGGCGGCTCTCCGGCCATGCGGCGCAACAGCATTTCGGCCATGGCGCGACCTGTGGCCCTGAGGTCTTCGAAGACGGTTTCGATGCGCGGGCGGATGTTGTCGAAGATGGGCGAGGCGCGCTTGGCCACGACATCGGCGTCGATGCCCGGTGTCGCGCCAGTATCGGCGAGGGCTGCCATCGTGACCAGCGCGGTCACTTCGCCCACGCAAATGTAGCCATCGTGTGGGGTTGGGCCGCGCCGGTTTTCGCGCAGGGCCTCGGCAATTTCGGGCGTGGGGCTGTCGAGGGTGACCCCAGCGACGATTTCATGCTCGATCCCCGCGGCGCGTGCCGCCGACAGGAACCCGTAGCGCAAATGCTGGGTAAAGCTGAACCGATCCTCGGGCAGGATCAGGCTCAGCCGTCGCCGACCCTTTGCAACGAGGCGTTCGACGGCCTGCCGGGCAAAGGCTTCGTTGTCGAAATCGACCCAGGCATGGGGCGTGGTGAAATCCGTTCGGCCATGGCTGACGAAGGGAAAGCCGCTCTCCATCAGCAGGCGCGCGCGCGGGTCGAAGCATTCCGTTCGCGTGAACAGGATGCCGTCGGCCAGATTGTTGCGCATGATGTTGCGGACAAGGTCGAGACGGTCTTCGCCGATGTCGTCGGGCACGACGGTGACGGAATATCCCGTGCCGCGCAGGACCTCGGTGATTCCGCTGAGAAATTCGTGGGTGAAGCCAAGAAATTCGTGTTCGGTATTGAGCAACAGCGACACGACCTGCGTACGGCCCGTCCGCAGGCGGCGGGCGGCCCGGTCCGGCACATAGCCAAGGCGTTCAGCGGCCTCGGCAACCGTCTTGCGGGTTTTCAGCGCGATTCGCGGATCGTCGGACAGCGCGCGCGACACCGTTGCCACGGAAAACCCGGTCGCCTGCGCAACAGTCCGCAGGGTCGGTCGTTCGGTCGACGCCTCGATGGGCAGCGTTTGCGTCTCTGGCGGACGGGTCATGCGGGTGGCTCGCGCTCTGGGGTGGTTCGGTCGCCATAATGCAGGGGAATTCAAACGTTTCAATAGGCCATCTGCGCTGCGTCCGCATTGCCGCATCGCAGAAATTCATAATGATTATAGGGCAATGCCAACTATTCCGGGGAATCTGCCGAAACAATTTAAGGTTGACTTGCCCATAAATTATAACGTTTTAATCCGTCAGTCCTAAATCGGACCTTGGTCAACAGGGAGGAACACGATGACCATGCTCAAGCAACTTCAATTCACGGCGGCTGCCGTTGCGTTGTCCACCACAGCGGTGGCAGCGCAAGAGGTCGAGGTGCTGCACTGGTGGACCTCGGGCGGTGAAGCGGCGGCCCTCAACGTCCTGCGAGAAGACCTGTCCGGCCAGGGCGTCGAATGGATGGACATGCCGGTTGCCGGTGGCGGCGGCTCGGACGCCATGACCGTGCTGCGTGCCCGCGTCACCTCGGGCAACCCGCCGACCGCCGTGCAGATGCTCGGCTTCTCCATTCAGGACTGGGCCGCCGAGGGCGTGCTTGCCAATCTCGACGAACTGGCCGCCGAACAGAACTGGGGCGAGGTCGTGCCCGAGGCGCTGCAGCGCTTCTCGACCTATGACGGCAGCTGGGTTGCCGCGCCGGTCAACGTGCACTCCACCAATTGGGTCTGGGCCAACACCGCGCTGATGGAAGAGCTTGGCATCGAACAACCCACCACCTGGGAAGAGTTCGTCGCCGCAATGCAGACCGCGCAGGATGCCGGCTACACCGCGCTCGCCCATGGTGGTCAGGCCTGGCAGGACGCGACCATCTTCGACTCGATGGTAATGGGCGTCGGTGGCCCCGACTTCTACCAGGCCTCGATGGTCGATCTCGACCCCGAGGCGCTTGGCTCCGAAACGATGGTCGAAGCCTTCGAGCGCATGGCGACCTTGCGTGGCTTCGTCGATGACAACTTCTCGGGCCGTGACTGGAACCTCGCCACCGCGATGGTGGTCAATGGCGAAGCGCTTTTCCAGATCATGGGCGACTGGGCCAAGGGTGAATTCGTGAATGCGGGCCAGACCGCGGGCGACGAATTCCAGTGCTTCCGCGTGCCCGGCACCGAAGGCACCGTGACCTTCAACTCGGACCAGTTCGCCATGTTCGCGGTGGAAGATGCCGACGCGCAGGCGGCACAGCTTGCCATGGCCTCGGCCGTGATGAGTCCCGAGTTCCAGATCGCCTTCAACCTCGTGAAGGGCTCGGTCCCGGCGCGTACCGACATCCCGTCGGATCAGTTCGATGCCTGTGGCCAGATGGGCATGGCGCAACTGGCCGAAGCAGCGGCGAACGGTGCGCTCTTCGGGTCGATGGCGCATGGTCACGCCAACAACCCGTCCGTGCAGAACGCGATGTACGACGTCATCACCGCCCATTTCAACGGCGAGTATGACGCGGCCACCGCTGCCGAAGAACTGGTGACTGCCGTCGAGATCGCCCAGTAATCGTGGCGATCTCAGGGCCGGCCCCGAGTATGGGCCGGCCCGACACCGGGCCGTTTGCCCGACGCCATCCGACAGACAGGGGAGGGGGCCGCGATGGCCGCAGCCGACACACGCGCGGATTTCCGGACGCGTATGCAGAACTGGCTTCCGAAGATCGTGCTCGCGCCGTCCGTGACGCTGATGCTGATCTTCGTCTACGGGTTCATCTTCTACACGATTTACCTGAGCTTCACCGGCAGCCGCATGTTGCCGTCCTATGACTGGGTGGGTCTGCGCAATTACGAAAACCTGTTTCGCCTGTCCCATTGGGAAATCGCGATCACGAACCTTGGCATCTTCGCCTCGCTCTACATCATCATCTGCACGCTGATCGGCCTGTCGCTGGCGATTTTCCTCGACCAGAAGATCCGCGGCGAAGGGTTTCTGCGTCCGATCTACCTTTATCCGATGGCGCTCAGTTTCATCGTGACGGGTACGGCATGGAAATGGCTGCTCGACCCGGGCATCGGGATCGAGGCCACGATGCAGACCTGGGGGTTCACGGAATTTACCTTCAACTGGATCAAGGATCGCGACATGGCGATCTACACCATCGTCATCGCCGCCGTCTGGCAAACCAGCGGCTTCGTCATGGCGATGTTCCTTGCTGGCCTGCGCGGCATCGACAACGAGATCCTGAAAGCTGCGCAGATGGACGGCGCCTCGAACTGGAGCCTCTATCGCCGGATCATCATCCCGCAGCTGCGCCCGGCCTTCCTTTCGGCCTTCGTGATCCTCTCCCACCTCGCGATCAAGTCTTATGACCTTGTCATCGCGATGACCGATGGCGGGCCAGGGCGCGCGACCGAACTTCCGGCGACCTTCATGTATTCCTACACCTTCACGCGCAACCAGATGGGGATCGGTGCGTCTTCCGCCGTCATCATGCTGATGACGATCGCGGCGATCATGATCCCCTATCTCTACGCTGAACTGCGGGAGAAAAAGTGATGTCCGTCGCCACGCAAGACACTGCGATCCGCACCGGGCGCGTCACCCGCACCTTCATCTACGTTTTCCTGCTCGTCTTTGCGCTGTTCTACCTGCTGCCGTTTCTGGTGATGGTGCTGAACTCGCTGAAGCCGCTGGAGGAAATCACCGGTGGCAACATGATCGCGCTGCCCCAGGACTGGACGATCGCGCCTTGGCTGTCGGCATGGTCGACGGCGCAGATCGGGGTCGAGCCGACGGGCCTGCGCCCGTATTTCTGGAACTCGATCAAGATGGTCGTGCCGGCAGTCGCCATCTCGACGGTCCTCGGCGCGCTGAACGGCTATGTCCTGACCAAATGGCGCTTCCGCTTCGACACGATCCTGTTCGGCCTGATGCTGTTTGCCTGCTTCATCCCGTTCCAGATCGTCCTGATCCCCATGGCGCGTATCCTGGGCGAGCTTGGAATCGCGGGCACGACCACGGGGCTGATCCTCGTGCACGTGGTCTATGGCCTCGGGTTCTCGACCCTCTATTTCCGCAACTACTACGCCGCCTTCCCGACCGAGTTGGTGCGGGCGGCGCAGATCGACGGGGCGGGGTTCTTCCAGATCTTCTGGCGCATCCTTTTGCCCAGTTCCGGGCCGATCATCGTGGTCTGCGTGATCTGGCAGTTCACCAACATCTGGAACGACTTCCTTTTCGGGGCGTCGTTCGCCAGCGGCGGGGCGGCGCCGATGACGGTCGCGCTCAACAACCTCGTCAACTCGTCCACGGGCGTGGCGGAATACAACGTCCACTTTGCCGGCGCGATCATGGCCGCCGGTCCCACGCTCCTCGTTTACATCGTCGCCGGTCGCTACTTCGTGCGCGGCCTCATGGCTGGCTCGGTCAAGGGATAAGCAACCATGGGTTTTCTTGATATCAATGGCGTCACCAAGGCTTACGGGGCGGTCGAGGTTCTGCACCATGTCGACATCTCGGTCGACGAGGGGGAGTTCTTGGTGCTCGTCGGCCCGTCGGGCTGTGGCAAGTCCACGCTCCTCAACATGATCGCCGGGCTGGAGGGGATCACCTCGGGCGATATCTCGATCAAGGATACGGTGATGAACGGGGTTCACCCGTCCAAGCGCAACATCGCGATGGTGTTCCAGTCCTACGCGCTCTACCCGAACATGACGGTGGGCCAGAACATCACCTTCGGGCTTGAGATGCATGGCACCCCCAAGGAAGAACGCGAGCGCAAGATGCGCGAGGTGTCGCAACTTTTGCAGATCGAGAACCTGCTCGACCGCAAGCCGGGGCAGCTCTCGGGCGGTCAACGCCAGCGGGTTGCGATGGGGCGGGCCCTGGTCCGGGACCCGGACGTGTTCCTGTTCGACGAGCCGCTGTCGAACCTCGACGCCAAGCTGCGCGTCGACATGCGGACCGAGATCAAGAAGCTGCACCAGAAGCTGGGCACCACGATCGTCTACGTCACCCATGACCAGATCGAGGCCATGACCCTGTCGACGCGGATCGCGGTGATGAACAAGGGGTATGTGCAGCAACTCGGCACTCCGAAGGAGATCTATGACAACCCCGCCAATGTCTTCGTCGCGACCTTCATGGGATCGCCTGCAATGAACGTCCTTCCGACAAAGCTTGAGGATCGGAACGGCGCGCTTCACGCGGTGCTGAGCGGGGCCGAGGGGCAGGAGGTCATCTTGCGGATCGACGACGCGCCCGCGGCCTACGGGGCCTACAAGGGGCGCGAGGTGCTGCTTGGCATTCGCCCCGAGGCGATCACCGATCCCGAAGGCGCGGACCGCAACGCCCGGAATATCCAATCGCTGACGAATACCGTTGGCGTGACGGAACCTGCCGGGGCCGATACCTTCGTGACGATGCATGTTTCGAACCGGGATTGCATCGCGCGGATGCGTGCAGACGCGGATGTTCATCCGGGCCGGCCCTTCGAATTCGCGGTGAACATGGACAAGGCCGTGCTGTTCGATCCCGAAACCGAAAACCGTATCGGATAAAGACCGCCGCCCCTTTCCGGGGGCGGTTTGATTTGCTATTGGAACGATCCAATAAATATGCGGTTTGGGAGGGCGGCGGGTGACCGACGTGGTTATCATCGGATCGGGAATGGGGGGCGCCACGCTGGCGGCGGCACTGGCCCCAACCGGTGCGCGGATCACGATTCTCGAACGTGGCCACCAGATCCCCGACGATGCGCCGGCCCGTGATCCGTGGCGCATCTACGTGAATTCGGCCTTCCGGTCGGATGAGACATGGCTGGACGAGGCCGGGCGGCCATTCGAGCCGGGGAATTACTACAATGTCGGGGGCAACACGAAGCTCTATGGCGGGGTGCTGATCCGCTGCCGCGCCGAGGACTTCGAAGAACAGCAGCACGCAGGTGGCCTCTCGCCCGCCTGGCCATTTCGCTACGATGAACTGGCGCCGTGGTATGACCGGGCCGAGCAACTGTACCAAGTGCGCGGCGATGCAAGCAGCGACGCGACCGAGCCGCCGCATGGCCAGCCCTACCCGTATCCCCCCATCCCGGATGAACCGGCCGTGGCGGAGGTGCGCGCGCGCCTCGAACGCGTGGGCGTTCGGCCTTTCACCCTGCCGCTTGGCGTCGATCTGAACCGCTGGCTGGCGGGCGGTGCGACCGGTTGGGATGGCTACCCGGACACGCGATGCGGCAAGATGGATGCCGAGACCTGCGGCCTCGCCGAAGCCCTGCGGCACGAGACTGTCGAGTTGATCACCGGGGCCGAAGTGACGGGGTTGGCCCTGGGTGCGGATAACAAGCGGATCGGCGAGGTCATCTACCGGAAAGACGGTGAAGAACATCGCCTGCGACCGGCCCTCGTGGCGCTTTGCGCCGGGGCGGTGCAGTCTGCCGCGTTGCTGCTACGCTCGGGCATCGCGAACAGCTCGGACCAGGCCGGGCGCTGTTTCATGAACCACAACGCGACCGCGATGATCGCCATCGACCCGCGGTTCCGGAATGACGCGGTCTATCAGAAAACCTGGGGTATCAACGCTTGGTATCACTCCGATGGCGCAGGTGGCCCGCCCTTGGGCAATGTCCAGCTTTTGGGGCGTGTCACGCCGGATATTCTCAAGACACAGGTGCCGCGCCTGCCCATGCCGCTGGCGCGGTGGGTGTCGGGCCACGCCATCGACCTCTACCTGATTTCCGAGGACCTGCCGGACCCCGAAAGCCGCGTCGTTCTGAACGGGGGCAAGGTGCAACTGCTTTGGCGTCGTTCGAACATGGCCGCGCATGCGGGGTTGGTCGCCAAAACGAAAGAGACGATGAAGAAGGCAGGGTTCCCCATCGTTCTTTCGCGCCTTTTCGACGGCCGGGTGCCGTCGCATCAATGCGGCACGGTTCGCATGGGGGACGATCCGCAGAACTCGGTCATCGATCCGCAGTGCCGATCCTGGGATCATCCGAACCTCTTTGTGGCAGATGCAGGGGCCTTGCCGACCTCGGCGGCGGTAAACCCGTCGCTGACCGTGGCCGCGCTGGCGCTGCGCGCGGCGGAGACCATCAAGAAGGAGATCGCGGCATGACGCGCGTGGCACTCATCACCGGGGGGCAACAAGGGATCGGCCTTGGGATCGCGCGCGCCCTGGTGGACGCAGGCTGGCGCGTGGCGCTGGCGGCGGAACTGGAGGGCGCTGCCGAGACGGTCCGGGCGGCTCTTGCAGAGCTTGGAGAGGCGGCCAGTTACCACCAGCACGATCTGCGACAGATCGAGGATGGATCAGGCCTGATCGACGCCGTCGAACAGGCCCATGGACCCATCACCACTTTCGTATCGAATGCCGGCGTGCCAGCGATGCAGCGCGGTGACCTTTTGGAGATGACGCCCGAAAGTTTCGATCGCTGCATGGATGTGAACCTGCGCGGCGCGTTCTTTCTTGTACAAGAAGCTGCAAGGCGGATGCTCAGGGCGTCGAGCGATCCTTACCGCTCGATCCATTTTGTCACCTCGGTCAGCGCGTCCATGATCTCAACCGACCGTGCGGAATACTGCATCTCCAAGGCCGGGGCCTCGATGATGGCGCAAAGCTTCGCCGCCCGTCTCGCGCCAGAGGGGATCGGCGTGTTCGAGTTGCGCCCCGGCATCATCGCCACGCCCATGACCGCGCCTGTCGCCGAACGATACGATGACCGCATCGCGGGCGGCCTCGTTCCCGCTGGCCGTTGGGGGCAACCCGCGGATATCGGCACGGTCGTGGTGCCGCTGGCCGAGGGGCGTTTCGATTTCGCAACCGGCGCCGTCATCCCGGTGGATGGCGGCCTGTCGATCCATCGTCTGTAAGGGGCCAGGAATGTCCGAAGGCTTTGATTTCATCATCATCGGTGGCGGCAGCGCCGGGAGCGTCCTGGCCGCCCGCCTGACCGAGAACTCCGATACGCGCGTTTGCCTGCTCGAGGCGGGCGGGCGCGACCTTCACCCCTTTTTCCACCTGCCTGCCGGGTTCGCCAAGATGACCAAGGGCATCGCGTCCTGGGGGTGGAGCACGGTCCCGCAACGCCACATGGGCGGCAAGGTCTTTACCTACACGCAGGCCAAGGTGATCGGCGGCGGGTCCGCCATCAACGCGCAGATCTACACGCGCGGCAATGCACAGGATTACGACGACTGGCGGCAGATGGGCTGCGAGGGCTGGGGCTACGAGGATGTCCTGCCCTATTTCCGGCGGGCCGAGGATAACGACACCTACGACAACCGGTACCACGGCAAGGGCGGGCCCTTGGGCGTATCGCAACCCGCCGCGCCCCTGCCGATTTGCGAGGCGTATTTCGAGGCCGCGAAGGCCTTGGGTATTCCGCACAACGAGGACGTGAACGGCGAGAAACAGGACGGCACCGCCTATTACCAGCTCACCCAGCGACATGCGCGACGCTCCTCCGCCGCGATGGCCTACCTGGCGCCGAACCGGAAGCGGGCGAACCTCACCATCCGGTATAATGCCCAGGTCCAACATTTGATCATCGAGAATGGCCGCGCCACCGGTGTCGCGTTGACGGACGGAACGCGGCTGACCGCCGAGGGCGAAGTGATCCTGTCCTCCGGCGCCATCGGGTCGCCGCGCCTGTTGCAGCTTTCGGGCATCGGGCCGGCCGATCACCTGGCGGGGCACGGGATCGACGTGGTGTTCGATCAGCCCAACGTGGGGGAGAACCTGCAAGACCATCTCGACCTGTATTGTATCTGCGAAGTGTCCGGCCCGCACACCTATGACCGCTATGCCAAGCCGCATATGTCGGTGCTGGCCGGGCTTCAGTATCTGCTGACCCGCACCGGGCCGGTGGCCTCATCGCTCTTCGAGACCGGGGGGTTCTGGTATGCCGATCCGAATGCCCGCTCGCCCGACCTGCAGTTTCACTTGGGTCTTGGCACGGGGATCGAGGCGGGCGTCGCCGCGATGCCAAATGGCGGCGTCACGCTGAATTCCTGCTATTTGCGCCCACGGTCGCGCGGCACCGTGCGTCTGGCCAGCGCCGATCCGGCGAAAGCACCGCTCATCGACCCGAATTACTGCGCTGATCCGCTGGATCGCGAAATGTCGATCCGCGGGTTGAAGCTGACGCAGCAAGTTCTTGCACAAGAACCTTTGAAGCCCTTCATTAAGGCTGAGCGTTTGCCCGGGCCGGACGTGAAGACCGATGAAGAGTATTTCGCCTTCATCTGCGAACACTCCAAGACCTCGCATCACTGCGCGGGCACCTGCCGGATGGGCATCGACCCCGGCGCGGTCGTCGACCCGCGCCTGCGCTTCAACGGGATCGAGGGGCTGAGGATCGTGGACAATTCGATCATGCCCACCGTCATCTCCTCCAACACCAATGCCGCGGCGATCATGATCGGCGAAAAAGCCTCTGACATGATCCGCGAAGACCACGGGATCTGAATCATGTTGCGCCTGCCCACCTATGAAGGAACGCTCAAAGACTATGCCCTGACAGGCGATCCGCTGTCGCCGCGTGCGCCTGAGATTTCCCTGACCCGTACTGCCTTTGCCGCCGCGCATGTCATCTCGGACCCGATGGCTGAGCGGGACCCGTGGCTTGGCCGCCCCGCCGTCGATTGGGACGCCACGCTCAACTTTCGGCGCACGCTTTGGGATCAGGGCCTCGGCCTGGCCGAGGCAATGGACACGGCGCAGCGCGGCATGGGTGTCGATTGGGCCACGGCGCGGGAGTTGATTGACCGCACGATGCGGGACGCCAAGGCGCATCCGCTTAAGCCGCGCGTCGCGTGCGGGGCAGGGACCGACCACAAGCCGCTGTCGGAGCTGACCGATGCAGAGGCGATCATCGCCGCCTATGCCGAGCAGATGGAGGCGATCGAGGCCGCTGGCGGGCAATTGATCCTGATGGCGACCCGCGCGCTTCCAGCGATCAAGGCGGGGCCCGAGACCTACGCATCGGTCTATGATCGCCTGATCGAGCAGGCGGCAGAGCCGGTCATCCTGCATTGGCTGGGTGACATGTTCGACCCGGCCTTGACCGGCTACTGGGGCAGCACCGACGTGGCCGAGGCGACCGAGATCGTGCTCGACCTGATCACCCGCCACGCGGCGAAAATCGATGGCATCAAGATCAGCCTGCTGGACCAGGCGCATGAGGAAGCCTTCCGTGCCCGGCTGCCCGATGGTGTGCGCCTCTACACTGGCGATGACTTCAACTACGCCGATCTGATCGAAGGCGACGGCACGCATTATTCGCATGCGCTCCTCGGCATTTTCGCGGCCATCGCACCCGCCGCCAGCCAGGCGCTGGAGGCGCTCGCCAAAGGCGACACGGAAACCTACCACGCGCTTTTCGCGCCCACTGTTCCGCTTAGCCGCGAGATCTTCAAGGCGCCCACGCAGTTCTACAAGGCGGGCATCGCGTTCCTGTCTTGGCTGAACGGGACGCAGCGCCATTTCATCATGCCGGCCGGGTTCCAATCGTCGCGCGAGATTACCCAATATGCGCAGGTCTATCGCCTCGCCGATCAAGCGCGGCTCCTCTCGCGCCCCGATCTTGCCGAGGCGCGGATGCGCACCCTTCTGGCCCTGCACGGGATCGACGGCTAAACAGGCCGCATGAAACGCCGCCCCACCATCATGGATGTCGCCGCCCGCGCGGGCGTGTCGAAATCCACGGTCAGCCTTGTCCTGCAAGGGTCCAAGCAGGTGCGGGCGGAAACGCGTGACTTGGTGCGCCAAGCCATGGCCGAGCTGGGCTATGTCTACAACCGCGCGGCGGCCACGTTGCGCGGGTCGTCTGTCGGGCTGGTCGGCCTTGTCATCAACGATCTGCGCAACCCCTTCTTCACCGAGTTCGCGACGACCCTGCAAATGGCCCTGGCGGCCGAGGGGTATGCCACCGTTATCTCGAACTCCGACGAAGACCCTGCGCTGCAGGCCAAGCTCGTTGCCTCCATGATCGAGCATGGGGTGAACGCCGTCGTCATATCGCCCGCCTACGGGGACGGGCCCGCGACCTTCGACCAACTGGCGCGGGCGGGCATTCCGGTGCTCCAGGTCCTGCGCCAGATCGACGACCGCCTCGATCTCTTCCCCTTCTCGAGTTTCGACTATGCGACCGGCAGTGCCGAGGCGGCCCGCCATCTGATCGCGCAAGGCGCACGCCGCATTGCGTTTGTCGGCGGGCTGGAGGGGCGGGCCATTACCCTGGAGCGCATGTCGGGCTATCTCGCCGAGCTGGATCGTGCCGGTCTTCCAGCGCTTCAGGTGCAGGGGCGCGCCACGCGGGCCTTCGGGATCGAAATGGCGGATCATCTTCTGGCGGACCATCCCGATTGCGATGCGGCCATCTGTTTCAACGATCTGGTCGCGTTGGGCCTTATGGCCGGGTTTGCCCGTGCCGGACGGCAGCCGGGCCGCGATTTCCGCCTCGTCGGGTTCGACGATATCGAGGAATGCGCACAGGTCTGGCCGCAGCTTTCCTCGGTGTCTTGCGACATCGCGGATTTCGCGAGAGAGACGGCGGAAACCCTTCTGACATGGATGAAAGAGGGTCGTGTCCCGGCACCCGAGCGGCGCGCGCCCGTGCATCTGGTGGCGCGTGCGTCCAGCCTTGGAGAAACCGAATGACCCCTGACACCCTGCTCCGCCGCATGTTCGACAAAGCGGTCGAGGTGGCCGACCCGATGCAATCTCTTGCGCGCGTGCTGCCTCCGAAACCCGAGGGCCGTGTCGTGGTCGTCGGCGCGGGCAAGGCAAGCGCGCGGATGGCCGAGGCGGTCGAGGCCGAATGGGGCCCGTGCGCGGGGTTGGTGATCACGCGCTACGGGTATGCCCGCCCCTGCAAGGGGATCGAGATTGTCGAGGCCGCGCATCCCGTCCCCGATCAGGCCGGAGCGGACGCGACCCTGCGCATGCTCGCCTTGCTGGAAGGGCTGGGTGAGGATGACTTCGTTCTCGCGCTGATATCGGGCGGGGCCTCGGCGCTGCTGACCGCGCCCGCCGGTGACATCACCTTGTCCGAGAAACAGGCGGTCAATGCCGGGCTGCTCGCCTCGGGGGCGCCCATCGGGCAGATGAACATCCTGCGCAAGCATCTCAGCCGGGTAAAGGGCGGGCAGCTTGCGGCTGCCGCCTATCCCGCGCGAATGCTGTCGCTTATGATCTCGGACGTGCCGGGGGACGATCCCGCGTTGATCGGGTCCGGACCCACCGTAGGCGACGCCAGCACACCGGCCGATGCCCGCGCCATTCTGGACCGCTGGAAGATCGAAGCCGCCCCGAGCGTTCACGCCGTTCTTGCCGGCGAAACGGGGGTGATCCCCCCGGACGATCCGCGTCTGTCGCAGGTCGAAAATGTGATCTACGCGGCCCCGTCCCAGTCGCTTGAGGCCGCTGCCGAGATTGCTGCCGCTGCGGGCTACGCGGTCGAAATCCTCGGCGATGCGCTGGAAGGTGAGGCACGTGAAGTTGCCGCAGAACATGCAGAACTGGCCCGTGCCGCCAAGGGGCCACGCCTGCTGCTCTCGGGTGGCGAACTGACCGTCACGCGTCGCGGCGACGGCGTTGGCGGCCCGAACGCGGAATATGCGCTGGCACTTGCCGTTGCGTTGCAGGGCGCGCGCGGCATCCACGCCATTGCCTGTGATACCGATGGCGTCGACGGGGCCGCCGAGGTGGCCGGGGCCATCATCGGCCCTGATACGCTGAACAAGGCGCGCGCCGCAGGGGTGGACCCCTCCGATGCGCTGGCCAGAAACGACGCGCACAGCTTTTTCGCCGCCATCCACGATCAGATTGTCCCCGGCCCGACATTGACCAATGTCAACGACTTCCGCGCCATTCTGATCGAAGGCTAGGCCATGCTACATCACATCGTCCTGCTGGACCCCGCCAATGCCGAGGCCGCCGATCACTTGCGCGAGGCCTGTTCGATCCTTGCCAATCTCGTCGGCGAGGTGCCGGGCATGGTGGCCTTTCACCATGGTCCCAACCGCGATTTCGAGGGTAAGTCGGCGCGCTACGCCTATGGCTTCACCGTGACCTTCACGGATCGCGACGCGCATCTCGCCTACGAATGCCACCCCGAGCATATCCGCGCCGGTGAAATCCTCGTGGCGAATTCCTGCGGCGGGCATGACGGGATCTTTGTCGCCGATCTCGAAAGCTGAGGGCGAGGCTGGCCCCGCGCACCCTTTCCGGGCAAACTGCGCCGCGAGCAGAAAACCCGAATGCGCAGGACCAGCCACGAGATGAGCACAGAGACGCTGTCGATCTTCTTCGTCGCCGACGGCGTGCGGCTGGAATGGCAAAGCTGGCTACTGGCATCATCGCTGGCGTGCGCGCATGACGGACGGGGCGACGTGCGCCTCTATGCTTACGCGAGCGAGGGGTATCTGCCCGAGGTCCATGCGGCAACGCGCGACCTGTACGAGGTCTGCGGCGTCGAACTGCGTCCTTTGCCGGATACGCCGAACTGGCGCGGTGACTATCCGCATGGCAACAAGCTGGTCGCCGCCAGCGACCGGCGAGACGGGGCGCGGGCGATCTTTCTCGATACCGACATGGTTTGCGCCAAGCCCCTGACGCCCATGGCTGACCTGCCAGCGGATACGGTCGCCGCCGCGCCGGAAGGATTGCCGACCTGGGGCAAGGAGAACGATCGCTGGGAGCGCGCCTATGCCCATTTCGGTCTGCCCCTGCCAAAGGAACGGCTGCGGCTGCTGCGCGGGCGGAAGCTGGAATACCTGCCCTATTTCAATGCCGGGTTCGTCTGCTTTCCCGAAAGACCAATGACTCATGATGGCAAGCGGTTTGCCGATCACTGGCTCGAAACGGCGCTCGATTTCGACCACAACTGCGCCATCGGCAACAAGCGGCCCTGGCTTGACCAGATCACCCTGCCGCTGACCTTGGCGCGGTTCGGCTACGCCACCGAAGTGCTGGGTGAGACGTGGAACTATTCCCTGACTAGGCGCAAGGATTACAGCCAGACACCGGATGTCGAGATCCTGCATTACCATCGCGCGGCCTTCCTGGAGCAGGCCCCGCAATGGCCCGCGATCCTTGAGGATTTCTGGGCGCGGATGCCGAAACACCATCACGACCACGCCCATGCCTGTCTAACCGAGATGGGGCTGACGCTCTGACATCTTGCCCCTCTGCGCGCCCCGTGCTGATCTGTGCGGGGGAGGGCATATCTGATGAACATCGCGATCTGGCTTGAACGCATTGCCAAGGTGGCTGGCGGGACCCCCGCCTTGATGCTGGGCGACACGGTCGTGGCCGATTACGCCGGCTTTCATGCCCGCGCGGCGTCGCTGGCTGCGGCTTTGCTGGAAAAGGGCATCTTGCCCGGCGACCGGGTCGGCATCTTCGCCAAGAACTGTCCCGACTACCTCGTCTGTTTCTACGGCATCTGGATGGCAGGTGCCGCGGCCGTGCCGATCAATGCCAAGCTTCACCCCAAGGAAGCGGCCTGGATCCTGTCCGATGGCGATGCAAAGCTTTGTTTCGTGACCGAGGATTTGGGTGCCGGTCTTGCCGACCAGACCGAACGCGGGCTGATCGACGTGGGCGGCGAGGATTTCGCCGCCATGACCAGCGGACCCGCAGCGCCGCTGGTCGAGCGTGACGATACGGACCTGGCGTGGCTGTTCTACACCTCGGGCACCACTGGAAAGCCCAAGGGCGTGCAGATCACCCACGGCATGCTGGCGGCAACGTCGCTTTGCTATCTCATCGACGTGGACCCGGTCACATCCGACGACGCGGCGCTTTATGCCGCCCCGATGAGTCACGGCGCGGGGATCTACGCCCCCATTCATGTCCGCATGGGCGCGCGGCATATCGTGCCGGTCTCGGGTGGGTATGACGCGGGCGAGGTCCTTGCCCTGTCCGCCGCGCATGGTCCGACCTCGATGTTCATGGCGCCGACCATGGTGCGTCGTCTGACCGATGCCGCCAAGGCGCTGGGCCTGCGCGGCGATGGTATCCGAACGATCGTTTATGGCGGCGGCCCGATGTACAACGCCGATATCGAGGAGGCGGTCGAGTGGTTCGGTCCGAGATTCGTGCAGATCTACGGGCAGGGGGAATGCCCGATGGCGATCAGCGCGCTGTCCCGGGCCGACGTCGCCGACCGAAGTCATCCCCGGTGGCGCGCGCGCCTGTCCTCGGTTGGACGGGCGCAGTCGCGGGTCGAGATCGCCATCGGCGACGGAGCGGGGGCTTTCCTGCCACCGGGCGAGATCGGCGAAATCATGGTGCGGGGTGCGCCGGTGATGCCGGGATACTGGCAAAACCCCGAGGCGACGGCAAAGACGCTACGCAACGGCTGGCTCATGACCGGTGACATGGGGCGGCTGGACGAAGACGGCTACCTGACGCTTGCCGACCGATCGAAAGACGTCATCATTTCCGGCGGCACCAACATCTACCCGCGCGAGGTCGAGGAGGTGCTTCTGACCCATCCTTCGGTGCACGAGGTTTCCGTCGTCGGTCGCCCATCCGAAGAGTGGGGCGAGGATGTCGTGGCCTTCGTGGTCACGGTTCCCGGCACGACATGCGATCAGGCCACGCTCGATGCCCATTGCCTCGACAACATGGCGCGGTTCAAACGGCCAAAGGCCTATGTCGCTTTGCCCGAACTGCCCAAGAACAATTACGGCAAGGTCCTCAAGACCGAGCTGCGCAAACGTCTGGAGGAGGACGCGACATGACCGACCTGTCTGGAAAAACCGCCCTTGTAACCGGCTCTGTCCAGGGGATCGGCCTTGCCATTGCCGAGGCGCTGGCCGAGGCGGGCGCGCGGATCGCGGTGCATGGCATCGCAGGCGATGCGCAAATCGAAGAGGTCTGCAATCACCTGCGCGACAAGGGCGCGCCGCAGGCCGAGTTTTTCCCGGGCGATCTGCGCGACCCTGACCGCATCGACGCGCTGATGGACGCCGTTGCCGCCTGGGGTGGGGCGGATATCCTCGTGAACAACGCGGGCATCCAGCATACCGCCCCCATCGCCGAGATGCCGCGCGAGACATGGGATACGATCCTGCAGATCAACCTCTCCTCTGCCTTCTCGACCATGCAGAAGGCCCTGCCGCGCATGGCCGAACGCGGCTATGGGCGCGTCATCAACATCGCCTCGGTCCATGGCCTTGTCGCGTCGAAGGACAAATCGCCCTACGTGGCGGCCAAGTTCGGGCTGGTGGGGTTAAGCCGGGTGGCCGCGCTGGAATACGCGGCCTCGGGCGACAAGAAAAAAGGGGGCGTGACCGTCAACTGTATCTGCCCCGGCTGGACGGAAACCGCGATCATCGAACCGCAGATCCAGGCGCGGGCGGGTTTGCATGGCGGTGATCGGGATCTGGGTATCGCCGACCTGTTGGCCGAGAAGCAGCCCTCGCAGCGCACCTCGGACCCGTCCGAGATCGGGGCGCTGGCGCTTTGGCTATGCGCACCCATCGCGCACAATGTCACCGGCACGGCCATTCCCATCGATGGCGGCTGGACGGCACAGTAGGGAGGCGGGGCCACAAGACCGGGCAAATCCGCTGGCCGCGCCTTGTTGCCGCGCAATCGGCACTCTACATCGCATTCCATGAAACGCTTCATCCCTTTCGTGAAATCCGATCCGGTGGTCGCCGTGATCCGGCTGAACGGTGCGATCATGGCCTCCCCGCGGGGCGGTCTGTCCGATGCCGCTTTGGCCCCGGCGATCGAACGGGCGTTTCGCAAGGGCAAACCGGCGGCCGTGGCACTTTCGATCAATTCGCCCGGTGGCAGCCCGGTTCAATCCTCGCTCATCGCCGCGCGCATTCGCCGGCTGTCCGAGGAAAAGGAGGTTCCGGTTCACGCCTTCGTCGAGGACGTGGCGGCATCGGGCGGCTATTGGCTGGCCTGCGCGGCCGATCACATCTGGGCCGACCACAGCTCGATCCTCGGCTCCATCGGGGTGATCTCGGCCGGGTTCGGGTTCCACGAGGCGATGCAAAAAATCGGTGTCGAACGCCGCGTTCATACCGCCGGTGAAGACAAGTCGATCCTCGACCCCTTCCGCCCCGAACGCGCCGAGGACGTGGACCGCCTGAAAGATCTTCAGTCCGACATCCACGACGCGTTCAAGGCGCATGTCGCATCGCGCCGGGGGGATCGCCTGAGCGGCGACAAGGATTTGTTCACCGGCGCGTTCTGGACCGGTGCCAAGGCGGTCGAATTGGGCCTTGCGGACGGGATCGCGCATCTCGTTCCTAAGATGAAGGACCTGCATGGCGACAAGACGCGCTTTGCCGTTTACGGCCCCAAGCGCAGCCTTTGGCAGCGCTTCGGCGCGCAGATCGCGCAGGATTTCGGCCGAGGACTTGAGGAGCAGGCGCTTTGGGCCCGCTACGGGCTGTCCTGATGGTCAAGATCGTCACCCTGTTCCTGATCTTCATGATCGTGCTCGCCATGTTTGGCCGCCTGCGCCTGCCGGGCCTCAAGCGCGGAAAGGGCCTGCCGAAACCGCGCCTTTGCCCGGAATGCGGACGATACAACCTGCGCGGCGGCGATTGCCCGCACTGCACGGAAAGGCGGGACTGACGGCATGTGGATGGAGTTCGCGCTGGCGGGGCTCGGCCTCGTCATCCTGCTTCTTGCAGGGGATGTGCTGGTCAAGGGCGCCGTCAATCTCAGCCTGCGCCTGGGCATCCCCGCCCTGATCGTCAGCCTGACGGTCGTGGCCTTCGGAACATCCGCGCCGGAACTGCTGATCAGTATCAAATCTGTCCTCAATGGCGTGCCGGGCCTGGCGCTTGGCAATGTCGTTGGCTCGAATACCGCGAACATTCTTCTGGTTCTCGGCATCCCGGCGTTGATCTCCGGCCTGCGCGCCGGGAGCGACACACAGCGCACCTATATGGTGATGATCGTCTCGACGCTGATCTTCATCGGCCTTGCCTTTGCCGGCCCGATCACGTGGTGGCATTCGATCATCCTGCTGGGCATTCTGTCGCTTGTCCTGCTTGACGCGGTGCGGTCCGCCCGCGCGCATCGGCGCGAGGCGAATGGCGCCAGCGCCGAAGAGGCCGCCGAGATCGCAGGCATCGAGGAACTGGAAGAGGCCGATCCAGACATGCCGTGGTGGCAGATCGGTCTGTACGTCCTGCTGGGCCTGATCGGCTTGCCGTTGGGGGCGGATCTGCTGGTGGACAGCTCCATCGCCATCGCCTCGGCCTATGGCGTATCCGACACGGTAATCGGTCTGACGCTGGTGGCCGTTGGCACCTCTTTGCCCGAGCTTGCGACAACGGTCATGGCGGCGATCCGCAAACATGCCGATGTGGCGCTCGGCAATGTCATCGGGTCCAACATGTTCAACTTGCTGGCCATCATCGGGGTGGCGGCGCTGGTTGGGCCGATCCCGGTCGACCCGGAATTCCTGAGTTTCGATCTGTGGGTAATGCTGGCCGCCTCGCTGGTGCTTGCGCCCTTCGTGTTCCTCGGGCTGCAAATGGGCCGTTTGGTCGGGCTGGGTTTCTCTGCCCTTTACGTGACCTATATCCTCGTTCTCCTGACTTGAGCGGAAAAGAGGCTTTCATGACGGCACTGGTGACGGGCGCGGGCAAGCGTTTGGGCAAGGCAATGGCGCTGGAACTGGCCCGGGCTGGCCATGACGTGGCGGTTCACTACAATTCCAGTGCCGACGCGGCCGAGGAAACCGCGGCCGAGATCCGCACGATGGGCCGCAACGCCGTGACCGTAGGGGCCGATCTGCTGGACGAGGGCGCGGTACAAGCGCTCTTGCCAAAGGCATCCGAAGCGCTTGGGCAGCCCATTACCATCTTGGTCAATAACGCCTCGATCTTCGACTACGACAATATCGAAACAGCGACGCGTGAAAGTTGGGATCGCCACCTCGAATCCAACCTGCGCGCGCCTTTCGTTCTGACGCAGGCGCTGGCCGCGCAGATGCCCCCCGCGCAGCCGGACGAGAATGGCGAGCCACAGGCACAAGGGCTGGTCATCAACATGATCGACCAGCGCGTGCGCAAGCTGACGCCGGAATTCATGACCTACACGATTGCGAAGATGGGCCTCTGGGCCTTCACCCGTACGGCGGCGCAGGCGCTGGCCCCCCATGTCCGGGTCAACGCCATCGGGCCGGGGCCCACGATGCAGGGCGCGCGGCAGTCGGACGAGCATTTCGCGAACCAGCGCGCAGCCACTGTTCTGGAGCGCGGCGCGGACCCTCAAGCCATCTGCGAGGCGCTGCGGTATTTCCTGACGGCGCGCGCCGTAACGGGGCAGTTGATCTGCGTCGATGGGGGGCAACACCTGGCTTGGCAAACCCCGGACGTGCTCGGGGTGGAGTGATCGTTGCAGTTGACGCGACCAAACTTCTCCACCGTGAGTGACGATGTGACGTTAGGGTAACGCCCGCGTGACAAATGCAAGACTGGCGCGGCTGAGAGAAAAAATATCATTTTAAAACAATGACATATTTGGCCGCCCAAAAATTGTGCAATCTGCAGAAGTCGGCCAAAAATAAGGGAAAATTCTCTATCCCCAAGTTTTATCCGGAAGCTTATCCACAGGATTGGGGGATATTCCAAGGCTTGCATCCGGCCTCAGACCGGTGCAGCCCGGAAAGGAATCGACTTAGGTCCTGAACGATGTCGGAAATGGTCGAAAACCAACCGCAAACCGGGCACGAGGTCATCCAGGCCTACGTGCGCAAGCTCGACAATTCGCCGGGTGTCTATCGCATGCTCGATGCGCAATCGCGCGTGCTTTACGTCGGCAAGGCGCGGGCGCTCAAGCGGCGCGTTTCGAACTACGCAAAGCCCGCCGGTCATAGCCCGCGCATCGCGCGCATGATCCGCGAAACCGCCTCGATGATGTTCCTGACCACACGCACGGAAACCGAGGCGCTGCTGCTGGAACAGAACCTGATCAAGCAGCTCAAGCCGCGCTACAACGTGCTGCTGCGGGACGACAAGAGCTTTCCGAATATTCTCGTCGCCAAGGATCATCCCTATCCGCAGATCAAGAAGCATCGCGGCGCGAAGAAGCAGAAGGGCAGCTATTTCGGCCCTTTCGCAAGTGCGGGGGCCGTGAACCGAACGCTGAACCAACTGCAAAAGGTTTTCCTGCTGCGCAACTGCACCGATGCCAGTTTCGAAAGCCGCACGCGACCTTGCCTGCTTTACCAGATCAAACGCTGCTCGGCGCCCTGTGTCGGGTATATTTCCGAAGCCGATTACGCGGCCTCCGTCCGCGATGCGGAACGTTTCCTCAAGGGCGACTCGAAGGATTTGCAGGAGCGTCTTGCAGCCCAGATGCAGGAGGCCTCGGCGGCCATGGAATTCGAGCGCGCTGCAGCGCTTCGTGACCGCATCCGGGCGTTGACGGCTGTTCAGTCTGCGCAAGGCATCAACCCGCGCGGCGTGACCGAGGCGGACGTGATCGCGCTGCACATGGAGGGGGGGCAAGCCTGTGTGCAGGTCTTCTTCATCCGGGCCAACCAGAACTGGGGCAACCGCGATTTCTATCCGCGCGTGGGCCCCGATATCGACGAGCCCGAGGTGCTGGAGGCCTTCCTTGGCCAGTTCTACGACCAGAAAGAACCGCCGCGTCAGGTGATCCTCTCGCACCCGGTCGAGAATACCGACCTGATGGCCGATGCCCTGTCGCAGAAACGTGGCCGCAAGGTCGAGATCGTGGTGCCCCAACGCGGTGAGAAGGCTGAACTGGTCGATAGCGCCCTGCGCAATGCCCGCGAAAGCCTTGGCCGCCGCTTGGCCGAGGGGCAGGCGCAAGCCAAGCTGCTCGACGGTCTGACCGAGGCGTTCGACCTCGACGGGCGCCCGTCGCGGATCGAGGTCTATGACAACTCGCACATCCAGGGGGCGCATGCCGTCGGTGCGATGATTGTCGCCGGCCCCGAGGGGTTCATGAAATCGCAGTACCGAAAGTTCAACATCCGCGGTGACAGCCTGACGCCGGGTGACGATTTCGGCATGATGAAAGAGGTTCTGACCCGCCGCTTTCAACGCCTTCTCAAGGAAGATCCCGACCGGGAGTCCGAAGCGTGGCCGGATCTGTTGTTGATCGACGGCGGTGCGGGTCAGGTCAGCGCCGTGGCCGAGATCATGGAAGAACTCGGGATCGACGACGTGCCCTTCATCGGGGTCGCCAAGGGGATCGACCGCGACCAGGGCAAGGAGGAATTCTACCGCCCCGGCAAGCCGGCCTTCGCGCTGAAAAGAAACGACCCGGTTCTCTACTTCATCCAGCGGATGCGGGACGAGGCGCACCGGTTCGCCATCGGCGCCCATCGCCAGAAACGCGCCAAGGCGGTGTCCGCCACGCCGCTCGACGAGGTGCCCGGCGTCGGCGCGACCCGCAAACGCGCGCTCTTGAACCATTTCGGCAGCGCCAAGGCCGTGTCACGTGCAAACCTCGCCGACCTGAAGGCGGTCGAAGGAATTTCCGATCAGATGGCCGAGACGATCTACGCCTTCTTCCATGAGCGCGGCTGACAGGATAAGTCTTCGCCCATGAACTGGACCTTGCCAAACATCCTTACCGTGTTCCGCCTGATCGCTGCGCCTATGGTGGGGCTGATCTTTCTGTTTCTGCCACGTCCTGCCGCGGATTGGGTGGCTCTGATCCTTTTCGTGGTGGCGTCGTTGACCGACTACGTGGATGGCTGGATGGCGCGGTCGTGGAACCAGGTGTCGAAATTCGGCGCCATGCTGGACCCGATCGCGGACAAGGCGATGGTGGTGATCGCGCTGGCGGTCATTCTTGGCCTTCACGGCATCACGGCGTGGACGCTGGTGCCTGTCACCGCGATCCTGTTCCGCGAGGTCTTCGTCTCGGGCCTGCGCGAGTTCCTGGGCGATACGGCGGGGACGCTCAAGGTGACCAAGCTCGCCAAGTGGAAGACGATGGTTCAGATGGTGGCAATCGCGCTGCTGTTCGCCTGGGGCCTGTTCGACCACTACTTCCTGATGCAGACCTTCGGCATGAACGGAGAGATCGTCAGCGGCATCCTTGCCGGCGAGATCGAGGATACCGTTGGCCTTACATGGAAATATCAAGGTCTGATGACCGTGTCCTACGGTGGCCTCGTCTTGTTGTGGCTGGCCGCGGCCCTGACCCTGATCACCGGGTTCGACTATTTCCGCAAGGCGCTGCCTTACCTGAGGGATAATCCATGAAACGGGATCTGCGCTATTTCGCCTGGCTGCGCGAGCGGATCGGCACCGGGCATGAGAGCATCGAGACCGAGGCCGCAACCGTTGCGGACCTGATCGAAGAGTTGCGGCAACGGGACGAGGCTTATGCTTTTGCCTTTTCCGACACCGCCGCAATCCGGGCCGCGCTGGATCAGGACTTGGTCGAACTCGACACGCCCCTGGGCGATGCCCGCGAGGTGGCGTTCTTTCCGCCCATGACCGGGGGCTGAGTGAGATGGAGACCGTGCGCGTTCAATCCGACCCGTTCGACATGGGGGCCGAGTTGAACGCCTTCGCCGCCGCCATGGCGAAGAAGAACGCGGGCGCCGTGGTCAGTTTTTCGGGCCTCACGCGCGACATCGCAACGGGCGATCTGGATGCAATGGAGATCGAACACTACCCCGGAATGACCGAAAAGGCGCTGGCCGAGATCCGGGACGAGGCGATCGAGCGCTTCAACCTGTCGGATGCCATGATCCTGCACCGCCATGGCCGGATGGGGCCGGGGGAGCCGATCATGATGGTGGCAACCGCTGCACGCCATCGCGCGGATGCCTTTCAGGGCGCCGAGTTCCTGATGGACTACCTGAAATCCCGCGCGCCCTTCTGGAAGAAAGAGATCACCGCCCAAGGCGCGGAATGGGTCGCCGCGCGCGACGAGGACGAAGACGCCCTCAGCCGTTGGTAGGGGCGCGCGGCGCTACTGCGCGCCCTGGTTCATCTGCTCGATGTAGCTGCGCAGTTCCTCGGTCTCGGCCCGCGCTTCGCGCAGACCCTCCATCGCCGCGCGCAACTCTGCCTCGGTCTGGCTAAGCTGGTTGGTCAACTCGTTCTCGCGCTGCTGAAGATAGGCGATCGCCTGGTCGCGCGTTTCCTCGGCATCGTGGAGGGCGCGTGCGAGTTCTTCCATCTCGCCCAGGTCTGCGCTCGACACCTGGCTGAAACGGTTGACCAGCCACCGCGCCAGCCAACCAAGCGCAAAAGCCACGAACAGGATGATCGCGATGGCGATGATGAATTGCAGGCGGTTCATGCGCCTTACTCCTCTTCTTCCGCGGCTTCGGCGGCCTCGGTTATGCTGTCAGGGCGCGGCTGGGGCCGGATCTCGAATTCGTATTCCTCGGACGCTTCGGGCGCGTCCTCCCCGTCGCCCGCCTCCTCGCCGTCCGCGTCTTCCGCCCCGGCGGCCAGCAGGCGGAACTCGATGCGACGGTTGAGTTCGCGCCCTTCCTCGGTTTCGTTTGAGGCGATGGGCTGGCTTTCCCCATAGCCCTGTGCCGTCAGGTTCGAGACCAGAACGCCCCGCGCCAGGAGCCCGTTCAAAACCGCGTCGGCGCGCGACTGGCTGAGGTTCAGGTTCATCTCTTCGCGGCCCTGGCTGTCGGTATGGCCGCCAATCTCCATGCGGACATGCATGCAGTTGGGCAGGATTTCCGCGATGCGGTCGAGGATCTCGCCGGCTGCCTCGTTGATTTCGACCGAGCCGGGATCGAACACGATTTTCGTCTCTTCCTGCACCGCCTGGATCTGGGCGACGCATTCTTCCGCGGTCGGCAGGGAGGCGATGGGGTCGAGCGCCTCGTCATACCTGACATCGAGCTGGAAATCGGCGGCAGGACCCAATTCGTCAGCCAGTTGCCGGGCCAGAACCGAGGCAAGATCCGGATCGCCGGTGGTGCCGGACAGGTTCAGCGTGTCAGCTTCAAGGATAAGCTGCCCTTCGTGCAACGCGGACAGGGCGCGCAGGCCTGCCATGGTCCGCACCGACCAGCCCTCGGGCAGGTCGCTGACGGCGCGGGTGGCCATGTCGGTCCGATCACGCCCGAAGGTCGCCACCGCAAAGGCCTGAACCGAGCGGCCCACGGCCCCTTGGGGCAAGCGGCCCCGCAAGCTGACGCCGGTGTCAGGGTCAAGCTGCGCAACGAAGCGCGACAGGCCGGCGGATGTCGGGCTCTGTGTTTCCGGGAGGATCCCGGTCAAGGAAAAGACCGCGGGCAGTTCGGCGTCCAGTTCGCCGACCAACTGGTCGAACCGGTCCTGTGACATGCCTTCGCTGCCCGTCAGGGTCACGTCGGCATCGCTGAAGGTCAGCGTTCCGGTCTCAAGCTGCGCCAGCGTACCGATGGCCTGCTCGACGGCAGCGGCCCAACGCGGTGTGGGCACGCCAAGGCCAACGGTGCAGTCGATCTCGCCTTCGACACCGGCGGCCTGCGCGGCGGCAATGATGCGCTCGGCGGCTTCGGGCGTGTCGGCTGAACAGGTTTCCATTCGCGTGCCGTCCTCGTCCCGCACCAGGCGCAGCGCGAAGGGGGTCAGGACCGGACGGGGCGCCGAGATGTCCAGGACCACCTCGACCCCGTCCGGGCGGGCGGCCTCCAGCGTTTCGATGAACTCTGCCCGTTGCTCGGCGCTTTCGCTGACGGCTTCGATCTCCACCCGGTCGGCGAAGACGGTCACCTTGGACCGAGGCAGTTCGCGCAGGGCTTGCAGCCCGTAGTCCATTGCGGCTTGCCAGGTTGCGGGCGCGGGGTAGTCGGCGGTCTCGACCATGTCCATGACCTCGACCCCCTCGGTCACGCCCGAGATCGACTCGACCACCGTGTCCCGGCCGGTCGTAAGGGGCACCAGGCCGATCAACTGGATGCCGTCCCCGTTGCGCAGCATGTCCAGCGAAAAGCGCGGGGCGGTCGTCGTGTCGGCCACCGCGATTTCGAGGTGGTTCACGATCCTGTCGGCATCGACGATCGCACTGGCGCGACTCAGGGCGCGGAAGGCCGAGGCCTCGTCCGGCGCGGTTCCGTCGAGAAAGAGTTGCAGACCGTCCGCGCTCACTTCGGCCCAGCCCAGTCCCTCTTGCTCCAGCGCCTGTTCCACCGCGTCGACCGATCGGTTTTCGATCGTGATGGCGGCAAGGATGGCTGTCCCGATCGACAGGACGCCGGCAGCGGCAAAGGCGGCGGCCGTGACAAGATGGGGTGTGCGGTTCATGGGCGGCGTGTCATCCGTATCCGTAAGGGGATGCACAGGGCCTACAGCCTGACGCGACCGTGTTCAATCAGACCAGCGCGGCCACGGCGAAAAACAGCGCAGGCAGCAGCCCCGCATCGCGGTTCGATCTGAACAGCATCAGGCAAGCCTCGCCATCGTCGATCTTGAGCCGCTGCAACTGCCACGCCATGTGCCAGCCCATCGCCCAGACGCCCGCCAGGGCGATGACGAGGGACAGGACGTTGCCCTGCGGCACGAGCGCGACCAGAACCGCCACCATCAACAGGGCGACCGACAGCGCGAGAAAGCCGCGCAACCATTGGCGTGTTTGGTCGCCGAACAGCCGCGCGGTCGATTTCACACCGATCAGCGCGTCGTCTTCCTTGTCCTGGTGGGCGTAGATCGTGTCGTAGAACAGCGTCCATGAAATGCCGCCGAGATACATCAGCACGGCGGGCCAGCCCAAGCTGCCGGTATGCGCGGTCCAAGCAAGCAGCGCGCCCCAGTTGAAGGCGAGGCCGAGGAACACCTGCGGCCACCACGTGAAGCGTTTGGCGAACGGGTAGATCGCCACCGGCAAGAGCGACAGCAAGCCCAGCAGGATCGCGTTCACGTTGAAGGTCACGAGGATCAGGAAAGCCAACAGCGATTGCGCCACCAGCCATGCAAGGGCGAGTTTCGGCGTCACCTGTCCCGATGGGATGGGCCGCGATTTCGTGCGCGCCACGGCGGCGTCGAAATCCCGGTCGGTGATATCGTTCCACGTGCAGCCCGCGCCGCGCATCAGGAAGGCCCCGATGCCGCAGCCCAAGACGATCCAAAGGTCGAACCAGTTCAGGCCCGCCGGATCGGCGGCGGCGGCCAGCATGACGCCCCACCAGCAGGGCAGCAGCAAAAGCCATGTGCCGATCGGACGGTCGGCGCGACTCAGCCGCAGGTAGGGACGTGTGGGCGCTGGCGCCCAATGGTCCACCCAGTTGCCCTTGACCGCATCGGCCACCTGGCCCTCTGGCGTTTCCGTCGCCTCGCTCATAACGTGCTTCCCATGTCGCGTCCCAAGATACGCCTCTTTGTAGATCACCCGCTTGGTCCGGGGCAAACGGTCCCCCTGTCGCGGGAGCAGGCAAATTACCTGTTCAACGTCATGCGCCTGTCGGTCGGGGCCGAGGTGGCGGTGTTCAACGGGTCCGAAGGAGAGTGGCGCGCCACTGTCATCGAGGCGGGCAAGCGCGCGGGCACCCTGGACTGCGTTGAGCAAATCGCGCCCCAGCAGAGGCCACCGGACCTTTGGCTGCTCTTCGCGCCGATCAAGAAGGCCCGCACCGATTTCATCGTGGAAAAAGCGGTCGAGCTTGGCGCGGCCCGGATTTGCCCGGTGCAAACCGATTTCACCAATGCCGAGCGGATTCGGCAGGACCGCCTTCAGGCCCACGCGGTCGAGGCGGCCGAGCAATGCCTCGGGACTTACGTCCCGCCTGTCGATGATCTTCGCAAGCTGTCCGATCTGCTGGCCGACTGGCCTGAGGATCGGCACCTGGTATTCGCCGATGAGTCGCTGCTCGGTGCCAGGGAATCCCTGGCCGCTGCGCCCGAGGCCGAGAAATGGGCAATCCTGATCGGCCCCGAAGGCGGGTTTTCACCACAGGAGCGCGAGCGGTTGCGCGCCTTGCCCTTCGTCACCCCGATCTCGCTGGGGCCGCGCATCCTGCGCGCCGATACGGCGGCGGTTGCGGCCTTGACCCTGTGGCAATCCGAGCGGGGCGATTGGCGATGAACGGATTTCTCCGCCCCGAGGCTGCGGCCACGCTGAAACGCTGGCGCGAGGTCATCGCGGCGCTTGCCGTGGCGCTTCTTGGCCTCTGGATCGCGCAGCAGCCGGGGCCGATCCTTGGCGGGTTCGGGCTTATCCTTGCTCTGCTTGCGGTCGCGGTGCTGATCCCGGCCATTCGCCGCGCGCGGTTTGCCGCCTCGGGCGAGGGGCCTGGCGTGGTGCAGGTCGATGAACGCCGCATCCTTTACATGGGGCCGCATCATGGCGGCTCGGTCGCATTGGATGAACTGGCGCTGATCTCCGCGCGGCGGACACCCGATGGCCAGCTGACCTGGGTTCTGGTGGAAGGCGGGCAGGTCCTGACCATTCCCGCCGATGCAAAGGGCGGCGAGGCGCTGTTCGACGCTTTCACAGCCTTGCCCGGCCTGTCGGCGCAACAGGTTCTGACGGCACGGGAAAATCCGCATCCCGGCACACATCGCCTGTGGCAGCGCACACAGTCTCCGGCCTTGACACGGTAGGCGCACCGCGCCACCTCTGCCATCCAATCGCGTGCAACAGGCCCGGAGCGCCCCAGATGTCCATTCCTCAATCCGGCGGCGGTCCGATCGAACGCCCAGAGCAACTGGCCGAGTATCTCGCCTCGGGCTGCAAGCCCAAGGAAGACTGGCGCATCGGCACCGAGCACGAGAAGTTCGGCTACACCAAGGATACGCATGCGCCGCTGCCCTATGACGGTCCGCGCTCGATCAAGGCAATGCTCGAAGGTCTGCGTGACCGCTTTGGCTGGTCCCCGATCCTTGAAGGCGACAACATCATCGGCTTGGAGCTGAACGGCGCGAATATCAGCCTGGAACCGGGCGGGCAGTTGGAACTGTCCGGCGCGCCGCTGGAAACCATCCACCAGACCTGCGACGAGGTGAACGAACACCTGCGCGAGGTGCGCGCGGTGGCCGACGATCTTGGCGTTGGGTTCATTGGCCTTGGGGCTGCGCCGATCTGGCGGCACGAGGACATGCCGATGATGCCCAAGGGGCGCTACCGGTTGATGACGGATTACATGGACCGGGTCGGCACGCTTGGCAAAACCATGATGTATCGGACCTGCACGGTGCAGGTGAACCT
Source organism: [Roseibacterium] beibuensis (assembly GCF_039542305.1). Classification (NCBI taxonomy): domain Bacteria; kingdom Pseudomonadati; phylum Pseudomonadota; class Alphaproteobacteria; order Rhodobacterales; family Roseobacteraceae; genus Roseicyclus; species [Roseibacterium] beibuensis. The sequence continues at coordinate 284,368 of NZ_BAABHW010000004.1, read as the reverse complement.
CGACTTCGCCTCGGAGGCGGACATGGTTCAAAAGCTGCGCGTGGCGCTGGCGCTGCAACCCGTGGCCACCGCGCTCTTTGCCAACTCGCCCTTCATCGACGGCGCGCCCAACGGGCACAAGTCATGGCGCAGCCGCGTCTGGCGCGACCTCGATGCCGACCGCACCGGCACGCTGCCCTTCGTGTTCGAGGATGGGTTCGGCTTCGAGGCCTGGGTCGATTACGCGCTCGATGTGCCGATGTATTTCGTCTACCGCGACGGGAAATACATCGACGCGCTCGGCCAATCCTTCCGCGACTTCCTGAAGGGTGAACTGCCTGCCCTGCCGGGGGAAATCCCGACCCTCTCAGACTGGGCCGATCACCTGACCACCATCTTCCCCGAGGCACGGATCAAGAAGTTCATCGAGATGCGCGGCGCCGATGGCGGCCCGTGGCGTCGCCTTTGCGCTTTGCCCGCGCTGTGGGTCGGCCTGACCTATGATCAGACCGCGCTGGATGCGGCGTGGGACCTAGTAAAAGACTGGGATGCCGAGACGCGCGAAGCGTTGCGCGTCGCGGCCTCGGTCGATGCGCTCGACGCGCAGGTTGGCACCATCAAGATGCACGATCTTGCGCGCGAGGTTCTCGCGATTGCCGAGGCGGGTCTGAAGGCCCGCGCCCGGCCCGGGGCTGGCGGGCTTGTCCCGGACGAGACGCATTTCCTTTCGGCGTTGAAGGACAGTATCGAGACCGGCCATGTCCCCGCCGATGAGCTTCTTGCGAAGTATCACGGCGAGTGGGCGGGCGATCTCGACCGGATTTACGACGAGTTCAGCTACTGATCAGCCGCTGCGCGCGGCCTTGTTCTGCTGGATCGCCGGCGCAACCCGCGTGCGGTAATACTCGGCGAAATCCGACTGATTCTTGGCTTGCACGGCCTCGCGGACGTCGTCTGGCAGTTGCCTGACGAACGCCGGATGGGCCGGCGGCGGGCGCTCGCGATCCGGTGCCGGGTCCGGCCCGAAGCGGTTGTTGCCATGCGTCCCGGGCAGGCACAGCACCACCAGGAACCAGACCGAGGCGATCAGCGGAACGGTCGCAATCATCAGGATGATCGGCATCGCGCTTTCGGGGCTTCCGAGGAACGGGATCAGGAACACCGCCCCGACAAGGGCAAGGATCGTCACCGCGGTCGGCATCAGGATGAACCAACCGCTGCGGTCGGTGTCATGCAGGCGGCGCACGGTTACGGAAAGCTGTGGCAGCCATCCCAGGACGATGTAACCGGCGTAGAAATAGCCGATGTAGTAGAGCAACTCGGTGTTGTTGTCGAAAAACGCCTTTGACGCGCTGGCATCTGTTACCCTGAGCAGAAGCTCGGGGTCACGGGCAAAAACGTAGCCAAGCCCGATCTGCGCTGCCGTTGCCGCGACGGCGAGGAACAGCGCGAACCACCAATATTCAGCGCGACGGGCACGGCCCGAGAAATTCAGGATGTTGAAATAGCAACTCGCGATTGCCTTCAGCGGACCCATGCGCGTCAGCCCCCTTCTCTGCAAATAACCAGATACGGTCCCGAGATGCCGGTCGAAGATGACCTTAGCGTGGCGCGCATTTGACCGAGCCCGGAATTTCGCAAGCGCCGGCATGAAAAAACCCGCCCGGACGGCGCCGGGCGGGATGAACTTGGAACCTGTCCGCCTGGTGCGATCAGGCGGCGGCCATCGTGCCTTCGCCGGCCAGCGGGTCGGGGCCGAAGCGGTTCGGGCCAACCGTGCCGCGCTGCACGAACCAGTAGATGTACAGGATCACACCGACGATCGGGATCAGAATGATGAAGATCCACCAACCCGACTTGTCGAGGTCATGCATGCGACGCACGCTGACGGCGATGCCGGGCAGGATCAGGCCGAGCATCCAGATGAGGGACAGCGCCGGAAAGCCCAGCACGGCTGTGTCGATCACGTTGGCCACCGCCGAGCCGATGATGTTGAACAGGTAGAACCACCAGAATTCGGACCGTTGCGCGCGTCCCGAGAAATCGACATACTTGCTCAGGCAAGTGCGGACTGCCGTCATGAAATCCATTTGCTGTCTCCAATGCATTACCGTGGTCGTTTGCTGGCCCGGTGGGCGGCAATGCCCTTTGGCCCGATGTCACGAGCGTGCGGGCAGCCGCCGCGGCTTGGCAACGGCAAAGTGACGTTAGGTAAGGAAATCCGCCGCGAGATCGCCTGTCTCGGCGTGGTTTCAAGCGGTTTGGGTCAGCGTCCGGCCAGTGGATCGGCTCCGTGCTGGTTCGGTCCGGCGGTGCCACGTTGCACGAAGAAGTAGAGCAGCACGAGGAAGCCCACGATCGGGATCAGCGCGATCAACAGCCACCAGCCAGAGCGGTCGGTGTCATGCAGGCGTCGCGCGCCGACGGCCAGACCGGGAAGCAGGATCGCGAGGCGGAACAGCGGTGCCAGAATGTCGACATCCTGTCCGCCCACCAAGGTGCCGAACAGGGCCCGGTCCACCATCTGCAAAACCGCCGATACGATGAGCGAGAAAAGGTAGAACCACCAGAATTCGGATCGCTGCGCGCGCCCCGAGAAGGTCGCGTATTTGCCAAGGACGGTTTTGACAGCCGTCATGAAGTCCATGGGGGCACCCTCCCTTTGCCGGGGCGGATGTCAGGCCGACTTCTTGCCGATCCGCGATTCCGTCCCGTTCAGCAGACGCGTGATGTTCTCGCGATGGCGGATCAGGATCAAGACGGCCAGCAGGATGCACAAGAGCACCAGTTCGGGCCGCCCGAGAAACAAGGCGGCAACCGGCGACAAAACGGCCGCGACCAGCGCCGACAGAGACGAATAGCGCGTCACGGCGGCCACGATCAGCCAGGTCGCGCAGGCTGCCAGCCCCACGGGCCAGGCCAATGCCAGCAGCGTGCCGATGAAGGTGGCAACCCCCTTGCCCCCCTTGAAGCCGAGAAAGATGGGAAAGCAATGGCCGAAAAAGGCCGCGAAACCGGCCAGTTGCGCCGCATCCTCGCCCACCAGCGCGCGAGTCAGCAGCACGGCGATGGCGCCTTTGCCCGCGTCCAGAACCAGCGTCAGGAAGGCGGCCAGCTTGTTGCCGGTCCGCAGGACATTGGTCGCACCGATATTGCCAGAGCCGATCTTGCGCAGGTCCCCCAACCCGAAGAGCCGCGCCATGACGATGCCAAACGGGACGGAGCCCAGAAGATAGGCCGCCACACCGGTGATGGCGAGCAACATGGCAGAGGTTTCGATGGCCGGGATCATACCGCGCCCTCCTCGGAAAAGACCGTCTCACCGCCGACCCATGTGTGGTGGACGCGCCCCTCCATGCGGGTCAGGTCGAAGGGTGTGTTTTTCGACTTCGACCGCAGGGTAGACCGGTCGAGGATGAAGGGCGCATCGGGGTCGAACAGCACGAGGTCGGCTGGCGCGCCCTTGGCCAAGCGCCCGCCGGGCAGGCCAAAGCGCCGCGCCGGGTTCAGGGACATCGCGCGGAACAGCTGCGGCAGGCTGAGCTGCCCGGCATGGTAGAGCCGCATCGCGGCGGGCAGCATCGTTTCCAGCCCAACGGCGCCCGAGGCCGCGGCCTCGAAGGGCAGGCGTTTCGACTCCTCGTCCTGCGGCGTGTGCATCGAACAGATGATGTCGATGGTCCCGTCGCCGACGGCCTCGACCATCGCCAAGCGGTCCTCCTCGGACCTGAGGGGCGGCTTCAGTTTGAAGAAGGTGCGGAAATCGCCAACGTCCAATTCGTTCAGCGTCAGGTGGTGGATCGAGACACCCGCCGTCACGTTCAGCCCGGACGCCTTGGCGCGCGCCAAGGCGGGCAGGGCGACCGCGGTCGAGATCTGGTCGGCGTGATAGGCCACACCCGTCATCTCGACCAGGGCGAGGTCACGCTCCAGCCCCATGCGTTCGGCCATGGGCGGGGTCGAGGGCAGGCCACGCAGCGCCGCGAACTTGCCGCCCGTCACCGCCGCGCCCCGGCTCAGGCCCGGGTCCTGGGGGTGCCCGACGATCAGCGCGCCAAGGCCGCGCGCATAGGTCATGCAGCGCGACAGCACGCGGGTTTCCTCGCAGACCGCGTCGCCATCGGAAAACGCGACCGCGCCCGCATCCATCAGGAACCCGATCTCGGTCATCTCGCGCCCCTCGCGGGCACGGGTCAGGGCCGCCATCGGGCGCACGCGGATGGGCGTGCGGTCATGCGCACGGCGCGTGACGAATTCCAGCACCTCGGGCGTGTCAATCGGCGTCAGCGTGTCGGGGCGTGTGACCATCGTCGTCACGCCACCGGCGGCTGCGGCGCGGCCCGCGCTGCGGAACCCCTCCTTGTGGCGCTCGCCGGGTTCACCGACCTTCACGCCCACATCCACGATGCCGGGGGCAAGGCACATCCCGTGGCAATCCATGCCACCCTCGGCCCCACCTTCGCCCACCGCTACGATCTCGCCGCCCGCGATTCGCAGCCAGCCGCGCGTGTCGGTCCCGGCCTCGGGGTCGATCAGCCGCGCATTCCGAAGCAATTGGTCTTTCATGCGCCCCTCCGCGCCCGCGCGCCGTCGATCTCGGCGATCACCTTGGCGGTGTCGGGCTGGTATTTCAGCAGGTACTTGTCGCCCGTTCCCGTGACCACCTGCACCGCCGAGAAAATGGAGCGCACGGCCGCGATCTCGCGCAGCCAGATCACGCGTGGCCCCGGCCCCAGAAGCCGGCGGTCGGTCAGGTCCCAGCGCATCTTGGTCTCGTCCGAGGCGAGGTAGAGGCCCCGCACCGCGATGGCCATCAGCCCACCGATCGCCCCGGTCCAGGCATGCGGATTGCCCATCGCCCAGAGGATGCCCATGCCCGCCGCCATGGCGATGGCCGCCAGCCAGGCATGTTCACGCCAATAGGTGCCCCGGTCGCCCTGGAACGAGGCGATCACGCGTTCACCGTCCTCCAACTCGGTGGTGGGGGTGAAATGCGTCCGGGTCGAGATCGGGTCCATCAGCCAAGCGCCCCGATCAGCAAGACCAGGCCTGCCAGCACCAGCGCCGTCAGCAGAAAGACGATGGCCCAACGCCGCGTCTTTTCCGGGCCGAGGTCCTCGGCTTGCGGGGTGGGCGCAGCCGAGGTCAGGTCGGCCTTGGGCAGGGATGCCTCGTGATCCGGCACGGCGATCTCCATCACGGCGATCTCGGTCAATTCGCTGCCAGGGTCCGGCTCTTCCTCCAGCGCGCGGCCCGGCAAGATCAGGACCGACCCGGACAAGGCATCGAGCCGCAGGGCCGTTTCCGCTCTAATCGCCTCGGCTGGGTCAAAGGCGCTCCGGATGTAATCGGACAGGCGCATGTCCCCGAGGTCTTCGATCGGGAACAGTTCAATCTCGCGATGATCGAGCACCTCGACGCCCAGCCAGTCGGTCAGCGGCGGCATCTCCGAGATCTCGCCGCGGGCCCGCGTCAGGTTCGTGTGGCGCGCCTTGCTGTCCACGTTCAGCGCGTAGATCCGGAGCTGCTCGCTCATACCATCACTCCCTCTTCTTTTCGCAGCGCGCGCAGGTTGCGCGCCAGAAGGTCCATCGCCGCCATGCGGACAGCGACGCCCATCTCGACTTGTTCCTGGATGACGGACCGGTTGATGTCGTCGGCCAGAAGGCCGTCGATTTCGACGCCGCGGTTCATCGGGCCCGGGTGCATCACGATGGCGTCGTCCTTGGCATAGGCCAGTTTCTCGGCGTCCAGTCCGAAGCGGTGGTAGTATTCCCGCTCCGACGGAATGAAAGCGCCGTCCATCCGCTCGCGCTGAAGACGCAGCATCATCACCACGTCGCAACCCTCCAGCCCCTCGCGCATGTCGTCATAGACCTCGACGCCCCACTCGCGCGCGGCCGAGGGCATCAGGGTCGCCGGGCCGACAAGGCGGATGCGGTTTTCCATCTTGCCGAGCAGGTGAATGTTCGAGCGCGCCACGCGCGAATGCGCAATGTCGCCGCAAATCGCGATGTTCAGCCGATGCAGGCGCCCCTTCTTGCGCCGGATGGTCAGCGCGTCGAGCAGGGCCTGTGTCGGGTGTTCGTGCCGTCCGTCGCCCGCGTTCAGGACCGCGCCGGTGACCTTCTGCGCCAACAGGCCGACCGCGCCGGAATGGGGGTGGCGCACCACCAGCAGGTCGGGATGCATCGCGTTCAGCGTCATGGCCGTGTCGATCAGGGTTTCCCCCTTTTTGATCGAACTGGCCTGCATCGCCATGTTCATTACGTCCGCGCCCAGACGCTTGCCCGCGATCTCGAAGCTGGCCTGCGTTCGCGTCGAGGCCTCGAAGAACATGTTGATCTGGGTCAGCCCTTCCAGCGCGCGGCCATGGGCACGGTCGGCCCGTTCGGCCTCGGCATAGCTGTCGGCCAGGTCAAGGATCGTCCGGATCTCGTCCGGGTGCAGGGGGGCGATCCCCAGAAGATGCTGCTGACGAAAACTCATGGGCCACCCCGTCTTGGCTAGGCCGCTTATATTCAGCCGTCCTGCCCGCGGGCAAGGACGGATACCCGTGCGCGGCCCGTGTTCAGATGCGGCGCACCCGCGCGGTGATCTCGGCGCCCTGCCTGTTGCGATGCCGCGTGCGGTACAGGATCCGCGCGACCCAGGTCATGAAGCCGGTGGCCCAGCTGCAATCGATCTCCAGCCGGTCTGTCCAGAGGCAACCGCCCCCCTTCAGCGGATCAACCGTCAGCGTGTGGTCCCATTTCCGGATCATCCAGCCTTCCTCGCGGCTTTGAACGCGGCGCTCTGCATGGTTCACCGTCTCGACATGGACCGTGTAATGCGGGTTGTGCATCACGCGCCAAACCAGCACGTCGATAACGTAGGTTTCGCCTTGAGCCATGTCGCCTTCGGGCATGTTGCGATAGATCGCGACGCCCCGGGTCGCTTCGGCCATTTCCGCAAAGCTCAAGGCGCGCGCAAACACCTGGTCGGCGTCGTGCGGATAACGGGCGGTCACGGTCAATTCACGCGGCATGGCGCAGTGGTGACAGGCCTTTCCACCGGCGTCCAGCCGCCTTAGCTTCGGCACATGGACGAGATGGGCTATCACGAGTCGCTGGCCCTGCTGGACTGGCAGGTTGAACTGGGCGCCGACGAGGCGATCCAGGATACGCCCGTCAACCGTTTCGAGATCCCGGCAGAGGCGCCGAAACCTGCCAAGCCGCAGCCCAGCCCCCTGCACAGTTCGCCCGCGCCGGCCCGTCCGATCGCGCCGGCCGAACCGGACCAGGCCGAGACGACGCGCATGGCGGTGGACCTGTCAAAGCAACTGGCCGCGCAGGCGCAGGACCTGACGGCGCTGCATGCCGCGCTTGCGGGGTTCGAGCTGTGCGAACTGAAACGCGGGGCGCGAAACCTTGTCTTCTGTGATGGTCGTCCGGAGGCCCGCGTCATGATCGTGGGCGAAGCGCCGGGGCGGGAGGAGGACCGGCAGGGCAAGCCTTTCGTCGGGCGCGCCGGGCAGCTTCTTGATCGCATGTTCGCGGCCATCGGCCTGTCCCGGCAAAGCGAGGAGGCGGCGACCGCGCTCTATATCACCAACATGCTGCCCTGGCGTCCGCCCCAGAACCGTGATCCTAAGCCCGACGAACTGGCCATGCTGCTGCCCTTCGTGCGGCGTCATATCGAACTGGCCGATCCCGAGATCGTCGTGCTGATGGGCAACTGGGCCTGCCAGGGCCTTTTGGGGCGGCGTGGCATCAAGCGGATGCGCGGACAGTGGGACGAGGTGCTTGGCCGTCCGGCCCTGCCGATGTTCCATCCCGCCTACCTGTTGCGGCAACCCTCTGAAAAGGCGTTGGCGTGGTCCGATCTTCTGTCTCTCCAGTCGCGTCTGAAAGGCACCTGATGTCCCGCATCGACGAAACCAAGGAATTCATCCCCCTGCGGATCGCCGTCCTGGCCGTGTCGGACACACGCACGCTGGCCGAGGACAAATCCGGCGATGTGCTGGTGCAGCGGCTGACCGATGCGGGCCACCTCCTGGCCGCGCGCATGATCCTCAAGGATGAGCGCGCGGCGATCGCCGACCAGTTGCGCGCCTGGTGCAACGACCCCGAGATCGACGTGATCCTGTCCACGGGCGGCACCGGCCTGACGGGGCGCGATGTCACGGTCGAGGCGCATCGCGATGTCTACGAAAAAGAGGTCGAGGCCTTCGCGACCGTCTTCACCATGGTCTCGATGCAGAAGATCGGCACGTCGGCCGTGCAGTCGCGCGCAACGGGGGGCGTGGCCAAGGGCACCTACCTTTTCGCGCTGCCGGGATCATCGGGCGCTTGCAAGGACGCTTGGGATGAAATCCTGCGGTTTCAGCTCGATTACCGGCACCGCCCCTGCAACTTCGTCGAGATTCTGCCCCGTCTCGACGAACACATGCGACGGAAATGACGCGCTGCATCGTGATAGGGTGGTGACTATGTCACTTGGACCGCATGCGGGGCAGGGCTATCTCCTGCTTCAACCAAAACGTGAAGGCTGTTCCAATGCGTTTCTTCCGCCGCGCTCTCGTGGGTCTGTTCCTGATGGCCGTGACAGTCGCGATCCTGGCCCTGGCCGGAAACTCCGTCTGGACGGCCATGCAGGATCGCATGGCGCAGGAAACCCGCACGCCGCCGGTTCGTGAACGCGTCTTTTCCGCCGAGGTGACGACCATCGCATTGGGCCGCGAAACGCCCGTGCTGACCGCCTTTGGCGAGGTTCGGTCGCGCCGGACCCTGGAACTGCGCGCGCCCGCCGAAGGCACCGTGATCGAACTGGCCGAGAATTTCGAGGATGGCGGCGCGGTCGAGGCCGGTCAGCTTTTGCTGCGGATCGACCCGGCCGAGGCGCAATCGGCGCGCGACACTGCCGCTGCCGATTTGCGAGATGCCGAAAACGAGTTGGCCGAGGCCACCCGCGCCCTCGACCTTGCGCGCGAAGATGTCGCCGCTGCGCAGCGGCAGGCCGAGTTGCGCGCCCGTGCTTTCGAACGTCAGCAGGATCTTCTGAGCCGCGGTGTCGGCTCTGCCGTTGCGGTTGAAGAGGCGGAACTGGCCGCCGCCACCGCCGATCAAGCTGTCCTGTCCCGTCGTCAGGCGCTTGCCACCGCCGAGGCGCGTGTCGCCAATGCCGAAACCGCCTTGGAGCGTCGTCGCATCGCTTTGGCCGATGCCGAACGCGTCCTGGCCCAGACCGAGTTGCGCGCAGAGTTTTCCGGGGTGCTGTCGGATGTGGCCGTCGTCGCGGGCCGCCTCGTCAGCCGCAACGAACAACTGGCCAGCCTGATCGACCCGGACGCGTTGGAAGTGTCCTTCCGTATTTCGACCGCGCAATACGCCAATCTCATCAGCGAGACCGGGGACCTGCCCAATGTGCCCGTGCGCGTGATCCTCGACGTGTTCGGCCTCGACCTGTCCGCCGAGGCGCGGCTGACGCGCGAATCCGGTGCGGTGGAAGAGGGGCAATCCGGCCGTCTTCTCTTTGCCCGGATCGAGGAGCCGCGCGGCCTGCGCGTGGGCGATTTCGTCCGTGTCGAGGTTGCCGAGCCGCCATTGGCCCAGGTGGCCCGCCTGCCCGCCACGGCGTACGGGTCGGATGGGCAGATCCTTGTGCTGGATGACGAGAATCGCCTCGAGGCGGTCGAGGTACGCCTGTTGCGCCGTCAGGGGGATGACGTGCTTGTCTCGCTGCCCCCAGCCTACGAAGGCCGGCAGGTCGTGGCCGCCCGCACGCCGGTTTTGGGCGAAGGCATCCGCATCAACCCCGTGGCGCCCGCCGGGGACGAGGCCGATGCCGCTGCCCCCGAGCCCGAGACCATCGCCCTCGACCCCGAACGCCGCGCGCGCCTGATCGCCTTTGTCGAAGCCAACAGCTTCATTCCCGCCGATGTGCGCGAGCGGATGCTGAACCAGTTGAACCAGGACGAGGTGCCCGCGCGCATGGTCGCACGCCTCGAAGAACGGATGGGAAGCTGACCGATGCGCCAACTTCCCCCCAGGGCCTCGGGCATTCTCAGTTATTTCACGCGCCATCGGACGGCGGCGAACCTTCTTCTTGTTCTCTTGCTGGTCGCAGGCCTTGCCGCCATCCCGCAGATGCGCGCGCAATTCTTTCCGGACATTGTCTCGGACGAAATCGACATCGTCGTGATCTGGGATGGTGCCGGTGCCGAGGACGTGGACGCGGGGATCGTCGCGGTTCTGGAACCCGTTCTGCTTGCCGTGCCCGGCGTCGTCGGATCGGAGTCGCGGTCGTCGGAAGGGCGTGCCTCGATGGCGTTGGAGTTCGAACCCGGCTGGGACATGTCCCGCGCCGCCGACGAGCTTCAGGCCGCCCTCGACGGGATCACCGATCTGCCGGACGATGCGGACGAGCCGGACCTGCGCCGTGGGCAGTGGTGGGACCGTGTGACCGATGTCGTCATCACCGGCCCCGTCGCGCCCGAGCAGTTGGGCCGCTTTGCCGATGAATTCGTGGTCCGCCTGTTCGACGTTGGCGTGACGGCCACGACCATCCGGGGCGTCGCCGCGCCCGAGACGGTGGTCGAGGTGCCGTCCTCCTCCCTCATCCAGTACGACATTTCGATGTCCGAGATTGCGACCGTGATCGCCGCCGCCGCCGACACCTCGCCCGCGGGCGATGTGGATGCGGCCAACGCGCGTATTCGCACCGGCACGGCCTCTCGCACGGCTGAGCAGATCGCCAACCTGACCTTGCGGATCAACGACGATGGGTCGTCTTTGACCATTGGGGATGTGACCCGGATCGAGGTGGGCGGTGTGAACCGCGAACGGGCCTATTTCGTCGGGGACAACCCGGCAATTTCAATTCGCGTGGACCGCTCCGAGGACGGCGATGCGATTGCCATCCAGCACCTTGTCGAAGAGGTCGCGGCAGAGCTTGAGGCGACGCTGCCCGCGGGCACCGAGATCGACCTGATCCGCACACGGGCCGAGGCGATCTCGGGTCGCCTCAACACGCTTCTCGACAATGCGGGCACCGGCCTTGCGCTGGTCGTGGGGCTTTTGTTCCTGTTTCTGAATACCCGGACCGCCCTGTGGGTGGCCGCCGGTATCCCGGTGGCCCTGACGGCGGCGATCGCCCTGATGTGGGTGGCGGGCCTGACGATCAACATGATCTCGCTTTTCGCGCTGATCATCACCCTGGGCATCGTCGTGGATGACGCCATCGTCGTGGGCGAGCACGCCGATTACCGCAGGCGAACGCTTGGCGAAGACCCGGTCACCGCGGCTGAAAACGCGGCGCGGCGCATGGCTGCGCCGGTCTTTTCCGCGACCGTGACCACCGTTCTGGCCTTTGCGGCGCTCACCGCCATTGGTGGCCGTTTCGGCGACATGATCGCGGATATTCCCTTCACGGTGATCGTTGTCCTGATCGCCAGTTTGGTCGAATGCTTCCTGATCCTGCCGAACCATATGTCCCACGCCCTCAAGGAACGGCAGGTCACCGGATTTTCGCGGTTCCGCGTGGGCATGGCAGCTTTGGCGCTGACCCTGACGAGCATGGTACTGACCGGATTCGTCCTGTTGGTCGGCACGATGGTGCTGGCCCGGTTCGGCGTGCTGGAGACCGCCGCATCCGGCCTGCCTGCCGGGATTGGCGCAGGGTTCTTCGGGCTTGCTGCCGCGCTTGGGTTCATCCTGCTGTGGGGGGGCTTCGCGCTCTTGCCCAAGGCCCGCAAGCAGCGCGCGATCATTGCCATGTCGCAAAATGGCATCGACAGCGTCAGCCGGATGATCAACACGGGGTTCGAGTGGCTGCGCGAAACGCTTTTCCGCCCGCTGATGCGTTTCGTCGTCTGGGCGCGTTACCCGATTCTGGCGGCGACCTTCCTCGTCCTTGCGACGCAGGTGGGGCACTTTCTGCGCGGTGACGTGACCTGGCGGTTCTTCAACGCGCCGGAACTGTCGTCCGTTTCCGGCAATTTCGCCATGCTCGATGGTGCGACGCGCGAAGACAGCATGGCCATGATGCGCGAGATGCAGCGCGCGACCGAGGCCGTGGCCGCCCGCTACGAAGAAGAATACGGGCGCAACCCGCTGCTTTACGTCCTGTCCGAGGTGGGCGGGAATACCGGCGGTGGCCTTTCGGGGGTCGAGAACAAGGATACCGATCTTCTCGGCTCCATCGCGATCGAGTTGATCGATGCCGATTTCCGCCCTTACTCCGCCTTCCAGTTTGTCGCCGACCTGCAGGACGAGGTGCGCCAACTGCCCCAGACCGAAACCGTCAGTTTCCGGGGTTGGCGCGGCGGTCCGGGGGGCGATGCCATCGACGTGCAGATCTTTGGGGCCGACACCGCCACGCTGAAACAGGCGGCCGAGGCGGTGCAGGCACGGCTGGTGATCTATCCCGAGGTCTCGGCACTGGAGGACTCGATGGCCTATGACCGCGAGGAACTGAGCCTCGAACTGACCCCGCAGGGTGAGGCGCTTGGCTTCGAGATCGGCGAATTGGGTCGCGTCATGCGCAATCGCCTCGGCGGGATCGAGGCGGCGACCTATCCCGATGGGCCGCGCACCGCCGCGATCCGCGTGGAATTGCCCGAGGGCGAGTTGACGGCCGATTTCCTCGACCGCGTCCTGTTGCGCGCTGCGTCGGGGCAATACGTGCCACTGGCCGATATCGTGACGGTTACCGCGCGGCAGGGCTTTTCGACCATCCAGCGGGAAAACGGCATCCGCCTGATCTCGGTCACCGGCGATCTGTCCGAGGATGACCCGGCGCGCGCCGAAGAAATCATGGACGAGTTGGAAAATGTCATCATTCCCGAGGTCGAGGAAAATTACGGCGTGTCCACGCAACTGTCCGGCCTGGCCGAGCAGGAACGTGATTTCCTTGGCGATGCTCTGACGGGCTTCATCCTGTGTCTCGTGGGGATTTACCTTGTCTTGGCCTGGATCTTTGCAAGCTGGACGCGACCGCTTGTCGTCATGGCGATCATTCCCTTCGGCCTTGTCGGGACGATCTATGGCCATCTGGACTGGGATGTGCCGCTGAGCATGTTCACCGTGGTGGGCCTGATTGGCATGACGGGGATCATCATCAACGACTCGATCGTGCTGGTGACGACGGTCGACGAATACGCTCAGGAGCGGGGCCTGATCCCGGCGATCATCGACGGTGCCTGCGACCGTTTGCGGCCCGTGATGCTGACCACCCTGACCACCGTTCTGGGCTTGGCGCCGCTGCTTTACGAAACGTCGCGGGACGCGCAGTTCCTCAAGCCCACGGTCATCACGCTGGTCTATGGCCTCAGCTTCGGGATGGTGATCGTGCTGCTGGTCGTGCCTGCCATCCTTGCCATGCAGCAGGACGTGGGCAAACAGGTCACCGCCCTGCGCCGGGCCTTGGGGGCGGGGTCGCGCCGACCTGTGCTGGCCCTGTCCACGGCGGCGCTGGCTGCGACGATGCTGGGCTGGTTTGCGGCGACGATGGGGGCGGCACTGGTCACAGGCAGCATGGCTGGACCGCTGGCCGGTCTGGCCGCCGAGGGGGCTTTGATGATGCCGTTGGCGGTCTTCCTTGGCGGTGTGGCGCTGCTTTGCCTTCTGGCGTGGATCGGCGCGGCGATTGCGCACAGGCTCGCCACGCGCAAACCGGTATCTGCCTGAAGGGGCTTAGCCGGTGCAGCCGCCCAGATCGACCGCCATGCGGCTGCCGATCACCGTGATCCTCAGGTCCGAGCGGTTCAGCGCGAAGGGTCCGTGATCGGGGGGCACGATGTCCGCCACGCCCGTGACGGTCCCGCCGTCGCGTTGCGTGGCGGCCTCGGACACCCAGATGGACCTGTCCGCGTGTTCCACGACGATCGTCTCGTCATTGCCGGTGGCTTGCAGCGGGGCGGTCACCGTCACGCGCAGCCCGTCCGAGATCGGCACCACATCACAGCGCACCGCGCCCGCGCCAGCCTCGCCAGCGGTGAGCGGACGGTCGGACAGGGCCGCGCCGATCATCGGGTCGCGCGCGGTGTCGGCATCGAACTGGCCCGCGATCTCCAAGGACACGGGCATGCACACGTCGAGGCAGACCCCGAAGTCCAGCCGCCCTTCGATCCGGTGCGGCCCGTCACCCGTGATCGCGAATTCGACTGGCAAGACGACGTCATCGCGATAGCCGATCGACCGGATGCCGTTGGAAAAAAACACCTCGGGGCGCGGCCAGTGAATCGCCATGCCGGTGATCCCGTTCGCCTCGGTCAGGCGCAATTCGGTCGGCACGCCGCCTTCGCCCGGTGCGCGCCAGTAGGTCTTCCATCCGGGCGCGAGGTCGATGCGAATGCCGGCCATGTGACGACCGCCGTCCATCCGCCACCCCTCCAGCAGCGTGACCTGCACCACGTCATCCGCGGATCGGCCAAGAAATTCGGCGCCGGCAGGCCGGGGCGCAAGCGTGGCACCGGCCAGAACGGCGACCAAGGCAAGAAGGGGGGCGACGCATCTTTTCATGACACCTGAGCTAGGGAGTTGCGCCTGGAATGGAAAGTCACGTTTTGGCGAAGGCCTCGGCGCTTGAATGGAATCTGCAACACCCCCATCCTCTGCTCATGGAACCTTTGAACACGCCCGCCCTCGTTCCCGAGGATCTGACCGGCAAGGTCCTGATCGCCATGCCCGGCATGGGTGACCCGCGGTTCGCGGGCAGCGTCGTCTTCATGTGCAGCCATTCCCCAGAGGGGGCGATGGGCCTGATCGTCAACAAGCGCATGGCCGAGGTGACCTTTGCCGAGATGCTCGAACAGCTCGAGATCGTTCCGCCGGGCGGGGCGCCCGATATGCCGGTCTGTTTCGGTGGCCCGGTCGAGATGCGGCGCGGGTTCGTCCTGCACACCTCCGATTATCATTCGGCCAAGAACGAAAGCCTGGTCGTGGATCACCGCTTCGCCATGACGGCGACGCTCGATATCCTCGAAGACATCGCGCATCGGCGCGGCCCGCTCAAGGCGCTCATGGCCTTGGGATATTCCGGCTGGGGGCCGGGCCAATTGGAAGCCGAGATCGGCGATAACGGCTGGTTGACGGCCGAGGCGACGCCCGAGCTGATATTCTCCACGGCAATCGACCGCAAATGGGAGGCCGCGTTGCAAAGCCTCGGGGTCCATCCGCTGATGCTGTCCTCCGAGGCCGGTCACGCCTGACCTGTCGTGCTAGTCCCGTGGCGCTGCCGCGCGGCGCAGACGGTCATTGATCGCACGCCCCAGCCCTTCGTCCGGCACATCGGCGACACGGATCGCCCCGGCCCCGCGCGCCGCAGCAAGCGCATCCGCCTCGTGCAGGATGTCGAAAAGCCGCGCCGCCGCTTCGACGAGGTCGCCCGTTTCCGACAGGTTCAGATCGGCCGTGCCGGGGCCGAAGCCGATGCCGACCTCTTCGGCCTCGGCGTTGCCCCCCAACCTGACCGGAACGCCCGGCGCGTAATGGCTCGACAACTGGCCCGGGGCCTCGACCTTGCCGGGCGTGACATCCTCGGTCACCGGTCCCGCGACGGCCTCCACGTTCTCGCGGGTCAAGCCGCCTTCGCGCAGCAGGCGCAGGCCGGTCTCGCCGGGGGCGAGGATGGTCGATTCCACCCCGACGGCGCAGGGTCCGGCATCCAGCACCGCGTCGACCCGGTGGCCCAGCCCCGCGATCACATGCTCGGCCCGGGTTGCGCTGATCCGCCCCGAGGGATTGGCCGAGGGCGCGGCCACCGGCCCGCCAAAGGCCTCAAGAACCGCACGCATCGCTGGATGCGCGGGCAGGCGCAGCGCCACTGTGGGCAATCCCGCCGTCACAAGGGGGGACAGGCCCGCCCCTTCCCGCAGCGGCAGGACCAGCGTCATCGGCCCCGGCCAGAACGCGGCCGCAAGGTCCCGCGCGGCGCCCGGCAACTCGGCGATCTCTTCGACGGCCGCCAAATCCGGCAGATGCACGATCAGCGGGTTGAAACTGGGCCGGCCCTTCGCCTCGTAGATCCGCGCCACCGCACGGTCGTTCCGTGCATCTGCGGCGAGGCCATAGACCGTCTCGGTCGGCAAGGCGACCAGCCCGCCCTCGCCCAAAAGGCGCGCGGCCTCGGCGATGCCAGGCTCGTCAGGCTCCAATCTTGTGGGGGTCTTGGCGCTCATCCGTGACGTAACGTATTGGTTGAAAGGGTGGTCTTGCGCCCCCTACCTCGAGCCAAGGGACGGGGGCAGATAGCGCGAAACAGACGCCTCTGCAAAGGCTGCCCGCGTCCGAATGACCGATGACTTCGTGAGGGAGGATCACGAACCATGCCTTATCGCGCCCCTGTGCCCGAAATCACATTCTGCCTCGATCACGTGGTCGGCTATTCCCGCGTGACCGAGACCGAGCGCTTTGCCGATGCCACGCCCGAGACCGTCTCGGCCCTGCTGACCGAGGCCGGCCGCATCTGCGAAGAGGTTCTTGCGCCCCTCAACCGCGCCGGCGATCTGCACCCCGCCAAGCTGGAAAACGGCGTCGTGCGCACGTCGCCCGGTTTTGCCGACGGCTACCGCGCCATTGCCGAGGCAGGGTTTGCCGCGATCACCGCTGACCCGGCCTATGGCGGCCTTGGCCTGCCGCAGACGGTGGCGACAGCGGTGAACGAGATGATGGGCTCGGCCTGCCTGTCGCTGGAACTGAACCCCCTCATGACCCAAGGCCAGATCGAGGCGCTGGAACATCACGCCAGCGACGAGATCAAGGCGCTCTACCTGCCCAAGCTGACCTCGGGCGAATGGTGCGGCACCATGAACCTGACCGAGCCGCAGGCCGGGTCCGACGTGGGGGCGCTCAAGACCAAGGCGGAGCCTAACGGCGACGGCACCTACGCGATCACCGGGCAGAAGATCTACATCTCCTGGGGTGACAACGATTTCACCGAGAATGTCTGCCACCTCGTCCTTGCACGCCTGCCCGATGGCAAGCCGGGCACAAAGGGCATCAGCCTGTTCCTTGTGCCCAAGCGCATCCCCGAGGCCGATGGCACCCCCGGCGTGGCCAATTCGCTGAAGGTGGTCGGCCTCGAACACAAGCTGGGCCTGCATGGCAGCCCGACCTGCGTCATGCAGTATGACGGCGCGACCGGCTGGCTGGTCGGTGAGCCGCATGGCGGGATCGCGGCCATGTTCACCATGATGAACAACGCGCGGCTTGGTGTGGGGGTCCACGGCCTCTCGATTGCCGAAGCCGCGACCCAGCACGCGCTGGCCTATGCTGCCGACCGCGTGCAGGGGCGTTCGCCCATCGAGAACGGCACCGGCACCATCCTCGACCACGCCGATGTGCGGCGGATGCTGACGGGGATGAAGGCCGAGACCTTCGCCGTGCGCGCCCTGGCGCTTGACCTTGCGGTTTCCATCGACCTTGCAAATGCCACCGGCGACACGGCCATGGCCGCCCGCGCCGCGTTCCTGACGCCGATCTGCAAGGCCTATGGCACCGACACGGGCATTTCCGTTGCCGATACCGGCATCCAGGTGCATGGCGGCATGGGCTTCATCGAGGAGACGGGCGCGGCGCAATTCTACCGCGACGGACGCGTGGCCGCGATCTACGAGGGGACCAACGGCATCCAGGCCATGGACCTGACGGGCCGCAAGATGATGGATGGCGGGGCTGCTGCCTTTGCCGTGATCGACGAAATCGAGGCCGAGGCGAAAGCCGCCGGCGCGCGCGGAGAGCTCCTCGCCGCCACCGCCGCTGAGCTCCTCGCCGCGACGGAGCGCATGGTTGCGCTCGACCTCAACGACAGGTTCGCGGGTGCCGTGGCCTATCAGCATGCCTTCGCCCTGACCCTGGGCGGCCTTTACCACCTGCGCGCGGCGCTGGCCGAGGGGGAGGGGCCCCGCACGCGGCTGGCCCAAAGCTTCATGGCGCGCCAGATGGCCGCCGTTCCGGGCCTTTTGGCCGAGGCAGGGCTGGGGGCCGCAGACCTTTATGCCCTGTCGGCAGAAGATCTCGTCGCGTGATCCGGTACCCGCAGGACACCCCGCCCGAACCGGGCGAGGCGATCGAACTGGCCGAGGGGGTTCTCTGGCTGCGCATTCCGCTGCCGATGGCCCTCGACCACGTCAACGTCTTCGCCTTCCGCGAGGACGGGGGCTGGGCCATCGTCGATACCGGGTTGAACACGCGGAAAACCCGCGACGGGTGGCAGGCGGCGCTGTCCGGCCCGCTCAGGGGCGCGCCGATCACCCGTGTCCTCGTGACCCATCACCACCCCGACCACGTGGGCCTTGCCGGCTGGTTCCAGGAGCAAGGGGCGGAGCTTTTGACCACGCGCACCGCGTGGCTGTTTGCCCGGATGCTGACGCTTGACGAACAGGACCGCGCGACGCCGGAACAGATCGCGTTCTGGCAAGGTGCCGGGATGGATGCACAGATCCTGGAACAGCGGCGCAATGAACGCCCCTTCAATTTCGCCGATGTGGTCTACCCGATGCCGCTCGGCTTCACTCAATTGCGCGAGGGGGACACCCTCGCCTTCGGCGGGCGTGACTGGATCATCCGCTTCGGTCAGGGCCATGCGCCCGATCACGCCACGCTCTGGTCTACCGATGGGACGCTGGTGATCGGCGGCGATCAGCTTTTGCCGTCCATCTCGCCCAATCTCGGCGTCTACGCGACAGAGCCCGAGGCCGACCCGGTGGGCGACTGGATGGCCGCGTGCCAGGCACTGGCCCCCCACGCGACCGACGATCAACTGGTGTTGCCGGGCCACAAGCTGCCCTTCACCGGCCTTCCCGACCGGATGCGGCAGTTGATCGACAATCACCACGGGGCGCTGTCCCGCCTGCGCGACCATCTGGCCGAGGCACCGCGCACGGCGGCCGAGTGTTTCCCGCCGCTTTTCAAACGCAAGATCGACGCGGGCACCTACGGCCTCGCGCTGGTCGAGGCTGTGGGCCATCTCAATCACCTTTATGCGCAGGGCGAGCTGCGCCGCGAGCGCCGCGCAGACGGGGCGTGGCTTTGGCACCTCACATCCTGATGCAAGGCACCCCACCACGGGCGCATCAGGGCTGACAGGCCTGCTCGAATCCGGTAATCCGAACCACAAGCGCAACAGGATCCCGCCCTTGGGAGGAGAAAGATATGGCTGACAACGACTACAAGCGCGGTGAGATGGACATCACCGAAAAGGAAAAGACTTTCGCCGGTTTCATGAAAATGTCGGTGAACATCGCTATCGTGGCGATACTCATCGTCCTGTTTCTGGCGATTTTCGCCCGCTGATCCGAGAGAAGACCATGCGCCGTTTATCCATTTTCATTCTTGCTTCGGCCTTGGTCGCATCTCTTGCCGGGTGCGAGGCGCCCGCGAACGAGGGTGCCTACGCATCCGAGGAATTCGTCAGCCAGTCGCGTTACGTGCCGCCGGGCAACCCGTCGGTCACGCTGCTGACGATGGTGTATAACGACACCGGTCGCAGTGGACACACCGCCTTGCTGATCGACGGCCCCAGCGAGCGCGTGCTCTTCGACCCGGCGGGGACGTGGTATCACCCCGTCGTGCCCGAGCGGAATGATGTCCTCTATGGAATGACGCCGCAGCTTTACGATTTCTACATGGACTATCACGCCCGCGAGACGGTCGATGTCTATGTGCAGGAAATCGACGTGTCGCCCGAGATAGCCGCATACCTGATCGACGCGGTCGAGGCTTACGGTCAGGTCGGCTCGGCCCGCTGCGCCTATGCGACCTCCGAGATCCTGTCTCAGACACCGGGGTTCGAATCGATCAGCCGCCGCTGGTATCCGACCCGCCTGATGGCCGATTTCGCGGAACTTCCGGGCGTGCGCGAGTCGATCGTCGTGGATGACGATTCCGACGACAACCTGGAGCTGTTGCAGGCACAGGCCGCGCAAGCCGCCCGGTTGGAACTGGCGCGCGAGATGGCGGAAGGCTCCGAGTAAGCGTCGCACCGCGCTTCATAGCTTGAAAAATGAAAAACCCCCGGGGCCTTGCCGCGGGGGTTATCCTTTGTCCTGACGGGACGAAACCCGTCACAGGCTCGCTTGTCGATCGCCTCAGAGGAGACCTTCGCGCTGGGCCTTTTTACGCGCCAGCTTGCGGGCACGGCGGATGGCCTCGGCCTTCTCGCGTGCTTTCTTCTCCGACGGCTTTTCGTAATGCTGCTTGAGCTTCATTTCACGAAAAACGCCCTCGCGCTGAAGTTTCTTCTTCAGGGCGCGGAGTGCCTGATCGACATTGTTGTCGCGAACACTGACCTGCATCGTGGTGTCACCACCTTTCTAAGTTGGAGTTGAATGTTGAAGCAGGAGGTGGCCCTATAGCAAAGCCCTCCTATCTTGTCTAGCAAACGTATGTCCCAGCGCAGAGGTTCCCGTCATGCCCGCCACGAATAGTGAAACCGTCGACCGAATTCTCGATGCCGCGCTGATGCACGTGCCATTCGACGGCTGGTCCGAGGCCAGTTTCCGCGCCGCCGTGTCCGATGCCGGTGTGGACAAGGCCGAGGCCGAGGCGCTGTTTCCGCGCGGCGCGGTGGATCTTGCCCTGGCCTTCCATCGGCGTGGCGACGCCGCGATGGTCAAGGCGCTGAAAGCGGCTGACCTGTCGGCCATGCGCTTTCGCGACCGCGTCGCCTATGCCATCCGTCTGCGCCTTGAACTGGTCGAGGCCGACAAGGAAACCGTGCGCCGGGGCATGACGCTCTTTGCCTTGCCGATGAACGCCGGCGACGGGGCCAAGGCGCTTTGGGAAACCGCCGATGCGATCTGGACTGCGCTTGGCGATTCCTCGGATGATCTGAACTGGTATACCAAGCGCGCCACGCTCTCGGGGGTTTACTCCGCGACGGTTCTCTACTGGCTGGGCGACCAATCGGTCGATCATTCCGCCACCTGGTCCTTCATCGACCGCCGCATCGACGAAGTCATGCAGATCGAGACGATGAAAAAGAAGGTGCGTGAGAACAAGCTGCTCAAGCCGTTCCTCGCCGGGCCCGAATGGCTTGCGTCGCAGATCAAGGCGCCCAGCCGCATGGCGCCCCGCGACATGCCCGGAAGCTGGACCGCCCCCGACGCGCGGGAAAGCTGACCCAACCCACCCGTCGTTGCATTCAGGCGCCCGGTCAGGTCTTGGCCGGGCGGTCTCATGTCATGGCGCGTCGGTTGACCTCGCCCGGCCGGGATTGCATGCGCGCCCGCCACCGTCCATCAAAGGGGGAACGGATAACGGCGAGGGGCCAGACATGACCGACATGATGCGTGCGATCGAAATCACCGAAGCCGGCGGACCCGAGGTGCTGAAGCCCTGCACGCGGCCCATCCCGGTGCCGCAGGCCGGCGAGATCCTGATCGAGGTGGACCATGCCGGTGTGAACCGCCCCGACGCTTTGCAACGCGCGGGCCAATATGCCCCGCCGCCGGGGGCGTCCGATTTGCCGGGGCTGGAGGCATCCGGCCGCATCGCCGCCGTCGGCCCCGACGTGACCCGCTGGAAGGTCGGCGATGCCGTCTGCGCCCTGCTGCCGGGGGGCGGCTATGCCGAATACGTCGTCACGCATCAGGATCACGCCCTGCCGGTGCCCGATGGCATGGGCATGGCCGAGGCGGCGGCGCTGTGCGAGACCTTTTTCACCGTCTGGTCCAACGTCTTCATGCGCGGCGGCCTCAAGGCGGGCGAACGGTTCCTTGTCCATGGTGGCTCCTCCGGCATCGGGACGACGGCGATCCAACTGGCCAGTCATTTCGGCGCACGCGTCTTCGCGACCGCTGGCTCGGACGAGAAATGCGCCGCCTGCACCAAGCTGGGGGCCGAACGCGCGATCAACTACCGCGACGAGGATTTCGTCGAGGTGTTGAAGGCTGAGGGCGGCGCGAACCTGATCCTCGACATGGTGGGTGGCGACTACCTGCCGCGCAACGTCAAGACACTGGCCGAGGATGGACGCCTTGTGCAGATCGCGTTCCTGCAAGGGCCGAAGGTCGCGCTGAATTTCGCCCTCGTCATGGTCAAGCGCCTGACGATCACCGGCTCGACCCTGCGCCCGCAATCGGACGCCGCCAAGGCCGAGATCGCCGCGCAACTGGCCGAACATGTCTGGCCGCTGCTGGACGCGGGCCGCATCGCGCCGGTGATGGACTCGACCTTTGCACTGGACGAGGCCGCCAAGGCCCATGCCCGCATGGAAAGCTCGGGCCATATCGGCAAGATCGTTCTGAAGGTGAAGTGAGCCGCCTTACGCGATGAAGGGCAGGGCGGTCAGGGTGATCGCCCGCGGCCCGCCGTCCAAAGCAATACTCAACCCATCGGTTCCATCGCCAAGATCGCTGCGCACCAGCCCGATACCGATATTCTTTGCCAGGCGCGGGGAATAGGCGATCTCGCTGATATGGCCGACGGGCTGCGCGTTTCGCATCAGGGGCAGGGGATGCTGGTTGCCGGTGACGCGATCGCCGCCGATGACCACACCTGTCAGGCGGCGCGTGATGCCCTCGGCCTTGATCCGCTCCAGCGCCGCGCGTCCGATGAAGTCGTGGCCTGCATCGAGGTTCACCATCGTGCCAAACCCCATCTCGAACGGGTTGGCGGGCAGGCTCTGCCACCGCATGTCAGCGCCGTAGGAGACCAGGCCGCTTTCCAGCCGTTCGATATCGTTCGGTGCCCCCGGCCCGATGCCCCAGGGCGCGCCGGCCTCTTTCACCATCTGCCAAAGCTGCGTGCCCTGCGCGCTGTCGCGCAGGTACAACTCGACCCCGCCCTGTTTCGACCAGCCAGAGCGCGCGACGACCAGCGGGATACCGTCGAGATCCGTCTCGCGGAACTGGAAATACCGCAGGGAGCGTACCCAATCCCCGAAAAGCGCCTCGGCCACATCCATCGCCTTGGGGCCCTGGATGGCCAGCGGTGCAACGTCAGGCTCGCTCACCTCCACGTTCAGCCCACGCTCGCGCGCGATGGCCTTGGCCCACAGCGCGACGTCGCTGTCGGCGATCGAGAGCCACACGCGATCCTCGGCCAAGGGCAGCAGCACCGGGTCGTTGATCAGCCAGCCGTCATGGTCGCAGAGCGGGACATAGCGCCCTTGCCCGATCTTCGTTTTCGACAGGTCGCGCGGGGTTAGCAGTTGCGCCAGCTTTCCCGCGTCCGGCCCCAGCAATTCCACCTGCCTTTGCGCTGCCACGTCCCACATCGCCACGCCGTTGATCAGCCGGTCATACTCGCCCGCCGGATCGCCGAAATGGCCGGGGATGAACATGTGGTTGTAGACCGAGAAGGACTGCACCCCGTCGGCAACGGTCGCCTCGAAATAGGGGGATTTGCGGATGTTCGGGCCGATATGGATGGAATAGCTCATGCGTCGTCCTGCGGGTCACTGGAGAACAGCCGATAGCCCATCAGCCAGCGGGTGCCCATGGTCACGAAACAGGCCGCCGCGAAAAGATAGGCAAGGGTCGGGAAGGCCGTGGGAAACAGGCAAAACGCGACAAGGACCGCGATGGTCTCGAACCCTTCGGTCAAGCCGCCGAGGTAGTAGATCCCCTTGGACGGATAATCCGCAGCGGTCAGCCCGCGCCGTTCCGCGATGACCGAAAAGGCGAGAAAGGAGGATCCCGTGCCCACGAAGCTGGCGATGAGGATCGCGGCAGGCAGCGCGTTTTGCGCCGGGTCCGCCAGGGCGAATCCCAGCGGGAACAGGGCGTAGAACACGAAATCGAGCGCAATATCGAGAAACGCGCCGCGATCCGTCGCCGTGCCGGCGCGCGCTATGGCCCCGTCCAACCCGTCCGCCAGCCGGTTCAGCAAAAGCCCCAGCAAGGCCAGCAAGAACAGGCCCGTGGCCGCCGCCGCGACGGCCAGCAGCCCGACCGCGAACCCGGCCAGCGTGATCTGGTCTGCCCGAACCCCTCGCGCGGCCAGCCAACGCGCGGGCGGGTCCATCAGCCGCCGTTGCAGCGGCAGGAGGCGGGCGTCGATCATCGCCTCAGCCTTGCGTTTCGATCTCGCGCACGAGGTCCACCACGGCGCCCAGATCGGAGCGTTCGGCGTAGCGCGGGTGATCCTCGGGGGCGCTGGCGTGCTCCAACTCCCATGTCAGGCCGTGGGGCACGAACACGCCCCAGGCCCCGACCTCCAACGCAGGCAGAACGTCGGATTTCATCGAATTGCCGATCATCATGGCGCGCTCTGCCCCGTCGCCATGGCGCGCGAAGATGGCGTGATAGGTGGTGGCGCGCTTGTCCGACACGATCTCGACCGCGTCGAACATTTCACCCAGCCCCGATTGCGCCAGCTTCCGCTCCTGGTCCAGCAGGTCGCCCTTGGTGATCAGCACGAGGCGGTGCGACTCGGACAGGGCGCGCACGGCGTCCTCGGCATGGGGCAGCAGGTGGATCGGGTGGCTCAGCATCTCCTGACCGGCGGCGAGAATTTCGGCGATCACGCTGGCGGGCACCCGTTTTTCGGTCACCTCGATGGCCGTTTCGACCATCGACAGCATGAACCCCTTGATGCCGAAGCCATAATGGCCGAGGTTGCGGCGCTCGGCCTCGAGCAGGCGTGCGTGCAGGTGTTCCGGCGCGACATACTCCGCCAGCAGGTCGGCAAAGCGCGCCTGCGTCATGCGAAAGAACTGCTCGTTCTGCCAAAGCGTGTCGTCGGCGTCGAACCCGATGGTGGTCAGCGGGGATGCCATGTTCGGCCCCTCTTTTCTGAATCGCTCACCGGCTTATATATTGCGGCCAAGCGACAGGCCATGAACCGACCGAGGCGTGAAGCATATGCAACCCTTGCAGATGATGACGGACAAGCCCGAGAACGACGGCGAGACCACAATCATCACCAAGACAAAGCCAAAGACGCAGCGCCCACCGATGTACAAGGTGCTGCTTTTGAACGATGATTACACGCCGATGGAATTCGTCGTGCACGTTCTCGAGCGGTTTTTCGGCATTGGTCACAGCCAGGCCGTCGAGATCATGCTGACCGTTCACAAGAAGGGGGTGGCGGTCGTCGGCGTCTTTTCTTACGAGATCGCGGAAACCAAGGTGGCGCAGGTGATGGATTTCGCCCGGCGCAACCAGCACCCGCTGCAATGCACGATGGAGAAAGAGGACTGACCCCGGTCCTTCCCGCCCCATGACAGACCCCCGTTGGACCCTCGCGATCGAGGCAGGCGATGTGATTCTGCCCGATGGCCCCGTTCTGGTCATGCGCGCCCGTGGCGATGCTGACTACACCGCCTTGGGCGACGTCGTGTGCGTCCAGGGATTCGCCCCCGACCACGACCGTCTCGCCGCGCGCGGCCTGCAGGTTGCGGTCGATCTGCCCGAGGATGGCCAGTTCGCCGCCGCGCTGGTGCAGATCGTCAAGGCCCGGGCCGCCACGCTGGGGGCCATTGCCGAGGCGCTGATCGCCCTGCCGCCCGGCGGTGTTCTGATGGTCGATGGTCAGAAGGACGAAGGCATCGAGGCAACCTTGAAACAGCTTCGTACGGTGTTCGAGATCGACGGCGTCCTGTCGAAATCGCATGGCAAGCTGGTCTGGCTGACCCGGCCCGAAACCCTGCCCGACGCCGTGATGGACTGGATCGCAGAACCCACCGGAACCGAACAAGGCTACCTTACGGTGCCGGGCGGATTCTCGGCGGACGGACCGGATCGCGGCTCGGAGATTTTGGTGGCGCTGGTGCCGCCGCTCAAGGGGCGCGTGGCCGATCTCGGTGCCGGATGGGGCTATCTCTCGGGCGAGGTGCTGGCCGAACAGGCGGGGATCGAACGCCTCGATCTGATCGAGGCCGACCATGCCATGCTCGAGGCGGCCGAGGTCAATGTCGACGACGACCGCGCGCGCTTTTTCTGGGCCGATGCCACGCGGTTCCAGCCCGATGAGCCCTATGACGCGATCCTGTGCAACCCGCCCTTCCATGTCGGGCGAAAGGCCGATCCGGGCCTTGGGCGTGCCTTCATTGCCGCGGCTGCACGGATGCTCAAGCCCTCGGGCCGATTCTTCATGGTGGCCAACCGTCACCTGCCTTATGAAGATACGCTGAAAGCCAGCTTCGGCACGGGCCGGATGCTGGGCGAGTTGGAAGGCTACAAGATCTACGAGGCCGCCAAGCCAAGGCGCGCGGGCCGCTAGCGGAGAGCACCCCATGACCCTTTCGATCCAAGGCAAGACCGCGGTCATCACCGGCGCGGCGAACGGTGTCGGGCTGGCCATTGCCCGGCATTTCATCGACCGCGGTGCGAACGTGATGTTTGCCGACCGTGACGAGGCGCGGCTGGCCGATGAATGCGGCGCGGTGGAAGATGACAAGGGGCAGGTGCGCTACTTCGCCGGTGACCTGCGCGAGAAACTGACCGTGGCGAACCTGCTCTCTGCGACCATCGACGCCTTCGACAGGATCGACATCCTGGTCAATGCCAGCCGGCAGGTTCTGACGACCGACCCGCTGGACCCGACCGACAGTTCGGTCGGCGCGCTTCTGGAACAGAACATGTTCACCGCGCTGCGCCTCAGCCAGGCAGTGGCCAAGCGCATGATCCAGCAGGCCGAAGACGATGGCGTCGAGGAAGGGCCGATCGGCTCCATCATCAACATCTCCTCCATCGCCGCGCGCCGCACCCATCCCGACCTGATGGGGTATTCGATTTCCTGCGCGGCGCTGGACCAGGCCACCCGCAGCCTCGCTGTCGCGCTGGCGCCGCACCGCATCCGGGTGAACGGTGTGGCGTTCGGCTCGCTCATGTCGGCCAGCCTGAAAGAAAGCCTGAACGAAACCGACGGTCTGCGCGAAGAGATCAAGCAATGCACGCCGATGGGCCGCATCGGCAGCGCGCGCGAAGTCGCGGCCGCCGTGCAGTTCCTTGCCTCGGACGGGGCGGGTTTCGTCACGGGCGAGGTGCTGACCGTGGATGGCGGTCGCACCCTGCTCGATAACGTCACGATTGCCGCGCACTAGGCGTCGTCGCCGCGCGCCGGACCCAAAAAGAAACCCCCGGCACGGCACCGTGTCGGGGGTTTTTCGTTCTTCGAGGGACGAGGCGATCAGCGCTGATCGTCGTCCTCGTCCTCGTCGTCGTCACTGCTGTTGGGCAGGTTGAAGAGGCTGTCGGCATCCACCATCGCGCTTTTGCGATCCGCCTCGTCCTCTTCATCGTCCGCCGTGTTGTCGCTGAGCGAGAAGGTTTCCAGCCCCGAGATCGCACTGGGGATCTTGGGCTCGTCGGGATCGGCGGCAAGGCTCTGCTCGGTCGAAACCAGGCGGCGGCGCTCGTCATCGGTCATGACCTCGCCGTCCTTGGCGCGCTTGGCGTTGGCCTTCTGCACGGCGGCATCCAGTTCGGACTGCTTGCACAGGCCAAGCGCGACCGGGTCGATCGGCTGGATGTTCTGGATGTTCCAGTGCGTCCGCTCGCGAATCGCCTGGATCGTCGGCTTGGTCGTGCCCACCAGCTTGGAGATCTGGCCATCGCTCAGTTCCGGGTGGAACTTGACCAGCCACAGGATCGAGGCCGGGCGGTCCTGCCGCTTGGACAGTGGCGTGTAGCGCGGGCCGCGGCGCTTTTCCTCGCCCACGGCGGCGGCGTTGAACTTCAGCTTCAGCTTGTAGGTCGGGTCGGCCTCGCCCTTGTCGATCTCTTCCTGGGTCAGCTGGTTGTTCACCAGCGGATCGAAGCCCTTCACGCCGGTGGCCACGTCACCATCCGCGATGCCCTGCACCTCCAACTCGTGCAGGCCGCAGAAATCGCCGATCTGCTTGAAGCTGAGGGTGGTGTTGTCGACGAGCCAGACGGCGGTGGCCTTGGCCATGATGGGTTTGTTCATCGGATCGTCTCCTTGAGACAGAATACACGAGGAACGGGCCGTTGAAGCGGCTGCGGAGGGGCCTCCGCAATTCCTCGATTTCAGGGAAATCGCAGCGTATATAGGCCCAGACCGGGCCAGAGAAAAGAGGGAATGCGCGTGCGTGGGGTTTTGTTGGCGGCGCTTCTTGCCGCGCTTCCGGTTGCCGCCGGGGCCGAAGGGGAACCGGCCGGAGAGTTCGATTACTACGTTCTGTCGCTCAGTTGGACCCCGTCCTGGTGCGCTATCGAGGGCGATGATCGCGGCAGCCCGCAATGCGACGCGGGGCAGGGCTACGGGTTCACGCTGCACGGGCTCTGGCCGCAATACGAGGCGGGGTGGCCCAGCTATTGCCCCACGGTCGAACCGATGCCCACCCGCCGCATGACCGGCGAGATGGTCGATATCATGGGGTCTTCGGGGCTGGCGTGGCACCAGTGGCGCAAGCATGGCGTCTGCACCGGGCTGGATGCCGAGGACTATTACCGCCTGTCGCGGCTGGCTTATGACAGCGTCACCCGGCCCGACCTGCTGCGCCGGCTGGATCGGGAAGTGCGCCTGCCCGCCCGCGTGATCGAAGAGGCGTTCCTGGAAGTGAACCCGGATCTCAGCGCCGACATGCTGACCGTGACCTGCCGCGCGGGCCGGGTGCAGGAGGTGCGCATCTGCCTGACGCGCGGGCTTGAGCCGCGCGTCTGCGGCGACGACGTGATCCGCGATTGCACGCTGGAGCAGGCGATCTTCAGCCCCATGCGCTGAAGTCCTGGCCGCAGGGAACGCCGCCGCCCTTTGCTCAGGCGCGGAACACGAAATAGACCATCGGGGCGACCGGGGCGGTTTCGTGCAGCGCGCCGAACGTCGCGTCCAGCGCCTCGAAGACCGGGGCGTACCGCTCCAACGCGCCTTTCTCGTGGCCAAGCAGCCCTTCCAGCGTGTTCTTCAGACGGCGCAGCGGCGTGACCTCGTCCTGTGGCTGGTCGATCGGGAAACACTCGGCAAAGCCCGCCTCGTATCCCACCCCGCAGAGCGTCGAGATGTCGAACACGCGATCCTCGCCGCGCCCGATCCCCTGTGCGCCTTGCAAGACCTGCCGCGTGCCGCCTTCAAGCCGCATCATCGCCAAGGGGCTGAGCCCCTTCTTCGCGGCCGGTTTCCGCCCGAGGAAGCCCCCGCTGGCGGGCGCCTCGTCATTCGGGCCGCCCGCCTCTTCGAAGCGGCGGATCAGGTCCATGGCGAAGGCCGCCCAGATCTTTCCCTGCAAGCAGGGTTCGAGGAAGATCGCCGCGCCGCCGGGTTTCAGCCAGCCGCGGATGCGGGTCAGCATCGCGTTGGGATCGCCCAATTGGCACAGCGTCGCGCGCCCCACGACCATGTCCAGCGACTCGGGCGCGAAATCGAGCGTTTCCGCGCCGGATTGCAGGATGATGGTCCCCGGCGCGGCGGCAATCGACACGAGGTGGTTCAGCGCGGCGGCGGAGGTTTCCGTCGTATAGAGTTTGCGCACCCGATCCGACGCCGACAGGCCCGCCGTCCAGGCGCCACCTGTCGCGCCGATCTCCAGCACGTCCGACAGGTGCCGGCGCCCCATAACCTGTTCGATGATCATCTGCAGGTCACGGAAATGGCTGCGCCGGGCCGCTTCGGTCGGGAAAAAGGCCCGCGCCACGTCGCCGGCCTGCGTGTCGGCCGGTGGCGCGCTGCCAAGGGCGAGGGCATGAACACCGCCTTCGGCGCGCACCTCGTGCCCGCACTGGCGGCAATTCATCAACCCGTCCCTGATCCAGAGCTGCCCGCCGCCACAAGCGGGGCATATCAGCGCGACGTAACCGGAAGGTGCGTCCATGTCAGAGTGTCTTTCTTGCCTTGAGCGCGGCGGAAATCGTGCCGTCGTCCAGATAATCCAGCTCGCCGCCTATGGGCACCCCTTGTGCCAGAGACGTGACGGAAACGCCCAGGCCCTCGATCTCGCCAGCGATGTAATGGGCGGTCGTCTGCCCATCGACGGTGGCGTTCAGCGCGAGGATCACCTCGGTCGCGCCTTCGCCCCGCACACGGTCGATCAGCTTGGGAATGCGCAGGTCGTCGGGGCCGATATCGTCCAGCGCGGAAAGCGTGCCGCCCAGCACATGATAGCGCCCCTGAAACGCCCCGCCCCGTTCCATCGCCCACAGGTCCGCCACATCCTCGACCACGCAAATCTGCCCGTTTGCACGGCGGTCATCGGAACAGATCGGGCAGAGGTCGGCCGTGCCGATATTGCCGCAGTTCAGGCATTCGCGGGCGGTGTCGGCCACCCGTGTCATGGCCTCGGCCAAGGGGCGCATCAACTGCCCGCGCCTCTTGATCAGGTGCAGCACCGCGCGCCGGGCGGAACGCGGGCCCAGGCCGGGCAGCCGCGCCATTACCTCGATCAGCGATTCGATGTCCTTGGGGGCGTCGGTCAAGCGCGCCTCAGAACGGCATCTTCATGTCCGCCGGCAGGCCGAGCCCCTCGGTCAGCTTGGACATTTCTTCCTGGCTCTTTTCCTGCGCCTTGGATTGCGCGTCCTTGATCGCGGCAAGGATCAGATCCTCGACCACTTCCTTGTCGTCCTCGTTGAAGATCGACGGGTCGATATCGAGCGCGGTCAACTCGCCCTTGCAGGTCGAGGTCGCCTTCACAAGGCCCGCGCCGGATTCACCGGTGACGGTCATGGTGGCGAGTTGCTCCTGCATCTCGGCCATCTTGCCCTGCACTTCCTGCGCCTGTTTCATCAGCTTGGCCATATCGCCCAGCTGGCCCAATCCCTTCAGCATGTCGGACACTCCATATTGCGGTTCGGTTTCAGATACGCCCTTGCCGGTGCCGCCTCAAGGCGTCACGCGGATCGGGCGCTGCGTTCATTCGTCCTCGAACGGGTCCCAGTCATCGGGGGTTTCATCCTCGTCCGGCAACTCGGGCAGGGCCTCGGTCGCGGCGGCCTGCGCGATCTCTGCATGGGTGCGGATCTGGGTGATCTTCGCGGTGGGGAATTTCGACAGAACGGCCTGCATCAGCGGGTGGTCGGTGACCTCGGCCTCCATGGCGCGCTGCGCGGCCTCGGCCTCTTCGGCGATGGTCGGCCCGCCGCCTTCGCTGGCGACCGAGATCCCCCAGCGTGCGCCCGTCGCGGTCTGCAACATCCGGCCCAGGCGCGGGATCAGGTCGCGCGGCGCGTTCTCGGTGGGTTGCAGCTCGATCCGCCCGGGCGCGTAGGAGACGAGGCGCAGACAGGTTTTCACTTCGATCAGCAATTTCAGATCGCGCGCCTGTTCCAGCAGGGCCACGACGCTTGCCCAGGTCGGGTAGAGCGACAGGTCCGGGCCGGGCGCCCGGTTCAGCGCCGCCTGCACACCGCCCCCCTGCGGCGCGGCGGAGCGGTACGCCCGAGGCGCGGCACCATTGGTCGGCCCGGCCCCCGGCATTCCGCCGCCACCACCGGGCGCGGGGGGCGGCGTATCCGACAGTTTCTTGACCAGATCGCCGGGCGTGGGCAGGTCGGCCACATGCGTCATGCGGATGATCGCCATCTCGGCGGCCATCATGGCGTTGGGCGCAAGGCGGACCTCGTCCAGCGCCTTCAGGAGCATCTGCCACATCCGCGTCAGCACCCGCATCGGCAGCTTGTCGGCCAGGCCACGGCCGCGGCTGCGTTCTTCGGGTGAGAGGGTCGGGTCCTCGGCGGCCTCGGACGTGATCTTGATGACGCTCAGCCAATGCGTGATTTCTGCAAGGTCCCGCAGCACGGCCAGCGGGTCGGCCCCGGCGGCATATTGCGCGCCTAACTCGTTCAGCGCGCCGGGCGCGTCGCCGCCCATGATCGCCTCGAACAGGTCCAGCACGCGGGCGCGGTCGGCCAGGCCAAGCATCGCGCGCACCTGGTCGGCGGTGGTTTCACCCGCACCATGGGCAATCGCCTGGTCCAGCAGGCTCATCGCGTCGCGCACCGAGCCTTCGGCGGCCCGCGTGATCAGTGCGAGCGCATCCTCGGCGATCTCGGCGTTTTCCTTGGCCGCGATGGATTTCAGATGCGCGATCATCACCTCGGGCTCGATCCGCCGCAGGTCGAACCGCTGGCAGCGGGACAGGACCGTGACCGGAACCTTGCGGATCTCGGTCGTCGCGAACAGGAATTTCACGTGGGCGGGCGGTTCCTCCAACGTCTTGAGCAGCGCGTTGAACGCGCTGGTCGAGAGCATGTGAACCTCGTCGATGATGAAGATCTTGTAGCGCGCGGTCGCGGCGCGGTAGCTGACCGTCTCGATGATCGCGTCGCGGATATTCTGCACGCCCGTGTGGCTGGCCGCGTCCATCTCCATCACGTCGACATGGCGGCCCTCGGCGATGGCCTTGCAGTTCTCGCACACACCGCACGGGTCGGTCGTTGGTCCGCCAATGCCGTCGGGCCCGATGCAGTTCAGCCCCTTGGCGATGATCCGCGCCGTCGTCGTCTTGCCGGTGCCCCGGATGCCCGTCAGCATGAAGGCCTGCGCGATGCGGTCGGCCTCGAACGCGTTTTTCAGCGTGCGCACCATCGCGTCCTGACCGATCAGATCTGCAAAGGTCGCGGGGCGGTATTTCCGCGCGAGAACCTGGTAACCGGTGTCGGCTGTGTCGCTCATGCTGGCCCTTGGGGTTGGTGTCGTCCGAACCTAAGGCGTCCGCCCGTCCGCGTCCATGGGGAACGCCATCCGGGGCAGGTGGACGACCACGGCATCGCCTGAGCGCGCCCCGGCTGATACGATCATGCACGGGAGGTCACATGCGATGGACCGTGACCGCATCATCATTGCCGCCCTGTTGGCGGTGTGGCTTGTCTGCGCAGGCCTGTCGGTGTCGGCCCTGATGGCTGAGGCGACGGGTGACGGCTTTGTGCGGGGTTTGAACCGGGTAACCGGTTTTCTCGGCTGGCAACTGGCCGCAGCGCTCGTGGCGCTGCCGCTCTGGCTGACATCGCGCCGCTTGCCGAAAGGCACCGCGCTGCGCTGGATCGCGCGGGTTCCCGGCTGGTGGGCGGCGCTCTTGTTGACATTGATCGTGACGTGGATCGCCGCCGGGGTGATCTCATCCTACGTGGGATCGCCGCCGGATGATCAGGCACCGGGTCCGGTGACTGCACCGATGGATTAAAGGGGGGCAGGTGGCACGCGCGGGGTCGTTTTCCTGAAACGACCCTGTCGGGCGATGCGCACCGCTTGCGCGATGCGCTGAGGTGAGAGGCTGGACAGCGACCCAAGCGGGGCTCGTTGTGGCTGCTTCCTTCCGGACCTGACCAGGTTGGCGAGGCGCTTGCCCGCGCCAACCTCTCAAAGCGTCAGATAGGGAAAACGACGCAGAGTCGCAAGGGGCCGCTGGCCCGCCGCTGTCACCCTGCCGGTCGCTCGGCCCAACCCGCGAAGATCTTCTCGAGGAAAACCACGATGTAATAGAGGAAGATCCCCAAAGCGGCGAGCGCGAAGAGCACCGCGAACATCAGCGGGTAATCCGCGCTGATCCGCCCCGAGTCGAACAAATCCCCCAGCCCGCGCCCATGCGGGCTGACGATCTCCATCAGGTTCGTCCCGATGAAGGCGAGGGTTACGGCGACCTTCAGGGCGCCGAAGAATTCGGGCAGGGTTTTTGGAAGCGCGATTTTCCAGAAAACCGTGAGGTTCGAGGCGCCAAGGCTGCGCAGGATGTCGCGGTATTCCGGTTCGAGGGTGCTGAGGCCGATGGAGACCGAGACGGCGATGGGAAAGAAGCTGATCATGAAGGCGATCAGGATCGTGTTGAAGTCGTGCTGGCCGACGAAGATCAGTGCGACGATGGGCACCACGGTCGCCTTGGGGATCGCGTTGAAACCCACGAGGATCGGGTAGAGCCCTTCGCGCGCGACGCGGGAAAAGCCCATGACCATGCCGATCAGCGTGCCCACGACGACGGCAAGGCCAAGGCCCACCACGGTGCGCCACAGCGTCTCCCAGCTCTTGATCAGGAACAGTTCCCAGTAGCGGGTGAAGGCCGGGATCAGGTCCGAGGGGCTGGCCATCCGGTAATTCGGCAACTCGTTGTACCAGACCGCCCATTCCCACAGGCCGAGCACGAGGATGATGGTGATGACGGGCGCCAGGATCTTGCGGGCTGTATCGTTCATGCGCTGGCCTCCGCGGTCATCTCGGGACCATCAGCGGCATCGGCGCGGCCCTGGGCCACCTGGATCTGGTGGCGCAGGATCGCCAGCATGTCGACGGCCTTGGGCGTGTAGAGATCTTCGAGCGTGCGCTTGCCCTCGATATCCACGTCCAGCACGTATTGCGCGTGCGCCGGGCGCCCGGACAGGACGATCACCTGGTCGGCCAGGAACACGCTTTCGCGCAGGTCATGCGTGATCAGAAGGCAGGTGAAGGGCTCTTCCTCGCGAAGGTCGTGCATGGTGCACCACAGGTCCTCGCGGGTGAAGGCGTCGAGCGCGCCGAAGGGTTCGTCGAGGATCAGCACGTCGGGCTTATGGATGATCGAGCGGCAGAGGCTGGCGCGCTGGCGCATCCCGCCCGACAGCTCGGAAGGCCGCTTGTCGGCAAAGCCGGTCAGGCCCACCAGGTCCAGCAGGTGATGCGCGCGCTCGGTCGCCTCGGCCTTGGACATGGGGCTTTTGACGATTTCCAGGGGCAGCATGATGTTTTGCAGGATGGTGCGCCACTCCAGCAGCACCGGGTTCTGGAACGCCATGCCGACGGTCGGGCGCGGCGAGGTGACCAGCTTGTTGTGCAGCCAGACCTGCCCCTCGTTCGGGCGCATCAGGCCCGACACCAGCCGCGTCAGCGTGGATTTTCCGCAGCCCGAAGGGCCGACCACGGCGCAGAAGCTGTTTTCGGGGATCTTGACGGTCAGGTTGTCGAGAACGGGTAGCGGGCCTGCCTTGGTGCGGTAGGCATGGGTCACCTCGCGCAGTTCGATCATGTAGGAGGAGGCGGGGGTGGGCGTCATCGGCAGGGCTTTCGGGTGGTTAACGGCGCATCAACGCTTGTCGGGTTCGTGCAAGGGCAGGGTTGGCAGGGGCTGCGAAAACCGCGGGTCACACCCCGTACACACCCTGTACACACCCCGTGCATACGCGGGTCCGCCGGGCCGGGCGCGCGATGGCCCCGGCCCGGCGGGTCGTGTTCAGGTCAGCCGCGCTCAGGGCGCGACCATCAGAACGTTGCCCTCGGGCAGGTAGGCGTCGGTGAAATAGAGCGACGCGTCCGGCTCGTTCTGGAACTCGTAGGTCAGGGCGAGTTGCTCGATCGCCGTGGCAAGGCGGTCGGGGTCCACGTTGCCCATGCCGTTCTCGATGACGTAGTCGGTCAGGACGTTGCCCTCGATGGCCAGTTCCAGGCGCTGCTGTTCGAGCTCCGCGTCACCCGCCGGGTTGCGTTCCAGAACGGCGGCGATGCCCGCGGCAGGATCGGCGATGGCATCGGCCCAGCCGCGCGCGACGGCGGTGATGAAGCCGGTGACCATTTCCGGGTTCTCGGCGGCGAAATCGGTGTTCACGATCAGCGCGTTGCCGTAGAGGGCCACGCCGTGATCGGAATACATGATCGTCGTCAGGTCGTCGGCGGGCACGCCAAGGCGCAGGGCCGAGAGATAGGACGAGAAGTTGAAGCCGGTCACGGCATCCACATTGCCCTCGGCCAGCATCGGCTCGCGCGTCGGGAAGCCGACGGGTTCGACGGTGATGGTCGACACGTCGATATCGTTCACGGCGGCAAGGATCGGGAACTGCGCCCAGGCGCCATCGGGCGGCGGAGCGCCGAGGACGGAGCCTTCGAGATCCTCGATGCCCGAGATGCCCTGGCTGACGCGACCCACGATGGAAAACGGCGGGCTGTCATAGGTCATGAAGATCGCGGTGACGGGCGCGCCCGGGTTCTGATCGAGGAACGAGATCAGCGAATTGATGTCGGCGAAGCCGAAGGGGAAGGAGCCAGAGGCGACCTTCGGAATGGCGTCGAGCGAGCCCTGGCCCGCGGTAATTTCGACATCCATGCCTTCTTCGGCGAAGTAGCCGTTGTCGATGGCGAGGAAATAGGGCGCGGAGGGTCCTTCGAAGCGCCAGTCGAGCGCGAAGGCGATGTCGGTGTCCTGCGCGAGGGCAGGGGTCGCGGCGATCAGGGTCGCGGCGAGGGCGGGAATGGCACGGTGCAGCAAGCTGTCCTCCTTCGATGGCCGGAACGGCCCGGCGTTAAATCGTCCTCACTCACGCGACTGCGCCGCGCGGCGTCAACGAAACCGGCATGTGAGGGGAAAGGCTACGAGGATGCTGCCGCCCATTGCAAATATTTTGGGCGGAGTGGCGAAATTTTATGCATGCATGATGTGGCCGGCTACAGGTCGAGTCGGAAGCCGAAGAATCCGCTGGATTGCAGGCCAAGCGGGGTCAGGCCAAGCGCCTGCGCCCGCTCGGCATGGGCGGCGGCGTCCGGCCCGGTCTCGAACAGCACGGGCGTGTTGCCCAGGGGGGTGAAGCCGAAGTGATCCGTCGGGCGCGGGGTGATCGGGTGCTTGGCCGTCGCAATAGCCTCGATCACCGCGTCGCGCACCGTGGCGGGCGAGGTGACGACCGTCTCGGCCTCGGCGCAGGCCGGGAAATGGCCGCCCCCCGCTGCCCGGTAGGAATTGGTGACGATAAGGAACGTGTCCTCTGGCACAACGGGGCGACCGTCGGCATGGCACAGGTCGCGCACCCGGCCGGGCGTGTTGAAGATCTCGTCCCCCTCGGCATTGGTGCGGGGTGGTTGGCTGAGGTCGAAGCGGTAGCCAAGCCCCTCGATCCGGTCAAAATTGTACCCGGCGAAGGCGTGGTCGATCATCGGTTGCGGCGTGGCATCCGGGCCAAGGGGCGTGATCTGGCGGAAGAGCGAGGCGGTGCGTTCCAGCCATGCGACGATGCCCGCGCCGGTCATGCGCAGGATGCACAGCTGGTTGGGGTAGATGTAGAGGTCGGCCGCGTTGCGCAGGCGCAGCGGGCCTGCGGGGATGTCGGTGTAATTGCCGGGGCCGCCCCGCCCGCCGGATTTGAACGGCGCAACGGCGGAGAGGAGCGGCAGGCCGGAGAGGTCGGGCCGGTCGGCCAGAAGCTCTTGCGCGGCGTGGCGTTGGGCGTCGGCCACGATCTGGGTCGCGGCGCAGGGCGCGAGAAAGCTGAAGAAGGTCTCCAGCGGCACGGCGGTCTGGCCAAGGGGACGGTCGGTGTAGTGCCGGACGGCGCGATGATCGGTCCACAGGATCGGGCGCAGGCCGGGGTGGCGGCGCAAAACGCCGCGCAGGCCGATGCCGGGGCGCTCGGAGATCGGGAAGGTGCGGGCGGTACTGCCGGTGATGGCCCAGACGCCGTTCTGGCGGGCCAGGGTCAGGTCGATGCGGCCCAGGTGCGAGCCGAACGCGCCGGGTTGGACGATGCGCGCGCCGGTGGTCTCGGCCTCGGGGAACACGCGGTGGCTGTGGCCTGCGATCACGGCATCGACGCCGGGCAGGGCGGCGACGACCGTGGCGGCGTTTTCCATGCCGGGTTCGGGGTGCTCCGCGCCAAGGCCGGAATGGGCCAGCACGATGACAAGGTCCGCGCCCTCCCGGTGCAGGGCCGCGACCTCGACCGCGACGGTGTCGGCGATGTCGGTGACCTCGATCGTGTCCCCAAGCCGCGCCCGCCCCCATTTCGCGATTTGCGGGGGGGCGACGCCGACCAGGCCGATGCGCAGGTCATGCGTGTTTCCGGCGGTGTCGGCGACGTCCCGCGTCAGGATCACGCGGCTGGGCCAGCGGCTCGCGCCCTGACGGCGACGGACATTGGCGAGGATGACCGGAAACTCCGCGGTGCCAAGGGCGGTTTCCAGGGCCTCGAGCCCGAAATCGAAATCGTGGTTGCCCAGGGTCGCGGCGTCGTATCCCAGCGCGTTCATCGCGGCGAACATGGGATGCGCGCGCCCCGTGGGGCGGAGGTCATCCAGCCACGCATCGCCCAGGGGCGCGCCTTGGAGCGTATCGCCATTGTCCAGAAGCAGGGTATTCGCGGCCCCCGCGCGCTCGGCCACGATCCGCTCGGCCACGCGCATAAGGCCCACGGCCGGATCGGGCTGGTCGCGATAGTAATTGAACGGCAAAAGATGCGCGTGCAGATCGCTGGTCGCGAGCACGCGCAGGTGCACCGGCACCGCGTCGTCGGTCGCTTCGCCTGATGTGTTCGAGCGAAGGGTCATGTTGTCCCCGTTCTTCCCCTCTGCCAGTATGCGGAGGCTGCGCCTGTGGAAAACAGGTCCGCCAGACGCGAAGTGACGGAAAAGGCTTCGAATTTCAATGATGTGACTCTGTCGCCACGCCCAACGTCAGGTGCTGGTGGGCGGGGCGGGGACAGGCCATGAAACGGGCGGAAACGGTTCTTTTTGCAAGCTCGGGCCTGGACCGGGCAGCCGAGATGCGGCGCGACGAGGCGGTGCTGAAAAAGGCGCTGAAGGACGGGGCCGGCGTGCTGCCGCTCTGGCGCGGCAAACCCATGCTGGAGGGGGATTTCGAGACGGGCGCGGTTTCGCCGGCGTTTCGCCCCATGGGCCATCCGACGCTGGCCAAGGCCAGGGAGGCCCCGGTGTTCCTTGGGCGG
The DNA here is from genome assembly GCF_039542305.1 of [Roseibacterium] beibuensis. NCBI lineage: Bacteria > Pseudomonadati > Pseudomonadota > Alphaproteobacteria > Rhodobacterales > Roseobacteraceae > Roseicyclus > [Roseibacterium] beibuensis. The sequence continues at coordinate 245,898 of NZ_BAABHW010000004.1, read as the reverse complement.
GACGAGACAGCCGGCCCGCTTTTCGCCGTCGATATCTCGGGCTGGGTGCCGGCGGACGTGGATGAAGACCAGATCGGCGGTTTCGTCGACAACACCGTCCAGCGCCACCCGTCCGAGGAAAAGACCGGCGCGGGCTTTGCGGAATTGCGCCGCATGATGACCGGCCTTTCGCCGCGCGATGCGGAACTGGTCGCCACCGCGCGGGGCCTGTTGGAATGGCATCGCACCCACCCGTTCTGTTCGCGCTGCGGGGCGGCCTCGGAGATGGCCGAGGCCGGATGGCACAGGGCGTGCCCAAGCTGCGGCGCGCGGCATTTCCCGCGCACCGATCCGGTCGTCATCATGCTGATCACCGATGGCGAGCGCGTGCTGGTTGGCCGCTCTCCCGGTTGGCCCGAGCGGATGTATTCGCTGCTGGCCGGTTTCATTGAGCCGGGCGAAACCGTCGAGGGCGCGATCCGGCGCGAAGTGATGGAAGAGGCCGGGATCGAGGTGGGGCGGGTGTCGTACCTGTCGAGCCAGCCTTGGCCCTTCCCGGCGTCGCTGATGATGGGATGCCGGGGCGAGGCGCTGAGCCGCGAGATCACGGTCGACCCGGAGGAATTGGAAGACGCGCGCTGGGTGTCCCGTTCGGAGATGCTGGAGGTCTTCGCGGGGCGCCACCCGGAAATCGCCCCCGCCCGCAAGGGCGCGATCGCGCATTTCCTGCTGGAGCACTGGCTGTCGGATCGGCTGGATTGAGCGATGCGGGGGGCACGCAGCGATGGGTCGACCCACTTGACCTTGTTGCGTGGTGGGCAGAACAGTCGAAAACAAGACGCGAGACAGTGCCCGGCAGGGTGTTTCGGGATGGATGAAGGAGTGACCAGATGAAGTTCAAGGTATCCGAAGACGTGGACGCACCGATGCAGGTGGTTTGGTCTCGCTTCGTGGATTTTTCCCAGTTCGAGAGTGAAGCGAAGGGGCGCGGGGCCGATCTCGTCCGGATCGGCGATTGGTCCGAGCCTGCGAACGGCGCGAAGTGGCGCGGCGAGGTCCCGGTGCGCGGCAAAACCCGCGTGATTGCCGCCGAGATCACGAGCTTCGACCCCGAGGACACCTGTATCGTCACCAGCCAGATCGGGGGCATGGATTGCGTCTATGACCTGACCTTCGTTGCGCTTTCGCCCGCGGTGACACGCGTCACCTCGGTCATGGAACTGTCCGCCAACACGCTGTCGGCCCGCCTTTTGTTGCAGACGATGAAGCTGGCGCGGGGCAAGGTGATGCAGAAATTGCAGGCGATCCTTGCGCGGCAGGGCAACGCGGCCGAGGCGACCTGGCGCAAGATGCAGCGCGGCCAGCAGGCCTGAGATCAGGCGCCGGGCGTGTTGGCCTTGCGCTGGCGCGCCCTCTCCAGGCCCAGTTGCCGTTCGCGCAGGATGATGGCGACCCCGGCGGTGACGATCAGCGCGGCCCCGGCCAGCATGGTCACGGTCGGCACCTCTCCGAACACGGTGTAGCCCACGGCCAGCGCAAGCAGCATGGAGCTGTATTCGAACGGCGCGATCAGCGAGGCGTCGGCGTGGCGGTAGGAGGAGGTCAGAAGGATCTGGCCCAAGCCGCCGAACAGCCCCGCGCCGACCAGCATCGCCGCCACGCCCGGCGTCGGCCATGCCCAGCCCCAGGGCAGGGTCAGAAGCGACAGGCAGGCCGAGGTGACCGAGAACCAGAAGACGATGGCGGCCGTCCCCTCGGTCTGCACCAGCTTGCGGACGAAGACCTGCGCCAGCGCGGCGAAGACCGCCCCCATCAGCACCACGACCGCGCCAAGCGTCTGCGACGGGTCGACCGAGGCCGCATCGACCGACAGGCGCGGCGACAGGACGATCAGCACCCCGCTCATCCCCAGCGCGACCATCGACAGGCGGAACAGGCGCACCTTCTCGCCCAGGAACATCGCCGCGAAGACCACGACGAGAATCGGCGCGGCATAGCCGATCGCCGTCACCTCGGGCAGGGGCAGAAGGCCAAGACCGGCGAAGCCCAGGCCCATGGCGCTTGTGCCAACCAGCCCACGCCAGAAATGGCCCATCGGGTTCTTGGTATAGAGGCCACGGGGCAATTCGCGTCTGCTGGCCAGCCAGACCAGGATCACCGGGATCGCAAATACCGAGCGGAAGAACACCGCCTGGCCCGGCGGCACCGTGTCCGAGGCCGCCTTGATGAGGCTCGCCATGGTCACGAAGACACAGACCGAGGCGATCTTGAGGGCAATTCCGCGTAAGGGGTTCATCGGGGCAAATCCGTTTGCGCCCCCCATCTGTGCGCCTGAACCGGGCGCTGTGCAAGGGCGCATCCGGCGGACACCCCAAGGCGGGAAGCGCGCGCCCTGCGCGTCCGGCCCTCGCCTGCCCGATCATGTGATGCATGACGGGTGGTGTCGCATGGGGGCGTGAAGATTTCCTTAACGTTATAAGATTTTTTCAGCGCGGCCCGGCGTCTCGCGCGATCAGTCGCGCATCGGGTCCGCGGGGTAGGTGCCGAGGATTTCGAGCATGGAGGTGAAATACTCCAGCTCTTCCAGGGCAAGCTGCACGTTGCGGTCGTCGGGGTGCCCCTCGATATCGGCGTAGAACTGCGTCGCCGTGAAGGAGCCGTCGACCATGTAGCTTTCCAGCTTGGTCATGTTCACGCCGTTCGTGGCAAAGCCGCCCATTGCCTTGTAGAGCGCGGCGGGGATGTTGCGGACGCGGAAGACGAAGGTCGTCATCATGTGATCGGCCCGGCGTGTCATGTCGGGTTCACGCGCCATGATCAGGAAGCGCGTGGTGTTGGTGTCGTGATCCTCGATATGGCGGGCCAGCACGTCGAGGCCATAGATCTCGCCCGCCAGTTCCGAGGCCAGCGCCGCCTTGGACTTGTCGCCCCAATCGGCGACGTCGCGCGCCGCGCGGGCATTGTCGGGGCTGACCCGGCCCTTGATGCCGTGATCGCGCAGGAAGCGCGCACATTGCGGCAGCAGGACAAGGTGGCTCCACGCCTCCTTGATGTCCGAAACCTCGGCGCCCGGCACGGCCAGCAGGTTGATATGCACGCGGACGAAGGCCTCGTCCACGATATGCAGGCCGGATTCGGGCAACAGGCGATGGATGTCGGCGACGCGGCCATAGGTCGTGTTCTCGACCGGCAACATGGCCTGGTCGGCGTGGCCCTCGCGCACGGCGTTGATCACGTCTTCGAAACTGGCGCAGGGCAGGGCTTCGAGACCGGGGCGCGCGGCATGACAGGCCTGGTGAGAGTAGGCTCCGGGCTCTCCCTGGAAGGCGATGCGATTGGTCATGGCGTACAAACCCGGTCTTTTTCGTGCAAAGGGCGTTTCGTCGCGCTCCCTACACCTTGCCTCGGACCAAGGAAACACCATACATACGCCCGAAACCGCGACCTGAATGGGAAGATCCATGTTCAACACGATGACTCTGACCAAGGCCTTTGGCGCGCTCTGCGGCGCCCTGTTGTTCTTTTTGCTGGGCGGCTGGGCTGCTGAAAGCCTGTATCACGTGGGCGGCGACGACGAGGTCCAAGGCTACGTGCTGATCGCCGAGGACGCTGAGTCCGAGGCAGAAGAGGAAGAGGTCATCGAAGTGGCCTTCGCCGACGTGTATCCGACTGCCGATGCGTCCTCGGGCGAGCGCATTTTCCGCCAGTGCACGGCGTGCCACAGACTTGATCCCGGTGTGCATGGGGTCGGACCCTCTTTGTATGGGGTCGTCGGACGCCAGATGGCTTCGGCTGACGGTTTCAGCTATTCGGACGCGCTCCTGGCGCTTGAGGGTGAATGGACGCCCGAGGAAATCTCGGCGTATATCGAAAACCCGCGCGCCTATGCGCCCGGCAACGCGATGGCGTTCAACGGTCTTCGCGACGTAGAGGACCGTGCGAACCTGATCGCTTACCTCGCCACCGCCGGTGAGTGATCGGCGCGATCCAACGCTACGGACAAGAAACCTGCAGAGCCGTCCCTTTGGGGCGGCTTTGTTATTTGTCGCGATCACCCGAGATCACGCATTCTCGTCTTGAACCCCGTCGGGGGTGGTCACTAACCTTGACCGACCCACATCAAGGGGGCAGCAGCCGATGACAACGGAGATGCAGATGCAACGACGCCGACCCGCCGATGCCGCCGTGACGACGCCTGAACAGGGCTCTGCCGTTTTGCGCAAGGGCGCGGCGCTGCCCCTGGCCGGTGCCGCGCTGATCTGGGCGCTGGCCGCATGGCCCGGCATCGCGCAGGACGACGGCGTGACCGAGACCTACGGCGTGTCGACCTTCGGCGAGTTGCGCTATGGCCCCGATGCCGCGCATCTGGATTACGTGAACCCCGACGCGCCGCAGGGCGGGGAGATGTCCTTTGCCTGGTCGTCCGGCTCGTTCGATTCGCTGCATCCCTATACCCGGATCGGCCGCCCGGCGGTTCTGTCCTCGGTCTTCTTCGAATCGATGCTGGAGGGGACGGCGGACGAGATCGGATCGTCCTATTGCCTGCTTTGCGAAAGCATGGCCTTCCCCGAGGATCGGTCCTACGTGATCTTCACAATCCGCGAAGAAGCGCGGTTTTCGGATGGCACGCCGGTGACGGCGGATGATGCGCTGTTTTCCTACGAGATCCTGCGTGACGAGGGGCTGCCCAGTTTCCGCGCGGCTTTGCCCCTGACCATCGCCTCGGCCGAGGTGCTGGACGAGCGGCGCATCCGGTTCGACTTCAACCCCGACGCGCCGGTGCGCGGGCGGATCGAGGCGGCGGGCGGCCTGCCCGTCTTCAGCCGTGCCAGCCACGAGGCCAGCGGGCTGGATTTCGAAGACAGCCGGCTGGAGCCGCTGGTGGGGTCCGGCCCCTACGTGCTGGGCGAGGTCGATCCGGGGCAGCGCGTGGTCTACGCGCGCAACCGCGACTATTGGGGCGAGGGCCTGTGGATCAACCAGGGCCGCCACAACTACGAGTCGATCCGCATCGAGTATTACGGTGACGCGATCGCCGCCTTCGAAGGCTTCACCGCCGGCAACTACACCTTCCGGCAGGAAAGCAGCAGCCAGGCCTGGGCCAACAATTACGACTTCCCCAAGCTCGATCAGGGCATCGTCCTGCGCGAGGAATTGCCGGATGGCACCATCGCCAGCGGCCAGTCCTTCATGATCAACCTGCGCCGCCCGCAGTTTCAGGACGTGCGTGTGCGCGAAGCCATCGCGCTGATGTTCAACTTCGAATGGACGAACCAGACGCTGTTCTACGGCCTCTATTCCCATATCGACAGTTTCTGGGAGAACACGCATCTGGAGGCGTCCGGCCTGCCATCCGTCGAGGAACTGGCCGTGCTGGAGCCGCTGCGTGACCTTCTGCCCGAACGCGTCTTCGCCGAGGAGGCCTTTGCCACGCCGCCCTCGAACCCGGATCGCACGCTGGACCGCCGTCAGGCGCGCCGGGCCACGGCTCTTCTGGAAGAGGCAGGCTGGGTGCCGGGCGATGACGGCTTGCTGCGCAACGCGGCGGGCGAGACGCTGGACGTGGAATTCCTGAACTCGGGTTCGCTGTTTGACCGGATCATCAACCCCTATGTCGAGAACCTGCGCGCCATCGGTGTGAACGCGCGACTGAACCGGGTCGACAATGCCCAGCTCAGCCAGCGGCAGCGCGACGGCGATTTCGATATCGTCACCGACCATTTTTCGATGGATTACGAGCCGGGGTCCGGCCTGCGGCAGTATTTCGGCAGCATCGGTGCGGATGAAAGCCTGTTCAACGTGCCGGGGCTGGCCGACGACGGTGTCGATGCGCTGGTCGAGGTGGTCGTGAATGCCGAGACGCAGGACGAGATGGAAGTCGCCGTGCGCGCGCTGGACCGTGTGCTGCGCGCCCACGTGATCCGCGTGCCGCAATGGTACAACAACCAGCACTGGGTCGCCTATTACGACATGTACCGCTACCCCGAGGAACTGCCGCCCTATTCGCTGGGCTTCCTCGACTTCTGGTGGATCGACCCCGAGGCCGAGGCGGACCTGCGCGAGCAGGGCGCGTTCTAAGACCCCATGGGCGCCTATATCCTCAGACGACTGCTGCTGATGATCCCGACACTGCTCGGGATCATGGTGGTGAACTTTGCGCTGACGCAATTCGTGCCGGGCGGCCCGATCGAGCAGGTCCTGGCCCAACTTGAAGGCGAGGGCGATGTCTTTGCCGGCATCTCGGGCGGTGGCTCGGAGGCGGGCGGCATCGAGGTCGAGGGCGATTACCAGGGCGCGCGGGGCCTGCCGCCGCAATTCCTCGATGATCTGCGGGTGCAGTTCAACTTTGCCCGCGTTGTCTGCGAGGAGGGCTTTACCGGGGAACCGGACGTGGCCGCGCCCGAATGCGTGGCCGAGGATATCGCGTGGCCCGAACGCTTCGTCCTGATGATGTGGGATTACATGCGCTTCGACTTCGGCGAGAGCTATTTCCGGTCGATCAGCGTGGTGGATCTGGTGATCGAGAAACTGCCCGTTTCGATCACGCTGGGCCTGTGGTCGACCGTCATCGCCTATCTCGTGTCGATCCCGCTGGGCATCCGCAAGGCGGTGCGCGACGGCACCAAGTTCGACACCTGGACCAGCGGGTTGATCATCGTGGCTTACGCGATCCCGGGCTTCCTGTTCGCCATCCTGCTTTTGGTGCTGCTGGCCGGGGGGAGCTATTTTCAGATCTTCCCGCTGCGCGGACTGACGTCGGATAATTTCGAGGACCTGAGCCTGATCGGCAAGGTGGGCGACTATTTCTGGCACATCACGCTGCCGGTGCTGGCCTCGACCATCTCGGCCTTCGCGACGCTGACGCTTCTGACGAAGAATTCCTTCCTCGAAGAGATCAAGAAGCAATACGTCATGACCGCCAAGGCCAAGGGCCTGCGCGAGGGGCGGGTGCTTTATGGTCATGTCTTCCGCAATGCCATGCTGATCGTGATCGCGGGCTTCCCGGCGGTGTTCGTGGGCGTTTTCTTTGGCGGCAGCCTGATCATCGAGACGATCTTCAGCCTCGACGGGTTGGGGCGGCTGGCCTTCGAGGCGGCCGTCAGCCGCGATTACCCGGTGATTTTCGGCACCCTCTTCGTGTTCGGCCTGATCGGGCTGGTCGTGAATATCCTGTCGGACCTGATGTATGTCTGGATCGACCCCCGTATCGACTTCGAGACGCGGGAGACCTGAGCGATGGCGATGCCCGACGATATCCCGCCGCCAGATCCCGCGCGCCCCCGCCTCGATCCCGAGCCGGGGCTGAGGCCGACGCCGCCGCTGCTGACGCCGCGCCCGCGCCGGGGGTGGCTGTCGCCGCTGAACCGGCGTCGCTGGCAGAACTTCAAGGCGAACCGCCGGGCCTATTGGTCGCTGATGATCTTTATCGTGCTGTATGGCCTGTCGCTGTTCGCCGAGTTGATCGCCAACGACAAACCCCTTCTGGTGCAGTATCGCGGCGGCTATTACACGCCGATCTTCAACTTCTACCCCGAGACGGAGTTCGGCGGCGATTTCCGGACCGAGGCCGTCTACCGCGATGTCGAGGTGCAATGCCTGATCGTGTCGGGCGGGCTTGAGGATTGCTGGGACGACCCCGAAGGCGTCATCGCGGAAGTGCAGGAGACGGGTGCATTCTCCGGCGAGCCGGTGGAGCGGGGATGGCTGCTTTGGCCGCTGATCCCCTACAGTTACAACACGGTGAACGATCTGGGCCGCGCCGCGCCCTCGCCGCCCGATGCCAACCACTGGCTCGGCACCGATGACACGGCGCGCGACGTGCTGGCCCGCGTGATCTATGGCTTCCGCCTGTCGGTCAGTTTCGCGCTGGTCGTGACCTTTCTGACCTCGGTCATCGGGATCGCGGCCGGCGCGGTGCAGGGCTTTTTCGGCGGGGTGGTGGACCTTCTATTCCAGCGGATCATCGAGATCTGGAACTCCACCCCGAGCCTTTACATCATCATCATCATATCGGCGATTTTCACGATGAATTTCTGGCTGCTCGTGTTCCTGATGGTGCTGTTCGGCTGGACAGGCCTTGTGGGCGTGGTGCGCGCCGAATTCCTGCGCGCGCGGAATTTCGAATATGTTCGCGCGGCGCGCGCCCTGGGCGTGGGCAGTGGCACGATCATGTTCCGCCACGTCCTGCCCAACGCGATGGTGGCGACGCTGACCTTCCTGCCCTTCATCGTCACGGGCACGATCGGCGGCTTGGCGAGCCTTGATTTCCTTGGCTTCGGGCTGCCGTCCTCGGCGCCGTCGCTGGGCGAGATGACGCTTCAGGCCAAGAACAACCTGAACGCGCCGTGGCTGGGCTTCACCGCGTTCTTCACCTTCGCGATCATGCTGTCGCTCTTGGTCTTCATCTTCGAAGGCGTGCGCGACGCGTTCGACCCGAGGAAGACCTTTTCATGAGCGTGCTGGACGTCCGAAACCTGAACGTGACCTTCCGGCAGGGGGAGACCGAGACGCGCGCCGTGCGGGGCGTGTCCTTCAGCATCGACCGGGGCGAGACGGTGGCGCTGGTGGGCGAAAGCGGATCGGGCAAGTCGGTGACGGCGCTGTCCACGGTCGACCTGCTGCCCGACTCGGCCGAGATCACCGGATCGGCGAAATACAACGGTGAGGAAATGGTCGGCGCGCCCGAGGACCGGCTGCGCGACATAAGGGGCGACGATATCAGCTTCATCTTCCAGGAGCCGATGACCTCGCTGAACCCGCTGCACACGCTGGAAAAGCAGATCGCCGAGAGCCTTGCCCTGCACCAGGGCCTGAGCGGAGAGGCCGCGCGCGCGCGGATCATCGAGTTGCTGACCAAGGTGGGCATCCGCGACCCGGAAACCCGGCTGGGCGCCTATCCGCACCAGCTGTCAGGCGGGCAGCGGCAGCGCGTGATGATCGCCATGGCGCTGGCCAATGGCCCCGACCTTCTGGTGGCGGATGAGCCGACCACGGCGCTCGACGTGACGATCCAGGCGCAGATCCTGGAACTGCTGGCCGAGTTGAAACGCGACATGGGGATGAGCCTTTTGTTCATCACCCATGACCTTGGCATCGTGCGGCGGATCGCGGACCGGGTCTGCGTCATGCAGGGCGGCGAAATCGTCGAGCAGGGGCGGACAGAGGAAATCTTCGCCAACCCGCAGCATCCCTATACGCAGAAGCTGCTGGCCGCCGAGCCGACGGGCACGCCCGACCCTGTGCCCGAACACGCCGAGAAGATTGTCGAGACGAAGGACCTGCGCGTCTGGTTCCCGATCCAGCGCGGGTTTCTGCGCCGGACGGTCGGCCATGTGAAGGCGGTGAACGCGGCGACCATCAGCGTGCGCGCGGGCGAGACGCTGGGTATCGTGGGCGAAAGCGGGTCGGGCAAGACGACGCTGGCCTTGGCGATCCTGCGGCTGATCTCGTCCGATGGGCCGGTGGTGTTCATGGGGCGCAATATCCAGGGCCAGAAGTCGCGGGATTTGCGGCCCATCCGGCACAACATGCAGGTGGTGTTCCAGGACCCTTACGGGAGCCTCAGCCCACGCATGACGATTGCGCAGATCGTGGCCGAGGGGCTGACGGTGCATGGTGTCTCCAAGGCCGAACAGGACCGCCGGGTGGCCGAGATCCTGACCGAGGTGGGGCTCGACCCGTCGATGATGGATCGCTACCCGCACGAGTTTTCGGGCGGGCAGCGGCAGCGGATCGCGATTGCCCGCGCGATGATCCTGCGGCCCAGGCTGGTGGTTCTGGACGAGCCGACCAGCGCGCTCGACATGACGGTGCAGACGCAGATCGTGGACCTGCTGCGGCGGTTGCAGAAGGATCACGACCTTGCCTACCTCTTCATCAGCCATGACCTGAAGGTCGTGCGCGCGCTGAGCCACAAGGTCATCGTGATGAAGCAGGGGGACGTGGTCGAGGCGGGCGATGCCGAGGCGCTGTTCTCGAACCCGCAGACAGCCTACACGCGCGACCTGATGCGCGCGGCGTTCGGAGACCTGCCGGAAAGCGCGGCCTGACGCCCCTGACCGAGACTCCTGTGCCGCAAAGAAAAACGCCGGACCATTGGCCCGGCGTCTTTCATCTGGAGATTCGTCTCGCCTCAGATGGCCGAGGAGTGCCCCTCGGCACGCATTTCGTATTCGTCGAAGATGCGCGCGATCATGCGGGACAGGGGGCGTCCCTCGGGCGGGATCTCGAACCCGTCCTCGGTGATGCGCACCATCTTGCCGAAGGCATCCGCGGCTTCGCGGTAGAGCTTCTCGGCCTTGGCGGCGACCGGGCCGAACTCCGCTTCGAGCTCTGCGGTGTCGATCCGGAAATCGCACATCAGCATCTCGATCATGCGCGCGCGCAGCGTATCCTCGCCCTTGAAGATGTGCCCGCGGCCGGTGCCAAGTTCGCCCGCGCGCACGGCCTTCTGGTAGGCGGCGGTCGAGGCGGCGTTCTGCGCGTAGCCTTGCGGGAAGCGCGAGATGGCTGAGGCGCCCAGCGACAGCAGGGTGTCGCAGGTATCGTCGGTATAGCCCTGGAAATTGCGGCGCAGGTGGCCGGATTTCGCGGCCTTGCCCATGGAATCGGTCGGCTTGGCGAAATGGTCGATGCCGATCTCGTCATAGCCGTCCCACATGAACAGGCGGCGGGCGGTATCGAAGAGTTGCAGCCGTTCCTCGGGCGAGGGCAGGGCCTCGGTCGGGATCATTGCCTGCCGCTTGGCCATCCACGGGACGTGGGCATAGCCGTAAAGCGCCACCCGGTCGGGCGACAGCGACAGGAGCATCTGAACGCTTTCCGAGATCCGCTCGGGCGTCTGGTGCGGCAGACCATAGAGGATATCGGTGTTCAGCGAATGGATGCCATGTTCGCGCAGGCCTTCGACGGCTTCACGCGTGACATCGTAGCCCTGGATGCGGCCGATGATCTTCTGGATCTCGGGGTCGAAATCCTGAACGCCGATCGAGGCGCGGTTCATCCCGGCGGCGGCCAGCGCGGCCATGCGCGGCTTGTCGATCTCGTTCGGGTCGATTTCGACCGAGAACTCGGCGCCCTCTGCCAGCGGGATCTGCGACAGAAGCGTTTCGGCCAGATCGGTCATCATGTCCGCCGACAGAAGTGTCGGTGTTCCGCCGCCCCAATGCAGCCGCGCGATGCTGACGCCCCTGGGCAGGATCGAGGCAACCGTCGCGATTTCCTGCTTGAGGGTGTTCACATAAGCGATGACGGGATCGTCGTTGCGCACCCCCTGCGTGCGGCAGGCGCAGAACCAGCACAGCCTGCGGCAGAAGGGGACATGCAGATAGACGGAGATCTCGCTGCCGGTGGGAATGCTCTCCACCCAGCTGCGGAAGACGTCGCTGCTGACATCGTTCGAGAACTTGGTCGCCGGCGGATAACTTGTGTAGCGCGGCACCTTGGCATCGAACAGACCGAGGCGTCGAAGTTGCGTAAGATGTTCCATTAGGCTACGCGTAAGGACGGAACGCGCCCATCGCCTTGACGCAGATCAAGCGGGCTTACTCACTCGTCCGAGAGGACCCCGCCATGTCAAAGCCTCAGATCTCTTTTCCGCAAGAGCAATGCGCCGAATGCCCGATCCGGCACCGGGCCGTGTGCGCGCGGTGCGAGAGCGATGAACTCGAAAAGCTTGAGTCCATCAAATATTACAGAAGTTACGAAGCCGGGCAGACGATCGTCTGGGCCGGCGACAAGATGGATTTCGTGGCCTCGGTCGTGCATGGCGTCGCATCGCTGACGCAGACGATGGAGGATGGCCGCCGCCAGATGGTTGGGCTTCTGTTGCCGTCGGACTTCCTCGGGCGCCCGAATCGCGAGGCCGCGCATTACGACGTGACCGCGACGACGGACGTGCAATTGTGCTGTTTCCGGCGGGTGCCCTTCCTCGAAATGTTGGACACAACGCCGCATGTCAGCCAGCGCCTGCTGGAAATGACGCTGGACGAACTGGACGCGGCGCGGGAATGGATGCTGCTGCTGGGCCGCAAGACCGCGCGCGAGAAGATCGCGAGCTTCCTGACCATCATTGCGCGGCGCGAGCCGAGTTTTCAGAATACCGTCGGTGTGGGGCAGGTCGCCTTCGACCTGCCGCTGACCCGCGAGGCGATGGCCGACTACCTTGGCCTGACGCTGGAAACCGTCAGCCGCCAGATGTCGGGCCTGAAGCGGGACGGCGTGATCCGCCTCGAAGGCAAGCGTCACATCGTGATCCCCGATTTCGAGGTTCTGATGGACGAGACCGGCGACGACTCGGACGGTGGCGTTCTGGACTGACGACGGTTCTTCGATCCGCGACGAAAAACGCCCCGCCGATCGGCGGGGCGTTTTCGTTTCGGGATGGTGCGGCGCTGGTGTCAGTGCGCCATCAGCACCGGCACCTCGCAATGCTCGAGCATGTTGCGGGTGGCGCCGCCGAGGATCGCCTCGCGGAAGCGGGAATGGCCGTAAGCCCCCATCACCAGCAGGTCGGCGTTCTGGTCCGCGACATGGCGCTTCAGCACCTCGGACACGCGGGGCAGGGTCTGCGGCAGCAGGGACACCTCGCAGGTGGCGCCGTGGCGGCTGAGCATCTTGGACAGTTCGTCGCCCGGGTCGGCGGTTTCCGATCCGTGACGGTCGGGCGCGATGATGCAGATGTTCACTAGGTCGGCCGCTACGAGCATCGGCATCGCGCGGCGAATCGCGGTCATCGCCTCGTTCGATTCGTTCCACGCCACGACGACTTTCTTCGGGTTGAGCGTGGCAGGCTTTCCGTCTGCGATGACGATCACCGGGGCCTGCCCTTGGAACATGGCCGATTCAACCAGGGCGGGAGCATCCGACGGCAGGTCGGGGCCGTAGGGTTTGGGCAGCATCACGAGATCGGCAAAGCGGGCGCGCCTGGCGACGACAGGCGTGACCGAGGCCGATTGCGCCACCAGCGCCTCGACGCCCCAGGAAATGTCCGAGCGGCCAAGGCGGTCGCGCGCGGCCTCTTCGATGCGCTTGGCCTCGGCCTGGGCCTGGGCCAGCGTTTCGTCATGCATGAGCGCCGTAGCGCCAGCAAAATAATAGCCTGTCTGGGTCCGGTCGATCCCGAGGCACAGAACGTCCAGATGCGCCTTGGCGTCGGCGGCAAATGGAATCACGGCGTCCAGAACCGCGTTCACCTCGGCATCGTCGGTCAATACGGTGAGAATGCTCTTGTAGGCCATCAGACCCTCCTCGTTTTCTGCTGAGCAAGGGATACGATTGCATACGCTGCGCCACATTGACCTGCATCAACCGTCGCGCGCCTGGTCTATCATTGACATGGATCAATGCCCCCACTCGCCCTATCCGCGATTTGGGGAACAGATGGAACAGCTCCGGACGGCCTTGCCGAATCGCTACAGGTGAATCCGAACCGGGGCATCACGAAGGGACGATCAATGCTTGATTATGTGAAGCTGCTGATCCTTGGCCTCGTCGCGGTTTGTGCCGCGATCGCGGCCAGCTACGCCAGGGACATGCTCTATATGATCCATGCCATCCTGGTCATGGTCACCGCCGGTGGCCTTTTCTTGTGGCAGTTGCGCCGCACGGGCGAACCCAGGTTCGTCAACCAGAACGAATACATGGACGGTCCGGTCAAGGCCGCGGCCATCATGACGGCGTTCTGGGCCGTGGTGGGCTTTCTGGTGGGGGTGTTCATCGCCTTCCAGCTGGCCTTTCCGCAGCTCAATTTCGACTGGGCGCAACCCTACCTGAACTTCGGTCGCCTGCGGCCGCTTCACACCTCGGCGGTGATCTTCGCCTTCGGTGGCACGGGCCTGCTGGCCGCGTCCTTCTACGTGGTGCAGCGGACCTCCGCCGCGCGCATGTGGGGCGGCGGGCTAGCCTGGTTCGTGTTCTGGGGCTACCAGTTCTTCATCGTGCTCGCGGCCACCAGCTACATCCTGGGCGGGTCGCAGTCGCGTGAATACGCCGAGCCGGAATGGTATATCGACCTGTGGCTGGTCGTTGTCTGGGTGGCGTACCTGCTGCTCTTCGTCGGCACGCTGATGAAGCGTCGCGAGCCGCATATCTACGTCGCCAACTGGTTCTTCCTGTCCTTCATCGTCACCGTGGCGATGCTGCATGTCGTGAACAACCTGGCCGTGCCGGTGTCGATCTTCGGGTCGCGGTCGGTCTCGCTCTTCTCGGGCGTGCAGGATGCCATGACGCAGTGGTGGTACGGCCATAACGCCGTGGGCTTCTTCCTGACCGCCGGCTTCCTGGGCATGATGTATTACTTCATTCCCAAGCAGGCCGAACGCCCGGTCTATTCCTACAAGCTGTCGATCATCCACTTCTGGGCGCTGATCTTCCTGTATATCTGGGCCGGTCCGCACCACCTGCACTACACCGCGCTGCCCGACTGGGCCTCGACCCTGGGCATGGTGTTCTCGATCGTTCTGTGGATGCCCAGCTGGGGCGGCATGATCAACGGCCTGATGACGCTGTCGGGGGCCTGGGACAAGCTGCGCACGGACCCGGTCCTGCGGATGATGGTCACCTCGGTCGCCTTCTACGGCATGTCGACCTTCGAAGGTCCGATGATGTCGATCCGCGCGGTGAACTCGCTGTCGCACTACACCGACTGGACGATCGGTCACGTGCACTCGGGCGCGCTGGGCTGGAACGGCATGATCACCTTCGGGATGCTCTACTACCTGTTCCCGAAACTGTGGAACCGTCAGGCCCTCTACAGCCTGCGCATGGTCAGCTGGCATTACTGGCTCGCCACCATCGGCATCGTGCTCTACGCGGCCTCGATGTGGGTGACGGGGATCATGGAAGGCCTGATGTGGCGCGAAGTCGACGCGCAGGGCTTCCTCGTGAACTCCTTCGCCGACACCGTGGACGCCAAGTTCCCGATGTACGTCGTGCGTGGCCTGGGCGGTGTGCTGTACCTCACCGGTGCAATCATCATGGCCTACAACCTGTGGATGACCGTTCGGAAAGGTGTCGCCAAGCAAGACACCACCGTTGCGGCACCGGCTGAATAAGGAGGGACCAGACAATGGCTGCATTCGACGGTCACAAGAAGATTGAAACCAACGCGACCCTCCTTCTGGCGCTCAGCTTCCTGGTCGTCACGATCGGGGGGATCGTGGAAATCGCACCGCTGTTCTATCTTGAGAACACGATCGAGGACGTGGAGGGCATGCGCCCCTACTCGCCCCTCGAACTGGCGGGCCGCGAGATCTACATCCGCGAGGGCTGCTACGTGTGTCACAGCCAGATGATCCGTCCCATGCGGGACGAGGTCGAGCGCTATGGCCACTACTCCCTGGCGGCAGAGAGCCAGTACGACCATCCGTTCCAGTGGGGCTCGAAGCGGACGGGGCCCGACCTCGCCCGCGTCGGCGGCCGCTACTCGGACGCATGGCACGTGGATCACCTGATGGATCCGCAATCGGTCGTGCCGGAATCGGTGATGCCGCCCTACGCGTTCCTCGCCGAAACGCCGCTTGAGCCGACCTATATCGCGGACCTGATGGAAACCCATCGCTTCGTCGGTGTGCCCTACACCGACGAGATGATCGAGATGGCCGAACTGGACTTCATCGAACAGGCGACCGATTTCGGCGACTCGGGTGTGGTCGAGCGGTATCCCGGTGCGCAACAGCGCGATTTCGACGGAAACCCCGTCGTCACCGAGATGGACGCGATGGTGGCCTATCTCCAGATGCTTGGCACGCTGGTCG
Source organism: [Roseibacterium] beibuensis (assembly GCF_039542305.1). NCBI lineage: Bacteria > Pseudomonadati > Pseudomonadota > Alphaproteobacteria > Rhodobacterales > Roseobacteraceae > Roseicyclus > [Roseibacterium] beibuensis. The sequence continues at coordinate 230,164 of NZ_BAABHW010000004.1, read as the reverse complement.
ATTTCTCGACCTTCGAAGCCGACGCAAGCCGCTGAGGAGGGACCCGTAGATGGAAGATACCTATACCATCATGCGGGTCTTCGCGGGGTCCTGGGGCATGCTCTTCATGCTCCTGGCCTTCCTCGCGGTGATCTTGTTCACGCTGCGACCCGGCAGCCGCAAGGTTCATCGCGACACCGCGAATATCCCTTTCCGCCACGACGACCGGCCGGCGGGTGATACGACCCCGGCAGCCACCGCCCATTACGAGGAGGCGCGGCAATGACCGAAGACAAGAACAGACATCCCGAAGAGCAGATCCTGCAAGAGGGCGATCCCGATACCACGGGCCACACCTGGGACGGCATCAAGGAGTTCAACAATCCCCTGCCGCGCTGGTGGCTGTGGACCTTCTATGGCTGCATCGTCTGGGGGATCGGCTACACCGTTCTGTACCCGGCCTGGCCGTTGGTCGAAGGCGCCACTCCGGGCATCCTGGGCTTCTCGACCCGGACCGAGGTCGCCGAAGAGATCGATCGTTTCGACGCGATGAATGCCGACATCCGTCAGCGCATTACCGAAGTCGATTTGACCGAGATCAACGCGACCGCGAATCCCGACCTCTATAACTACGCTATCCAGGGAGGGGCGGCCACGTTCGCGACCTGGTGTTCGCAGTGTCATGGCTCTGGTGCTGCCGGTGTTCAGGCTTCGGGTTATCCGAACCTCCTGGACGACGACTGGCTCTGGGGCGGTACGATCGAGGAGATTCACTACACGATCAGTCATGGTATCCGGAACGAGGATGACCCAGACGCACGGTATTCCGAGATGACGGCCTTCGAGGGTCTGCTCTCGGACGAGGAGATCGCCCAGGTGGTGCAGTATGTTCGCAACATCTCCGGGCAGGAACATGACGCCGAGCTGGCCGCTGCCGGTGAGGAAGTCTTCCTCTATAACTGTGCCGCCTGTCATACCGACGAAGGCACGGGCGACCAGTTCTTGGGCGCGCCCAACCTGACGGATGCCATCTGGCTTTACGGTGGTTCTGAAGAGGCCATCGAACATACAGTGCGCTACGCACGCTTCGGCGTCATGCCCACCTGGTCGGAAGATGCGACCGAGGCGGGGCGCTTGAGCGAAGCCGAGGTCCGCTCGGTAGCCGTGTATGTCCACTCTCTCGGTGGTGGCCAATAAGGCCATCACCCACAAGTTCCGGTGGCCCCTCCCGGTCGCCGGATCGGCACCGGTCCCGGTCCTGTTCGCGCGTTTCCTACGGGACCGGTGCCTCCCTTTTCCCCGACACTACGGCAGTCTGCACGGTCGTTCTGTGCAAATTGCCGGCGCGAAGTCGGGTCAAGGATAGCCCAGAGATTAGCGCGTCTCCAATCAATTCCTAGGATTTTTCGGATTCCCGCGCGTCAGAGTGGGGATCGCGTGCGTTTCGGCTGTCCAATAACGGCCGGGCGAGAGCTCGGCGCGGCTCGATCGCCCATTCAAGCGACCGCCGTATGCGGAGTGTGCATCCCCCCCCTGCGGCACCCGCATGCCGGGTGCTCATTTCGTCGCACTGGGCGCATGGGTCGCAGAACATCCGTTGGCCTTGCCAACCTTTTCGCTTGTATGCTGCCGTATGCTTGATCCACGTCAAGGAGACCGCGCCACTACCGGAAGTAGAACCGGCCAAGCGCAGGACCGAACGACCATACCCCAAGGATTTCGAAGATGAGTGCCACAGAAGAGCCGCAAAAGCTCTATGCCGCCCGTGAGCCAGTATTTCCCAAGCGAGTGAAGGGCCGCTTTCGGAACCTGAAATGGATCATCATGATCGTGACGCTGGGGATCTATTACCTGACGCCATGGATTCGCTGGGACCGCGGCCCCAGCCTGCCGGACCAGGCGGTTCTGATCGACCTTGCCAACCGGCGCTTCTTCTTCTTCTGGATCGAAATATGGCCGCATGAATTCTACTTCGTCGCGGGCCTTCTGATCATGGCGGGCCTTGGCCTGTTCCTGTTCACCTCGGCGCTGGGGCGCGTCTGGTGCGGCTATACCTGCCCGCAGACCGTCTGGACGGACCTGTTCTTCACCGTCGAACGGTGGATCGAGGGCGACCGCAACGCGCGCCTGCGGCTGTGGAAGCAGGACTGGAACTTCAAGAAATTCCGTCTGCGGATCACCAAGTATATCGCGTGGCTTCTGATCGCGGTGGCGACCGGCGGGGCGTGGGTCTTCTATTTTGCAGACGCGCCGACCCTTCTGCGAGACATCGTGACGTTGCAGGCGCCATCCGTCGCCTATGCCACCATCGGCATCCTGACGGTCACGACCTTCGTGTTCGGTGGCTTTATGCGCGAACAGGTCTGCATCTACATGTGCCCCTGGCCGCGCATCCAGGCCGCGATGATGGACGAACAGACGATCACCGTCGCCTATCGTGACTGGCGCGGCGAGCCGCGCGGCAAACACCGCAAGGGGCAGGAAAACACCGAGTTGGGCGATTGCATCGACTGCATGGCCTGCGTGAACGTCTGCCCCGTTGGGATCGACATCCGCGACGGCCAGCAGCTGGAATGCATCACCTGTGCGCTTTGCATCGACGCTTGCGACGACATCATGGACAAGATCGGCAAGCCGCGCGGCCTGATCGACTACATGGCCCTGACGGACGAGGCCAACGAACGCGCCGGCAAGGAAAAGATTTCCGTCTGGAAGCACATCTTCCGCCTGCGCACGATCATCTACACCGTGCTGTGGTCGACCATCGGGATCGGCCTGACCGTCCTGCTGTTCATCCGGACGGATATCGACATGACCGTCGCGCCTGTGCGAAACCCGCAATATGTGACATTGTCGGATGGATCGATCCGGAACACCTATGACGTGCGGATCCGCAACATGACCCATGAGACGTCGGATTTCAGCGTCACCCTGGGCGAAGGGGCGCCGTTCGAGATCGAGGTGGAAGGGTCTGACAACGGGATTGTCGAGGTGCCGATCGACTCGACGCAACTGCTGCGGGTCTATGTCACCGCGCCGGCGGGCAGCGATGTGGCCTCGACCGAACGCACGGATTTCCGTTTGTGGATCGAGGATCTGTCGACGAACACGCGGACGTTTGAAGACACCACGTTCTTCGGGAGGGATACGCAATGACCGACCAAGTCGAGGCGCAGGGCGGCTCCACCAAGGGGCAGCTGACCGGGCGCAAGGTGCTGGCCATCTTCGTCGTCGGTTTCGGCCTGATCATCGGCGTGAACCTGTTCATGGCCTGGAACGCGATCTCGACCTTCCCGGGGATGGAGGTCAGTTCCAGCTATGCCGACAGCCAGACCTTCGACGATCGCCGGTTCGCGCAGCAAGAGCTGGGTTGGAATGCCTCGGTCGAGGTGGAGGGCGACCTCCTGACCCTGACGCTTGTCGATGAAACCGGGCGTCCGGTTTACCCCGCCGAGCTTGACGCGCTGCTGACCCGGCCCACAAACCAGCTTGAAGACCAGCAACTGGCCTTCGAGCGTGGGCCGAACGGCGTGTTGCAGGCCCCGGTCGAGGTGTCCGAGGGACGCTGGCGTCTGCGGCTGACCGGAACGGCCCGTAACGGGGCCGAGTACCGGCACAACATCACCTTCTCGCTGCGCGACTGAAGAAAGGGGAGGCGATGACCGCCACCTTCGATCATGCCGAGGAACGGGGTCGGCCGGGCGCTTGCCCGGCCTGCAACGTCGCGCCCGCCGCCGAGCATCTGGCCGATCTGCCCGAGGATGCGACGCTGATGCTGTCGCTGCCCGGCATCCATTGCGCGGGCTGTATCTCGGGGGTGGAAAAGGCGCTGCGCGCGACACCGGGGGTCAAGGACGCTCGCGTGAACCTGACCCTGCGCCGCGCGGCGGTGGAGGCGGAGGCCGGCGTGACGGCGGATGACCTGACGCAGGTGCTGGAGGCGGCTGGCTACGAGGCGCATGAGCTCGACCCCGGCGTGCTGGCCACGACCGCCGCCGACCGGGCCGGGCGCGACCTGCTGATGCGCCTGGCCGTCGCGTTCTTCGCGATGATGAACGTGATGCTTCTGTCCGTGGCCGTCTGGGCCGGGGCCGAAGGCGTCACGCGCGACATGATGCACTGGATTTCCGCCGGGATCGCGATTCCCGCCGTGATCTTCTCCGGGCGTCCGTTCTACGTGTCGGCCTGGTCCGCGCTGCGGGGCGGGCGGCTGAACATGGACGTGCCGATCACGCTGGCGATCCTGCTGGCGGTGGGCACATCGCTGTACGAGACGACGCAATCGGGCGAACACGCCTATTTCGACGCGGCGATCGCGCTGTGCACCTTCCTTTTGGCGGGGCGCTACCTCGATCACCGCACGCGGGCTTCGGCCCGGTCGGCGGCGCAGGAACTGGCCGCGCTGGAAGTGCCGCGCGCGTTGCGGGTTCTGGCCGACGGGTCCGAGGAAACCGTTGCCGCCTCCGACCTTGCGGTGGGCGATATCGTCCGGGTGAAGCCGGGCGGCCGCATTCCTGTCGACGGCATCGTGACCGAGGGCCAATCGGAGCTCGACCGCTCGTTGATGACCGGGGAAAGCCTGCCGGTCTATGCCGGACCGGGTTGCGAGGTCAGCGCGGGCGAGGTCAACCTGACCGGCCCCCTGATGGTCGAGGTGCGCGCGGCGGGTCGGGACACGTCGCTGCACCGGATCGCGGACCTTGTCGCCGTGGCCGAGTCGGGGCGGTCGAATTACAACTCGCTCGCCGATCAGGCTGCGAAGCTTTACGCGCCGGGGGTGCATATCCTGTCGGCGGTGGCCGCCTTGGGCTGGTTCATCGGTACGCAGGATTTGCGGGTCTCGCTGAACATCGCGGCGGCGGTTCTCATCATTACGTGCCCCTGTGCCCTTGGTCTTGCGGTGCCGGCGGTGACGACGGCGGCCTCGGGCCGGCTTTTCCGCAAGGGGCTGCTGATCAAAAACGGCACCGCGCTTGAGCGGCTGGCCGAGGCCGATACGGTCGTCTTCGACAAGACCGGCACGCTGACAACCGGCGCGCCGGAGCCTGTGGGCCTCGACGATCTGCGCGAGGCGGACATGCGCGTGGCGCTTGGTCTGGCCGAGGCGTCGTCGCACCCGCTGGCCGAGGCCCTTTCGACCGCGCTGCGCCAGCGCGGCCTGCGCCCCGCGAACCTGACCGATGTGACCGAGAAGCCGGGTTACGGGGTCGAGGCCATCTGGAAGGGGCAGACCGTGCGCCTTGGGCGCGCCGCGTGGCTGGGGGCCGAGGCGCCCGATGTTACGGCGACCTTCCTGAAAATCGGGGACGATGCGCCCGTGACGCTGCCCTTTACCGACACCCTGCGCGAGGGGGCCGAGGAAACGGTTGCCGCGCTGAAGGCCGGAGCCAAGCGCGTGATCCTGATTTCGGGCGATACGCGCGGCGCGGTGGAACGCTTTGCCCAGCGGATCGGCATCGACGAGGTGATCGCCGAGGCCCTGCCCGAAGAGAAAGCCGCGATGGTGGCCGACCTCGCCGCGGACGGCGCCAAGGTGCTTATGGTGGGCGACGGGCTGAACGACACGGCGGCCTTGGCCGCAGCCCATGTCTCGATCTCGCCCGCCTCGGCGCTGGATGCCGCGCGCACGGCCTCGGACATGGTGCTGATGGGGCGCAGCCTTGCGCCCATCGGGGACGCGGTGACGACCTCCGTCTCGGCCTCCAAGCGGATTCGCGAGAATTTCACCATCGCGACGGTCTACAACGTGCTGGCGGTTCCGCTGGCCGTGGCCGGGCTTGCCACCCCGTTGATCGCGGCGTTGGCGATGTCGTCCTCCTCGATCACGGTCTCGCTCAACGCGCTGCGGTTGAGGTAACGCGGAATGGATATTCTCGGCCTTCTGATCCCGGTCAGCCTGTTTCTCGGGCTGCTGGGGCTCGGCTTCTTCTTCTGGATGCTGAAGCGCGGCCAGTTCGACGACCCCGAGGGCGACGCGAACCGGATCCTGTCGGACGATTACGACGACCACCCGAAGGACTGAGCGCGCCCCGCATCGACATCCCTGCATCCGCCCGTTTGGGGCCGGTTACGGCCCGAATGTCTCGCAGGCCAGGTGTCGGGCCGACAACCGGGCGCAGGCGCGCGCGGCCTGATCCTCGGTCATGCCGGCAAACCGGGCCTCGTAGCCGCCTGAGCGTTGCACCACGCGGCGCAAGGCGTCGTCGAAGGTGCCAAGCTCGGCCAAGGCGGTGCGCAGCAGGAGGCGCTCGGCTGCGTGATGAGACGGCTGACGCCCCAGCGACACGCCATAAAGGCGGCTGCCGGTCGAGGAGGCGCGCGTGACGACCTCGGGCGCGATCGGTTCGGGGCGGGGCGGCACGATGGCGGTCGCCTGCGGCTCGGGGCGCGGGGTCGGGGGCACGCCGGGCGGGGCGGTTCCCGCCGCCGTTTCGATCTCGGTCAATGCTTCTCCCACGGCCTCTCCAATCGCCGCGAGCAATTCCGGCGAGGGTTCGGGGGCCGGGGCGACAGGGGCAGGCCGGGGAATTGGCCGCAGGCTGCGCGCGACGGCGCCCGAGGCGCGAACGCCGCCGCTGCTTGGCGCATCGGGATAGCTGGGGAGGGGGGGCACGCGCACCGTGGCACGGCTGGGCGCCCGCTCGAACCCCATGTCGAGAAGCTCCATGATCCGCTGGTTGCGCCATGCGGCCGAGCGACCGCCGAACACCGTCGCGATGATCCGTTCCTGCCCGCGCTGCGCCGATGCCACGAGGTTGAAGCCCGCCGCGCGCGTGTAGCCGGTCTTGATCCCGTCCGCGCCGGCATAGGCGTTGAGCACAGCGCGGTTGGTGTTGCGCACGGTGGCGATCCCGGCGTCATCCTCGCGGCGGGAGAAGATATTGTAATACTGCGGATAGTCGTAAACCAGCCGCCGCCCCAGAATCGTCATGTCCCGCGCGGTCGACAGGTGGCCGTCGCTGGTCAGGCCGTGGGCGTTTCGAAACGTGGTGCGCGTCATGCCCAGGGCCCGGGCGGTGCGGTTCATGCGGCGTGCGAAGGCGGCCTCGGACCCTTCCAACGCTTCCGCGATGGCGGTCGCGGCATCGTTGGCGGAACGGATGGCTGCCGCGCGGATCAGGTAGCGAAACCGGATCGTCGTGCCTGCGCGCAGGCCAAGATGCGAGGGCGGTTCGGCATCGGCATTGGCCGAAATCAACACCTCGGTATCAAGGCCGATCTCGCCCAGGCGCACCGCTTCGAACGCGATGTAGAGCGTCATCATCTTGGTCAGAGAGGCGGGGTGCAGGCGCGTGTCGGCATTGCGGGAATGCAGCACCTCGCCGGTGCGGGCATCCATCACCATGGCGGCATAAGGCGCGGCGCGTGCGGGCGCGGTCAGCCCCAGCACGACACAAAGGATCAGCCCCATGAGGGCGGTCGCTAATCTAACAGTTTTCACGAAGCCTGCTCATTCTGCCTCGGGGTGCCGTCTGATGCGGCGTTTCGTTGATCCTACGCCAAGATCGCCCGGAAATCCATGATGAAATAGGCCGCGAAGCCTGCGTGTTCCGGGAATGCGGTTTGCCGGATGACAGGGGCTTGGCCTGAGTGCTAAGCAGGCCGGACGGATTTCAGACCATCCGGGGAGGGCACCAGATGAAAGACACGTTCGACGACCGCAAGACCCGCGCATCGGAGTGGTTCCGCGCGCTGCGCGACGAGATCGTGGCCGCCTTCGAGGCGTTGGAGGATGCGCAAGGGGGCGATCAGCCTGCCGGACGGTTCGAAGTGACCCAGACCAAGCGTCAGTCCGAAGACGGATCGGACGCGGGCGGCGGTTTGATGAGCGTCATGCGCGGCGGACGAGTATTCGAGAAAGTCGGCGTGAACGTGTCGACCGTGCATGGCCAGCTGGGCGACCGGGCCGTGGCCGCGATGGCCGCGCGCAAGGACCTGTCGGGGCTGAAGGACGATCCGACCTTCTGGGCCTCGGGGATAAGCCTTGTGGCGCATATGCAGAACCCGCATGTGCCGGCCGTTCACATGAACACGCGCATGTTCTGGACGCCGGTGGCGTGGTGGTTCGGCGGCGGATCGGACCTGAACCCGGCGATCGAGTATCCCGAGGATACCGAGCATTTCCACACCGTGTTGAAGGAACATTGCGACCCGCATGGTGCGGAGCTTTATCCGCGGTTCAAGGCTTGGGCCGACGAATATTTCTACGTCCCGCACCGCCATCGTGCGCGGGGCGTCGGGGGCATCTTCTACGACGATCTGAATACCGGCGACTGGGAGGCCGATTTCGCCTTCACGCAGGATGTCGGCCGCGCGTTCCTGCCTGCGTTCCTGGGATGTGTCGAACGGCGCAAGCACATGCCCTTCACCAAAGAAGACCGCGAGAAGCAGTTGGTGCATCGCGGGCTTTATGCCGAATACAACCTCGTCTACGACCGGGGCACGAAATTCGGGCTGGAGACGGGGCATGACGCGAACGCCGTGCTGATGAGCCTGCCGCCCATCGCCAAGTGGACGTGATCCTTCAGACGAACACCGCCTTGAAATCGGTCTCGTAGCCTTCGCCGGACAGGTCTCCGCCGGTGGCCGTGATCGCGCCGAGGCGCCCGATCTCGTCGCAGGATTTGGCGGCGGCGCCATTGCCGCCCGTCAGGATGGTCAGCCGGTCGGTCAGCCGCTCGATATAGGGATAGCCGGTTTCGGTGAAGCTGACGACGCAGGTGGCCCGGTGCAGGCTGGTGGCGCGCAACTCGGGCATCAGCGCGCGCAGGTGGCGGGTCAGCATCTCACCCGCCTCGGCGCTGCCGTCGGACTGGAACCACGCGGTCATCTCGGCATCCGTCTCGAGGCTGGCCGAGAACGGTTCGCCGCCGATCTTGATGTAGGTCTTGCCATCCGGGTAGCGGATCGGGGGCAGGAGGTAGAGGTCCTCGTCCATCCTCCCGCCTTCGGGCATGGCGATAAGCGAGGGCATACCGCTCAGCCGCGCGGCCTCTGCCGAGTCGACCTCGGCCAGCACCACGGTGCGGGCATAGACGCCCATCGCCGGGCAACCGGGCAGAAGGCCCGAGGTGCGGGCGTAGCCGCCCGTTGCCATGACGACATGGCCTGCGGTGACGATGTCGCCACTGCCAAGGGTGAGTGCAGCACCGGCCAGCCCGACGGCGGTGTCGCGGATCACGGTTGCGCCCGCGCGGGTGGCGCAGACCTCTTCCGCGCGGCGCAGGGCGCGCGGGTCGATCCAGCCGCCCATCGCCTCCCATGCGGCGACAGTATCGGCGGGAAAGCGGAAATAGGGGAAACGGTCGTTCAGCGCGTCGCCTTCGATCCGCTCGTGCGGCAGGGCGAGGCGCTTGGCCGCCCCGAGGAAACCGTGTGTGAACTCGGCCCCCGGTCCGTCCAGCGGACCGGCCATCATGACGCCGCAGGGGGTGTAGAAGGACTCGCCCAGTGCCTCTTCCAGCATCGCGTAACGGTCGATTGACCGAAGGGCGAGGCGCGACCAATCCGCCTTTTCGGCAAGTCCGCGCGTGATGCGGCCTGCATCGTGATGGCTGGCGAAGGGGCCGTCGAACCGGGACGGACCCTCCGGTTCGTCGGGGCCGATCAGTGCGACGGTATGCCCGGCCTCGACCAGGTGCCGGGCGCAGGCGGTGCCCATCAGGCCCCGCCCCACGACCGCGAAGTCTGGCCGCCCGGTCACGTCACCCTAGCCGCGAATGGCGTCGAGCAGGACATGCACGTTTTCCGGGTCGGCATCCGGCGTGATGCCGTGACCCAGATTGAAGATATGCGGCCCGCCCTTCAGCGCGTCGACGATATGTCGCGCCTCGTCCACCAGGCGCTGGCCGCCTTCGACCATGAGCTTGGGGTCGAGGTTGCCTTGCACGCAACTGTCGGGTTGCAGATGTTCGGCGGCCCATTCGGGTGCGACCTTGGTATCGATGGCGACGCAATCGGCACCGACGGCCTTGGCGAAGCCGATGTATTTCTCGCCCGCCTCGCGCGGGAAGGCGATGACCGGCAGGCCAGGGTTGCGGCGTTTCATCTCGGCGGTGATGCGTTTGGCGGGTTCGAGCGCGAACTTGTCGAACGCCTCGCCCTTCAGCGACCCGGCCCAGCTGTCGAAGATCTTGACCACTTCGGCCCCGGCTTTGACCTGCATGTCGAGATATTCGATGGTCGCATCGGTCAGCAGGTCGATCAGCGCGCCGAAGGTCTCGGGGTCACTTTCGCGCAGCGCATGGGCCGGCCCCTGATCGGGCGTGCCACGCCCGGCGATCATGTAGGTTGCCACCGTCCAGGGCGCGCCGGCAAAGCCGATCAGCGTGGTTTCCTTGGGCAATTCCCGCGACAGGATGCGCACTGTCTCGTAGACGGGGGCAAGGTGGTCGTGGATGTCGTCCTTGCCCTTGAGCGGCTTCAGCCCCTCGGGCCCGGTGATGGTGGACAGCCGCGGCCCCTCGCCGGTGACGAACCACAGATCGGCCCCCAGCGCGTCGGGGATCAGCAGGATGTCGGCGAACAGAATCGCCGCGTCGAACCCGTAGCGGCGGATCGGTTGCAGCGTGACCTCGGCCGCGAGCTCCGAATTGTAGCACAGCGACAAGAAGTCCCCCGCCTGCGCGCGCGTTTCGCGATATTCGGGCAGGTATCGCCCCGCCTGGCGCATCAGCCATACTGGCGGCACATCCATCGCCTCGCCCGCGAGGCTGCGCAGGAGTTTCTTCTTGTCTGTCATCGGGTAATCCTCGGGTCGTTAGGGGGCACCGTTTCGCCCCGCGCCAAAACTGTCAAGCCGAACCCGATTGTCAAGCAAAGTTGACACATATACAACCCGCGCTGACACTAGTAGAGAAGTGACATGACGACCGACCTGCCCACCCCCGCTTCGCCCCTGAAAATCGGAACCCGCGGCTCGCTGCTTGCCTTGGCGCAGGCCTACGAGACACGCTCGCGCCTGATGGCTGCCTTCGACCTGCCGGAAGAGGCATTCGAGATCGTGGTCATCAAGACGACCGGCGACGACCGCAGCCTGATCGACGCCGACAAGCCGTTGAAGGAACTGGGCGGCAAGGGCCTCTTCACCAAGGAAATCGAAGAGGACATGCTGACCGGCAAGATCGACATCGCGGTCCATTCGATGAAGGACATGCCGGTGGAACAGCCGCCCGGGCTGGTCCTCGACACCTACCTGCCGCGCGAGGATGTGCGCGACGCCTTCGTGTCGCTGAACCACGACTCGCTGGCCTCGCTGCCCGAGGGCGCGCGTGTCGGGTCCTCGTCGCTGCGCCGCCGGGCGCAGCTCAAGGCGCGCCGGCCGGACCTGCAAGTGGTCGAATTCCGGGGCAACGTGCAGACGCGGATGAAAAAGCTGGGCGACGGGGTGGCGGATGCGACCTTCCTGGCCATGGCGGGTCTGCGCCGGTTGGGCATGACCGAAGTCGTGAAATCCGCCATTGAAGTCGAAGATGTGCTGCCCGCCGTCGCGCAGGGCGCCATCGGGATCGAACGGCGTAGCGATGACAGCCGCGCGGCCGAGATGCTGGCGGCGATTCACGATGTGCAGACGGGCCAGCGCCTGGCGGCTGAACGCGCGTTTCTTGCCGGTCTCGACGGGTCCTGCGAGACGCCGATCGCGGGGCTGGCCGAACTGGACGGCACCATGCTGCGTCTGCGCGGCGAGATCCTGCGCCCCGACGGCTCCGAGGTTCTGACCGCCGACCGCACCGCGCCGATCGAGGATGGCGCCAAGCTGGGCGCCGAGATGGCCGCCGATTTGCGCGCCGAGGCGGGCGAAGGGTTCTTCGACTGGATCACCGGCTAGGGGCAGCGGAAAACTCGAGTTTTCCGGGTCGGAAAAGCTGGCGTTTCCGACCTGCGCATGTCGGTTCCGGGCTTTCTCGATCCCGAGGGGGCAGGCTAGGGTTTCGCCGACCAGCGGAGGCCTGACATGCACGACGATCCCCTATTGCAGCCCTTTCAACTCAAGCACCTGACGTTGAAAAACCGGCTCATGTCCACCGCGCATGAGCCGAACTACTCGGACGGCGGGCTGCCGTTGGAACAGTATCGGCTGTACCATGTCGAGAAGGCCAAGGGGGGCATCGCGCTGACCATGACGGCGGGGTCAGCCGTCGTGTCGGCCGACAGCCCCGAGGCTTTCGGCAACCTCCATGCCTACCGCGACGAGATCGTGCAGCCCCTGCGCGACCTGACGGATAGCTGCCATGACCATGGCTGCGCGGTGATGATCCAGTTGACCCATCTCGGGTGGCGGACGAACTGGAACAAGGGCGATTGGCTGCCCGTCGTGGCCCCCTCATCGGTGCGGGAACCTGCGCATCGCGCATTTCCGAAAGAAATGGAACAGTGGGACATCGACCGTATCGTGGCCGATTACGCCGCCGCGGCACAGCGGATGCAGGCCGCGGGCCTCGACGGGATCGAGATCGAGGCTTACGGGCATCTTCTCGATGCGTTCTGGTCGCCCTACCAGAACCGGCGCGAGGATGAGTATGGCGGCAGCCTCGACAACCGGATGTTGTTCGCATGGCGCGTGATCGACGCGATCCGCGACGCTGTCGGCCCCGACTTCATCATGGGCCTGCGCCTGGTGGCCGATGAGCAGTTCGAGCACGGTCTCAGCCGGGAAGAGGGCGTCGAGATCGCCCGTCGGTTCGCGCAGTCAGGCAAGGTCGATTTCCTCAACCTGATCCGGGGGCGTGTGGCCTCGGATGCCGCCCTGACCAATGTCATCCCGATCCAGGGCATGGCGTCCTCCCCGCATCTCGATTTCGCAGGCGAGGTGCGGGAGGCTGTGAAGTTCCCCATCTTCCACGCCGCCAAGATCGCCGATGTGGCCACGGCCCGGCATGCGGTGGCCAGTGGCAAGCTGGACATGGTGGGCATGACGCGTGCCCATATCGCCGATCCCCATATCGTCGAAAAGATCGCGCGGGGCGAGGAAGACCGTATTCGGCCTTGCGTCGGGGCCACCTACTGCCTCGATCGGATTTACGAGGGCGGGCAGGCGCTGTGCATCCACAACGCCGCGACCGGACGCGAGGCGCGCATCCCGCACGATATTCCATTGGTTTCCGTGGAGCGGAAGGTGGTGGTGGTCGGGGCCGGTCCCGCCGGGCTGGAGGCCGCGCGGGTCGCGGCGGAACGCGGACATGCCGTGACGGTCCTTGAGGCCTCGGACCGGGCGGGCGGTCAGATCAACCTGTTGGTCGCCAACCCGCGGCGGCGCGACCTTGTCGGGATCACGGATTGGCGCTTGTCCGAGTTGGAGCGTCTCGGCGTCGAGATCCGCTACAACACCTTCGCCGAGGTGGAGGATGTCACCGCCCTGTCACCCGACATCGTGGTCGTCGCGACGGGCGGCCTGCCGCAAGCCCCCGAGATGGCGGGGGATGACCTGACGGTGTCGAGTTGGGACATCCTGTCGGGCGAGGTGAAGCCCGCCGCCGAGGTTCTGGTTTATGACGACAATGGCGGGCACCAGGGCATGAGTGCCGCCGAGGTGATCGCGCGCGCAGGGTCGCGCCTCGAACTGGTCAGCCCCGAGCGGTTCTTCGCGCCCGAGATGGGGGGCATGAACCACGTGCCTTACATGCAGGCCTTCCACGAGACAGGCACGCGCGTAACGATCAACACGCGGGTGTCCTCGGTCGTGAAAGAGGGCAACCGGCTGCGCGTGACGTTGGGCTCGGACTATGCGCCGGGGTGGGCCGAGGACCGGGTGGTCGACCAGGTGGTGGTCGAGCACGGCACCCTGGCCAATGACGAGCTTTACCATGCGCTCAAACCGCTTTCGAAAAACGCGGGTGCGGTGGATTACGGGGCCTTGATCGCGGGTGACGATGACCCGTTTGCGGCGGAGCAGGATGGGCAGTTCATCCTCTACAGGATCGGTGATGCTGTGGCCTCACGCAACATCCATGCCGGGATCTATGACGCGCTTCGGATGGGCCTTCGGCATTGAACCTGTCCCAGGGCGTTACAAACCGGCCAAGGGCGTTCTTGGTAGGGGCTGGCCACTTGTGGTCATAGGTTGCGGCTGGCATGGTCCGTCCCTATGTCGATGGCCTTGATCGACATGGTTCTGGTGTCGATGGCGAAACACATGCACGTAGAAGAAACCGGCATTCCCGATCTGCTTGTTCTGATCCCGCCGCGCTTCGGTGATGCGCGGGGCTTCTTTTGCGAGACGTACAATCGCGACCGGCTGGCCGAACACGGCATCACGGTCGACTTCGTGCAGGACAATCATTCGCTCTCGGCGCAGTTCGGCACGGTGCGTGGCCTTCATTTCCAGGCACCGCCGCACGCGCAGGCCAAGCTGGTGCGCTGCGGGCGCGGTGCGCTGTTCGACGTGGCCGTGGATCTCCGGCGCGGCTCTCCGAGCTATGGGCGCTGGTTTGGGGTCGAATTGAGTTTCGAGAATGGCAAGCAACTGCTGATCCCGGCCGGGTTCGCGCATGGCTTTGTCACCCGCGTGCCGGATACCGAGATCATCTACAAGTGCTCGGATTTCTATGCCCCGCAAACCGAGGGCGCGCTGCGTTTTGACGACCCCGATATCGGGATCGATTGGCAGATGGAGGGGGTTGATCCGATCCTGTCGGACAAGGATGCGGCAGCCGGGGCCTTTGCCGGCTTTGAAAGCCCGTTCATTTACGAGGAGCGCCGCTGATGAAACTCCTCGTGACCGGCGGGGCCGGGTTCATCGGCTCTGCGGTGGTTCGCCTTGCGATTTCTCGCGGACATCACGTGGTCAATGTGGATGCGCTGACCTACGCGGCCTGCCTCGACAACGTGGCCAGCGTCGCGGAGTCGCCGCTCTATACCTTCGAGAAGGCGGATATCCGGGACCGCGCCGCCATGGACCGGATCCTTGCCGCCCACGAGCCCGATGCCATCATGCATCTTGCGGCCGAAAGCCACGTGGATCGGTCGATCGACGGCCCGGGCACTTTCATCGACACCAACGTGACGGGCACCTACACGCTGCTTGAGGCGGCGCGCAGCTACTGGGTGGGCAAAGGCCGCCCCGCTGGCTTCCGCTTCCACCATATCTCGACCGACGAGGTCTATGGCACGCTGGGCGAAACGGGCCTTTTCACCGAAGAGACACCTTATGCCCCGAACAGCCCCTATTCGGCCTCCAAGGCGGCGTCGGACCATCTGGTGCGCGCTTGGCACGAAACCTACGGGCTGCCGGTTGTCCTGACCAATTGTTCTAACAACTACGGGCCTTTTCATTTTCCCGAGAAGCTGATCCCGGTCGTGATCCTGAACGCCTTGGCGGGGCGGCCCATCCCGGTCTACGGCAAGGGCGAAAACGTGCGCGATTGGCTGTTCGTCGAGGATCACGCCGATGCGCTTCTTCTGGTCTGCGAGAAGGGCGAACTGGGCCGGAGCTACAACATCGGCGGCAACAACGAGCGGCGAAACATCGACCTGGTGCGCACGATCTGCGCCCTGCTGGATGAGCGCCGCCCCGATGGTGCGCCGCATGACCGTCTGATCGAGTTCGTCACGGATCGCCCCGGTCATGACCTGCGCTATGCCATCGACGCGACCCGCATCACCGAAGAACTGGGCTGGTCGCCCTCCGTCACTGTCGAGGAGGGGCTGGCCAAGACCGTCGACTGGTATCTCGAAAACGAGGACTGGTGGCGCGCCCTTCAGGCCCGCGACGGGGTGGGCGAGCGGTTGGGCAAGGCAGGATAAGGCGATGCCGGTTGCGCAGGGTGCGGGAAAGCTCGGGCCGTTCGTTCATGTGCCGGGCACTGGGGGCGGTGTCGTGCGGGAATTCCTGTTCGCGTGGTTCGGGCCCCTTACCGATCCGGAAAAGGAGGGCGGGCGCCCATGACGCTTCTGGTCTTTGGAACAACGGGCCAGGTGGCGACAGAACTCCGAGCGCGGGCGCAGGGCGCCATTTTCCTGGGCCGCGACGCCGCCGACCTCGGCGATCCCGCAGGCTGTGCGGCAGCGATCCGGGCACATGCGCCCACCGCCGTCATCAACGCGGCCGCCTACACCGCCGTCGACAAGGCGGAGGAGGAAGAGGCCCTCGCCACATTGGTCAATGGGGCCGCGCCGACCGCGATGGCCGAGGCCTGTGCCGATCTGGGCATCCCCTTCGTCCATATCTCGACCGACTACGTCTTCGCGGGCGATGGAGACGCACCGTGGTCTCCGGACGATCCGACAGGGCCGCTTGGCGCCTACGGGCGATCCAAGCTGATCGGAGAAGAGGGCGTTCGGTCAGCTGGCGGGACCCACGCGATCTTGCGCACCTCCTGGGTGTTTTCCCCGCATGGCGCGAATTTCGTGAAGACCATGCTGAGACTCGGGGCAGAGCGTGAGAAGCTGACGATCATCGCGGACCAGATCGGTGGACCGACTGCCGCCGGCAGGATTGCCGTCGCCTGCCTCGCGATCGCCGAGCAATTGACGCAGGATCCGGACAAGAGGGGCACCTACCATTTCTCGGGCGCGCCGGATGCCAGTTGGGCGGATTTCGCGCGAGAGATCTTTGCCCAGGCGGGGTTGCCCTGTGTGGTCGAGGACATTCCGACCTCGGCCTATCCGACGCCGGCCAAGCGGCCTTCCAATTCGCGTCTGGATTGTGCCGCCACGCAGGCCACGTTCGGGATAGACCGTCCGGATTGGAAATCCGATCTCACCGAGACCCTCCAGATTCTCTCACGGAACAAGGGAATTGATCGATGACCACGCGCAAAGGTATCATCCTGGCCGGGGGGTCCGGCACGCGGCTCTACCCGATCACACTCGGCGTGTCGAAACAGCTTTTGCCGATCTACGACAAGCCGATGATCTACTATCCGATCAGCACCTTGATGCTGGCCGGTATCCGCGACATCGCGATCATCACCACGCCGGAAGACCAGTCGCAATTCCAGCGCACCCTTGGCGATGGCAGCCAATGGGGCCTCAACCTGACCTACGTCGTGCAGGAGAGCCCCGATGGCCTGGCGCAGGCTTATCTCCTGACGCGCGAGTTTCTGGCCGGCAGCCCCTCGGCGATGGTTCTCGGCGACAACATCTTTTTCGGGCACGGCCTGCCGAACCTGCTGATTGCTGCGGATGAGCGCAAGACGGGCGGCACCGTCTTTGGCTATCGCGTGGCGGACCCGGAACGCTACGGGGTGGTCGATTTCGACGATGACGGCAGCGTGAAATCCATCATCGAAAAGCCCGCCGTTCCGCCGTCGAATTTCGCTGTCACCGGGCTCTATTTCCTGGACGGGTCCGCGCCCGACCGCGCGGCGGAGGTCAAACCGTCAGCCCGCGGTGAACTCGAGATCACGACACTTCTGGAAAGCTACCTGGCAGACGCGGCCCTGCACGTGGAACGGATGGGGCGCGGGTTTGCCTGGCTCGACACGGGGACCCATACAAGCCTGATCGACGCCGGGAATTTCGTTCGCACCCTCGAACAGCGGCAGGGGATGCAAACCGGTTCACCGGATGAAATCGCCTATGTCCGAGGCTGGATCAGCGCAGATCAGCTTGAGGAACGGATCGAACTGTTCGCCAAGAACGCCTATGGACGCTATTTGCAGTCCTTGCTCTAAGGCATTTCCGTCTGGCCGCCTGAGGCGTGTTTGGCGTTTGCATCTTTTGGGATAGCTGCACGTTATGCTCTATCGGCTCTATGCCTTGTACCTCCGCTATGCTGCGCATCACGCAGACCGCCTTGCAGGGTTTTCGCTGCTACGCGACGGGCGGCGGCCCCTTGGGCATGTCGAACGGGTTTTCCGGGCCAATGGGCAGTTCTTCATCGTTGGTTGGACCGCCGCGTCCGAGCTTTCGGTCGTCTGGCCCGATGGCAGCGTCACGGTCAGCCCCTCGATCCAGAGGGCGGACGTGGCCCGCAAAACCGGGTTGCCGCTTGAAAGCGGTTTCGAAATCGCGGTGCCCGAAACTGCGCGGCCTCTGACGCTGGAGGTGAAATGCCTGTCTGGCGCCGTGCGCCGGTTCCCGGTCAGGCATCCGTCGGACCCGCCGTCTGCCGCGGCGAAACGCCGGATGCGGCGTGCCTTCCTGCGTGATCTGGCGCGGGCGCTGCCCGCGGGGATGAGGTGGATCATGCGCCGCGACCACGCCAGTCGGACCGCCGTGAAGCGCGCGCTCGGCCTCGAGGCCGTCCATCCGAGCCTCCCGCTCGATCGCCGCTATCTGGGATTGCCCCCGGCGGGCCTTCTGCGCGATGCAGCCAATTCTGCGAGGGGCGATTTCAAGCCCCAACGCTTGGCGCCACCGCCCCCCACGACACCGATCACGATCATCCTGCCGGTTCACAACGCGTTCGATCTTTTGCCCGAGGCCCTGTCGCGGGTTGCACGGAACACCGATCTCGACTGGCATCTTATCCTGATCGACGACGCGTCGACGGATGCGCGTGTTCGGCCTTTCTTGCGAAGCTGGGCGTCCGAACAGCCAGACGAACGGGTGACGCTGTTCGAACTCGACACGAATCTCGGCTTTGTCGGGGCGGTCAACAAGGGCTTCGCCGAAGCCGAACACCGGGCGGGCCACGTGGTGATCCTGAACTCGGATGCCATGGTGCCGGACGGTTGGGCGTCGCGGCTGATCGCGCCCTTCGCTGCGGATTCACGCATTGCGTCCGTCACGCCGATGTCGAATGACGCCGAGATCTTTTCCGTTCCGGTGATCGTGCGGTCGCAGGATCTGCCGCCGGGTATGGTTGATCGGCTCGACGCGGTCGCGCGCACGCTGACACATGGGCAACGGTTGCCCTCCGCGCCGACCGGCGTGGGATTTTGCATGGCTCTGTCATCCCACTGGTTCGGACGACACCCCCGGTTCGACCCGGCCTTCGGACGCGGCTATGGCGAGGAAGTGGATTGGTGCCAGAAGGTCCGCGCAATGGGTGCGCGCCACGTCGCCATCCCCAACCTGTTCGTGGAGCATCGGGGCGGACAGAGCTTTGGTTCGGATGCGAAGCTGGAACTGGTGTTGCGGGCCAACGCCATGATCGCGCGCCGCTATCCCGGCTACGATCTGGAAGTGCAGAGCTATATTGCCAGCGATCCCCTGAGGACGCCGCGCTTGGCGCTGGCTGCGGCCTTGGCGGGGTTCTCGGCGTCCGGGCCGCTGTCTCTCTTCGTGGCGCATTCCCTGGGCGGCGGGGCAGAGCACGCCCTGCAAGACGAAATCGAGGGTCTCATCGCCGAGGGCCAATCTGCGATGGTCCTTCGGGTTGGCGGTGCGCACCCTTTCCAACTCGAGGTGCATGGCGCCAGCGGTGTCGTGGCCGGCACGACGGATGCGCTCGATGTCGTGCAGAGCATTCTCGCGCCCGTGCCGGCCCTGCGGATCGTCTATTCCTGCGGTGTCGGGTACCCGGATCCGGCAAGCCTGCCCGATGTGATGCTGTCTCTGAAACGTCACGGGCACGATGATCGTGTCGCGGCGCGTGTGCATGACTTCTTCATGCTGTCGCCCTCGTACAACCTGCTGAATTCCGATGGCAGCTACCGCGGATTGCCGGAAACGGACAGCACGGACCCGATACATGTCGCTGTTTCAAAGACGGGTGAGGCCACGTCATTGGCCGAATGGCGCAGGCGCTGGGGCAGGTTCCTGGCCCAATGTGACGAAGTCAGGGCGTTCTCGGAAAGCAGCGCCGACTTGGTCCGACAAGTGTATCCTGAATTGCGCGGCGATACGCTGCGTGTGCGCCCTCACAGGCTGTCGGCGGACTTGCGCAACGTTGCGCCCCCGGTCCACGGGTCCAGCCATGTGATCGGCATCCTGGGCAACATCAACCGGGCCAAGGGCGGTCAATTGCTGTGCGACCTAGCCGAGCGGATTGAAATGAACGGGGCAGGCTACCGCATGGTCGTGATCGGAAATGTCGATCCGGCGTTCTCGATGCGGCCCTCGGTGACGCTGCATGGCAGCTACGAACGCGACGAGATTGCGCATCTGGCCGAACGCTACCACGTCGCGACATGGCTTGTGCCATCCGTCTGGCCGGAAACGTTTTCCTATGTCACCCACGAGGTCCTGCAAACGGGATTGCCCGTGATCGGGTTCGACATCGGCGCGCAGGGAGAGGCGCTGCGTCAGTCTGCCCATGGCATCCCGTTGCGGTTCGACCCCGATGCGGATTTGGCTGGCATGGTTCTGTCGGCGCTGGATTCCCTGCAACGCCCCAGCGCGGCGTAGATCGAGCCCGATCTTCAGATATCCTGAAGCTGGTCGAGCATGTATCGCCGCTCGTCATCCACGTCTTTCAGGAAAGCGGCACGCTCTGCCCGGAACCGCTCGGCATATTCCGCGTTCTGCGGGGTGCCTAGCTTGGCGTGTTTCAGTTCCAGATCGGGCCAATCCGCATCACGGACGCGCGCCACGTTCGCCAGCAAGCTGCGTGTGCGTTCGGACCCGGCCTCCATCATGTCCTCGTAACAGAAGCGATAGGGTTCGATACCATAGAGGTCGAACAGGTATTCGCTGCGCCGTTCGGCACTGAGGATGTGCTTGAGCCACCGTTCGATGTTCTCGGCGTCATAGGGAAAGGACGCCTCCGCCCGCGCGCGATCTTCCGGCGTTGCATGCGGGGTGTGGGCGACCTTCGTGCGCACCATTTTCGCGAGGCTCACGGCCTGCGCCACGATATCTTTCCGGATCAGCCACATGGCCCTGCAATCGGGCTGATTGAAATGGGTCATGAAGGTATCCGGATCTGGAAACAGGCGATCCAGTTGATGGGCCGTGATCTCGAAGCTGAACACCCCGTTCGGGCTGCTGAACCTTTTCTGGGCTTGCATGATGTAATCTTCACGCCCGAGCGCCTGAATGCCGTTGGCAATGTTCGGCACGAAATTCGGGTTGAACAGCTCGTTACCGGCCCCGAGGCGATGGCTTTGGGCGATCAGGTCTGTCAGCCACGAACTGCCGGAGCGGGGTGTGAAATAGATGACGAGGCGGCGACGGGGCAACGGCTTTGCCTCCAGTTTCGCGCGCCGGTCCGGGTTCTCGGAACTCCGGGTGAAATATTCGTCGATGACGTCTTCCATGCCTGCCTCTCGGCGTCTTTTGCGCTTTGCAATGGATATTCCATATCGGCGCCTCAGATGCCAGATACCGTCGTTACATCAGCCCTTGACCCTCCAGTTACTGGAACGTCTAAGTGAGCTGTGTCAGTCGAGGAAGACCAATGTCAGACACAGCCCAAGCACTCACATTGCGGTATTCAGTCGCCAACCTGAACTGCGGATCCTGCGCGGCCCGCGCCGAAGCGGCGCTTGCCAAGCTGCCCGGCGTCAGGGAGGCGCGTGTGAACCTTGCCACGCGACGCGCGGAACTCAGCACCGAAGATGGGTTCGATGCGCGATCCGTGGAGCCGGCGATGGAAACGGCGGGCTACCCGGTGACCCCGCTGGCGACGCCGCGCCTGCATCGTTTCGAGGTCGGGAACCTGTCCTGTGCGGGATGCGTCGCGCGGGCCGAGGCCGCCCTGGCCGAGGTCGATGGTGTCGAGCAGGCCCACGTGAACCTCGCAACGCGGCGTGCAGAGGTGCAGGGCGCCCCCGATCTCGATATCGGCGCGCTGCGCGACCGACTTGACCGGGCCGGTTACCCCTTAATCCCGATCGCCGAGGATACCGCCCCCGAAAACGATCCGCACAAGGACGAAAGCCGTCAATACAAGACGGCGTTCCTCATGGCGCTTGCGCTGACCTTGCCCGTTTTCCTTCTCGAGATGGGCGGTCACGTCATCCCCGGATTTCGCGGCTGGCAGATCGAGACCTTTGGCGAAAGCGCGCTGCGCCTGTTCCAGTTCGCCCTGACCAGCCTTGTCCTTGCCGGTCCGGGGCGCGTGTTTTTCCGCCTTGGCGTCCCGGCCTTGCTGCGCGGCGCGCCCGAGATGAACAGCCTCGTTGTGCTGGGCGCGGGCGCGGCCTGGGCCTGGTCGACCGTGGTCACATTCGCGCCGCAGCTTATCCCGGAAACCGGCCGGTTCGTGTATTTCGAGGCCGCTGCCGTGATCGTGACCCTGATCCTGCTGGGCCGGTGGCTGGAGGCGCGGGCGCGGGGATCGGCCGGGGCCGCGATCGAAGGGTTGCTGGACCTGTCGCCGGACACCGCCCTGAAAGTGCAGCCCGACGGGTCAGAAACCGAGGTTGCGCTGGCCGATATCCATCTGGGCGACGTGGTGCGCCTGCGCCCCGGCGCGCGCGTAGCCGTCGATGGCGTGATCCTGACCGGGGCGACCCATGTCGACGAGTCCATGCTGACCGGGGAGCCGGTTCCGGTGGAGAAGGGGCCGGGCGATCCGGTCTCGGCGGGAACGGTGAACGCGAACGGCACCGTCGATTTCCGAGCCACCGCCATCAGCAATGACACGGTCCTCGCCCGGATCGTGACCATGGTCGAAAACGCGCAGGCCGCGCGGTTGCCGATCCAGTCGCTGATCAATCGCGTGACGGCGGTCTTCGTACCCGTCGTGCTGGCGATTGCCGTTCTGTCGGCGGCGGCCTGGGCGTTCCTGAGCAGTGATCCGGCGCAGGCGCTGGTTGTCGCGGTGTCGGTCCTGATCATCGCCTGCCCCTGCGCCATGGGCCTGGCCACGCCGATCTCGGTCCTGGTCGGCACGGGGCGCGCGGCCGAGCTTGGCGTCCTGTTCCGGCGTGGGGATGCCCTGCAGGCCCTGTCCAGCGTCGACCTTGTCGCGTTCGACAAGACCGGCACGCTGACCCGAGGGGCCCCTGCGGTCACCGGCATCCACGCGGCAGAGGCAACCTCGGAAGAAACCTTGCTGGCCCTCGCCGCCGCAGTCGAGCAAGCCTCCGAGCATCCCTTGGCGCGCGCCATCCTTGCCGAGGCCGAAGCGCGCAGCCTGACCCTGCCCGTGGTCGATGGTTTCCAGAACCACCCGGGCGCGGGCGTCACCGCGCAGGTCGAGGGCGACACGGTGCGCATCGGGTCGCGGGCGTTTCTTGCCAAGGAAGGCGTCGCGCTGCCCGATCGGGAACCGGGCAGCAGCACCGAGGTGCATGTCGCCCGCGGCGCCCTCTACCTTGGTCATCTCGACCTCAGCGATCCGGTCAAGGATGACGCAGCCGACGCCATCGCAGCGCTGACGCGGCGCGGTCTGCAGGTGGCCGTCCTGTCCGGCGACTCCGCCGGCCCGGTCGATGCGGTCGCCCGACACCTCGGGATTGGCCTTGCGCGGGCCGGCCTGTCGCCCGAGGGCAAGCAAAAGGCGCTCGAGGATTGGCAGGCCCAGGGGTTGAAGGTCGCCTTTGTCGGGGACGGGATCAATGACGCACCGGTTCTGGCGGCGGCGGATGTCGGCATCGCGCTGGGCACGGGAACCGATATCGCCATCGAGGCCGCCGACGTGGTTCTGGTCTCCGGCTCGCCGGTTGGCGTGACCTCCGCCGTCGAGGTCAGCCGCCGCACGCTCCGCAACATCGCGCAGAACCTTTTCTGGGCCTTCGGCTACAATGTCGCCCTCATCCCCGTGGCCGCCGGGGCGCTGGCCCTGTTCGGTGGCCCGTTCTTGAACCCGATGCTGGCGGCGGGCGCCATGGCGGCCAGTTCCGTTCTGGTCGTGACGAACGCCCTGCGCCTGCGTCGTCTGAAGGTGAAATGACATGAATATCGGAGATGTCGCCGCCCGCGCCGGGCTGCCGGCCAAAACGATCCGCTACTACGAAGAGATCGGCCTGATCGCGCCGGACCGGTCCAGCAATGGCTACCGCAAGTTTTCCGAGGCGCATGTTCACCAACTCGCCTTTCTCGGTCGGGCGCGCAGCCTCGGCTTTTCCATCGAGGATTGTCGGATCCTCCTCGGCCTCTGGGGCGACCGGGACCGCGCCAGCGCGGATGTGAAGGCCGTCGCGCGCAAGCACCTGGCCGAGATCGACGCCAAGATGGAGGAACTCGCCCAGATGCGCCGCACGCTGGCAGATCTGGTGGACCGCTGCGCGGGGGATCAGCGGCCAGACTGCCCTATCCTGAACGATCTTGCGGCAGAAGGCGGGCCTGTCACCTCTTGATCCATCACCGTTCTGCCCAACCTGAATGGGGCATGCTATGGAATGGATGAGATGAGCGCAGAAAGCAGATATGCCGACTGGATCGCGGTGCACGCGGGCCAAAGTGACCTCAGGGCCTGGGCGCTGGCCGCCGATGGTTCCGTCCGGGCGGAGCTGACGCTTCCGTCGGATAGCGCGATGCCCGAGGCGCCCGCGTTCGAGGCCAAGCTTCTTGATACGATCGCGCCATGGCTGGGCCAGGGCAGCACATCCGTTCTGGCGTGCGGTTTGACGGGCTTGGCCGACCTGCCCGAAGCAATCACCCCGGTTCCGGCAAAACCGGCCGAACGGCTGCCCATTCGGGTGTCTGCCAACGACCCGCGCCTGGATCTTCTTGCCTTGCCGGGGCTGAGCCAAGCCAACCCACCCGACCTGTTGCTGGGCGAGGAAACCGAGGTGGCGGGTTTTC
The DNA here is from genome assembly GCF_039542305.1 of [Roseibacterium] beibuensis. Lineage (NCBI taxonomy): Bacteria > Pseudomonadati > Pseudomonadota > Alphaproteobacteria > Rhodobacterales > Roseobacteraceae > Roseicyclus > [Roseibacterium] beibuensis. Next base: position 205,666 of record NZ_BAABHW010000004.1, on the reverse strand, counting down.
TGGCCGGGAACCCGGGGTTTGACGGCGTGCTTTGCCTTGTCGGGCCGCGCACGGTCTGGGTGCAGATCTCGGCCGAGGAGATCGTGAGTTTCCAGACCGCGATGACGGGTGAGTTCTTCGACCTCCTCGCCGGGCACAGCACGATCAGCGCGGCTGTCGCGTCCACCGGCATGGATGCCGAGGCCTTCGTCGACGCCGTGTCCGACACCCTGTCGCGGCCCGAGCGGTTGAGCCAGCGTCTGGCCGCGCTTCGGGGGCAGCACGTGTTGCAGCAGCTCGACCCGTCCGTGGCCCGGTCGCGCCTCTTCGGCGCGTTGATCGGGGCGGAACTGGCGGCCATGCGGCCCTATTGGCTGGGCCAGCAAGTGGCCCTCGCCGGCCCGTCAGACATGGTTGATCTCTACGCTCGCGCGCTCGACACGCAGGGCGTCTCCGCCCCCCGTCACGCGTCGGACGGTCTGGCCCTTGCCGGTCTGGCCCGTGCGTGGTTCGCAATGCAGGAGCACGCGAAATGAGCCGTCCGATCATCGCCATTCTTCGCGGCATCACCCCGACCGAGGCCGTCCCGGTCGCCGAGGCGCTGGTCGAGGCCGGGATCGACCGGATCGAAGTGCCGCTGAATTCATCGCACCCGTTGCACAGCATGTCCGCCATCGCCACGGCGCTGGGTGACCACGCGCTGATCGGGGCCGGCACGGTGACCGCCCCCGACGAGGTGCGCGAAGTGGCCGATGCGGGCGGCAAGCTGATCCTGTCGCCCAATTTCGACCCGGACGTGGTCGTGGAAACCAAGCGGCTGCTTTTGCAAAGCTGGCCCGGCGTTTTCACCCCGACCGAAGCTTTCGCGGCGCTCAAATCCGGCGTGGATGGGCTCAAGCTGTTCCCTGCCGATCGCGTCGGGTTCGAGGGGTTGGCGGCGTTACGCGCGGTGCTTCCGCAAGACGCAAAGGTGTTCGCCTTCGGCGGTGCCCGCCCCGAAAACTTCGCAGACTGGCTGGCCGCCGGGGCCGACGGGTTCGGGCTGGGAACCGCGCTCTATGCTCCGGGTATCTCCGCAGCCGAGGTCGGCAAACGGGCGCGCCGGGTGGTCGAGGTTTTCGACACGGCGACCAAGGGGGCGCTGGTCTGACGCGGAGCGCGCCGCGCGTTAAGCGGCGTAAGTCGCATCCAGCCTTTGACGCAGATATTCGGCCCCCGTCACCGTCGGGTATTTCGGCGCTCCGGTGCCGGGCAGGGCGGCGATAATCGCGTCCGGGTTCGGGTCGAGGAAAAAGGCCACCGATTGGCGCGGCTTTGCCGGGGGCAGCACCCTGTGCGGGTTCGACACGTAGATATCGTTCGACCAGCGCATCAGGCAGTCGCCGATATTGACCACGAAGGCCCCCGGCACATGGGGCACGTCGATCCAGTCGCCGCCGCGCGGTTTGACTTGCAGCCCCGCCACCCCGTCGGTCAGCAGAAGCGTCAGCGCCCCGTAATCCGTATGCGCCCCGGCCCCGATCCCGCCTGGGTCGCTCGCCGGGTAGGACAGCAGGCGCAGCGTCGCCATCGGTTCGTCGAAATCGCGCTGGAACCGCGTCTCGGACAGGCCGAGATCCATCGCCACGGCCCGCATCAGGCCGACACCAAGCGCCTGCACCGTCGCGAAATAATCCAGTATCGTCTCGCGAAAGCCGGGCACCTCCGGCCACAGGTTCACCCCGCGAAACGGCTCGGACGCGATCACGCGCGGGTCATCGGCAGCCAGGTCGTAGCCGATGTTGAAGGCTTCCTTCTGATCCACCTGTCCTGAATGTTCGTCCAGGCTTTCGGTTCCGGTCGCGGCCCATCCCCTGTTATGCGGGTTGGTCGAGATCGACAGCGGCGCTTTCACCTCGGACGGCAGCGCGAAGAATGCGGCCGCCTGGTCGAACACCCGCGCGATCAGGCCCTCGTCCACGCCATGCCCCGAGACCAGGAAGAACCCGGGCCCGCGCGCCGCCGCGCCAAGATCGGACACGAACCCAGCCCGGTCGGCCCCGCTGGAAAATCGCGCGAAATCGAGGACCGGGATCATGCCGTCGCCTCCGTATCGCTGGCCTCGTTTTTCTGGGCCCGCCCGCCGCTGAGCAGGCGATTCATCTTCGCCGCCACGCGCTTCAGATGCTTGTCGCGGCTTGCAGCGGTCGACCTGTCCATCAGGTAATGCGCTGCGAAGGCCACCTTGCGATGCCGTGCGCACAGGTGCCCGACCCCGCGCAGCAATGTCCGCCGCCCGGGCGCGCCCACGTAGCGCGTCAGCGCCCAGCTGGCCCCGCAGGTGGTGAAGACGCCCAAGCGCGTGATGTGCCGCAGGCCCGGGCGGATATTCGGGTTCTCGTCATCGGGCATCAGAAAGGCCACGCCGGGCACCATCGTCCGGTCCAGCCAGCCTTTCAGCATCGCGGGCAGGCCATACCACCAGGTCGGATAGACGAAGATCAGCGTGTCGCACCACATCAGGTCATCCACGTCGCGCGCCACCGCCGCCTTGTTGCGGCTTTCATCCTCGTAGAGCTCAAGCTCGGTGGCGGTCAGGGCCGGGGCGAATCCCTCTGCATACAGGTCGCGCAGCCGGATCTCGGCGCCCGCCTTGCGCAGCTTTTCCAGAACAAGATCACGGATGGCGGCGGTGAAACTCTCCGCCCGTGGGTGACAATAAACAACCAGCGCCCGCATCAGAAACTCTCCATCTCTCGGCCTACTCGTGACAGGAAATTCGCGCGTTTTGCGTCGCTGGCCCGGTTCATGTCGTAGAGCGCAAGGTACCGCATCTTCTCGGGCCGGCAGACATGCCAGACCGCCCGCGTCACGCATTTCCGGGGCGGGTCGCCGACCAAGAGCGCCCGCGTCCGCGCGCCGCCATAGGTCGTCACCGCCGCCAGCTTGCGGATATGGGTGAGGTTCGGTTTCACCTTGCCATCGACCAGCTTGAAGGACACGCCGGGCAGGAACACCCGGTCGAGAAAGCCTTTCAGGATCGCCGGGTAGCCGAAATTCCAGACCGGGAAGACCATGACCATCGCGTCCGCGGCCCGCAGGCGTTCGACATACTCGGCCACCGGTCCAAGATTGTCCGGCTCGTCATGGTAGCCGCGCCGCTCGGCCTCGGTCAGGACGGGGTTGAACCCCTCGGCATTCAGGTCGCAATCATCGACCTCCCAGCCGCTTGCCGCCAGTTTCTCCACGACCGTGCCGTGCAGCGCGGCCGAGAAACTCTCGGGGCAGGGGTGTGCGAACAATACAAGCGCCCTGCTCACCCGGTTTCCCCTTCATCTTGGCAATTAAAACTCCGGGGGGTGCGGGGGGCAGCGCCCCCCGCCGGGTCGGCGCCGAAGGCGTCGATCCAGACCAGGAAATGGTCGGCTCCCGACAGCGCAGAGATCTCTCTCACTCCGCGGCCTCCGGTTTCGGGGTCATCGCCGGATAGTCATACATCGTCGCATAGTCGAAATCGGGATCGTCCCAGGCGATCATCTTGCCGGGGTTCAGCAATCCCTTCGGATCCGCCTCGCGCTTGAAGTTCAACTGCCGCGCGTCGGTCGATTGCCGCCCGCCTTCCTCCAGCGTGTAGCGATGCGGGTTGAAGATCATGCACCCCATCTCTTCGTGGATGCGGATGATCTCTTCCAGCCGCTCCGGCGTGGAAAAGGCCACGATGGGCAGGCCCGCGAACATCACCTTGCCGTTCTCGCGCATCACTTCGAGGTGCTGGAGAACCTCGGCCCCGAATTCGGCGCGCACCTTTTCCACCAGCTCCATGTGGTCGGGATAGCGGTAGCGCACCTGCAAATAGGTGATCGACGGATCGACCTTCAGGGCGCGCAGCGTGGTATGGTTCCACGTGTATTCCGCCAGCGCGCCGGGCGTCCTTGGCCAGTCATTGTCGGTGGAGTCGTAGATGATCGCGCCCGGCACCTCTTCGGCCTCCATGAAGGTCTTGAGCCCTTCGACCGAATGCGGCGCGACCAGCAGGATCACGAGATTGGTGCCCTCCTCGACATGCGGCGCGATGCGCTGGAAATAACTTTTTCCGATGGGCGCCTCGATCACGGTGGCCAGCTTGATCAGGATGCCGTCCTGGTTGGCCACGCCCTCGGCGAATTTCGCGGCGTCGGGGAAATCGTCGAAGGCCACCAGCAGTTCCGTCCAGTCATAGGCCGGGGCCAGCGGCATCTCGATTTCCGTGATGATGCCGTTGGTGCCGAAGGCATGGCTCACACGCGGGAGTTCATCGCCCGTCAGTTCGACCACGCGCGGCTCTTCCTCCATCGTGACCACGCGCAGCCGGATAATGTTGCCGAAATCGCGCAGCGCGCCCCAGGTGCAGGAGCCGATCCCGCCCGATCCGCCCGCAACGAACCCGCCGATCGTCGCCGTCGCGAAGGTCGAGGGCATCATGCGCAATTCCTGCCCCGAATGGGCACGGGTTTGCGCGTCGAGCTCTTTCACCACGATACCGGGTTCTGTCACCACGCGGCCCGGCGCGATTTCCTTCACGCTGGCCATGTTCTTCATATGCATGACGCAGCCGCCACGCATCGGCATGGCCTGTCCGTAATTGCCGGTGCCCGCGCCGCGCGTCGTCACCGGCACGTCATGGGCGTAGCAGACCCGCAGGATCTCGATCACCTCCTCCTCGGATTTCGGGTTCACCACGAAATCCGCCTCGAGGTGGTCCATCTTTTCCTTCAGCACCGGCGAGTACCAGAAGAAGTCCCGGCTTTTCGACCGGATGGTCGCGGGGTTCTCGTCCTGCTCGATATGGGACAGGGCGGCCTTGGCTGCGGCGATGTTCGGCGTGCTCATGCGGACTCCATCAAATCATCCAACTCGGAATAGTCGGGAAGCGTGCGGTCGATCTGGCGCCCCTCGCGCAGGACGATGCGGTCGGCCTGCGGGCGGGCGAAAAGCTCGGTCCAGCTGCGGGCGCGGCAGATCACCAGGTCGGCGGGGGCGCCCACCTCCAGCGATGGCGCGTCGAAGCCGCAGGTGGCCGCCGGGTCGGTCAGGAAGCTGGTGACCCAATCGGCGCGGGAGTGGTCGAGATGGCCAATGCGGGTCGCCTCGCGCATCACCTCGATCATGTCCATGTCGCCATAGGCGTAGAAGGGATCGCGCGTGTTGTCGCTGGAGAAACTGACCCGGATGCCGCGCGCCCGCATTTCGTGGACGAGGGTAACCCCCCGGCGGCGCGGCGTGCGAACCGTGCCCTCGGGCGTGCGGTCCTGCAAATACAGGTTGCACATCGGCAGGCTGACCACGTCGATACCGGCCTTGGCGACCAGGTCCAGCGTGTCCATGGCGCGGGCCTCGTCCTGCACGCTCAGCGAGCAGCAATGGCCGACGACGACCCCGCCCTGGAACCCCGTTTCGATCACCACCTCGGCGATGGTGCGCAGGGTCTCGACGCTGGCATCCATCGTCTCGTCGACGTGGAAATCGGTCGGCACGCCGTGTTTCTCGGCCAGCGAGAAGAAGTCGCGCAGCACATCCGCCAGGTCATCCGACGGGTTGGTGACAAGGCCGAGGACACCGCCACGGGTCTTGCCCACCTCTGCGGCGATCTCGGGCAGGGGGCCGTCCAGCCCGCCCAGACCCGAATGGATCAGGTTCGCCGCCTGCAACTCGATCCGCCCGGCCCAATCCGCCTGCAACTCGCGGAAGATGGGGAAGCTGATGGAATATTGCGGTGGGCTCGAGTCGAGATGCGTGCGGATCGCCCGCGTGCCATGCGCATGGGCGCAGCGCAGCGAAAACTCCATCCGACGGCGCACATCCTCGGCCGACCAGTTGGCGGCGCGGTCCGCGCCCACGGTTTCCAGCGCCCCCATGAAAGACCCGTCCGGGTTCGGCGCGCGCCCCCAGATATGGCCCTTGTCCAGATGGGTGTGCATGTCGACGAAGGCCGGGAACACCATCGCGCCTTTCATGTCCACGGCGATGGCGCCGGGCGCTGCGATCATCCCGTCCTTCACGCCCAGATCGGTGCGCAGAAGATCGCCCTCCTGCCCGATCAGGCAGGCAGGGACCGTGACATTGGCCAGCGTGAAATCGCCCTTGGGAAGTGCCGTGAAATCCACCTAATGCTCCCGTGTCAGCGCGCTTTCGTGCCATTTCCTGAGCAGCAGATGCGACAGGATCGACAGCGCGGCAAAGATGAAGACGCCCATCGCGGCCACCATGGCGAGGGCCGCGAACATGCGCGCGATATTGAGGCGGTAGCCCGCCTCCTGGATGCGGAAGGCAAGGCCCGACCCGATCCCGCCGGTGCCTGCGACCAGTTCGGCCACCACCGCCCCGATCAGAGACAGGCCGCCGGCGATCTTCAGACCGCCGAGGAAATAGGGCAGGGCCGAAGGCAGTTGCAGGTAGCGCAGCTTTTGCCAGCGCGTGGCGCCGTAGATCCGGAACAGGTCGCGCAGGTTGTGATCGACGCTGTTCAGACCCAGCGTGGTCGAGCTTAGCACCGGGAAGAACGCCACGATCCATGCGCAGAGCAGCATTCCCGCCACCTTGCTGTCGACATAGATGAAGATCAGCGGCGCGATCGAGACAACGGGCGTGACCTGCAGGATCACGGCATAGGGGTAAAAGCTGAGTTCCAGCATCTTCGACTGGTTGAACAGGATGGCAAGGCCCGCCCCCCCGATCACGGCCAGGATCAGCGCCAGCAGCGTGATCCACCCTGTCAGGTAGGCGGCTTCGATCAGCATGCCCCAGTCACCCGTCAGGCTGGCCCAGACACGGTCCGGCCCCGGCAGGATGTAATGCGGGATCTCGTTGGCGGTGACGACCCAGCCCCATCCGAAGATGGACAACGCCATGATGATGACCGGCAGGGTCCATTTCGCGATGCGCTCGATCCGGGCAGCGCGCTGGCGCCGCGCCTCGTCGGCATCCACCGTTTCGGGCGTGGCCGTGGCCCGCGCCGGGCTGTTCTCGGCAAGGCTCATGCGGGTTCTCCCATCGCTTCCTTCAACGCGGCCGAGGCTTCGCGGGCATGGGCCGCGTATTCCGGCGATGTGCGGAAATCCTCGCCGCGCGGGTAGGGGGTGTCGACCTCCAACTCGGCCATGACCCGCCCCGGGCGCGCGGCCATCACGACGATCCGGTCCGACAGGAAGACGGACTCGAAGACCGAGTGCGTGACGAAGATGACGGTGCAGCCGATCTTGGCCTTCAACTCCAGCAGATCGTTGTTCAGCTTGTGGCGCGTGATCTCGTCCAGCGCGGCAAAGGGTTCGTCCATCAGGATCAGGCGCGGGTTCGTCACGATGGCCCGCGCGATCGAGACGCGCATCTTCATCCCGCCCGACAATTCGCGCGGATAGGAATTGAGGAATTTCTCAAGGCCGACGAGGCGCAGCACCTCCAGCACGTCGTCCTTCACCTCGGCATAGCTTTTCCCGGCAAGGCGGAAGGGCAGCCAGACATTCTGCGCCACGGTCGCCCAGGGCATGAGCGTGGGTTCCTGGAACACCACGCCAAGGTCCCCGCGCCCGTGATCGCCTTCCCACTCCACCTTGCCGCGCGTGGGGTGCATCAGGTCCGAGATGATGCGCAGGGCCGTCGATTTTCCGCAGCCCGAGGGACCAAGCAGCGAGATGAAATCGCCCTGGTTCACCGTCAGGTTCATGTCCTTCAGCGCCACAACATCGCCGCTGAACACCTTGTCCACATGGCTCAGGCGCAGCAGCGGCGGACGCTGCCCAAGCGGCAGGGTGTCGGAATGTCGGACGGCCATCGCGGTTTCCTGTACAAGACGTGACCCGGACCGCAGAACGGTCCGGGCGCTGGTTTTTCAGATCACTGCGGACGCAGGTCGAGGCCGAGACCCTGGTTCACGAATTGCGTGGTGTAGGAGGCCTGCCAATCGACGCCTTCATCCAGCACGCCGGCTTCGACCATGTCCTCGTAGAAGCCGCCGATCACCTCGTCCGTCATCGCGCCGATGCCCAACTCCAGCGTGTCGCCCGAGTCGACGATGCCGTTATCGATCATCGCCGCGATGGCGTAATCGATCTTGTCCTGCGTCATGTCGGGGTTGTCGGCCAGGATCAGTTCGTTGGCCGCGGCATTGTCGCCGTAAAGGTAGTTGTACCAACCCAGGATCGAGCCGTTGACGAAGCAAGCCACGACCTCGGGGCTTTCATCGATCGTCTGTTGCATGGTTTCGATCGTGGTCGCGTAGCTGGCATAACCCGCGTCCGCGATCAGGAAGATCTCGGGCGTGAAGCCGGCCTCGCGTTCCACCAGATACGGCTCAGAAGACAGGTAGCCCTGCATGCCCACGGTGTCGTCGGCAAGGAAGGGGGCCGGGTTGAACGTGTAGGGCACACGCTGCTCGGCGGTGAAGCCGTAAGCCGCGATCATCCACTGGTAGTAGCTGGCAAACCCGTTATCCCCGATCAGCAGGGTCAGGTCACGCAGGTCTTCGAAGCTTTCGGCCGCGCCGGGGTGCGCGATGATGACCTGCGGGTGTTTCTGGAAAATGGCGGCCACGGCGACGACCGGGATGTCTTCGCTCACGGCGTTGAAGGCCTGCAGCATGTCGCCGCCCATGTGGAATTGCAGGCGGCCGGCAAGCATCAGCGCGCGGTTGTTTACCTGTGGGCCGCCCGGCACGATCTCGACCTCGAGGCCGCATTCCGCGTAGGTGCCATCGGCCACGGCCTGGTAGAACCCGCCATGCTCGGCTTGCGCCAGCCAGTTGGTCCCGAAGGTGACCTGGGTCAGGTCCTGCGCGACGGCGGTGCTTGCCATAAGCCCGGCGGTCAGCGCGAAAAGAGAAGTGCGAAGCATGATCAAGATCTCCCCGAGGTGGTTATGGGTCTGGTGGAACCGGCCCGAGCCTATGATCGCCGCGCGGGCAGGGAAGCCCGACACACAGGGCGACCCGAAGAACTTCCGCCGTGCTGCATGTTTTTCCGGCGGCGCCATTTGGAATGCCTCTAAATTGTGCATCGTGACGAGGCGTATTGCAACGAATCTGGAAGATCGCGGTCGGGACGGGAACGGTCGGCCCCGAACAGCCCTACACGTGAAGACAGGAAAGATGACCGACATGCCCCTGCGCGCCCTGACCCCATCCGCCATCCGCCCGCCCTTTGCCGCCTACGCGCATGGAACGTATGTGCCGAAGGATGCCGAGTGGGTCTTCACCTCGGGTCAGTTGGGCATCTCGCCCGATGACGTGATCCCCGAAAGCCCCGAGGCGCAGGCCGAGCTTTGCTTCGCGGCGATCGACGCGATCCTGTCCGAGGCCGGGTTCGCCCGGTCCGACACGGTTCGCATCAATGCCTTCGTCACCGACCGGGCGTTCATGGCGGGCTACATGTCGGTGCGGGATCGCTGGTGCGCCGGTCTGTCCCGCCTGCCGGCCTCGACGCTGGTAATCGTCTCGGGCTTTACCCGCCCCGAGTTCAAGGTCGAGGTCGAGGTCACGGCGGCCCGTGTTTCGACCCGCTGAGACGTGCGATTTTGCGGTTGACGGGCGGAAGAGGTTGGCATACCTCCCTCCCCGGCTTCGGCGGAGTAGCTCAGTTGGTTAGAGCAGCGGAATCATAATCCGCGTGTCGGGGGTTCAAGTCCCTCCTCCGCTACCAAACCTTCCCTCAGTGTAATGCAATCGCAGCCGAGCCAATGGCCGGGTCGATGTTGGATCAGTCCGGGACAGGGCCCGAAAAGGCCCAGTAGAAAAACAGGTCGAGGTTGCGGTCCGGCATGAAGTTTTCCGCCTGGAACTCCGCGCGCGACTGGGACACGTATTCGACCCCGGGCAGGCAGATGGCTGGGGCGACAGGGGCCGCGCATACGGCACGAAAAGAACAGGGTGACGGCAAGATGACGTTTGATCTTTTGATCCGCGGGGCAAACCTGCCGGACGGGCGGGTGAACCAGGATATCGCGATCCGCGGCGCGCGGATCGAAGCGGTCGAACCGGGAATCACCGCCGAGGCCCGCGAGGTCATCGAGGCAGAGGGCCATCTCCTCTCCCCGCCTTTCGTCGATCCGCATTTCCACATGGATGCGACCCTGTCGCTGGGCCTGCCGCGCATGAATGTCTCGGGCACCTTGCTGGAAGGCATCGCGCTGTGGGGCGAGTTGCGCCCGACCCTGACGCGCGAGGCGGTCGTCGAGCGCGCGCTGCGGTATTGCGACCTTGCCGTCAGCAAGGGCCTTTTGGCGGTGCGCAGCCATGTCGACGTGTCCGACCCGAAACTGGTCACCGTCGAGGCGTTGCTCGAAGTACGCGAGCGCGTGGCAGACTACCTCGACCTGCAACTGGTCGCCTTTCCGCAGGACGGGTTTTATCGCTGCCCCGAGGCCGAAGAGGCGTTGGTGCGCGCGCTCGACATGGGCGTCGAAGTCGTGGGCGGCATTCCCCATTTCGAGCGCACCATGGAGGATGGGCGTGCCTCGGTCGAGGCGCTGTGTCGGATCGCCGCCGACCGTGGGCTGCGCGTCGACATGCATTGCGACGAGACGGACGACCCGATGTCGCGCCATGTCGAAACGCTGGCCGCGCAGACGGTGCGCTTCGGCTTGCAGGGGCGGGTGGCGGGCTCGCACCTGACCTCGATGCATTCGATGGACAATTACTATGTGTCCAAGCTGCTGCCGCTGATGGCCGAGGCCGAGATGGCGGCCATCCCGAACCCGCTGATCAACATGATGCTGCAAGGGCGGCACGACACCTACCCCAAGCGCCGGGGCCTGACCCGCATCCCCGAGATGCTGGCCCATGGCATCCCCGTCGCCCTCGGGCAGGATTGCGTGCTCGATCCCTGGTATTCCATGGGCACGGGCGACCTTCTGGACGTGGCGCATATGGCCGTGCACGCCACGCAGATGGGATCGGCGGTCGACAAGACGGTTCTGTTCGACGCCGTGACCGAGGTACCCGCCCGCGTGATGGGGCTGGAGGGCTACGGGCTTGCGCCGGGCTGTCATGCCGACATGGTCTTGTTGCAGGGCCGCGACCCGGCCGAGGCGATCCGCCTGCGGCCCAACCGGTTGAAGGTCATTCGCCGCGGCAAGGTCATCGCCGAGACCGCGCCGGAACGCTCCCGCCTGGGGCTGGCGGGGCGGCCCGACACGGTCGACCCGGCCAGCTATGCGCCGAACGCTGCGTCCTGAGCGCCAGATTTGGTCATGCTTTGAGCAGAAGGCCCTTTCTTGCACATGAATTGTGCGGGTAGTCTGGTAAAATGCGCTTCGCCGCTCGACGGCGCCCGCAATTCTGAGAAGGGTTGGGCACCAACAGAAAACCGCTTCTGCGCGGTCTGCCAACAAGGAGACGTACCTTGAGTCGCTTTCACATCAATCGCCGCCATCTGCTGACCACCGGTGCCGCCATCGGCGCCGCCACCCTCGCCGCGCCCTCGATCCTTCGTGCCCAGACCGCCGTGAAGGTGGCCGGCATCCATGCCTCCCCGGTCGAGAATGCGTGGAACTCCGTCCTGCATGCCGCCATGGTCGCGGCCGATGCCGAAGGCGTCATCGACTATACCTTCTCCGAAGGCGTCTCGGGCACCGACTATCCCCGCGCCATGCGCGAATATGCCGAGGCCGGCAATGTCCTGATCGTAGGCGAATCCTACGCCGTCGAACGCGAGGCGCGCGAGGTTGCGGGCGACTATCCCGACACGGCCTTCCTCATGGGGTCGTCGGGCGAGGCAGCGGGCGACAATTTCGGCGTCTTCGGCACCTGGAACTGGGAAGCGGCCTATCTGGCCGGCATGCTCGCCGGTCGCATGACCCAAAGCGGCATCGTCGGCTCGGTCGGGGCGATCCCGATCCCCGAGGTCAACATGCTGATCAACGGCTTTGCCGACGGTGTGGCGCGCACCAACCCCGACGCCACGCATCTGGTCAGCTTCATCGGCACCTTCTTCGATCCGCCGCGCGCCCGCGAAGCCGGGCTCGCCCAGATCGACGCGGGCGCCGACATCCTGTTCGGCGAACGCATTGGCACGGCGGATGCCGCGCAGGAACGGGGCATCCCGGCCATCGGCTCGCTCATCGACTACACGCCGCGCTACCCGGGCACCGTCTTTGCGAACGCGCTGTGGTCGTTCCGCCCGCTGCTGGACACGGCGCTGGCCGATGCCGTCGCGGGCAGCCCGGTCGGCAAGAATTACACGCCGCTCAGCCTGATGGCGGATGGCGGTAACGACATCTCCTACGTGGCCGACATGGTTCCCGCCGACGCCGCCGCCGAGATGGAAGAGGTGCGCGCCGCCATCATGGCCGGGGAATTCGAAGTGCCGCGCAACTTCGACGAACCCGCCTGACATGTCGCACGGCTGTCTGAATAGGTCCGTCCCCTGCGGGGGGCGGACGTGACGCGCGTTCTCGAACTCGACGGCATCACCAAGCGGTTCGGCACGACATTGGCCAATGACGATGTCTCGCTGCACCTCGAAAAGGGCGAGGTGGTCGCGCTTCTGGGGGAAAACGGCGCGGGCAAGACGACGCTGATGTCGATCCTCTTCGGCCATTACACCGCCGATGAGGGGTCGGTCCGCGTGAACGGGGAAACCCTGCCGCCCGGCAAGTCCCGCGCCGCGATCGACGCGGGCGTGGGCATGGTGCATCAGCATTTCGCGCTCGCGGCCAACCTGACCGTGCTCGATAACGTGATGACCGGGACGGAACCGCTCTGGCGGCTGCGCTCGGACAGGGCGGCGGCGCGGGCGCGCCTGACGCGGCTGTCCGAGCGTTTCGGCCTGCCGGTCGATCCCGACGCCCATGTGTCCGACCTGTCCGTCGGCGAACGCCAGCGGGTCGAGATTCTCAAGGCGCTCTACAACGACGCGCGCATCCTGATCCTCGACGAACCCACCGCCGTTCTGACGACGCAGCAATCCGAACGCCTGTTCGCGACCTTGCGCGAGATGACGGCGCAAGGCCTGTCGATCATCTTCATTTCCCACAAGCTGAACGAGGTCATGGCCGCGTCTGACCGGGTCGTCGTGCTGCGCGGCGGGCGGGTCGTGGCCGAACGCGCCACGCGTGAGACGACGAAAGAAGAACTGGCCGAACTGATGGTCGGCCGCGCCGTCGAACGCCCGAAACGCCCCCCTGCACAGCCCGGCGCGGTGCGGCTGGAGGTGTCGGACCTGCACCTGTCCGGCAAGGGCGGCGCGGCGCTCAACGGGGTCAGCCTGATGCTGCGCGGCGGTGAGACGCTGGGCATCATCGGCGTGTCGGGCAACGGGCAGACGACGCTGGCCGGGGTGGTCTCGGGCCTCTACCCGCCGGATCGCGGGACGGTGAAGATCGACGGCGCCGCGCTGCGCCGCCATGACGTGCCCCATGCCATTGCCGCCGGGATCGGGCGCATCCCCGAGGATCGCCATGCCGAGGGCGTGCTGGGCGACATGACCACATGGGAGAACGTGGCGCTCGAACGCCTCTGGGCGCCCGAGTTCTCGCGTCGCGGCATCGTGCGGCGCAGCGCGGCCCGTGCGGCGGCGCGCCATATCCTCGCCACCTATGACGTGCGCGGGGCGCATCTGGACGGCCGCGTGGGCCTTCTGTCGGGTGGCAACATGCAAAAGCTCATCCTCGGACGCGTGCTCGAAGCCGACCCCTCGATCATCGTCGCCGCTCAACCCAGTCGCGGCCTCGACGAAGGCGCGATCGCGGGCGTTCATCGCCGCCTGATCGCCGCGCGCGACCGGGGGGCAGGGGTGCTGCTGATTTCCGAGGATCTCGACGAAGTGATCGCGCTGTCCGACCGCATCCGCGCCATCGTGAATGGCCGGGTTTCGCCCGCCATTCCTGCCGAGCGTGCCGATGCGCGCCTTCTGGGGTTGATGATGGCCGGCGATTGGGACGCCGCCCGCGAGATCGAAGCCGCCGCCGACAAGATGCCGGAGGCCCAGGATGCGCTTTGAACGCCGCGAACAGACGCCCGCCGCGCTGACCGTTCTTGCGCCGCTGGCCGCGATCCTGACGGCGCTGCTCATGGCGGGCATCTTGATCGCCATCGCGGGCGCGAACCCGGTCCAGGCCTATTGGCTGATCCTTGACGGGGCCTTCGGGTCCCGGCTCGGCATCACCGAAACGCTTACGCGTGCAACACCCCTGATCCTGACCGGCCTCGCCGCCGCCGTCGCGTTCCGGGCGAAGCTGTGGAACATTGGCGGCGAGGGGCAATTCTATCTGGGCGCGCTGGCCGTCAGCGCCTTCGGCCTGATCCCGGCCATAGCCGGGGCGCCCGCCATTGTCACGATTATCGCCTGTCTCATCGCCGGGGCCGTGGCGGGGGCCATGCTGCTGCTGGTGCCCGTGGCGCTCAAGCTGCGCTTCGGCGTGGACGAGGTCGTCACCACGCTTCTGCTGAACTTCATCGTGATCCTGTTTGTCTCGATGATGATCGAAGGCCCGTTGCGCGACCCGCTCGCCTTTGGCTGGCCGCAATCGGTCCCGATCCCCGACAGCGCCAGCCTGCCCCGGCTGCTGGAGCGGTCGCGCCTGCATGCGGGCCTGCTGATCGCCGTGGCGCTGGCCGTGGCCATCTGGTGGATCCAGACGCGCACCGTCTTCGGCCTGCGCGCACGGGCGACCGGTCTCAACGCCCGCGCCGCGGCTTTCGCCGGGGTGCCGCTGGGCCGGACCCTGATGCTGGTGGCTGCCATGTCCGGCGGTCTGGCGGGGCTGGCCGGCGCGATCGAGGTTATGGGGGTCAAGGGCTACGTCACAACCGACCTGTCCCCGAATTACGGCTATTCGGGCATCGTGATCGCCATGCTCGCCAATCGCCACCCCATCGGCGTGATCGCCGCCGCGCTGTTTACTGCCGTCATGTTCGTCGGCGCGGATTCGATGAGCCGCGCACTCGGCATCCCGTCCTACATCGCCGATGTCACCGTCGCGCTGTCGCTCCTGACGATGCTGGTCGCGATTTTCCTGACACAATACCGGGTGCGGCCATGAGCGTGGTTCTCGATATCCTCAGTTCCGTCGGCATGTGGGAGGCCATCCTGCGCATCGCCACGCCCTTCATCCTTGGTACTTTGGGCGTCCTGCTATGCGAGCGGGTGGGCGTGCTGAACCTCGGGATCGAGGGGATCATGACCTTCGGCGCGATGATCGGCTGGCTGACTGTCTACATGGGTGCGGGGCTGTGGGCGGGCTTGCTTGTCGCGGCGCTGTGCGGGGCGATGTTCGGGCTGCTACATGCGCTGTTGACCGTGCCCCTTGGTCTCAACCAGCACGTCACCGGGCTTGGCATCACCCTCTTCGCCTCCAGTTTTTCCTACTACATCTTCCGCCTCGCCGTGCCGACGGCGACCTCTCCGCCGACGGTCGAGCCGTTTCGCGCGCTTGAAGTCCCCGTTCTGTCCGACATCCCCTTCCTCGGCCCGGTCCTCTTCAACCAGACCGCACCCACCTACCTCGCGCTCGGGCTGGTGCTTGTCATCGCCTGGGTGCTCTACCGGACGCCGCTGGGCCTCGCGATCCGGATGACGGGCGAAAACCCGCACGCGGTGGATGCACAGGGCATCGACCCGATCTGGCTGCGCATCGGCACCATCATGGCAGGCTCGGCGATGATGGGGCTGGCCGGGGCATTCCTGACGCTGGCCGCCTTCAACTCCTTCTTCCCGACCATGGTGCAGGGCCGCGGCTGGATCTGTATCGCGCTTGTCGTCTTCGCGCTCTGGCGGCCGGGGCGGGCGCTTCTGGGGGCGGTCCTCTTCGCGTTCTTCGACGCGTTCCAGCTGCGCTTGCAGACGATCGTCGATGGCGTGCCCTACCAGTTGTTCCTGATGCTGCCCTACGTCCTGTCCATCCTCGCGCTGGTCGTCATGGCCCGCCGGGCAAGGGTGCCGCAGGCCCTCATGGTCCCCTATCGCAGGGGAGAGCGCTAGGTTCGACAAGTCCCGCGCGGCGGTGTAAGCCACGCCCCAGCCGACCGACCCCCGCAGCAGAGTGAGCGCGCGCCCGTGATCTACCTCTCCGATCCCAAGATCCTGTTCCTCAAGCCGCGCAAGGTGGCCGGCACATCCTTCGAGATCGCCCTGTCGCGCTTTGCCGGGTCGAACGACATCATCACGCCGATCACCCGCACGGATGAGGCCGCCCGGCGCGAACGTGGATTTCGCGGGGCCCAGAACTTCAAAGGCGGGCTGTCCGAGTTCCTGAACGACCGGAAGTCCCGCCGCCGGTTCGCGAAAAAACTGGAATGGCCGCGGCGCTACCGTAACCACATTCCCGCCGCCGATGTCCGCCGCCACCTCGGCGCCGAGGCGTTTGACGCCGCGTTCAAGATTTCCATCGTCCGAAACCCGTTCGATACCGTCGTGTCCAAGTTTTATTGGTCCAACCGCAACAAGCCCGAGGGTGCCGATTTCTCGGCGTGGATTTCCGGCCCCGAGATTTTCCGGGTGCTGGAACATAACGAGGAACAATATTTCATCGACGGGCGCGACATCATCGATTTCTACATCCGTTACGAGCATTTCGCCGAGGATATCGCGGCGCTTGAAGCCGCCCGCCCCGAGCTGTCAGGGCTGGCCGAGACCTTCGCCGGCACGCGCGCCAAGGGTGGCCATCGCCCGAAAAAGGCCAGCCCCGCCGAGATGTTCGCCCCCCATCCCGACCGCGTCGCCGCGATCCGCGACCGCTTCGCCTGGATGTTCGAAAAATTCGGCTATCCCGACACGCCCTGACCGACGGTGTCACGGCCCCTTGCGGTGCCCGAGGCTCCGGGGCAGGGTGCGCGCGACAAGGCAGACGAGGGGATATCGGCCATGACCATCCGGGTGGCGATCAACGGATTTGGGCGTATCGGGCGGTCTGTTCTGCGCGCCTGGGCCGGCGCGCGCGCGACCTGGCCCGAGATCGAGATCGTCGCGATCAACGATATCGCGCCGCTCGACACCTGCGCCTACCTCTTTGAATACGACAGCGTTTTCGGCCCCTGGCGCGGCAGTGTCGAGACCCGCGACGGCGCGCTCGTCGTCGATGGTCATGCCTTGCCGCTCAGCGGCGAACGTGACCCGGCGCGGCTGGACCTGTCCGGGATCGACATCCTGATGGATTGCACCGGGCGCGCCAGCGACCGCGCCTTCGCCGAGGCCGGGCTTGCCGCCGGGGCCGGGCGCGTCCTCGTGTCCGGGCCGTCGCCGCAGGCCGACCTGACCGTGGTGCTGGGCGCCAATGACGAGCGTCTCGCACCCGCGCACCGGATCGTGTCCAACGCGTCCTGCACGACGAACGCGATCGCCCCGCTGATCCGCCTGATCGACGAGGCTTGGGGCCTCGACTCGGCCCTGATGACGACGGTGCATTGCTACACCGGCAGCCAGCCCACCGTGGACATGCCCATGGCCAACGCCGCGCGGTCCCGCGCCGCCGCACTCTCCATGGTGCCCACCACCACCAGCGCCGAGAAGCTGGTCGATGTGGTGCTGCCGCATCTGGCGGGCCGCGTCACCGGATCGGCCGTGCGGGTGCCGACGGCCAGCGTGTCCTGCGTCGATCTGGCCGTCATGACGCGCGACCGCCCCTCGGTCGAGGAGGCCCGCGCCCATCTCGGGGAACAGGCGGGCCCGGTCATCGGTTGGACGGACAAGCCGCTGGTCAGCAGCGACCTGCGCGCCCGGTCCGAAAGCCTCGTCATCGCGGGGCCCGAGATCAAGCGGTCGAAAGGCGGCATGCTCCGCGTCTTCGGCTGGTATGACAACGAATGGGGATTTTCCTGCCGCATGCTCGACGTGGCGACACGCATGGGCCGGCAGATGACAGGGGAGGGAACGATATGAGCGACTGGACAACATGGATGCGCGAGGCGAATTTCGTCGGCGGCGCGTGGATCGGCGCCGATAGCGGCGAGACGATCGAGGTCACCAACCCCGCCACCGAGGAGGTGATCGGCACCGTCCCCGCGTCGGGCGAGGCCGAGACGATGCGCGCCATCGATGCCGCCGCCGCCGCCTTCCCCGGTTTCGCCGCGATGGACCTGATGAGCCGCGTGGGCCTGTTGTGGAAACTCCACGATGCGCTGATGGACAACCAGCAGGCCCTGGCCGAGTTGCTGACCATCGAGATGGGCAAACCCATCACCGAGGCCAAGGGCGAGATCGCCATCGGCGCGCAATATGTGCGCTGGTTCGCCGAAGAAGCCCGCCGCGCCAAGGGCGAGATCGTCCCCGCCGGGGTCAATGGCCGCCGCATCCTGGTCACGAAACACCCCGTGGGCGTCGTCGGCATGATCACGCCATGGAACTTCCCGTCCTCGATGCTCGCGCGCAAACTCGCGCCCGCGCTGGCCGTGGGCTGCCCCATCGTCGCCAAGCCCGCCACCGCCACCCCTTATTCGGGCCTCGCCTGGGCCGCGCTGGCCGAAGAGGTGGGCTATCCCAAGGGCACGGTGAACGTCGTGACCGGCTCGGCCCGTAAGATCGCGGGCGCCATGATGGCGCGCGAGGAAGTGCGCAAGATCACCTTCACCGGCTCGACCGAAGTCGGCAAGGAGCTGATCCGGCAATCCGCCGACACGGTCAAGAAAGTCTCGATGGAACTGGGCGGCAACGCGCCCTTCATCGTTTTCGACGATGCCGATCTCGACAAGGCCGCCGAGGGTGCCATCGTCTCGAAATACCGCAATTCCGGCCAGACCTGCGTCTGCGCCAACCGCATCTACGTGCAGGCCGGGGTCTATGATGCCTTCGTCGAAAAACTGGTCGAAAAGACCCGCGAGTTGAAGGTCGGCGATGGCCGGAACGAGGACGTGGCGCAAGGCCCGCTGATCGACAAGGACGCCGTGAAGAAGGTCGAGGACCTGCTCGACGACGCCAAGGGCAAGGGGGCCGAGGTCGCGCTCGGCGGCGCGCGCCACCAACTTGGTGGCACCTTCTTCCAGCCCACCGTTCTGACCGGCGCGACGCAGGACATGGCCTTCGCGAAGGAGGAAATCTTCGGCCCGCTCGCCCCCGTCTTCAGGTTCGAAACCGAGGAAGAGGCCGTGCGCATGGCCAATGACACCGTGTTCGGCCTGGCCTCCTACGTCTACACGCAGGACCTCTCCCGCGCCTTCCGCCTGAACGAGGCGCTGAATTACGGCATGATCGGCATCAATTCGGGCCTGATCACCACGGTCGAGGCGCCCTTCGGCGGCGTCAAGGAATCCGGCCTCGGGAAAGAGGGCGGCAGCCAGGGGCTCGAAGATTACCTCGACACCAAATACGTGTGCATCGACGGGATCTGAACGCGCCGGGCGGGGCCATGACGGACCCGCCCCCATCTTTATCCCTCAAATATGTAGCTGCGACAGCAGCCGCTTTGACGGGGGCTCGATGCCCCCGGCAAAGCCCCGCCGGGCGACGGCAAAGCCGGCGCAACCCCTCGGGCTCTCACCCTCCCGGCCGGTATTCGAGGTCCGGATCGGCCACGCGCAACACCTGACGCCCGATCACGGCCCCGTCGGCCCCGCGCGCGACGCGGGTCAGGACCAGCAAGGGCGTATAGCGGTCGCAGGACAGCGTCACCGACTCGCCCATCGTCGTGATCGAGGCGCAAAGCGTATCCTCCAGCGTGACGGGCGACAGCCCGTGTGCTGACAGGAAATCATGCAGATCGACCGGCGCGTCCTCGTCCAGCGCCGGGGCCAGCGCCTCGGGCACCGCGATCTCGTCCAGCGCCGCGCGCACGCCGCCCAGTTTCAACACCCGTTCCGAAACCGACAGGCGCCCGGACCCGAACAGGGCGGCCTGGTCCCCATCCGCCCCGCGGGTCAGGGCCTTGGCGCGATGGATCTCGAATTGCGGGGCGTCGCCCTCCGGTGTCACCAGCCCGCCCGCACCGCCGCCGCCGGTCGTCATGACCGGGGCAGGCGCGGCCACGAGGGTCCCGCGCCCCGGCTTGCGGCTCAACAGGCCCATCGCTTCCAGCGTCATCAGCGCGCGCCGCATCGTTCCCTGGCTCACGCCGAACTCCTCGGCCAGCTGGAACTCGTTGCCCAGCCGCATGCCCACGGGCCAGTCGCCCGCCTCGATCCGGCGGATCATCTCGGTCTCGGCGGCCTTGTAAAGCGGCGTGCGGGGCATGGAAGTCATCCTTTCTTGTAGAAGGGTCCGCCCTCGCGGGCCGCGCGTCAATTCAGATGTTCGATCAGCCGCTTGTGCCGGTCGAAAGCGGTGATCAGTGCCCCCAGATTGGGCAGGTCTGCCGCTTCCAGCATCGGGATCATCTTGCGAAACGCCTCGCCGGTGCCGATGGCGTCCCCGATGGCTGTGTGGCGGTCCGCCTCGGGGATGGCGATGCCAAGCCGGTCGCACAGCGCATCCAGCGTATGCTCGGCCGACTGGCCGTAGAGGATCGCGGAACACAGCACCGTGTCGAGGATCGGCTGATCGAAGCGCTTGCCGATCTCACGCTCGCGGCGGCGCAGGAAACTCATGTCGAAGGGCGCGTTATGGGCGACCAGCACCGCGCCATCGGCAAAGGCATGGAACCGCCTGAGCGCCTCGGGCACGTCCACGGCATCGGCCACCATCTCGTTCGTGATTTGGTGCACGGCGGTCGAGGCGGCGGGAATGGCCTGCCCCGGGTTGACCAGCATGTCGAAGCGTTCGCCCTCGACGATCCGGCCATTGACCACGCGCACCGCCGCGATCTGGCAGATCTCGTCCACCTGCGGGTTCAGGCCCGTCGTCTCGGTGTCGAAGATCACATAGGCCAGGTCGCGCAAGCCTGCGGCGGCCAGATCCTCGGGCAGGGCGGCGTTGAGCAGTTCGAAATCGTAGAGCACGCTGCGCGTCGGCCCGGCGGGTCGTGCCTCGGCCAGCGGCAGGCGCAGGCGCAACGCGGCCCGGCCCGGCCCCGCGGGTTCGGCCGTGATCCCGGTGCCGTGGCAGGTCAGCACGTCCCGCCCCGCGAACCCGGTCAGGCCCGGCGACAGCGGCGTCTCCAGCCAGCCCGAGACCGCCTCCTCCTCCGGAACGTCGCCGCGCGCTTCAAGGCTCAGCACCACGTGGTCGGAGGCCTCGGCCACGATCCGCAGATCGGCCTGCGGCACGCCCCAATCCAGCGCCAGCCGCTCCAGCAGCCGCGTGATGGCGAACCCGTCGCAGCGCAGGCCCGTCTCGCCCAAGTCGCTTTCCAGCGAGACGCCCTTGCGCCGCAGCCGTTCGGTCAGCGCCGCGCCCAGGTCGCGAGCGGCCAGCGCCTCCATCGGCCACCATTCCGTGTCGGTCGGGGCCTTGCGCGCCCGCGTCTCGGCCACCAGCACCGCAAGGCGGTCGGCCTCCTGCGCAGGCATGCTGGCGGCGGCAGCCTCGACCTCCCGCAACAGCTCCTCGAACAGGTGCGCCCGCTCGGCATGCACCCGCAGCCCCTCGGTCAGATCGCGCAGGGTCAGGACATAGCCGGGCGTCTCGGTTTCCTGCCCTTCCAGCCACAAGAGCCGCATCCGCGCCTCCAACAGGCGCGCGCCCGTCCGTGTCGTCACCAGAAGGTCGGTGCCTTCCTCCGCCTCGCCTTCCACCAGTCGCGCATACGCCTGTTCGATCGGCCCCATGCGCAGCAGCGCCCTGATCGGGCGGCCAAGGCCAACCGCCTCGCTTTCGCCAAGGATTTCGCGACAATGCCCGTTGTAAAGCGCGATCCGGTGATCCGGCGTGCAGAACATCACCCCGTCCGGCATCTCGGCCAAAAGGGTTTCCAGCCGCGTCTTCTCGGTGGTCAGCCGCGCGGTCTCGCGCCCCACGGCCAGCGCCATCGCGTTGCGCGTCTCGGTCAGGTTCGAGGCGACGGCGGCGGCGGCCGAGCCCAGATCGCCCAGGAACTTCGCCTTGCCATGGTCGATCTCGCCATCCACGTCGGCATGGGCGCGGGCGCGCATCTCGGCGGCCAGACGCTCCACCGGTTTGGCCACGTTCTCGTCGAACAGGACCCAGACCCATGTCGTCAGGGCAAAGATCGCGAAGACGGCGATCACGCCCGCGATCACGAAGGCCGACAGCGCATGCGCTTCGCCCAATCGCGAATAGCCAAGCGCCAGCCCCGCGATCGCCAGGGCAGAGCTGGCCAGGGCGAGTAAGGCGAATAACAGGAATATGCGCAAACGCAGGGACAATCTGGTCAACATCTCTTGGGGGCCTCCTCCTTGCCCCGTTTTCGGTCCCGGCGCGTCGGGGCGGTCGCGCATCGCCCCGTCACCCGGATTTAGCTGCCGGTCGCGGCCTCCCCGCCGCAGACGGCATTCAGGATCGGGTCGTCTCCCGCGACCGTCAGCCACTCGGCGCCAGTGATGGTGCCATCCTCGGCGAACTCCACCTCTTCGGTGATCTCGGCCCGCGCGCCTGCCCCGCAATCGACCAGCACGGGCAGCACGATGGCGGGTTGCCAGCGCTCCATCACCTGAATCTGGACAACCGACACGCCCGAGCCTTCGCCGATCTCGACCGTCTCCGACGGGTCATAGGCCACGAAGCCGCGGGTGAAGGGGCGCAGGTAGGTCCAGGGCTGCCACCAGGCCTGCTGCTCGCGGGTCTGGATGACGGTCACGTCACCCAGCGTGGCGCGGGCATTGTCGTACCAGCCGTATTCCTGCCCGATGGTCGCGGCCAGCATGAAGCCCCCCGCGAAGATCGGCGTGATCCATTTCGGCAGGCGGCGGCCCGTCGCGCGGTTGAGCAGCATCGCGATGCCGGCCCCGGCAAGGCCGGCAAGAAGGGTTGCGATCAGCGACCAGAACATGGGTCGTCGGTTCCTTTCAGCTCAGGATGCCGCGGCCCGAGCCGGCGGCGTTCTGCATGGTTTTGATCACGACGAAGGCGTCGCGCAAATGGCTGCGTTCGAAATCGCTCAGGTCGGTGGGCGCCATGAAATTGTCCGGCGCCTCGCCCTTGCGGATCTGCGCGGCCTGGTGCGCCAGCCGGGTTTCCGCGATCATGTCATAGGCGTCGAGCAGGTCGCGCCCGCCGGTTGTCGACACGGCCCCGCCCTCGATCGCGGCTTGCAGGCGGGCGCGGGTGTTCACCTCGCTCAGGCCGCCTTGCAGCGCGTAGATGCGGCCCAGATCGACCACCGGAACGACGCCGTTCATCTTCAGGTCGATCTGGTTCTTGTGCTCGCCCGACCGCACGGTCGCAAAGCCCCGGAACAGCCCCAGCGGCGGGTGATGCTTCAGCGAATTGGCGACCATATGCGCCACGAAGATCGAGTTCTTGCCCGCCGCCTCCAGCGTCTCGGCCTGCAGGTCGGAGAACAGGCTGAAATTGCCGCCGATGGGCCGCAGGTCGAACATGACACTGGCCAGCATCTGCGCCTCGGGGTTGGGCGTGTTGATCCAGCCGCGGAAATAGTCGCGCCAGACGCGCAGGGGTTGGCGCCACTTGATGTTGGTCGCCATCATGTCGCCGGGGCAGTAGAAATACCCCGCCTCATTCAGCCCGTCCGAGACGAATTTCGCCAGTTCCGCGAAATAGGCGTCGTCGGGCGGTGTCACCGCATCGTCGAGGATCAGGCAGTTGTCCTGGTCGCTGACGCCGGTCTGTTCCTGCCGCCCCTGGCTGCCGCAGGCGAGCCACAGGTACGGCACCGGCGGCGGGCCCAGTTTTTCCTCGGCCAGCACCAGCAACCGGCGCGTCGCGGCGTCGGCGATATCGGTGATCAGCCGCGTGACGACCTGGTGCGCGTTCTGCTGCGCGACCAGTTGCACCAGCAACTCCGGGATGCGCTTCACGTAGCCTGCCAGCGCCGCGCTGTCGGGGGCGCGCGCGATATCCTGGATCAGCGCCGCGGAGGAGGTCGCCTGGAACCGGATCAGGTCGGTCTGCGTCAGGATGCCGGTCAGCTTCCCGGCATCGACCACCGGCATATGGGTGATCCCGCGCTCCATCATCGTGTTCAGCACATCGGCCACCAGCGCGCTGGAGGGCAGGGTGACCGGCCCGCGGGTCATCACCTCGTGCACCGGGGTTTCGTAGGCGATGCCCTCGGCCAGGACCCGGTTCGTCAGGTCGCGCGCGGTCAGGATGCCCGCGACCGCCCCCGCCTCGGTCACGATGATGCAGGAGACCTTCAGGTCGCGCATCTTGCGCGCGGCCTCGATCAGCGGTGTGTCGGGCGGGCAGGTCAGCGGCCCCGGCGTCATCAACTCGGCCAGCGCCATGGTCGTCACGTCCTTGCGGCGCGGACGGGTGGGGCGGGTGCGGTCGAAGAAGCGGTTGATCTCGGGATGCTCTTTCACCAGCCGGTGAAAGGTGGCGGCCGGGATGGTCAGCAGGCGGCTGTCCTCGGCGGCCTTGGCGGTGACGGCGGCGATGCCGTCGCGCATCAGCCCCCGTTCGCCGAAGGAATTGCGCGGCCCGAGGATCGACAGGACCTCGCCGCCCGCATCGGTGATATCGACGCGGCCCGACAGGATCAGGAAAAGCTCGGTCTGGGGGGCGCCCTGTTCGTAGATCGTCTGCCCGGCGGCGATCTCTTCCAGCCCGACCTCATCGGTCAGCGCGGCGCGCTCGGCCGGGGTCAGCACGTCATACGGGTGCGTATGGGCAAGAAGGCTCTCGATATCCAGTGCCATGGCGGCAACCCCCGAAAGTGAAACGGCGCACCCCGAAGGTGTCGGGATGCGCCGGTGTCATGAACAGGGCCTGCAATGTCGCAGGCCCTGTCTTTGCCAGGTCTCAGTGACCGGTGGCGGCACCGGCGCCGCGCGGGACGCGGATCGATTCCACCAGTTCCTGGATTTCCTGCGGCGGTTCGGCGGTCATCTTCGACACGATGTAGGCGACGGCGAAGTTGGCCAGCGCGCCGATCGGGCCGAAGGATGCCGGCGGGATGCCGAACAGGTAGTTCGAGGCGGTGTTCTCCAGCATGTTGGTGCCGGGGATGAAGAACCAGCCAAGGTAGATGAAGAGATACAGGCAGGTCGTCAACAGACCGGCCAACATCCCCCAGGTCGCCCCGGCCGAGTTCATCCGCTTCGAGAAGATGCCCATCATCAGCGTCGGGAAGAGCGAGGCCGCCGCAAGGCCAAAGGCCAGTGCCACGGTCTGCGCCGCGAAGCCCGGCGGGTTCAGACCCAGCCAGGTCGCCACCGCGATGGCCCCGATCATCGAGATCCGGGCGGCCAGAAGTTCGCCCTTTTCCGAGATGTTGGGGTTCAGCGTCGACTTGATGAGGTCGTGGCTGATGGCCGACGAGATGGCCAGCAACAGGCCCGCCGCGGTAGACAAGGCCGCCGCGATACCACCGGCTGCGATCAGCGCGATCACCCAGCCCGGAAGCTGTGCAATCTCGGGGTTGGCCAGAACGAGGATGTCACGGTTGAAGGTGACAAGCTCGTTGCCTTCCCAGCCACGCTCGGCGGCCAGGGCCTGCATCTCTTCCGAGTTCTCGTTGTAGTACTGGATGCGGCCGTCGCCGTTCTTGTCCTCGACCGCCAGAAGGCCGGTCACGGACCAGGTTTCGAACCAGTCGGGCAGGTCTTCCTGTGCCACGGCTTCGCCTTCCACGCCCTGGGGCCACATCGTCGTCATGATGTTCAGACGGGCCATGGCGCCCACGGCGGGGGCCGTGAGGTAGAGCAGCGCGATGAAGACCAGCGCCCAACCGGCGGACCAGCGTGCGTCGGCCACTTTCGGCACGGTGAAGAAGCGGATGATCACGTGCGGCAGACCGGCGGTACCGATCATCAGCGACAGCGTGAACAGCGCCATGTTCACCGGGCTGGTGCCCTCGGTGTACTGGTTGAAGCCCAGGTCGGTCAGCAGGCCGTCCAGCGTCACCAGCAGCGGCTGGCCAGCGCCGGCGGTGCCTTCGGACATGTTCGAGAACAGGCCCAGGCCCGGGATCGGGTTGCCGGTCAGTTGCAGCGAGATGAAGATCGCCGGGATGGTGTAGGCCACGATCAGGACGCAGTACTGCGCCACCTGCGTGTAGGTGATGCCCTTCATGCCGCCCAGCACCGCGTAGACCAGCACGACGCCGGCAGCGATGTAGAGGCCGAGGTCCCGGTCCACTTCGAGAAAGCGGGCGAACGCCACGCCTGCGCCCGACATCTGGCCGATCACGTAGGTGATCGAGATGACGATCAGGCAGACGACCGCCACGATGCGCGCGGTGGTCGAATAGTAGCGATCCCCGATGAACTCGGGCACCGTGAACTTGCCGAACTTCCGCAGGTAGGGGGCAAGCAGCAGCGCCATCAGCACGTAGCCGCCGGTCCAGCCCATCAGGAAGGACGAGTTGTTGTAGCCGACAAAGGCAATCAGGCCCGCCATCGAGATGAACGAGGCTGCCGACATCCAGTCGGCCGCCGTGGCCATGCCGTTGACGACAGGGTTCACGCCGCGACCGGCGGCGTAGAATTCACTGGTCGAGCCTGCGCGCGCCCAGATCGCGATACCGAAGTAGAGCGCAAACGACAGCCCCACGACGATGATATTGAGTGTTGTCTGATCCATTTCCGATGGTCCCCTCTTACTCGTCCACGCCGTGTTCGCGGTCGATCTTGTTCATGCGCCAGGCGTAGAAAAAGATCAGGACCAGGAAGACGAGGATCGACCCTTGCTGGGCAAACCAGAAGCCCAGGTCGGTGCCGCCGACCGAAATGCCCGAAAGCATCGGCCGCAGCAGGATCGCAAAGCCGTACGAAACAAGCGCCCAGATCACCAGACAGTAGGTGACGAGGCGGATGTTCGCAGACCAATACGCGTTGTTGTTCGGCTGTTCTGCCATTTGCTTCTCCCTTCGAAAGGCCCGGCCCGGTGTGTTCACCGCCGGGAATGACCCGCCGCCGCCCGATCCCTCCGAACGGACGGCGGCGAATTTCGTGTCACGCGTCCGTCGTCTGACCCGTCTGCGCGCCGACAATGGCGGCAAGCTGGGTGGCGATCTGGCCGATCTCGCCCATGGCGGGCACCTCGGTCAGGGCGCCCCGGGCGCGGTAGTAATCGATCAGCGGCGCGGTTTGCGCGTGGTAGGCCTCCAGCCGCGTGCGCACTGTCTCGGCGTTGTCGTCGGGGCGGCGCTTCATCTCGGTGCCGCCGCACTTGTCGCAAACGCCCTCGGCCTTCGGTTGCTTGAACTGGTCGTGATACCCCTCGCCGCAGGCCGCGCAGGTATAGCGGCCCGAGACGCGGGCGATCATGGCGTCGTCCTCGACCTCGAGGCTGATGGC
The DNA here is from genome assembly GCF_039542305.1 of [Roseibacterium] beibuensis. Lineage (NCBI taxonomy): Bacteria > Pseudomonadati > Pseudomonadota > Alphaproteobacteria > Rhodobacterales > Roseobacteraceae > Roseicyclus > [Roseibacterium] beibuensis. Next base: position 178,497 of record NZ_BAABHW010000004.1, on the reverse strand, counting down.
GGCGTCGATCGTCTGCCCCCGCTCGGCCAGCAGCGCGTCCAGCGCCTCGGCCTGCGCGGCGGTGCGCGGGAACCCGTCAAGGATGGTGCCCGCGGCCACGTCCGGCGCGTCCAGCCGATCCTTCAGCACGGCCAGCACGATCTCGTCCGAGACCAGCTCCCCCGCTTCCATCACGGCCTTGGCGGCCTTCCCGGCTTCGGTGCCCGCGGCCACCGCGCCGCGCAGCAGGTCGCCCGTGGACAGCTGGACGAGGCCAAAGCGCTCTTCCAGCATGCGGGCCTGCGTGCCCTTGCCGGCCCCCGGAGGGCCCAGCAGGATCAGGTTCACGGCGCGTGTCTCGGTCATGTCCTTCACGGCCCCGCTCACTTGTTCGCGCGGTTGGCGATGAGGTCATCGACGACCGAGGGATCGGCCAGCGTCGAGGTGTCGCCGAGGCTGCCGAAATCGTTCTCGGCGATCTTGCGCAGGATGCGGCGCATGATCTTGCCGGACCGCGTCTTGGGCAGGCCGGGGGCGAACTGGATGACATCGGGCTTGGCGATCGGGCCGATCTCCTTGCGGACCCAGGTCTGAAGCTCTTTCACCAGCTCGTCCGAGGGCGTCTCGTCCGACATCAGCGTGACGTAGCAGTAGATGCCCTGGCCCTTCAGCTCGTGCGGGTAGCCGACCACGGCGGCCTCGGAAACCGCATCATGCGCGACCAGCGCGGATTCGACTTCCGCCGTGCCCATCCGGTGACCGGAGACGTTGATCACGTCATCGACGCGGCCGGTGATCCAGTAATACCCATCGGCATCGCGGCGGCAGCCGTCACCGGTGAAGTAATAGCCCTTGTAATCGCTGAAATAGGCCTGGACGAAGCGGTCCGGGTCGCCCCAGAGCGTGCGCATCTGGCCCGGCCAGCTGTCCTTCATGCACAGCACGCCCTCGGCCTCGGTCTCGTGGATTTCCTCGCCGCTGGTCGCATCCAGCAGAACCGGCTGCACGCCGAAGAAGGGCTTGGTGGCCGAGCCGGGTTTCAGGGCGGTCGCACCGGGCAGCGGCGTGATCAGGTGGCCGCCGGTTTCCGTCTGCCACCACGTGTCGACGATCGGGCATTTCCCCTTGCCGACAACCTCGTTGTACCAGTTCCAGGCCTCGGGGTTAATCGGCTCGCCGACCGAGCCCAGCAGTTTCAGGCTGGAGAGGTCATACTTGGTCACGAACTCGTCCGACTGGCCCATCAACAGGCGAATGGCGGTCGGTGCGGTGTAAAACTGGGTGACCTTGTGCTTTTCGCAGACGGCCCAGAACCGGCCCGCATCGGGGTAGGTCGGCACGCCTTCGAACATCAGCGTGGTCGCGCCATTGGCCAGCGGGCCATAGACGATGTAGCTGTGGCCGGTGACCCAGCCCACGTCCGCCGTGCACCAGAACACGTCGCCGTCGTGATAGTCGAACGTGTACTGATGGGTCATCGCGGCATAGGCGAGGTAGCCGCCCGAGCTGTGCACCACGCCCTTCGGCTTCCCGGTCGAGCCCGAGGTGTAAAGGATGAACAGCGGGTCTTCCGCGCCCACTTCCGCCGCGTGGCAGAAGGTCGACACGTTCGCGGCGATGTCGTCATACCACACATCGCGGTCCGCAACCCAGGCGACCTGCTGGCCGGTACGCTTCACGACAAGGCACTTCACGTGGTCGTCGCAATGCAGCAGCGCCTTGTTCACGTTGTCCTTCAACTCGGTGATGCGGCCGCCGCGCGGCGCGCCGTCCGAGGTCACGACGACCTTGGCCTGCGAATCGTTCACCCGGCTGGCCAGCGCGTCGGGGCTGAAACCCGCGAAGACGACCGAGTGGATCGCGCCAAGCCGGGCACAGGCCAGCATCGCGTAGGCCGCCTCGGGGATCATCGGCAGGTACAGAACGACGCGGTCGCCCTTTTGAACGCCCAGTTCCTTCAGGACGTTGGCAAAGCGGCCCACTTCCTCGTGCAGCTGCTTGTAGGTGATGTGCTGCGCCTCTTCCTCGGGGCTGTCGGGCTCGAAGATGATCGCGGTCTGGTCGGCCTTGGTGGCAAGATGGCGGTCGATGCAGTTCTCGGCCACGTTCAGCGTGCCGTCCTCGAACCAGCGCACATGCACGTCGTCATGGGCAAAGGACGTGTCCTTGACCTTGGTGAAGGGCTTGATCCAGTCGATGCGCTTGCCGTGCTCGGCCCAGAACGCCTCGGGGTTCTCGATCGACTCGGCATACATCCGGTCGTAGGCGGCCGCGTCCACATGCGCGCCGGCCAGAAGATCGGGGTGGTTCGTGGTGTCCTTGGGCAAGTTCTTCCCTCCGCGTGGGACGGCCCTGATGCCATCGGCCTGGACGCACCGAGCCGTCCGTGGGGCCACGATAGCCCCGCGCGTCCTGCCTGAACTGAACCCTCGCGCGCGGTCGTTCACCCGCTTGGGCCGTCGAGTCGCCCCGAAGGGGCGTATGATGTCGGGTCAGCCTCCCCCAACCTTGGGCCGCTCGCCTCTGGCGTGTGTGACGGGGTGCACTCCTGTTCCCTTCGCATCCCGATCCGCCAGCGGCATGGCCGCATGGTGTGCGCACGGTGTTTTGACGATTCACGCAACACCCCGCACGCCATGGCAAGATGACAGGAATATTCAAGACTCAGAACATTTTCCGCTTGCCGTACCGTCATTCTGTAACGGGTTTTCTAAACATCGCCGCCGTGCAGTAAAAAAGTTTACCAACCACAGTTAGGATCATGATAATGCGAAAGAAAAAATTGAGATATTCGTGTCAATTCCCGCCGGGTCGGGTGCCGCGCCTGCAAAGTCCGGCGCTAACGGTCCGTCGGGGGGCGATCTCAGGCGCCGCCAAGGATTGCAAATCGCGTTCCCAGCCACGGCATGCGCTCGGCGGCGGGTGCAACGAAATGGGTCTCGATCAACTCCCGCGCGAGTGCCGCGATCTGGCCCGGAATCTCGTCGGACCAATCGCCGTTGACCATCAGGACGATCTCGCGCGCGATTTCCTCGCCGGGCAGGGGGTGGGCGTCGATTTCTCCGGCGAAGCGTCCGGCCCGCAGCAGGCTCAGCGGCGTGGTGATGGTCCAGCCGGTGCCGCTGGCCACCAGCGCGCTGATCGACTGGTTCGAGTCCATCTCGAAGCGCTGCGGCAGGTCGAGGCCCGCGCGCCGCAGATACGCCTCGATCTGGCGCCCCATCACCTGGTCGAGGTCGCGGCGCAGGAAGGCCAGTTCGGACAGGCTCGCCAGCCCGCCGCCGATATCGGTGCCACGCGGCACGGCCAGGATGTAGGGATCGGACAGGATCGGGTAGCGTCGCGCCTCCGCCGGGCCGCTGCCCGTGTCGGCGCAGATCGCCATGTCCAGCTCGCGCGCGGCGATGCGCGCCACCAGGCGGTGACTGGCCCCGGTGCGCAGGCGAAAGGCGCATTGGCTCATCCCCTCGGCCAGCCGGGCGGCCAGGCTGGGGGTGACCTCGTTCTCGAAATCCTCGATCACGCCCAGCGACAGGGCGCTCAGCCCGCTCAGGTCCAGCGCCGTCAGGTCGCGCTGCCCGCTGCGCAACGCGGCCAGCGCAGCCTCGGCGCGGGGCAGGAACAGGCGCCCGGCGGGGGTCAGGACCATGGGGCGGCGCGAATGGTCCACCAGGTCCACGCCCAGCACCTGCGCAAGGTTCTTCATCTGCTGCGACACGGCGGGGGCGGACATGCCCAGTTCATGGGCCGTCGCGGCGACGGAGCCGGTGCGGGCGAGGGTCTCGAACACCTCCAGCCCGCGCAGGGTCAGGCCTTTGAGCATGGGCGCGGGCATGGCGCGGCGGCGTCCTCAGCTGGTCACGATCTGGGCGAGAAGGTCGGTCGGCAACGCCACCCGGCGCGCGGGCGGCTCAAGGCTGTCGGTCGGCAAGTCGCCCACCAACTCCATCAGCCCGGTACAGAGCGGATCGGCGGCGAGGATCCAGCCGCGATGGGCGACCGGTGCGCCAAGGGGGCTGTCGGCGGGGTCGTCCTCGTCCTCGACGACGCCCAGCAGGGCCGCCAGCGCCGGACGGGCCGGCGTCAGCAGCGGGCGCGGCATGGGATGGTCCGGGCTGGCCATGCGGGCCGCGCCTTTGCCGGTGATGGTCAGGGCGACAAGACCGGCTTCGGCCAGGGTCACCAGGGCCCCGAACAGGCCCGCCGGGTCGCTGGCGCGGTCAAGCCGCAGCACGGCCAGCCCTTTCTGGCGCGCCATGTCGATCAGCCCGGGCAAAGCGGCGTCGACGGCGACAGCGGCAAACCCGTGCCCGGCATCGACCTGCAACACCGCCGCCTTGGCCGTGGCGATCTCGGGCCGCGCGCCGGCGTGCAGCCGGCCATAGCGGATCAGGCGCAGGTCACGCAGCAGCGCATCCAGACCGTTGGCCCGGTCGCCCCGCGCCTCGGCGGCGACGGTGTCACGGGCCACGGTCAGCGCCCGCGCGCGCGACACGCCGGCACGCGTCAGGCAATCGCCGGCCAGCGCTTCGAGGTCTTCAAGGCTCAGGGCTTCGGTCATGCACGCCAGTTTTGACAGGCGTCACGCAGGCGTCAATGCGCAAAGGGCCGGCGCGACACGCCCATCAGCCCTCGATCACCAGTTCGGGAAAGCGCCGGGCGGTCGACCGGATGGCCTCGGCCAGCCGGTCATAGGCCGGACCCGCGCCCGAACTGGCCCGCCACACCAGCCCGATCGAGCGGGAAAAGCGCCGCCCCCGGAACGGTCGGACGACAACGTCGCGCGCGCGGCCCTCGATCTCGGACCGCACGTAGAGCGCGGGCAGAAAGGTCAGCCCCATGTCCATCGCCACCATCTGCCGCAACGCATCGAGCGACGTGCCCTCGTAATCGCGCGAGACATCGGCCCCCATGTTGCTGCACATCGCGGCGATCTGGTCGTGCAGCGCGTAGGCGGGCGACAGCGACAGGATGGTTTGCTGCGCAAGGTCCGGCGCGTCGAGTTCGGTTTTCGCGATCAGATCATGATCGGCAGGCAGCGCCACGGCCAGCGGTTCGCGGAACAGCCGCGCCACCGACAGCGTCGCGCCCGGCACCGGCAGTTGCGTCAGGATCAGGTCATGCACGCCGTCCTGCAGCTCGCGCATCAGGTCGCGCGGGGCGGCCTCGCGGATATAGAGGCGCAGATCGGGATGGGTGCGGTGCAGGTCGCCCACCACATGCGGCATCAGGTAGGGCCCCAGCGTGGCCGAGGTGCCCAGCCGGATCGTGCCGCCCAGGCCCGATTTCAGCGTCACGGACAGATCGAGGATGCCTTGCGCGGCATCCAGCATCTCGCGCCCGCGCCGCGCCACCTCGCGTCCGGCGACGGTCAGTTGCACCGGTCCGCGCCCGCGTTCGACCAGCGTCAGGCCAAGCGCCTCTTCCAGCGTCTTGATCTGTACCGACAGCGAGGGTTGCGAAATGCCGCAGCTTTCCGCAGCCTCGCGGAAATGGGCGGTTTCCTCAAGCGCGACGAGATAGCGGAGCTGGCGCAGCGTGAAGGGCGGAATGGCGTTGTGCATGGGACGGTCCAGATATTGCCTCGGCTGCATGATAGTTTCTTCCAATGGATAATTAAAGAGGTTTACCATTTATCCTATGGTGGTGCCGCCCTACCTCCTGTCGTGACCGAGGGCAAAAGTATCGGCGCTCCGTGGGCACGCATGGAGCTCGATGGAGGTCTTGCCGCGCCGGGTACAGTCCCTTCCGGCGCTCACGGACCGGCAAGACTTTCCTCCCGGGCGGTGTCGTGGCGGCCTCAGCCGTCAACCGCGACGGCATCGTCCGGGCCCTCGGTCATTTTCTGTGCGCAGCCCATCCCGTCGTGCCCAGTGAAAGCTGGACCTTCGGCTTGGCTGCCGCAGGTCGAAGAAATAACACGGGCGAAACGCCCGAGTGGCGCCGGGCGAAGCCGCCGGTGCGAAGGACGAAGGGTGATGGAGCGTGGCGAGTAACACGGCAAAGGTTCCGCGCAAGGCGGGTGGTCCGGCAGGTTGGATATCGGTCGCGGTGCCCGCGGCCTTGTTCGCGTGGTTCCTGCAATATGTCGGCCCGGTCTCGGAGGGGGAGCAAATCCTTCTCGGCATCGACTGGGTGCCGTCGATGGATATTCGCCTGTCTGTCATGATCGACGGGCTGTCGCTGACCTTTGCCCTGCTTATCGCCGGGATCGGCACGCTGGTGACGCTGTTTTCCACTGCTTACCTGGGCAAGCACCCCGATTACCCGCGTTTCGTCCTGTTCCTCATGGCCTTCATGGTGGGGATGCTGGGCCTTGTGCTGTCCGACAACCTGATCGCGCTGTTCGTCTTCTGGGAGGTCACGACGATTTCCTCCTACCTGCTGATCGGCTTCGACAATGCCAGTGCCAAGTCGCGGCGCTCGGCGCTTCAGGCGCTGTTGCTGACGGGCGCGGGGGGGCTTGCCCTGCTGGCCGGGATGATCCTGCTGGGGCATGTCGCGGGCACGTTCGAGCTGTCCGAGATCCTGACGCAGGGCGAGGCGATCCGCGCCCATCCGCTTTACGTGCCCATCGTCATCCTGTTCCTGCTGGGCGCCTTCACCAAGTCGGCGCAGTTTCCGTTCCATTTCTGGCTGCCCAACGCGATGGCCGCCCCCACGCCGGTTTCGGCCTACCTGCATTCGGCGACGATGGTGAAGGGCGGCGTCTACCTGCTGGCGCGGGTCAACCCGGCGCTGGGCGACAGCGAGCTGTGGTTCTGGACGCTGATCCTTGCGGGCGGGTTCACCACCGTTTTCGCCAGCCTGCTGGCGATCCGGCAGACCGACATCAAGCAGGTGCTGGCCTATACCACGCTGATGGCGCTGGGCGCGCTGACGCTGTTCATCGGCACAGGCTCGCCCGACGCGATCAAGGGCATGATGGTGTTCCTGGTCGTCCATTCGCTCTACAAGGCGGCGCTGTTCCTGATGATCGGCATTGTCGATCACGAGACCGGCACGCGCGAGGTGGACCGCCTGCGCGGGCTGGGCCGCAAGATGCCCCTGACCTTCCTCGGCGGGGCGCTGGCCGCGATCTCGATGGCGGGCATCCCGCCCTTCGTGGGCTTCATCGGGAAAGAGTTCCTCTACAAGGCGGGCCTCGGGCACGAGCAGGCGACCGTCTGGATCACCGGCACGATCTTCGCGGCCTCCGCGCTGATGTTCGTGGCCGCGGGCATCGCCGTTCTGCGCCCCTTCACCGGCAAGCTGTCCGACACGCCGCGCCCCGCCCATGAGGGGCCGTGGGTGATGTGGATCGGGCCGCTGATCCTGGGCGCGCTGTCGCTGGGCTTTGGCCTGTTCCCCGACACGGTGGAGCGGTTCCTCGTCGCGCCGGGCACCTGGGCCGTCTATGGTGATTATGATTACACGGTGGACCTCTACCTGTTCCGCGAGGTGAATGCCGCCTTCCTGCTGTCGCTGGCAACCTTCGCCACGGGCATCGTGCTCTACCTCGTGCACGCCCGCCTGCGCGCGGCGCTGGCGCGGATCATCGCCGCCAACCCGATCAAGTTCGACCCGGGCTGGGATCGGCTGATCGACGGGATCAAGGCGCTGGCCGCCTGGCAGACGCGGCACCTGCAATCGGGCGTGCTGCAACGCTACATGCTGATCGTGTTCGCGACGCTGACCGTGGCGCTGGGGGGCACGATCTGGGCGCAGGGCGCGCTGGATTTCCGCATCGACTTCGCGGCCGAGTTCGACGGCCTGCTGTTCAAGCATTGGGCGGTCCTGATCTTCATCACCGCCGGCGCGCTTCTGACCGCCTATAGCGGCAGCCGCATGACCGCCATCGCGGCGCTAGGGGTCGTGGGCATCGGGGTCGCGCTGATCTTCATCATGTTCAGCGCGCCGGACGTGGCGATCACGCAGCTTCTGGTGGAAACGCTGGTCGTCGTGCTGGTGGCCGTGGCGATGCTGAAGCTGCCGAACCTGAACCTCGGGGACGAGCCGCGCCGCCCGGGCCATGCGGTCCTGTCCATTGCGACGGGGGCCGTGGTCAGCGCGGTCCTGATCGCCGTCCTTCAGGGCGACCTCGACCGGCGCATCACCGGTTACTTCGAGGCGGCCAGCTGGCCCGACGCCTACGGCCGCAACATCGTCAACGTGATCCTCGTGGATTTCCGCGCGCTGGATACCTTCGGCGAGATCGCGGTGGTCGTGATCGCGGCGCTGGCGGCCTACGCGCTGTTGCGCGGCACGCGCTACAGCGGCGATGCCGCCGACAAGGACGGGGGGCGCTGAGATGGTGAATTCGATCATCCTGAACGCGGCGACGCGGCTTCTGGTGGCGCTGCTCCTTCTGTTCTCGGTCTTCATGCTGCTGCGCGGGCACAACCTGCCGGGCGGCGGGTTCATCGGCGGGCTGATCGGGGCGACCGGCTTCATCCTCTACGCCATTGCCCAGGGGGCCGAGGCGACGCGCGCCGCGCTCAGGGTCGAGCCGCAGAACATCGCCATGGTGGGCCTTGGCATCGCCCTTTGCGCCGGGGGCTTCGCGGCGTTTTTCGGCGAGGCGTTCTTCACCGGGCAGTGGTTGTTCATCGGCGAAACCGAGGAGGAGAAGGGCCTGCCGATCAGCAGCGTCTTGGTCTTCGACATCGGCGTTTACCTCGTCGTGTTCGGGTCGATCCTGACCCTTGTTCTGGCCCTCGAGGAGGAAGTCTGAATGGAGTTGATGGTGGCCATCATGGTCGGCGTTCTCGTGGCGGCAGCGGTGCACCTGATGCTGGCCCGCAACGTGCTGCGCTTCATCTTCGGGCTGATCCTGATCTCGAACGCGGCCAACCTGACGATCTTCGTCTCGGGCCGTCTGACCGCGCAAAGCCCGCCGCTGATCCCCGAGGGGGCGGATGCGCCGCTGGGTGACGTGGCCAATGCCCTGCCGCAGGCGCTGGTGCTGACGGCCATCGTGATCGGCTTCGGCCTCTTCGCCTTTGCGCTGACACTGGTCTATCGCACCTACCAGAACCTCGGCACGCTCGATTCCGACGAGATGCGCCTCGCCGAGCCGCGCGAAGGGGAGGACCACGCATGAGCTGGGTTCTCGCCCTTCCCATCATCATCCCTTTTGCGACGGCGGTTCTGTCCTTCCTGTTCCGCAAGGGCCCCGAGGGGCGCTGGCTGTCGGTCGTGGGCTCGGCCGGCCTGCTGATCGCATCGGGCGTCCTGATGGCCGAGGTGCTGGCCGAGGGTGTCATCGCCGCGCAGATGGGCCAGTGGGCGGCGCCTTTCGGCATCACGCTGGTGGCCGACCTTTTGAGTGCCGTGATGGTCGTCATCACCGGCATCACCGGGCTGGCCGTGTCGGTCTATGCGCTGGCCGATATCGACGAGCGGAAAGAGGCCTTGGGCTATCACGCCCTGTTCCAGGTGCTGCTGGCGGGTGTCGTGGGGGCGTTCCTGACGGGCGACCTGTTCAACCTCTATGTCTGGTTCGAGGTCATGCTGATCTCCAGCTTCGGCCTGCTGATCCTCGGCGGGCAGCGGGTGCAACTGGATGGCGGTATCAAATACGTGACGCTGAACCTCGTCTCGACGATCCTGTTCCTGGCGGGCGTCGGCCTGCTCTATGGCATGACCGGCACGCTGAACATGGCCGACCTGCACGGCGCGGTGCAGCAGGTGGAAAACCAGGGCCTTCTGGTCGTCGTGGCGATGATGTTCATGGTGGCCTTCGGGGTGAAGGCCGCGGTCTTTCCGCTGTTTTTCTGGCTGCCGGCCAGCTACCACACGCCCGCCTTCAGCGTCTCGGCCATCTTTGCGGGGCTGCTGACCAAGGTGGGGGTCTATGCCCTGATCCGGACCTTCACGCTGATCTTCACCAGCGACATTGCGTTCACGCACACGATCCTGCTGTGGGTGGCCGGGTTCACCATGGTGACGGGTGTTCTGGGGGCTGCGGCGATGAACGATTTCCGGCGCATCCTGTCGTTCCACATCGTCAGCCAGATCGGCTACATGATCCTTGGCCTCGCGCTGTTCACGCCCTTGGCGATTGTCGGCGCGGTGTTCTACCTCGTGCACCATATCATCGTGAAGGCGAACCTGTTCCTCGTGGCAGGCGTGGCCCGGCGCATCGCGGGCTCGACCGAGCTGTCGTCGATTGGCGGGCTCTACAAATCAGCGCCGGTCCTGGCGGTGCTGTTCCTTGTCCCGGCCTTTTCGCTGGCGGGCTTTCCGCCGCTCTCGGGGTTCTGGGCGAAATACGTGCTGGTCAAGGCCTCTCTCGATACCGAGGCCTACTGGATCGCGGGTATCGCGCTGGCCGTGGGGCTGATGACGATCTTCTCGATGACCAAGATCTGGGGCGCGGCCTTCTGGACGCCGCATCCTTCGGGGCTTGAGCCGTCGCTGAGCACCCTGCCATCCCGCGACCGGGCGGCCCTGCTGTTGCCCATCGCGTCGCTGGCGGTGCTGACCTGCATCATCGGGTTCTTCCCCGAACCGTTCGTGGCCTTTGCCGAACGCTCGGCCGAGCAGTTGCTGGACCCGACGGCCTATGTGGCGGCCGTGCTGGGTGACGTGCCGATGGAGGCGACCGGGCTGGCGCAGGCGGAGGTGCTGCCATGAATATCTTCATCCTCAACATCGCCCTGGCCGTGGCCTGGGCCGCGCTGACCGGGGATATCACGCTGACCGGGCTGGCCGTGGGCTTCGCGCTGGGATCGGCGGCGCTTTTCGTGACCAAGCCGCTCTTTCCCGGCTGCGACCGCTATTTCAAACGCGTCTGGCGTTGGGTGAAGCTGGGGGTCCTGTTCCTGTATGAACTGGTCGTCAGCTCCGTGCAGGTGGTCTGGGACGTGCTGACGCCCGCGCACAAGGCGCGGCCGGGCATCATCTCGGTCCCGCTGGAGGCCGATGACGAGATGGAGATCCTGCTGGTCACCAACCTGATCTCGCTGACGCCCGGCACGCTCAGCCTCGATGTGACCGAGGACCGCAAGACGCTGTATATTCACGCGATGTTCGCCGACGACCCGGATGCGATCCGGGCGCAGATCCGCACCGGCATGGCCCGCTGGGTCCGCGAAGCGATGGAGTGACAGGGATGGATATTCTTTCAATCGCCGTGGACGTGGCTTTTGTCATGGTGATGCTGGGCGTGGCGCTGGCCTTCATCCGGCTCATCAAGGGGCCGAGCCTGCCCGACCGGATCGTGGCGCTGGACATGATGACGGTTCAGATCGTCAGCTTCTGCGGCCTTTACGCGATCCTGTCGGGGGACACGGCCTTCGTCGACGTGGCCATCGTTCTGGCGCTGGTCGGCTTTCTCGCCACCGTGGCGCTGGCGCGGTTCGTGGACCGCCGCCGCGCCGGGATCGGAGAGGCGGGCCCGACCATGACCCAACCGCACAGGGAGCAGCGCAAATGATCCTCGACTGGATAATGGCCATCATGATCCTGCTGGGCGGATTTTTCTGCCTCGTTGCGGGGTTGGGCGTGTTGCGCCTGCCCGACGTTCTGATCCGCATGCATGCCTCGACCAAGGCGGGCACGCTGGGCGCGGGCCTGATCCTTGGCGCGGTGGCGATCTATTTCGCCGAAACCGGTGTCGTGACACGGGCGCTGGCGACGATCCTGTTCTTGCTGATCACGGCCCCCGTGGCGGCCCACATGATCGGGCGCGCGGCGTTCCGCTCGCGCGTTGCGCTCTGGAAGACGAAGATCGAGGACGGGGCCGAGGAGCGGTTGCACCGCTAGGACGCCCGGCTCAGGTTTGCAGGAAATCGTGCCGCCCGTCGGGGCGGATCGCGCAGGCGGTCAGGCGGCCCGTGGACCACGCCGCGGTGTCGGTCGCGATGCGCCCGTCGCCCGCGAAGGGCAGCTCCGCTTCGATATGACCATGCGCGATCCAGAGGCCATCGCCGCGCGGCTCGCTCTCGAATTCCGGATGCCCCCAGAGCAGGACGCGCCCGGTCTGATCCTCCATCCGGTGGGCGGGGTCGGCGCCCGCATGCACGACCCAGAGATTGCCGGAATGCCACGAGAGCGGCAGGCCCGTCATCCAGCCCTCAAGCCCGTCGGGCATGGCCGATTTCAGATGGCGCGCGACCTCGCGGAAGGCGTCGGGGGAGGCGGGCGACGCAAGCGGCTCGGGGTCGATCCCGAAACTGGACAGCGTCGCGTTGCCGCCCGCGCGCATCCAGCGGGGGCCGCGCGTCGCCGGGTCGGCCAGGAAATCGAGCATCATGCGTTCATGGTTGCCCATGAGGCAGGTGACGTTGTCGGGAAAGTCGCGGGTCAGCTCGCGCAGGCGGGCCAGGACCTCGGCGCTGCCACGGCCCCGGTCGACATAGTCGCCCACGAAGACCAGCCGGGGATCGCTGGCCTCGGTCCCGCCGATATGGGCGTCGATCAGTTCCAGCATCAGTTCCAACAGATCGGCGCGCCCGTGGATATCGCCCACGACATAGGTCGCTTGCGCGGGGCGCGGCATGTCTTCGGGGCGGGCCTCGGCCCCGGCGCGGGGGGCGGTGTCGGGGCGGTCCTTGCGGCCCAGAAGCGTGCGGACGGAACGAAGCATGAGAGTCAGGTGCGCGCTGCGGCGGCGCTTGGCAAGGGGCAAGGGGGCATTGCGGTGCGCGTCACCGACGGCGCGAGGCGTTTCTGCCTCATTCGCGGGCGCGCAGCACGCGCGCGGGGCGCGTGGCGAGCGGACGCCACGCAAAAGCCAGCCCGGCCAGCAGCGTCGTCACCGCGCCGCCGATGACGATGGCCAGCGCCGAGACGGGTTCGAACCGGTAGCTGCCATCCATCACGAAGGTCATCACGGCCCACCCGCCCAGCACGCCCGCCAGAAGCGCAACACCGCCCGCCGCCGCGCCAAGCAGCGCCGAGCGCAGGGCGAAACTGACAAGGATCGTTCGCCGCGACGCGCCCACGGTCTTCAGGACGGCGGCTTCGTAGACGCGGCCGCGTTCACCCGCCGCCGCGGCCCCGATCAGGACGACGAAGCCCGTCACCAGTGTGGCCGCCGCCCCGTAGGAGGTCGCGGCGGCAAGGCTGCGCAGTGCGTCGGCCACGCGGTCGAGCGCATCGCGCACCCGGATCGCGGTGATATTGGGCGCATCGCCCGCCACGTCGCGCAGGATCGCCGCCTCGGCCTCGGGCGCGGCATAGACGGTGGCGATATGGGTATGCGGGGCACCGCGCAGGGCGTTGGGCGACATGGTCAGGACAAAGCCGATGCCCGCATTCTCGAACTCCACCTGCCGAAAGGCCGTGACCTCGGCGGTCACGTCGCGGCCAAGGATGCTGACGGTGATCGTGTCGCCGAGGCTCAGGCCGATTTCCAGCGCCTCTTCGGTGGCGAAGGCGACTTGCGGCGGGCCGTCATAGCCTTCGGGCCACCATTCGCCTGCCGTGATCTCGCCCTCGGGCGGTGCGGTGTCGAGATAGGTCACGCCCCGGTCGCCGCGGATGACCCAGTGATCGCCCGCGACCTCGGCGGCGGGGCGGTCGTTGATGCGGGTGATGACGCCGCGCAGCATGGGCGCGGTGTCGACCCGGCTGACGGCGGGATCGTTCTGCACCCGATCGAGAAAGGGCTGGAGCTGGTCCGGCTGGATATCGACGAAGAAATAGGTTGGCGCGACCTCGGGCAGGTCACGCTGGATCGCGGCGCGCAGGTTGGCGTCGATCTGGCCCACGGCGGCCAGAACGGCAAGGCCGAGGCCGAGGGAAAGCACCACGCTTGTCGCCTCGGACCCCGGACCGCCGACCGAGCCGAGCGCGGTGCGCAGCGCGGTGCGCCCGCGCAGCGCGCGGGACCGGGCGATGCGGCGCGACAGGGCGCGGATGCCCAGGGCCGCCAGCGCCAGAAGGCCGAGCGCGCCAAGGATGCCCGCCGCCGTGCCAAGGGCCATGCGCGGGATGCCCGACAACCAGACGGCGGTCGCGATCAGCGCCCCGACAAGGCCCGCGATCACGATCAGGTAGCGCAGGCGCGGCGAGGCGCGCGGCCCGCCGGCGTCGCGGAACAGCGATGCCGCGCGGACCTGTTCGGTGCGCGCCAAGGGCCAAAGGGTGAAGATCACGGCGGTCAGCAATCCATAGGCCGCGGCCTCGGCCAGTGGGCCGGGATAGACCGAGATGGCCACCGGCACAGGCAGTTGCGCCTGGATCAGCGGGGCGAAGGCCAGCGGCAGAAGCGCACCGAGGACCAGCCCGAGCGCGAGGCCCAACAGGGTCAGCGCCCCCACCTGAGCGAAATAGGCGGTAAAGATCGTGCGGCTTTCGGCGCCGAGCGTCTTGAGCGTCGCAATCGTGGCGACCTTGCCCTCGAGATAGGCGCGCACGGCGGCAGAGACGCCGACGCCGCCCACGGCAAGCCCCGCCAGTCCAACCAGCACCAGGAACGCGCCGATCCGCTCGACGAAGGTCTGCACGCCGGGCGCGCCGTTGCGCGCATCGCGCCAGCGCATGCCCTGTTCGGCGAACAGCGCCTCGGCCTCGGCCTCGAGCGCGGCAAGGTCCGCGCCCTCGGGCAGGGCAAGGCGGAAATCGCTGTCGTAGAGCGTGCCGGGCTGCACGAGGCCGGACCCGGACAGCCCCTCAAGCGAGACGATGGTGCGCGGCCCGAGGTTGAAGCCGCCGCCCGCGCCATCGGGTTCCAGCGTCAGTTCGGCGCGCAACTCGAAGTCCTGTGTGCCGAGGCGGAAGGTGTCGCCGATCTCCAGCGCCAGCCGGTCGATCAGGAGGCGCTGCATCACCGCGCCGGGCAGGTCGCGGGTTTCCAGCGCCTCGGCAATGGGCATCTCGGGGGACAGGCCGACCGTGCCGTAAAGCGGGTAGGCATCATCGACGCCGCGCACTTGCGTCAGGGCGCGTTCGGTCTCGCCGTCGCGGTCCACCACGACCATGGAGCGGAAATCGACGGTCTCGGACACGCGGGTGGCGGTGTCCGCCATCCAGGCGCGTTCTTCCTCGGACGCGCGGCGGAAGGGAAAGGCCATCTGCGCGTCGCCGCCAAGGATCACCGCGCCTTCGCTCACCAGCCCTTGCTGAATGGACGTGCGCACCGATCCCACGGCTGCGATGGCCGCGACGCCAAGCGCGAGACAGGCGAGGAAGATGCGGAACCCTTTCAGCCCGCCGCGCAACTCGCGCCGGGCGATGCGCAGTGCGACGCTCACTCGGCGGCCTCCCGCGCGGCGGGGGTGTCGAGTTGCCCGTCGCGCAGCCGGATCTCACGGTCGCAGCGATGGGCCAGTTCGGGCGCGTGGGTGACGAGGACCAGGGTCGCGTCGTGCTTGGCCGACAGGTCCATCAGCATGTCCATGATGACCGCGCCGTTGGCCCCGTCGAGATTGCCGGTGGGTTCATCGGCCAACAGGATCTCGGGGCGCGGGGCCAGGGCGCGGGCCAGTGCAACGCGCTGCTGTTCGCCGCCCGACATCTGGCTGGGGTAGTGGCCCGCGCGATGGCCAAGGCCCACGGCGGCAAGTTCCGCCTCGGCCCGGTCGAAGGCGTCGGCATGGCCGGCCAGTTCCAGCGGCGTCGCGACGTTTTCCAGTGCGGTCATCGTCGGGATCAGGTGGAAGGATTGGAACACCACCCCCATATGTTCCCGGCGAAACCGGGCCAGCTGGTCCTCGTTCATCGCGGTCAGGTCGCGGCCAAGCGCCATGACCGAGCCGCCGGTGGCACGCTCCAGCCCGCCCATCAGCATGAGGAGAGACGACTTGCCCGATCCGGACGGACCCGTCAGCGCCACCGCCTCGCCCCGGTTCACGCTTAGCGTGATGCCGTGGAGGATATCGACCGGCCCGGCATTGCCGGACAGCGACAGCCGGGCATCGGACAGGGACAGGACGGGATCGGACATGGCTGAACGCCTCGGTTCACTTTTCTACAGGGCATATGGGGCCATGCGCATGTGGGGCAAGGCCGCCCTGCTGGCGCTTGCGGTCGCAGGGCCGGTGGCGGCGCAGGAGGGCCCCGTCAGCATCGTGGCGCTGGGCGACAGCCTGACGCAAGGGTACGGGCTGATGGATGGCGACGGCTTCGTGCCGCAGTTGCAGGCGTGGCTGACCGAGCGGGGACATGCCGTGCGGATCGAGAACCACGGCGTATCGGGCGACACCACGGCGGGCGGTCTGGCGCGGATCGGCTGGGCGCTGGGCACCGGGGTGGATGCCATGATCGTGGCGCTTGGCGGCAACGACCTGCTGCGTGGCATCCCGCCCGAGGCAAGCCGCGCGAACCTTGCCGGGATCCTCGACGAGGCAGAGGCGCAGGGGATCGAGGTGCTGCTGGTCGGCCTGCGCGCGCCGGGCAATTATGGCCCTGACTACCAGGCCGCGTTCAACGCCATGTATCCCGACCTGGCCGAGGAATACGGCACGCTTTACGCCGAAAGCTTCCTTGCGCCCTTGAGCGCCGCGGCCGCGGCCGACCCCGAGGCGGCGTATTCCACTTACATGCAGTCCGATGGCATGCACCCGAATGCGCAGGGCGTGGCCCTGATCGTCGAGGCGCTGGGGCCGCAGGTCGAGGATCTGATCGCGCGGGTCAGCCCGCAATCGTGATCTCTGTCTCGCTTTCGGCGCAAAGGTCTTGCAACGCCTCGGGGGGCGGGGCGTTGGTTATCCAGCGATCGAAACCGGTGAGGCTGGCGATCTTGACGGGCGCGTTGCGCTCCAGCTTGCTGTCGTCGGCGACAAGGATCGCGCTGCGCGCTTTCGACAGGAAGGCCTTGGTGACGCGGACCTCCTCGGGGTCGAAATCCAGCAGGTCGCCTTCGAGGTCGACGGCCGAGCAGCCGAGAATGGCGAAATCGGCCTTGAACTGATTAATCGTAGCCGTCGCCCGCTCGCCCACCAGGCCGTTATCGGCCCGGCGCAGCCGCCCACCGGTCACCATCACCTCGGCGGAGGGATGGCCCGAAAGGATCTGCGCCACGTTCATGTTGTTGGTCACCACCATCAGGTTCGCCGTATCGCGCAAGACGCGTGCGACCGCCTCGGTCGTGGTGCCGATGTTCAAGAACACCGATGCACCCGGCGGGATCAGCGCGGCCGCGGCCCGTGCAATGACCTCTTTCGCACCGGCCGCTGTGCGGCGACGTTCCTCGTAACCGATATTCGTGACCCCCGACGGCAGGACCGCGCCGCCATGGACGCGGTCGAGCAACCCGGCTTCGCACAGCTCGGTCAGATCGCGGCGGATGGTCTGCACCGTGACATCGAACTGGGCGGCGAGATCATCGACGCCGACCCGCCCGATTTCGCGGGCTACGCGCAGGATATCGTCTTGGCGGGGTGTGATCGGCATGGTTTCGATCTATATCGAAAACAAACGCGTTTGAAAATTGACAAAACGAACATGGAATGAAAAAAAACGACCAAACGGGACCCGGCGCGCGAGGCCACCCATGAACGACCGGACCTACGACATTTTCGTGATCGGCGGCGGCATCAACGGCTGTGGCATCGCCCGCGACGCGGCGGGGCGGGGCCTGTCCGTCTGTCTTGCCGAGATGGGGGATCTGGCGGGCGCGACCAGTTCGGCCTCGACCAAGCTGTTCCATGGCGGGCTGCGTTACCTGGAGTTTTTCGAGTTCAGCCTCGTGCGCCATGCGCTGGCCGAGCGGGAAACGCTGCTGCGCGCGATGCCCCATATCTCGTGGCCGATGCGCTTCGTCCTGCCGCTGTCGAAGGACATGCGGTTCGACTCCGAGACGCCCACCTCGCGCGTGTTGACCGCGGTCATGCCCTGGATGAAGGGGCGGCGGCCCGACTGGCTGATCCGGGCGGGGCTGTTCCTTTATGACCATCTGGGGGGGCGCAAGATCCTGCCCGCGACCAGGACCCTGCGGCTGAAGGGGTCGGTCGAGGGCAAAGGCCTCAAGCCCAAGTTCGAGAAGGCGTTCGAATATTCCGATTGCTGGGTCGAGGATGCGCGGCTTGTGGTGCTGAATGCCCGTGACGCCGAGGCGCGGGGTGCGACGATCCTCACGGGCAGCCGCGTCGTGTCAGCAACGCGCGAGGGCGATCTTTGGCGCGTGACGGTCGAGCGGGACGGTGTGCGGTCCGATCATCTGGCCCGCGCGCTGGTCAATGCCGGGGGGCCGTGGGTCGCCGATATTGTGCAGAACGTGGCGCGGCAGAACTCCAGCGAAAGCGTGCGCCTTGTGCGCGGCAGCCATATCGTGACGCGTCGCCTGTTCGAGCATGACAAATGCTATTTCTTCCAGGGCTCGGACGGGCGCATCATCTTTGCCATTCCCTACGAGACGGATTTCACCCTGATCGGCACCACGGATCAGGAGCATCACGGCGACGCGTCCGAGGCTGTCTGCACGCCAGAGGAACGCGATTACCTGATCCGCTTCGTCAACGGATACCTCGCAGACCCGATCAGCGCCGAGGATGTCGTCTGGACCTATTCCGGGGTGCGGCCCCTCTATGACGACGGGGCCAAAAGCGCCACGGCGGCGACGCGCGACTACGTGCTGTCGCTGGACGATGCGGGCGCGCCGATGCTGAACGTCTTTGGCGGCAAGATCACCACCTATCGCAAGCTGGCCGAGGATGCGCTGGCCAAGATCGCGCCCTTCTTTCCCGAGGCGGGCGGTGTCTGGACGGCGGGTGTGCCGCTGCCCGGCGGGGATTTCCCGGTGGATGGGGTGGCGCGGCTGGTGGCCGATCTGCGCGCGGCGCATCCGTTTCTGACCGAGCGGTGGGCGCTGCGCCTGGTGCGCGCCTATGGGACCGAAGCGGCGCAGATCATGGGCGATGCGCAGAGTGCCGAGGACCTCGGGCGCGATTTCGGTGCGACCCTGACCGAGGCCGAATTGCGCTGGTTGATGACGCGCGAATATGCCGAAGCGTCCGAGGACGTGGTCTGGCGGCGCTCGAAGCTGGGCCTGAGGTTGAGCGCGGAGCAGATCGCGGCCATCGACGACTGGATGCGGGCCGAGCGGCAGGCCCGCGCCGCCGAATGACTTGCAGCCCGGCGCGTGGCCGGTAGGCTTCGACAACAGCGAGACGAGAGGGGAGGCACGGCATGACGCAGGTTCTGGCCATCGACCAGGGAACGACTTCGACGCGGGCCATCGTCTTCGGCGCCGATCACCGGCCCGTCGCCTCGGCGCAGCAGGAATTCACGCAGCATTTCCCGGCCTCGGGTTGGGTCGAACATGACGCGATGGAGATCTGGAACACGGTGCTGGCCACCGTGCGCGGTGCCTTGGAAAAGGCCGGGACGAGCGCCGAAAAGATCGCCGCCATCGGCATCACGAACCAGCGCGAAACGGTCGTCCTGTGGGATCGCGAGACCGGAGAGCCGGTGCACAAGGCCATCGTCTGGCAGGATCGGCGCACGGCGTCGATGACCGCCAAGCTGCGTGAGGGTGGCCATGAACCGATGGTGCAGGAGAAGACCGGGCTGCTGCTCGACCCGTATTTCTCGGGGTCGAAACTGGCGTGGTTGTTGGAAAATGTCGACGGGGCACGCGAAAAGGCCGAAGCCGGGAAGCTTGCCTTCGGCACGATCGACAGCTGGCTGATCTGGCACCTGACGGGCGGTCAGCGGCACGTGACCGACGCGACCAATGCCGCCCGCACGCTCTTGTACAATATCCGCGAGGGGCAGTGGGATGACGACATCCTGCGCCTTTTCAACATCCCGCGCGCCCTGCTGCCCAAGGTTCTCGATTGTGGAGCGGAGTTCGGCACGACCGACCCGGCCCTGTTCGGGGCCGGGATCGCCATTCTCGGGGTGGCGGGTGACCAGCAGGCCGCGACGCTGGGGCAGGCCTGTTTCCAGCCGGGGATGCTGAAATCGACCTATGGCACTGGGTGTTTCGCGCTGCTCAACACGGGCGATACGCTGGTCAGGTCGCAAAACCGGATGCTGGGCACCATCGCCTACCAGTTCGATGGCAAGCCGACCTACGCGCTGGAAGGCTCGATCTTCGTCGCGGGGGCCGTGGTGCAATGGCTGCGCGACGGGTTGCGCTGCATCGACGCCGCCGCCGACAGCCAGGCGCTGGCCGAGGCCGCCGACCCCTCGCAAACGATCTACCTCGTCCCCGCCTTCACCGGGCTGGGCGCGCCCTATTGGGACCCGGATTGCCGCGGCGCGATCTACGGGCTGACCCGCAACACCGGACCGCAGGAAATCGCCCGTGCCGCGCTGGAGTCGGTGGGCTTCCAGACCCGTGATCTGTGGGAGGCGATGGAGGCCGACTGGCAAGGGGCCGGTGGGGCCGAGAACGTGCTGCGTGTTGACGGGGGTATGACCGCCTCGGACTGGACGATGCAATTCCTGGCCGACATCCTTGGCGCCGATGTGGACCGGCCCGAAGTGCTGGAGACGACGGCGCTTGGCGTGGCCTGGGTCGCGGGGATGCAGGCAGGCGTTTATCCCGGTTTCGACGCCTTCGCCGAGGATTGGGCACTGGAACGCACCTTCAAGCCGAAGATGGACGCCGACACGCGCGAGGCGCGCTACGCGGGCTGGAAAGACGCCGTCTCCCGCACGCTCAGCAGCCGTGGCTGAGCGCGCCACCCTGCGCGTTGCGCTGGCGCAGATGTGTTCGGCCGATACCCATGCCGAGAACATCGCGACGGTGGCCGACCTCGCCGCGCGGGCGGCGGGCGAGGGGGCGGAGCTTTTGTGCCTGCCGGAAGTTGCGGGGCTGATGAACCGCAATGCCGAGGTGGCGCGCAAACAGGTGGTCGCCGCCGAGGATGACCCGTTCCTGCTGGCCTGCCGTGACCTTGCCGCCGCGCATGGCATCTGGATCCACGCGGGCTCGACCCCCGTTCTGGGGCCGGACGGGCGGTTCCTGAACCATTCCGCGGTGATCGATGCGACCGGCGCGATCCGGGCGGATTACGACAAGGTGCATCTCTTCGACGTGGCGATCGAGGGGCAAGCGCCCATCGGCGAGTCGAAACGCTTCGCCCCGGGCGAGGCGGCGGTGATGCTGGACACGCCCTGGGGGCCGTGGGGCCTGTCGATCTGCTATGACCTGCGCTTTCCCTATTTCTACCGCCGCTACGGGCAGGAGGGCGCGACGATCATCTTCATCCCCTCGGCCTTTACGGTGCCGACGGGGCAGGCCCATTGGGAGGTCCTGTTGCGCGCCCGCGCGATCGAGACCGGGGCCTTCGTGCTGGCGGCGGCGCAGGCCGGCCACCATGCCGATGGGCGCGAAACATGGGGTCACGCGCTGGCCGTCGATCCGTGGGGCAAGGTGCTGGCCGATCTGGGTCGGGATGCGCCGGGTCTTGCGGTGCTGGATCTTGACCTGTCGCGGGTTCAAGCCGCCCGCGCGCAAATCCCCGCGCTGAAGACGGGCCGCGATGTGCCCTTGCGGCGCGTCTGATCGGGACGGGTGGACATTGTCTGCCTTGCGGTTTTGTCCTGCAGACGGTCCAAAGGCGTAAGCTGGACCCGGCAAACGGGAGGGCCGCCCCCACCGCACGCTTGGCGGCCACCCCCGCGCATCGCAGGAAGCGGTCCATTGGGTATGTGACGTCGCTCTGTGCGCGCAAGATGGTCGCGGCCGCGGGCGTAAAGGTCGATGCCGAGGTGATGCCCCACGGCTGACGGACGCATTGGCGACGGAGGTGGCCGGCCCGCGACCGATGCCCTTCGCGGAAATGGCGGCAGAGCTTTCCCAGGCCACCGGCCGCGAGATCCGGCACATCCCGATCAGCTTCGAGGAGTTTCACGCAAACGTTGCGCAGGCCGGCGGCCCCGTCGTCGCCGATGTCTTCACCGCCATCGCGCGCGAAACGCTGGACGGTCGCAATGCCCATACCACGGGCGGCGTGATGCCTGCGCTTGGCTGCACGCCCCGCGACTTCGCCAATTTTGCCCAAGCCGCCGCCCGTGCCGCCGACCTGGGTCAGGGTGTGAACGACCGGATTGACGCCCAGTTGTTCCTCGTGCCGCGCGGCGACGGCCGTAACGGCCCGGTCGATTTCCCGGGCCATTTCGCGCGTGGCCTCGCGTGTGGCGCCGGGCAGCAAGGCGAAATTCCCCGCGGTCGATCTGCACACCGGGCCGATCATCCGCTTGACGGCGCGCACGGGGGCATTGTCAGGCGTTTCCCCAAGGCTTCGCGCGCGGAAAAACCAACAAGTTGGCGCGAGGACTGGCTGGGGTGGTGGGATGCCGTCCTAAGCGCGACACGAGGCTCGCTGCACGCCTCTCAACCGCGTATCCGGCGGGGAGGAGATCACGGTGACTTTGGAGCGCGAAGGTTTGTCTCTCATGCGAGGCAAGATCATACAAAGAAAATGATTTAAAATCTGGATCATATGGGCTGCGGCTTCTGCTCTCAACCGGCTCAGAAATGCCCAAAAGCGACATCATGGCCTGAAAGCGACATTTGGCATTGCCTTCACCGATTGGTTTGATAGCTAAGGCTTCGTGAGCAGCAGGCTGGACGGGGTGCTGTGCATCGACCTTCGGTGCACCGTTAATCCTCACGGGGTCCGGTCTGCACGACGCGCGAAGCGTCGTATCTGGTCGACATCTGCCCTGCGCGAGAGCGTGGCGCAGGCGATCGGTGTTCCACGCGTAATTGCAATTCTTGCGGGAGCTCTCTGATGAAGAGAACGATGTGTACTGCCCTGTTTGGACTTCTGGCGGCGCCAGCATTTGCACAAGGCAGCTGTGGCGAGGTTTCCATCACCGAGATGAACTGGGCCTCGGCCTCGGTCGTGACCAATGTTGCGACCTTCATCATGGAACAGGGATACGGCTGTGACGTGTCGGTCGTGCCGTCCGACACCACGCCGGCGGTCACTTCGCTGGCCGAGAATAACGAGCCCGACATCGTCACTGAACTGTGGCTGAACTCCACCGGCGAGGTGTATACCCGCCTTGAGGAAGAAGGCCGCGTCCAGCGCCTCGGTGCCGTGCTTGAGCCCGGCGGCGTCGAGGGCTGGTGGGTGCCGTCCTACCTGGTTGACGCGCATCCCGAACTGGCCACCATCGAGGGTGTCCTGGGCAATCCCGACCTTGTTGGCGGGATGTTCCACAACTGCCCCGAGGGCTGGGGCTGCCGGATCGCGAATGACAACCTGATCCCGGCCTTCGGCGTCGAAGAAGCCGGTTTCGAAGTGTTCAACCACGGGTCCGGCGAAACCTTGGCGACCTCGATGGCCTCGGCCTACGAAAACGAGGAGCCGTGGTTCGGCTACTACTGGGCCCCGACGGCGCTGCTGGGTACGTACGACATGGTGCGCATCGACCTGGGCGACTATAACGAAGAAGCACATCTCGCCAATCAGAACCCCGACAATCCCAACCCGCAGCCGTCGGATTTTCCGGCCGCCCCGGTTCTGACCACCGTGACCACCGATTTCGCCGAGCGTGAGCCCGAGGTCGCCGAATTCTTGTCGAACATGACCTTCGAGGTCGACACCATGAGCCAGATCGTGGCCTGGATCGACGAGAACAACGCCTCCTCCGAAGAAGGCGCGGTCTACTTCCTGACGAACTTCCCGGACGCCTGGTCGGGCTGGCTGAACGACGAAGCCCGCGAGAACCTCTCGGCGCTGCTTCAGTAAACGGACCCCATGGGCGGCGGCCCGGCGCCGCCGCCCGCTTTTCCGGGCTTGGCCCGGCGGCGGCATGTGACGGAGATTACGACAAGATGGCGACATACGACTGGCTTTTCGACGGGCTTGGCTTGCGGGACTGGTGCGGCACCGACGGGGGCACGGCCCCGATGTCCATGGCCGACCTTATCAACCAGAGTTCCGGCCAGCAGGCCGATAGCTCGATCTGGGATCTCCCCTTTCCGTCGATGGATGCATTCAACGACGCCTGTCCGTCCTTTCCCCAATCGCGGGAACTTACGCTGGGCCTCGAAAACGGGTTTCTCGCCATCAAGGATTCGCTCAGCCTCGTGTTCGACCCGCTGACCCAACCGCTCAGCTGGTTCCTGGAAGCCGCGCAATACCTGTTTACCGAATCGCCCTGGTGGATCGTGATCCCGGTTATCCTATTGGTGGTGCAGGTCGTCTCGCGCTCGCTCAAGCTGACGGGGTTCGTCGCCCTGTGCCTGGGGTTCCTCGCGTTCATCGACTATTACGAATACACAATGCAGACGCTGGCGATCATCTTTGTCTGCGCGTCACTTTGTGTTCTGCTCGGGGTGCCGATCGGCATCGGCATGTCGCGCAGCGACCGGTTCCAGAACGGCATGATCCCCGTGCTGGACATGCTGCAAACGCTCCCGCCTTTCGTCTACCTGATCCCGCTGATCTTCCTCTTCTCGGTGACCGAGCCCAAACTCTACGGGATCGCCATCATCCTCTACGCCATCGTGCCGGTGATCCGCCTGACGAACCTGGGCATCCGGCTGGTCGACCGCGAGGTGATCGAGGCCGCGGATGCCTTCGGCATGACCGACCGTCAGAAGCTGTTCGACGTGCAGATCCCGCTTGCCCTGCCCAACATCATGGCCGGCGTGAACCAGACCATCATGATGAGCCTTGCCATGGTCGTCATCGCCTCGCTGGTTTCGGCGCCGGGGCTTGGGGTGCTTGTCCTGCGCGGCATCCGCAATCTCGAACTGGGCGTGGGCCTCATGTCGGGGCTGGGCATCGTGCTGCTGGCGGTCATCCTGGACCGCACCACCAAGGCAGCGCTCGCGCGTGTCAACGCATCGCAACCGAACTGAGGGCACCATGAGCGACGATATCAAGATTTCGATCCGAAACCTCTACAAGATTTTCGGCGCCCGCCCCGAGGATGTGCTTTCCATCGCGCAAGGCGGGATGCACAAATCCGAACTGCTCGAAACCCACCAACACGTGCTGGGGCTGCGCGACATCAACGTGGACATGCGGGCCGGGCACATCACCGTGGTGATGGGCCTGTCCGGGTCGGGGAAATCGACCCTGATCCGGCATATCAACCGATTGATCGAGCCCACCGCGGGCGAGATCATCGTCAATGGCGAAAATGTCATGGACTACGACGCCGAGCGCCTGCGCCAGGTCCGGCGCGAGAACATGTCCATGGTGTTCCAGAAATTCGCCTTGCTGCCGCACCGCACCGTGCTGGAAAACGCGGCGACGCCGCTCGACGTGCGCGGTGTGGCGCGACGCGAGTACGAGGCCGAGGCGCGCAAGTGGCTGAACCGCGTTGGGCTGGAAGGGCAAGACGGCCAGTATCCGCACCAGCTTTCAGGCGGCATGCAGCAGCGCGTCGGCATCGCCCGTGCGCTGACCTCGAATGCCGACATCATGCTGATGGATGAGGCGTTCTCGGCGCTGGATCCGCTGATCCGCACGGACATGCAGGACCTGCTGCTGGAACTTCAGGCAGAACTGCGAAAGACGGTGGTCTTCATTACCCATGATCTGGACGAGGCGTTGAAGCTGGCCGATCACCTCGTCATTCTCAAGGACGGAGAGATCATCCAGCAGGGCGAGCCTCAGCAAATACTGATCAAGCCCAACGATCCGTACATCGTGGATTTCATCTCGGACATCAATCGCGCGCGGGTTCTGCGCGCCCGCACCGTCATGCGGCCGGTGGGGGATGCCCCGGGCGCTCAGGTCGCCGGCACGGTGGACGTGGACGATACGCTGGAAAGCGTGATCGCCCGCGCCCAAGGCGACGTCAGCCTGACCTTCGCGGTGATGCGCAAGGGAGAGACCGTCGGCTTTCTGTCGATGGAGGATCTCGTGCTTGCGTTGGTCCCCACTGCGGCATCGGAACAGGGCGGTTTGCGGTCCGCCAGCTGACGGGCGGCACCGAAGGGTGACAGGTCCAGTGGCGTGCATGTCGAGCGTTTCGCATCGCAGGGGGCGTTGCTCCGAAACTGGCTCGCAGCGCAAGACGCCCGGTTCCGAAACAAGATATAAGGCGCTGACGGCCCCGCTCACGCCTTTGATCTGGTGAGGTCAGGTGCGCTCGGCAAGGTCAATCAGGGCCGCAGCGACCTCCGAAGGCGTCTCGATGCAAGGCAGATGTCCTGCGCCCGATATTTCGGTAAGCGTGGCCCGCGGGAGGGTGTTGGCGAAATCGGCGACCAGCTCCGGGGGCGTGGCCTGATCGTCGGACCCGGAGATACAGATCACGGGCACATCGATGCGGTTCGACTTGTCCCGGAGATCGGTATCCCGGATGGCCCGGCAAGCAGCGGCATATCCCTCGGCAGGAGTTCGGGCCAGCATCGCACGATACCCCTGAGTGTCGTCCGGGCGGCCTGACCGGAAGCCCTCGGAGAACCATCTTTCGAGAACGCCGTCGGCCATTGCGTCGAGGCCGACCTTGTTCAGCAGGTCGAGCCGGGCCTGCCAGCTCTCTGCATCACCGATTTTCGCCGCGGTGTTTGACAGAAGCAGAGATCGCACGAGGTCCGGCCGCATGTGAAAGAGCCGCTGGGCGATCATGCCACCGATGGAGACACCGCAAACAAGGGCCGGGCCGATACCGTAGTGATCCATCAGGCCGGCAACATCGGACGCATAGACATCCATGCACGCGTCAGCCTCCTGCGATAGACCGTGACCCCGGTTGTCCATCTGCAGGATCGTCCAGTCATCCGGAAGCTCGGACACCACGTCGTCCCAGATGCGGAGATCTGTCCCGAGAGAGTTGAGCAAGACCACGGCGAAATCGCCTCGGCGTCGAATGCGGTGATGGATGACGGCGCCGTTTACGTTCAGAAAGGTCATGCGGCCTCCTTGAGCCCGAGGATTTGGCGCGCCTGCATCGCAGTGGCGACCGGACGCTCGTGGGCGTGGCACATGTCTACGGCGCGTGCGACGAGGGCGGCGTTTGACGGCGCGAGAGTGTTCCGGTCGAGACGGATGTTGTCCTCGAGGCCGGTGCGCAGATGGCCGCCCGCTTCGGCTGCCCAGGCATTAAGCTCGATCTGGTGCCGTCCGATGCCCGCGGCGCACCACGGGATGTCGCCGAAGAGGCGCTTCACGGTATGCACGTAGTAGTCGAAGACGTCCCGGTCCGCAGGCATGGCGTTCTTCACGCCCATGACGAACTGGATGTAGGGCGGCGAGACCAGTTCGCCGCGATCGACCATCGCCTTGGCTTGCAGGATGTGGCTGAGATCGAATGCTTCGATCTCCGGTTTGACGCCGTAGTTGCGCATTTCCCCGGCAAGCCAAGACACGAGATCCGGCGGGTTTTCGTAGACGCGGGTCGGAAAGTTGTTCGAACCCACGGACAGGGATGCCATGTCCGGCGCGAGCGGTAGCATGCCGCCGCGGGCGCGACCGGCACCGGACCGGCCGCCGGTCGAGAACTGGATAATCATGCCTGGACAGTGTTTTTCCAATCCGTCCTTGAGGCGTGCGAAGAGATCCGGATCGGACGACGGGGTCTCGTCGTAGTTCCTGACGTGGGCGTGACAGATGGAGGCCCCCGCTTCGAAGGCGGCATGTGTGCTTTCGACCTGTTCCTCGATCGAAACGGGGACGGCAGGGTTGTCGCTTTTCCGTGGCAGGGATCCGGTGATGGCAACGCAGATGATTGCAGGTTGGCTGCTGGGCATGGAATGCCTCCTCAGAGCGTCGCGATGGGCGTGACGGGGGATCCCAGTGCACCGGGAAGTCGAAGGGGCGGGGCCGTAAGCAGGAACTCGCGCCGCCCGAGGGCATCGAGAGATGTCGCGAGATCCTTGAGATACCAGAGCTCGGCGAGGGGGAGGCCAAGCTTGAACAGGCAGTGGTGATGCAAGGGGAGCTTCAAGGTCGCCCCAGCCGGCGGGTGAGGATTCTCGACGGCGTAGTTGTCGGCGCAGAGGGCGGCGATGCCGCTGTCGGTGATCCACTGGAGCAGCTTCGGATCATGGCCATCGAGCACGGCGCCCGTCTTGTCGAGCTGGTCGACATCCGGTTTTCCGTTCATCTCCATGACGCGCTCGGAGAACCCCGTTCGCAGAACCACCATGTCGCCCCGTTCGATGCGCACGCCAGTGGTCTCGAGGGCCTTCTGCAGTTTGTCGTATCCGACTAGGGTGCGCTCCATCCCGAAAACCGACGCGAGGTCGACGAGAACGGCCCGACCCTGGACGCCGTGAGATGCCAGGGTCTCGATGCCGAGACGATTTGCCTTCGAAGCTTCGCCTTCACGCCCGGGTCCCTGGACATCCGTCTCGGCGCGATGACCATTGTAATAGACCTTTTCGGGCGTGCCATCTCCGTCGGCGTCGAAAAGCGCGCCCACATGCGCCAGGGAATCCCACTGGGTCGAATACTGGGTGTAGAGGATCACACGGTCATCGCTGATGACATCGCGGAGGTCGGGATCGAGGTTGGCCAGCGGAAAGTTCACGTATTGGCTGCCGTCAAGCTCCGTCGGCGCCAGCTTCGGCGGGTATCTGCGTGGATTGAGGAGATTGCCACCGGGAAGATCGAGCGGCAGCGAGAGGCATAGTGTTTGCCCTTCCGTCACGGTCGCAATGCCGGCCCGGACCTGCTCCGGCCCGACGAGGTTCATGCGACCAAGTTCGTCATCCTCGCCGAAATCTCCCCAGTTCGAGCCTTCCGGCCTTTGTGTCCAGCGTTTCATGTCTCGCTCTCCCCTGCATAGGCCTCGACCGCCGCGAGCACTGCACGCAGCGCGTTTTCATCCGCCTTTTCACCTTGGCCATCGGGCCAGTCGTAGAAGCCGTGTCCGGATCGCCTACCCAGCCGACCCTCCTCCACCAAGCGTACGAGGACCGGGGACGGCGAAGTGCCCGATGCCAAGTCCGGGTAGAGGTAGCGTGATATTTTCAGATGCGTATCGAGGCCATTGAGGTCGCGCTGCCGGAACGGACCCGACGCCGCCATCCGGACCCCGATCGACCATCTGACGATTTCATCGATATCGGCGGGCTCTGCCACGCCGGTTTCCACGAGGTGAAAGCATTCGCGCATGATGGCATGCTGGATGCGATTGGCGATAAATCCGGGAACCTCCCGGGACAGGCGCGCAGGCCTCTTGCCCAGAGACCGCAGCAGGCTCATGACCGTTTCGGTGAAGTCTTCCGTGGCTTCCGGCGCAGTGACGACCTCGACCGCGGGAATCACGTCTCCGGGATTGAAGAAGTGAGCGATCGCCGCGCGGATCGGGGCGGACATCTCGGACGATATGTCCGAAAGTGACAGGCCCGAGGTGTTCGACAAGACGGGGGCGTCCCGGGCAACCTTGTCTTCGATTTGCCGAAGGACCCGGCGCTTCAAGGCCGCCTCTTCGGGAACGCATTCCACGGCAACATCCGCGTCGCATGCCTCTTTGAGGTCAGGCAGGATCGCTACGCCCCGGAGATTTTCCCGCAGCTTCGCGCCGTGGTCCGCATTCGGCTCAATCAGCTGAACAGACCAATTTTTCGATGCGAACAGTCGAGCAATTGACGCCCCCATCGTGCCGCCCCCGACGATGATGACCTTAGACATCTCAACTCTCCCCAACATTTCGTATTTGATTATCACACAGACCCGGTGATAAGCAAACGGCAAGTTTTGGATTCAAGGGAGGATCACGATGAACGGACTTGCCAACTTCTTCACACGGCTTGTCGGGCGCTATCTGCCGGACCCGCTTG
Source organism: [Roseibacterium] beibuensis (assembly GCF_039542305.1). Lineage (NCBI taxonomy): Bacteria > Pseudomonadati > Pseudomonadota > Alphaproteobacteria > Rhodobacterales > Roseobacteraceae > Roseicyclus > [Roseibacterium] beibuensis. Next base: position 148,937 of record NZ_BAABHW010000004.1, on the reverse strand, counting down.
TGATTGCCGTAGGCCTCACATTCCTCACCATCGGGCTTGCGATGGCGGTTGAGGGCACCGGCTTCATGGAGACAACCGTTTACTGGGGCGAGAGCTTCTGGAACCTGCTCGCCTTCTCCATGCAGATGACGGTCATTCTTCTGGCCGGGTATCTTCTTGCAAAGTCGCCGCCAGTTAATGCGGTTCTTGTGAAGCTGGTCTCGAAGGTCGAGAAACCGGCAACGGCCGTGATTGTCGCGACGCTTGTCGGCGCGATCGGCAGTTGGCTCAACTGGGGCTTCGGCCTGGTGATCGGCACTCTGGTCGCCCGAGAACTCGGTCAGCGTGTCAAAGGTCTTCACTACCCGCTGGTCATTGCGGCCGCTTATTCCGGCTTTGCGCTTTACGGCATTGGCCTGTCCGGATCGGTTCCCCTTCTGATCGCGACCGAAGGACATTTCCTTCAGGATGAAATCGGCATCGTGCCGATCAGCGAGACCATTCTGTCGCCGGTTCTTCTGATCACCAGTCTGATCATTGTCGTGACACTGCCATTCTTCAATGCCTGGCTGCATCCCAAGGATGCCTCCGAGGTAATCGAGGCAAAGCGCGATACGACCTCGGAGGCAGCAAAGGCGGCTGGTGAGGCTGTGCGCTCGGTGGCGGATCGCATGAATGCGAGCCCGGTCGTGGGTGTCGCCATCGGCGCCCTCGGGCTTCTGTATGCGGCGAACCACTTTTTCGCCGGCGGCTCGCTGAACCTCAACATCATCAATACCGTCTTCGTCTTCCTGGGGATTCTGCTCTTCGCGTCGCCCGCCAAGTATCTGACGGCGCTGAGCGAAGGTGTGACGATCGTGGCAGGGATCATCATCCAGTATCCGTTCTACGCCGGCATTCTTGGTGTTCTGACCGGATCTGGCCTGCTCGTGACCTTCGCGCAGATGTTCGTCAGCATCTCCACGCCGGAAACTCTGCCGATCTGGTCGTTCCTGTCGGGTGGCCTGATCAATCTCCTTGCGCCGTCGGGTGGTGGCCAGTGGGCCATTCAGGGACCGGTCATGATGGGAGCCGCTCAGGAAATCGGCGCCTCGATCCCGGCCACAGCGCTCGCGGTTCAGATCGGCGACCAGTGGACGAACATGGTTCAGCCGTTCTGGATCTTGCCGGTTCTGGCGATCTCGGGCCTGCGCCTGCGCGACGTGATGGGGTACCTGGTCCTGATCCTGATCTATCTCGGCCTCATTTTCGGAGCGGCGGTGATGCTCTGGGGCTTGCTCGGCGCCTAAGCGAAAGGGGGGGCATCTCATGCCATACATGATCGAAACCTGGGACAAGGATGGTCACCACGACCTTCGCCTGGAGGTGAGAGATCGCCACCTCGCCTACCTCGACGCTCATGAGCAGAGCTTGCTGGCCTGTGGCGCCAAGCTTTCCGATGACGGGTCGTTCGCGTCCGGCGGACTCTACCTGCTCGACGTCGATGACAGGGATGAAGCCCAATCTTTCATCCAGAACGATCCGTTTCATGAAGCGGGTCTCTTTCAGCGGGTCGAGGTGACCCGCTGGCGCAAAGCCTATCTGGCGGGAAAACGGGAGATCTAAGGTCCATGCTGTTTCAAGTGGAAATGACCGTGAACTTGCCGGTCGACATGCCGGAGCGCGCGGCGGCGGACATCAAGGCAAAGGAAAAGGCCTACGCGCAGGAGATCCAGAATGCGGGTGAGTGGCGCCATATCTGGCGCGTCGCCGGGACGTATTCCAACCTCTCCATATTCGACGTGAAGGACATCGACAGACTGCACGAGATCCTTTCCGGCTTGCCGCTATTTCCTTACATGGCTATCGCGGTGAAACCGCTTGTGCGCCATCCATCGTCGGTTCGCGCTGATGACAGCTGAGCGGAGCGCGATCGTCACCGGGGGCGCCCGGAATATCGGTCTGGGGATTTCCAAGCGACTGATGGCGGATGGATGGCGGGTGCATGTGCTCGACATCGAAGATCCCCACGACAGTGATCTGGCGGCAGATGCAAGACGGGTCGATCTGGGCGACGCGTCTGCGACGCGTGCGGCTGTCGACGAGATTGCCGCCAAGACCCCGGTGACATGTCTGGTCAACAACGTTGGTATCGTGCGTCCGGCCTCCATCGAGAACCTCGACATCGAGGAGTTCGACGAGGTCATGCACGTCAACGTGCGAAGCGCGCTTGCCGCAGCGCGCGGCGCCATCGATGGGATGAAGCGCGCCGGCCGTGGCCGGATCATCATGAACACCAGTCGCGTGACCAAGGGAAAGATCGACCGGTCGCTTTACTCGGCCAGCAAGGGTGCGCTGCAATCCATGGCCAGAACATGGGCACTCGAGCTTGCAGGACACGGGATTACCGTGAACTGCGTGGCGCCCGGTCCCATCGCCACCTCTGCTTTCTGGAAGAACAATCCCGAAGGCGCACCAGAGACCCGGCGTATAATCGATGCGATCCCGGTTGGCCGGATGGGCGCACCGGATGATGTCGCTCAGGCGGTATCGTTCTTCGCCGACGATCGCAGCGATTTCATTACCGGTCAGACAGTGTTCGTTTGCGGCGGTACGACCGTCGGCTGATCAATCGGGCACCGTTTCGAGAAACCGCTTCAAGGCTGGGTTGGTCGGCTTGTCGAGATAGGCCAGGCCAATCCGGCTTTTGATTTTCGCATCCGAAATGTGGACGAAGTTCACCCCTGTGTCGTTCATGAGGGCGGCGGACGCAGGAACAAAGGCGACACCGAGGCCGGCGGATACGAAGCTGATGATGGCCGTGAATTGCCGCGCATGATGCACGATATTCGGGGCAAATCCGGCATCCGCACAGAGCTTGTAAGCACATGCCGCGAAGCCAATGTCGGGTCCGAGATGCGTGAATATGAATCTCTCGTCAGAAAGGTCCGACATTTTGACCGCCTTACGGCTGGCAAGCTTGTGCGACGAGGGAACAGCAAGAAGGATCTCTTCTTCGAGAACAGACACAGTTCTGACGTCATCCGGCGTGTCCGGAACCGGCAGGCGCACGAACCCGGTATCCATGCGGCCCGCCTGGATCTCCTGGATCTGAAGGTCCATGTCGAGTTCCTGAAGCACCAGATCGACATCGGGCGCACCTTCCCTGAAGGTTCTGAGGATGCGGCTCAATATGCCTGCGTAGGAGGCGGATCCGATGTAGCCGATTTTCAGGCGCCCTCCCCGCCCTTCCGCCATCAATCGAGCGACGCTTTCGACACGGCTCGCCTGCCGAAGTAGGGCGCGCGCTTCAGGCAAGATGGCAGATCCGAACTCGGTAAGAAGAACCCTTCGCCTGTTCCGATCGAAGAGCAACTCGCCTCCAAACACCTCCTCGAGAAGCTTGAGTTGCTGTGTCAGCGCTGGCTGGGCCACTCCAAGGCGTTCAGCGGCGCGCCCGAAATGAAGTTCGTCCGCGATGGCAACGAAGAATTCGTATTGGCGGAGTGTGGGGCGCTGTTTTTGTGGAGTATCAGCCATTATCAGTGTCGGACGCTTTGAACATTGAGTAATAAATATCGCGGATTTTCGGTGATAAACAATACTTATTACCGGGCGACGATTTGCTTGGCGATAGGTGGTTCACGGCGCCGTTTTCGCTTTCGCTGAAATAACCGGCGCCGAGTCGGCGGTTCTTTCCATTCAGCGCGGCAACGCGCCCATCTCCTTCGTAAATTCGGATAGCTCGATCATCAGCCCGAAGGGGTATGGGAAAGGGGCGCTCCAAGGACTGCGCGACGTGCTTGGCAGCCAGGATCGCGCACAGGTCCACATGTGATGCGGTTCGAATAATACCTTCGTGCAGGTTTTCCACGCAATGGAACTGATTGAGGCGTCCGCAGGCCCTGGCCACGCCATCGTCGTGTGTTTCGTGCCGAACGGCTTTGATGCTGTAGCCATCCCCCCCGCCGGCGGCATCAGACTCTGAAGAACCGGATCCTTCTCGAGAACGCCTACCTGCCCGGTGCGCTGGAGGATGCCATCGCCGGCTTCGTCGAGCACTACAATCACCGGCGCTACCACGAGAGCCCCGGAAACCTCACACCGGCCGACGTCTGGTTCGGCAGGGCCGAGACAACCCTCAGGAAGCGAAAGGAGATCAAAGCACAGACCATCGAAAAGCGCCGCTCGCTGCATCGTCAGTCCCCGGCACAGGCTGCAACAGCAAAGGGCCAGAGCCTCCGCTCATCATGTGGCCCGCATGTTCCAGTTCATCTGACTATGGACAGTCCGTGCGTCCTGGTTCTGCTGCACTAGCTCGCGCTTCGCCGCATCAACCGCGGGGGCAGATCGTTGGCCTCGTCGTTTTCGAGCGAGGCTTCGTAGGCGATGGCGCGCCCGTCCAGCTTGAGGCGGCGCAGCTCCATTTACATCAGCAAAGGCATGCTCTCGCGCCCGAGATTACGCGCACTTTCTCCGCGCAACACCGCGCCTAAGTGGCGGGCCTCAACGGGATCCCGCGTCTTCAGGTTGATCTGAATATCGGGGCTCCAGCGCGCGTTACCACAAGATGCCGGACAAAGCCCTGCTCTTGGATCCTGTCGAAGACATCGAAGCTCGGCTGCGCACCCGGTTGCCAGACCCGCCCAATCTCGACGGAGCAGGTCACGGGCGTGGATGGAAAGACAGGCAGGTCGACGTCGCATATACGCCGGTTCTGGATCTCATCGAAAGTACGGTGGGCAATCTCCCTGAAACGCTGAAAATCGCCTTGGCGCCGGATGATGCTTGCGCGGTGGGTGTCGCTGCTGATCTCCCAAATCGAGGCGTCGGTTTCGACCGTCACATGGCGGAGACCCGTCAGGCGATACCAAACCCTGTCCGCGCCCCGTTTTCCAAAGCCACGGATGCCGAATGGAGTGCGGCTTGCCTGGTTCGGACAGCGTCCGCACGTGCATCGCCAAGGATCACCGCCCCGTCCCTGAGGGTCGAGCGGCCCTGAGCATCACAGGGGCACCAGCCGCTCGCATCCGCAAGTCCGCCGATCAGGGCGATGTGTCCAGCAGAGCGGGGGGGGACGAAATTGACGACATCGGCCTGCAACACGCCACCCGAGGTCTCGATCATCCCGTTGGGCGCATCCAGGTGCAGCACGCGGCCCCCGGTTCTGGCCGTGTGCCAATCCACCCTTGCGCGGATGCCTTGCGAGGCGGCGCGGGCTTCGTAGGCCTCTGCTAGGCTGGCCTGTGCGCTTTCCAACACGCTCAACCGTGCCGAGGGGCGGTGGTGGTCGATCCAAGCGGCAAGCTCCAGCGCGCGGCCAAGGGCGGCCTCGGGGTGGCTGAGATCGGCGGGCAGGCGCAGCACGACATGGCCGGCATCTGGCAGGGCGCCAAGCGCGGCCGACAGGCGCGCCGACTCGCGCGGGCTGCCCCATGCGGCGGGCCAACGATGCTGCGCGGCGGCATCGAGGCCGGGAATGTCCTCGGGAACCGGGGCCGTGCCGGGGGCCAGCATCAGCGTGTCGAAGGCCAGCGAGCGGCCGCTGAACAGCGCCAGCCGCGCGGCGCGCCAGTCGATTTCGGTGGCCTCGTCGAGCATCACCTCGACCCCGGCGTCGCGCAGCGTGTCGAGCGTGATGCCCGCGCGGGGCGCGGTAAACGCCGACCGGGGCGCGGTAAACGCCGACCGGGGCGCGGGGGCCAGCCGGGTCGGGTCGCGTTCGACCAATACCACCGCGTCGCCGGGCCGCGCGCGCTTCAGGGCCAATGCGCAGGCCCCCCCGGCGGGGCCACCGCCCAGAACCAGCGTGCGATGCGGGCCCGCCGTCAAAGTACTGGCATAGCCCGTGGCCGCAGTGGCGGTGGCCCCGGCAAGAAGAGTGCGGGTGAAGTGGCGGCGGCTCAGGGATTGCATGGCGGGACTCCGTCTTGGGGGAGGGGACAGGCGTCAGGATTTCTTTTCCAACAGCTCGGCTTCGGGGTGGATCGGGCGATAGACCTCGACGCGGTCGCCCTCTTTCACCGGCTTGTCGAGCTTGGCGATGGACCCGAAGATGCCGACCTTGTTGCTGGCAAGGTCGATCTCGGGGAATTGGTCGAGCAGGCCTGAGCGCTCGATCACGTCGCGCACGGTCGCGCCCTCGGGCACTTCGAGGTTGCGCCAGACCTGCACGGTGGCCTTGCCATAGGCGATGCCGACATTCATGGTGCGTCTCCGGCCTCGGGGCGCGGGGTCAGCACGCCGGCGGCGGTGAACACCTTTTCGGTGCCGGCCTGGGGCGCGGCAACATCCGTGCGGCGGCGGTCGAGCACCGATTTCAGCGCCAGCAAAAGGCCCATCACGATGAACCCGCCCGGCGGCAGGATCAGCAGCAGAAACCCGTGGTAATCGGGAAACACCGTTATTTCGAGAAAGCCGAAGCCCGGCCCCAGCAGGACCGAAGCATTGGCGAACACTGTGCCCGAGCCGAACAGCTCGCGCAGCGCGCCAAGGGCGACCAGTGCAAGGGTGAACCCCACCCCCATCATCAGCCCGTCAAAGGCGGACGTCAGCGGTGCCTGCCGCGAGGCAAACGCCTCGGCCCGGCCGAGGATGGCGCAATTGGTGACGATCAGCGGGATGAACAGGCCCAGCACGCCATGCAGATCATGCGCCCAGGCGTTCAGGACCATGTCCACCACCGTGACGATGCAGGCGATGATGAGCACGAAGGCCGGAATGCGGATTTCCGGCGTGATTACGCCGCGCAAGACCGACACCGCCAGCCCCGAAGCGACCATCACGGCCGTCGTGGCCAGCCCCATGCCCAACCCGTTCGTTGCCGTGCCGGTCACCGCCAACAGCGGGCACAGCGCCAGCAATTGTGCAAAAACGACGTTCTGATCCCACAGCCCGTTGCGGGCGATCTTCCCATACTCGGTCTGCATCATTCCGTCTCCTCGGATAGGGGGGCAAGCAGGGCCGCGCGGTTGCGCTGAAACAGCATCAACCCGCGATGCACGGTGTCGACAACGGCGCGCGGCGTGATGGTCGCGCCCGAGAACTGGTCGAACACGCCGCCATCGCGGCGCACGCGCCAGCCCTGCTCGGTCGGGTCGGTCAGTGAACGGCCGGTAAAGCTGTCGATCCAGTCGCTCTTGCGCGCCTCGATGCGGTCGCCGAGCCCCGGCGTTTCGCTATGCGACAGCACCCGCACCCCCATCAGCGTGCCGTCGGGCGCGATGCCGATCAGCACCCGGATTGCGCCGGAATAGCCGGTGCCGGTCAATTCAAACGCCACGCCCGTGATCGTGCGCCCCTCGGTCGCGAGGTAGACGGGCACCTCCCCCTCGACCGCGTCGGACAGGGTGCGGAGCTGGGTGGCGGGGTCATTGTCATGGATCTGCGGCGGGATCACCTGCGCCAGCGAGGCCAGCAGATCCTCGGCGGCGCGCGCGGCGATGGGGCCGCGCGTCACCGCGTCCGAGGTCGACAGGATCACCGCGCTGGCCAGCGAGAATGCCGCCAGCAGCAGGCCATGCGCCAGCGGCGATTGGCGGAATGCGGCAAGGCGAGGCGGGGGCGTGTCGCTCATGGCTTGCCCCCCAGCGGCAGCGGTTTGCCCGCACGGGTGCGGCCAAAGACGCGCGGGCGAATATAGGCGTCGATCAGCGGCGTGCAGGCATTCATCAACAGCACCGCAAAGGCCACGCCTTCGGGAAAGGCACCCCAACTGCGGATCACGAAGATCAGCGCGCCGATCCCGATGCCGTAGATTGCCTTGCCCATCGCCGTGACCGGCGAGGTGACGTAATCGGTCGCGATGAAGAAGGCGCAGAACATCGCCGAGCCCGAGGTCAGGTGCAGCATCGGCGGCGGAAACTGTGCAGGATCGATCAGCCATGCCGCGCCCGACAGGGCAAAAAGCGACCCGAGGACCGCGAGCGGCGTGACCACTGTGATGATCCGCAACAGGATCAGCAGCAGACCGCCGCCCAACAGCAGCACCGCGCTGGTTTCGCCAAGGCTGCCGGGGATGTGGCCCATGGCATGCGCGTTCACATCGCCCAGCTCTTGCAGGATCACGTCCATCGGCTGGCCCGCATCCAGCGCGCTTTGCAGATGGCCAAGGGTCGAGGCGCTGCTGACCGCGTCGAAGGGCGCCGTGCCGCCAAAGGTGATCGCCAACGCCTGCGCGATGTCCGGCCCGGCCGCGCCCATCGGGGCGACCCAGAGTGTCATCTGCACCGGCAGCGCCACCAGCAGCATGGCGCGCGCCACCATCGCGGGGTTGAAGAGATTCTGCCCCAACCCGCCGAAGACATGTTTGCCCAAGGTAATCGCGATGCCCGCGCCAAGGACGCCCACCCACCACGGCGCCCAGGGCGGCAGGGTCAGGGCCACGATCCAACCCGACAGCAGCGCCGAGCCGTCGGTGGCAAAACGCAGGATGGGGCGACCCGCCAGCGCAAGGCACAGAACCTCGAATGCCAGCGCCGAGACGATGGTGACCGCGAACAGAAACACCGCCGGCCAGCCGAATTGCACGAGGCCGAAGGCTGTGGCCGGCGACAGGCAGGCCATGACCGCGACCATCGTGCGCGGCACGTTGAACATCGAATGGGTGTGCGGGCCGCTGACAAGGATGCTCATTTCACGGCCTCGTTGGTCGCAGGCGTGGATGTTCGGGCGGTATCTGTCGCCTCGGCCTCGGCCTTGGCGGCAGGTTCACGGGCCTTCTTGGCCGCCATTTCGGCCTTGCGCTTGGCCATGGCGGCGCGCTTGGCGGCGGCGATTGCCGCTTCTCGGGCCTTGCGGGCCTCGGCCAGGCGTTTGGTCTGTTGCTGCTGGTGCTTGCGACTTTCCTTTTCGGCCAGCTTGCCCTTGGCGAACCCAAAGGTCTGCACCAGCGGGATTGTCGAAGGACAATTGTAGGAACAACACCCGCATGAGATGCAATCGAGCAGCCCGACCGCCGCCGCGCCCTCCAGATCGCCGGCCTGGATCTTCTGGTTCATCTCGAACGGTGTCAGACCCATCGGGCAGACCTGCACACAGGATCCGCAGCGGATGCAGGGCATTGGATCTTTCTGGCGCGTCTCGGACCGGGTCAGGGCAAGGATGCCATTGGTGCCCTTGACCACGGGCACCCGCAGGTTCCGGATCGGCTGGCCCATCATCGGCCCGCCCAGCAGCAGGCGGTCGGGCGTGCCGTCGAGCCCGCCGCAATGGGCGAGGATGTCGGCCACCGGCGTACCGATCAGCACCCGGAGATTGGCAGGCCGCCTCACCGCCCGCCCCGAGACGGTGACGACGCGGCTGATCAGCGGCTCGCCATAACGCACGGCCAGATGCACGGCATGGGCGGTGGCAGCGTTGTGCACGACGATGCCCAATTCGGCGGTCAGGGCGCGGGCCGGTGTTTCCTGCCCGGTCACCGCTTTGACCAGATGCTTTTCCGAGCCCATCGGGTATTGCGCCGGCACCACCTTGATCTGCAGGATCCGGTCCATGACGTGGGTGTGGCGTTGCAGGGCGGCCAGCGCCTCGGGCTTGTTGCCCTCGATGGCGAAGAGGATGTGTTCGACGCCGAGGGCCTTGGCCATGATCGCGGCGCCGTCGGCAACCTCGTCGGCGCGTTCGCGCAGCAGGCGGTCGTCGCAGGTCAGGTAGGGCTCGCATTCGGCGGCGTTGATGATCAGCGTGTGCAGCGGGTACTTGTCGCGCAGGCCTAGTTTGACTGCCGCGGGAAAGGTCGCGCCGCCCATGCCGACGATCCCGGCGGCCGCGACTTGCTGCGCGATCTCCTCGGGGCTGGCGTTCTCTGGGCGCAGGCGGGGCAGGCGCTCGCCCCATTCATCCTTGCCGTCGGGGCGGAGGGTGATCGTGGGTACCGGCAGCCCCGAGGGATGCGGCGCGGTGAAATGGCCCACGGCGATCACCCGCCCCGAGGTCGGCGCGTGGATGTTGGCCGAAACCTGCCCGCGTGCCTTGCCGACCAACTGCCCCTTCAGGACATGATCGTCGCGCTGCACGATCGGCTCGGCCTCGACCCCGATATGCTGTTGCAGAGGCACCCGGATCAGCGGCGGCATTGGCATCGTCTCGATTGCGCAATCGGCGCTGAGGAATTTGCGGGTTTCCGGGTGCACCCCGCCGCGCAAGGCAAAGATCTGCGTCGGGTGCAACAGGGATGCGAGCGAGAAACTCATGCCGCCCCCCCCATGCCGGGCCGATCCGCCGCGGTAGCGGGGTTGTCCCAATACCAGTTGCGCAAGGTGCGCGGCTTGCTGCGGTGGATGATCGCCTCGGTCGGGCAGACCTCGATGCAGGCGTTGCAGCCGATGCAGGCGTCCGTCACCACCGTGTGGATCTGCTTGGACGCGCCGATGATCGCGTCGGTCGGGCAACGCTTGAAGCATCTGGTGCAGCCGGTGCAATGATCCTCGAAGATGAAGGCCACCATCGGTTCGACCTCGACCAGCCCGCCCGATCCGGCGGGGGAAAGGTCGACGCCGGTGATCTCGGCCAGTTGCACCGCCAGGTCGCGGCCGCCCGGCGGGCAGAGCGTCACCGGCACCTCGCCCACGGCCAGTGCCTCGGCGGCGCTGCGGCAACCGGGCAACCCGCATTGGCCGCAATTGGTGCCGGGCATCAATTGTTCGATCTCGTCCACGATAGGCGGGGATTCGACATGGAACCGGCGCGCGGCCACCCCAAGCACCAGCCCAAGGCCAAATCCCATGGCCGACATGGATGCGGCGGCAGTCAGCATGTCCGTGCTCCTTTCGCGTCAGTTCGGGACCAACCCGGCGAACCCCATGAAGGCCATCGACAGCAGCCCCGCCGAGATGAAGGCGATGGGTGCCCCGGCAAAGGGCGCAGGCACGTCAAGCTCGGCCAGTTTTTCCCGCATGCCCGCAAAGATCACGAGCACCAGAGTGAACCCCAGTGCCGAGCCGAAGCCGTAGAGCAGGCTTTGCGCAAACCCTTGCCCCTGTTGGATGTTCAACAGCGCAACCCCCAAAACGGCGCAGTTCGTGGTGATCAGCGGCAGGTAGATGCCGAGCGCGCGGAACAGCCCCGGCGACACTTTGCGCATGACGGTTTCGGTGAACTGCACGATGGCCGCGATCACCAGGATGAAGCTGAGGATGCGTAGATAGCCCAGGTCCAGCGGCACGAGGATCAGCGTCTCGACCAGCCAGCCGGCGGCGGCGGCCAAAGTCAGAACAAAGGTGGTGGCAAAGCCCATGCCAATGGCGGCTTCGACCTTGCGCGAGACGCCCATGAACGGGCATAGCCCGAGGAATTTGACCAGCACCACGTTGTTCACCAGCGCGGTGCCCAGAAGGATCATCAGGAATTCATGCATCTTGCGCCTTTCGTTTATGACAGGCGGTCCCCCGGTGCGGGGCTGGGGGCGTCGCAAAGGACGCAGCAAATCACGTGCCAAGCGGGTCCGGGCTGCGCAGGCAGGGGGGAGGGCGGCTGATGTGCGACCATCTCCGACGTGGGATGTGGGGAACCTGACATTTTGTCGGCCCCCCTGTCCGACGGTGCCGTCGCCCGCCCCGGCCGACACGGTGCGCGCAGGCTGGCACGGTTCTTGCTTCACACGTCCTGACGCCCCCGCGACAGGAGTTCCGCGCCGTGCAGCCCCCCGCCACATTGCCCGTTCAATCCGGCTTGGCACCGCTTGGCCCGGTGCCCGTTGCGGACGGGGTGACATGGATCGGCGCGCTCGACCCCGGTTTGCGCAGCTTCGACGTGACCCTGAGCGCGGCCACCGGCACGACCTACAACGCTTATGCCGTGCGCGGCAGCGACGGCGTTGCCGTGATCGACACCGTGAAGGCCGGGTTCACCGAGGCCTTTCTGTCCAACCTCGAACAGGTCGCGCGCTATGGCGAGATCACCACGCTGGTCCTGAACCATCTGGAGCCGGACCACACCGGCGCCGTGCCCGAATTGCTGCGCCGCGCGCCGCATGTCGAGATCTGCGTCTCGCCGCGCGGCCTGCAACTGGTGCGTGCGCTCCTCAAGGATGAGTTCGACCGCTACCGCATCCGCGACGTGTCGACGGGCGACACGGTGTCATTGGGCGACCGCACGTTGCACTTCCTGACCACGCCCTATGTGCATTGGCCCGATACCCAATGCACCTACGTCGAGGACCAGAATCTTCTGTTCACCTGTGACCTGCTGGGCTGTCACCATTGCGATGCGCGGCTGTTCAACGATGAGGTCGGCGATTGCCGGGCCGCCTTCGACTATTACTTCGACCACATCATGCGCCCCTTCCGGCGCCATGTCGCCGAGGCGCTCGACCTGATCGAGCCGCTTGCGCTCGACCTTATCGCCCCGGCGCATGGCCCGATCCTGCGCACGGATCCGCGCGACTACATCCGCCGCTATCGCGATCTTGTCGCCGCGCGTCCGGCTGCGGATGGGGCCGAAAAGACGCTGCTGATCTTTTACGTCAGCGCCTATGGCGCCACCGCCGAGATGGCCCATGCCGTCCATGCCGGGGCCAGCGAGTCCCCCGGTTTACGCGTCTCGCTCTTTGATCTGCATGACGATGCGGGCCGGTCCTTCCTCGATCTGATCGAAGGGGCCCACGGGCTGGCCTTTGGCACGCCCACGATCAACGGCGACGCGGTGCGCCCGATCTGGGATCTGCTGTCGGGCCTGTCCGAGATCGAGACCAAGGGCAAGCTGGGTGCGGCGTTCGGGTCTTACGGCTGGTCGGGCGAAGCCGTGCGCATGGTCGAGGCGCGGATGCAAGGCCTCAAGATGCGCACCCCGGAAGAGGGGCTGCGCCTCAAGTTGCACCCCACCGCGGACGAACTTGAGACCTGCCGTGAGTTCGGCCGCCGGCTGGCGGCGCATCTGATGGACCGCCCCATCGCGCGCGAAATCGACATGAGCGCGTTGCTGGCGCGATGACCCAACACACCGAAAAGGAGCCCGCGATGACCACCGCGAAACTGACCTTCACCGATGTCGCCCTGACGGTGAACGTGCCCTCTGGCACACGGATCATCGAGATCTCGGAAAAGATCGGGTCCGGCATCACCTATGGCTGCCGCGAAGGCGAATGCGGCACCTGCATGACCCATGTAATCGAGGGGGCCGAGTTCCTGTCGGAGGCCTCGGCGCTGGAAACGCGCGTGCTCAAGGAAAACCTCGCCGGTCGCCATGATCGCCTCGCCTGCCAATGCCAAGTGTTGGGCGGCGCGGTGAAGGTGCGGCCGGGCTGAGCCGCTGACCCCTCGCCCCCAAAGCAAACCAACCGAAAAGGATCTTTCCCATGGCCATGCAAATCGTAGCCGATCTCTGCACCTCTTGCGGGGATTGCGAACCGATCTGTCCGACCGGCGCGATCGTGCCGAAGAAAGGCGTTTTCTTCATCAACGCCGGCACCTGCACCGAATGCGAGCCCGACCATGACCTGCCGCAATGCCTGTCGGTCTGCATGGAGGACGGCTGCATCATCGCGGTCGACGAATGAGCGCCACCCAAGACCTCGAGGACCGGCGCGTCTTGCGCCGGACCTTGCGCGTCGCCTCGGTCGAGGGTGGCGTGATCGAGGTCGAGATCGACCGCGCCTCGGGCTGTGCGGCCTGCGCGGCGCGGGCCGGTTGCGCGACCGGGGCGCTGGCCGAGTTGGCGGCAAGCGCGCCGTTGCGCCTTGCGTTGCCGTCGGGGGCCCGCGTGCAGCCCGGTGACGAAGTCGTCGTCGCGATCCCCGCTGGGGGCTTTCTGGGCGCGGTCAGTGCGGCCTATCTGGTGCCGCCTCTTGTGCTGGTTCTGGCGGTCGGGCTGTTCACGGCGCTGGGCCTGCCGGATCTGGCGGTGGCGGGGCTTTCTCTGCCGGTTTTCGCGCTGTCCTTATGGCCGGTGCGCCGGGTCGAACGGCGCGGTCGGGTTCTGGCGGATCTGTCCATCGTCGACATCTTGCCCAAGGCCACGGGGCAGGGGGCATGACCCGGGCCGTGGCACGGCGTCTGGCGATGGGCGGGCTTTTGGTGCTGGCCGTGCTGGTCACCGGTGCGCTGCGTCTGCCCCGAGACCAGCCGCCGTGGCGCGAGACGCTTTATGTTTTCGGCACCCTCGTCGAGATCGAGATCCGGGGCGAAGACCCTGCCGTGGCGCAGGCGGCCACGGCCGAGGTCGGGCGCATGTTGCAGCAGATGCATGACGATTGGCACGCGTGGCGGCCCGGCATGCTGGGCGATCTGAACACGGCCATTGCAGAGGGCCGCACCTTTGACGTCGACCCGGCGCTGGCCGAGGTGCTGCGCCAAGGGCGGGCGTTGTCCTGCGCCAGTGGCGGCCTGTTCGAGCCTGCGATCGGTGGGCTGATCGCCTTGTGGGGGTTTCATGCCGACACCCCGCCCCACGGCGCGCCGCCCACGCCTGCGGACATCGCGGCCCTGCGCGACCGCGCTCCGCGCATGAGTGATCTGGACATCGACGGCACCCGCATCACGTCGTGCAACCCGGCGGTGCAGCTTGACCTTGGCGGCTTTGCCAAGGGGGCGGCGCTGGACATGGCAGCGGCGGCGCTGGCGGCGCAGGGTATCCAGAACGCGGTGCTGAACGCGGGCGGCGACGTGAACGTGATGGGTGCCCACGGCGCGCGGCCTTGGCGCGTGGCGATCCGCGATCCCTTTGCCTGGGGTGCTGTGGCCGCCGTGTCGCTGCAACCGGGCGAGGTGCTTTTTACTTCGGGCAACTACGAGCGCTATTTCGACCATGACGGCCAGCGCTTTGCCCATATCCTCGACCCGCGAAGCGGCGCGCCGGTGTCCGATATCGTGTCGGTCTCGGTGCTGGATACCAATGGTGCGCGGGCGGATGCGGCGGCCACGGCGCTCAGCGTGGCAGGTCGGGACGACTGGCCAAGGGTCGCGCGCGACATGGGCGTCGTCTCGGTCATGATGATCGCGGATGACGGCGAGATCATGCTGTCGCCCGCCATGGCGGCACGGCTGGACCGGCTGGGCGATACGCGCCCGGTTCGGGTCGTGGCGCTGCCCGACCCGCGTCCGCTGGATTGCGCGGCGCCCTAAGCCCTGCGCCTGTCCCGACCGCATCCTTGGCATGGCCCTTGCTTCGACCGTCATGCGGGCCCCACGCGCCCCGCATCCCGATTTCACGAACTGGTCCGAAAGGGATCTCACATCATGGCAAACATCACCTTCCAATCCCCGATCATGCAAAAGGCGAAAACGGTCTACGCCGTCGCCGGGAACACCAAGACGATCCTCGCGTTGGCCGAGGAACACAAGATCCCGATCCCGTTCGAATGCGGCGATGGTGATTGCGGGTCGTGCCTGATCGAGGTCAGCACGCTGGATGACAAGCCCAAGATGGGCATGGCCCTGACCGAAAAGGAAAAGGCCCGCCTGAAAGAGCTGCAAAAGATCACCCCCCAAGAGATCGAGAATGCCGAGACCAGCGATATCCCGCCGCGCTATCGGTTGGCCTGCCAATACATCGCCCGCGACGAAGACGTGATCGTGCGCTTTTCCGGAACGCCCGGCGGCTCGTCCTGAGCCCCGCGCGATCCGGCGACACAGACCCACAGGAGAGACCGATGAAAGCCAACACCCGCCTGCCCGACGTGACCTTCCGGACCCGCGTCCGGGATGACAGCATCGAAGGCCCCAATCCCTTCCGCTGGCAGGACAGGACCACCGCCGACTACTTTGCCGGCAAGCGCGTGATCCTGTTTTCGCTGCCGGGCGCGTTCACGCCCACCTGCTCGACCTACCAGCTGCCGGGGTTCGAAGAAAACTTCGCCACCTTCCGCGCGCAGGGCATCGAAGCGATCTATTGCCTGTCGGTCAACGACGCCTTCGTCATGAATCAATGGGCCAAGGCGCAGGGGATCGACAAGGTCAAGGTCATTCCCGACGGCTCGGGCGTGTTCACGCGGCGGATGGGCATGCTGGTGCACAAGGACAACCTTGGCTTTGGCATGCGATCCTGGCGCTATGCGGCGATCGTGAATGACGGTGTGATCGAGGCTTGGTTCCAGGAACCGGGCCTGATGGATGACTGTCCCGACGACCCCTACGGCGAGACCAGCCCCGAGGCGATCTTGCATTGCCTTGGCAAGGCCGTCGCCGCCGAGTGACGCCATCGCCCACCGGCCAAGCGCCCTTGAAACCCCGCCAGATCGCCTCTGGCGGGGTTTCTTCTTTGCAGCGGCGGCCCGGCGGGTTTGCGACATTCGACACGCTTTCGCCGTGTTGCACAGCTTTGTCGGAAATGCTCCAAACGGGGGATCCGATCAGGGCCTTGATAATAATAGCAAATAAAGGAAATCGGAGTTTGGCACGCTCCCTGCTGAACAGTCCGTGAGCGCGGTCGTGCACCGTCTCGACCCAGACTGAAGCAATGAGCAAAGGACCCCGACATGAGCGCACTCCGTCAGATTGCCTTTTACGGCAAAGGTGGCATCGGCAAGTCGACGACCTCGCAAAACACCCTCGCGGCCCTCGTTGAAATGGGCCAGAAAATCCTGATCGTCGGCTGCGATCCCAAGGCGGATTCCACCCGCCTGATCCTCAACACCAAGATGCAGGACACCGTGCTGCACCTCGCCGCCGAGATGGGCTCGGTCGAGGATCTCGAACTCGAAGACGTGATGAAGGTCGGCTACAAGGGCATCAAGTGCACCGAGGCCGGCGGCCCCGAGCCGGGGGTCGGCTGCGCCGGTCGCGGCGTGATCACTGCCATCAACTTTCTCGAGGAAAACGGCGCCTACGAGGATGTCGATTACGTGTCTTACGACGTGCTGGGCGATGTGGTCTGTGGCGGCTTTGCCATGCCGATCCGCGAGAACAAGGCGCAGGAAATCTACATCGTCATGTCCGGCGAGATGATGGCGCTCTATGCCGCCAACAACATCGCCAAGGGCATCCTGAAATATGCCAACTCGGGCGGTGTGCGTCTGGGCGGGCTGATCTGCAACGAGCGGCAGACCGACCGCGAGCTGGAATTGGCCGAGGCGCTGGCCGCCAAGCTGGGCTGCAAGATGATCCATTTCGTGCCGCGCGACAACATTGTGCAGCATGCCGAACTGCGCCGCGAAACGGTCATCCAGTATGCCCCCGACAGCAAGCAGGCTGACGAATACCGCGAGTTGGCCCGCAAGATCCATGAAAACTCCGGCAAGGGCGTGATCCCCACCCCGATCACAATGGAAGAGTTGGAACAGATGCTGCTCGATTTCGGCATCATGCAATCCGAGGAAGAACGCCTCGCGGCCATCGCGAAGACCGAAGAAGCGGTCTGAGCCGTCCCGGGCCGCGCCCCTCGGGCCTGGCCCGTCCCATCCCTCGAACCAGTGAGAAGGAGCCAAAAGGATGGCCAAAGATCACGCAGCCGGGCCGGAAGACTTTGAAAGCCTTATCGAGGAAGTCCTCGACGCTTATCCCGCCAAGGCCCGCAAACGCCGCGCCAAGCACCTGACGGTGTCCACCGCCAGTGACGAAGCGCCCGATCCCACGACGGGCATCGCCTCGAAATGCGACACGCAGAAATCCAACATCAAGTCGGTTCCCGGCGTGATGACGGTGCGCGGCTGTTCCTATGCCGGGTCCAAGGGCGTGGTCTGGGGGCCGGTCAAGGACATGGTCCATATCAGCCACGGCCCCGTGGGTTGCGGTCAGTATTCGTGGTCGCAGCGGCGCAACTACTACACCGGCACGACCGGCGTGGACAGTTTCGTCACCATGCAGTTCACCACCGATTTCCAGGAAAAGGATATCGTGTTCGGCGGCGACAAGAAGCTGGCCAAGACGATCGACGAGATCGAGGAATTGTTCCCGCTGTCCAAGGGCACCACGATCCAGTCGGAATGCCCGATCGGCCTGATCGGCGACGACATCGAGGCGGTTGCCCGCGAAAAGCACAAGGAACACGGCAAGACCATGGTCCCGGTGCGCTGCGAGGGCTTCCGCGGCGTGTCGCAAAGCCTCGGTCACCACATCGCAAACGATGCCGTGCGCGACTGGGTGTTCGAAAAGGGCGAAGGTGCCGCCAAGGATTACGAGGCCGGCCCCTATGATGTGAATGTCATCGGCGACTACAACATCGGTGGTGACGCCTGGGCCAGCCGCATCCTGCTGGAAGAGATCGGCCTGAACGTTGTCGGCAACTGGTCCGGCGACGCGACCTTGGCCGAGATCGAGCGTGCCCCCAAGGCCAAGCTGAACCTCATCCACTGCTACCGGTCGATGACCTACATCTGCCGTTACATGGAAGAGAAGTACGGCATCGGCTGGATGGAGTACAACTTCTTCGGTCCGACCCAGATCGCGGCGTCGCTGCGCGCCATCGCGGCGCAATTCGACGAGACGATCCAGGAGAACGCCGAAAAGGTGATCGCCAAGTATCAGCCGCTCGTCGACGAGGTGCTGGCCAAGTACAAGCCCCGCCTCGAGGGCAAGTCGGTGATGCTCTATGTCGGCGGCCTGCGCCCGCGCCACGTCGTCACCGCCTATGACGATCTGGGCATGGTCATCGCCGGCACCGGCTACGAGTTCGCCCATAGCGACGACTACAAGCGCACCGGCCACTACGTGAAGGAAGGCACGCTGATCTACGATGACGTCACCGGCTATGAGCTGGAGAAGTTCATCGAAAAAATCCGCCCCGATCTGGTCGGCTCGGGCATCAAGGAAAAGTACCCGGTGCAAAAGATGGGCATCCCGTTCCGCCAGATGCACAGCTGGGACTATTCCGGCCCCTATCACGGCTATGACGGGTTCGCGATCTTTGCCCGCGACATGGATCTGGCGATCAACAACCCCGTCTGGGGCATGTTTGACGCCCCCTGGGACAAACCGGCCATCGCCGCCGAATGAGACAGGCCGGCGGGGGGGCTGACCCCCTCCGCCCCGATCAAGACACGACTTCCTCGACACCGGCGCGTCCCGGAACGCGGACGGCCAAAAGCAAGGATCAAAGCCATGCCTCAATCGGCAGACAAGGTGCTGGATCACGCACCCCTCTTTCAGCAGCCCGAATACAAGGAGATGCTGGAAAACAAGAAGGTCAAATTCGAATGCGGCCATCCCGACGCGATGGTGCAGGCGATCGGCGATTGGACGAAATCCTGGGAATACCGGGAAAAGAACCTCGCCCGCACGGCCCTGACGATCAACCCGGCCAAGGCCTGCCAGCCGCTGGGCGCGGTCTTTGCCAGCGCGGGCTACGAGCGGACCATGAGCTTTGTGCACGGCTCGCAGGGCTGTGTGGCCTATTACCGCTCGCATCTCAGCCGTCACTTCAAGGAACCGGCCTCGGTCGTGTCGTCCTCGATGACCGAGGATGCGGCCGTGTTCGGCGGGCTGGTCAACATGGTCGACGGTCTGGCGAACACCAAGGCGCTTTATGACCCCAAGATGATCGCGGTCAGCACCACCTGCATGGCCGAGGTGATCGGCGATGACCTGAACTCCTTCATCCTGCAAGCCAAGGAGAAGGGCTCGGTCGATGCGGATTTCGACGTGCCCTTCGCCCATACGCCCGCCTTTGTCGGCAGCCACGTGGATGGCTACGACAACATGCAAAAAGGCATCTTGTCCCATTTCTGGGAGAAGGAGGAGCGCGTCGCCACAGACAAGATCAACATCATCCCCGGTTTCGACGGGTTCGCCGTGGCCAACAACCGCGAGATCGCGCGCGTGCTGGGCGAGATGGGCGTCGACTACACCATGCTCGGCGATGTGTCCGACGTGTACGACACGCCGTCGGATGGCGAGTTCCGGATGTATGACGGTGGCACCAAGCTTTACGATGCCAAGGCCGCGCTCAATGCCAAGGCGACCCTGTCGATGCAGGAATACTGTACGCCCAAGACCCTGGCCTATGCCGCCTCGAAAGGGCAGGAGGTCGCAAGCCTGCACTACCCGATGGGCGTTCAGGCCACGGACGAATTCCTGATGAAGGTCAGCGAGTTGACCGGCAAGGCGATCCCCGACAGCCTCAGGAAAGAACGGGGCCGCCTGGTCGATGCGATGGCCGACAGCCAAGCCTACCTGCATGGCAAGACTTTCGCGATCTTCGGTGACCCCGATTTTGTCTATGGCATGGCGCGTTTTGTCATGGAACTGGGCGGCGAGCCGACCCATTGCCTGGCCACCAACGGGTCCAAGGAATGGGCCGCCCAGATGAAAGAGCTGCTGGCCTCGTCGCCCTTTGGCAAGCAGGGTCAGGTCTGGCCGGGCAAGGATTTGTGGCACATGCGCTCGCTGCTGGATACCGAACCGGCGGATCTGCTGATCGGCAGCTCCTACGGAAAGTATCTGGAACGCGACACAGGCACGCCGCTAATCCGGCTGACCTTTCCGATCTTCGACCGTCACCACCACCACCGCTTCCCGACCTGGGGTTACCAGGGGGCGCTGACGGTGCTGGTCAAACTGCTGGATACGATCTTTGACAAGCTCGACGATGACACCAAGTCGATCGGCGACACGGATTACAGCTTTGATCTGACGCGCTGATCAGCGCGTGACACGATAGCGACCGGCGGGCCTTGGCCCGCCGGTTTGCCTTTGGCGGGGCATGCGACACCGCCATTGTCGGGAAGGTGACACAGCCGCCGCGCCCTTCGCTTGCGAAGGCCCTGCTTTCAGGGGCGGCGGGGCTTGGCACACTCCTTGCTGCACTCCCCATGAACCAAGGGGGCCGTGCCATGAACGACGCCGTGAAGAACAAGATTACCGATGTCTTCAATGAACCGGCCTGCGCCACCAATGCCGGCAAATCCGACCAGCAGCGCAAAAAGGGTTGCGCCAAGCCGCTGGTGCCCGGGGCTGCGGCGGGGGGCTGTGCCTTTGACGGGGCCAAGATCGCGTTGCAGCCCATCGTCGACGTGGCGCATCTGGTCCATGCCCCGCTGGCCTGCGAGGGCAATGGCTGGGACAATCGCGGCGCGGCGTCCAGCGGATCGGAGCTTTATCGCACGGGCTTTACCACCGACATGACGGAACTCGATATCGTCATGGGGTTCGGTGAGAAAAAGCTCTATCGCGCGATACGCGAAGTGGTCGAGAAACACCATCCCCCCGCCGTCTTTGTCTACTCCACCTGCGTTCCGGCACTGATCGGTGATGATATCCACGCCGTCTGCAAGGCCGCGACGCAGACCTTCGCCACGCCCTGCATCCCCATCGACGTACCGGGCTATGTCGGGTCGAAAAACCTCGGCAACAAGCTGGCGGGCGAGGCGATGCTCGATCACGTTATCGGCACGGTGGAACCGCAAGAGGTCACGCCCTACGACATCAACATCGTCGGCGATTACAATCTCAGCGGCGAGTTGTGGCAGGTCAAGCCGCTGCTTGACCGCCTCGGCATCCGCATCCTCGGCTCGCTCGCCGCCGACGCGCGCTATCGGCAGGTGGCGATGATGCACCGCGCCCGCGTGACGATGATGGTCTGCTCCAAGGCGTTGATCAACGTCGCCCGCAAGCTGGAGGAACGCTACGGCATCCCCTATTTCGAGGGGTCGTTCTACGGCATCTCCGACACATCGCAGGCGCTGCGCACCATGTGCGCCATGCTGGTCGATCGGGGCGCGGCGCCTGACCTGATCGACCGCTGCGAGGCCCTGATCACCGAGCAAGAGGCCGCCATTCGCGCGGAACTGGAACCGCTCCGCCCCCGCGTCGCCGGAAAGCGCGTGCTGCTTTACACCGGCGGGCACAAATCCTGGTCGGTGGTCGCCGCGCTTCAGGAGCTGGGGATGGAGGTGGTCGGCACCTCGGTGCGCAAGGCCACCGAGGAAGACAAGGATCGCGTTATTGACGTCATGGGCGATGACAAACACATGTTCGAGAACATGGCCCCCAAGGACATGTATCGCCTGCTGCGCGAGGCCGGGGCCGATGTGCTGATGTCGGGCGGGCGCAGCCAGTTCGTCGCCCTAAAGGCCAAGGTGCCCTGGGTCGATGTGAACCAGGAAAAGCACGAACCCTACGCGGGCTACATGGGCATGGTCGATCTGGTGCGCGCCATCGACCGCTCGATCAACAATCCGATGTGGGACGAACTGCGCGGCCCCGCCCCCTGGGACGCGCCCCTGACCGGGGGGCGGGTTCTGCCGCCGCATGCCGGCACCTGCCCCGCGACGGGCATCGCCGCCGGGGCCGCGCGGCCCGTGGCCTATGTGCCGCCCGCGCCCGCGCCCGCCGATCCCCCTGGCTGCCCTGTGCACCTCGGCGGGTTCGAGTCCTCCGCCACCGATTTCGAGGATTGCTGACATGGCCCGATTGACCCACCCCAAGCGCGCGCTGTCGACCAACCCGCTGAAATCCTCGGCGCCGCTGGGGGCTGCCTTGGCCTATCTGGGGATCGAGAAATCCATCCCGCTGTTTCACGGCAGCCAAGGCTGCACCGCCTTTGCGATGGTGCATCTGGTGCGCCATTTCAAGGAAGCGGTGCCGTTGCAGACCACGGCGATGAACGAGGTCTCGACCATCCTTGGCGGGTCCGACCAGATCGAAGAGGCGATCGAGAACCTGCGCCGCAAATCCGCGCCACGCTTCATCGGCATCGCCTCGACCGCGCTGACCGAAACGCGGGGCGAAGACGTGCCGGGCGAGTTGGCCGACATCCTGTCGCGCCGCAGCGATTTCGCCGACACCAAGGTCGTCTATGCCTCGACGCCGGATTTCGACGGCGCGATGCAGGATGGCTGGGCCAAGGCGGTCGAGGCGATCATCGAGATGCTGGTACCCGAGGTCGATCCGGTCTGGCGCGACCCGATCCTTCGCCAGGTGAACCTGTTGTGCGGATCGCACCTGACCCCCGCCGATATCGAGGAACTCGTACGCCTGATCCGGTCTTTCGGCCTGACCCCCATTGTCTTGCCGGACATCTCGACCTCGCTTGATGGGCATGTGTCGGAGGATTGGCAGGGCACCTCGTTGGGTGGCACCGCGCTTGCGGATATCGCGGCGATGTCGCGCAGCGGCTTCACGCTGGCGGTGGGCGAGTCGATGCGCAAGGCCGCGCAGCTACTGGAGGAACGGACCTATGTGCCGCACGGCGTCTTCCCCTCTGTCACCGGGCTGACCTCGGTCGATGCCTTCGTGCGCACGCTGATGTCGCTGTCGGGCCAGCAGGACCCGCCCGCCCCGATCAAGCGGGATCGCGCGCGACTGCTTGACGCCGCGCTGGATGCGCATTTCCACACCGGTGGCCTGAAGGTCGCCATCGGTGCCGACCCCGATCTGCTGTTTTCCCTGTCGGGGGCGCTGACCAGCATGGGGGCCGAGATCGTGACCTCCGTCACCACCTCGCAGCATTCGCCGCTGATCGAACACCTGCCCATCCCCGAAGTGATCCTCGGCGATCTGGGCGATTTCGAGCGTAGCGCGGGCGAGGCTGGCGCGCAGATCCTGCTGACCCACAGCCATGGCCGCCACGCCGCCCACGCCCTGCACCGGCCACTGCTGCGCGTGGGCTTTCCGATTTTCGATCAGCTCGGCGCGCAGGACATCTGCCGCGTCGGATACCGTGGCACCCGCGCCTTCTTGTACGAGATCGCCAATACCGTTCTCGCCCAACATCACCGCTCGCGTCCTGAAGATTTCGGCGCGGCCCCCATCCCGGAGGAATTCGACCATGTCTCGCACACTGCGCGTCATTGAGACGTCAGGGCCGGCACCGGGTGAGACGCCCCTGCGTGTCGCCATTGCCACCAACGATCTGGTCCACCTTGATGCGCATTTCGGCTCGGCCCGGAAATTCGCGATCTTCGAGGTCTGGAAAACCGGAAACCGCTTTGTCGCGGCGCATGAGTTCGGCGATGTGACGGCGCAAAAGGGCAAGCACGACGATCAGGATGACAAGATCACCCCCAAGGTCGAGGCGCTGGACGGCTGCGCGCTGCTGTTCGCGCTGGCCATCGGCGGGCCGTCGGCGGCCAAGGTTGTCAAGGCCGGCATCCACCCGATCAAGCGCAAGTCACCCGAGCCGATTTCGGACCTCCTGGACCAGGTGCAAGAGATGTTGAACGGCACGCCGCCACCCTTCTTGCGCAAGATCCTCGGCACGCATCAGAAGCGCGATTTCACGGATGAACGGGAGTGGGCGCAATGACCACCGATGCTCTCGAGGCGCGCGGCGGCCAGATGATCGACAGCGATTTCCTAACCCAGTTGGCCGCCGTGATCCGGGCCGAGGACAGCTATGGCCAGTGGGATGGCAAGGACGACGCCGAGTTGATGGCCGAGTTCATCGTCACCCGCGAGGAGCGCCGCGACATCCCCATCATCGGCGACCCCGACCCCGATGTCTTGTGGCGCATCACCAAGTTCTACGATGCCATCGGCCTGATGATCGAAAAGCGTTCGGGCTGCATGGCCAGCCAGATGCAAAAGATGAGCCACGAGGGCTTTGGCCGGATCGTGCTGATCGCGGGCAAGCTGGTGGTCGTGTCGAAACATCTGCGCGACGTGCATCGGTTCGGCTTTGAAAGCTGGGCCAAGCTGGCCGAGGCCGGTGACGCACTGATCGACAGCGCCGTCGCGGTCATCGACGCCTATCCCGACGCAGCGCGTGCCTGACCGCGCCGCCCCAAGAAAAGGAGCCACCAGATGTGTCTTGAAGACCTGGAAAAGCGGGTGCGGAAACTGTCCATGCGCGCGACGGAGGCCAAGATGAACCTGCATGATCTTGCAGAAGAACTTCCGACCGATTGGGAAAAGATACCCGAGGTCGCCGCCGCCACATTCGACCTGTTCAAGGATCTCAGCGCCGCGCGCAAGGATCTGAAAGCCGCCAGGAAAGCAGAGGCCTAAGCCATGCCGAAACTTGCCTATACCCGTGGCGGGGGCGCTTATGTGCCCGAGTTCCTGATGGCCATCGATCCCGATAAATGCATCGGCTGCGGCCGCTGCTTCAAGGTCTGTGGTCGCGGGGTGATGACGCTGTGCGGCCTGATTGAAGATGGCGGCATCGTGCGCCCCTGCACCGACGAATATGACGATGTCGAGGATGAGATCGTCAAATCCGTGATGAGCTTGGTCGCGGCGGAGGAGTGCATCGGCTGCGGGGCCTGCGCGCGGGTCTGCCCGTCGGGCTGCCAAAGTCATGCGCCCCTCGAGTGAGGGGGCAACGCCTGACCTGCCGACCCTGCTGGCCGGGGCCGCCGCCGCGCGCAGCCGCCCCGCTGAAAGTGCCGCCGCCATCGCCCGCGCGTTGGCGGTTGCCCCGCATGAGCCCGAGGTGCGGCTTGCGGCCTATCGCTTCTATTTTCATGCGCATGACTACCCCGCCGCCCGTGCCCAGGCCGAGGCGCTGCTGGCGCATTACGCGCGCCGCCTGAACGTGGCCGCCGATTGGGCCGATGTCTCGCCAGACGACGCGCCATTCACCACCCATGCCTTCGCCCCCGGCCTCTACCTTCAGACGCAGATCGGCCTTGGCTATTGCGCGGCGCGCAGCGGAGATCTGGCAACCGCGCGCGCGGCCCTGTCCAAGGCGGCGGCGCTGGACCCGACCGACCGTTTCGGCGGTGCGTGGCTGCGCGACAAGATCGACCGCGCAGACGAAGACGCCGACGGTTAAGCGCTCCATTGTGGCTGTCGCGTTCCTGTCATTGTTGCGTCGCCAATGCCCGTGATCCAGCGCAAACCTTTGATCTGCAATCCACATCCGACTTGGCACGCAACTTGCTACAGCAAGCTTGAATGCCAACACACCCGACAGGAGACACGCAGATGATCGAGATCACCGAACCCGCCCGCACGGCGATCAAAACGGCCATCGACGGGGCCGGTCGGCCCGTGGCCGGGCTGCGCCTGATGGTTCAGGACGGCGGCTGCGCCGGTCTCAAATACGGCATGGCCTTGGAGTTGGAACGCCAGTCCGACGATGTTCTGATCGAGGCGGGCGAGGTGACCGTGCTGATCGACCCCGAAAGCCAAATGCACCTGGCCGGCACCACCATCGATTTCATCACCAGCCTCGAAGGCTCCGGTTTCGTGTTCGAGAACCCCAATGCCAACAGCTCGTGCAGCTGCGGTAAGTCGTTCTGCTGAGGGGGCGCCGCGATGTGGGACTATAGCGAAAAGGTCAAGGACCACTTCTTTAACCCGCGCAACGCCGGTGTGCTGGCCGAGGCCAACGCGGTGGGCGAGGTCGGCAGCCTGTCTTGCGGCGATGCGCTGAAACTGATGCTCAAGGTCGACCCCGAGACCGACATCATCCAGGACGCGCGCTTTCAGACCTTTGGCTGCGGCTCGGCGATTGCCTCGTCCTCGGCTTTGACCGAACTGGTCATCGGACGCACCATCGCCGAGGCACGGCGGCTGACCAACCAGGACATCGCCGATTTCCTCGACGGTCTGCCGCCCGAGAAAATGCATTGTTCCGTCATGGGGCAAGAGGCGCTGTGCGCCGCCGTCGCCGCCTATACCGGCGAGGATCTGGCCGAGGATGACCATGAAGAGGGTGCGCTGATCTGCAAGTGTTTCGGCATCGATGCCGGCCTGATCGAACGCACGATCCGCACCAACAAGCTGACGACGCTGGAAATGGTCAGCTTCTACACCAAGGCGGGGGCCGGGTGCAGTTCGTGCCGCGAGCCGTTGGAAGAACTGTTGGCAGAGACCAACGCCGCCATGGTCGCCGAGGGCGCGATTGCAGCCGCCGATGCCTATGTCTTTGGCGTCGCGCCTGCGCCGCAAAAGGCGCAGGGCTTTGTCATACCCGACACGCCGCCCGCCCCGAAGCCGCCCACTCCTGTGCAGATCGCCATGCCCGCGCCGGATGTGGCCGAGGCCGCGCCCGCGCCTGCCCTCAGCCCCGCGAAAGAGGCCATTCTGGTGGCAAAAATCATTGAAGAGATGCGCCCGAGCTTTCAGGCCGATGGCGGCGACGTGGAACTGGTCGATATCGAAGGCGCGCGCGTCCTCGTGCGTCTGTCCGGGGCCTGCGCGGCCTGCCAGCTGGTCGGCCATACCCTTGGCGGCCTTCAGGAAAAGATCATCGAGACGCTGGGCCGCCCCGTCCGCGTCATGCCCGCGACCAAGGTGTGAGGAGCACCCGGATGGCCCCGATCTACCTTGATAACAACGCCACAACCCGCGTCTTGCCGCAGGTCGTCGAGGCCATGCTGCCCTATTTCACCGAGCAGTTCGGCAATGCCTCGTCGATCCATGCCTTCGGGGCCGAGGTTGGCGGCGCGCTGCGCACGGCGCGGCAAAGCGTGCAGGCGCTGATCGGGGCGGAGTTCGATCACGAGATCATCTTCACCTCGGGCGGGACGGAATCGAACACCACCGCCATCCGTTCGGCGCTGCAGGTGCAGCCGGGCCGGTCCGAGATCATCACCTCGGCCGTGGAACATCCCGCGATCCTGTCGCTCTGCGATTGGCTGGAAAAGCACGAGGGCGTCACTGTGCACCACATCCCCGTCGACACGATGGGGCGGCTGGATCTGGATGCCTACCGCGCCGCGCTCAGCGAACGCGTTGCCGTCGTCAGCCTGATGTGGGCCAATAACGAGACGGGCACCGTGTTTCCCGTCGATGGTCTGGCCGAACTGGCCCATGGCGTCGGTGCGCTGTTTCATACCGATGCGGTGCAAGCGGCGGGCAAGCTGCCCATAGACGTGAAGACCACCGATATCGACATGCTGTCGTTGTCTGGTCACAAGTTTCATGGCCCCAAGGGCGTCGGTGCACTGTACCTGCGCAAGGGCACGCGGTTTCGCCCGCTGTTGCGCGGCGGGCATCAGGAACGCGGCCGCCGTGCCGGCACCGAGAATGCGCCCGCCATCATCGGCATGGGCAAAGCCGCTGAAATCGCGATGGCGACGCTGGCCGAGGATGGCGCGCGCATGGCCGCCCTGCGCGACCGTCTGGAACAGGGCCTTGTGCAACGGGTCGGGCATTGCTTCGTCACCGGCGATCCGCGCGATCGGTTGCCCAACACCGCCACCGTCGCGTTCGAGTTCATCGAGGGCGAGGCGATCTTGCTCAAGCTCAACCAGGCGGGCATCGCCGCGTCCTCTGGCTCGGCCTGCACCTCGGGCTCGCTCGAGCCGTCGCATGTGCTGCGCGCGATGGACATTCCCTTTACCGCCGCGCACGGCGCGATCCGCTTTTCGCTGAGCCATGAGAGCACGGCCGAGGAGATCGACCGCGTCCTCGACGTCATGCCGGGCATCATCGCGGGCCTGCGCGCGATGTCGCCTTTCTGGTCGGGCGATGGGGCCGCGCCCGTCGCCTTCAACCCTGACTATACCTGAATGAAAGGAGACGCCCATGACCCGGATGGCCATCTGCGACACCACCCTGCGCGACGGAGAGCAGACCGCAGGCGTGGCGTTCTCCTCGCGTGAAAAACGCGCCATCGCGCGGGCGCTGGACCGGGTCGGCGTGGCCGAGATCGAGCTGGGCGTCGCGGCCATGGGTTATGACGAAGTCGCCGAGATCCGTGCGCTGGCCGCGCAACTGACCCGTGCCGTGCCGGTGGTGTGGTGCCGGTTGCGGCTGGCCGATCTGGATATGGCGGAGAAAACCGGGGTGCGGCGGGTGCATTTCGCCGTGCCCACCTCGGACCGGCAGCTTGCGGGCAAGCTGCGCGCCGACCGCGACTGGGCGCTGCGTGAAACCGCCGCGCTGGTCTATTGCGCCGCCAGCCGGGGACTCGAGGTCTCCGTCGGGGCCGAGGATGCCAGCCGCACCGACCCAGACTTTCTGGTGCAATTGGCCGAGGTTGCGGCAGCGGCGGGCGCGATCTGCTTCCGCATCGCCGATACGCTGGGCATCCTTGATCCGATGGCCACTTATCGGCTGGTGTCGGATCTGGCGGCCCGTGTGCCCCTGCCCATCGAGATGCACGCCCATAACGATTTCGGCATGGCCACGGCCAACACGATCATGGCCGCCCATGCCGGGGCCACGCATCTGTCGGTCACGGTCAACGGCCTGGGCGAACGCGCTGGCAACGCTGCGCTGGAAGAGGTCGGCGCGGCGCTTGCGGCCAATGATATCGAAACCGGGCTGGACCTGCGCGCCTTTCCCGCGCTGTCTGCGGTGGTGGCCGAGGCCTCGGGGCGTGCCCTGCCGCCCGCCAAGCCGATCACCGGGGCCATGGCCTTTGCCCATGAATGCGGCATCCATGTCGATGCGATCCTGAAACAGGCCGACACCTACGAAGACCCGCGCTGCGCGCCGGGCCGCTTTGGGCGCGAACGTCAGATCGTCATCGGCAAGCATTCGGGCATCGCCGGTCTGCGCGCCGCGCTGGCCGAGGCCGGTCTGCCCGCGACCGAAGAGATGGCGCAATGCCTGCGCCCGCTGCTGCGCCGCCACGCGGTCAAGGCCAAGCGTCTGGCCACGCCCGAGGATCTGCGCCGCATGGTCGCCCGGATCATCGCCAAGACTCCCCCGGCCGTCTCGCTGGCCCCGCCCGCCCTGTCGCCCAATAACCCCGACGTGCCGCACTGATCCGTCCCACTGCCCCGCGAGGAGACTACAAAATGTCCATGGAAGACCGCGAAGCCGACGTGCTGGCGCATATCGCCTGCCTGTCTTCGGCCGAAGAGATCTTTACCTACCTTTTGCTGCCGTTCGATCAGGCGGTGGTGAATGTCTCGCGGCTGCACATTATGAAACGCTTTGGCACCTACCTGCGCGAGGCCGATTTCGACGGGCAGGACCAACAGCAGATCTTTCTGGCCTGCCGCAGGATTCTCAAGCGCGCGCATGGCGATTTCGTCACCAGCACGCCGCATAAGGAAAAGGTCTTCAAGGTGTTCCGCGATGAAGAGGCCAAGCGCAAGGCGCGCTTTGTCGGCCTCGATCAGCTGACCCTGTCGGTGAAATAGGGCGGGGTCGGGGCGATGTATGACACCACGCCAGAGGGGCGCGCGGGGACCGCGCAGGCGCTTTGGGCGCAGGGCGCGCGTGTCTTCCTGCGCCCGCGTGCGACTGATAGCGCCGCGCTGCGGGTTCTAACGCGGATCTGTCCGGGCGGGTGTTTCAAGTTCGACGTCGAGGACCGCGTCACCTTCGCGCCTGCCACCTGCACCTATTGCGGCACCTGCCTGAGCGTGTGCCGCCGCACCGGCGAAGTCGTCTGGGAGCATCCAGACGCACCCACACATCCCTGAAGGAGCCCCCAATGTTTCGCCTGCTTGTATCGCTGTTCTTGACGCTGCCCGGCGCGGCACTGGCCGATCCGATGCTGCTGGCTGCCGCCTCGACCGGGCGGGCGCTGGACGCGGCCTTGGCCGAAAGCGGCCTGCCGGCGATCACCAGCTATGCCGCTTCGGGCGTTCTGGCGCGCCAGATCGAACAGGGCGGGTCCACCGATCTGTTTCTGTCGGCCAACCCGCGATGGATGAACCATCTGGTCGAGGCGGGCCTCATCGAGGCCGACAGCGTGTCGGTGCTGATGTCCAACAGCCTAGTGTTGATCGCCCCAGAGGGCGCGGGGGGGCTGACCCCCGAGGGCATCGCCGCGCGGCTGGAGGGCGACAGTTTCGTCATGGCCGATCCGCAAAGCGCGCCGGTGGGCGCCTATGGGCAGGCCGCGCTGGAGAGTTTGGGCCTGTGGCCTGCAATCGAACCGTCCTTTGTGCCGATGCGCAACACGGTCGCGGCCGTCACCGCCGTCGCGCGGGGCGAGGCGGCCTTGGGTCTGGTCTATGCCAGCGACGCGGCGGGCGTTGCGGGTGTCAGCGTGGTTTGGGACATCCCCTCTGACGCACACCCCCCGATCCGCTACCTGATCGCCCCGGTGATGCAGGGCGATGACCCAGAGGGCGCGGCGGCCCTGCTGGACTATCTGCAAAGCCCCGAGGGCGGCGCGGTTCTGGCGGCGCACGGCTTTCTCGCCGTCGCGGGGCGGCCTTGATGCTGGGCCTCAGCGAACCCGAGATGACGGCGCTCAGCCTGTCGCTGACGGCCTCGGCGCAGGCGGTGCTGTGGTCGCTGCCGCTGGCCATCGGCTTGGGCTGGCTTTTGGGCAGCCGGCGGTTTTTTGGCCATGGCCTGCTGAATGCGGTGGTGCATCTGCCGCTGGTGCTGCCGCCCGTGGTGCTGGGCTATCTGCTGCTGGTTCTGCTGGGCCGCAACGGGCCGGTCGGTGCGCTGCTCTACGACTGGTTCGGCATCCGCATCGCCTTCAGCGCACAGGCGGTGGTGATCGCCTGCGCGGTCGTGGGCTTTCCGCTGATGGTGCGCGCCATCCGCCAATCGGCCGAGGCGATCGACCCGCGCTATGCCCGCGCCGCGCGCAGCCTCGGCGCGTCCGAGGCGCGGATCTTCGTCACCGTCACCCTGCCGCTTATGGCGCCCGGCATCCTGACCGGTATCACGCTGGCCTTTGCCCGCGCGGTGGGCGAGTTCGGCGCGACGATCACGCTGGCCGGCAACATCCCCGGCCGCACCCAGACCCTGCCGCTGGCGCTGTTCACCGTCACCCAAAGCCCGGGCGGCGAGGCTGACGCGATGCGCCTGTGCCTGTTGTCGCTGGCGCTGGCTGGGGCGGCGCTGTTGGCCTCCGAGGCGATCGCGCGCAAGATGACCCCGATGGAGGCCCGCGCATGATCGACATCCACCTGCGCCATACCCAGGGCGATTTCAAACTGAGCCTCGACCTGTCGCTGCCCGCGCAGGGGATCAGCGGGCTGATCGGGCGGTCGGGCTCGGGCAAGTCGACGCTGTTTTCGTGCCTTGCGGGGCATGTGCGGCCCACACGCGGCTGCATCTCGCTCAGGGGGCGGGCGCTTTATGACAGTGCGCGGCGCATCCATGTGCCCCCGGCGCAGCGCGGCATCGGCGTGGTGTTCCAGGACGGGCTGCTGTTTCCGCATATGTCGGTCTCGCGCAACCTTGCCTATGGGGCACGCAATGTCGGCACCGAGTTCTGGCACGAGGTCATTGACGCGCTCGATCTGCGCGGCCTGTTGCATGCGCGCCCCGGCCGCCTGTCGGGCGGCGAGCGGCAACGCGCCGCCATCGCCCGCGCGCTGATGGCCGAGCCGGATTTGCTGCTGCTGGATGAACCTGTCTCGGCGCTGGATCCGGGCCTGAAGGCGCGCACGCTTGATCTGATCGCCCGCGTGCAGGAGCGCACGCAGGTGCCGATGATCTATATCAGCCACGCCCCCGAAGAGGTGCGCCGCCTGTGCGATCGGGTCGTCACCTTGCAGGACGGGCGCATCGCCTCGGTTACGGAGGGCAAGACGGGGCACGGACACCCCGCGCCCTCGGTCGCCACGGTCGCAGGGGTTTGCCGTGCATCGTAACCTGGCCCCCCTTTTTCCGAGACACGCATTTCCACGAATGGGAGGCTGACACCCATGGAACTGGTCCAGAGCCTGACACACCGCCAGACGATGCAGATGAGCGGCCAGATGCTGCACTCGCTGGCGATCCTGGGCATGTTGTCGTCCGATCTGTCGGAGTACCTGACTGAAAAGGCGCAATCGAACCCTTTCGTGTGCTACGCGCCGCCCCGCGCCTTTGCCGCGCGCGGTGGGCCGAAATTCGACGCGGTGGCCGCCGTCGCCT
This sequence comes from [Roseibacterium] beibuensis, assembly GCF_039542305.1. Classification (NCBI taxonomy): domain Bacteria; kingdom Pseudomonadati; phylum Pseudomonadota; class Alphaproteobacteria; order Rhodobacterales; family Roseobacteraceae; genus Roseicyclus; species [Roseibacterium] beibuensis. The sequence continues at coordinate 116,433 of NZ_BAABHW010000004.1, read as the reverse complement.
CGGACCGGCCCAGCCTGATGGCGCATGTGGTCGAACAGATCGAGCTGGCCTTTGCCGTCGCGCCGGACCGGATGATCGCCCTGCGGTTTGCCGAGGCGCTGGAACCCACGGGTTGGCTGGGTCAACCGGTCGAGGATATCGCGCTGCTGGCCGGTGTGCCGCAGGCCAAGGCCGAGCAGGTGCTGGCCGTCTTGCAAGGCTTCGAGCCTGTGGGCCTGTTCGCGCGCTCGCTGTCAGATTGCCTGCTGATCCAGGCGCGCGACGCGGATATCCTGACATGGGAGGTCGAGATGCTGATCCGCAATCTTGACCTGTTGGCCGAGCGCAAGATGGAAGTCTTGGCCGAGCGTTGCGATTGCGAGCCTGCCGACATTCCCGACATCGTCGCACAGATCCGCGGTTTGAACCCCAAGCCGGGCTTGGCCTTTGATCATGTGCCGCAGCCGGTCTTTCCGCCTGATGTCATCGCCACCCGCGGCCCCGAGGGCTGGACCGTGGAATTGAACCGCGAAACCTCGCCCACGATCACGGTGATGGAGGATCAGACCCCCGAGGGTGAGGTCGATCCCAAAGCGCGCCAGCAGCGCAAGAAAGCTCTGGCCGAGGCGCGCGCACTGGCACAGGCGCTTGAGCGGCGCGGCGATACGCTGTTGCGCACGGCGGCGGTTCTGGTGGCGCGGCAGACGGGGTTCCTCGATCACGGGCCGGTGCATCTGACGCCCCTGACGCTCGAGGATGTGGCCGCCGAACTGGGCCTTCATTCCTCGACCATCAGCCGCGCGGTGTCAGGGCGGATGATCCAGACCCCGACCCGCGCTTTGCCGCTGCGCGCATTTTTCGCCCGCTCGGTCGCGGCGACCGGGGGGGGCGCGGCAGTGTCGCGCGATCATGCCTTGGACTTCGTTCAAAACACGATCCGCGCCGAAGACCCCGCCACGCCGCTCAGCGATGATGCCATCGTGGCGCTCGCCCGCCGCGCCGGCCTCAAGATCGCGCGGCGCACGGTGGCCAAGTACCGCTCGAACCTCGGGATCAAATCCTCGTACCAGCGTCAGCGCAAAGCGGCCTCTGGCTGAGTGGCGGTGCCGGCGAGTGCCCAAGGGGTTCTTAAGCGGTCAATTTCTGGCCGGTTGCGCTCAACTCTGCCAAAGGCTTGTGCAACCGCTGCACGCCACTTGGCTGAACTGTGCCAAGTGGCCGCGTTCCGGGCCGCCCCCCATGCAGACCCATCCGAGATGGGGCACACTGTGCAAGTGCAGCATTGCCGCCCGATGTAGCGGGCGGCGCAGCGATTAACCGCTAAGTGCTCGCTACGCTTGACAGGTTGGAGGGTCCGACAATGGTCGCGTCCACGTTTGACAGCAATTCGACCGAAACGCCCAGGGGCAGCGCGCTCTCGGCCAAGGCGCAACGCAGGCGCGCGGCGCGACAGACCGATCGCCTTGCGCTGGATGCCGTTTACGAGATCGCGCGCAGCTTTTCGGCGGCACCCGACCCGATCGAAGTCTTGCCCGAAATCCTGAATGTGTTGTCGTCCTTCCTTGACCTGCGCCACGGCGTTCTGGCGCTATTGTCCGAACCCGGCCCCGATACGAAGGGCAGGGTGAACCCCTATGTCATCGCCGCGACCGCCTTTGTGCGCACGGAGACGGCACCGCCTGCCGACGTGCTGCCCGATGCGGTGGCGCGTATCGTGTTTCGCTCGGGCGTGCCGTTGGTGGCGTTCGACCTGGCCGAGGAATTCGGCCCCGAGGCCGTGCCGGAACGCCTGCGCGGGCAGGGCCAGACCCTGATCGCGGTGCCAGTGCGCGACCCGGAACAAAGCCATTTTGTCCTTGGCGTTCTGGCGGCCTATCGCAGCCATGACGATTTGCGCGCGGGGTTGTCGGATCTGGATGTGCGGGTGCTGACCATGGTCGCCTCGCTGCTGGAACAGGCGCTGCGCTTTCGCCGTCGCATTGCGCGGGATCGCGAGCGCGCACTCAACGACACGCGGCGCCTGTTGCAAACCGCCAGCGAACAACGTGGCGGCGGCGCGACGCCGGTCAGTGTCGATGGCATCGTCGGCGACAGCGCGGCCATTGGCGATGTCATCGCGCAGGTCAAACGTGTTGCCGTGACCAAGACGCCCGTCTTGCTGCGGGGCGAAAGCGGCACCGGCAAGGAGTTGTTCGCCCGCGCCGTACACACCGGATCGCCGCGCCATGATGGCCCGTTCATCCGGGTCAATTGCGCCGCGCTGAGCGAAACCTTGCTGGAATCCGAGCTGTTCGGCCATGAAAAGGGGGCCTTTACCGGTGCCAATACCCTCAAGAAGGGGCGGTTCGAGATGGCCGACGGGGGCACCTTGTTCCTGGACGAGATCGGTGAGATCAGCCCGTCGTTTCAGACCAAACTGCTGCGTGTCCTGCAAGAGGGCGAGTTCGAGCGGGTCGGCGGATCGCGCACCATGAAGGTCGATGTGCGCATCGTCGCGGCCACCAATCGCGACCTCGAGGATGCCGTGGCCAAGGGCGACTTCCGCGCCGACCTCTATTTCCGCATCTGTGTCGTGCCCATCGTGTTGCCGCCGCTGCGCGACCGGAAAAGCGATATCCGGCCCTTGGCGCAACTGTTTCTTGATCGGTTCAACAAGTCCAACGGCACGCATGTGCGCTTTGCCCCCGACGCGTTCGAAAAGATCTGCAAATGCCAGTTCCCCGGCAATGTGCGCGAGTTGGAAAACTGCGTGAACCGCGCCGCCGCACTGTCGGATGGCGAGATCGTGCTGGGCCGCGAACTGGCTTGCGAGCAGGGCTCATGCTTGTCCTCCGAGTTGTGGCGCCTGCAGGATGGCAGCTCGTTGATCGGCGGCCTGTCGTCGGGCCGGATGGTGGCGCCCATGGCGCGGCAAGCCGCCCCGACAAGCCCCCCGGCCACGCCCGAACCACCGCTGGTGCGCCGCAAGACCGCCAACACCGCCCGCGAGGAACTGATCGCCGCGCTGGAAGAGGCCGGTTGGGTCCAGGCCAAGGCCGCGCGCCTGCTGGGCATGACCCCGCGCCAGATCGCTTACGCGCTGCAAAAGCACGGCATCGAGATCCGCAAGATCTGATCGCCCGTCCGCAGCGGGGAAGGGGGGCAGCGCCGCGCCGGGTGCTGGCCCCTTTCTTGCGGCGTGAAGCATCCATTGTGACCTATCCGACAATCGACACGCCGATGTGATGGCGAAAAGCGCATGGTTTCATTGGGATGCGCGTTTGGCACGCTGTTTGCTCGTAACTTCAGGATTGCCCGCACCAAAGCAGAGGAAACGTCATGCCCGCCGATATCGTCTCACTCCAAGGCTTGTCTGTCGGGTCCAAGGACGCCTTGGCCAAGGCGATGGAGGCCGAGGGCTGCACCTCGGGCGCATGTGGATCGTCCGATGCGCCCGAGGATATGGATCCGGCGACCTGGGCCAAGGTCAAGGATCACCCCTGCTATTCCGAAGAGGCGCACCACTACTTCGCCCGGATGCATGTCGCCGTCGCGCCAGCCTGCAACATCCAGTGCAACTACTGCAATCGCAAATACGACTGCGCCAATGAAAGCCGCCCCGGCGTGGTGTCGGAACGGCTGACCCCCGAACAGGCCGCGCGAAAGGTGATCGCGGTCGCCAACGAGATTCCGCAACTCTCAGTTCTGGGCATCGCGGGGCCGGGCGACAGCGCCTATGACTGGAAGAAGACGCGTGAGACCTTTCGCCTGGTCACCGAACAACTGCCCGACATCAAGCTGTGCCTGTCGTCCAACGGCCTGGCGCTGCCCGATCATATCGACGACCTGACCGAGATGAATGTCGATCACGTCACCCTGACCATCAACATGATCGACCCCGAGATCGGCACCCGGATCTATCCGTGGATCTTCTACGACCACCAGCGCCGCGCGGGCCTCGAGGCCAGCCAGATCCTGCATGAGCGGCAGATGCAATCGCTCGACTTGCTGCACGAACGGGGCATCCTGATCAAGGTGAACTCGGTCATGATCCCCGGCATCAACGATGACCACCTGCTTGAGGTGAACAAGGAGGTGAAGCGGCGCGGTGCCTTCCTGCACAACATCATGCCGCTGATCTCGGCGCCCGAACATGGCACGGTCTTTGGCCTGAACGGCCAACGCGGGCCGACCGCGGCCGAGTTGAAGGCCTTGCAGGATGCCTGCGGCGGTGGTGCCAAGCTGATGAAGCATTGCCGCCAGTGCCGCGCCGATGCCGTCGGCCTGCTGGGCGAGGATCGCGGCCAGGAGTTTACCATGGATCTGGTTCCCGAAGAGGTGAGCTACGACCCCTCCAAGCGCGAGGCCTACAAGGAATGGGTCGCCCGCGAACGCGAAGATCGTCGCGCCGCCGCCGCCCGCGCCCTTGCCGAGACGGAAACCGCCGTGGCGCAGGAAGCCGACGCGATGCTGGTCGCCGTGGCCACCAAGGGGGGCGGGCGCATCAACCAGCATTTCGGCCACGCGACCGAGTTCCAGATCTACGAGGTCGACGCGCAGGGCGTGCGTTTTGTCACCCATCGGCGCTGCGACAATTACTGCGTCGGCGGCTATGGCGAAGAGGACAAGCTGGATCTGGTGATCAAGACGCTGGAGGGCATCGACACCATCCTCTGCGCCAAGATCGGCGATTGCCCGCGCGAAGACCTTGCCAAAGCCGGAATCGTGGCCGTGCAGGATCATGCTTACGACTACATCGAAACCGCCGTTTCTGCCGTCTATCGCGACCGGCGCGGGCAGGCGGCCGCCGCCGCTGAAACGGCCTGACAGGCCCCCAGAATAGGACTCCAGACATGGCCCTGACGATCGTTCAAGACAACTGCACCGTCTGCGGGGCCTGCGAGTTCGAATGTCCCAACGCCGCGATCCGCTTCGAAGATGACACCTACATCATCGACGCCGAGATGTGCACCGAGTGCAAGGGCCACTTCGATCTGCCGCAATGCGCCGAGGTCTGCCCGGTCCCCGACACCTGCGTTCCGGCCTGAGCGGATGCCAGAGGGTCCGGCACCGGTGGATTGGCAGGGCGCGCCGCTGGATTGTGTGTCCTGTCGCTTCGCCAGACTGCTGGACGACAGGCAATGCGGCCTTGGCTGGGCCTGCGTCCATGACCGCTATGCCAAGCGGATCGAGCGGTTCTTCGTGCTGAACCCCGATTGCGCCGATGACTGCCTGCGCATGCCTTATTTCGAGACGCGGGTAAACGCCGCCCGCGTAGCCAGCGTGTTCCGTCTGCCGCCGCTGCTGGCGGATGAGGATGCCAGCGTGCGCGCCATGGCGATCCTGCGCCTGCCGCCCAGCCATGCAGAGCGTCTCATGGATGACCCCGACCGGCGCGTGCGCATCGCCGTCGCCCATCGTCTGCCCGCTGACGCCGTGCTGGCCATGGCCGGGGACACAGCCGGGTCTGTGCGTGCCATCGTGGCGCGCCGCGCCGCCCCCGGCCAATTGCCGATGATGATCGCCGATCCCGATCCCGAGACCCGCCGCAGCGTCGCGCGCCGCATCGCGCCCGTCCGGCTGGACGGGTTTCGCGCCGATCCCGACCCGCTTGTGCGCCGCGAGGCCGCGCTGCGCCGTCCGGCGCTGTTCGTGGCCGATGCCGACCTGCGCGTGCGACATGCCGTTGCCGAAACCGGCGATGCCGCGGTGATCCAGCCCCTGCTGCACGACCCGGAACCCATCATCCGCGAGACCGCCGCCGCGCGCCTCGCCCAGATCAAGGAGACAGCCCATGTCGACCGATGACCGCGAGATCGAAGTCTACCGAGAGCCCGCCCATCAGCCCGGCGACAAGGTGATCTCGAAAAAGCACGTCAAGAATGACGGCACCATGCCCGGCAAAGAGATCGGCCAGATCGTCGTGAAGAAAGGCGATGTCGGCTATGTCCGCGATGTCGGCGTCTTCTTGCAGCAATTCTACATCTACGCTGTCGATTTCGTCGGCCGCGACAGCATCGTCGGCATGCGCGAGCATGAATTGCGCGCGACGGAACCCGCCCGCACCCCGGCCGAACAGGCAGCCCCCGCGCTGCAACCCCACATCGTCACACGAAAGGACCCGGTCGCATGAAGGTCATGATCCGCGAAACGCCCAAGGGCTACGAGGCCTATGTCGCCAAGAAGGATCTCGAAGAGATGATCGTCGAGACCGAAAAGCCGGGCCTCTGGGGCGGGTGGGCGAGGCTCTCGAATGGATGGATTTTCGAAATGCCCGCCTTTGACGAGCCGCCAGGCCTGCCGATCACCGTCGAGGCGCGCCGCCTGAGCACGGGGGACGCGTGAATGATGGACGCCTACACCACGCTGGAACAGGCCATGGCCGAGGTCGCCGCCGGCACCCGCATCGCCTATCTCGGCCCCGATGTGTCGGCCCTGTCAGGGGGCACCGCGCCGATGACGCCGCAAGCGCTGTGTGCGCGGATCGAGGCCGAGGTGCGCCCCCCGCGCCGCGCCTCGGGCAACCTGTGGGCGGTCGCGCAATACGTGGAAAGCCGCAAGTTTCGCGCCACGCTCGATGATATCGTGCGCCGCGCTTTTGGCGCCGCGCCAGAGCGGGCGAACCCGGTGCATGACTGGCTGGCCCGCATGCGCCCGCCCATGGTGGTGGACACGTGGTATGACGATGGCCTGTTGCGCGCCTTTGGCGCGGCCGACTGGGGGCTGGTTCAGGGTGTGAACCGCAATGGCGAGCGGATCGACATCTTTACCCGCACTTATGATCGCGCCGGGCAGGAACTGCCCGCCGCCGACCCCGCGTGGCAGACGCTGATCTACAAGCCGCATGGCATGGCGCGAGCGGGCTCGTCCTTTCTGCTGTCTGACAGCGACTATGTCGAGGTGCTGACCGAGATCGACATTCAAACCCCGATCCCGGTCGAGGTGCAGCGCCGCCGCACGGGACGGCCCTTTCTGTTCGCGGGCTGCCGGTTCGATGACCAGATGCTGCGCATCTTCGCGCGCCAGATCGCGAAACGCTCTGGCTCCGGTCATATCGCCGTCATCCCCGGCGCGCTGACGCGGATGGAACAGCGGTTTCTCGACAACAACCACATCCACCGTCTCGACCTGCCGGTCGAGGCGCTCGCCGAAGTCCTGTCGGTCCCCGAGGGGTAGGCCGCCGCCCAGACGATGACAGTTACCGCCGCGGGATGCCCCCATCTCTATAGCCACCGAGGTCTCGCCATGGACTATCAGACAATCGTCGCCCTTGACCGTGCGGTTTCCCTCGGGGAGGCCCGCAAGGGGTTTTGCGGACAGGTGGTGTGCCTTTTGGCGATCGAGGGCGCGTCGCGCCTGCCCGCCGACGAGATGGAGCGCCGGTTGATCGAGATGGGCTTTGTCGAAGGGTCCGAGATCGAGGTGCTGCACGAGGGCCCGTTCGGGCGCGATCCCATCGCGGTGCGTGTGGGCACGGCCACCGTCGCCCTGCGCCGCCGCGACGCGATGGCGATCCTGGCGGAGTAGGGCGGATGCGCGATCTGCCCGCCGCGACTGCGCAAGATGTGACCACCGTCGCGCTGGTCGGCGCGCCCAATTGCGGAAAGACATCGCTGTTCAACGCTTTGACCGGCGGCAATCAACGGGTCGGCAACTATTCCGGCGTGACGGTCGAGCGCAAGATCGGCACCGCCACCACGCCCACCGGCTACAAGCTGTCGGTCATCGACCTGCCCGGCACCCATTCCCTGCGCGCCCGCAGCCCCGACGAGGAAGTCACCCGCGACATCATCCTCGGCACCCGCGCGGGCGAGGTCCAGCCAGACCTGTTGCTGGTCGTGGCCGATGCCACCCACCTGCGCCCCGGCCTGCGGCTCGCGCAGGAACTGAAACGCTGCGGCGTGTCGGTGCTGCTGGTGGTGAACATGATCGACATCGCCCGCGCGCGGGGCATCGAGATCGACACCGACCATCTGTCGCAAGAGCTTGGCGTGCCGGTCGTCGCCTCGACCGCCGTGCGCAAGATCGGGCGCACCGACCTGTGGGAAAAGCTCGACGCGCTGATCGCGGCGGGCCTTGCGCCGCGTGGCCCGGTGCTGTGGTCGGAGCCCGCCGCCGCCGATCTGCGCGCCGCCCTGCGCGAGGCCGACCGCCTCATCGCGCAGGCCGTCCATACTCCGCCGCACCCGCGTAGCTGGACAGCCAGGATCGACGGCGTTGTGCCGCATCCGGTTGCCGGGCCACTGATCCTGCTGGGGGTGTTGCTCGCGATGTTCCAGGCCGTCTTTGCCGGGGCCGCGCCGCTGATGGACCTGATCTCGGGCGGGGTCGCGGCGGTGTCGCGTGGGGTCGAGGCAGCGCTGCCCGAAGGCCTGTTGCGCAGCCTGCTGATCGACGGGGTGATCGCGGGGGTGGGCGGCGTGGTGATCTTCCTGCCGCAGATCGTGAACCTGTTCCTGTTCATCCTCGCGCTGGAGGATCTGGGCTTCATGGCGCGCGCGGCGTTCCTGATGGACCGGCTGATGGGTCACGCGGGCCTGCACGGCAAGGCCTTCATCCCGCTTCTGTCCAGTTTCGCCTGCGCCATTCCGGGCATCATGTCGGCCCGCGTGATCGATGACCGCCGCGATCGGCTGACGACGATCCTGATCGCGCCGCTGATGACCTGCTCGGCGCGGATTCCGGTCTACACGCTGCTGATCGGGGCCTTTATTCCGGCGCGCGCGGTCGGCCCGCTCGGATTGCAGGGGTTGGTCCTGTTCGGACTTTACGCGGCGGGGATCGTCAGCGCGCTGGCCGTGGCGCTTATCGCGCGCCTGACGTTTCGCCGTCACGAGATCGCCGCACCGCTGATACTGGATCTGCCCGATTACAAGCTGCCGCAGGGCCGGGGGATCGTGCTGGGCCTGTGGCAGCGGGCGTGGTCGTTCCTGCGCCGCGCGGGCACGATCATCCTGGCCGCCAGTCTGGTCATCTGGGCCCTGTCCACCTTTCCCCTGCCGCCCGAGGGGGCGAGCGGCCCTGCAATCCAATACAGCTTTGCCGCGTGGATCGGGCAGGTCATCGCGCCGCTCTTCGCGCCCATCGGGTTCACCTGGGAGATCTGCGTCGCCCTGATCCCCGGCCTTGCCGCGCGCGAAGTGGCGGTGGCCGGGCTTGGCACGGTCTATGCCATCTCGGGCGGCGAAGCGGCGCTCGGCTCGGTGTTGGCCGCGCAATGGGGGCTGCCCACGGATCTGTCGCTGCTGGCGTGGGACATCTTTTCTCCGCAATGCTTGTCAACCCTGATCCTCATCCGCCGCGAGGCCGGCGGCGCGAGATGGATGTGGATCGCCATAGCCTGCATGTTCGCCCTGGCCTATGCGGCGTCGTTCGTCACTTACCAATTGACGCGGCTGCTTGGCGCATAGGTCTATGCCGGCGGCGTGATCTGGTTTGTCGCGGCGGTCGTCGGCACAAGCAGAAAGCGGTGTTTCGGGGGACCTTTGAAACCCGGCGACCAGCCGCGCGGAGTGCGGACGTCTCGCAGCATGATTTCGGCGACTGATCTGTGCGGCGCGACGACACTAACCATCACCAGTCGCACAAGAGGCTCGGAGGCCTCATGGCGTGAAAGGGTCGCCAACGATCAGTAGAGGCCAACCCCTTGCCAAATCGAATGAATTACCAAGGACTCTTCGGCGAGCGTGTCAGTCTGAACTACAGTGTTTCGCAGTCTTCTTGGCCGTCGACGGCATTCGATCGCGCACGGCTGAATCTCGGCCTGACCCGGAGTTTCTGATTGTTTTCGCCTCTCGAGGAAATTTGCCTGATGAGACGATGCCATCCTTCCTACGATAACCGTGGCAATCGGTTTCATAACCATTGTCGCGGCGTCTTCCACCGCAGCGCAAGACGGTAGGTTGCAATCCGATCCGGCGGTCGGACGCGTGCTTGGGGCAGGGTCGACTTGCATGGGGGCTCTGATCTCGGAAAGCACTGTGCTGACGGCGGGACATTGTGTGTTCGACGAGCAGCGCGGGGAACCGATGCCGGCCGAGGCGGTACGCTTCAGCTTGCGTCCGCGCGAGGGTGAAGGCACCCGGATCACGCTCCGCGCGGCAAGGGTTCATATCGACGAACGGTACGGCAATGGCCGGGGCGACGATCTGCAGCGATACGAGAATGACATGGCTGTCATCACCCTCGAAGAGCCGGTCGACGGAAGACTTGCGGCATGCCGGGGCGTCTCATTCGTGTTGCCGACCTCCAGAAGCACCCGCTTTCGCATGTCGAAGACCGTTGGTGAGCCGCCCTCGGGCTCGCGCCGCTGATGATGACTGGCGAGTGCAAGATGGTACGCGCGGATCTTCCCGTCCCCGCTTAGGACTTGCGCAATGTCGAAAAACCGGCGCGCGCCCAGCGTCTTCTCGCGGACCACGAGGCCAAGTTGCGTGTCAGGGGAAGCTTCGTCGACGCAATTCTCGCGGCAAGAAGGGGCTCGCCGCTGTCTGCCTTCGTGACCTCGATTGCGGCGACGGATCTGTCCGCCCGTGCGCGCTCCGCCTTGGGACAGAGGGGCTTGGCCTCCTGTTTGAAGCGGTTCTTGCCGTGGGCCTTTTGGGTGGCCGCCGACAGGGTCATCGGTGGTCGCAGGCTCTCGCGGGTCGGTTTGAGGGCGTGATCCACAAGGAGATCTCGTCCGAGTTGCAAGGGATCGTCGAGGGTCTCCGTGACCTTGGCCTCGAGATCGAGCGCCGCTTCCGCGTTGCCAGCACCTGGCGGGCGAGACCGGGATCGCCGAGCGCCGTGTTGTCGAGGCCGAGTGTGCCCGCGACCGCTTCCGCGGCTGACCAATCGCGCGGCTTCAGGGCCGATTTAATGGCGGCCAGCTCGGCGCAGATTGCGGCGAGCCGGTCTTCTTCGTGGTCCGTGGGGGGCGGGGCCTCGAGGTCGGACATCATCTGGGCGATAGCCCCGCGCACCATCTCTTGCAGAAGTGTCCTGGCGCGACCCGGATCGACCGGATCGCGGGCGATAGTGTCCAACACGTGGCTTTCTCCATCCTCCAAGGCGGCGCGCAGCACAAAGGCGCGTTGCGTCGCGATAGGGAGGAGGTCGGTACGAAGCGAGACGGACAGAAATGATGGCGCCCCGATTTTTCTCAAAGACACGGGCAAACGCTGGCGGAAGTGGAAGTTTCCATTTCTGCGGGTGAGGTGAAGGCCCCATTTCCGGCCCGCGGGCGCCCGCTTGCGGGTGCCCGATGTGAAGCAGCGTGTGAAGCAGTGTGATGCACACAAGACGGGTTGGCCGCATGATGAGCAGTTAACCCGTTGGTATCTATGGTCTTTTTGTGCGGCATTGGCTGGGGTGGTAGGATTCGAACCTACGGTACACGGTACCAAAAACCGCTGCCTTACCGCTTGGCTACACCCCAACCGTGCCGCGCTAGCTACTCAATCGCTGCGGCGGGATCAAGACCTGTCGGGCACTTTTTGCTCAGTGCCGCGCCTGCCCCGCTTTATTCCTGCGGCGCCTCGCGGTGCAGCAGGTCATCGTCCGGCAATGCTTCGCGTTCGGCCTCGATAATATCCTGCAATGCTTGGGTTTCGCCCGCACCGACCTGCTGCGCCTCGACGGGTTCGGCGGTGGGGGCCGGGGCCTCGGGTTTGCGCGACGGGTGGTCGGTGATGATGGTCTCGACCGTGCCGGTGCCCGTCAGGCGGTAGGTGGGCTCGGGCAGGGTGATTCCCGCCTCTTCCAGCCGCGCCTTGACCACGCGGATCGCCTCGCCCTTGGCCATCCCGATCGAGGTCTTGTGCTGCATGATCCAGGCGGCGGCGGTGATGTCGATGGTCGAGGCCCCCAGGCCTTCGACCCAGACGCCGGGGGCGGGGTTGTCCAGCGTGAAGGGCAATTCGTTCAGCGCGTCGAGAATGATCGCCTGCGCCTGCGCGATATCGGCATCGGGATGCACCCCCAGCAGGAAGGTGAACCGGCGTTCGTCATTGCGGGTGTAGTTGATGATCTTGGCCTTGAAGACCATCGAGTTCGGCAGGCGGATATGGTTGCCATCGAGGCTGAGCAGGATCGTCGCGCGGCTGGTCAGGCGAATGACATGGCCCATCTCGCCCTCGATCTCGACAAGGTCCTTGGGGCGGAACGGCTGCCGGATCGACAGCATGATGGACGAGATGAAATTCTCGACCGTGTCGCGCACCGCGAAACCGATGGCGAGGCCGACGATCCCCGCCGCGCCAAGGATGGTGCCCAGCAGCGCCGTCAGGTTCAGCAGGTCCAGCGTCAGGACGATACCGCCCATGATGAAGACCAGCCGCACGATCTGGCGGTAGATATCGGCGATGAAGGCATTGGGCGCCATCCGGTCCCACGGCCAGGATCGGCGCGCGAGGAAAAACCCCAGCCAGATCACGAACAGGCCCGCCGTGGCAGCCACGAGGATCAGCGGCAGGTAGGAGATGAACTGCGCGATGCGCCCCTCGATCCGCTCGATTGCGGGGTTGAGGCGCTCGACCACATCGGTGGACTCGGTCACCTGGTTCTCGATGGCGACAACGCCTTCCACCCGCGAGACGAGGCCGTTCAACGCCTCGATCTGCTGCGCGTCGAGGGCTGTGCCGAGCAAGGTGACGATGCCGTCTGCCACCCGGACGCTGACATTTTCATAACCGTCGAGTTGCCCGAGGATATCGCGGATGCGCACGGCGATGGCGGCATCCTGCGCACCGTCCGACTCCACCGCGATGGTGCCGTCGGGCTGGCCACCGTCGCTCTGTGCCGCGGCTGGGACGGGGGCTGCGAGGAACGCCACCACCAACAGCAGGGGCAGAAGAAACCGTTTGACCATGTTCGCCGCCAGGACTTGCTTACGCAGCGCAGGTTAGGCCGGTTTTCGGCCTGCCGGAAGGGCCGCCTGAGTCAAAGGCGGATCGGGTCGGCCTTGGCCAGCCGGTCAAAGGCCATCAGGCCGTCGATCAGCGCACCCATCTGGTCGAGCGGGATCATGTTCGGCCCGTCGGAGGGGGCCGTGTCGGGGGCTTCGTGCGTTTCGATGAAGACCGCCGCGATGCCGAGGCTGACAGCCGCGCGTGCCATCACCGGGGCGAACTCGCGCTGCCCGCCGGATGATCCGCCTTGGCCGCCCGGCTGCTGCACCGAATGGGTGGCGTCCATCACCACCGGATAGCCTGTCTTCATCATCTCGGGCAGGCCGCGCATGTCGGCGACCAGCGTGTTGTAGCCGAAACTGGTGCCGCGCTCGGTCAGCAGGATACGGCTGTTGCCGGTGGACGCGACCTTGTCGGCGACGTTCGCCATGTCCCACGGCGCAAGGAACTGGCCCTTCTTCACGTTGATTGCGGCGCCGGTTTCGCCCGCGGCCAGCAAAAGGTCGGTCTGCCGGCACAGGAAGGCGGGGATTTGCAGGATATCGCAGACCTCGGCCGCTTGGGCGCATTGCTCGGCGGTATGCACGTCCGTCAGCACGGGGCAGCCGATCTCATCCTTCACGGCGGCGAGGATTTTCAGCCCGGCCTCCATGCCGACCCCGCGCTTGCCCGTCAGGCTGGTGCGGTTCGCCTTGTCGTAGCTGGCCTTGAAGACGTAGCCCGCCCCGGCCTTGGCACAGACCCCGGCCATGTGCCGCGCGATCATCAGCGCGTGGTCGAGGCTTTCGAGCTGGCAAGGCCCGGCAATCACGGTGAGCGGGCGGTCATTGCCCACGGTCAGCGGGCCGATATCGAACTCGTGCATGGGGGGCCTTTCGATGCGGGCGGTCGGTGGGTCTGCGCGATCAGGAGGAGACCTGTTCGCGCAGCACCGATACCGTCATCGAGACCATGAGGTAAATGCCCGAGAAGATCAGCAGCGCCAGCAGCGTGTTCTCGAAGGCGCGCGGATAGGCCGGCGCATCCGGCGGGATCGGGTACACCCCCATCGACAGGTAGAGCGACTGGCGGTTCGCCTCGATGCGGGCCGATTCCATGCCCTGCAAGGCCTCGGCCAGCATCATCTGCCGGGTTTCCAGATCGGCCTGTGCAATCAGCAATTCGGACTGGATGCGCGCCAGCGAGGCGCTGCCATCCGCCGTCTCGGTCAGACCTGCGCGAAGCTCCGCGATCAGGGCCTCGAGGCGGGCGATATTGCGCTCGGCTACCTCGACCCGGGTCGGGTTCGGGCGCGCGACCGAGGTCATTTCGTCGAGCCGCAGGCGTTCTTCCTGCAACTGCATCTCGAAGCTCGAAATCTGCTGGAACACGGTTGACACCTCGTTCTCGGTGTTCAGAACGCCGCGGCGTTCCTGCAATTCCAGAACGCGGGCCTGGGCCTCGATCACACGACTCTCGGCATCCTCGTAGCTTTCGCGTGCGCCGGCCATCTGGTCTTCGCGCAGGCGCTGGCTCATGCGGTCGACGCGCTCTTCGGCGTAGCGGATCAGCGCCTCGGAAAAGGATTGGCTGACCTCGGGATCGGCGGCGGCGACCTCCATGCGGATCAGGCCCTCGGTCGGGTCGTAGCCGATCTCCAGATGCCGGCGATAGACGTCGTAGACATCCTCGACCGTCGCGTCGGGGGCGATCCGGGTCAGGGGGTCGATCTCTTCGCTGGAGAAATGTTCGCGGAAGCCGAGTTCCTCGTCCAGCCGCAGCATGGCCTCGCGGCTTTCGAGATAGGCTTGCACCGTGATGCTTTCCTGCACGGTCGCGAAACTGGACCCGCCAAGAAGGCTGCCCAACCCACCAGCCGTGCCGCCGCTTTCGGCCTTCTGGATCACGAACTCGGTGTTGGTGGCGAAAAGCGGGGTCGCCACGCGATAGTAATAATAGCCCACCAGAAGGGTTGGCAGCAGAACGAAAAAGGCGAGGCGGCTGACCAGAAGCAGCAGGCGCTTGCGGCGGCGGCGGGCGATGTCGCGCTGCACGCGCATGATTTCGCGGGCGCGTTCGTCCTGGTCGAGGGGCGACACACGCCCGGGCGTCGCGGGTGGCTGCTGCGTCGCGGGCTGCATCTGCCGGGCGGGGGCGGGCAGGTTGTCCCCACCGCGTGTCGCGGGCATGCCAGCGTGCGGGCCTTGTGCGCCACCGCCGGCCTGCCGGGTCTGGTTTTCGCTTTCATCCACCACCAGTTGCAGCATGTTGGAGCGGGCGAAAGGATCGATGCCCCGGGCGCGCAGCAGGCGCACGGCGTCGAAATCCGAACTGGGCGACAGGCCATGCTTCTGCGCGGTGCGGCGGGCCATGCGCAATTGCCGGCCGGTCAGACCTTCCGCGCGGATCGCGGCCAGTTCCTCCTCGACCGTCGGGACCGGCGCGGGTTGGGCCCGGGCGCTTTCGGCGTTGCGTTGAACAAGGCGATCATGCGCCGCAGAACCCGGAAAAGCGGTCGCGCCGAACCCGTCCTCGACCGGTTCGGGTCGGGACGGTTGTGGCGCGCTGTCGATGACAGCGGTGTCACGCCCGGCGTCCCCGCCCGGGGCGGCGACGTCCAGGTTCGCAGCCCGGCCCGGTCCGGCCTGCGACCCGGCCCCGTCGCTTTGACGGATGCGGAATTTTCTAGCCTTGGGTTTCGTAGTCATAAAGCTGCTTTGCCTCTTCGAGCGTGTCGAATTCCACCAGTTGCCCGTTCGTGAGAACGGCCGCGCGCCGCGCGAATTTTTCAAGTGTCGCTGCCTGGTGGGACACGATGATAACAGTCGAGTTTTTCAAACGATCCGCAAGAATACTGCCAGCCCGGCGGTTGAACTCGGCATCCGTGGATGCAGGCATCCCCTCGTCGATGAGGTATATGTCAAATTCAAGCGCAAGAAGCAGCGAAAAACTGAAGCGGGCCCGCATTCCCGAAGAATAAGTTCCCACGGGCATATCGAAATATTCCTCGATGCCGCAGACCCAGCGGCTGAAGGCTTCGACATAGTCGGGGTCTAGCCCGTAAAGTTGCGCGATGTAGCGCGCGTTCTCGGTGGCGCTGAGGCGGGGCACGATGCCGCCCATGAACCCCAGCGGAAAGGACACGCGGCAATTGCGGTAAATATTGCCTTCGTCAGGTTTCTCGAGGCCCGCCATCATCTTGATCAGGGTCGTCTTGCCGGTGCCGTTGGGCGCCATGATGCCCAGCGAATAGCCGAGGTCGACGCGAAACGACGCCCGATCCAGGATCACCTTGCGGCGCTCTCCGGTCCAGAATGACTTCGAGACATCGACGAATTCGAGCATGTTTGCCCTTCAACTCAAGAAACGACTGCCACGACCCTTGCAGTCTTCGTGCCGCTTGGGTCGGGACAGGGGTAAATCGGCAATTAGGCGGCATCATGTCGAGACCGATACAAAACTGATAGATTTTTAGACTTATTGAGAATCAATCGCCATTCTGCGCCGTGGCCGCCCTGTCACAATGATGCGACAGGGCGGCACATGTTGGGCCAGGGCGTGGGGTGCGTATGGCGTCAGACGTAGGCGCCCCAGGCCAGCCCGGCGAGGATCGCGCCGAAGAAGGCAAAGCCGAGATAGGCGGCGAAGACACGCGGCTTGACCAGCGCCCAGACCGCCACGGCCGCCGGGATGCAGCTGACGCCGCCCGCGATCACGAAGGCCATTGCGGCGCCGGGGCTCATCCCCTGTTCCAGCAACCCCGAGATCAGCGGCACGGCGGCGTACCCGTTGAGGTAAGCGGGCGCTCCCACCAGTGCGGCCAGAACCACCGGCCCGATGCCGTCGCCGCCGATCACGGTCGCGATCAGGTCTGCGGGGACATAGCGGATCAGCAGCGCTTGCAGCAGGTAGGCAAAGAGCAGCCACTTGCCGAGGAAAACAAGGTTGTCCCATGCCGCCGAGCCGAAGATCTGCCGGCGGTCGGCCTCTTGCCAGAAGCGCCAGTTCAGCGTGAGTTTCTTGGCCGAGCAACAGCCGCCGACCGAGGGTTGCGCCTTGAGAGGGTCCGCGAAGAGCGCGGTATTCGCCATCAGCTTCACGGTGAGGCCACCGGTCAGGCCCAGCAGGACGGCGGCAACGGTTTTGCCGATTGCGAATTCCGGGCTGATGCCGCCCGCGGTGATCGCGAACATCGCCGGGTCCATGAGCGGAGACGCCAACCAGAAGGCCATGACCGCCGAGAGCGGCGCGCCCGCCGCCAGAAGCGCAGCGACGAAAGGGATCACCTGGCAGGAACAGAAGGGCGACAGCCCCCCCACCAGCGCGCCCAGGAAGATCATCCGCCCCTCGCGTCCGTGAAAGGCCCCATCGAGCAGGCGTTCGGAGCCGCTGGCCTTCATCACCGCGATTGCGGCGACGGCGAAGAGGATGAAGGGCAGGGTGCCCCAGAAATGGTCGAGCATCTCGACAAGGGTCGCGGGCACCGCCGTGCGGTCGAAGGCGAACTGGATCAGCACGATGGCGATGCCGGTCAGCAGCACCTTGTCGAGTTTGGCCCAGGCCGAGCCGATGGGGCGGAGGGACGCGGAGAGATCAGTCATCGCGGCGTGTCCTGTGCGGAATGCCCGCCCATATCGGCGCAGCATTCGTGGATAAGAAATTCGGAGAGGTCCTGGACCCGGGCATGATCGACGGAACACAGGATGCGGCGCCCCTCCCGTTGCTGGCTGACCAGCCCGGCAGAGACGAGTTGTTTCAGGTGATGCGTCAGGACCGAACCGGTGACGCCCACATCCTCGCCCAACTGCCCGATCGGCAGGCCCGCCGGGCCGGCGCGAACAAGGCGGCGCAGAATGGCAAGGCGCGCCTCGGAGCCGAGTGCGGCGAAGGCCGTCGCGGCGAGGGTGAGGTCTGATAGGGAGAGAGGTTCTTGTTTCATGATTCTATAAATATAGAAACATTGATCTATGTCGAGTCCTTTTCCTTGGGCCGCTGATGGCCTAGCTCCGCCCCATGGACTTCGAGAGATTGCACAGCGACCTGTCGGCCTGCCGGATCTGCGCGGAGCGCTTCGCCGCGACCGCCACGGCGCATCGCCCGAACCCGGTCCTGTGGTTCCAGCCCGGTGCGCGGATCTTGATCGCAAGCCAGGCGCCGGGGATGCGGGTGCACCACGCCAATACGCCGTTCTGGGACCAGTCGGGCAAACGCCTGCGCGACTGGATGGGCGTGGACGAGGCGACGTTCTACGACCGGTCGCGCGTTGCCATCGTGCCCATGGCCTTCTGCTTTCCGGGCTATGACGCGAAGGGCAGCGACCTGCCGCCGCCCAAGGTCTGCGCCGAGACCTGGCGCGCGCGAGCAATGGCGGTGCTGGAGGGGTTCGAGCTGACGCTGCTGATCGGGGGCTATGCGCAAGGCTGGCACATGGGCGGGCGGTTGAGCGTGACCGAGCGGGTCGCGGGCTGGCGCGACCATGCGCCCGCGGTCTTTCCCTTGCCGCACCCGTCCTGGCGCAATACCGCGTGGCTGAAGAAAAACCCCTGGTTCGAGGCCGAGCTTTTGCCGGTCCTGCGCGACCGGGTGCAGGAGGTGTTGAGATGACGACCCCGTTGGACGAGGCGTTCGCCGCGATGCAGGCCACGCCCGAGGACGATACCGCGCGGCTTGGCTATTACGACCGGCTGGCGGCCTCGGAACTGTTCCTGCTGCTGGAGGACGAGGCGCAGGGCAACACGATCCGGCCGCGCATCTTTCCGACGGCGGATGCGCAACTGGTCGTCGCCTTCGATCGCGAGGAACGGCTGTCGGGGTTCGCCGGGGCGGCAGCGCCCTATGCCGCGCTGTCCGGGAGGGTTCTGGCCGGGATGCTGGCGGGGCAGGGTTTGGGCCTGGCCGTCAACCTCGATGCGCCGTCCGAGATGGTGCTGGAGGCCTCGGCCCTGTCGTGGCTGGCCGAGACCCTGGCCAACCGCCCGGAAGAGGTCGAGGAACGCCCGGAAGAGATTTCGGCCCCCGCCGGTTTGCCGGACCGCCTGCTGTCGGCGCTGGACGCCCGGCTGGCATCGGCCGAGGGGTTGGCGCGGATGGCCTACCTGGTCGCCGTGAGCTATGGCGACGGGCGCCGCTCGCACCTGCTGGCCTTCGTCGAGCCGCTGCCGGGGGCGGAGCCGTCGCTGGCCCGCGCGGTGGGCGAGACGCTGACGTTTTCGGGGCTGGAGGCCGGGGTGCTGGACGTGGGATTTTTCCGCCCGTCCGACCCGGTTTGCGCGCGGTTTGCGCGGATGGGCCTGCGCTTCGACCTGCCCGAGGCGCCGAAACCCGAGGTCAATGCGGGCGCGAACCCGGGGATGGATCCCGACAAGCCGCCACGCTTGCGCTGAAGCCCCGAGGGATTGCGCCGTCTTCGACGTCGCCCGGGGAAGCGCGGAAAGGGGTCTTGACCCCCTTCCCGCGCTGTCGCGCTTCGCGCGGGCATATTTGCGGGATAAAGATTTGGATCAGTAGCCGAGATCGCGGTCGACGAGGTGCAGGAAGGGCAGGCCGTCTTCGCCGCGGCGGATATTCTCGACGATGACGCGGGAGGCCGACCCGGGGCGGGTTTCCGACGCGATATGGGGCGTGACGGTGACGCTGGGATGCGCCCAGAAGGGATGCGCGGGCGGCAGCGGTTCGGTTCGGAAAACGTCCAGCGTGGCATGGCCGATCTGCCCGCTGTCGAGCGCGGCGAGGAGGGCGTCGTCGTCGATGAGCGGCCCTCGACCGGGGTTCACGATCATCGCGCCCTTGGGCATCAGCGCCAGCGTCCTGGCATTCAGGATATTCTGCGTGCCCGGGGTGTCGGGGAGGAGCAGGACGAGGATTTCGGACCGCGCGAGGGTGTCGGCCAGCCCGTCTTCGCCATGGGTGGTGGTGGTGCCGTCGATGCTCTTGGGGCTGCGCGACCAGCCGGTGACGTCGAAGTTCAGGCCATGCAGCGCCTTGGCGCAGGCCGAGCCGAGGGCGCCGAGGCCGAGCACCCCGACGCGGCGATCCCGGGCGAGCGGCGGCACGATGCCGGCCCGCCAGACACCGTCCTGCCCGTGAATATGCGCATCCATCCCGAGGTGATGGCGCAGGACATGGCCGGTGACCCATTCGACCATCCCCTCGGTCAGCCCGTCATCGACCATGCGGGCCAGCGGCACGCGCAGGGTTTTGTTGTGGACCACGTCCTCGACCCCTGCCCAGAGGTTCAGCACGGCTTTGAGCCGCGTGTAAGGCGTGAAATCCTGCACGTCGCTGTTCGGGGCATAGACGATGTAATCCACCGTCTCGGGCGCGGCCTCGGTCACCAGGGTAGCGTCGCCGAGGCCCGCATCGGCCAGCGCGGCGCGCAGAGGGGCCTCGTACTGTCCCCAGCGTTGCGGCTTGGCGGCGAAGAGGATGACGGGAAGATTTGTCATGGTGCGGGCGCTCCTTCTGGCAGGTCTTGGCCGAAGGGCTAGCAGCGTGGGGCGGCCGGGTCTAGCGAGGGCGATGCACGTGGGCCGACTGCACAAGGCCGAACGCGGCCATCAGCACCAGCATGGCCGAGCCGCCGTAGCTGACCAGGGGCAGGGGGACGCCTACGACCGGCGCGAGGCCCATGACCATCGCCATGTTGATCGCGAAATAGAGGAAGAAGGCCACCGCGATCCCCATCACCAGAAGCGAGGAAAACCGGTCGCGCGCCGTGATCGCCGTCACGATGCAGAAGGCGAGGATGAGGATGTAGAGCACCAGCAGCGAGGCCGCGCCGACGAAGCCGAATTCCTCGGCCAGCGTGGTGAAGATGAAGTCGGTGTGTTTCTCGGGCAGGAAATTCAGCCGCGACTGGGTGCCCTGCATGAAGCCGCGCCCCGTCCAGCCGCCCGACCCGAGCGCGATCTGGGATTGCGTGATGTGATAGCCCGCGCCGAGCGGGTCCGAGGTGGGATCGAGAAACGTGTCGATGCGGCGATACTGGTAATCCTGCAAGAGTTGCCACGACGTCCCGCGCGAGGCGAAGACCGCGCTGACCGCGCCCACGCCCGCGCCAATCACGGCGGCGAAATAGGCCCAGTGCACGCCCGCGATGAACATCACGGCCCCGCCCCCCATCATCAGCAGGAGCGCGGTGCCGAGGTCGGGCTGGCGCAGGGTCAGATAGGTGGGCACGAGGATCAGCAGCACCGGGAGCGCGACGTAGAGAGGGCGCGAGACCTTGTCGAGATCGAGCCAGTCGTAATAGGCGGCAAGGATCATCACCAGGGTGATCTTGGTCAGCTCGGAGGGTTGCAGGCGCATGAAGCCAAGGTCGATCCAGCGCTGTGCACCCATCCCGACCGAGCCGAAGAACTCCACGTAGAGAAGCAGCAGGATCGACAGCCCGAAGGCCACGCCGGACGTGTTGCGCCAGAACCAGACCGGCACCATGGCGATCACGAACATCGCCACAAGGCCGAGGCCGAAACGCTGCATCTGCGGTTCGGCCCAGGGCGACATGGAGCCGCCGGCGACCGAGTAGAGCATCAGGAAGCCGACGCTGGCCACCGCTGTCAGCAGCAGGACCAGCGCCCAGTTCAGGTGCAGCGCCTTGCGCCACCCTGTCGGGGTCGATTTGACGTTGTATTCGAGAAAACTCATGCGCGGTCCCGCCCGTCACGACCGGGGCGGCGCGCTTCGCGGCCCGAGGGTTGGGGCGGCTCGGGCAGGATCGGCAGGCGCCGGTGCATCTCTTCGATCTCGCGGCGCTGGCCTACGGGGTAAAGCTCGGGCGGGGGCACGTCGCCCACCTGCGCGCGCAGCAGGATGTCGCGTGCGATCGGGGCGGCTACGGAAGACCCGCCGCCGCCATGCTCGACCACGACCGAGACCGCATAGCGCGGCGCCTCGACCGGGGCGTAGCCGACATAGAGGGCGTGGTCGCGCCGTTCCCAGGGCAGGTCCTCGTTGCGGATCACGCCCGCTTCGCGCTCGGCGGCGGTGATGTTGCGCACCTGGCTTGTGCCGGTCTTGCCCGAGACGGCGTAGGCATCGTCCATCACCCGGCTGCGAAAGGCCGTGCCGCGCCTGTCGTTGTTCACGGCCCACATGCCGCGATGGACGACGGCCAGATGCGCCGGGTCGATTCCGAGGTCGGGGGCCGGGGTGGCGGCCTCGGGCAGGCCGTCGATCGAGCGCACGAGGGTCGGGGCGATGGCGCGGCCGGACGCGATGCGTGCGGTCATGACGGCAAGGTGCAGCGGCGACGACAGGACATACCCCTGCCCGATGGAGGCGTTCAGCGTGTCGCCGACCACCCAGTCGGCGCCGCGGTTGACGCGCTTCCATTCCATCGTGGGGGCAAGCCCCTCGGCGATCCCGGAAAGCGGCAGGTCGTGGCGCACCCCGCACCCCAGGCGGACCGCCATGGCCGAGATCGCCTCGATCCCGACGCGCTGGGCAAGCTCGTAGTAATAGACGTCGCAGCTTTGGCCGAGGCTTTGGACCATGTCCATGCGGCCATGCCCGCCCCGGCGCCAGCAGTGGAACCGGCGGTTGCCGACCTCGACGAAGCCGCTGCAGGAGATCGTCTCGTCCGGCGTGATGACCCCGGCCTCAAGCGCGGCCAGCGCGACGATCATCTTGTAGGTGGAGCCGGGTGGGTAGAGGCCCTGCGTCGCCTTGTTGGCCAGCGGGCGATACGGGTCTTCGTTCAGGCCGCGCCACTGGGTGGTCGAGATGCCGCGCACGAAGAGGTTGGGGTCGAAGGTGGGGGCCGAGGCCATGGCGAGCACTTCGCCCGTGTCGCATCCCATCACGACAGCCCCCGCGCTTTCGCCCGTCAGGCGCGCCTCGACGTAATTCTGCAGCCCGGCATCGATGGTCAGTTGAACATCCGATCCCGGTTCGGCGGGGTCCCGGTCAAGCTCTCGCATGACGCGGCCACCGGCATTCACCTCGACCCGGCGGGACCCGGCGCTGCCGCGCAGGGTCTGTTCCATCCGCGCTTCGACATTGTAGCGCCCGACCTGGAAATCGGGGATTTGCAGGACGGGGTCGGTGTCGCCTGTCTGTTCGAGGTAATAGTCGCTGACCGGGCCGACATAGCCCACGACATGGGCGAAATCCGCGCCCATCGGGTAGACGCGGCTCAGGCCCACCTCGGGGTTCACGCCGGGCAGGGCGGGGGCGTTTACCGCGACAGACGACAGCTCTTCCCAGCTCAGGCGGTCAGCCACGGTCACGGGCACGAAGGGTGGGCGGCGGTTGATTTCCTCGCGCGCGCGTTCCAGCGCCACGAGGTCGAGGTTCACGATCCGGCCGAGTTCTGCCAGAACGGCATCCACGTCGCCCGCATCCTCGCGCACCACGGTGATGCGGTAGTTCTGTTCGTTCCCGGCCAAGAGCACGCCAGAGCGGTCGAAGATCAGGCCGCGCGCGGGCGGAAGCAGACGGATGTTGATCCGGTTCTCCTCGGCCAGCAGGCGGAAATCATCGGCGCGTTCGACCTGCAGATACCGCATGCGCGCCGCCAGAACGCCGCCCGTGGCCACGAACAAGCCCCCCAGCACAAGGCTGCGGCGGCCGATTCCACGGCTGCTTTGTTCGATTTCACCTTGGGTGCGCTTCATCGGGCGGGGGCCTTTGCCGGTCAGAGCGGTTCAAGCTCGGCAGGGCCGAGTTTACGCAATCGGAAAAGGTATTTCGAGACGGCGACGACAAGCGGGTAGATCGCGATGGTGACGATTGCGTGAGCCAGCGTCAGGCCGAGCGGCGCGAGATCGACGAACAGGACCCACAGGATCAGGCGTTCGATCAGCACCATGGCAAAGATCGTGCCCCCGATGGCCGACCATTCCACGAGGAATGGAAACTCGGTCATCTGCAGGCGTCGGCGGCGCAGGTATTCCGATCCGATGACCACCATCAGCGTCCACAGGCCGGGTGGGCGTTGCAGCAGGAAATCGGCGATCAGGAAGACGATCAGGATCGACACGATGGGCACGACGGCGGGTTGCCGGATCAGCCATGCGAAGGTCAGCGCGACCAGCAGATCCGGCCCGGGCAGGCCCGCGTCGGCCAGTCCCAGCGGCAACAGCCGCGCGATGATGATTGCACCGCAAAGCGCAATGAAAACAAATCGGTAGGTCCAGATATGGCTGGCCGAGGTGGGCGCGCTCACGGCTCGCCCTCCTCGGGCGCCAGTTCGGCGGCCTCCGCGCCGGGCATACCCGCATCTTCGATGATGGTCTCGTCTTCGGCGGGTTCGCTGCCGGGCAGGGGCCAGGGCGGGCCGATCAGGTCGCCGGGGTCGTCCAGCGCGGTTCCGGGGTGGCTGCGCATCACGCGCAGAAAGCGCAGGCGCGCGAGGTCTGCGGCCAATCGGGCGCGCAATCGCCGATCCGATGTGACGACGACCTGCCCCACCAAAAGGCCCGGTGGAAACAGCCCGCCATCGCCCGAGGTGATGATCCGGTCGCCGGCGCTGATATCTTCGGGCGCCTCCACGAATTCCAGCATCGGCGTTTGCGAATTGTCGCCCATCAGAAGCGCCTGCTGCCCCGAGGGCTGGATGGTGACGGGGATGCGGCTGTTGGAATCGGTCAGCAGAAGGACCCGCGCGGTGCGCTCGCCCACGCCCGAGATTCGCCCGACCACGCCAAGCCCGTCCATCGTGGCCCAGCCATCGAGGATGCCGTCACGCGCGCCCACGTTCAGCAGGACCGAGCGTCGGAACGGGCTGCCGCTGTCGGCCAGCACGATCCCGGTGATGAAGGTCAGTTCCGGGTTCAGTTGCACGCGGTTCAGGTCCAGAAGGCGCGCGTTTTCCTGCTCCAGTTGCAGCGCCGCCTCGCGCCAGGCGCGCATCTGCTGCAACTCGCGCCGCAATTCCTGGTTCTGCTCGAAAAGGCGCGAGTAGCTCTGGAAATCGTCCAGCATCCGGCCGAGGCCGGTCACCGGCCCCATCGCCCATTCCATGTTCGGCACGACCCGGTCGGCGATGGCGGCGCGCATGCGTTCCACGCGCGGGTTGTCGATGCGCCAGACGAGGATCAGGGCGATCAGGAACAGGATCAGCACCGCCAGCACGAGGCGACGGACGGGCCTGCCGTAGCTGTCATACCGTTCGCGTGCCATGGCGCTCCTTCAGACGCACCTTGGGGTGCGGGCCAGGGGCAAGGGGGTCAGCTGTCGTAGTCGATGGCGTGACGCAGGAGTTTTTCATACTCCAGCGCCTTGCCGGTGCCCAGTGCAACGCAGTTCAGGCTTTCGTCGGCGACCGAGATGGCAAGGCCGGTCTGCTCGCGCAGGGCAAGGTCCAACTCGCCCAGGAGCGCGCCGCCGCCCGTCAGCATGACGCCGCGGTCCACGATGTCTGCGGCAAGGTCGGGCGGGGTCGCTTCGAGCGCGCCCATCACCGCCTCGCAGATCTGCTGCACGGGTTCGGCCAGCGCTTCGGCCACCTGGGCCTGGCTGATCTCGGTTTCCTTGGGCACGCCGTTCAGCAGGTCGCGGCCCCGGATGCGCATGGACGCGCCGCGCCCGTCATCGGGCATGCGCGCCGTGCCGATCGAGGTCTTGATGCGTTCGGCCGTCGCCTCGCCGATCAGCAGGTTATGCTGGCGGCGCAGGTAGCTGATGATCGCCTCGTCCATGCGGTCGCCGCCGACGCGGACCGAGCGGGCATAGACGATATCGGCCAGCGACAGCACGGCCACCTCGGTGGTGCCGCCGCCGATATCGACGACCATGGAGCCGGTCGGATCGGTAATCGGCATGCCCGCGCCGATGGCCGCCGCGATGGGTTCGGCGATCAGGCCGGCCTTGCGCGCGCCCGCGCCCAGAACCGACTGGCGGATCGCGCGTTTTTCCACCGGGGTCGCGCCATGGGGGACGCAGACGATGATCTTGGGCTTGGTGAAGGTGGTGCGCTTGTGAACCTTGCGGATGAAGTGCTTGATCATCTCTTCGGCCACGTCGAAGTCGGCGATGACCCCGTCGCGCATCGGGCGGATGGCCTGGATGGATCCGGGCGTGCGGCCCAGCATCAGCTTGGCATCCTCGCCAAAGGCAAGCGCCTTCTTCACGCCGTCCTTGACCTGGTAGGCCACGACCGACGGTTCGTTCAGGATGACGCCGCGCCCCTTGACGTAGACCAGCGTATTCGCCGTCCCGAGGTCGATCGCCATGTCCGACGAAAAGAGATTGCCCAACAAGCCGACCATGAGAATCCTGCCTTACTTCATTCAAAGCGGGCGCCCTGAGTCTGCAGGACGCCCGATAGAGAGTCGCATATAGACGCCGTGCCCCCTGCGCGGCAAGGGGGCGTGGCGCGCGGAATCAGCGCGTTTTCGCCGTTCCCGGCAGAACGGGCGCCGACAGGGAAGCGCAGGAAAACTCGAGTTTTCCTGCCCGAAAAACTCGAGTTTTTCGGCTCCCGGCCTTAGCCGACGTCCTTGTAGGAGACTTCCTTGACGTCCGAGCCCAGCTTTTCGCGCCGCACCTTCAGGCGGTTGAGCGCGTTGACATAAGCCTTGACGCTGGCCACCACCGTGTCCGTGTCGGCGGATTGGCCCGTTGCGATACGGCCGTCCTCTTCCAGCCGGACCGAAACGGTGGCCTGCGCATCGGTGCCTTCGGTCACCGCATGCACCTGGTAGACCTGCAACCGCGCCTCGGTCGGGTAAAGCGCCTTGACCGCGTTGAAGGCGGCGTCCACGGGCCCGTCGCCCGTCGCGGTCACCTGCTTGTCCTCGCTGCCCACGCGCAAGGTCAGGTCGGCCGATTGCGGCGCTTCGGTGCCGCAGATCACGCGCAGGAACTTCAACTCGAGATGATCGGCCTGGTCGGCGGCGGCGGCATCGGTGACCAGCGCGATCAGATCGTCGTCAAAGACCTCTTTCTTGCGGTCGGCCAGCGCCTTGAACCGCACGAACAGGTCGTTGAGTTGATTGTCCACCATGTCGAAGCCAAGGTCCTTCAGCTTCGCGCGCAGCGCGGCGCGGCCCGAATGCTTGCCCAGGGGCAGCGAGGTGCCAGCCAGCCCCACATCCTCGGGGCGCATGATCTCGAACGTGTCGGAGGATTTCAGCATCCCGTCCTGGTGGATGCCGGACTCATGGGCAAAAGCGTTCTTGCCGACGATGGCCTTGTTCGGCTGCACGTTGAAGCCCGACACCGTCGAGACCCGGCGCGAGATATGCATGATCTTGGTGGTGTCGATGCCGGTGGTGAACGGCATAATGTCATTGCGCACGCGCATCGCCATCACGACCTCTTCCAGCGCGGTGTTGCCCGCGCGCTCGCCCAGGCCGTTGATCGTGCACTCGATCTGCCGTGCGCCGCCCTCGACCGCCGCCAGCGCGTTGGCCGTCGCCATGCCCAGGTCGTTATGGCAATGGGTGGCGAACACCACTTCGTCCGCACCGGGCACCTCGGCGATCAGACGCCGGATCAGGTCGGCGCTTTCGCGCGGGGCGGTATAGCCCACCGTGTCGGGGATATTGATCGTGGTGGCCCCTGCCTTGATCGCGATCTCGACCACGCGGCACAGGTAATCCCACTCGGTCCGCGTGGCATCCATCGGCGACCATTGCACGTTGTCGCAGAGGTTGCGGGCATGGGTGACCGTCTCATGGATGCGATCGGCCATCTCGTCCATCGTCAGGTTCGGGATGGCCCGGTGCTGCGGCGATGTGCCGATAAAGGTGTGGATGCGCGGGGACTTGGCGTGTTTCACCGCGTCCCAGCAGCGGTCGATATCCTTGAAATTCGCCCGTGCGAGGCCGCAGATCGTGGCGCTCTTGGCCAGCCCGGCGATCTCGGAGACGGCGGCGAAATCGCCTTCGGAGGCGATGGGAAAGCCGGCTTCGATGATATCGACGCCCATCTCGTCGAGCAGGGCGGCGATCTCCAGCTTCTCGTCATGGCTCATGGTCGCGCCGGGCGATTGTTCGCCGTCGCGCAGGGTGGTGTCGAAGATCAGGACACGGTTCTTGTCGGTCATTTCGGAAATTCCTTAGCTGAGTGCGTTTCTCCGGCGCTGTCCCTCCCCTGAGCGGTCGCGCCGAATGGCACGCTCAGAGGCGGCTAAGGAGAAGCAGGCCAAGCAGGGCAAGCCGCGCGCGGGGGGCGGCGAGGGTCGTGATATGGGCCTGCGTGGTCATGGGGCCGGAGAATACGCATCCCGCCGCCGTTGAAAACCCCAAATGAAGGTCAACGCATTTGACCTGCCGGGCCACTGGACGTGCCCGCCCGCCGCCTTACCTGACCAGCCATGATTGATGCTCTTGTAATAGGTGCCTCGGGCGGGATCGGCCGCGCGATGGTGGATGAAATGCGCGCCCGTGGTGGCAATGTCACAGCGCTGTCGCGCGCCGAGGATGGATTGGACGTGACCGACCCGGCCTCGGTCGAGCGCGTGATGGGCGGGCTGGAGGGGCCGTTCCAGACGGTCTTCGTTTCGGTCGGCATCCTCGCGCCCGAGGGCGCGTTCCCCGAAAAGCAACTTTCGGCCATCGACCCCGCGCAGATGGCCCGCACCTTCGCCGTCAACACCATCGGTGTGGCGCATCTGCTGTCATACCTGCCACGGCTTCTGCCGAACCAGGGCCGCTCGGTCACCGGCGTTCTGACCGCCCGTGTCGGCTCCATCGGCGACAACCGTATCGGCGGCTGGCATTCCTACCGTGCCTCCAAGGCGGCGCTGAACCAGATCGTGCACGGCGCCGCCATCGAGTTGAAACGCACCCACCGCGACGCGATCGTGGCCGCGCTGCACCCCGGCACGGTCGCCACGCCCTTCACCGAAGGCTACGACCCCAAGCACGGCAAGCTCGCCCCCGAGGAGGCCGCGCGCAACCTCTGCGACGTGATGGAGCGGCTGACCGGCGACCAGTCCGGCGGGTTCTACGACTACTCCGGCAAGGAGATCGTCTGGTGAGCGACACACCCCGCCTGATCCTCGTCCTCGGCGATCAACTTTCGCCCGAGTTGTCCGCCCTGGCCGAGGCGGACAAATCCCGCGACGTGGTCGTGATGGCCGAGGTCGCGGACGAAGCCTCTTACGTCCCGCACCACCCCAAGAAGATCGCCTTTCTCTTCGCCGCCATGCGCAAATTCGCGGCGCAACTGCGCGAGGACGGCTGGCAGGTGCGCTACACGCGTCTGGACGACGCCGGCAACACCGGCTCCATCCCCGGCGAGCTTCTCCGCCGTGCCGAAGACACCGGCGCCAAGGAAGTGTTGGCCACGGAACCGGGCGAGTTCCGCCTGATCGCCGCGTTGGAAGAGTGTCCCATCCCCGTCCACCAGTTTCCCGACACGCGCTTCCTCGCCTCCCACACGGAGTTCGAGGAGTGGGCCGAGGGGCGCAAGGACCTGCGGATGGAGTGGTTTTACCGCGAGATGCGGCGCAAGACCGGCCTCCTGATGGACGGCGACAAGCCCGAGGGCGGCAAGTGGAACTACGACCACAACAACCGCAAACCCGCGCCCGACAAGATCACTTTCGGCGGGCCGATGCAGTTCACCCCCGACGACACGGTCGAGGAGGTGCTGGACCTCGTCGAGCGCCGCTTCGACAATAATTTCGGCACCCTCCGTCCCTTCTGGTTCGCCACCGACCGGGGACAGGCGCGGCAGGCGCTCTCGCATTTCATTCGCAACGCGCTGCCCGATTTCGGCGACTACCAGGACGCCATGCTGGTCGAGAACCGGTTCCTCTACCACTCGGTCATCTCGATGTACCTGAACGCGGGCCTGCTGACGTGGCAGGAGATCTGCGAAGCCGCGGAAGACGCCTACAAGAACGGCGACGCACCGCTGAACGCGGTCGAGGGCTTCATCCGCCAGATCATCGGCTGGCGCGAATACATGCGCGGCATCCATTTCCGCGAAGGCCCGGATTACACCCGCAGGAACTGGCTCAACCACCAGCGCAAGCTGCCCGGTTTCTACTGGGATGCGCAAACCGACATGCTCTGCGTCGCCAAGGCGGTCGAACAGACACGGGACGAGGCCTATGCCCACCACATCCAGCGCCTGATGGTGACGGGCAATTTCGCGCTCCTCGCAGGGATCGACCCGCACGAGGTGCATGAATGGTATCTCGCCGTCTATGCCGATGCCTATGAATGGGTCGAGGCCCCGAACGTGATCGGCATGAGCCAGTTCGCCGATGGCGGCATCGTCGGCTCGAAACCTTATGTCTCGGGCGGCAATTACATCAACAAGATGTCGAACTACTGCAAGGGCTGCGCCTATGACGTGGCCACCAAGACGGGCGAAAAGGCCTGCCCTTTCAACTACCTCTTCTGGGCCTTCCTGCATCGCCACCGCGACCGCTTCGGCAAGAACCCCCGCATGGCGCAGATGTATCGCACCTGGTCGCGCATGTCGGACGAAAAGCGTCAGGCCACGCTCGACAGCGCCGAGGCGTTTCTCGACCGCATGTCCAGGGGCGACCGCATCTAGATCGCCGCCTGTCGCACAACGATACCGCTCGCACTGTGCAGTCCGTCACAGGGCATCTGCGCAGGCGTGGAGTTGAGCGTGCCGCGCCGCGGCAACACCTCCTGTCTCACGAAACACACGCGTGACAGGAGGTATCCCATGTCCACACCGAAACTCGCCGTCATCTACTACTCGACCTACGGCACCAACCACCAGATGGCCGAAATCGCCGCCGAGGCCGCGCGCGAGGCCGGGGCCGAGGTGCGCCTGCTGCGCGTCCCCGAAACCGCACCGGCCGAGGTCGTGGCGGGTCAGGATGCCTGGGCGGCGCAGGCCGAGAAAACCGCCGACATCCCCGAGGTCACCCATGCCGACATGGAATGGGCCGACGGCTACCTGTTTTCCGCGCCCACCCGGTATGGCGTCGTGGCCAGCCAGCTGCGCGCCTTCATCGACACGCTTGGGCCCCTCTGGATGGAAGGCAAGCTCGCCAACAAGACGGTCAGCGCCATGACCTCGGCCCAAAACGTGCATGGCGGGCAGGAAACCACCCTGCAATCGCTCTACACCACCGTGATGCACTGGGGCGCGATCCTCACCGTTCCGGGCTATACCGACCCGGTTTTGTTCGAGGCTGGCGGTAACCCCTACGGCGTCTCGACCCAGGCCGGGGACGTGAACGACAAGATCAAGGCTGCCATCCGTCACCAGGCCAAGCGCCAGGTGGAGCTGACCGCGAAACTCGCCTGACAAGGGCGCGGGCGGACAAGGCAAAGCCCCGACCCGCCCCATCTTTATCCCTCAAATATGCATCGCGCGCGATAGCGCGCCAGCGCCGGGCAGGGCTCGATGCCCTGCCCGGCGCTTCCCCGGTCGACGCGCGGCACGCGCTGCGAAACCCCTCTGGCCTATTCCCACC
This sequence comes from [Roseibacterium] beibuensis, assembly GCF_039542305.1. NCBI lineage: Bacteria > Pseudomonadati > Pseudomonadota > Alphaproteobacteria > Rhodobacterales > Roseobacteraceae > Roseicyclus > [Roseibacterium] beibuensis. The sequence continues at coordinate 85,248 of NZ_BAABHW010000004.1, read as the reverse complement.
ATGGATCGACGCGGGCGATATCCGCGTCGGACCAGCCGAAATGATGCGCCAACTCGTGCACCAGCACATGGCCGACCAGCTCGCCGAGGGTCACGTTCCCCCGATCCGCCCACTCATCCAGGATCGGACGCCGGAACAGCCAGATCGTGTCCGGCCCCATCGGCTGATCCATCACCGATTTTTCCGTGAGCGGGATGCCGTCATAGAGGCCCGTCAACTCGAACGGGCTCTCCATCTCCATCTCGCGCAGCATGTCCTCGGGCGCGAACTCCTCGACCCGCAGCACGACCGCGCGCGCCGCCCCCGCATAGACCTCGGGCAGCGCGTCGATCGTGGCCAGCGCCAGCGCCGCGATCTCGCCCAGCCCGGGCGCCTGCCAATCGGCGATATCCGACCCCTCGCTCATGCCCGACTTATGGACTTTGCCGCGCGCATGTGAAAGAGGACGCAGCGTTCCAACACGAGGCCCCGAGATGACCGTCACCCGCTTTGCGCCATCGCCCACCGGCTACATCCATGTCGGCAACCTGCGCACCGCGCTGTTCAACTTCCTGATCGCGAAAAAGGCGGGCGGGACCTTCATCCTGCGCCTCGACGATACAGACCCGGAACGCTCCAAGCCCGAATATGCCGACGCGATCCAGGAAGACCTCGAATGGCTGGGCCTGACCTGGGACCGGCTGGAACGTCAGTCCGACCGCCTCGACCGCTACGCCGCCGCCGCGGACGAGCTGCGCGAAAAGGGCCGGTTCTACGAGGCGTGGGAGACGCCGACGGAACTGGACCTCAAGCGCAAGAAGCAACTGAACATGGGCCAGCCGCCGGTCTATGACCGCGCCGCCTTGAGGCTCAGCGACGAGGAAAAGGCCAAGCTGCGCGCCGAGCGTGGCGCCGGCGTCTGGCGCTTCAAGCTCGATCACGAGCGGATCGAGTGGGACGACGGCATCCTCGGCCCGCTCTCCATCGACGCGGCCAGCGTGTCGGACCCGGTGCTGATCCGCGCGGATGGTCAGGTGCTTTATACCATCGCCTCGGTCGTCGATGACACCGACATGGGCATCACCCATGTCGTGCGCGGCTCGGACCACGTGACCAACACCGCGACGCAGATCCAGATCATGGCGGCGCTTGGCCATGACGCGCCGAATTTCGCGCATCATTCGCTCCTGACCGGCCCGCAGGGCGAGGCGCTGTCGAAACGCCTCGGCACGCTGTCCCTGCGTGACCTGCGCGCGGCGGGGATGGAGCCCATGGCGCTCTTGTCGCACATGGCGCGCATCGGGTCCTCGCAGCCGGTGGAACTGGCCGGGTCCATCGACGAATTGGCCGAGGGTTTCGACCTTGACCAATTCGGCTCGGCGCCCACCAAGTTCGACGTGGACGATATCTGGCCGCTTTCGGCGCGCTACCTGCATGGGCTGGACTTCGACACGGTGAAGGACGAGATCGCCGCGCTGGGCGTGCCCGCCCCCCTCGCCCCGACCTTCTGGGACGTGGCCCGCGCCAATATCGAGACCCGCGCCGACCTGCCCGGCTGGTGGGCGCTGTTCCGCGACGGGGCGACGCCGCTGGTCGCCGACGAGGACCGCGAGTTCGTGGCCCAGGCCTTCGCCATGCTGCCCGAGCCGCCCTATGACGAGACCACCTGGTCCGCCTGGACCACGGCGGTGAAGGAAGGGACCGGCCGCAAGGGTAAGGGCCTGTTCATGCCGCTGCGCAAGGCGGTGACGGGGTTGGAGCGCGGCCCGGAAATGGCCGACGTGATGCGCCTTCTGCAGAAGAAGCCCAGTCTTTAACGGGAGTCGACGGGCTGCGCGGGGGCGATTTCCGGCTGGACTTTGCCTTTGCGGACCCTCCCGATTTTCGCTGCATCTGCGCCAATGGCCGCTCTAGATGTTGGGCTAGGTCAAAAACGGTCGTTATCGCCGGTGACAGAAACGGTTGGGTTTTGGCAAATCCTGCGGTGCGGAGAAGGCCCGTTGTGAGCCCAACTTGCTCATTCGTCACATTGCAGCGAATGTCTGCAAGTGCCTTCTCAACGGGTTTTGTTGCGCTCATACCATTGCATTTCGGATCAAAGAAGCAACCCGCTCGATATCCGACTGCGAGTTGTAGAAATGAGGCGAAATCCGCATCGCCCCGGCGCGCATGGCGACATGTACCCTCGCTTCGGCCAGACGGGACCTAAGTAGCTCCATTCTCTTCTCATCCTCAGTTGCGAACAAAGCTAAAGAAGAACGTGCGGGTGATGCTTCAACGGGGCTGACGGCCTGCAACCCTGCTCCTTGTACACCATCGAGAGTTGCTTCTATCAGTTCTTGATTGTGTGTCTCGACCCTTTCCAGCCCAATCTCAAGGAGGAGTTCAATGGACTCAGTGAAGGCCGTGAAGTTGAAAAAGTTCGCCGTACCAAAAACGTCGAGGTCTGATGCGCGCTGGATGGGGCCTACATTCAGGTCCCCAAGGTCGCCCGCAAGATCGTCGGCGGTAAGTTCGGAAAGCCAATAGGCTTTCGTCCGTTCAAGCCGATCTCGGAGTGTTTGGGACAACCAGCAAAAACCCGTGCCATAGGGACCGCAGAGCCACTTAAAACCGACTGTCGTAAGCGCGTCTATCGGGTGGTTTGAAACGTTGATTGGTCGGGCACCGATAGCTTGCGAGCCGTTCACAACGAAAATCACTCCGGCACTCCGGCAAGCCTCGCCAAGCGCATCGAGATCAATCCCAAACCCAGAGAACGAGTGAACCCATGTTGTGCAGAACAACTTGGTTCTGGGCGTGATGGCCTCGCGCAGTTCATCCGGCGACAAGACCCTACCTTGCGGCGTCACTTGTCGGACTCGAACGCCGTAACGCTTCTCCAGGTTGAGCCACGGCAGAATGTCAGAGGGGAAATCGGTCTTCATCACCACGATCTCATCGCCTTCGGTCCACGGAAATGCGTTGGCGATCAAGTGGAGACCATAGGACGCGCTATTGGCGAGAACGATCTCTTCCGGCGGTGCATTCAAAAGGCGTGAGATTGCCTGCCGCAACCGGTTCGGCACCCCTGCAAAGCGCTCACTCGTCAGCTTGATCGGGTCCTGCTTCCAAGTGATCGCCTGGCGCGCCGCATCCGCTGACCTGTTCGGAAGTCTGCCCTGATGGGCCGTGTTCAGCCAAACGCCATCGCCTTGCGCAAAGTGTTCGGAATAGACCTGCATCACAAAGTCGCCCCACCTATTGGACAGCCAGATCGCTCGCACCGGTCATGGTCGCAGTCACGACAAAGCCGCCACGCCTGCGGCCTGTCCGTTGCCACGCCTTGCAACATCCGGGCAAGCAGTGCCGCAAGCTCTTGCTGCTCCTCGGCTGTGAGCTTCTCCAACTGACGCTGTATCGCGCCCGTCCGTTGATCCAGAAAGGCGTTCGCGGTCTCTCTGCCAAGCTCAGTGACATGAAGAGATACATTGCGACGATCTGCGCCTTCTCTACGTTCGACAAAGCTGCGTGTTTGGAGTCGGTCCACAGCGCGAACGGCACCAGAGTGCGACAACCCAACAATCTCAGAGATTTGACGGATCGTTGCGCTAGGATGAGCCTTGATAGACAACAACACCCTAGTGTCGGGCGAGGCCAATCCGGCCGCATCCAGCATGCACTCGTCGGCCAGGTTCGCCGCCGCTGAGAGTAGATTAGAAATGATGTATGCTTCTGTCATATGATTGAAGCATACAGTTCTTTTGCGGTCCGGCAAGCCGATAGCCGACATTGAGCAAAGTCGGCTTCGTCCCACACACCGGACACAAACCCCCTGACAGAACCCATGAGCCAAAAACGGTCGTATTAGTCGCTGTTGATGATGTGCTCGTGAGCATTGAAGATTATTGTGCTACAAATCCTTGGCGAAACTCGGTTTGATTTTGGCACGTTTTTGGCTGCAGCCGCGAGGAGCGGACAGTGGTGCAAAACGCAGCCTCGACAACTCGGGTTCACAGCTGACATTTACAGAACGCCTGGATACGTGTGACGAAGTGCTACACACGCAATCCTCAATGCCTTCCACCCACCAAGCGCGCCGCCGTTTTCCTCGAGGAAAACGGCCCGGAAAACTCGAGTTTTCCGCCCGCCTGAAGGCGGGGTAACCGCCGGAAGACGCGTGCGCGCAGAAAGCAGTCGGTGCGCGCAAACGGATCCTTCACCGCGCGACTAGTGCACAACCACGAGCGAAATCGCCCCCACCAGGACAAGGCTGAGCGCCCATACGATGTCCAGGTTGAACCAGCCTTTCGACAGGAAGCGCAAGCCGAGCCAATGGTAAACACCGTATGCGATCGCCCCGCCCGACACCGTCATGGCCAGGGTATGCGACACCGCGACCGCCACGGCGACACGGGCGTTGCCGGTCATGAGTTCGGAGGCCGCCGCGTGCCCCGCATCGGTCTCGATCGTTCGGCAGATGCCGAGGTAGATCGGCACCAGCATCAGCCCCGCGCCATGGGCGATCGCTGCGAGGAAAGACCACAGCGCAAGCCGCGACGGCGGCACCCGGGCGAGGAATCGCGGGTGCCGGCGATTGACCAGAAGGTAGAGGCCAAGCGCGATGACGAGGCAGGCCGCGCCGATCTGGATCTCTCTTTGCCATTCGGCCAGGAACAGAAGGGCCGTGAAGGGAAACAGGATCGCGGCCATCGCAAGGAGGTGCCCCCCCGCCAGCGCCAGAAGCGCCTTGAAGAGGCTCCCCTCCTTGCGATCCATCAACGCGGCGGAAACCGCCAGGGGCCAGCCCATGCCGGGATTGACCCCGTGATAGATGCCTGAGGCGACAACGGCCCACCACAGGGCCGTTGCCGTATCGACGCCCTCCACGCGTCAAACGGAGGGGTAACAGAAGCTGTCGGTCGAACAGTCACCCCCCTCTAGGCGGATCTGGTGGCTGCGGTAGCCTTTCGGGAACTCGATGTAGAAATCGGTGTCGAGCTCCAGCCCTCCGCCCTCGCCGACATTGGCCATCACCATCTGGCCGCCCTCGTCCCCCGGATAGAACTGGTCATCCCATGTCGAATAGAGCGAGTTGGTCCAGTAGACGCGTTTGCCGTCGCGGCTGATCTCGACCATCTGCGGCCCGTAGGCAAAGTCCTTGCCGTTGGGGTGTTTCGTCCCGCGCGCGATCCCGCCGATCTCGACCTTGCCGGCGAGCTTGGGGTTCATCGGGTCCGAGACATCGTATTGGTGCATTTCGCCCAGGCCCCAGCAGGCGACGTAAAGGTACTTGTCGTCGAGGCTGAGGTCGATGTCGGTCACCAGCGGCGGCACCGCCTCGAACCCCTGCAAAAGCGGCGGAAGGTTCTCGGCCTTCTCGGGGCGCGGGTCGATAGTGATCGTTTTCTTCGCCTCGAAGCTGCCGTCGTCCTTTTGCCACCACGTGAAGATCGCGCCTTGCAGGTTGGTGGTGTCGACGACGACGCCGCAGAACCCGTAATCCTTGGCCGGGTCGTGTGCGGGCCGGATTTCCAGCGCCATCTGGTGGTTGGCCCCGAGGTCGATGGTCTGCACGTTGCGGCGTTCACGCAGGTTCCAGAAATGGATCTTGTGGCCGTATTTGTTCGACAGCAGGTCTTCGGCGACGATGCCGTTCTCGAATTGCGGCGGCAGGCCCCATTCGGAACTCACCATGTAATCGCGCGGCAGGTTCCACCAGAAATCGTAATGCTTGTCCTGCTCGCCCCGGTCCATCTCGTAGCGGCCGAGGATCTCGAAGGTCTCGCAATCCATGATGAAGATACCGGGCGGTCCATCGGTGCCGTCCGCGCCGCCACCGCCGAGCGTGGACACGTAGATGCCCTCTGGCCCGCAATGGATGGTGTGCGGGCGGGAATAGCCGGTCTTGGCGAAGACCTCTTCGGGTTCGATGATCTTATGGATCTTTGCCTTCAGCGGTTCCTTCACGTCGATGACGTAAATCCGCGAGGAACGGATGCCGGGGATGATGAGATAGCGCCGTTCGAGAAACGCGTGACCTGTCAGTGGTGAGAGCGCCGAGGAACAGGCGTTCCAGCCGAAGTGGTGAAACTCGTCGCCCTTGTTGGGCATGATGAGCTGGTGGACGATCTGCCCGTAGGTCTTGGACGACGGGTCGACATCCACGACGGCCAGGCCATCGGGCTGCGAGCCGTCGGGACTGAGCATCAGCGTGAAGGCGAGCGTTTCCGGCGGCGCCTCCATGGCAAGCTTCGGGGTCGCGTGGAACGTGGGGTCGGGTCTCAGGTTCATGGTCGGCTCCTCCCAGGCCAGTGTTTTCATGCACTGCTCGGGGTGCTCTGCGACACCTTGAGGCAGAGCGTGGCACGAATCTGCGGGCCCGGTAAACGTTTCGATGCGGGGGGGTGGCCCGAGCCACAGGTCGTCTCGTGGCCGCCTTGGGGGCATGGCGGGCATTTGGCCAGGCCTTTGCGGCGCCACCACGGAACCGGAGGCGTCACCCGTGAAATCCGGCGTGCCCGCCGGGCGTCGCGCCGTTTTCCTCGAGGAAAACGGCCCGGAAAACGCCCGTTTTCCGCCCGCCTAGAGGCGGGTCAGCCGCCGTACGCCGAGGGTCCGCAGGGCGTCGTCCACGAAGAGGGTCTCGTCGGTCGAAAGCGCTTGGTGGCGGGGATAGATCGGCTCTCCCCGGTCGTCGAAGACGGGGGCCTCCCAGCCATGCGTCGTCTCGAAAAACCGCCGCGCGCCCGCTTCCCCGAACTCGCGCAGGTAGCCCTGCACCACCGTGTCGAGATAGCTGAGAAGGATCGGGTGTTCCGCGGACCCGTCGGTATGATGCTCGGGCTTGGTGGCGTAGATCTGCACCGAAACCGGGGCGGGGTGATCATGGTCGATGCGCTCGACCGCGTGGCGGTCATAGGCGTATTCGCGGGCATCCAGCGCCGCCCAGTCCGCGCTGGGGACGGCGGCGATCAACCCTTCGATCTCGGCCCCGTCCTTGCGCATGGCGGTCAGAAACGCCACCTGGCGCAGCCGCGTGCGTTTCCACGTCCGCGCCCATCCCGTCACGCGCGCCTTCGCGGCGTTGGGGAAATCGTGGGTCGCGCGGTTCACGAGGCTGCCATAGCCGAAGAAGAACGGGTCAGGGGTGCTGTCGGACATGGTCGTATCTGTGGCCCAATGCGTCGAGTCTGTGCAAGGCCCCTTGCGAGGCCGCGCATTCCCGCTATTGTGCCCCGCATCCGCGAGAGGGAGACGCTGGCGCCGCAGAACACCGGGGCCAGGGCCGAAGGAGCAACCGCCCCGGTAAACTCTCAGGCAAAGGGACCTGTTGCGGACCAAGACTCTGGAGAGAGGCGCGCATTGCCGCGTCCGCCGAAGGGATAACGATCTCAGGCGAAGGGACAGAGGGGGCATCGGGCGGGCGCAACGGCGCCTTGGGAAACGATGCCGGGTGCGTCCCGGGGAGATTGGGGGCGACATGGCCGATACGGGGACCGCGACCGGGGCCGATCTGACGGAATTGCCGCTCAAGGCGCTCCATGCCGAGCAGGGGGCGAAATTCGTGCCCTTCGCCGGGTGGGAGATGCCGGTGCAATTCGCCGCCGGGGTCATGGCCGAGCACCTTTGGTGCCGCGAGAAAGCCGGGCTGTTCGACGTCAGCCATATGGGGCAGCTGCGCCTGCCCTTGTCCGCCGATGCCGCGCTGGAAACCCTTGTGCCGGTGGATGTGCTGGGCCTTGCGCAAGGCCGCCAGCGCTACGCGTTCTTCACCAACGAGGCGGGCGGCGTTCTGGATGACCTGATGATCGCGCGCCGCGCCGACGACCTGTTCCTTGTCGTCAACGCGGCCTGCCGTGACGCTGATATCGCCCATCTGCGCGCCCATATCGATGGGGTCGAGGAGATCACCGACCGCGCGCTTCTGGCGCTGCAAGGGCCGCTGGCCGAGGCCGCCCTGGCCGAGCTGCTGCCGGGTGTCACGGGTATGCGCTTCATGGACGTGGCCGTGATCGAATGGCAGGGCGCGGCGCTGTGGCTCTCGCGCTCCGGCTACACGGGCGAAGACGGGTTCGAAATCTCCGTGCCCGCCGACATGGCCGAGGCTTTCGCCCGCGCGCTTCTGTCCGATGACGGGGTGGCGCCTATCGGGCTTGGCGCGCGCGATTCGCTGCGGCTCGAGGCGGGCCTGCCGCTTTACGGGCAGGAGATGACACCAGAAATTTCGCCGGTCGAGGCCGGGCAGGGCTGGGCGATCCAGAAGGTCCGCCGCGCGGGCGGCGACCGCGCCGGGGGCTTCCCCGGGGCCGAGGTGATCCTCGACCAGCTTGCCAATGGCGCCCCGCGCCGCCGCACGGGTCTTTTGCCAGAGGGGCGTGCGCCGATGCGGGCCGGCACCCCCGTTTTCGACAGCGCCCATGGCGGCGCGCAGGTGGGCATCGTCACCTCGGGCGGGTTCGGCCCTTCGCTGGGCCAGCCTGTTGCGCTGGCCCTGATCGACGCGGCCGTGCCCGCTGACGCGCCCCTCTGGGGCGAGGTGCGGGGCAAGCGCCTGCCGGCCGCGCAGGCCGGGCTGCCCTTCGTGACAGCCGGCTACAAACGCTGACAGATCCTTTTTGCCTCAACCCCCAAGCCAGACGAGGGACAGATGAAATTTACCGAAGATCATGAATGGCTCCGCCCCGATGGTGACGTGATCGTCGTCGGCATCACCGAACATGCCGCGACCCAGCTGGGCGACGTGGTGTTCGTCGAACTGCCCGAGGTCGAGACGCAGGTCGCCAAGGGCGACGAGATCGTGGTGATCGAAAGCGTCAAGGCCGCCTCCGACATCGTGGCCCCGCTGGATGGCGAAATCGTCGAGGTGAACGAGACGCTGGCCGACAACCCCGGCCTCGTGAACGAGGACCCGACCGGCGAGGCGTGGTTCTTCAAGATCAAGATCGACGACATGGCCGCGTTGGACGATTTCATGACCGAGGACGAGTACAAGGATCACATCGGCGAGTGATCCGCAGCCGTCGGGCCACCGGGGGCCAGCCCCCGGACCCCCGGCATATTTAAAGGATAAAGATGGGGGCGTGCGCGCCCGCATCGTCACCGCACCCCCGCCAGACCCGAGGATGACAGGCCCATGCCCTGGACGATTTCAGACTACGCCCCGACCGATTTCGCCAACCGCCGCCATATCGGCCCCTCGCCGCAGGAGATGGCCGAGATGCTGGAGGTCGTGGGCGCCGACAGCCTCGATACGCTGATCGACCAGACCCTGCCGGGCTCGATCCGGCAGAAGACCCCGCTCGACTGGGATCCGATGTCGGAGGCCGAGTTGCTGGAGCACATGCGCGGCATCGCGGCGCTGAACAAGCCGATGGTTTCGATGATCGGGCAGGGCTATTACGGCACGCACACGCCGCCCGCGATCCAGCGCAACATCCTGGAAAATCCGGCCTGGTACACCGCCTACACGCCCTACCAGCCCGAGATCGCGCAGGGCCGGTTGGAGGCGCTGCTGAACTTCCAGACCATGGTGGCCGATCTGACCGGGCTCGAGATCGCCAATGCCTCGCTGCTCGACGAGGCGACGGCCTGCGCCGAGGCGATGGTCATGGCCGAGCGCGTGGCGAAATCCAAGGCGCGCGGCTTTTTCATCGACGAGAATTGCCACCCGCAGAACATCGCCGTGATGCAGACCCGCGCCGCGCCCCTGGGCATCGAGGTGATCGTGGGCGACCCCGCCGATCTGGACGCCTCGGCGGTCTTTGGCGCGATCTTCCAGTATCCGGGCACCTACGGGCACCTGACCGATCCGACGGCCCAGATCGCGGCGCTGCACGAGGCCAAGGCCATCGCCATCATGGCGACCGATCTGCTGGCGCTGACGCTGTTGAAGGAGCCGGGCGCGATGGGCGCCGATATCGCCGTGGGCAGTGCGCAGCGCTTCGGCGTGCCGATGGGCTATGGCGGGCCGCACGCGGCCTTCATCGCCTGCCATGACAAGATCAAGCGCGCGCTGCCGGGCCGCATCATCGGCGTCTCGGTGGACAGCAACGGCAACCGCGCCTACCGCCTGTCGCTGCAAACCCGCGAGCAGCATATCCGCCGCGAGAAGGCCACTTCGAACGTCTGCACGGCGCAGGCGCTTCTGGCCGTGATGGCCGGGTTCTTCGCGGTGTTTCACGGGGCAAAGGGGCTTCACGCCATCGCGCAGCGCGTGCACCTGAAGGCCGCGCGGCTGGCCGCCAGCCTGCGGGCCGGGGGCTACGCGCCCGAGAACAAGACCTTTTTCGACACGATCACCGTGCCGGTGGGCGGCATGCAGCACCGCATCATGGCGGCAGCCGTGGCGCGCGGTGTGAACCTGCGCGACGTGGGCGCGGACAAGATCGGCATCTCGGTGGACGAAACCACGACCGAGGATCAGCTCGAAGCCGTCTGCCGCGCCTTCGGCGTGCTCTTTGCCGGGCCGCAGACGCTGCCGGCGATCCCCGACGCGCTCCTGCGCGAGAGCGACTACCTGACCCACCCGGTCTTTCACATGAACCGCTCCGAGGCCGAGATGACGCGCTACATGCGCCGCCTCGCCGACCGTGACCTGGCGCTGGACCGGGCGATGATCCCGCTGGGGTCCTGCACGATGAAGCTGAACGCCGCGGTCGAGATGATGCCGATCACCTGGCCCGAGTTCGCCTCGCTGCATCCGTTCTGCCCGGCCGACCAGGCCGAGGGCTATGCCGAGATGCTGGAGGACCTGTCCTCGAAGCTGTGCGAGATCACCGGCTACGACGCCATGTCGATGCAGCCCAATTCGGGCGCGCAGGGCGAATATGCCGGGCTGCTGACCATCTCGGCCTATCACCGGGCGCGGGGCGACATGGATCGCACCGTTTGCCTGATCCCGGTCTCGGCGCATGGCACCAACCCGGCCTCGGCCCATATGGCGGGAATGGAGGTGGTTGTCGTGAAGGCCGCGCCCAATGGCGATATCGACGTGGACGATTTCCGCGCCAAGGCCGAAGCCGCGGGCGACCGGCTGGCCGCCTGCATGATCACCTATCCCTCGACCCATGGTGTCTTTGAAAAGACCGTGCGCGAGGTCTGCGAGATCACGCATGCCCATGGCGGGCAGGTCTATCTCGACGGGGCGAACCTCAACGCGATGGTGGGCCTGTCGAAACCCGGCGAGATCGGGGCCGATGTCAGCCACCTGAACCTGCACAAGACCTTTTGCATCCCGCATGGCGGGGGCGGCCCCGGCATGGGGCCGATCGGGGTAAAGGCGCACCTGGCGCCCTTCCTGCCCGGCCACCCCGAAACCGGCGGAACCGAAGGGCCGGTCTCGGGCGCGCCCTTTGGTTCTGCCTCGATCCTGCCGATCTCCTACGCTTATATCCGGCTAATGGGGGGCGAGGGGATCACGCAGGCCACCAAGGTTGCGATCCTGAATGCCAACTACCTCGCCGCGCGTCTGCGCGATGCCTACCCGGTGCTCTATACCGGCAAATCGGACCACGTGGCGCATGAGCTGATCCTCGACACCCGCCCGATGGCCGAGTGCGGCGTCACCGTGGACGATATCGCCAAGCGGCTGATGGATTACGGCTTCCACGCGCCGACGATGAGCTGGCCGGTCGCGGGCACGCTGATGATCGAACCGACCGAGTCCGAGCCCAAGGCCGAACTGGATCGCTTCATCACCGCGATGCTGTCGATCCGCGAAGAGGCCCGCGCCATTTCCGAGGGCAAGATCGCCATCGAGCACAGCCCCCTGCGCCACGCGCCGCACACGATGGACGACCTGGTGCACGAATGGGACCGCGCCTATTCCCGGGAAGAGGCCTGTTTCCCGCCGGGCGCCTTCCGCGTCGACAAGTACTGGCCGCCGGTCAACCGCGTCGACAACGCCTATGGCGACCGGCACCTGGTCTGCACCTGCCCACCGGTGGAAAGCTACCAGGAAGCCGCCGAGTGAACTGCGGGGCCGCCCCGAGCAACCGGGGCGGCCCCGCCCGCCCTCAAGGGCGCCATTTCCCGCGTTCGCGCTGCATCCGCTTCACGCCGCGCACCATCTTGCCTAAGGCCTTGTCATCGGCGCGCCGCTCGGCCAGCGAGGCCGAGTTGAAGCGGTCTTCGGCGGCCAGTTTGCGCCAGCGCTCAAGACGCGGGGGCGCGATCTCGCCCGCCTCGACCGCCGCCAGAACGGCGCATCCCGGTTCGGTCTCGTGCTGGCAATCGTTGAACCTGCATCCCACCGCCAACGCGGTGATGTCGGCGAAAACGTCCTCGATCCCGCGTTCGGCATCGGCCAGTTGCAGCTCGCGCATGCCGGGGGTGTCCAGCACCGCGCAGCCCTCGGGCGTGATGTGCAATTCGCGCCGCGTGGTGGTGTGCCGCCCCTTGCTGTCATCCTCGCGGATGGCCTGGGTGGCCGCCCGGTCGGCATGGAACAGCGCGTTCACCAGCGTCGACTTCCCCACCCCGGAGGAACCGAGGAAGGCCACCGTCTGCCCCGGTTTGCACCAATCCGACAGGGCCGCGACGGGCTGCTCGCTCAGCGCGTTGACGGCCACGACCGCCACCCGGTCCGAGATCGCCCGCGCCGCGTCGAGATAGGGGGATACGTCCTCGCAAAGGTCGATCTTGGTCAGCACGATCACCGGCGTCACCTCGGCCTCGAAGGCCAGAGCGATGAACCGTTCCAGCCGCGCCACGTTGAAATCAAGGTTGCACGAGGTCACGACAAAGGCCGTATCGACATTGGCCGCGATCAGTTGAAGCTTGCGCTCCTTGCCGGGGGCGCGGCGGGAAAACAGGCTTTTGCGATGCAGGACCCGGCTCTGGCGCGGGGCGTCGGCCTCGAACAGAAGCCAGTCGCCCACCGTGGCCTCGGGCCCCGGCGGGATCAGCGTGTCGATGCTGTCGCCGATGACATGCAGGCCGTTGCGATGCACTTCGACGACGCGCACGGGCGGCGTCCGCGCCATGTCATCGACGGTGGTTTGCTGCGCGAAGAACGCCTGCCAGCCCAGCCGGGTAAGCGCCGTCTGCGCCTTGGGGGTGCCGGGGTTTGCCTTGGCGGATGTGGGAAGGAATTGGGAATAATCCCGAACCATTGTCTCGGTCTTTCATGATCTGGCCCGGAGAGCCGGGCGTTTTGGTCAAGTGGGGAACAGATGCAAAACGACCAGCCGCACGCAGAAGGCGCGCGTCGCTCAAAGCCTGTTTTGCGATGGGAGGCACCTTTGCCTCCCCACTTCACCGGGACATGAAAGCTCCATGGTTGTGGTGTCAGGGATAGGCCGCGGCGCCGGGCCTGTCAATTTTCGCATCCCATGACCGGGCCTGCGCCCTCAGCGCGACCGTCCGAACCGGCCATACAGCCCGTCCAGCGAGTAGGCCTGCGCGGGGGCCGCGTGCACCTCGTTCACCGAGCCCGGATCGGTCGGCAGGCAGTCGGGGCCGCAGATCTGGCGGATATCGCCCGTCTGGCCGTCGACATACCACAGCCGCCCGCCCGGCGTGCCGACCCAGCCGTTCACGCCCATGCGCATGTCGCCCTCCACATCCTGGATCGACGGCACCTCGTTGTCATAGGGCCGCGCCCAGGCGGCGTGGGTATGCCAGGACGAGATCGCGCGCACGCCGTCTTCCAGCGGCAGCGACGCGCAAGAGGCATGCCCCCCCCAACTGACCTTGGTCGAACTGAAATTGCCGTCGCGATCCACCAGCAGGAAGCCGCAGACCTCGCGGTTGAACCGGATTGAGAGTTGGTTCATCGCCCGCATCAAGCCCATCATGTATTCCGTTTCCTCGGCGCTTTGCGCGGTGGCGGTCGCGGGGGCGCTCAGGGCAAGACCAGCGGCAAGGGCGAGGGTGGCAAATCGGCGCATGACGGGGCTCCTTTCCAACTCTGCAAGGGGAATGATACGCAAGAATTGGCTCGGCACCAGCAAAAGGCGCGTTGTCTTGACATAGATCACTGGACCTTGCGTCACGGCACGCTAGCCTCCGCTTCACCAAAGAACTCAGGAGGCTCTGACGTCATGACCCGAACGGAAATGTTCGACAAGGCCGCCCCCGTCGAAGACGAGGACGACACCGAACTGCTCAAGATCTTTAACACCTGGGGGCGGAGGGCAATGTTCTTCTGCATCTGGACGGCGATGGCCATTCCGGTCCTTCTCGTCATCTACGCCCGGCTGTCCGGCTAAGGCGTCTCAACACCTTTCCAAACATCATTGATCACCAATGCCCCGGACGTGCCCCTGGCGCGACGGGCATTGGTGCTTTTTCTGTCCGGTCTCCATGGGCGCCGGGCGCGGTCAGATCGCGGCCCAATCCGTGAACCGGAACGGCTTGGGGGCCGGGCGACCGGGCAGGGGGGCTGCGGGATTGGTCGGGCGGGGCGTGCGGGTCTTTGCGGGCATCGGTCATCTCCTTCGATCTATGGCTTGGCGCCGATATGCGGCGGGCAATGATCGAAGGGTGCGGCTGGCCCCGCGCGACAGGCAATATCGCGGTCCGGTTATCCGATAGCGAGGCGCAAGGCCCGGTAGGGTGGCGGGTTTACTCGGGTGCGGGCGGGGGGCCGAAGCTCCTCGTTTCCACGGTCAGGACGCCGCCCGCACCGGCCTCGATGATCGCCAACTGGCCATAGGTTACGGGCGTGGCTTCGCCGTCCAACCCAAACGTGTCCCAAAGCCGCCCGAGATTGCCGGTATTGCCGACCCAGATCACCGAGCGCCCCGCCGCAAGGCCGGGCAAGGTGTCGGGCACAGTGTCAGGGTCGATCAGCGTCATCTCGATGCCCCGCGCCTCGGCCAACGGGCGGGCGCTGTCCATGTTACGCGGCAGCTCATGGGTAAAGATCGCGTCCAACGGCACGTCGGCGATGGCCTCGACCAGTTGCTCGGCCCGGCGAATGCCCATCAGGTTGAGATTGCCGTCATCGCGGTCCATGTGCCGCACCAGCACGATGCGCGTGCCTTCGGGCAGAGTGCTGGCGGTGCCGGCATCGCCGCCGCCCCCCAGCCCGAACGGCATGCAGGCGGTCAGCCCCGCCACAAGCCCAAGCGCCAGGGCGGCGCGTCGTGTGAACCCTGTCATGATGTCAGCCCCCAAATAGCGGGCCGCCCATCACGACCCGCCGTCAGGCTAGCATCCCGATCCGTTTTGGCAAAAGCCCCGCCGAGTCAGGCCGTCTGCGCGGCGGCATGTCCCTGAACGAAGGCCACGATATCGCGCGTGGCGCGCGCGCCCGCGATGCGCCCGCGCTCCTGTCCGTTCTGGAACAGGATCAGCGAGGGGATCCCGCGGATGCCATAGCGCTGCGTGGCGTCGGCATGGACCTGCGTGTTCACCTTGGCCAGCCGCGCGCTCGGCACCAGCTCTTTCGCGGCGGCCTCGAACTGGGGCGCCATCATCCGGCAGGGCCCGCACCAGGGTGCCCAGAAATCCACCAGCAGGGGCAGGGTGTCCGTCCGCTCGGCCTTACGCAGGGTTGCGGTGTCGATGTCGCGCACGCGCGGCTCCATCAGCTTGGCGCCGCAGGTGCCGCATTTCGGATGCGCCGAGAGCTTGTCGGCCGGCACGCGGTTCACGCTGGCGCAGGACAGGCAGGTAAGCTTGTGATCGGCCATGGCGGGCCTCCTGTAATTGACTTGGTCAATATATCGGACGTCTTGCGCAGCCATGCAAGGGGCCCGGTGACCTGCCATGAAAAAGGGGCGCTGCCCGAGCCGGGCGCGCCCCTTTCGAATTCGTCGCGACTGCGGGCCTTACTGGGCCTGCAGGTTCACCGCGCTTTCGCGGCCGTCACGGCCGGCTTCCAGGTCGTAGCTGACCTTCTGGTTATCGGCGAGGCCGGTCAGGCCAGAGCGCTCGACAGCCGAGATGTGGACGAAAACGTCCTTGCCGCCCGAGTCGGGCGCGATGAAGCCGTAGCCCTTGGTGGTGTTGAACCATTTCACGGTGCCAGTGGCCATATCCGTGGTCTCCTAGTCTTTTGTTCTCCGCCCGCGAGATTGCGGCGGCGTGGCGTCAGTCGGTAGCAGGGTCGAGACTGAAGCCTTGTGTAGAGGAGACAGTTGGTCGAGTGCGGTAACGATCGCACCGCACATATGAGCGGAGTCGCTTGCGAAATCAAGGAAAAGCTACGCGCCAGTAGCCCGTCGGCGCCGTTTGGCCGATAAAAAAGGGCAGCCGCAGCCGCCCTTTCCAAATGTCGCTCGGCGGCGCGGTGCACCGCCGGGTCAGCCTCAGACCAGCGCCAGGTTGACGGCGCTTTCGCGGCCGTCACGGCCGGCTTCGAGGTCGAAGGTGACCTTTTGCCCGTCCGACAGGCCGGTCAGGCCCGAGCGTTCCACGCCCGAGATATGGACGAACACGTCCTTGCGGCCGTTCTCGGGCTCGATGAAGCCGAAGCCTTTGGTGGCGTTGAACCATTTCACGGTGCCATTGGCCATCGTGAGATCTCCTCAATGAATGCCGCCCGCGGAATGCGGCGGCCCGGCTCAGTCAGTGCAAGATCGAAAGACTGTGGCCGGTGAGGGAGAACAGCAGGTCGAAAGAGAATAACAGTGCACCCGCCTCATGCACCCTGCGCGCCCGGAACACAAGCGATAGTTGTAGAAACTTGGAGGAAAACGACTTTCGGCAGCCTTGTGCGCCGTTAAAAGTTGACATAGGTAATTAAAAGATGCATCTTTCCGCGTCCCCGGGCCTTGCCCGACCACCAGACAGGAGATCGACCGACCATGAGCCTCGACCGTGCCGTTCTCGCCTTTGCCGGCGTGATGATCCTTCTCAGCGTGGCCCTGACCGTCTGGGTCAGCCCGCTCTTCATGTGGTTCACCGTCTTCATCGGGCTGAACATGCTGCAATCGGCCTTCACCGGCTGGTGCCCGGCGGCCATCCTGTTCAAGAAGCTCGGCGTGAAAGAGGGCTGCGCGTTCAACTGAGGCGTTCACCGCGTGTTAACCGGCATGGGGCATCCTGTGCCCATGCCGAATTACCGCCGCCCCAGCCCGTCCCCCGTGCCCGTGTTCTTCACGGTCTGCCTTGCGCAGCAGGGATCGACGGCGCTTATCGACCATCTCGATATCTTGCGAGAGGCCGTGCGCCTGACCCTCAGGGACCGCCCCTTCGATATCCTCGCCTGGGTCGTCCTGCCCGATCACATGCACGCGGTCTGGCGCTTGCCGGAAAGCGATCCGAATTATTCCCAGCGTTGGGGACGGATCAAATCGCGGTTCACCAGGGATTTGCGCGTGCGATTGCGTAGACCGGGCCTTGGCCCGGAGTCGTTTCCAGCCGAGTTTCCGGAAATTGCAAAGGGCAGGTTTGCCGGGCTGAAGCCCGGTCTACGGACGGACAAGCGCGAGCAGGCGGTTTGGCAACGCCGGTTCTGGGAACACCATTGCCGCGACGACCGCGACCTTGAGGCGCATATCCGCTATTGCTGGGGCAACCCGGTCAAGCACGGGTTTGTCACGCGTCCTGCGGACTGGGTTGCATCCTCGATCCACCGCGATATCCGCTTGGGCCCGGTGGAGCCGGAATGGAGCGGCTCCGTCCCCGACGGAGACTTCGGAGAGGCCGCGTAAGGCGGGACGTGTCCCGCCGCCAACGGCCAGACGCACAACCGGCTGGAAAATCCCGCCGGACGCCGCCACCGGCGCAGGCGGGATCAATCCCGCCCTACCGCACGAACTTCTTGTACTTCACCCGCTTGGGCTCCAGCGCATCCGGCCCCAACCGACGCTTCTTGTCTTCCTCGTAATCCTCGAAATTGCCCTCGAACCACTCCACATGCGCCTCGCCTTCGAAGGCGAGGATATGCGTGCACAGACGGTCGAGGAAGAAGCGGTCGTGCGAGATGATCACGGCGCAGCCCGCGAAATCCTCCAGCGCGTCTTCCAGCGCGCGCAGGGTCTCCACGTCCAGGTCATTGGTCGGCTCGTCGAGCAGCAGCACGTTGCCGCCCGATTTCAGCAGCTTGGCCATGTGCACCCGGTTACGTTCCCCGCCCGAAAGCAGGCCGACCTTCTTCTGCTGATCGCCGCCCTTGAAGTTGAAGGCCGAGCAATAGGCGCGGGAATTCATCGTCGCGTCGCCCAGTTCGATCACCTCGGCCCCGCCCGAGATCTCTTCCCAGACCGTCTTGTCGGCATCCAGTGCATCGCGCGACTGGTCCACGTAGGACAGTTTCACCGTGTCGCCGTATTCCAGCGTGCCATCGTCGGGCTGTTCCTGCCCGGTCAGCATGCGAAACAGCGTGGATTTGCCCGCGCCGTTCGGGCCGATCACGCCGACGATCCCCCCCGGCGGCAGCGAGAAGCTCAGGTTCTCGATCAACAGCTTGTCGCCGTAGCCCTTCTTCAGGTTCTCGACCTCGATCACCTTGGACCCGAGGCGCGGGCCGTTGGGAATGACGATCTGCGCGCGGCTGACCTTTTCGCGTTCGGACTGGCTGGCCAGTTCCTCGTAGGCGTTGATCCGGGCCTTCTGCTTGGCCTGCCGCGCCTTGGCGCCGGCGCGGATCCATTCCAACTCGCGCTCCAGCGTCTTCTGCTTGGACTTGTCCTCGCGCGCTTCCTGCTCCAGCCGCTTGGCCTTTTGCTCCAGCCAGCTGGAATAGTTGCCCTCGTAGGGGATGCCGCGGCCGCGGTCCAACTCCAGGATCCAGCCGGTGATGTCATCCAGGAAATAGCGGTCGTGGGTGACGATCAGGCAGGTGCCCTTGTAGTCGATCAGGTGCTGTTGCAGCCAGGCGATGGTTTCCGCGTCCAGGTGGTTGGTCGGTTCGTCCAGAAGCAGCATGTCCGGCGCTTCCAGCAGCAGCTTGCACAGCGCGACGCGGCGGCGTTCGCCGCCCGACAGGTGCTCGGGCATCGCGTCGTCGGGCGGGCAGCGCAGGGCCTCCATCGCGACGTCGATCTGGCTGTCGAGGTCCCACAGGTTCTCGCTGTCGATCTGGTCCTGCAGCGACGCCATCTCCTCGGCGGTCTCGTCGCTGTAGTTCATCGCCAGTTCGTTGAACCGGTCCAGCTTGGCCTTCTTCTCGGCCACGCCCAGCATGACGTTCTCGCGCACGGTCAGGCTTTCGTCGAGCTGCGGCTCCTGCGGGAGGTAGCCCACATGCGCGCCCTCGGCGGCCCAGGCCTCGCCGGTGAAATCCTTGTCCCAGCCCGCCATGATGCGCAGCAGCGTGGATTTACCCGCGCCGTTCACGCCCACGACGCCGATCTTCACGCCGGGAAGGAAGCTGAGGCGGATGTTCTCGAAGCATTTCTTGCCACCGGGATAGGTCTTGGAGACGCCATCCATGTGATAGACATATTGATAGCTGGCCATGGAATCCTCTTGCAGGTTTGGGCGGAGTGATAGCGGGCGCGCGGGGCAGGGGCAATCGCCCGGAACCGATCACGGCACGGTGCGTTGAGCGTGATCGAAAGGAACCCTGGCTTGGCCGATGACAGCACCCTCCCTCTCGCCCGGCGTGGCGAGGACCCGCCCGCCCTGCCAATGGATGCGCAGGGGCGGGATCTGCACCATATCCGCGTGGTGCTGACCTTCATCGCCATCCTTGCGGCCGGGGCGGCGACCTATTTCGCCCGCACGCTGCTTTTGCCCATCGTTCTGGCCGTGCTCATCACCTTGACGCTGCGCCCCGCCGCGCGCGCGGCCATGCGCCTCGGCATCCCGTCCACGCTGGCCGGTCCGGCGCTGATCCTTGCGCTCGGCTCCGGGGTCGGCGTGGCGATCTACGCGGCCTCCGGCCCGCTTGGCCAACTGGTCGAGGAAGCCCCCCGCATCGGGCAGGAACTGCGCTGGAAGCTGCGCGAACTGACCGCCTCGGTGGCGCAGATGCAGGAAATGGCGCAGGACGTGCAGGACATGGCGCAGGGCGACCAGGGCGGCCCGAGCCAGCCGCAAGAGGTCGTGGTCGAAGGCCCGGGTTTCCTCGGCACGATGGTGTCCAGCCTTGCGGGGGCGGGCACCTCGCTGGCGCTGGCCTTCGTGCTGGCGATCTTCATGCTGGGCGCGGGCGACACGCTCGAGGCGCGCATCGCCGCCGCGCTGCCCTCGCGGTCCGACAAGATGCGCGCGCGCCGCATCATCTCGGACGTGGAGCACAAGGTCTCGCGCTACCTTGCCGCGATCACGGTGATCAACGCGGGGCTTGGCGCATCGGTCGGCCTGTCGCTCTGGGCGCTGGGCATGCCCTATCCGCTGGTCTGGGGCATCGCGGCCTTCCTGCTCAATTTCCTGCCCTATCTCGGCGCGATCCTCGGCATCGCCGCCGTGGCCGCCGTGGCGCTCGTCACCTTCGACACGGCGGGGCAGGCGCTGCTCTGCCCGCTGGCCTATTTCGTCCTGACCTCGATCGAGGGGCAGTTCGTCACCCCGATGGCGCTGGGGCGACAACTGGCGCTGAACACGCTCGTCGTGCTGCTGACGGTGACGATCTGGGTCTGGCTCTGGGGCGTGGCGGGCGCGTTTCTGGCCGTGCCGATCCTCGTCTTTCTCAAGGTCATCACCGACCACGTGCCCAGCATGAACCGCCTCGGGCTCCTGCTCGAGTCCCGCGGTGCGGAGCAGCACGGGGCCGCCTGACGCCCACGGCGCCGTTGCCGAATTGCTGCGGTTTTCCGCCCGTCCCGTCGCCTTGCAGAATAGCGCTTGGTCGTTTCGCCATCGTCGGGCTATAAATCTCCCACTCAGACCCAAGGAGTGTCCCATGGACCGGATTTACGCCATTCGAAAGAGCTTCGAGCTCTCGACCCCGTAACCGCGGCGCGCGTATTCCTGTCCGAATCCGAAGGCCGCCACATGACGCGGCCTTTTTTCATTTCCGGATGCCTCCTCACGTGGCGGCTTTCTTCACCAGAGGAAAGCCAGACATGCACAGCAATTCACTCATCCTTCGCCTGTCCGCCTTGCGGACGTGGTTCGCACGGCCCTTCACGGTCGCCCAACGTTCGGCGCGGGTCCGTCGACCGCAAACCGGAGGACCGCGAGGCACCGTCGACATGCCGGATGCGCTCAGGCGCGATGTCGGCCTGCCGCCGCGCGATCATTGCCGGCCCGAACCGCAGGCGCCCCCAGTTCCATTCGATCCCTTCCGGTTCTTCTGACCCGAGGGGCTGAGATTTGACGGGCCACCCCCGCCCCCCGGCGTGCTGCGCGACCGGGCCGACGGGGGTGTGCCCGATCCGATGAAAGGAGGCCAAGCCATGGCTTTCGATCCCGGCCGCCGCTTGGTGATTATCGGCGGCGCCATCTTCGTGCCGCGCGTGATGCGCGGTGTCGCGACCCATCTCTTCGACGTGCACCGGCTCGCCACCGCCTCAGCCGATGACGTCGCCCTGCGCGGCGCGCGGGAGGTGGATTACGGCAGGCTCCTTGACGTGCCTGTCGGCGATACCGTGCAACTCGTGATGGATGTGACGGGCGCGGACACCCCGCCTGACCGGGCTGGCCCGGGCGACAAGCGCGCCCGTCCCGGCCCGTAAGGCACATCCGTTCAGAAAAGGCCCGGGGCCGCGCCACGCGTGGCCCCGGCGCCGCCCCTCAGCGCAAAGCGTCGATCAGGCGCTGGTTCATCGCCGGGTCGGTCGTCAACTGGATGCCCTCGGCCTCCAGCCGGGCCGCCATGCGCGGGCCCAGCATCGGGCCCAGTTCCATCCCCACCCGGCTGCCGATATTTGCCCCCTGCTGGGTCAGCATCGGGGTCTGAGCCAGCAGCGCCTGTCCCGGTGCCGACCGGTAAAAGGCGAGGATCCCCGCCAGTTCCTCGGCCGTGAAGGCGTTCAGGTAGACCGGCACGGTCTCTTCCTGCATGCGTCGGGTGAACTCCGACAGCATCACCTCGGTCAGGATCGCGGTGAAGCGCTGCGGATCGGCCAGGTTGATTCCCTGCGCCCGCAGATCGTTCTGAATGGCCGAGGCGATGATCGGGCCTTGCGCCGTCATCACCGCGCCGAACAGGTCTTCGGTCATGGTCAGGCCAACGATGGCCTCGGCATCGGCGCGCGGGTCGGCCTGCACCGGAAGGGCAAGGCACAGCGACAGGGCAAGGGCGGAAAGGGAACGGCGGATCATGGAAATCTCCAAGGAAAAGACCGGAAAGATACGCGGATCATGACGGCCCGCCCGGGCAAGTCAACGTGTGCATAACCTTCCCCAAGCCGAGCAAACCCAGTAAGGGGCGGGCGATGTTGCGACATGTCATGCCATATGCCGCGCCCGGCCAGGTGATCGGGTTGTTCGGGGGGTCGTTCGATCCGCCCCACGCGGGCCATGCCCATGTCAGCCGCGAGGCGCTCAAGCGTTTCGGCCTCGACCGCGTCTGGTGGCTGGTCAGCCCCGGCAACCCGCTGAAAGTCTCCGGCCCCGCGCCGCTGGATCGTCGCCTTGCCGCCGCGCGCGCGCTCGTGCGGCACCCGCGCATCGAGGTGACGGGGATCGAGGCGCATCTGGGCACCCGCTACACCGCCGAGACGCTGGAACGCCTCGGCGCGCTTTATCCCGGCGTGCGCTTCGTCTGGCTGATGGGGGCCGACAACCTTGCGCAGTTCGACCGCTGGCAACACTGGCGCTGGATCATGGAGACCACGCCCGTGGGCGTCCTCGCCCGCCCTGGTCAGCGCATCTCGGCGCGCACCGCCAAGGCCGCGCAGGTCTACGATTGGGCACGCCTGCCCGCCAGCGCGGCGCCTCTTCTGGGCCGGGCAAAGACTCCAGCCTGGTGTTTCCTGAACCTGCCGATGGTCGATATCTCTTCGACCGAGATCCGCGCGCGCGGCGACTGGTAGGCCCTCAGTCCGCGCGCTCGCGCAATCCCAGCGAGGCCAGCCCCGAGACCAGCAGGATCACCAACCCGGCAAAGGCCAGCGCGTCGGGCCAGACCCCGAAGACCAGCCACCCCAGCGAGGTTGCGGCGATCAACTGCGTGTAGACGAAGGGCGCAAGCCGCGAGGCCGGCGCCATGCGCAACGCAAGGATCAGGCACAGGTTGCCCAGCATCGACCCCAGCGCCGAGGCCAGCGTCAGCCAGCCCACCCGCGCCGTGATCTCAGGCGTTTGCGGCAGGCCAAGCGGCGCCAGCACCAGCGCCCCGATCACCAGCTGGCTCATCAGCAGCGCGCGGGGCCGCGCCACCCCCGCCAGCCAACGCGAGGCGGTCAGGAACGCGCCATAGAAAATTCCCGCCAGCACCGCAAAACCCAGCCCCGGCGTCATGCCGAAGCCCGGTTTCACCACCAGGATGACCCCGAGGAACCCCAGGCAGACCAGCCCCAGCCGCGGCCAGGAAAAGCCTTCGCGCAGGAGCCACACGGACAGGAGCCATGACAGGATGGGCCCGACGAAGAACGCGCCGAAGACATTGGCGATCGGCTCGGTCTTCAGCGCCGTCAGGATCGACACGATGCCGCCCGCGATGAACAGCGCGCGCAGCCAGATGCGCCAGTCGAGGAAGATGCGCGGCGGCGTGATGTGCAGCACGAAGGGCGCCAGGATCACCGCACCCAGCGCGAATCGACTGAACGCCACCCAAAGCGGCGCCACGCCCTCGCCCCCGGTCAAAAGCTTGCCCGCCGTGTCCCCTGCCGGGATCAGCGCCATGGCCAATAGCATCAGGGGCAGCGCGCGCAGCGTGTCGGACCTCATGGCGCTTGCCTCTATCCTGTTGACGCGGCGTCGGAAACCCGCCTTTCTGCCGGCGATCACCTTTGCGTGGGGTCGCATCCCGGTCTCCGGGCAGGGGCTTGAGACGACCGCGCCGCTCTGGTTAACCTTTCGCGACATTACGGATTTTTTGACCAAATGGTTTCGAGACGCGCGTTTTTAAGCGGAGCAGCAGCCTCCGTCGGCGGAAGCCTTGCCGGCCCCGCATGGGCCAGCGCACCCGAGCGGTCGCTGCGACCGCTGGTCCGGCCCGATGGTTTCCTTGCGCGCACCATCCCCGATGCCGCCGACATCATCGCCCGCGCCGACCTGGGCGGGCGCGTCGGCTTTGCCGTGGCCGACGCGACGACCGGCGAGATGCTCGAGGTCGGCCACCCGCTCTACGGTCTTCCGCCCGCCTCCGTTGCCAAGGCCGTGACGACGGCCTACGCGCTCGACCGGCTCGGCCCCGGCTACCGGTTCCGCACGCGGCTGGTCTCGGACGGGGTGCTGGCCGATGGCCGCCTCGATGGCGACCTGTGGTTGATCGGCTCGGGCGATCCGCTCTTCGACACCGACGCGCTGGCGGGCATGGCGCGGTCGCTGGCCGATTTCGGCGTGCGCGAGGTGACGGGCCAGTTGCGCCTTGCCACCGATGCGCTGCCCACGATCTACCAGATCGACCCGGGCCAGCTTCCCCATGCGGGCTACAACCCGTCGATCTCGTCGATGAACCTCAATTTCAACCGCGTGCATTTCGAATGGACGCGCGAGAACGGCGATTACACCGTCACCATGCAGGCCCGTTCGGCCAGCTATTCCCCCGGCGTGCAGACCTCGCGCATGGTGATCGAGGATCGCGATTATCCCGTCTACACCTACGAGGATACCGAAGCCCGCGATGAATGGACCGTGGCGCGCGGCGCGCTTGGCAATGGCGGCGCGCGCTGGCTGCCCACCCGCCGTCCCGCCGCCTACATGGCCGAGGTGTTCCAGACCATCGCGCGCAGCTACGGCATCGTGCTCGACGGGCCGGCCTTTTCCGAAGGCGCGCCCACGGATGCCGCCGTGCTGGTCGAACATGTCTCCGAGCCGCTGGAGGATATCCTGCGTGGCATGATGCTGTGGTCCACCAACCTCACCGCCGAGGTCGTGGGCCTCCTGGCGACGCAGGCGGGCGGGGTGCGCCCCGCCACGCTGGCCGAAAGCGGGGCCGAGATGGCCGCCTGGATGGAAGAGCGTCTTGGCGCCCGCACCCCGCATTTCGTCGATCACTCGGGCCTTGGCGTTGACAGCCGCATCCGCCCGCAGGACATGACCCGCGCCTTGGTCAGCGCCGGGCCGAACGGGCTTCTGCGCAACCTGATGAAGGACATCCCGATGCGGGATGCCTCGGGCAACCCCGTGGCCGATCACCCGCTTTCGGTGGTCGCCAAGACCGGTACGCTCAACTTCGTCTCGACGCTGGCGGGCTATGTCCGCCTGCCCACGGGGCGCGACCTCGCCTTTGCGATCTTCTGCGCCGATCTCGACCGGCGCGCGGCCCTGACCGAGGCGCAGATGGAACGCCCGCCCGGCGGGCGCAGCTACAATGGCCGCGCCAAACGCCTGCAACAGGCCCTGATCGAGCGCTGGGGCGTGATCCACGCCTGAGCCATCGGGCCTTCAGGCGATCGACCGCGCCTCGACCAGGGCGAGGGGGCGTGCAGGCAGGCTTGCCGTGCTCAGGCCCACGCCGTCATCGCCATTGCCGAAAATCGCATCCGCCATCGCGTCGAGGGGCGCGAGTTCGGTGTCCATCTCGACGCCGCAGAACAGGCGCACGCGCCGGTGGTTCGCGACGAACTGCGCGCCGCAGGATTGCGGGCAACCATCCAGACGGCTGAACCCGGCCACTTCGAAATCCGGCTTGGTGAAGGGGCGGACCGTGGCCAGGCTCTGCGCCAGCCTCTTGACGAGGCAGGCCGCCTCGGGGCAGGGGCCGCCGATGCGCGGGCACATGGTCGCCTGGTAGGAATGGGTCTCGTCGGACCAGATCATCGCAAAACTCCTTCTCCGGGGCACCCCGCCCGGGCCTTGGGTGAATCGACGATGGCAGGTCTCCTGACTCGCGGATCATGGCTTGCCCGACCTTCCCGGGCCGTTTGGCCCAGTGGCATATTCGGGGTCGCATTCCGCCTACAGTTGCGGGGGCAGTCGCGGATTTGGGGCTTTGCCCGCACCGCGTTCCCTTTTCACCCCGTGCGGTGCACGGGGAACCATCGCCTCAATCGGTAGGCCCCCCGGCACCTGCCGGTCAAGCGCGGAATGGCGTCAGGTCTCGAACACGTAGTCGCCCGGCGCGTCGGCCAGCGGCGCGTAGCCCTCGGCGCCCAAGGCGGGCGGCGGACCCTCTCCGCCGGAGTGCTCGGCCAGCCACGCGGCCCAGGCGATCCACCAGCTTCCGGGGGTTGGCTCGTGTTGCTCCAGCCAGGTGTCGGGGTCCATGTAAAGCGCGCCGGGTTCGCGATGGCCCAGCCGGTAATGCTTGCGCGGGTGGCCCGGTTCGCTGACGATCCCGCCATTATGCCCGCCCTTCACAAGGCAGAAGCGGAAATCGCCATCGGTGAAAAGCTTGGCCTTGTAGACGGACCGCCACGGCGCGATGTGGTCGGTCTCGGTGCCGACGACGAACATCGGCGCCTTGATGTCCTTCAGCGCGATCACCCGCCCCTCGACGGCATAGCGCCCCGCCGTCAGCCGGTTTTCCAGGAACAGGCCGCGCAGGTATTCCGAATGCATCCGCGACGGCATCCGCGTGGTGTCGTTGTTCCACACGCCCAGATCCGACGGCATGTCGGGCCGCCCGAGGAAATAGCGCGCCACCGCGCGGGAATAGATCAGGTCCTCGGCCCGCATCGTGGCGAAGGTGCGCGTCATCTGCGGCCGGTCGAGATAGCCCTGGTCCCACATCAGGTCTTCGATAAAGGCCACCTGCGACTCGTCGGTGAAAAGCAGCAACTCGCCTGCTTCCGCGAAATCCGTCTGCGCCGCCATCAGCGTGATCGAGGCCAGCCGGTCGTCGCCATCCCGCGCCATGGTCGCCGCCGCGATCGCCAACAGCGTGCCGCCAAGGCAATAGCCATTGGCATGGACCTTGGTGTCGGGAACGATCGCGCTGACCGCGTCCAGTGCCGCCATCACGCCCATCCGCCGGTAGTCGTCGAGGGAAAGCTCCGCCATATCGGCCGTCGGGTTGCGCCACGAGATCATGAAGACGGTAAAGCCCTGCTCGACGAGGTAGCGCACCATCGAGTTATGGGCCGACAGGTCGAGGATGTAGTATTTCATGATCCACGCGGGCACGATCAGCACCGGCTCGGATTTCACCGTCTCGGTCTCGGGCGCGTACTGGATCAGTTCGCAGATCTCGTTGCGCATCACCACCTTGCCCGGCGTCGCGGCCAGGTCCTCGCCCACGCGGTAGCCCTCGGGCTGGTCGGGATGTTCCTGCGTCAGCGTGTGCATCAGGTCCTCGAAGTAATGCTCGGACCCTTCGACGATGTTGCGCCCGTTCTGTTTCAGCGTCTCTTCCATGATCTGCGGGTTCAGCCACGGGAAATTCGAGGGCGCGAACAGGTCCAGCGTCTGGCGCGCGATGAATTGCGCGCGGTCGGCATTGTCGGGGCGCAGGCCGCGGATATGGCCCGTCGCCATGTCCCACCAATCCTGCGTGGCGAGAAAACTTTGCTGCCACAGCGCGTAGGGCAGTTTCTCCCACGAGGGATGCATGAAGCGGTGGTCATAGGCCTTGGGCTTGAACGGGGCGGGCGGATGCCCGTCCTCGGTCAGGGTGCGCAGGGCATAGGCGCCCAGCTTGACCGCATTGTCGCGGGCGTGTTCGGCCAGCGCCAGTTGCCGCCCCGGCGCGCGGCTCAGGTGCACCGCCCAGTCGGTCCAGCTTTCCAAGAGCGCATAGGGCGACACGCCCCCGGTCATCCGCGCCAGGGCCGCGCGGGTGGCGCGATCCAGCGCTTCGTAGCTTTGCGGCGCGTCGGGTTTGGCGCGCTTGGGCTTTGCGGGAATGACGGCGGGCAGGTCCGCGGATTTCGGCGGCACCTTCACCGCGTTTGGCTTGGTCGTCTGGGGCATGGCGGCGATCCGGGGCAGGGGCGGGACACTCTCAGGTTGTACCGCCACTCTCGGTCACGCCTTGATGCACGTCAATCGCCGCGGCGCAGCATCTTGCACAGGCCAAGGCGCAGGCGTAGGTTCGCCCTGACCAGCGGACACCGGCCATGACGCCCAAGATCCTCACGACCCTCAAAAGCTACGACCGCCCGACCTTCCTGGCCGATCTCGGCGCAGGGGTGACCGTCGCCATGGTCGCCCTGCCGCTCAGCATGGCCATCGCCATCGCTTCGGGCGCGGGGCCCGCGCAGGGGCTGGTCACCGCCATCGTCGCGGGCTTCCTGATCTCGCTTCTGGGCGGCAGCCGGGTGCAGATCGGCGGTCCGACCGGGGCTTTCATCGTCGTCGTGGCCGATGTCATCGCCGAGCACGGCTATGACGGGCTGGTGCTGGCGACCTTCATGGCCGGGGCGATCCTGCTTCTGGCCGGGGCGCTTCGCGCCGGGCGGCTGATCCGGCTGGTGCCCGAGGCGGTGATCAACGGCTTCACCATCGGCATCGCCGTCATCATCGCCTCCAGCCAGATCAAGGACCTGTTCGGCCTGTCGCTGGCCGAGGTGCCCGCCGCCTTTCTCGAAAAACTGCCCGCGCTCTGGGCCGTGCGCGATACGCTCAGCCCCGCCACGCTCGCCATCGGGCTGGTCACCATGGCCGCCATCGTGATCCTGCGCCGGGCCTTTCCGCGCTTTCCGGGCCTGATCCTCGCCGTTGGTGCGACCTCGGCCATCGTGGCGCTGGCGGGCCTCCCGGTCGAGACCATCGCCGCGCGCTTCGGCGATCTGCCGCGCAGCCTGCCGATGCCGGGCCTGCCCGATCTGTCGCCCGCGCGGTTGGCCGAGCTTCTGCCCTCGGCGGTGATCATCGCCTTCCTCGCGGGGATCGAGTCGCTGCTCTCCGCCATGGTGGCCGACCGGATGATCGGCGGACAGCACCGCCCCAATGCCGAGCTTCTGGCCCAGGGCGCGGCCAATCTCGGCTCGGCGCTGTTCGGCGGCCTGCCCGCCACCGGCGCCATCGCCCGCACCGCCACCAACGTGCGCGCGGGCGGCAAGACGCCCGTCGCCGGGCTGGTCCATGCGCTGACGATCCTGCTGGTGATGCTGCTCGCCGCGCCCCTTGCCGGCTACCTCGCCATGCCCGCGCTGGCGGCGCTTCTGCTGCTGACCGCGTGGAACATGAGCGAACCGCATCGCTGGCGCGGATACCTCAAGGATCGGCGCTCGGATCAGATCCTGCTGGCGATGACCTTCCTTCTGACCGTGCTCGCCGATCTGACCGTCGCCATCGGCGTCGGCGTCGCCGTGGGCCTTGCCCTGCGCCTTGCCCGCCGCGACGTGCCCGAGGCCGAGTGGACCCCGCCCAAGCACTAGCGTCCGGGCGTTCCGCCCGCGCCGCTTACAGGGTCGTGTGACGTGCCCGCGATCCGCGCTCGATGGCGGCGGCGGCCAGCCGGTCGATATTCATCGCGTGGCGCATCTCTTCGAGGAAGCGCAGCTCGATCTGGTCCAGCCTCCCGTCGGCGGCGGCGACGTCACAGGCCAGCGCATAGGCCGTCTCGTGCAGCTTGTCGGGCAGCACGTCCGACACCATCCCGAACAGCGCGTCCAGCCCGTCCTCCTCTTCGAACAGTTCGAAGACGAAACTCGCCATTTCGCGCATCCGGTCGAGGTCGTATTGCCCGAACACCGGCAGGTTGTTCACGATGCCCTGGATCTTGACCAGTTCCGAGGTCTGGATCGCCTCGTCGGAAACCGAGACGGCCACCATGATCGCGACCAGCGCGTCCTCGGGCGACAGGGGGGTGCGGTCGGTCATCGGTCTCTCCTTGAATTCGGCTTTCGCGGTATTTATTGACGCTGCCTTGACCTCGCAATAGGTGCGGGGCCGCAGGGGCATGGACGCCCCCGACCTGATCATTGGGATGAAAGACGATGACCGATCTGCGTGACGCCGCGATGACCTCCAAGGCCTGGCCCTTCGAAGAGGCGCGCGCAGTGCTGAAACGCTATGAAAAACAGCCGCCTGAAAAGGGCTACGTGCTGTTCGAGACCGGTTATGGCCCCTCGGGTCTGCCGCATATCGGCACTTTCGGCGAGGTTCTGCGCACCACGATGATCCGCCGCGCCTTCGAGGTGATCTCGGACATTCCGACGCGGCTGATCTGTTTCTCGGACGACCTCGACGGGATGCGCAAGGTGCCCGGCAACGTCCCCAACCAGGACATGCTGCGCGAACACCTGCAAAAGCCGCTGACCAGCGTGCCCGACCCGTTTGGCGAGTTCGACAGTTTCGGCGATCACAACAACGCCATGCTGCGCCGCTTCCTCGATACCTTTGGCTTCGAGTACGAGTTCTATTCCGCGACCGAGTTCTACCGCACCGGCCAGTTCGACGAGGTGCTGAAACGCGCCGCCGAACGCTATGACGACATCATGAAGGTGATGCTGAAATCGCTGCGCGAGGAACGCCGCCAGACCTACTCGATCTTCCTGCCGATCCACCCCGAAACGGGCCGTGTCCTCTACGTCCCGATGAAAGAGGTGAACGCGACCGACCACACCATCACCTTCGATGACGAGGACGGGCGCGAATGGACCCTGCCGGTCACCGGCGGCAACGTGAAACTCCAGTGGAAGCCCGATTTCGGCGCCCGCTGGGCCGCGCTCGGCGTCGATTTCGAGATGTATGGCAAGGACCATTCCACCAACACGCCGATCTACGACTCGATCTGCGAAATCCTCGGCCATCCCGCGCCCGAGCATTTCACCTACGAACTGTTCCTCGACGAGACCGGGCAGAAGATCTCCAAATCCTCCGGCAACGGCATCTCCATCGATGAATGGCTGACCTACGCTTCGACCGAGAGCCTGAGTTATTTCATGTTCCTCAAGCCGAAAACGGCCAAGCGGCTCTATTTCGACGTGATCCCCAAGGCGGTGGACGAATACCATCAGCAGCTGCGCGCCTATGCCAAGCAGGACACCGCGCAGCGTCTGGCCAACCCCGTCTACCATATCCACGGTCACAACGTGCCCGAGTCGACGATGGTCGTGCCCTTCGCGATGCTTCTGAACCTCGTCTCCGTCTCCGGGGCCGAGGAAAAGGACAAGCTCTGGGGCTTCATCCGCCGCTACGCGCCCGATGCCTCGCCCGAGCATAACCCCGACCTCGACCAGGCCGCGGGCTTTGCCATTCGCTACTACAACGATTTCGTCAAACCGACGCGCTCCTTCCGCCTGCCCACCGAGCAGGAACGGGCCGCGATGGAGGAGCTTTCGGCCTGCCTCGGCGATGCGGACAAGGCGCTGGACGTCATCGCCCGCAAGAACGCGCAGGAAGGCAAGGACGTGGAACTTCCGGCCGTCGATTGGCATGACGACGAGTTCCTGCAATCCATCGTCTTCGCCATCGGCAAGACCCACGGCTTCGACCCGCTGCGCAGCTGGTTCTCGGCGCTTTACGAGGTGCTTCTGGGCGCGTCGCAGGGGCCGCGCTTCGGCGGTTTCATCGCGCTTTACGGCATCGACGAGACCAAGGCGCTGATCGCCGACGGTCTGGCGGGCAAACTGGCCGCCTGAGCCATGGCGGCGGAGGGCACATATCCGCCGCTCTTCACGCTCAAGCCCGTCGACGCGGAGATCTGGATCGTCGACGGCCCCGAGATCGACTTCTACCGGATGGACTTCCCCACGCGGATGACCGTTGTGCGGCTGTCCTCCGGCGATCTCTGGCTGCATTCGCCCATCGCCTTCAACGGTGACCTTCTGGCAGAGCTTCAGGCGCTCGGTCCCATCCGCCACCTGATCGCACCCAACTGGATTCACTACGCCCATTTCCAGGATTGGGCCGATGCGCTGCCCGCCGCCGAAACCTGGGTCGCCCCCGGCGTGCGCGAGCGTGCCAGGGATCGCAACGTCCGCCTGCGCGCCGATCACCTGCTGAGCAATGACGCCCCGCCCGCATGGTCCGGCGATCTTGACCAGATGATCGTCCCCGGCTCGCATATCCATCGCGAGGCGGTGTTCTTTCACAAGAATTCCCGGAGCCTGATCCTTACCGACCTGATCGAGAATTTCGAACCGTCTAAACTGCCCTGGCACATGCGCCTCTTCACCAAGGTTGCGGGCAACCAGGACCCCGACGGCGCCATGCCGCGCGACATGCGCATGGTCTTCGACAAGCCCAAGCTGCGCAGCGCCATCCGTCGCATGATCGCGTGGGCGCCACAGCGCATCCTGCTGGCCCATGGCCGCTGGTATCGCGAAAACGCCGTGGCCGAGTTGAAACGCGCCTTCCGCTTCCTCGATCCCTGATCGCGTGAAACCTTTCGCCGGCGCGCTACGTCTCTCCTGACAGGACAACCGACAGGAGACCTCGACATGCTGCGTGCCATCCTTGCCGCCCTTGCCCTCAGCCTCGCCGCGCTCACCGCGCAGGCGCAACAGGTGCTCGACCCCAACCCCGAGATCGAAGGCGTGATCGGCGGCCAGTTCGACGCCTTCCGCGCCGAGGATGTCGCCACCGCGTGGGACTTCGCCAGCCCCACGATCCAGCGCCTGTTCGGCACGCCCGAGAATTTCGCCCGGATGGTCGAACAGGGCTACCCGATGGTCTGGACCCCCGGCGAGGTGCGCTTCATCGACCTGCAATCGCTGGGCAGCATCCTCGTCCAGCGGGTCGAGGTGATCGACCAGTCGGGCCGCGCCCATTACCTCGGCTACCAGATGATCCAGACCGAGGAGGGCTGGCGCATCAACGGCGTCCAGATCCTCGAAGCCCCCAGCGTCGCCGCCTGAGCGGGCCGGAAAACTCGAGTTTTCCGACCCGTTTTCCTGCAGGAAAACGTCAAAAAAACCCGGGTTTTTCTGTCCCCCGGTCGCCGCGCGGCCGGCCAATTGCCCCGCACCGGTCAAACAGGCCCAAGCACCCGTCCACGCCCCGCCGCTGGCGATCCGGCATCCATCGCGGTAGCATCCGGCCATGCGAAGGTTCCGACATGCCCGCCCCGCCGACGCCGATCGGTGCTTCGAGATCGAATCGACCGCCTATGACGGCGACGCGGCGGCCAGCCATGAGAGGATTTCCAAACGCATCCGGGACTACCCCGAGGGCTTCCTGATCCTCGAGATCGACGGGCAGATCGCCGGGTTCATCAACAGCGGATGCGCGCATCGGGTCGAGATGGCCGACGACGCCTTCAAGGAGCTTGTGGGCCACGACTCCGACGCCCCGAATGTCGTCATCATGTCCGTCGTCCTTGATCCCGCCGAACAGGGCAAGGGCCTGTCGCGCGCCTTGATGGCAGAGTTCGTCGCCCGGATGCGGCAGAGGGGCAAGGCCACCATTCACCTCATATGCCGAGACCATCACGTTCCGCTCTACGAGAGGTTCGGCTACCGCTACGACAGACCGTCAGCCTCCGAACACGGCGGCATGGCTTGGCATGAAATGTCGATGACCCTGTGACCGGTGACCGGTGAGCGGGGTCGCCCCGGGCACGATTTGACTCACATCGCAGGGGACTTGCGCCTCACTGGCGTCGAGATCCGCGACGCCCATAGCATCGCCACCTCACGCCACCGGAAAACTCGAGTTTTCCGGGCCGTTTTCCTGCAGGAAAACGGAGCACGCCCGTGTTGCGCGCAGGGAATGCGGTGGGATGTGTCCCTGCGATTGCCCGGGCCATGTGAGTTTCCGTGCAAATCGACGACAGCGGGCGTTTTCGTCCCGGATCAGCATGATGCGCCTTGCCGATGCAGGTCTTGGCCGACCCACTGCGTCGCTCCGCGTCCTCCGCTTGCACTGCGCCGAAAAAATCTTCCCGCCCTTAACCCAATCTTAACCTCTTCGCCTTAGAACCGTTTCCAGCCCGGCGAAAACCGGCGTTTCTTCAGACATCGCTCAACAATCGAGGTGGCCAGTTTCGGGGCGCCTCGGTTCCCCTTTTGGCCCGATCCAAACGGCGCGCTTGTGGTCCTGTCCGGCCCTCGCGCGGGAAAAGGGGACTGACATGAATCAGGTAATCACCGACGGTCTGGTGCTGATGCCGCCCGCCTTCTCGGAGGGGCTGGGGGTCTGGTCGCGGGGCGACGGCACGCCCGGCTCCGACACATGGGCCACCGCGCCCAACGCGGCGCTGGTGCCCGCCGATCCCGATTTCGGCGATTGCCTCGAAATCCTGAAAACCGACAGCGTCACGCAGCTGCGCTACATGGGCCAGACGCCGATCCTGCCCGGCACCTACCTGCGCATCACCGCGCGGGTGAAGGTGCTGTCGGGCAACCTGCCCACGATGCGCGTGGCCGCCTGGGCCGGAGATGCCGCCGAGGCTGCCGTCACGGGTATCCCGCTGACCGGGTCCGAGCAGACCTTCACCGCCTATGGCGAGATCCTGACCGCCTCGGCCATCGTCGGCTCGGGCACGCGGGGCGGGGTGGACATGCCCTGGGGCGACGCGCCCGATTACGGGCATTTCGGCCTCGATTTCACCGGGCCGAACTCGGGCCAGATCCGTATCGAAAGCCTCAAGGTCGAGGACGTGACCTCGGTCTTCCATCGCAAGATGATGGACTGGGTCGATGTGCGCGATTTCGGCGCGCTGGGCGATGGCGTCACCGATGACCGCGCCGCGTTCTTCGCCGCCGATGCCGCCGCCGCCGGGCGCGAGGTCCTGGTGCCCGCGGGCGCGTTCCTGATCTCCGGCAACCTGACCATGCGCAACCCCGTGCGGTTCGAAGGCAAGCTGGTCATGCCCGATGGCGCACGGCTGGCGCTGAACCAGAATTTCGACCTCAACGGCTATGCCGAAGCTTTCGGCGACGACGTTCTGGGCCTGAAGAAAGGCTTGCAACAACTCTTCAACCAGTCCGATTTCGAAGCGTTCGACCTGTGCGGCCGCAGGGTTCTGCTCGACGCGCCGATCGACGTGCAGGGCGTGGTGGGCAACAAGAACACCTATGCCAACCGCCGCGTGATCCGGAACGGGCAGCTTTCGGCCGAGGATTCCAGCGCGTGGAATGACGAGGTGCATAGCCGCAGCGCCAACTGGGTGAATACCGACGCCACCACCCTGACGGGCGTGGCGAATGCCGGCGACATCCCGGTGGGCGCGCTGGTGCAGGGCCCGCAGGGCGTGGGCCGCGAAGTCTACGTGACGGGCGTGAACGCGGCGCAGGAAAAGGTCTATCTCTCCAGCCCGCTCTGGGGCGCGCCGGCGCAGCAGAGCTACACCTTCACCCGCTTCAAGTACCTGCTCGATTTCTCGGGGTTCCTGAACCTGCAACGCTTCGTCGTGTCGGATATCGAGTTCCTCTGCGCCGGGCGCTGTTCGGCCCTGATGCTGCCGCGTGATGGGCTTGTGTTCCAGGTGCAGGATTGCTTCTTCACCGGTCCCAAGGATCGCGGCATCACCTCCTGCGACGAGGGCTGCCAGGGCATGCAGATCGACCGCTGCCAGTTCCTGTCGAACGAGCAGACCGCCCGCGTGCAGGATCGCGTCTCGATCGCGTTCAACACCAACTCCTCGGACGTGAAGATCCGCGACAACCGCGCGGTCAAGTTCCTGCATTTCGCCGTGATGGGCGGGACGGGCAACATCGTCACCGGCAACCACTTCTTCCAGGGCGACAACGAGACGGATGGCGTGCGCTCTCCGGGCATCGTGATCACGGGCACGAACAGCAAGATGACGTTCACCGGCAATTACGTGGACAATTGCTATATCGAGTGGGGCAACGAGCATGACCCGAACCCCGACATGGTGGGCGAGTATTCCTTCCACGGGCTGACGGTGAACTCGAACATCTTCTTCGCCACCGGGGCTGCGCCCTGGATGAAATTCATCGTGATCAAGCCCTATGGCGCGGACCATTACATCAACGGGCTGTCGGTCTGCGACAACCTCTTCAAGAAGACCGGCGGCGCGGCGCTGGAGGCGGTCGAGGGGGTGGATGACAGCATCGCGCCGCTCGATACCGGCCGGGCCACGGACCTGCTGTTCACCGGCAACACGTTCCACGGCATCGTCAAGCGCACGGAAAACCCGGTGATCCGCCGCCATACCGAGGCCGCGCCGGCCTCTGTCTGGGAGATCGACCTGTCCGACGTGCTGCCCTTCGGGATGCAGGCCATGTCGGCGCTGTCGGTGCTGCCCGAGGGCGCGGTGCGCTCGGTCGCGAACGTGGCGATCTACACGATGCCCTACGCCACCACGCGCCACGGGGTCGGGCGGCAGACGATCCGCCTGAACTGGTCGCAGGATCTGAAAGGCACCGTCAACCTGACCGCCCGCTGCGACAGCTGAGGTCGCCCGCCCCGCTCCGGCGGGGGACCGGGCGCGCGCGAGGGGTGATCGCGGCCCGTGCCAAGGCCTGCCGATCCCCCTCGTGCCACCCCCATGCGCCAAGCCCGCGCATGGGGGTTTTCCTTTGCCCGCCCGCGGGCTAGCTGAGGCGCGTCGCCAAATGTCGGAGCCCGCCCCATGACCGCCTTGCCCGTCGAATGCGTGCAGGATTACCCCCGCCCCCCGGCGCTGGAGTCGGTGGCCGAACGCTTGCGCGTGATCGTGGGTGGCATTCCCATTGCAGATACCGAGGCCGGGTTCCGCGTCCTGGAAACGCATCACGCGCCGACCTACTACATTCCGCCCTCCGATTGTCTGATGTCCGCGCTGGTTCCGACCTCGCGCGAGACCTGTTGCGAGTGGAAGGGCCGGGCGGCCTATTTCGACATCGTCGTGAACGGCCGCCGGTTGCGCAATGCCGCGTGGTGTTATCCCGCGCCCACGGCGCGGTTCGCGGCGATCCGCGATTACCTGAGTTTCTACGCCGGGTCGGTGGACGAGGCCTGGGTCGGTGCGATGCGCGTCCGCCCGCAGCCGGGCGATTTCTACGGCGGATGGGTCACGCCCAACCTGACGGGGCAGATCAAGGGCGCGCCGGGCACGCGGCATTGGTAAGGCTTCAGGCCTGGCCGGCCAGTTCCATCAGTTTCGCCGCGCTGACATAGCGGGCCAGTTCGTCCCAATTGGCCGGGTCGAGCAGCCGCCACACCCCGTTCGACACGGTGTAGCCGTAGCGCGAGGTCGTGCCGTAGACGGTCAGGAATTCCAGATGGGCACCATCGCTGGTGATCTTAGCGCGTTTCTCGCGGGTCCAGAGGCTCGCGCCATTGTCGCGCAGGTCCCAGATGCCGGTGTCGCTAAGGCCGCCGGCGCTGACGGTATAGGTGCCGTCTTGGGCGAAGGCCCACTGATCGCCCGAGGCGTCCTCGGTCCAGCCGCCGACCGGGGTTTCGCCCGTGCCCGCCGTGCGCGTGAAGGTCAGGCTGCCCCATGTCATCACGGCACCGCCATTGGAAAAGGAAAGCGGTTCTTCGGGGTCGGCCACGTGATAGCCGCCATCCGGCGTGACCTCGTAGGTCTGGGGTTGCCCTTGGACAATCCAGATGCCGATCAGATCGGGGTCGATGGCCTGCGTCATGCAGTGATCATGGCACGGGTGCGCCCGTTTGCCCACGATCCTTTATCCTCTACGGCACAATGTCTGTCGGCGTCAGGACGTAGGCCTTGCCGAACCCGCCGTTCAGCAGCGCCTTGCGCGGCGCGAAGCGCACGAGGTGGAAATCCCCGAAATCGTAGTAGAGCGTCGCCTTGGGGTAGAGCGACAGGTAGTGGTCGCGATGGGCGGTTTTGTCGGCATCCTCGGCCCTGGCCTGAAGGGTCAGGCGCGGGTGGGTGAGCGGATCGCCCTTTGCGCCCGGTTCCCCGATCAGAAGCGAGCAGGCCGGGTTGGCCTTCAGCGCGCCGGAATGGCTGGACAGCGTCGAGATCAGCGTCATCGGCACGCCGTCCGGTCCGGGCACCAGCGCCACGCGCGTGACCGACGGGGCGCCCGTCTCGGGGTCGATCACGCCAAGCGCGGCAAAGCGGACCTGCGCGATCAGGGTGCGGGCGATGCCGCGGGCCTCGTCATCGGTGGGGCGGACGGGGTCGATCTTTTTCTCCGGCATGGCGAGAGGCTAGCAACGGGGTGCGGCGGCCGAAAGGCGAAACCGCCCAAGCGTCAGAATTGCTGCCAGAGCGACAGCGACAGGCCGACGGCCTCGGACCCTTCCAGCCCCGCGACCGCGCCCAGTTGCACCGCCGTCCGGTCCGAGAAGGAATAGATCACTGAAGGGCGCGCGGTGACGGTCAACTCGGCATCCGGCCACTCCTCGGCCTTCAGGGCGAAGGCGACGCGGACCCGCGCGCCCATGTGCAGGCCGAGCGTGCCCTCGGTCTGCCAGATGACATCGCCTGTTTCGGGATCGGTCAGCGTTACCGCCTCAAGCGTCATCCAGCCGCCGTCATGGCCGAGCGGCAACCAGTCGACCCCCGCCGACCATTCCCCGAAGCCATAGCCGACCGAAGCCCCCAGCCGCGCCAGCCCGATCGTGTCGGCCCCGTCCTGCCAGCGCCCGCCAAGCCCCGCATCCACGGCGAGTTGCAGGCGGGCGTCGGGCGCGGTGAAGGTGTAGCGCAGGTAGCCCACGGCCATCTGGCTGACCTCGCCATAGCCGATGTCGAGCCCCGCGGTCAGGCCATGCCCCAACCCGTATTCGGCGTAGAGCGAGGCGAAGCGATCCGGCTCGACCTGCCCCAGCATGAGGTTCGTCTGCGTCTCTTCGCCCGAAAGCGAGAAGGACAGGAAGACCGTGCCGTCTTCGCGCGACCAGGGCCCCGCCGCGAGGGGCAGGGGGCTGGCCAGGGCGAGGCATGTGGCCCCGGCAATCGTGGCGGCGCGGCAACGCATGGGGATAGAATGGCGCGCTCAACGTTAACAAAGCCCTAACGGCGTTGCGCTTCTGTTCTCCTGGCGGCACGGTGTTGCGGTGCCTAGTCCGGCATGGGGGAAATGCGCGCGCCCGCTGAACGCGACATTAGTGACCGTTACGCGGGCCGAGTGAA
This sequence comes from [Roseibacterium] beibuensis, assembly GCF_039542305.1. Classification (NCBI taxonomy): domain Bacteria; kingdom Pseudomonadati; phylum Pseudomonadota; class Alphaproteobacteria; order Rhodobacterales; family Roseobacteraceae; genus Roseicyclus; species [Roseibacterium] beibuensis. Next base: position 46,502 of record NZ_BAABHW010000004.1, on the reverse strand, counting down.
CAGTCGATGACAGAACTTGTGGGACAGGTGCGCGCCGCGCTGGCGGCGCGAAAGGCGGAACCGGCCAGCCGGCTGGGCTATTTCTGCGCGCCGTTCCGACCGGCCGAGGGGCCGCTGACGGACAAGGTCATCAAGGCCTATCGCGGCGGGCGTGACCCGGAACTGCTGGAACTGCTGGCGCGGCGGCACGAGGCCTATCTCGACTGCCTGACCCTTGCCGGGGTCCGTGTCCCCGAGACGCGGTTCCTGTTGCTTGACGAACATGGGTTCCTGCGTCCGGTCATCGTGCAGGACGCGGTGGACACCGCCTCGGGGGGCGCGCTGCTGAGTGACGTTCTGCCCCGCGTCGATGCGGCGACCGCGCGGATGGCCTTGGACGAGGTGAGCGCGATGGTGGCGGGCTTCTGGCGCAAGGTCGCGCAGCGCCCCGAGCGGATCGGGCTGCATGCCCCGGTGCGGGATTTCGCGCTGGACGATGACGGGCCGCTGTTTCTCGGTACTTTTCCGCCGCTCATCAGCTACAGCCGCGAGGATATGGGGCGCTTGCTGTTGCGCTTTTCGGAATCGGGCCTGATCCGGGGGATCGGGGCGATCCTGCCGGGCCGCGTGCGCGAGATCCAGGATGCGTGGTATACGCCCTCGGGCAGCCTGCAGACCCTGATCGAGGGGGCGATCCGCCTCCGCCCCGCCGAAGAGGCGCAAGGCCTGCGGGAGTGGGGCGCCGCGGTTGCAGCCGCCCGCCTGCCCGACGCCGAGCGCGACCGGTTGGTCGCGGCCCTGCTGCGGACAAGGCCCGCGATCCGCCCGTCCCGGCGTGGCCTGAAGCTGGGGTCGAACCCGCGCCCCAATGCCTGACCCCGATGCGCGCGCGCCCCGCGCCGAGATGAAGATCGTCCTCGTCACGCCCGAGATCCCCGGCAATACCGGCACGATCGGGCGCACCTGCGTGGCGCTGGACCTCGAACTGATCCTGATCCGGCCCTATGGCTTCGACCTCACCGAGAAATCCGTGCGCCGCGCCGGGCTCGACTACTGGAAACATGTGCGGCTGACCGAGTACGACGATTGGGGCGCGTTCGTGCAGGATCGCGCGCCGCGCCGCGACCAGATCTTCCTGTTCGAGGATGATGGCGCGGCGGGCACGGTCTATGACCCGGTCTATCCGCCCGATGCCTACCTCGTTTTCGGGCGCGAGACGAAGGGCCTGCAACCCGAGATCGTCGGGGCCTACCCCGACCGGATCTTTCGCCTGCCGATGCGCTCGCCGCATATCCGGTCGCTGAACCTCGCCAATGCGGCGACGGCTGTGGCCTACCAGGCGATGCGCGCCTATTTGGCATGAATTCAACGATAATTGGCCCGATTGCTGCGCGGCGCCTGCCTTCTTTTGGACATTTCCGTTGCGTCAACTTGATGCAGGAATTCTCTGCGAGAACAGGATTATGGACATGGACTTCAAAACCTTCGTGGCGTCGGAGAATGGCGCTGTCACCGTTGACTGGGTCGTGCTGACGGCCGCGATCGTTGGCCTCGGACTGGCCACCATGGCCGTCGTCTCGGGCGGCGTCGAAGACCTTTCGGGAGATATCGACACCCAACTGGTCAGTATGGATATCGGCTCGATGTATGACTGGACGGACGGTGGCGTGTTCGGCCTTCTGCATTTCGACACGGAGCAGGAGGCGGCGGACCATGTCGAGGATGTCCTTGCCAATCTCTACGGCGGAAACCATCAGGACTATTACGAGGCAGCGTATCATTTCGCGACACTCGAAGGGAACGGCAACGCGCAATATGAAACCGACGTTCTGGCTGCCGTCATGGCGCAGGCCGAGGCCGATGGCGTGACCCTCGATACCGAGGGCGACATGACGTTCGAAGAAATCTACGCCATGAACGCCGAGAGCTGATCCCACCCTGGACACAGGACCCGATGGCCCCCCTTGGCGGGGCCATCATGCTGTCTGTACCGATAGGCCGGTAGCGCAGGGCATAGGCCCGCACAAAATCGACGCGCGGCCTGCCAATTACCACAAACAAAGCCACAACCGGACGCCGAGTTGCCATTTTCGGGCGTCAATCAGATTGCGTCCGCATCTGCGAGTCGCGCGGGCATGACGTTGCTTTGAAAGGATAGTCGCATTGAACCAGTTCAACACCTTTATCACCGATGACACGGGCGCCGTGACCGTCGAATGGGTCGTCGTGACCGCCGCGGTGGTCGGGCTTGCTCTTGCAACGATGGCGGTGGTTTCGGGCGGGGTCGAGGATCTCAGCCAGGACACCAGCGGCGCGATGTCTGACTATGAAATCGACGCCGATTTCGACGGGGCCGGTGAGGCGAACGCGGAAGACGAGGCCGACGAGCCGACGGATGCTGTAAACGCCCAATTCTGATCCCACGGCCGGTGCGTTCGCCCGGCCCCTCTGCTCTTGCAGGGGCCAGCCCGGCGACTGATTTTGCGCAAGCCGCTAGGCGCAGGCGCACGGGCTTGCTAGGCTTGGTGCATCAGGAGGATGTGCCATTGCCTAACATCAAGAAAGGGGCCGAGCTTCAGACCGTCATCACGACGTTCGAGACCTCGCCCGGGTCCTGCACCGACCTCGTCGAGGATCTGCAGGCCGCCTATGATCAGTTCATTTCGCAGCAACCGGGCTTCATCGCCGCAGCCCTGCATGTCAACGACGCGCAGACGCGGGTGGTGAACTACTCGCAATGGGCCCGGCGCGAGGATTTCCAGGCCATGCTGCGCAGCGACGAGATGCGGGCGCGCAACCGCCGCATCAACGAGCTGTGCCGCAGTTTCGAGCCGGTGATGATCGAGGTGGTCGATACCTTTGACGCGGGGTGACGGGGTTTCATGACGGATGATACAGCCGCGCCTGCGCGGAACGGCGAGCGACGTGATGACGAGCCCGGCGACCTGGCGGGCGAGGTGCGGGCCCTGCGCGAGGAAATGACGCTGCTGCGGGAACACCAGATGTTCCGCATCTACCAGTCGGTGCCCAAGGTGCTCTTCTTCCGCTTCGCCATCGGCATGGCGGCGGGTCTTGGCACGGTGATCGGCGCATCGGTTTTGCTGTCCGCAATCATCTGGGCGCTCAGCCAGATCGAGTTTGTCCCCATCGTCGGAGATTGGGCGGTGCAGATCGCCGACGAGATCGAGGGCCTTACCGAAGGCATGTCGGAGGATCAGGAATGAAATGTCCGGTGGATGGAACGCCCATGCTCATGTCCGAGCGGCAGGGGGTCGAGATCGACTATTGCCCGCATTGCCGCGGCGTCTGGCTGGATCGGGGCGAGTTGGACAAGATCATCGAGCGCTCCGCTCCCGGTCCGGCAGAAGCCCGGCACGCGACCGAGGCGCCGAGAGACAAGCCGCGCGACCAGGATCGGCCCTGGTCCTTCCTCGACGATATTTTCGATTTCTGAGCCGCGTCGATCCTGCGCATCAGGAATTCCCGATTTTTTTGATCGGGCATTGAAAATTCCGAGTTAATCAGTCAGAAATTGGAGCTGAAGGTCGCGTTCGGCGCCCTTCACCCGATTCTTGTGCCGGTCGTGCAATGCCGGCGCTCCCACTGCGCCAGCCAGCCCGGCCCGGGCCCGCCAAGCGATTGACTGAATGACGGAACCCGAAGGATCACGCGCAATGACCCGAGCCTTTACCCTGACCACCGCCCTTGCCGGCACGCTTGCCCTGACGCTGCCCTTGCAGGCGCAGACTGCCGCCGAGGTGCTGGACACCTATGCCGATATCGCCGCGGCGAACTATGCCGACAGTCTTGCGACGGCACAGGTGCTGGATGCCGCCATCGAGGCGCTGATCGCCGATCCGTCCGAGACGACGCTGGCCGCGGCGCGTTCGGCATGGCTGGCCGCCCGCGTGCCCTACCAGCAGACCGAGGTTTTTCGCTTCGGCAACGCAATCGTCGATGACTGGGAAGGCCGCGTGAATGCATGGCCGCTGGACGAGGGCCTGATCGACTATACCGAGGCCTATGCCGGCCCGAGCGACGAGAACCAGCTGGCCGCCCTGAACGTCGTGGCCAACCCGACCTTCACCCTGTCGGGGCAAGAGATCGACGCGACCGAGATCACGCCCGCCCTGCTGCAAGAGACGCTGCACGAGGCCGATGGCGTCGAGGCCAATGTCGCGACCGGGTACCACGCGATCGAGTTCCTGCTTTGGGGATCGGACCTGAACGGCACCGAGCCGGGCGCAGGCAGCCGCCCCTGGACCGATTACGCCCAGGGCGAGGATTGCACCAACGGCAACTGTGACCGTCGGGCGGATTACCTTGCCGCCGCGAGCGATCTGCTGGTCGCGGACCTTGAATATATGGCCGCGCAATGGGCCGAAGGGGGCGAGGCGCGTGCGGCCCTGATGGCGGATGAGAGTGCGGGCCTTGTCGCGATGCTGACCGGGATGGGGAGCCTGTCCTACGGCGAGACAGCCGGTGAGCGGATGCGCCTCGGCCTGATGCTGAACGACCCCGAGGAGGAGCATTCCTGCTTCGCCGACAACACCCATAACGACCACTACTACAACGGCGTCGGCATCCAGAACGTCTATCTCGGCCAGTATGTCGGCGTGGATGGCACGGTCGTCAGCGGCCCGTCGCTGGCCGACCTGGTGGCTGCCGAGGATGAAACCCTCGACGCAGAGATGCGCCTGCGCCTTGCCGAGGCCGTGCGCGCCCTTGGTGCGATCAAGACGGCGGCCGAAGCGGGCTTTGCCTATGACCAGATGCTGGCCCGCGGCAGCGAGGGCGGCGAGGCGCTGATCATGGGCGGGGTCAACGGCCTGATCGCCCAGACCCAGACCATCGAACGCGTCGTGACCGCGCTTGGCCTGGATGGCATCGATGTCGAAGGCTCCGACAGCCTCGATAACCCGAACGCCGTTTTCCAGTAACGGCAAGCGGGGCGCGCCGGTGGACGGCGCGTCCAATCCACACACCTGCTTGGAGCACCGGCCATGATCGTTTGCCACTGCACCAACATCACCGACCACGAGATCCATGCTGCCATCGACTGGATGCGCGCCTCTGACCCGGCGACAATCATCACGCCGGGGAAGGTGTATCACGCGCTTGGCAAGTCGCCGGATTGCGGGGGGTGCATGTCCCTCTTCCTCGACACGATGCGCAAAAACGATAACCTGAGCGTCCCGGCCGAACTACGCGGTTTGCGCCGTTCTAATGCCGGATCGAACCAACCCACCGCTACAAAGGAAGAGATCCCATGCAAGGCGACAGCAAGGTCATCGACTATCTGAACCGCGCCCTCCGCAGCGAGCTGACGGCGATCAGCCAGTACTGGCTGCACTACAAGCTGCAGGAGGATTGGGGCCTCGGCCACATGGCGAAGAAAAGCCGCGAAGAGTCGATCGAAGAGATGAACCACGCCGACAAGATCATGGAGCGGATAATCTTCCTTGAAGGCCACCCGAACCTGCAAAAGCTCGACGCCCTGCGCATCGGGCAGACGCCGAAGGAAACGCTGGAATGCGACCTTGCCGCCGAACACGAGGCCCGCGCGCTCTACAAGGAAGCCCGCGAATATTGCGCCTCGGTGGGCGACTGGGTCTCCAAGCAACTGTTCGAGGAATTGCTGGCCGATGAAGAGGGCCATATCGACTTCCTCGAAACGCAGATCGACCTGCATGACAAGATCGGTGCCGAGAATTATGCCCATCTCAACGCGTGGCGCATGGACGAAGCCGAGTAACGCCTTGCTGCTGGCCGTGCTGGGCGCGGCCGGCCTTTTCCCGACAAACCTGCCCGCAGATCAGGGGGGCGCCCGCGACGGGGCGGCGCCATGGTTGGCACTGGGCGATCCGCATCTCGACGTGATCCCACGGACCGACGCCGAGGCCGCGCGCATTGCCGCCGTCACCGCATGGCCCGAGGATTTCAGCGCCGCGTGGCCCTTCGAGGCGAATGCAGGCGGGGCAGGGACGGTCGCCGCGCGCGGCGGACCGGACGATTTCTCACAACCGGCGGCGAACCTGACGGAAGGGCAGGGGCTGGATTTCCACTCGGGCGATGCGCTGTTCGGGCGGCTTTGGGTCTCGCCTCCGGCCTCGACCATCGCGTCGGACGGGTTGGGACCGCTATATAACGCCCGGTCGTGCCAGCGCTGCCACCCGAATGACGGGCGCGGGCACCCGCCCGAGGGGGCGGGTGACAGCGCCGTGTCGATGGTGCTGGAGGTGGCCGTTCCGACCGGCGCAGCGGCGCTTGCCGAGTTGGACCGCTATATCGCGGGCACGCATCCGACCGCGCCGGACCCGACCTATGGCCGCCAGTTGCAGGAGTTCAGCCTTGTCGGGCACCCGGCGGAATACCGGCTGGAGGTCAGCTACGAAGAGATCGAGCTGCCCCTGTCGGGCGGGGAGAGCGCCACGCTGCGCCGCCCGACCTACAGCGCCGCCGACCTTGGCTATGGCCCGCTGCATCCTGACGCGGTGCTCAGCCCGCGCATCGCGCCGCAGATGATCGGCCTTGGCCTGTTGGAGGCAATCCCCGCGCAGGACATCCTGGCCTGGGCCGACCCCGAGGACGGTGACGGCGACGGCATCTCGGGCCGCGCGCAGGTCGTCTGGTCGGCGGAATTCGACCAGCCGATGCTGGGCCGCTTTGGCCACAAGGCCGGGATCGCGACGATCCGTGAACAGGTCTCGGACGCCTTCGCCCATGATATCGGGATTTCCAGCCCGCTGTTCCCGGCGGGTTACGGCGATTGCACCGCGCGTCAGGACAGCTGCATCGGCGCGGTTCATGGCGGCGATGCCGCGCAATCGGGCTTCGAGATCGACGCGGTGGGGATCGACCTCGTGACCTTCTATTCCCGGTCCCTGGCCGTGCCGTCCCGGCGCGACGTGGATGACCCCGGGGTGCTGCGCGGGCGCGAAATCTTCTATCAGATTGGCTGCGCCTCTTGCCATCGGCCCTCTTACGTCACGCACCGGCTGGCGGGCCAGAACCCGGCCAGTTTCCAACTGATCTGGCCCTATTCCGACCTGTTGCTGCATGACATGGGCGAGGGGCTGGCCGATAACCGCCCCGAGGGCCGCGCAAACGGCCGGGAATGGCGCACCGCGCCGCTTTGGGGAATTGGCCTGACGGAAACGGTCTCGGGCCACACGAATTTTTTGCATGACGGGCGGGCGCGGTCCCTGCTCGAGGCGGTGCTCTGGCATGGCGGAGAGGCCGAGGCCGCCCGCGACGCCGTCATCGACATGCCGCCCCAAGACCGCGCCGCCCTGATCGAGTTTCTGGAGAGCCTGTGAATGCGACAGCTTCTTTTCGCCCTTGCCCTGATCCTGCCCCTGCCCCTGCCACTGTCGGCGCAGACCGCGCCCGAACTGGTCGAGGACGTGCTGAGCCAGCACGTCCTGCCGGGCTATGCCGCATTGGTCGAAGAGACGGGCGAGCTTGCCACGGTGGCCGAGGCCCATTGCGCGCCGGGTGACGCGGCCTTGCGCACGGCCTATGGCGAGGCCTTCGACGCCTGGATACGCGTCAGCCACCTGACCTTCGGTCCCGCCGAGGAAGAGAACCGCCTGTTCGCACTGGCCTTCTGGCCCGATAGCCGGGGCGTGACGCCGCGCAGCCTGTCCGCCCTGATCGAGGACGCCGACCCGGTGATCGAAACGGCGGACGGCTTCGCCACCGTCTCGATCGCCGCGCGCGGGTTCTTCGCGTTGGAGTTCCTGCTGTATGACGAGGCGATCTCGACCATGGGTGACGACGCCTATCGTTGCGCGCTGGTGCAGGCGATCACGCACGATATCGCGGCGACCGCCGGGGCGATCCGCGACGATTGGGAGACGCGCTTTGCCGGGCTGATGCGCGAGGCGGGCGCAAATGACCGCTTCCAAAGCCCGGAAGAGGCGCTGCGCCTGTTCTTTTCCTCGCTGAACCAAGGGTTGGATTTCACCGCCGATCTGCGTCTTGGCCGCCCCTTGGGCAGCTACGACACCCCGCGTCCGGAACGGGCCGAGGCGCGCCGCTCGGGCCGGTCGCTGCGCCATGTCGCGCTGTCGGTCGAAAGCCTTGGGCAGTTGGCGCATCTGTTGGCGCAGCGCGACAGCGGGTTGCAAGCCGATCTGGCCCAAGCGGTCGAGATCGCGCTGGAGCGGGCGGCGCGGATGGATGACCCGGTCTTTGCCGGGGTGGGTGAGCCGCAAGGGCGTATCCGGGTCGAGGCCTTGCAACAGCGCGTGCGCGAGTTCCGTGATCTTGTGCAAGAGCGACTTGGGCCGGAGCTTGGCGTGGCGGCCGGGTTCAACTCGCTGGACGGGGATTGAGACCATGACGACACGACGCGGATTCCTTGCAAGCCTTGCGGCCATCGCCGCCTGCCCGCGCCCCGGCTGGGCCGACGCAGGCAGCCCCGATTTCCTGAGCGCGGCACGCGCCCCCGATGGCAGCTATCGCCTCTGCGGTCTGACCGGGGCGGGCGAGGTCCTGTTCGACCTGCCGATGCCCGACCGGGGCCATGCCGCCGCCGCCCATCCCGAACGGCCCGAGGCGGTGGCCTTTGCCCGCCGTCCGGGCAATTTCGCGCTGGTGATCGATTGCCGCGAAGGGGCGGTGATCGCCCGGCTTGAAACGCCGGAAAATCGCCATTTCTACGGGCACGGCGCGTTTTCCATGGGCGGCGACCTGCTGTTCACGCCGGAAAACGACCTCGACACGCTGGACGGGGTGATCGGGGTCTGGGACGTGGCCGCGGGGTATCGGCGCGTGGGCGCGTTCCCCTCGGGCGGGGTCGGGCCCCATGACGTGATGCGCCTGCCCGGCTCCGAGCGGCTGGTCATCGCCAATGGCGGTATCGCCACGCATCCCGACACGGGGCGTGTGCAGCTGAACGCACCGACCATGCGCGCGAACCTCGCCTATGCCGATCCCGAAAGCGGCCCGGTCGAGGTGGTGGAACTGGACGTCGCGCTGCGCCAGAACTCCATCCGGCATCTCGCGATGACGCCGTCAGGGATGGTGGCCGCCGCGATGCAATGGCAAGGCAGCGAGGGGGAGCACCCGCCGCTTCTCTTCACCCACGAGCAGGGGCAGGCCCCGCGCCTGTTGTCCGCGCCCGAGGATGCCCACCGCCAGATGCGACACTACGCGGGCAGCGTCTCGGTCTCGGGGGACGGGCGGGACCTGGCCATCACCTCGCCGCGCGGCGGGCTTTTGCAACGCTTCGACCGCGACAGCGGCGCATACCTCGGCGCGGTCGCGTTGGAGGATGTCTGCGGCGTCGGTCCCGACCCGGCGGGGGGCTTCTTCGCCTCGACCGGCACCGGGGTCCTGACGCGCCTGTCGAACGATCGGCCCTTGGCCGAGGCGCATACCCGGTGGGCCTGGGACAACCACCTCGTCGCGGTGTAACCGCGCGGTGTGGACCCGTTTTTCTTGTGGGATGGTGGAGCCGAGGGGAATCGAACCCCTGACCTCGTCATTGCGAACGACGCGCTCTCCCAACTGAGCTACGGCCCCGATGCGCAGGGTTTTGATCCGATTTTTCGCCAGTCGCAATGCGCATTTGCGCCGCAGGTCCCCGTCGGCAGGTCACTTGGAGTCCGGCGCGAGAATGCCTAGGGTGTTCGTGGGAGAGAGCGACACTTGAAGGGAGGATCCCCGATATGCGTAAGGCATTGATGACCCTGTGCGCGCTGGCCTTTGCCGCGCCCGCGCTGGCACAGGACGAGGTCGGCATCACGCCGGACATGATGAGCGTCACGGTCGAGACGGCCAATGGCCCGGTCGAGATCATGCGCAACCAGGACACCTCGGCCACGGTTGGCGCGTTCTGGCAGCAGACCTCGCGCCCCTGTCCGAATTTCTGCATCCAGCCGATGGTGCCCGCGCCGGGCGTGACACCGGTGGGCGAGCTTGAGGTGCTGGAGTTCCTGCAATCGGGCGACGCGATCCTCGTCGACGGGCGCATTCGCCCGCAATACGAGGAGGGCACGATCCCCGGGGCGATCTCGGTTCCCTATACCGAGGCCGCGGACCGGCTGGGCGACCTCGGCTGCGAGGTCGATTTCGACGGCTGGATCTGCGAGGGCGACTTGCCCAACGTCGTGCTGTTCTGCAACGGCCCGTGGTGCGGGCAGTCGCCCACGGCCGCGCGCCGGATGATCGAGGCGGGCTTCCCGGCGGAGAACCTCTACTACTATCGCGGCGGCATGCAGAACTGGAACATGCTGGGTCTGACCGTCATGCCCGGCGGCGCGTCCTGAGCCAGCCGGCCAGCCACACGAAAGGCGACGCGCCCGTCCGGCATGGGCGCGTCGAAGCTCACCCGCCAGGTCTTGGCGGGGATCGCGGTGCCCTTGCCCGTGCGATGCGGGGCCACCGAAAGCCGCGTGCCGCTGAGGTTCGCCGCGGCGCGGGTGCCGTCCGCAAAGACCACCGTCACCGGCCCGTCCTAGGGCGAGTTCCGCGCGCGCCGGGGTAGAGGTGGGAATGGGTGGTCTCGAAATCCTGCATCGACGGCCATGTCAGTTCGACGGCGGCAGGGGCAGATCGAGGCCGGGGGCGGGAGAGATCTCGTACTCGGCGTGCATCTCCATCCCGTTCAGCGTGTAGTCATAGGTCAGCTGCGTGACCTGTCCGGTCGTCGCATCGACGCGGTAGGAGACGGCGAGGCTTGGCCCGAATGTCGGGGTTTCGCCGAGCAGGCCGGTGATGCGCTCCATCGCGCGGCCGTCGAGGGTTTCCGTGGCGCAAGTGGCGCTTTCGACGGCGCCAGCCATCGCCTCGCGCTGCGCGACCATGCCGGCGGCGGCGTCCTCGGGCGGCATCTGCCAGGCGAGCGTCCAGCCGCCCGCGCCGTCCGAGGTCCAGGCCCCGCCGTTGTAATGCAGCGTGTCGGGCATGCCCGCGGGCTCCAGTTGTTGCACGAGGAAATGCGTGTCCGAGACGAAATGCTGGCGATAGACCTGCCGCATCCCCGCGACCATGTTCACGTTCTCGGCGATATAGGGGCCGTCGGCGGTGAGGCTGGTGGCCAGCAGGTCAGACAGCCGCGCGGCGCAGTCATCGGCAAGGGCCGGGGCGGGCAGGGTCATCAGGAGGGCGAGAAGGGGGCGCATGGGCAAAAGCTCTGGTCAGTGAAAAAAGACTGCGCGCAGGATAGCACGAGTTGCAGGGTGTTGCGGGAGTGGGGAAATTCCGAATTTAGATCAGGGAGTTGGCAGGATTTCCCGAGGGGTGCGTACGGTGGATGGTGTTCCGCCGTTTTTCGGTGATCGTAGGGCGGGATTGATCCCGCCATCCGGGGGGCGGCGGGACAAGTCCCGCCCTACAGCGTGAAGAGGCGCAAGCCGCGCGAGGGACGACGCGCGCGGAGGCGCTGCGACGGGTGGTCCGGGGCGGTTTATGGTTGCCAAGTCATTGCAACGTTGGAGCGGCGCGCTTGTGGCAGCCAAAGCGCCGCCGCGTGGTGGGGTGAAGGCTGGTCCGCGCAGCGGCAAACGCTCCGGTGGAGCGTTTGAGGTCTGAACGGGCGAAGCCCCGGCAAGGCGCGATCCAGTGCAACGCGTGGTCAGTGCACAAGCCGCGCGAGCGACGACGCGCGCGGGGGCGCTGCGACGGGTGGTCTGGAGCGGTTTATGGTTGCCAAGTCATTGCTACGTTTGAGCGGGGTGCCTGTGGCTGGCCAAAGCGCCGCCGCGTGGGGGCGCGTCGGCGCTCGCGCGGCGCCTTCGGCGCTGATCGCGCCCCTAATCGTTGAGAGGAAACAGCCAAAAGGACAACATAGAGAGCACTGCTTCGGATAAAATTCTGAGAGAATATTCCGGCATCTTATGCTTGAATATTGGGTAGAGTCCTCCACTCATCGGCACCTTTCTGGTGTAGAATTCCCTCAAACGAATGAAGTGAATTTTCGGCCCATTTTATTCTAATCCTAAGGGGCATTTTTGGCGTTATGCTGCCGCCAATTGAGGCAATAAATATACCATTGTACGTCATGCCGTCGTTAAGTTTTATATCTTTATTAAATCCCTGCCGCGCCATTCCCAAGTCTGGAAGAGAGGCGCTAATTTCCTGTTCGGTATCCTTTGTTAGAATTACAAAGTGGGGGTGTGGTTCAAGGTAATGAGATGCTCTTACGAAGATATCCGTCTCGTTAGATGATATCTTAATGATCTCATAAGAAATATTTGAAAAACCAAGGTGTTGAGGTGTGAAGCTCGAGTTTCCTTGTGCTACATTAACGATTTGCAAAATTGCCGCTTCGAGACCATTGGAGAAAAGGTCAATATAGAGATTTTGAGTTAAAACTGCCGGCATACTGGAGTCATCTATACGAACGGGAATAACCTTACATTTTCCTTGACTGGCCTTGAATAGAGCATTTTGCCATTCCAACTCAACCATTTTGCTCTTAAGGCTATGCTCAGAGACAAAGTAGAAGACTAGATCAGGCGCGCTTAGGCCTTTATTCATCGCATCTATGATGCCGTCACCTGGCTGAATGGACCAAGAATCATAGAAGACGTTTCGTTGTCCAAATATCTCCGCCAGTCGTAACGCAATCGGTTCAACGATCGGTTTGTCGTTATGGTTGTGGCTGAGAAAAATAGAGCTCATAAAAATAACCTTTCTTTCCGTAGTTTACCGCTTCCGCCTCTTCACACCACCCCGTTGCCCCGGCCGTCCGGCCGTGCTCCGCCCCTTCATCTTCTGTGCCTCTTCCACCGCGGCCTCGACCGCCGATTGACGCGCCAGAGGGTCGTCCGACACGGCGAGGTCCACCGCTTCCAGCCGCTTGACCTCGTCCCTCAACCGCGCGGCCTCTTCGAATTCCAGGTTCTCGGCGGCCTTGCGCATCTGTTCGCGCAGGCCGTTCAGGTGCGCTTCCAAATTCGCGCCATGCAGCGGCTTGTCGACCTTGGCGGTGACGCGGTTCATGTCCACGTCGCCCTGGTAGAGGCCGGCGAGCACATCCTCGACGTTCTTCTTCACCGTCGCGGGCGTGATGCCGTGCTCCTCGTTATAGGCCATCTGCTTGGCGCGGCGGCGGTCGGTTTCGCGCATGGCGCGCTCCATGCTGCCGGTGATCTTGTCGGCATACATGATGACGCGGCCCTCGGCGTTGCGCGCGGCGCGGCCGATGGTCTGGATCAGCGAGGTTTCCGAGCGCAGGAAGCCCTCCTTGTCCGCGTCGAGGATCGCGACCAGCCCGCATTCGGGGATATCCAGCCCCTCGCGCAGCAGGTTGATGCCGACCAGCACGTCGAAGGCCCCCAGCCGCAGGTCGCGCAGGATCTCGATCCGTTCGATCGTGTCGATGTCGGAATGCATGTAGCGGACGCGGATGCCCTGTTCGTGCAGGTACTCGGTCAGGTCCTCGGCCATGCGCTTGGTCAGCACGGTGCAGAGCGTGCGGAACCCGTCGGCGGCGACCTTGCGGATCTCGTCCAGCAGGTCGTCGACCTGCATCTCGACCGGGCGGATTTCGACCTTGGGGTCGAGCAGGCCGGTGGGGCGGATCACCTGTTCGGTGAAGACGCCGCCGGATTGCTCAAGCTCCCAGTTGGCGGGGGTGGCCGAGACGAAGACAGATTGCGGGCGCATGGCGTCCCATTCCTCGAACTTGAGGGGGCGGTTGTCCATGCAGGAGGGCAGGCGGAACCCGTGTTCGGCCAGCGTGAACTTGCGCCGGTAGTCGCCGCGATACATGCCGCCGATCTGCGGCACCGAGACGTGGCTCTCGTCGGCGAAGACGATGGCGTTGTCGGGGATGTATTCGAAGAGGGTGGGGGGCGGCTCGCCGGGGGCGCGGCCGGTGAGGTAGCGGGAATAGTTCTCGATCCCGTTGCAGACGCCGGTGGCCTCCAGCATCTCGAGGTCGAAATTCGTGCGCTGTTCGAGGCGCTGCGCCTCGAGCAGTTTGCCCTCGCCCACCAGCTGGTCGAGGCGTTGCTGAAGCTCGGCCTTGATGCCTTTCATCGCCTGCTGCATCGTCGGGCGCGGCGTGACGTAGTGGCTGTTCGCATAGACGCGGATCTTTTCGAAATTGTCGGTTTTCTGGCCGGTGAGCGGGTCGAACTCGGTGATGCTCTCCAGTTCCTCCCCGAAAAACGAAAGTTTCCACGCCCGGTTTTCGAGGTGCGCGGGCCAGATTTCCAGGCTGTCGCCCCGCACGCGGAAGGACCCTCGCTGGAAGGCGGCGTCGTTGCGGCGGTATTGCTGGGCGACGAGATCGGCCATGACCTTGCGCTGGTCATACTCCTGCCCGGCGAACAGGTCCTGCGTCATCGCCCCGTAGGTCTCGACCGAGCCGATACCATAGATGCAGGAGACGGAGGCCACGATGATGACATCGTCGCGTTCCAGAAGCGCCCGCGTGGCCGAGTGGCGCATGCGGTCGATCTGTTCGTTGATCTGCGATTCCTTCTCGATATAGGTGTCGGATCGCGGCACGTAGGCCTCGGGCTGGTAGTAGTCGTAGTAACTGACGAAATACTCGACCGCGTTGTCGGGGAAGAAGCCCTTGAACTCGCCGTAAAGTTGCGCCGCCAGCGTCTTGTTCGGGGCAAGGATGATGGCGGGGCGCTGGGTTTCCTCGATCACTTTGGCCATGGTGAAGGTCTTGCCGGTGCCGGTGGCCCCCAAAAGCACCTGGTTCTGATCGCCCGAGAGAATCCCCGCGCTCAACTCCGCGATGGCCGTCGGCTGGTCGCCTGCCGGTTTGAATTCCGACTGCATGACGAAGCGTTTGCCGCCTTCCAGCTTGGGGCGGGCGCGCACCGCGTCGATCGACAGGCCGGTCTCTGGCATCTGTTCGGGGGAATTGTTGTGCATCGATCCTCTCCGCTGACCCCACAGAAATTGATCGCTTTTTGTTCTTCTTCAAGGGGTGTGCTTTGGGGCCGCGTTGCGACGGGTCCGGCCCGGCGCGCAATCGTTAACGGAAGCTTTCGAAAACCCGGACAATTTGCACAACTTTAAGGAGAATTTCCTGTTGTCGAGAATCAGGCTTGTCAGGTATTTTGATCTGGCAAGCAGCAGAAGCGGTTGCCGGTGTGGGCCGACCACCCACCCACCCCTCGCTCCCTCGGCCCGTGCCGGCAACCCTCTGCCGCTGCCCCTGTCCCGCCGAGTGTCAAAAGACCGAACGACCCAAACGCGCGACAGGTTAGCGTGTTGCCAAGAGGCCGGGTTTTTCGGATAAGCAGGGGCCAGACCAATCAGTGAGGTTGCCCATGCGTGCGCGCATCTACCAGCCGGCGAAATCCGCGATGTCCTCGGGCACGGCCAAGACCCATCATTGGGTCCTGGAGTTCACGCCCCAAAGCCCGCGCCAGATCGATCCCCTCATGGGCTGGACCAGTTCCTCGGACATGGACAGCCAGGTGCGCCTGCGCTTCGACTCGCTTGAGGCGGCCAAGGACTATGCCGAAGAGCATGAGATCGACGCGGTCGTAGTCCAGCCGAAGAAGCGCAAGCCGAACATCCGGCCGCGCGGTTACGGCGAGAATTTCGCGACCGATCGCCGAGGCGCCTGGACGCATTGATGCTGTAAATCGGGGCAAAGTTCTCGCGGACGCAGGCCCCTTTCCATGTCTTGCGTGAAAAATGACCTCGGTGCCTGTACGTCGCCCTGGCGAGCCTCTTGTGGTCGGACCGTGTAGCTGTGGTCTAAGCGCTGTTCGTTACCACTCACACGGATCCTGTGCAGGCTCAAAAAGCCCTCAACGGCCTCATGCCATACGAGTACATCTGCAAAATCCGGCCTTGAAAGCCGGATCGTTTCATCCTCGATCCGATCCAACAGGTGCCGGGACGGAACACCTGGCGGAGACTGGTTCGCCCCAGCCGTCCATCCCCAGCCTTGTGCCCGCTTCGACGCAGTGGGCGAGGCTCAGGCGACGTTCAGACCCTCGTTCGACAGACCGTCGAGCCGCGGCATCAGCGACAACAGGTGCTGCGTGTAGGGATGTTGCGGGGCGCTGAACAGCGTTTCGGTTTCGGCCACCTCGACCAGTTGACCGTCCTTCATGACGCCGACCCGGTCGCACATCTGGCGCACCACGGGCAGGTCATGGCTGATGAACAGCATGGTCAGGTTGAGATGCTCTTGCAGGTCCTTGAGGATGTTGAGGATCTGCGCCTGGATCGACACGTCCAGCGCGCTGGTCGGTTCGTCGCAGATCAGGAACTTGGGCTGCGTCGCAAGGGCCCGCGCGATCGAGATGCGCTGCCGCTGCCCGCCCGAGAACTCGTGCGGGTATTTCAGCCCTGCCTCGGCGCCCAGGCCGACGCGGTCCAGCAATTCGTCCACGCGTGCCTTCAGGGCAGGCCCCGACAGGATGCCGTGATGCCGGGCCGGTTCGGCGACGATCGAGTCCACCCGCATGCGCGGGTTGAGCGAGGAATAGGGATCCTGGAAGATCATCTGGATCTCGCGGCGATACCAGTCGGGCACCCCCGATTTGCCAGCGGTCACGTCCTGTCCGCGGTAGCGCACCGCGCCGCCATCCACCGGGTACAGCCCCGCGATCATCCGCGCGATGGTGGATTTACCCGAGCCGCTTTCGCCGACAAGGCCGAACACCTCGCCCTGCCGGATCTCGAACCGGGCCTGATCGACGGCGGTGAAATATTGCCGGCGCGAGGGCAGGATCGCCCCCTTCGAAAGGAACGTCTTGGTGATGCCATCGGCTTCGATCAGGGGCTTGCCACGTTCCGAGGCGTCGGTGGGCCAGCTGCGCGCAAGGTCCTCGATATGGAACTCGGTCACGCGCCCGCCGTAGGAGATCAGCGGAAAGCGCGCCAGCTTGATCGTGGGGCGCGGGACGGCGGCGATCAGCGACTTGGTATAGGGATGCTGGGGGCGGCCGAGCACGTCCGCCGTGGCGCCGCTTTCGACGACCTCGCCCTGGTACATCACCGTGACCTTGTCGGTGGTGTCGGCAATCACCCCCATGTCATGGGTGATCAGGATCACGCCCACTTGCCGTTCGCGCGCCAGTTCCTTGATCAGGTCGAGGATCTGCGCCTGGATCGACACGTCCAGCGCGGTGGTCGGCTCGTCCGCGATGATCACATCGGGTTCCGAGCACAGCGCCAGCGCGATCACCACGCGCTGCCGCATCCCGCCCGAGAACTGGTGCGGATACTGGTTGACCCTTTCCTGCGGGTTGGGGATGCCGACGCGCTCGATCAGTTCGACCGCGCGGGTCTCGGCCGCGTCCTCGGACAGGTCGAGATGCGCGCGAATGGTCTCGACCAGTTGCTGCTTGACCGTGAAAAGCGGGTTCAGCGAGGTCAGCGGATCCTGGAAGATCATCGAGATCTTCTTGCCCCGCAGCGCCTGCATCGCCTCGGCATCGAGGCCCGAGATCTCTTCGCCCCGGAACCGGATCAGGCCGCCGGCAATGCGGCCGGGGCGTTCCAGCAGGCCCATGACCGCCGCGCCGATGGTGGATTTGCCCGCGCCGCTTTCGCCGACAAGGCCGTGGATCTGGCCGGGCTCGACTGTCAGATGGGCATCCTTGACCGCGACAAAGGTCTTGCGGCGGGTCGGAAACTCGACGGTCAGGTTCTCGATTTCCAGCAGGGACATCAGCGCAACCTCGGGTTCAGGGCGTCGCGAAGCCAGTCGCCCAACAGGTTCACGGACAGGGCAAGGGCCAGCAGCGTCAGGGCCGGGAAGAACAGGATCCACCACTCGCCCGAGAACAGGAAGCCCTGACCGATGCGGATCAGCGTGCCGAGCGAGGGCTCGGTCGGGGGCGCGCCCACGCCGAGGAAGGACAGCGTCGCCTCGGCGATGATGGCCAGCGCCAGCGAAATGGTGGCGATCACCAGAACCGGCGACAGGACATTGGGCAGGATGTGGCGCAGCATGATCGCAAAGGACGAGCGCCCGATCAGCCGCGCGGCCTGCACATATTCCTTGGAGCGTTCGACCAGCGTCGCGCCGCGCACGACGCGGGCGAACTGTACCCAGTCCGACAGGCCGATGGCCAGGATCAGCACCCAGATCGCCATCTGGTCGCGGTATTCGGGCGGGGTGATCCCCTTGGCGATGCCGAAGATCAGCATGGCAACCAGGATCGCGGGAAAGGTCAGTTGCACATCCGCGACGCGCATGATGATCGTTTCGGTCAAACCGCCGACATAGCCGGCGATCAGGCCAAGCGTGACGCCGATCACGAGCGCAAGCGCCACGGCGGCAAAGCCGACGAACAAGGAGATACGCAGCCCGTAAAGGATGGTGGAAAACACGTCGCGCCCCTGGTCGTCCGTACCCAGCAGAAAGCTGTCGCCGGTGAACATGTTGGCCTCGCCCGGCGGGGTGAAGCCGTTCATCAGGTTCAGCGTGGCCGGGTTGAACGGGTCATGCGGCGCGATCAGCGGTGCAAAGACCGCCGACAGAACCAGCAGCAGCACCACGGTCGATGAAAGCAGGGCGACCGGCGAGCGGCGGAAGGAATGGGCCACGTCGCTGTCCCACGCCATCGCAATGCGGGAACGCGCGCGTTCGGCCTGAACGGTGTTCGAGTTGTCTGTCATGTGACGTCCCTCACGTTCTCAGCCGCGGGTCGATCGCGACGTAAAGCAGATCCACGATCAGGTTGATGCCGACGAACATCACCGAGATCAGCATCAGGTAGGCGGCCATCACCGGGATATCGACGAACTGGATCGCGTTGATGAAGAGCAAGCCGACACCCGGCCATTGGAACACGGTCTCGGTGATGATGGCGAAGGCGATGATCGAGCCAAGCTGGAGGCCTGTGACGGTGATCACGGGCACCAGCGTGTTCTTCAGCGCGTGGCGGAAGTGGATCGAGCGGTTCTTGAGGCCGCGGGCGCGGGCGAAGCGGATATAATCGGCGCGCATGACCTCCAGCATCTCGGAGCGCACCAGCCGCATGATCAGCGTCATCTGGTAGAGCCCGAGGGTGATCGACGGCAGAATCAGTGCGACCAGCCCCGATTGCGTCAGAAAGCCGGTGGACCAGCCGCCCACCTGCACCACGTCGCCGCGCCCGAAACTGGGCAGCCATGACAGTTCCACCGCGAACACGTAGATCAGCAGCACGCCGATCAGGAAGGTCGGCAGCGACACGCCGATCAGCGACAGGGTCATGATCGCATTGGCGGCGAAGCCGTCGCGCCGGATCGCTGTGAAGATGCCGAAAACGATGCCGAAGACCATCGCGAACAGGCCCGACACGGCGGCCAGTTCCAGCGTCGCGGGCAACCGTTCGGCGATGATTTCGGCCACGGGTCGCCCCTGCCGGTACGAGATGCCCAGATCGCCCTGCACCGCGCGGACCAGGAAATCCCAATATTGCACGAAGAAGGGTTTGTTCAGCCCGAGGCTTTCGCGGAGTCGCTCGATGTCCTGCATCGTGCGTTCCTGCCCCAGCATCGTGTCGATCGGGTCGCCGACGAAGCGGAACATCGCGAAGGCCACAAGCCCGACGATTAGAAGAACGAGCACCGACTGAAGGATACGTTTGAGGATGTAGCTGACCATCTGCCTGCCGTTTCCGTTGCGGATCGCGCTGTGCTGCACTCTTAAGCAGAAAGGGTCAAGTCGTTACACGGTCACCCGACGCAGCGTTCGCGCGATCTCGGTGAACGACGCATGGTGCCTGTCGAGCAGCACACAGAGCATAGCGTTATGGAGGAGCCGGCGGCGATCTCCATCGCGGCCTGTGGCGCCTCGGGGGCGATCCCGGATTGTGTGACGGGCAGCAACGGGGGCGGAACGCGCAAGCATCACAGCAGCCGTGCGCGCCAGCGGGCACTGGGTTATTTCGGAAACCCTATCGCCAGCTTCGGGTCAGACGAGTCCCGCCCGCGACAAAAGGTTCGCGCATGCGCTGGGGCGTGGCCAGCGTCGCCGTCTCACCCGCGCGTGATCGGCGCTGACGAAATGGCGCGGTCAACACTATGCCCGCGCCAGATGTCGGGGCGGCGACCGGAAACCGCCGCCCCCGTTTGGTCGTGCTTACTCGGCTTCGAAATACTTGAATTTCACCGAGTCGTCGGCATCCACGAGCGTCTCCCAGCCGTCGGCGATGCCCCAGTTCAGGATCTGGTTGTGGATCGGGATGTAGATCATCTCTTCCTCGGCCATTTCCCAAAGCTGGGCGATGGTCTCGTTGCGCACGTCGAGATCGACCTCGGAGGCGAGCGAGACGATCATCTCGTCCATCTCGGCATCCGAGAAGTTGGTGCCATTCCAGCTGCCGCGACCCTCGCCACGGGTGTGGTAAAGGAAGTTGAAGATATATTCCGAGTCGTAGGTCGGAACGCCCCAGCCCAGCATGTAGAAGTCGGTTTCGCCATTGGCGATCAGCGGGAAGTGCTGGGCGCGCGGTAGGGCCGACAGGTTCACCTCGATGCCGATCTGCGCCAGCATGCCGACAGTGGCCTGGCAGATCGCCTCGTCGTTGATATAGCGATCATTCGGGCAGTCCAGTTGCACCGAGAAGCCGTCGCCATATCCGGCTTCTTCCATCAGGGCGTTCGCGGCCTCGATGTCATAGGCGGGGTAGGCATCAAGCGCTTCGGTCCAGCCATTGACCGGGGGCGGCATGATCACGCCGGCCGGGGCCGACTGTCCGCGCATCACGACCTGCTGGATGGCCTCGCGGTTGATCGCGATGTCGATGGCCTGGCGCACGCGGACATCCGACAGCGGGTTGGCCCCCTCGACATTGTCCAGTTCCAGGTCGTCGGCACCCACATTCAGGCCGAAGAAGATCACGCGGTTCTGCGGTGCGGTGATGACTTCCATGCCTTCGGCGTCATTGACGCGCTGCAAATCCTGCACCGGCACGTCCTGGATGAAATCCACCTCGCCGGTCAGCAGGGCGGCAACCCGCGTGGCCGGGTTCTGGATCGGGGTGAAGATGATCTCGCTGACGGCCAGCGGGAACTCACCGATGCCCCAGTAGTCGGGGTTGGCGCTCAGCACCGTGCGCACGTCGGCCTCGCGGCTTTCCAGCATGTAGGGACCGGTGCCGTTGGTGTTGCGCGCGGCATAGGTGTCTTCGCCGGCGGCATAGTCCTGCACCGCCTCGGCACCGTTCGCCTCGGCCCAGCCCTGGTCCATCATCATGATGTTGGTCAGGTTGTTGGGCAGCAGCGGGTTCGGGCCGTCGGTGACGATTTCCAGCGTGTAGGGGCCGGTGGCGCGCACCTCGGAGACCGAGCTGAGCAGTTCCTTGAAGTTCGAGGTTTCCGACATGGCGCGCTCGATCGAGAACACCGCATCGGCGCTGTCGAACTCTTCGCCGCCGTGGAAGGTCACGCCTTCGCGCAGCGTGAAGACCCAGACATTGGGATCGTCTTCGGACGGCTCCCAGCTGGTGGCAAGGCCGGCTTCCATTTCGCCGGCGTGGTTGCGCACGATCAACGGCTCGTAGATCTGGTGCATCAGCGTGGTCGTCGGGCCCTCGTTCTGCGAATGCGGGTCAAGGGTCAGTGCCTCGGCCGCGCGCGCCCAACGCAGGGTTTCGGCCGAAACATCGGCGGCGGTCAGCGCCGTGGTTGCCAGCAGCGCCGCACCGAAGGCGGCTACACGAATGGTCATGGGTATCTCCCTGAGGTTTTGACTGGGCCGGAGTATGGAGAGGATTCCGTGCTTGTCCAGACATGCGCGAAGCGGTTTTCGTTCCGTCATGCGGGGCCGGAATCCGACCTCGCGGCAAAGCGGAATTTGCCGGCCGAACGGTGCTGGCCAGCGGCGTCTTCGTTCGGATCAGGTACGAGGCGGGAGACACCGTCGCGCTCAGGGATGCGGAGTGGCGGTGCCTCGTCCTTAAGACTGCGTTGCCCGACATAGCCTGCGAAATCGAAACCGATCCGGTCGCAGCCTCCACTCCCGCCATGAACCGAAACCGAAACTGGACCACTTCATCGGGGGCGGTCACGGCACCGGCGGAATAGTCCTGTCCCCCCGCCAAAGGCCGAATGCCGCAGCCGCGCGGTCGTTGGCAACGTACGCGTTGCAGGATAGGCAAAACCGGTGACGGAACTCCGCCCCACGTCCGTGTAACATACGTCGCAGGTCGCCGCAGGGACCGCCCATCACCACAACCGCCCTTCCGCAAAAGGACCGCCCCCATGAACCTCAGGCCGCTGCTTGTCATCCCGCCCATCGTTCTTGGGGTGGTCGGGTTCCTCTGGATGACAGGAGGGGAAACACCGCCAGTGGTCACGCGCCCCGAGGCGACGCTGGCGGTGCGCGTGACCGAGGTCACGCCGCAGGCCGTTTCAGCAACCGCGACGGGGTTTGGACGGGTGCAGGCGGTGCGCGAATGGGCCGCCGTCTCCGAGGTCGAGGGGCGCATCGTTTCGCTGGCCGAAGGCCTGGCCGAAGGGACAATCCTGGACGCGGGCCAGGTCATCGCCGAGGTCGACCAGACCGATTACGAGCTTGCCGCGCAACGCGCGCGCGCCAATGTCGCCGCCGCCGAAGCTGCCCTGGCCGAGCTTGACCAGCAACGCGCGAACACCGAGCGCAGCATAGAGATCGAGACGCGTATCCTCGCCGTCGCCCAGAGCGAGGTCGACCGCGCCACCCGCCTGCTGGAGTCCGGCACCGGAACACAGGCCACGCTGGATACGGCCCAGACGGGCCTGCTGGCGCAGGAGACGGCGCTTGCAAGCTTGCAGAACACGCTGGCGCTGTTCGACGCGCAGCGCGCCTCGGCCGAGGCGACGCTGGCCGTGCGGCAGGCCGAACTGGCCGAGGCCGAACGCGATCTGGAGAAGACGACGATCCGGGCACCGTTCCGTGGGCGCGTCGCCTCGGTCGGGGTCGAGGTCGATCAGTTCATCCGCACCGGCGACCAGTTGATCACCCTGCAAGGCACCGAGGCCGTCGAAATCGTGGCCGAGATTCAGCCCAATGCCTTCGGGCCGCTGATTCAGACCGCCCTTGGCGGCGTGTTCGATCCGGGCACCGATGTCGATGCAAGCCGGGTGATCGAGTTCCTGAACGCCGCCGGCGTGACCGCCACCGTGCGCATGGACGTGGCCGTGTTCGAGGCCAGCTACCCGGCCGAGATCGTCCGGTTTCGCGGCACGATCGACGACCAGACAGGCGCCATCGGCCTGGTCGTGCGGGTCGCCGACCCGCTGATGGCCAACCGCGAACGCAATGCCCCGCCGCTGAACGTCGGCGCCTTCGTCTCGGTCGAGTTCGAGGCCGCGGCGGTCGAGGGCGTGATCGCCATTCCCCGCGCGGCGGTGCGCCAGGATGATGATGGCGCGGCCTTTGTCTACATCGCCGATGCCGAGGACCGGCTGGCCCTGCGCCCGATCGCAACCGGCCCGATCCTCGACGATCGCGTCATCGTGACCGAGGGGCTGGCCGATGGCGACCGCCTCGTGCTCAGCGATCCGCAACCGCCCGTGCCCGGCATGGCGCTGACCCCGGTGACCGTCACCGCCGACGGGGGGCGTTGAGATGGTCGGCTATTTCGTCCGCCACCCGGTCGCCGCCAACCTGATGATGGTGCTGATCTGCATCCTCGGCATCTCGGTCCTGTCGAATATCGAGCGCGAGACCTTCCCGGCCTTCACCGCCGACAGCGTCAGCGTCAGCGTGACCTACCCCGGCGCCTCGGCGCGCGACGTCGATGAAGAGATCTGCACCCCGCTGGAAGACGCGCTGACCGGCCTGACCGGCCTGTCGGACCTGGAATGCCTGTCGATGGATGGCCGCGCGCAGGCGGTGGCCGAACTGGAAGACGGTGGCGAGCTGATCCAGTTTTTCAACGATGTCTTCTCGGCGGTGTCGGGCGTGTCGGACTTTCCCGATGACGCGCAAACCCCCTCGGTCGAGATCAACGCCCGCACCGACCTGGTGGCGCTGGTCGCCGTTTCGGGCATCGCGGGCCGGCAGGGCCTGATCGAGTATTCCGAGGAACTGGCCGATACCCTTCTGGCGCTGCCCGGCGTGTCGGAAACCAGCGTGACGGGGATCACCGACCGTGTGTTGCAGATTAGTTTCGACCAGCGCGCGCTGCGGCAATTCTCGATCTCCAGCCGGGACGTGGTGGATGCACTCGAAGCGCGCAGCCTGCGCCAGCCGCTGGGTGACGTCGAATTGGACGGCGGCAGCCTGGTGTTGCGCTATTCCGGGGCGAGCCGCACCGTGTCCGAACTGGAAGACCTGATCGTGCTGGAAAACGCGACCGGCGGTCTGGTGCGCCTGCGCGACATCGCGCGCGTGCAACTGGTCGACAGCGACGAGAACATGCAATCTTTCATCGACGGGGATCAGGCGGCGATCATTTCGATCTCGAAATCCAGCGATCAGGACAGCATCCGCGTCTTCGAAGAGGTCGACGCCGTCCTGCAGGCCGAACGCGCCCTCTATCCCGCGCCGTTCCGCCTGACCGTGATCAACAACATGACCGACATCGTGCAGGAACGCCTGACGCTGATCGCGGGCAACATCGCCATCGGCCTTGTTCTGGTCTTCGGCACGATGTGGCTGTTCTTTTCGATCCGCGAGGCGCTGTGGATTTCGGCGGCGCTGCCCGTGTCGTTCCTTGGCGGGCTGTTCCTGATGAGCGTCTTCGGGATCACCATCAACATGATCACGCTGGTGGCCCTGCTGATGGCCGTGGGGCTGATCATGGATGACAGCATCGTCATCGCCGAGAATATCGACAAGTGGCGCCGCAAGGCCGGCCCGCTCGAGGCCGCGACGCGCGGCACGATGGAGGTGATGCCGGGCGTCCTGTCGTCCTTTCTGACGACGGCCTGCGTGTTCGGGCCGCTGATGTTCCTGTCGGGCGACATGGGGCAGGTCTTGCGCTTCATTCCCATGGTGCTGCTGCTGACGCTGGCCCTGTCGCTGGTCGAGGGGTTCCTGATCCTGCCCAACCACCTGAGCCATTCGGGCAAGATCACGGCGGGCGATCACGAACGCCGCCCGGCGGCGCGCGCGCTGGAATGGGTCAAGGAACGCATCGTGCTGCCCGTCGCGGCGCGGCTCGTCGCGCTGCGCTACCTGACCTTCGGGGCGGTTGTGGGGGTCCTGATCCTGTCGGTGGGGCTGATCGCCTCGGGGCAGATCAAGGTGATCGGCTTTCCCACCGTCGAGGGCGACACCGTAGTGGCGCGGGTCGCGCTGACTTCGGGCATCCCGCGCGAGCGCACGGTGCAGACGGTCGAGCAGTTGCTTGCCGGCCTCGATGCGGTCGATGCCCAGTACACGCCGGGCACCGAGGGCGGAGCGCCGCTGATCGAACGGGTGCTGATCCAGTATGGCGTGAACGCCGATGTGGATGACAACGGGTCCAACACCGCGACCGTGACCGTCGATCTGCTGGAAAGCTCGCGCCGCAACGTCACGGCAGACGAGGTCCTGGTCGCCTGGCGCGCGGCGGCCGGGCCCTTGCCCGATCTTGTGCAAAGCAGTTTCGCCCAGACCGAGGTCGGGCCGGGCGGCCATGATATCGATATCGAGATCATGGGTCGCGACCTCGACGCCGTGGGCGCGGCGGCCAGCGACCTGGTCAGCGCGCTTCTGGCCCGCGAGGACGTGACCGAGGCGTTCCAGGATTTCTACGGCGGCCGGCAGGAAGTGCAGCTGCAACTGAACGAATACGGCTATTCCATCGGCCTGACCCCGCAATCGCTGGCCTCGCAACTGCGCAACGCCTTCGAAGGGGCCGAGACCGACAGTTTCCGCACCGGGCTGAGCAACATGGCGGTTCGGGTGCAACTGGAAGACAGCATGTCCAGCCTGACCGAGCTGGAGCTGTTCCCCGTGGTCCTGAGCGATGGCGCGCAAACCAGCCTGTCGCGGGTGGCCGACCTGACGCTGACAGCCAGCTATCCGACGATCACGCGCAAGAACGGCATGGTCGTGGCCGGCATCCAGGGCAGCATCGACCGTGCCGTCACCACCTCGACCGCGCTTTCCGCCGTGGTCACGGAGGAATTGGCGCCGCAGATCGCCGCCGACCATCCCGGCGTGACGATCCAGATCGGCGGGGCAACACAGGACCAGCAGGAATCGCAGGCCTCGATGATGTCGGCGCTGCTGCTGGGGCTGGTAGGGGTCTACATGGTGCTGGCGTTCCAGTTCCGATCCTACACGCTGCCGGTGGTGGTGATGATCTCGATCCCCTTCGCGCTGATCGGCACGATCCTCGGGCATTGGGCGCTGGGGCTGGACATGTCGATGCCCAGCTTCATCGGCTTCGCCTCGCTGGCCGGGATCGTGGTGAACAATGCGATCCTGTTCCTGACGTTCTTCCAGTCGCACCTGGAGGGCGACGACTACGTGGCCGCCGCGCTCAACGCGGTGCGCGACCGGTTCCGGCCGATCCTGCTGTCCAGCTCGACCACCATCGTGGGCCTGATCCCGATCATCTCGGACGGCAGCCCGCAGGTGCAGACGCTGGTGCCGCTGGTGGTGTCGGTGGCCTTTGGCCTGCTGGCCTCGATGATCCTGGTCGTGCTGGTCTTCCCGTCCGTCCTGTCGATCTATTTCGACATGTTCAGCCTGCGAAAATGGATCGACAGGTTCCGGTCCGACACCGAAGGGGCGATCTGACCAGCGCGCCGCGCTGTCGAAGTCGGTGGCACGGCGCGCTGCCAGCGCTGCGCACGCCCCCCGGTTGGTCCGTTCCGGTTGCCGGGACTTACCCGCCTGCCGCTCTTGCGGGACATCAATGCCTTTTGCCATGGTGTCCCCCTTTCCGATGATGGAGCGTGGCGGGCAAGATCGCCCCGCACCACTCCATCGAGAGCAAGCATAGCACCAATCGCTTCGTACCGGCATTCGCAGCGCCGTGGGGAGCGCGCCCCGCGCACGCCGTGACAGTTGATCTGCGTGCCGCCGTTACGTGGCCTTGCAGGCCATTCCAAACGGATGGTGGGATGCCAACAGACACATGTCGAGCGGTTGAGGACCAGAACCTCGGTCAGAATAGACTGCATCAACTCTGCTGCGTGCTGATGTCGAGCGATCCTGAGATCGAAATAGGCTACCATCTCGTACCAGGCCAATGCCTCCTCGATGTCGTCCGCGACATCGAGACGGTTTTCCAGATCGCCGGTCGTTTCCGCCATGCCCATGACGTCTGAGAGCGCAGAGATGACATTGGCGAACCTGACGCTTTCAGACACGACAATGCGGGAGACCCCATCGACGGGCAGAATTCGCTTGGCTGCGTCGGCCGCCAGACCCGACCGAAGAGGTGTTGGAGGCTTGCGTCGATCCCCGTGACGTTCTGCCGAGGATCTTCAGGCCCGATCATGGAAAGGCGGACGGCGACACGCGATGCCCAATTCGTGTATCCCGCTCTGACGGGTTTGGTATTGTGCTATCGTCTGCTTCGCGGGATCGTGGATTGTTTCCTGCAGCGTCTTTGAGCCGATTTCGGAATGGAAAGTAAGCTGGCGATCTACAATTGTGCTCTAGGTGGGACGGCGCGATTTTGCCCCGTGCTCAGATGCCCCTGACGTTTCGCGAGGTTCTGGGGGCGGACCCGGCCGCTGACGGCTTGCTGGCCGCCCATTTCGATCTCATGCGCGCGCAGTCCCCCGCTGAGAGTTGCCATGTGATGACCGCCGATGAATTGCGCGGCGCCGATGCCCGCGTCTTCGTCGGGATGGAGTCCGAGGGGCGGGCCGTCGCGGTCGGAGCCCTGAAGCCGTTCGGAGAGGGCGAGGCCGAGCTGAAGGCGATGCATTGTCTACAGGCGCGGCGCGGGCAGGGATATGGCCGGGCGCTTCTGTCCCACCTTGTCTGCGTGGCGCAGGACGCGGGTGTCCGAACGCTTTGGCTGGAAACCGGCTCAAGCGCGGAGTTCGCGGCGGCCCGCGCGCTTTACGCTTCTGCGGGGTTCGAGCCCTGCGCCCCTTTCGGAACCTACCGGCCCGACCCGCTCAGCGTGTTCATGACCCGATCGCTGTAACCGCGGCGCGGGGCTGCCCGCACTCAACCGGGCTTCTTTGCAACGAAACAGGCCCAGGTGATGTGGCCACCTTCCAAGGCGCGTTGCCAGCGTTCGATACTTGCGGCGATGCCATCGGCGGCCTCGGGCGACACCCCCGGCAGCGGGTCTTCGAGCCGCTCGGCCAATTTGTCGTAATGGGTGCGAATATCGTCTTGCCGTTCCCCGGATTGGACGATGTCGAACCCGGCCTCGCGCGCCATCCGTTCGTAGTCGCCCCGCGTGGCGCCGCCCGTGACCCCAAGGCGGGCAAACGCGGCATTCACGAGGTCGAGGTTGGCGCCCTCGGTCGTCAGAATGTCAGAGAAGGCGAAGACACCGCGTGACCGCAGGACGCGGAACACTTCGGCGAAGACCCGGGGACGGTCGGTGGAATGAATGATCGATTCCTGGCAGATGCAGGCCGAGAGCGTGGCCGGCTCAAACGGGAGGTCGTGGAAATCTCCGATCTGGACCGAGATCCGGTCGGCCAGCCCCGCAGCAGCATTGGCGCGCCGCGCTTCCTCCACGCAGACGCGGGATATGTCGATCCCGTGCACCACGCAGCCCGACCGCGCGAGTTCGCGCAGCGTGCCGCCGTAGCCGCAGGCGATGTCCAGCACGGTGTCCCCGGGCCGCAGGCGGGCAAGGGACAGGAGGTGCCGGGTCATCGCCCGAGACGCGTCGCGCACGGTCTCTGCGCCCGTGTCATAACGCCCGATATGAATGTCTTCTCCACCCCAGGCGCTTCGGTAGAAGGCCGCGACGGTATCCTCGTTGTAATAGGCCGCCGCTGCCTTGGCATTCGTACCGGATCGGGTCACTTGGGCACTCCGTCAGGGGTGGGCCGTCAGGCGGCGAACAGGCCTTTTCCCTTGGCCGGGCGGCTGCGACCTCGCGCGTTTCACGGGACAGGGTAGCACAAGCGATGCCGGATGTTTCGTCGCGGACCGCATGCCGAGCGCGCGAATTGCGCGAGCGTCAAACGCATGGTCTGGACCGTATTCCCGGGCTCGCGTATCACACCGGTCAGCGGCCCCTTAGCTCAACTGGATAGAGCAGCTGACTTCTAAGCCGGAGGTCCGGGGCCAGAAGAAGATGAAAATACAGACGGTTAGGAAAACGTCACCGGCTTGCGAACCGTTTTCCGAACCGTTATCGCAGAGCCACGGTCCCGTAGCTCAACTGGATAGAGCACCTGACTTCTAATCAGGATGTTGGGGGTTCGAGTCCTCCCGGGATCGCCATTATTTATTTATCTTTCAAATACTTAGGCCGTTTTTGGTAGAGTGGCCCATCAAGTTTTGGCACATTGAGTCCAATTGCCAGGCGGGGAGGATTCGCTATCGACGCTAAAGTCAAGATAGTTTACACTTTCTCTTGATTTGTTCTCTATACGTTCCAATATGAAAGGCGTGAAGCTCCCGATGCGTGATGAACTGGTTGTTTGATGGGTAAGCTGAGCGCCGCAATTTTAGGGTCAATCATTGGCGCGTTCGTCGCCGTTGCAGCCATCGTGTTTTGGTTCGGATGGGGGCTCCCGGCGCAGGGCCAAGTTGCCCACATCGACCCGACGAGGGCAGACTACGTTGACCTGCTGCTGACCGTGGCGACGATCTTCCTTGGAGCTGTTGGCCTTGCAGTGACGGTTGGCGCACTCGTAATTGGTCTGGTCGCCCTCAAGACCCTGCGTGAGATCAAGGACGAGGCGGCGAGCGAGGCAAAAACTGCGGCAGCTACCAAGATTACCGAGACCATGGAGGCCGACCTTGATCCGAAAGTTGATAAAAAGGTCCGTGAAATTTTGCCGTTGGGTTTGCAAGTGGTCCTCGCTGATGACGAGCATAGAGACGAGATTCTTAAAGCGCTCGTAAGAACGGGGGCTTTGGACGCCGCAGTTGGGAGAGTCATTGAGCGAATTAACGCTGGGGGACCAGTTATGGACCCCCAGGACGTGGTCGAAGGCGGTGACCAAGACTGACGCAAACAAACAGGAGGGAGAAAGAAGATGGATGGAAGTATGCAGAATTTAGCGGTGGCAAATGACTGGGAGGTCAAGTCGCCTTCGCCGGAATACACGAACTTGGCCCCCGACGTGCGGGCTGAGATTGACGAATATCTGTCTGAGCATCCGGTCAAGCTGGGGGCGATTGCGAAGCGTCTGGGCGTAAAGGTCCTGTTGTCCACGCTGCCGCGAGGCACATCCGGCCAAATCGGGCAGGAGAACGGAGACTTTGTTATCCGCATCAACAGGCACGAGGCGAAGCACCGCCAGCGCTTCACACTTGCCCATGAGCTTGCGCATTTCCTGTTGCATCGCGACCGAATTGTTGCCGAGGGTGGCTGGTCAGAGAATGTCCTGCTGCGTTCCGGTCAACCGGCCAACATCGAATACGAGGCCAACCGGCTCGCATCTGACCTTGTGATCCCGTCCGCCCAGTTGGCTGAGGCAACGGCGGAGTATTCCGGCCCCATGACCAGTGAAGTAATTGAGGACCTTGCCCGCCGCTTTGGAGTGTCCACGGCGGCGATGGAAATTAAGTTGCAGATGACCTGAGGGGGCGGCGCGGGCGATGGATGTTCAAGAGTATCTAGTGACGTTGGGCATCCGACCCGCTGAACTGAGCGGTTTGAAGGAACTGCCGGGAACCACGAAAGACCGGCTGACACCTCTCGTTTTGCTGGCCCCGTGGCTTGCTACTTCGCCTCTGTCCCGTGCGCTGGACAAGTTTGAAGAGTCCTATCCGTCCCGTCCATACTTCATTGATGTGGACACCTACTACCGCATGAACGACAAGCCCAATGAGGCAAAGGAGCTTTGGGCGCGGTTGGCTGCCAAGCCAGCAGACCTTGACGCATGGTGGGGGCTCCTGTCGGAGTATCCAAATGCCAATCCCTGCCTCCTAATGGCGGAGCGCAGCATAGAAAGCGCGCGGGAGCAGATCGCATGGGCGCGGGAGCACAACCGGGCTTTCTGCCTGCGAATGAACCTTGCCGAGGGGATAGGGTCCGGCATCCCACAATGGATGCCTGCGCTTGTAGCCGAATTGGCGGCAGAGGGAGCGAACGACTATGCCGTGGTGTTTGAGTTTGGTTGGGTGCCGGACCCACTCCTAGTGGCTGCCCTAGCCAGCGGATACACCAACAGCTTCTTCGGAACGATTCCGCCGGAGGTTCCAATTGCCATCTCCTGCACTTCGTTTCCGAAAGACTTCACTCCCTTTGATGGAACCGATGTTTGCGGTTTTACCAACCGTGATCTCCTTGCCCAAGTGCAACAGGCGACAAACCACCCGAGGATAATCTACGGCGACTGGGGCACCACTAAACCCCGAAGCTATGGCCATGCGAGCCAGCCTAAGAACCGTATCGACTATCCCGCAGATACCTCATGGATCATCGCCCGGGATAAGACCGATGAGGTTTCATTCCAAGTTGCCGCGCAGAGGGTATTGGACAGCGGCTACTGGACAGGGAATCTTGGAGTTTGGGGAGAGCAGCTTATCGAAGGGACCGCCGCCGGGCAGGCCTTTGCAATTGACACGATGCCCAAGATGTATTCCGCGCGGATCAACATCCACCTGCACCGTCAGGCTTTCTACGGTCATCTCCCACCGCCAGAAGCGCTGGATGAGGAATGGAGCGATGACGATCTCTAGGCTCTAAAACCTAGATAAATTTCAGCACTCCGTCGCAAGAAGTGCATTGGTGAAGAATTAAACGCCGAGCGGAAGCTCGGCTTTTTCTTTTTATTACAGTCACTTATTATTTTCCTACCACTTAATCCTTGACGAATAACCTACCACTTCCCATATTGGGAGCGCGGCAATGTCGCCGCGACCAAAGAAAGGATGCTGAGTGACTTACAAAAGCAATGTCATTGCTCAGCGTCCCTTCGTTCAAGCAACTCAACCAAGGAGTCTTCCATGTTTTACTATGAATCGTTTCTCACCACTTCACCCGCTCGCGCCGCATGTCGAACAGGGGAGGTTCCGAAGTGAGATGTCAAAAAAATTGTTTGGCCTCGGTAGGCCGAGCAAGACATCTCCTCACCGTGTTGGTCCTGTTCAAGCGGAAATCCTTCGGGTCATCCGCGACAAACCGGATTTGGCACATGGTGTCGGGATTGCTGGCTATCTCCGCCGTCAAGGCAATGAAGATGTCAGCGATGCTCAGACCTACATCGCACTCCGGCGGCTCGACGCTCGCGGCTTGATCGCAGAGCGCCAGTCCGAACCGGACCCAAGAAACACGCCCTCCGACAGCCGGAGAGGGCGGCCCCACAAACTCTATTCACTGACCGCGTCAGGGAAGAGGGCGTTGGAAGAAGGTGGGGGCGCTACCAACTCAAAAGCTGGCACCGACGCGCAAAGAGAAGGAAACTTCCAAAATGGCGCGCAAACGAAAGGCCTCACCCCCGTGGTGGGTTAAGACGCCACTTTATGTGGCAACATGGCCCTCACGGGATTGTTCAGAGTGGCGTGTTTCGCTACACCGGCAATACCTCAAGGCCCAAAAACAAGGCGGTCGCAAAGCAGCGACGCGGCTGGCTCGACGCGAAGCGTGGGGCTACACAAAAGCCGCGACAATGCGGGTTGGCTGGTGGTTGGTGAAAGCCATCCGCATTTTCGGGGTTGCGAATTAACAGAACGGCGCGCGCAAAGAAGTTTCTAAAGGTCGGCCCGTCACGTGTTCATCCCCCTGCACTAATACATGGAGCCTACGGGCTCCATTTTCTTTTGTGCATTCAACGGTCACCCCGAAAACGCCTCGCCGGATGGTCCCGGCGGAGCCCACCCCGTAAGGCCTCTGGACAGCTCGCGATGCTAACCCCGAAAGCTGCCGGTTGCGGGGTCAGTGGAGGTGTCGCGCCCGCTCCACCTTCGCGGCGGTGGCGACAAAGCATCCATAGGCCCGCAGGACGCGCCGGGTGAGCCTGTTCGGCGGGGTGCGCACGACAATCTCGGGGTTCCGCTGGCTGTCTGCCCACACCACCTTGCCGCGCGGGGTCAGGCGGAAGGAGATGATGCCCACCAATGCGCCCAGCTCCTGCGCGTCCACGCCATAGGCGCGGGCGAAGCGGATCACACTCGGCACGTCCGGCCATGCGCCCGGGACGCACTGTTCTGCGAAGCGCAGCAGCGCCTCCTGCGCCAGCCGCAGCTCAGGCGGGAACACGGCGGCCATGCCCTCTACAATCCGCCGGTCGCGGGCCTCACGGGGCGTCATGCCCCGCGCCCCGGGCCGGTGTAGGATGTGCCCAAGGCATCGCCCTGGAACACGCAGGGGGCGAAGCCGCCCGCCGCCGAACCTGCGACCTGCGTGGTGTCGAAGCCGTTGAACGGGGTGTTCAGGCGCGGCGCAAGCGCGTTGGCCGCGAGGATCGCAGTCGGACCATCCGCCGCATCCACGAGGGCGGCGTGGATGCCCGAGGGGTTCTTGAGGTGGTCAGCGCCACGGGGGCGGGTCACGAGGAACAGGGCCATGTCAGGCCTCCTTCTTGTTGAGTGCGAGCTTGATCCGGTCCAGAGGCCGGACCTTCCCGGCGGTGAACTCGCGGTTGAGGTTGATGGCGGACTGCGCTGCCAGCTTGATCTTTGTGATTGCGTCCTGCACCTGCCGCGTCTCCTCACCCACGAGGCGTTCGGCCAGCTCAGCCGTAGACAGGGGGCGCTCGCGCCGAGGCATCCGGTCCACCGCCGCCATGATGGCAGCCCCGAGGACCTTGTTGTTGGTCGCCACGGCCAGCGCGGCCATGTTCTTGATCTCCACAATGCCCGAGCCGTCAAGCTGGGTCTGGAAGTGGGTGCGCTCGGGGGTCCCCAGACCTGCCCGGGCGAGCACGGCCTGCGGCGATGCGAACAGGGCGGCGGTCAGCGCCACCGACTCAGCGGCGGCGTTCACCTCGCGGATGTAGCCCCAGCGGGCGTCCTCGCTGTTCGTGACCACCTCGGCACGCGCCTTGGCCGTGAGCTTGGTGGCTGCTGCCCACTGGTCCTCGGGCGGGAAGCCAGCGGCAGCGGCGGAGGCGGCTGCCTCCTCGCCACGCCGGGCGATGCCAGCCTCAAGGCCTGCGATCACGGTGCCGAGCTTCTCAGCCCGCTTGGCGGCATGGTCGGCAAGGGAGATGACCTCAGCCGTGGCAATCAGCTTGCCGGGCGGCGGGAGGGGGGAATGGTTGTCGGGGGCGGGTTGGTTCACTTGGCAAGGCTCCTGTGCTCGGGGCCGCCAGTGTGCTTGCGCCCTCCGCTGGGCGGCCAATCCTGCAGGCGAGAATACCGCGCCTTGGGTGGGTCAAGCGACTGTAAAGACTTGTTGTGAATACCGAATTTGCCGATATCGACGAGGCTTTCATTCGGGGTTAAACCTCGTCTCAAATCCTTGCAAGTGACGCGTCGTCTAGCACCGTGTTTAACATGTTGACCGCGCTTTCCCTTTGTCGTTCGAGCCGGTCTCGAAGTGTGAGGTCGGCGATGTTTAGAAAACCGTTTTGTTGCTGGATGGAGCCTGTCTTAAGCCCTTCTTGTAGAGCTGCGCGAAGCGCTCTCAGGCATCTGTCGACATCTCTCAGACTTTCTCGCCACCTCTCGTTGTCTATCCCCCGCCAACCGCTCACAGCTTTCCGAATAATATGACGGCTTTGCCGGTCCACGAGTTCGCCGGTTCGGAGCGCCATCTGGGTGTCTTTGAGCGCCTGAATAAATTCGTCAGAGTGTTCGCAATTTATCGGGACTTCAAAAGCAGGCCGGTGGAACGCCATGCTGATCGTCTCCAATATCATAATGTCCAAATCACGAGCACTATGAACCTGAATGACATCCCGGTAATACCAACGTTGAAGGTCCGGAAACGCATTCAGATATGATACACAGTCATCCCACGCCCAAATGATAGCCTGCCGGTCACGTCCTTCTCCCTCCCAGCGCTCGTTTAGGTCGCGGACCAGCCCTTGGATCTTGGCATCGCGTTTCGCTGTCGTAGCCAGTATCCAAATTTTTAGATCAGGTTTGAATACTAGAGCTTCGTGGGCAGCCTTCTCCAAGAATGCTTTGTCGATTGGCCCTCCGGGAAGAGGATTATTGAACTCGTCTAGATCGGATAATCGTTTGCACTGAATACCTATTTGACCATGCCGGGATGATTTTCCGAATACATCAACCCCGTCTTGGGCTTGACCTGGCCGCCCTATTTGTTGGGCGTTAGGTATCGAATAGACCTCAGTCAGTAGACCTTGCGCGAGTTCTTCAAATTGTTGCCAATACAATGGAGGTTGAAAGAATTGCGCTAAAGTTCCCATTGTTCGCCTCGGTAGTTGCCCATTCAGAGAAAAGACGTATCAGATGTGGCCGGTCCCGTAACAATAAAGTCCGGTCGTCCTATACAAATCTCACTCACTGCGGCGCGTCTCCGGGTCAAGGACGCCCTCAATGGTGTCCGGGTCGCACTGCCCGGGGATGCGCTCCACCGTGTCCGGGCGCGGCCCCATCGGCAGCTCGCCCGCCCGGCGGCGCTCCTCAAGGAACTCCTCCATGCTCATCTTGTTCGGCACCACGAGGACGCCCCCGGTGTCTAGGCTCACGTTGAGGTTTGCCTCAAGCGCCTCGCCCTCGCGGTATTGGTGGCGGGCCTTCAACAAGAAGATGTTGGCGACGATGTTGCCCTCATCAGCGGCGGTGCGCAGGTTGCCCACGAGGGCGTCATGCTCTCGGGCGAGTCCGGCGTGGTAGGCGT
Organism: [Roseibacterium] beibuensis; assembly: GCF_039542305.1. Classification (NCBI taxonomy): domain Bacteria; kingdom Pseudomonadati; phylum Pseudomonadota; class Alphaproteobacteria; order Rhodobacterales; family Roseobacteraceae; genus Roseicyclus; species [Roseibacterium] beibuensis. The sequence continues at coordinate 10,812 of NZ_BAABHW010000004.1, read as the reverse complement.
CATCAACCTCGGGCTGGCGGTCCCGGCAGGAGCGGAAGGCGTCCTTGCTCATGCCCAAGGCGCGGGCAATCGTAGCGACATGGACGCCGCGCCCGGCCAGCTCCTCCACGAGGGCGAGGCCCAAAGGGGTCACGCGCCAGTGCGAGCGGCCCCCGGCCCCGGGCTCGGGCGGGACCAGCCGCGCGGGCAGGTTGTCGTCTTTGCGTTCTGTCATGGCTCTGCGGCCTCCTTGTCAAACTCGGTGCATACCTTCTGGCTCAGGCCCTTGCCGCAGCGCAGCTCCCGGGCGATGCGGTCCATGCCCATCCCCTGGCTGCGCAGGTTGCGGATGGCGGCCACGAGGGCGTCGGACGCGGGGGGCCTGCCCAGCCGCTTGCCCTGCGAGCGGGCGCGGGCGAGGCCCGCCTTGGTGCGTTCCACGATGATTGAGCGCTCAAGCTCGGCCACCATCCCCCGGACCTGAAACAGCAGCCGTCCCGAGGGCGTCGTGGTGTCGATGGCCTCTTGGTGCAGGTGCAGGCCGATGCCCAAGGACTCAAGCTCATGGGCGAGGTTCAGCAGCAGGCGCAGGGACCGGGCGAGGCGCGAGGCGTCCCACACCACCAGCACGTCATAGCGGCGGCGGGTCGCGTCCTTCCGCGCCCTTGCCAGCTCGGGCCGCGCCTCGTTGGCACCGGATGCCGTCTCCACATACTCCTGCACTACGGTCCAGCCCGCACGCTCCGCCACCTCCCTGAGGCAGAGGATCTGGTTTTCGCAGGTTTGGTCCCCGGTGCTCACGCGGGCGTAGATCGCGGCGCGGCGGGTCACTGGCCCGCCTCCGCCTTCGGCTTGGCGCTCTGCGTGTGCGGCAAGGGCGCGTCCATGCCTACGGGCAACACGAGGTGGTAGACCGCGATGCGCTCAGACTGGTCGTATCCGTGCTCATGGGCGAGGGCCAAGAGGGCGTCGTGGTCGCTGTGGTCGTCCGGGTGCTGCGACGTGACGCCCGCCCGGTCCAGTGCCGTGCCGAACGTGCCGCAGTCGTCAAGGTGGCACTCCACGAATGCCTCAAAGCCAGTCAGGTGCTCGGTGCGGATGCCGTAGCCCTTCACCGCGTTCATGTCCCACGTCAGGCCAGACTTGACCGTGATCGGCTTCCAGTTGCCCAGGGCGTCGATCAGCTCATTCATGGTCGCGCCGGTTGGCCGGGACAGGAGGTCCACAAGGACGGCCTGCTTGGTCCCGACGCGGCAGGGCTTGGCCTCCGCCTTGGGTGCGAGATTGATGCCCCGGGATTTGCGCGGGGCCTTCGCCTTCGCGGCGGGCTTGGCTTTGGGTGTGGCGGCCTCGGGCGCGGTCGCGGACAGGGCCGCGAGGTTCTGCCAGATGCGGCGGGCGGCGGTGGCGCGGTCAGGGAAGCGCTTCACGGGCGCGATGCCCAAGGGGGCGGCGGTCGCGGCGAACAGGGCCGCGCCTTGCTTGATGGTCAGGCCCTCAAGGTCCTCTGCGATCAGGACAAAGAGGGCGTCCTGCGCATCGGCGGCGGCGGTGGCGTCCGCCTCGGTGGCGTGCAGGGCGTAGGTTGCGGCGGCGGGGTCGATGGTGGCGAAGGTGGTCATTGTCGTGCTCCATTTCTCGGGTTGGCGAACACACGCATAGGTTGCATCCAGTGTCGAAACGTATCGTGAGCATTAACACCCCGTAAAGGGAAATCTCTGGGGTAATAGTGGGTTGGAGCCCGAGGCCCAGCGGGGGTGGGCTCCGGGGCTGGCGTGCGGGGATACGTTTTCGGGGTGCGGCGGCGGACAGTGGTGCCGGAGGTGGCCGGGCGGGGATAACTCGGGCGGCGGGGCTGGCCCGGCCCCGGGCACCAACCTTTTACGTCTCCGCACAAGACGTGTTGCGGTGGTTTCCCACACCCTGCCCAGACAGGCGGAGCCCGGGGAGATGTTCGGGAGATGTTCGGAGATGTTTCAGGGGCCAAACATCTCCCACTTTAACCCAGTTATTTCAGAGGCTTAACCCCCTTCGGAGATGCTAGAGATGTTTTCCGTAAGTCTTAAGGGGGAAACGAACAGGGAAGCGGCAGGGAAGCGGCGGCGGGGAGCCCCCCCTTCCTGGGCCCCTAAAGGAGACGTGGACTGAAACATCCCGAACATCTCCCGGCCCACTAAGCCCTTGCTGCGATGAAAGAAAACCGGGAGATGTTCAAGCCGGGAACATCTCCCGATCATCTCCTAGACATCTCCGGCGGCTTCTACCCTGAACAGGTTGCCCCGGAGCTTGTCGTGCCCGTCAAGGACGATGGCGCGCCCGCCGATGATCCGGCCACGCATCCGCTTGAGCGTGTGGCCGACCTTCAGGGCGCTCGGCGCGCCCCGCGCGTCCATGACGGACGGCAGCCGCTCAGCCAGCGCGGCGGCGAGGGCCGTCTGCGCGTCGATGGCGTTGTCCGCCCAGCTGACCCCGCCCTCCCGGCACACGTCGCGGGCAGAGAAGGTTTCGCGCCCGAAGTTGGCCTCTAGGGCGTCCACGAGGCGCACGGCCTCGTCACGCGCTGAGTCACCCCCGCGCACTGCATGGCGGGTATCCCATGGGTCGGGCTCTCCCAGCCAGATCAGCGCCCCCCGCACGAGGCGCGACCAGCCGGGGAAGCGGGTGTCGCGCCTCGCCCCCGGGAAGCCAGCCACGGCGTGTGCGCGCAGGACCGTCAGCGCGGCGCTCACCAGCTCGCCCCGCCGCTTGGGCACGTCCTCGCGCAGGTCCACGTCGAAGGTTCGCGCGGCGGGCTCCTCCACCCCGGCGTCAATCGTCGCCATGACGGCTCGAGTCGCCATGTCCCCCCGGAACTCGATGTTGTTGCCGTTGAAGATGAACAGGACGTTGGTCAGCACCCTATACTGGTCGTTGGCGCCCAGCCCCCTTGCCTCCCACTCGGGCGAGGTCAGGATTGCGCACCACACCGCGCCCTCAATGGGTCGGTCCACGTTGTCTACCACCAGCACCGGGTCGCCCTGTAGCAGGACGCCCAGCAGCGTTTTCTTGTCCTCCTCCGGGTTCCTGTCCTGCACGTGCTTTGCGGCAGGCTGCCCGGTGGTCATCATCGACGGTATGTCGCTCAACAGGCTCTTGCCCGTCTCAGGCGAGGGTGCGTTGAACGCATGGACGGGGGCGAAGTCTAGGGACCGGCGGCACACCGCCGTCAGCATCGCGGACAGGGCCACTGAGCGCGATGCCTCATCCGTGTAGGGGAAGTCCTTGATGACCTGCTTGAGCTTCGCCAGCGCTGCCAGCGCCTCCTGCTGCGTCGGGTTGTCCGGCACGGGGGGGAACTCCACGCCACCGTGGTCCAAGATCAGGCCGGTGTCAGCGTCGAAGCCCTCCGCCCAGATGAGCGAGCCGTCAGCGCGGATCGTCGGGTGCCCGACCAGGCCGTGACAGACGGGCAGTCGACAAGTGCCTACGTCAGCCCGGGCGACGTATGACCCCGTGAAACCGTCTGGCGGTGAGGCGGGCTTTTTGAACTCGTTGCCTTCCTTGTCTCGGCTTGGAGAGTAGAAGTTGGCCGCACGGGTCATGTATTCGCGCATCGCCGTTGCGGTGACGCAGCGAAGGCGGAGCGCTCTGCCGTGGCGGCGAACGGGAGTGACCACCACGCCAGCGCTCTGGTAGAGGGGGAGCGCCGAAGCCAGCAGTGCGTCCTCCGCCCGGTCAAGCATCAGGTGCAGCCGGTTGTTGTCCACCATGACCTCGGGGCGCGTGTCCGCGTTTCCGCCGCCTTCCCCGTCACCGCCAGCGGCTACATCGTCATGAGCCCGCTGGATCTGCCTCTGGGCATAGTTGCGGGGCCGGTCCTGTTCTAGGACGTGCGCGCTGATGCCCAGCTCGGGGTCCAGAAGCATCCCCGCCAGCACATCGTCGGGGACGCCTGCGCGGATGCGGGCGCACAGGACATGGAACATCGCCTCTGACCGGGACGGGAAGCGCCCGGGCTCGTCAGGCGGCAGCCCGTGCATGATGATCGTCCGCTCAAGGTCGCTCGGGTCCAGCAGCCGCTCATCGTCTGCGCCCATCAGGTCGGGCAGGTCCTTCGACAGGCTGACCCGGGGCGAGGCCCGGCCCCCCTTCGCCGCCAGCCGCTTGGCCGCGCCGCCTGCTGCCTTGGGCGCAGGCGGGAAGTCCTCAAGCCGGTGGCGGCGCGTCCAGTCCGCCGCGACGACACTCGCCACCCGCGCCGTCCGGCCCTTCTTGCGCTTCTTCTCCCCGGGGACGTTCACGGTCCCGGGCAGGCGCATGATGCGGTCGGCATTGTGGCAACTGTCACCCTGTAGCGCGACCTCAACCGTGAGGTTGCGCCCCTCCACCGCATCCCAGAGCCGGGCGTGGTGGGCATCGACCTCCGCCCGCTCGGCATCGGTGCGCTCCTTGTTGCCCACCAGTTGCGCCAGCTCGGCAGAGCCGCCAACGGTCCGCTCCTCGTCCAGCAGCCAGAAGCCTTGGAAGCCGCCGCCGCTGTCCACGATCACCGTGGGCTTGGGGTCGTAGGCCCGCAGGACGCGCTCCGCCCGCACCCGCTCGGTGTCGAAGTCCTCGCCCGGCCTCGGGTCCACGTCCACATGCAGCGCCCGGATCGCGGACACCGCGCCCTTGTTGGGCTTGCTCGTCACCGGCCCATAGACCGCGTTGACGGTGAAGTAGATGTTCTGGACGCCCTGCCGCTCGTCAATCCATGCGGCCATCTTGTCGTCCTCACTCGCGGCGAAGGTCGCAGTAGTGGTGCGGCCCCCGTCCGGGACGATGGAGGTCAGGACGCGCGGCCCATCCCCGCAGAAGTTGCGCATGAACGCGACCGATGCGCCGGTGTCCGGCAACAAGTCTTTCTGGTCGGCTCCGGTGGGCGCGTCCGCTATACTCTCGGGGATGATGTTTGGGTTGTGATCTTCATGCTCCCCCTTGCCCCCGGTGCCAGTCCCAGCGCCGGGGGCCTTCTTCTCCGCCCCGCTCATTCGCCTGCCTCCATCCACACGCGCACGTCATCGGCGCGGTAGCGGACGCTGTGCCCAACCTTCAGGAAGGGCGGACCCTGTCGCTTGGCACGGTATGCCTCCAGCGACTTGGTGGAGAAGCCGGTCATCTGGGCCACCTGTTCGGCAGTCAGGTATTCCGGCGTCATGGGGAGCCGCCCACGCGGCAATTCACGCAGGAGCCGCTCTGCGACGGCCTCTGCAACGGCATCAATGGTCTGTTGGTCCATGTTGTGTCACCAATCCAGACCGCCCTGCTGTGACAGGCGGTCGGTCAGGTGACAGGGCCAAACTCCGGGTTGCCCCGCGCCCCCCGCATGGGGCGCTCCCCGCATGTGGCACGTCCCGGTGGGCCAACGCGGTTTCCTAGTCTCGTGGTCCCTAACTTACCCGCTCGGACACCCCTTGGGAAACCCTAGTTTTCCCTTTCCAGCCCTCAATCCTTTGTTGTGTCGGGCTCAAGCAGGGCGAGGATCTCAGCCGTCATGCGCTCCTGCTCCGCAAGCAGCGTGTCGAACAGCGCCCGCTCGTGGATGTAGACGCCATCTATCCCCGGCACGGTGTGGTCCAGCAGGAGCCGGGCGTTCACCCGGTCGATGCCTGTGCGCTGGGCAACGGTGCGGTAGGTGTGCCGGAGGATGTGGCCTGTCTCGCTGGGCAGGGCCTTCTCTTTCCAGACCTGCGTTGCGATCACCTCGCCCGTCTTGCTGGACCGGGACGGAAACAGCCACGGCGCACCGGGGAACAGCACGTCACCCGCCGCCATTGCGTGGCCCACCACCTCCACCATGTGCCCAGACAGGGGCAGGTCGAAGGAGCGGCCCGACTTCATCCGGGGGATGGAGATTGCCGCATCGCCCAGGCGCACCCACTCGCGGCGGATGCTCACGAGGGTCCCGGGGCGGAGGCCCGACAGCAGCCCGAGCAAATGCATTTCGCGCCGCAGCGGGTTGGGCAGCGCCTGCACACGCGCCCACCAGTCCGCGAGGTCCTCGGGCATTATCACCCGGTTGCTGGCCCGCTCCTTGTTGAACGTGACCGCCGCCACCGGGTTGCCCGGGAGGGCGTCCGGGTCGTCAACCACCTTGAGGGCGAAGTTGTATGCGGCGCGGAAGTCGCGCATGGCCTTGTTCGCGGTCGTGGCCCCGTGCTTGTCGGTGATCCGGCGGTGCTCCTCGCGGGCGGCGCTGCGCTTCACCTCTGTTATGGGGAGCGCCGCCCACTTGGGCAGGTAGCGGTCCAGCCGCTCCATCATGTCGGTCACAGACCGCTCGACACAGCCCCGGGCCAGCATGTCCGCGCCATACTCTTCAAACATCTGCCGCACCGTCCATGCGCCCGCGTCCTCGGAGGCGTCCGGCGGCGGTGCGTTGGGGTCGATGCCACGCTTGATCTGGTCCAGCACCGCGAGCGCACGGCTGCGGGCGTCGTCCAGCGTCATCTCCTCGGTGCCCCCGAGGGTGTGGCGGACGGTCTTGACCAGCACCCGCCGCCCGCGTGGGCCCTGCCAGAGGTCGCGCTGCACCTTGTAGGATTTGCTGGTCTTGTTCACCGCAACGAGGAGCCCAGTCACCTTCGCGTCCCGCACCACGGCGGGCTTTCCCTCAAAAGCCAGCGCCCTGATTCGCGCCTCTGTAAGCCTCTCTGGCATCCCATGCTCCTTCCGAACCGTATGACGACTCGCCTGCGAACCGTAAGCGAACCGGGTGAGGATCGGGCGGGAGCGGGCAGCCTAGGGGAAGGTACCTCCAAATGCCTGATAACGCTAGTGTTTAGGGTGGACGTGCGGGTTGGAAAAGGTTACAGTCCACCGACTTCTAATCAGCAGGTTCCGGGTTCGAGTCCTGGAGGGGTCGCCAGAATTATAAGCTGTAGATGTAGATGGGGCATATGTATGCACAAAACGGCTGTTTTTGATGCACACCCTGTCAAGGATTTTTCGCCCTTCCCGGCCAGAAGTCAACTAAGGCTTTGCTAAGACAGGGAAAATAGTAGGCGGCCAGAGGAATCCCCACTGTCCTAGGTTTTCCCGCCATGCGAAATCACCAATTGAGGGGCATGAGCTGCCCGCCTGCCGCTCCGGCAAGGCAGAGCGAAGTTCTCCCAGCGTGACGCGTATGGTGGTTGGCCGAGTGTGCTTTCGGGGGGCCGGAAACGCGTGTAGCCGAGCCGGAGACACCGCCGAATTGATAAATCCACGATTCTAAAAGAGCGTCTAGGAACCAACTTTGCCGCCTTATCGAAGGCTTTGACTGAGCAGCCTGAGAACGACGATGAAGGTGTCCACAAGCGTCTTGCGGGGCCGTCGTTCTGCTTCATAACGCGAGCACGCGTCGATCAACCTCTCGACTTGACCCCAGCGCATCGCCTCGTCATCTTGCGACCCATGTTCAGGATGTCCGCCCACTTCATACGCAGCTGACCCGGCCTTTCGCCGGGATCGGCCTTTGCGTGCGTTCCTGATCTTTCCCCACATCGCGGCCGATCCCTGTCTCCCTCCATCCGTGGAGTCAGCGCATGTCGACCAAAGACCTCTATCCCTTCCTGCTCGCCGAGCAGGCCACCAAGCCGAAATACGATGAGAAAGAGCTCATCGCGCGGTTCACCCGCCACCTTCAGAAGCTTTGCTTTACGCCGCCGAGCCAGGAGGATCTCCAGAAGGTTCTCGATGCCAGAACGGCTCTCAAGGAAACGCGTGGCGCATCGGACGAGCAAGCCGCTTTCAGCCATCCTTTCCCCCCGCTTCATGCCAGCGAGATCTTGCCACGGATGCGCGATGAGGAGCGGATCGCGCGCCGCGCGAAACGCCTCGCCCATGGCAAGACCGTCCCGCTCGACCCCTTCGCAGATCTGCGCAAGGAAGAGGCGGAAAAGCTCAAACCCATCCAGGACGGGCTGCCGGCCGTTATGCCCGAAGATGAACACTGGGCCGACGAGATCGCCGCCGCGCTTCACGATGAGATGCCTTGGATGGGTCCCGCCACCGAACATGCCTGGCATGCACTGCGCCGGGCTGCGCGCCTTGGCGAGCCGATCGTCTTGCGGCCCGTCATCCTGAACGGCCCGTGGGGCATCGGCAAATCCGCCTGGGCCCGCCGCCTGGCCAAGCGGCTGTCCATGCCCTCTATCGAGATCGACGCCTCGAAGAGCGCCGCAGGCTTCGCGTTGACCGGCCTCGAGAGGGGCTGGGGGAGCGCACAGGCTGGGCGGCCGCTCGAGGTCATCCTGCAACGCCGGCTGATCAACCCACTCTGTGTCGTGGACGAGCTGTGCAAGGCTGGGTCAGCGACATCGGGCAAGGGCACCCGCTTCTCGTTCTCCGATGCGCTGCTGTCCCTGCTTGAGCCGGCCACGGCGAAACATTGGGAATGCCCGATGTATCGGCTGCCCTTCGACATGTCGCGGATCTCGTGGGTGCTGACGTCGAACCAGACCGCGACGATCGAACCAGCTGTTCTGAACCGCTGCCAGGTGATCGACTTGCCCGACGTGACGGCGGACGACCTTGTTCGTTTTGCGCGACGGCAGGGCGTGGTGATGGGCTTGGACCAAGCTGCAATCGACGCCGTAGCCGAGGCCGTTCTCCGCGGTCCCGCGATGGCCCGCCGACGCTTCAGCCTACGCGATGTCATTCGGCTGCTCGAGCGCGCCGAGACGCTTCAACACAAGCCGGTGCTGCACTGACGGCAGACCACGGAACCTGCGGATTCAGTGCTCCGTCTATAGCGTCATCGGGCCGACCAATATGGCGAAAAGACCATAAAACGGCCCGGCCAAGGGGGCACTCCTCGCGCATATGGCGAAATCACCATACCCAACCTTGGAAAGAACGAACGAATGATCAGAACCTATGACGGCATCCTCGCAAAGCACCCCGCGCTCCTTGGATCGGAGCCGACGGACCTGAAGGCCTTCGGTGTTTGCTGTGGCCCCGGATGGTTGCCCATTCTCAAGAGCCTTTTCGATGACTTCGAGAAAATCCGGCAAGAAGACGGCCTGACCATCACCGTGTTCCAGGTGAAGGAAAAATTCGGCGAGTTGCGGGTCTATGTCAGGGGCGGCAACGACCGTGTGCAGCATCGTCTTCGCGACGCCGAATGGGACGCCATGTTTACGTGCGAAGACTGCGGCGGGCGAAGCCCAGGTGTCCAATCCCTTGGCGGCGGCCTGAACAACCTCTGCGGCGCATGCCGCAAGAAGTTGAGGCAGTCGTGGAAGGGCAGGTAGCGGATCAGATCTTGAGGTCGTCCTCGGTTATGCCTTTCCGGAGCGCTGGAGGTGCGCTTCCAGTTCCTTGGCGACGGCCTGAAAAAGTGCAGCATGCGTTGGCCAAACACTCAGGGCGGATGCTGTTGAAAAAGTCCGCCCAAGAACGCGTTTTTGGCTGCCCTCAGGCTCGGGTGTCGCCGTTAGGTTCGGGCAATCGCCCGTCGCGCCGCCTTGAGGCGTTTATCTGGTCGCTCAGCTCATGCCGTAGCCTCCGGTTTGGCGCACTGAGGCCGCAACTTCGCGAGTTTTCGGAGATTCTGGGCGATGGCGGCGAGGAGGAATTCGTCTTTCGCACCATTGAGGCCGCGCAGGCGTAGCCGGTTCAGGCCGAGGATGCGCTTGAGGTGGGCGAAGAGCATCTCCACCTTCTTCCGCTTGTCTCGGGATACCTTGTAGGCCTTTGTCTTGCGGCATGCGCGGGCGAACTCGCGTGCTTCCTCGTGGGGTTCACGGGTGACGTATCGGGCCTCCGCTTTCGGGCAGCAGATGTCCTTGGATGGACAGGCCTGACATGTCGCCTTCAAGGCACGATATTTCTTCCGCCCGCCGGTGTCCTGCCCCCGGTTCGGATCGGAGTAGTTCCGGCGATATTGCTTGAGGGCGTGTACTTCGGGGCAGATGTATTGATCATTCGCCTCGTCCCATTCGAAGTCGGATCTGGACCAGGTGCCATCGGTCCGCTCCGACTTGTCGATCACCGGAAAGAAGGGGACGATGCTGCGCTGCTCAACCAGCCATCCAAGGTTCTCGGCGTTGCCATATGCCGTGTCGGCCGCCAGCCATTCCGGTCGAATGCCGAACCGCTTCTCCGTCCTGTCTAGCATGGTCCGCGAGGCTCCGACCTCCGCCTGACGGATCGCTCTCGTGGCTTCGACATCCATGATCACCGAGCTTTTCGTGTCGATCAGGTAGTTGGTGGCATAGGCAAAATAGGGGCGGCTCTCCTCGGCGCGGGTCCATTGCGCCGCTGGGTCGGACTTGGCCACGAACTTCGGCTGGACCGGAGATGCGGCTCCGAAGGCGGCATCGTTGAGTGTCTCCAGGTATTCCCGCGCCGTGCGGTTGCCAGCCTCGCGCGCGACCTCAGGGCTCCAGTCCTCGGCTGCGATTGATCGGGCCTTGTTGGCGTCAGCGGCGATCAGGCTGGCGTCCACGGCAAAACCCTCGCCGGATACCAAATCCTCCCTCAGGCACCGCTCGACCGTGGCCTCGAAGACCTGTCGCAGCAGATTGCTGTCGCGCAACTTGCCATGGCGATAGCGCGAGAAGGTCGAGTGATCCGGGACCTTCCCCTCCAGGCCCAGCCGACAGAACCAGCGATAGGCGAGGTTCAGATGGATCTCGTCGCAGAGGCGACGTTCCGACCGGATACCCGCCTGGCTTGTGCGGCTGCTTGTCTCCAACTCTCAAAGGGTTGGAGACAAGCATTCATTCACCGGGAGAAAACCGCGCACTCAGAACTCTAGCGCGAGGCCCACTTCCGCGCCGTAGGTCGTGAAGTCATTCGAGCCAAGGCCGTCGACGAACAGATCGCCTC